>NZ_JBIRHH010000008.1:174264-242524 GCF_044328425.1 Streptomyces sp. NPDC017943 | reverse complement strand
GCCGACACCAAGGACACCGGCAAGGCCGACACCAAGGACACCACCGAGGGCGACGACGGCGACGGCGACGCGAAGTCCGCGAAGCCCGCCGCGCCGCACGTCGACCAGCCCACCGCCGTGTTCCGGACCGACGGCAGGCCCGTCGCCGGGGGCACCCGAGGCACGGCCTCCAAGGACACGGGCAAGGCCGACGCCAAGGACAGCACCGAGGGCGACGGCGGCGACAGCGACGGGAAGTCCGCGAAGCCCGCCGCGCCGCACGTCGACCAGCCCACCGCCGTGTTCAAGGCCGTGCGGCCCCCGGTCGACCAGGCCACCACGATGCTGAAGCTCGGCGACGCCGCCAAGGACGCCCCGAGGAGCGACCGCAGGGCCGCACCCGGCACCGCACCCGAGGACACCCGCAAGGGCACCGCCGACGCCACCCCCGAGAACGCTCCGAAGGAGGCCCCGAAGGACGCCCCGAAGGGCACCGCCGGTGGCGCCGCCGCCGAGAAGGACGCGGAGAAGGACGCCGAGCGGACCAGCACGTTCGTCGCCCTCAAGCCGCTGGACGACCCCGCGACGCGCAAGCCGCCGTCGGCCCCGGGGCAGAAGGCGCCGGAGCAGAAGACGCCGGAGCAGAAGACGCCGGAGCAGAAGGCGCCGGCCGCCCCGGGGAAGGGCGCTCCCGGGCGCACGACCTCCCCCGCCGAGGCCACCGCCGCCGTGCCCGTCGTCGGGCCCGAGCGGACCACGCAGCAGCCGCTGCCGCCCAAGCCGCCGCTGGACCTGCTGGCCGAGCTGACGAACACCCCGCCGCCCCCGGAGACCCCGCTGCGCACGGCCGTGCGGCGGGTGAAGATCTGGACGCCGATCGCGCTGCTGCTGCTGATCGTCTTCGCGGTCGCGCAGAACCTGCGCCCGCTGCCGTCGCCCACCCTCGACCTCACCGCGAAGGACAGCTACACCTTCGAGGGCGGCAAGGTCGACATCCCCTGGCCGGCCGACGGCCAGGCCGCGCTGGACGTCCAGGGCATCGGCACCTTCGGCTCCTCCGGCGAGCAGCGGCCCGTGCCGATCGCCAGCGTCGCCAAGGTCATGACCGCCTACGTCATCCTGCGCGACCACCCGCTCAAGAGCGGCGAGGACGGCCCGAAGATCGGTATCGACCAGGCCGCCGAGGACCAGTCGGACGCCGGCCAGGAATCCACCGTCGACGTCACCGCGGGCGACAAGATCAGCCAGCGGGAGGCCCTGGAGGGCATCCTGATCGCGTCCGCGAACAACGTGGCACGGCTGCTGGCCCGCTGGGACGCGGGGTCGGAGAAGGCGTTCGTGGGCAAGATGAACGACGCCGCCGAGGACCTCGGCATGAAGAACTCGACGTACACCGACCCGTCGGGCCTGAACAACACCACCGTCTCCACGGCCGTGGACCAGGTGAAGCTCGCCAAGGCCGCCATGCAGCAGCCGGCGTTCCGCGAGGTCGCGGCGATGATGTCGTACGTCGACTACAAGGGCGTCAAGCACGACAACTGGAACCGCCTGGTCGGCTACAACGACGTGACCGGCATCAAGACCGGCACGACCACCTCCGCGCTCGGCAACCTCGTGTTCTCCGCCAAGAAGGACGTGAACGGCGAGACGCGGCGGATCATCGGCGCGGTCGTGCGCCAGCCGGCCGGCGGCCCGGACAACACCATCCTCGGCGCCGCCCTGCACGAGGGCGACAAGCTGATCCGGGCCGCGCAGGGCGCGCTGGAGTCGGCGACGATCCTCAAGAAGGGCGAGGTCGTCGGGTACGCCGACGACGGGCTCGGCGGACGCACGCCGGTCGTCGTCACGAAGGACGTCACGGCCGTCGGCTGGGCGGGGCTGTCGGTCAAGCTGACGTTCGCCGCGGACGAGCTGCCGCACCAGACGAAGGCCGGCACGAAGGTGGGCACGCTCACCGTCGGTGACGGGTCCAGCGGTGCCGTGAAGGTCCCGGTGGCCCTTCAGAAGGATCTGGTCGAGCCGGGCTTCGCGGACAAGCTGACGCGCATCGCCTGAGCGCGGGCCGCCGCCCGCGCACCGCACCCCGCCGGTGGGGGCCCGTCCGGGCCCTGCCCGGCGGGGTGCGTGCTAGCGTCACGAAACGGGGCAGGTCGCCGTGCCCGGCGGCATGCGGCGGACCGGGGGACGAACGGTTCACGGCCGGGGAGCATCGGGCGAGAACAGAAGACGGGACACGGGGAGTGCCTTCGAGTGGCCACTGCGGAGCCGACACGCGCAGACGACGCCGATCCGGGCCCGGTATCCGGCCCGCGAATAGGCCTGCCCGCAGAACCGGAGGGCGCGCCGCCGCCGGACACGGCGCCGGACAGCACTGACGACACCGACGGTGCTGACGGCACGGACGGCGGGGCCGGGCTGCCTCCCGTGGTGCGGGCCGTGCGCGCCCGCATGCTGCGCCACCCGGTCCTGTCGATCACGGGCCTGGCCGCGGTGCTGCACGTCGTCTGGTTCTTCACGTTCGCGAACAGTGGTGGCGATCTCGCCGCGCAGGACGCCTGGGCGGAGTTCGTCGGCCGGCACCCGGACTCGGCGTACAACCTCGCCTGGTACGGCGGCATGCACCCGGTGTCGTACAGCGTGGTGTCGCCGTACCTGATGTCGGTGCTCGGCGTCCGGACGACGATGATGATCGCGGGGACGGTGTCGGCCGGTCTGCTGACGCTGCTGCTGTTGCGCTCCCGTTCGGTCCGCAACCCACTGTGGGCGTCGCTGGCGGGTGTGTTCGGGCTGTTCTGCAACGCCGTGTCCGGCCGGGTCACCTTCGGCCTGGGCATGATGTTCGCGCTCGGCGCGGTCGCGGTCGTGTTCTGCTGGCCGCACCGGTGGCGGTACCGGCGTTGGGCGAAGGCCCTGTGCGCGGCGCCCCTGGCGGCGCTGGCGACGATGGCGTCCCCGGTCGCGGGCCTGTTCGTGGGGCTAGTGGCGGTGGCGCTGTTCCTCCAGAAGCGGCGGCCCGGCGCCTGGGCGCTGGGGCTGGCGCCGAGCGTGGTGGTGGCGCTGTCCGCGTGGCTGTTCCCGTTCTCGGGGACGCAGCCGATGATCTTCGGCTCGGTGCTGCTGCCGCTGGCGTTCTCGGTGCTGGTCCTCGTGCTGGTGCCGCGGGACTGGAAGACGGTCCGGCTGACGGCGGGGGTGTACGGCCTGGGGGTCGTGCTGGTGTGGCTGATCAGCTCGCAGATCGGCTCCAACATCACGCGGCTGGCCATGCTGTTCGCCGGTGTGGCGCTGGTCGCCGCGCTGCCGTTCACGGTGCCGCGCAGCCGCAGGTGGTACGCGGCCGTGGTCGCCCTCGTGGGCTTCGGCGTGTGGATCGGCTTCAAGACGGTCGACGACATCGTGCACACGGCACCGGCGGCCTCCTGGTCGCGTGAGCTGGCGCCGCTGGTGAACGAGTTGCAGGAGGTCGGCGCGGAGAAGGGCCGGGTCGAGGTCGTGCCCGCCCGGTCGCACCGCGAGGCCTCGGCCCTGGCCCCGTACGTCAACCTGGCCCGGGGCTGGAACCGCCAGGCCGACATGGAGCGCAACCCGCTCTTCTACGACGACACCCTCAACTCGGCGAACTACCACGAGTGGCTCAAGCGCTGGGCGGTCCACTACGTGGTGCTGCCGAAGGACGAGCCGGACGGCGACGGCGGGGAGCGCGAGCGGGCCCTGGTGCAGCGCGGTCTGCCCTATCTGAACCAGATCTGGGGCGACGCCAACTGGCAGCTGTTCGAGGTGACCGAGCCCACGCCGCTGGCCGAGCCGAACGCGGTGGTCGACCGGGCCGAGCAGGGCGAGATGGTGCTTCAGGTGAAGAAGCCGGGCCGCATCCTGGTGCGCGTGCCGTACTCCCCGTGGCTGAGCATCGTCGACGCCGAGGGCAAGAGCCTGAAGCCGCCGCAGGAGACGGAGGCCTCCAAGAACCGTCCCGAGGGCGAGCCGAAGACGTACGTCAACGTCAACGGCTGCCTGGCGGAGACGGAGGAGGACGCGCAGGGCGACAAGTGGACGGAGCTGCTCGCGCCGAAGGCGGGCACGTACCGCCTGGCGGCGCCGTACCAGTTCCCGCGCGGGACACCCTGCCCGGAGGAACTGCGCTGACCTCCGCGGATCCCGTCCGACCCCCGGCACCCCCGGCCTGCCCGACGCAGGCCGGGGGTGTCGTGCATCGGGCCGCGGACACCCACCGTTTGTTCATGTAGGTGAACACAGGTCACCTTGCCGAACAATTTTGCCGTCTCTTGACCTTCCGCTTGCTTGCCGTGCGCACGTCACCGAACCCAGAGTTCACATGCCTGACTGTGGCGGCAGCACCGTGGAAGGGGACTCATGAACGGTCTCGACTGGGCCGTGCTCATCGGCTATTTCGCCGTGATGGTCGCGATCGGCGTCTGGTCGCACAAACGCGTGGACGACGTCAGCGACTTCTTCACGGCCGGCGGCAAGATGCCGTGGTGGCTGTCCGGCATCTCGCACCACATGTCGGGCTACAGCGCGGTGATGTTCACCGGGTACGCGGGCATCGCCTACACCTACGGCGTCACGTCCTTCGTCACCTGGTCCTTCCCCATCGCCCTCGGCATCGCCATCGGCTCCAAGCTCTTCGCGCCGCGCATCAACCGGCTGCGCTCCCGGCTCCACGTGGCCTCCCCGCTGGAGTACCTGAAGAACCGCTACGACCTGAAGACGCAGCAGGCGCTGGCCTGGTCCGGCATGCTGCTGAAGATCGTGGACGTGGGCGCGAAGTGGGCGGCGATCGCGACGCTGCTGTCCGTCTTCACCGGCATCTCGCTCAACCAGGGCATCCTGATCACCGGCGGCATCACGGCGATCTACTGCACGATCGGCGGCCTGTGGGCGGACGCGCTGACCGAACTCGGCCAGTTCGTCATCCAGCTGCTGGCGGGCGTCGCGATGTTCGTCGCGGTCGTCGTCCGGCTCGACGACCACGGCGGCTTCTTCGGCGTCTGGGACTCCCCCGAGCTCCAGGGGCACGAGAAGCCGCTGGTCGGCCCGTACGGCACGGTGTTCCTGCTGGCGTTCCTCTTCATCAAGCTGTTCGAGTACAACGGCGGCATGCTCAACCAGGCCCAGCGCTACATGGCCACGCCGAACGCCAAGCAGGCCGAGCGGTCCGCCCGGCTGTCGGCGATCCTGTGGCTGGTCTGGCCGCTCGTGCTGTTCTTCCCCATGTGGATGTCGCCGCTGCTGGTCGAGTCGCAGAAGGCGGACGGCTCGGACTCGTACGCGCTGATGACCGAGCAGCTCCTGCCGCACGGCCTGCTGGGCCTGGTCATCGTGGGGTTCTTCTCCCACACGATGGCCATGTGCTCCTCGGACGCCAACGCCATCGCCGCCGTGTTCACCCGGGACTGCGCGCCGGTGATCTGGGCCCGGGCCCGGTCCTGGAACCCGAGCCAGGGGCTGCGGGTCGCCCGGGTCGCCACGGTCGTCTTCCTCGGGCTGTCGATGGCGGCGGCCACCCAGGTCAACTCCCCCGCGTTCAAGGACATCATCACCGTCGTCATCAAGTGGGTGGCCGGCCTGATGGGCCCCATGGCGATCCCGATGATGCTCGGCCTGCTGCGGGCGTTCCGCCGCTCCGGCCCGACCGCGGCACTGGTCAGCTGGTCGATGGGCCTGCTCGCCTTCTGGCTGGTGAACTACCCGATCAACTGGAACGTCGAGGGCGGTGTGCCGCTCCAGTACCAGGTGTCGATCCCGCTCGCGGTCTCCCTGGTGCTGTACGTCCTGATCGGCTACCTCAAGCCCGAGGACACCCCCGAACGCCTGGCGATCATCGAGAAGATCAACACCGACGGGGACGGAGCGGCGACGGCCGCGGTGCCGGCTCCGGCCGGTCCGGTGGACGAGGCGGTCCGCACGACGGTCCGGGAATGACGGACGGGGACCGGTCCCCCCTCGTCCGGCGACGCGCTCACGCCCGCGGGTAGCGGGCGAGCCATCCCGGGGAGGAGCCGCCGGGACCGTGCAGGGCGGGCCCCTGGGTCATCTCCATGGCGAAGTCGTCGGCCAGCTCCAGGATCGTGGGACGGCCCTCCAGCTCGGCCAGCCAGGCCGGCGGGAGGGCCGTCTCCCCGTGCAGGGCGCCGAGCAGGCCGCCGGCCAGCGCGGCGGTGGCGGCGGACGGGCCGTCCTGGTTCACGGCCAGGCACAGCCCGTGCCGGACGTCGGCGGCGACGAGCGCGCAGTACACGGCGGCCCCGACCAGTCCCTCCGCCGTCCCGGGCCCGCTCAGTTCGGCCACGCGCTCCGGCCCCGGCATGCCCTGGCGGACCGCGCCGAGCGCCTGCTGAAGCGCGTCGGACACCGGTGCGTGCCCGGGGCGGGAGGCCAGCAGGGCGAGGGTGCGCTGCACCGCCGTGTCGAGGCTCTCCCCGCGGGCCAGCCCGTGCACGAGCAGGGCGTAGGCGCTCGCGGCCAGGCAGGCCGCCGGGGAGCCGTGGGTCTGCGCGGCGCACTCCAGGGCGAGCTGGGCGACGAGCTGCGGCTCCCAGCCGACGAGCAGCCCGAACGGCGCGGACCGCGCGGCGGCCTCCGGCCCGGTCTCCCCGGGGTTCTTGGGTGCCTCCGGGGTGCCCATCGTCTCGTCCCCGAGCCCCAGCAGCAGGGCCCGGCCGGGGTTGCGCCGGGCGTACAGCCACTCCTCGCGGGCCAGCCACCCGTCGTCCTTGCGGCGCTCGTCGGGCCCCCAGTCCCGTTGGGTGGCCGCCCAGCGCAGATACGCCCGGTGCAGGTCGGTCGGCGGGTGCCAGGCGCCGGTGTCGCGCCGCACCTGGGCGCGGATCAGCCCGTCGACGGAGAACAGGGTGAGCTGCGTCAGGTGCGTGACGGCGCCGCGCCGGCCGTAGGCAGGGGCGAGGTCGAGCAGCCCCTCCGCGCCGTGCGCCTCCCGGATCTGCTCGATGCCCAGACCGTCGACCGGTGCGCCGAGGGCGTCGCCCACGGCCACGCCGAGCAGCGTCCCGCGCACCCGGCTGCGGAAGTCCTGCTGTTCCGCACGGCCCCAGACGGCCCCGGCAGTCGCACCCACCTCGACCTCCCAGGGCACCGTCCACACGTACGACGCTGAGCACTGTAATCGAACGAGAACGGCGGGCTGAGGGCCGCAACGGTATGGGGGAAGTGCCGGGAGGGACCGGAGTGGCCGGGTATCGGCCGTACCGGGTCCCCTCCCGGCCCCGGGTCAGGACGGGTCGTGACCCGGGTGTGAGAAGTCGTGGAAGAAGGTGTGGGCGTCGGTGGAGTAGGCAGGTGGCTCGTCGGACTCGGTGGTGATGCCGAGATCACGGCGCATCGCCTCCCTCGCCGCGGCGATCAGCGTCCACACGGCGTGCTGCGCCTCGGCGGCCGACCGCAGTGTCTCGCCCGGCCGCGGGTTCCCCTGCTCCAGCCGCTTGACCTGCCCGTAGACCCCGTTCAGCGCACCGTTGACCGCACGCGCCGGTTCGACCACCGCGTCCGGCGCGATCATCAGCGCCTCGGACCAGCGGTCGCGGTAGGTGTCCTTGGCGGCCTCCAGCACCTGGACGTCCTCGTCGCCGGCCGTGCGATCGCGCATGACGTACAGGTGCCGGCTGAGCGCCGTGCAGAACTGCCGGGCGTCACGGTGCAGTTCCGTGTAGCAGCGGCGCCGCAGCTCCCGGTTCGCGCGCTCCTCCTGGAGCGCCTGGCTCATCTCCAGCTCGTGCCGCTTGGCCTTGTCGGCACCCCGCTGGGTGAGCAGCGCTCCCCCCAGCGTCCCCGCCACACCGGCCACGGCTATCAAGACCGCCCCCACGTCCATCCGGACACCCTAGCCAGGTCCGAGCGCGAGTTCGGCCCACACCGTCTTCGCTCCGGCCGGCTCCCCGCGCACACCCCAACGGCCCGCGTACGCCGCCACGATGGTCATGCCGCGGCCCCCTTCCGCGTCCCCCTCCACCGGGTCGGGGAGGTGCGGCACCCGGTCGCCCCGGGCGTCGGTGACCTCGACGCGGAGCGTGCGGCCGGGCCGCAGTTCCAGCACCAGCCGGAAGTCCCTGCCCGGTACGCGCCCGTGCAGCACGGCGTTGGACGCCAGTTCCGCCACCACCTGGGCCGCGGCCTCGTACGGCTCGCCCCAGTCGTCGAGTTGGCGCTCGGTGAGCAGCCGGGCCAGGCGCGCGCCCCTGCGGGTGGCGGACAGCCGCACCGCGAACTGCCGGGTGGGGACGGGAACCTCCACGGTGAATCTCTGGCTCATGTCACCCACAGTGGCCGCCCGGTCCCTACGCTGAACAGCTACGACGTCGGTACGGAGCGTGACTGTCCGGGCGCTTCCCGGGGTCGTACGGCTCGTACGTCAGGAGGGGAACGCGTGGAGGACGAGGAAGCGGCGGCCGTGCTCAGGACGGTCGGGCGGCAGATCAAGATGTGGCGCGAGGCCGCCGGACTGAAGCAGGCGGAGCTGGGCTCGGCCATCGGCTACGGCGAGGAGATGGTCTCGTCGGTGGAGCGGGCCCGGCGCGTACCGAAGCCGGACTTCCTCGACCGGGCGGACGAGGCCCTCGCCGCGGGCGGCAAGCTCGCGGCGATGAAGGAGGACGTCGAGAGGGCGCGGTACCCCAAGAAGGTCCGCGACCTGGCGAAGCTGGAGGACGAGGCCGTCGAGCTCGGCGCGTACGCCAGTCTTCACATCCACGGCCTGCTGCAGACCCCGGAGTACGCGCACGCCCTGTTCGCGATGCGGCGGCCCGCCTACACCGAGGAGGAGATCGAACGGCACGTCGCCGCGCGCATGGCGCGGAAGACGGTGTTCGACAGGGTGCCACGGCCGTTGGTCACCTTTGTCCAGGAGGAGACGACGTTGCGGCGGCCCTTCGGAGGCAGAATGGTCCTGCGCCGCCAGCTCGAACACCTGCTGGAAATCGCCGAGTTACGGCATGTGGAGATCCAGGTGATGCCCACGAACAGGGAGGATCACGCAGCCGTGATGGGTTCCTTCCGGCTGCTGAAACTCCGGGGCGGCAAGGTGCTCGGCCACACGGAGAGCCAGTTGTTCGACAGGGTGATCAGCGATCCACCGGACGTGCAGGTCCTCGACATGCGCTATGGCATGATCCGGGCGCAGGCCCTGTCGCCCCGCGAATCGCTGACTTTCATCGAGAAGTTGCTGGGAGAAGAGACATGACGCCCACCCCACTGACGTGGATCAAGAGCAGCCACAGTGGCAACGACGGCCCCGACTGCGTGGAGATAGCCCTGGCCCGCCCGGCCGTGCACGTGCGGGACTCCAAGAACGTGGACGGCGCCCGGCTGGCGTTCGGGGACGACGCCTGGTCGGCCTTCCTCACGTTCGCCGCGGGACGCTGAACCCACGGAGACACCTGCGGCCTCGTGCGGGGAGAATGATCGCCATGGCCACCTCATCAACTCCACGCGGCGGACTGTCACTTGCCGCCACGCTCCTGACCGCCACCGTCGCCCTCTACATGGCTCTCGTCGCCTTCGGGAACATCACCGACTTCGGGACCAATCAGCAGTTCGTCCGCCATGTACTGGCCATGGACACCACGTTCAAGGACGAGGACCTGATGTGGCGGGCCGTCACCAGTACCGCGCTCCAGGACGCCGCCTACGTCGCGATCATCGCCTGGGAGACCGTCGCAGCGCTCGTCCTCATATACGGGACGTGGCTGTGGGCCCGGCGCGACGCGGTGGCGGCCCGGCGGATGTCGACGTACGGGCTGCTGATGGTGATGCTGCTGTTCGGGGTCGGGTTCATCGCCGTCGGGGGCGAGTGGTTCTCGATGTGGCAGTCGAAGACCTGGAACGGGCTGGACGCCGCGACCCGGATCTTCCTGTTCAGCGGGATCGTGCTGATCGTCAACCAGATGACGGCTCCGCGGGCGGAGCCGTCCGCTACTTGACCACGGCCACGGTCGTGCCGACCGTGCCGAACGTCCACAGGGCCGTGCCGTCCGCCTTCTTCATCCGCACGCCGCCCGTCCGCGTGCCGGAGGCGGCCGGCGGCGGCGAGGCCCCGTCGACCGCGTTGGAGAAGGCGACGGACACCCCGGACTTCGCCGTGAAGTAGAGGATGTGCTCGATCTCGACGCCGTCCGAACCGGTCGTCGCGCGGTTGCGGGAGGAGATCGTGTAGGTGCCGGGGTCGGGATCGACCGTCCCCGGCCAGACGGTGAAGGTGCGCCGCGCGGCGTCGCTCGCGTCGACCAGCCAGACCCGCTTCTCGCCGAGGGAGTACACGATGCGCCGGCCGGTGCCGGAGCCGTCCGGCACCTTCGCCGGCTCCTTCGCCGTGGGCGTGGGCGTGGGCCGCGCGGTCGCCGGGGTGCTCGGCTTCGCCGCGGACGCGGTGGGATGCGGGCCGCGGTCCGCCTGCAAGCCCAGGACCGTCACCGCGGCTATCGCTCCCACGGTCAGCCCGGTCACCCAGGCCCACGAAGGGATTCGGGCAGGCACCGGCACGCATCTCCTCAGTCACGGGACCCCGCACAGCACCGGGGTTCCGATCATCGTACTGCGCGCGGGCCGCTCCCCTGCGGCCTCAGGGCCCGTCGGCCGTCTTGCGCGCGGGGACCGGGCCGGTGCCCGCGCCCCGGGCGGTGTAGCGCGGCGCGCGGACGGGGGCCGGGTAGGCGAGGTGGACCAGCCGGGTCTGCTCCTGGCGCATGTGTGTGAGCGATTCGAGGATGTAGCCGGACAGCAGCACCAGCGCGGCGATCGTCATGATCGCGGCGGCCAGGATCGCCGTCGGGACGCGGGGCACGGTGCCCGTCTCGACGAAGTCGGCGATGACCGGCACGCCGAGGATCACCGAGACCAGGGCCAGCACGCCCGCGATGAGGGTGTGCACCAGCGAGGGGCGTTCGCGGCGCGCGAGGTCCAGGATGACCCGCAGGATGCGCCAGCCGTCACGGTAGGTGCGCAGCTTGCTCTCGCCGCCCGCGGGCCGGACCCGGTAGTCCACGGGCACCTCAGCCGTGGGCAGGCGCAGGTGCAGCGCGTGGATGGTCATCTCGGTCTCGGTCTCGAACTCGCGGGCGAGCGCCGGGAAGGACTTCACGAACCGGCGCGAGAACACCCGGTAGCCGCTGAGCATGTCGGTCACGTCGTTACCGAACAGTGAGCGCACGGCCCCGGTGAGCACCTTGTTGCCGACGGCGTGCCCGGCCCGGTACGCCCCGTCCACCGTCACCCGGCGGGCGCCGACGACCTGGTCGTAGGGCCCCTCGAAGAGCAGGTCGACCAGGTCCCGGGCGCGGGAGGCGTCGTAGGTGTCGTCGCCGTCGATGATGAGCAGCGCGTCCGCGTCGACGTCGGCGAAGGCACGGCGGATGACGTTCCCCTTGCCCTTGCGGGGTTCCTCGCGGACGATCGCGCCCGCCGCCCGGGCGACCGCGACCGTGCGGTCGGTGGAGGCGTTGTCGTACACGTAGACCACGGCCTCGGGCAGGGCGGCGCGCAGGTCGCGGACCACCTTGGCGACGGCCGCCTCCTCGTTGTGACACGGCACGACACACGCGATCGTCGGTTCCACTGCCACTCCCACTCCTCGCCACTCTTCGACCGAAGCGCTGTCGGATAGTAGGAAATGATGCGATATGCGCGAGCCCTCGGGGCGAGGGCACGCCGGATGGCTACCCTCCCTTTCGTGCCGGTTCCTCCCTCTGTGACCAGCTCCGTGCGCCACGCCGTGCAGGGCATCTGGCGCGAAGCCGCCAAGTTCGGCGTCGTGGGCGCGCTGGCGTTCGTCGTCGACAACGGCGGGTACACCCTGCTCGTCTTCGGGCTGCCGGGCGGCGCGCGCGGCGGCCCGATGGGCGACTCCCCGGTCCAGGCGTCGGCCGTCGCGACGTGCGCCGCCGCGCTGTTCAGCTGGGCCGGGAACCGCTATTGGACCTACCGCGACCGGCACCGCGACAAGGTGACCCGCGAACTCGTCCTCTTCCTCGTCGCCAACGGCGTGGGGCTCGCCATCACCGCCGGGACCGTCTTCGCCTCCCGGCACCTGCTCGGCCTCGACTCCGCGCTCAGCGACAACACGGCCCGCATCCTCGGCTGGGTGCTCGCGACCCTGTTCCGCTTCTACGCCTACCGGCGCTACGTCTTCGTGGCACCCTGAGCCGTTAGCATCCGGCACATGCGACAAATGGGATGGACGGCCGGAACACGGACCTGGGGCTGGGTCCTGGCGGCCGTCGCCGCCGTGTGCTGCCTGGCCACGATCCTGGTCTTCGCCCCCGGCTTCCTGAGTCCCGACAGCCTCGACCAGCTCCGGCAGGCCGAGGGGAGGAAGCCGCTGACGGACTGGCACCCGCCCGTGCTGAGCCTGGTGTGGCGGGCGCTCATCGCGGTGACCGGCACCCTCACCGCGATGCTCGTCGTGCAGTCGCTCGTGCTGTGGGGGGCGCTGTGGGTGCTGGCCCGGTGCGTGGGGGACCTGACCGGCAGGCGCGGCGCGTCGCTCGCCGTGCTCGGCATCGGCCTGACCCCGTACGTGCTGACGTTCGCCGGGGTGGTGTGGAAGGACGTCCACGCGGCCCAGGCCCTGCTCGCCGCGTGCGCGGTCGCGTTCACGGGACTGCGGATCCGGGACCGGGACGTCCGTCCCGCCGTGCGCCGGGGCCTGCTCTGGCTGGGCGTGCTCTTCCTCGCCTACGCCATGCTCGTGCGCAAGAACGCCTTCCTCGCCGCGCTGCCCGTCTTCGTCCTGCTGGTGCTCGCGCTGTGGCGCGGCCCGGGACGCGGGACGTGGGTGCGGTGCACCGCCGCGCTCGCCGCCGCGCTGGTCGTGCCCGCCGCCGCCATCGCGCTGTTCGCCCGGCCGGTGCAGACCGAGCAGGGCGCCCAGATCATGCTCGACGACCTCGTGCACGTGCTGCGGGTGGACGAACTGCGGGCGGCGGACGTCTCCCCCGCCCTGCGGGACCGGCTGGTGGCCTCCGCGCGCGAGTGCGAGCGCGTCGGGGCGCTGTCGGACGCCTACTGGGCCTGCTACGACCGGCCGCCGGACGGGCTGCGCGGCGACTCGGACGAGATCGGCTCCCTGTGGCTGCGGGAGATGGCCGGGCACCTGCCGCAGTACCTCCAGTACCGGCTGCGGCTGTTCGCGACGCTGCTGTTCGAGACCGGCTACCCCTACAAGGCGGGCATCACCCGCAACGACCTCGGCATCGAGGTGGCGCACCCCCGCCTGGAGGACATGCTCGGCTCCTACGTCCGGGGCATGGTCGCCGACCTGCCCTGGCTGTTCCGCGGCTGGTTCTGGCTGGCCGTCGCGCTGGTGCTGGCCGTCCGGCCCGGCCGGGGCGCCTTCGCGATGCCGGTCCGGGCGCTGGGCGTGAGCGCGGCCGCCTACATCCTCGGCTACCTGCCGATCATGCCCGCGACGGACTTCCGCTACGTCTACTGGCCCGCCGTCGCCGGCACCCTCGGCCTGCTGCTGCTCTGGGCGGGCCGGGGCACGCCGTCACCGCGGCCCGCGGACCCCGGCGCCGCCGCCGGACGCCCCCTGACGGAGCAGCAGCCGGCGGACGCCAAGGGCCCCTAGGGGGCGTCGGGCACCTCCTCAGTCCAGCACCGGGAGCAGCTCCGGCAGGTGGCCGTCCGAGGCGGCCGCCGCCCGCTGCCGCTCCTCGGGGACCTCCCCGTACAGGGTGGTGCGGGGCCGCGCGGGGCGCCCGGCCGCCTCCGCCACCGCGATCAGGTCCTTGACCGACTTGTACGAGCCGTACGAGGAGCCCGCCATGCGGGAGATGGTCTCCTCCATGAGCGTGCCGCCGAGGTCGTTCGCGCCCGAGCGCAGCATCTCGGCCGCGCCCTCGGTGCCGAGCTTCACCCAGCTGGTCTGGATGTGGGGGATGTACGGGTGCAGCAGCAGCCGGGCCATGGCGGTGACCGCGCGGTTGTCCCGCATGGTCGGGCCCGGCCGGGCGATCCCCGCCAGGTAGACCGGCGCGTTGGTGTGCACGAACGGCAGGGTGACGAACTCGGTGAAGCCGCCCGTGCGCTGCTGGATGCCCGCGAGGGTGCGCAGGTGCCCGAGCCAGTGGCGGGGCTGGTCGACGTGCCCGTACATCATCGTGGAGGACGAACGGATGCCCAGCTCGTGGGCGGTCGTGACCACGTCGATCCAGTCGGCGGCGGGCAGTTTGCCCTTGGTGAGGATCCAGCGGACCTCGTCGTCGAGGATCTCGGCGGCCGTGCCCGGGATGGTGTCCAGGCCCGCCTCCTTGGCGGCGGTCAGCCACTCGCGGACCGACATGCCGGTGCGGGTCGCGCCGTTGACGACCTCCATCGGGGAGAAGGCGTGCACGTGCATGCCCGGGACGCGTTCCTTCACGGCCCGCGCGATGTCGAAGTAGGCCGTGCCGGGCAGGTCCGGGTGGATGCCGCCCTGCATGCAGACCTCCACCGCGCCCACGTCCCACGCCTGCCGGGCCCGGTCGGCGACCTGGTCCAGGGAGAGGGTGTAGGCGTCGGCGTCGGTGCGGCGCTGGGCGAAGGCGCAGAAACGGCAGCCGGTGTAGCAGACGTTGGTGAAGTTGATGTTGCGCGTGACGATGTAGGTGACGTCGTCCCCCACGGCGGTCTTCCGCACGTCGTCGGCGACCCGGGCGAGGGCGTCCAGGGCCGGGCCGTCCGCGTGCAGCAAGGCCAGCGCCTCGTCGTCGGTCAGCTTCGTCGGGTCGTCGGCGGCCGTGCGCAGCGCCTGCCGTACGTCGGTGTCGATGCGCTCGGGTGCCATGCCCGGGGCGGCGGCCTCGCGCAGGGCGCCCCAGTCGCCGTACACCTCGTCGAAGTCGTCCCGGCGGTCGGAGCTGCGGCCCTCGGTGTCGATCGAGGAGTGCAGGTCCGTGCGGCCCGAGGCGGTGAAGACCTCCTCCGGCTCCTGCCAGGGCAGGCCCTGCGGCAGGGCGTCGGGGCGGGCGAGGCCCGTTGCCGGGTCGGCGAGCGCGGCCACGTGCGGGCGCACCCGCGGGTCCAGCCAGGGCTCGCCGCGCTGCACGAACTCCGGGTAGACGCAGAGCCGTTCGCGCAGCTCGAAGCCGGCCGCACGGGACTTCTCGGCGAGTTGCTCGATCTGCGGCCAGGGGCGTTCGGGATTGACGTGGTCGATGGTGAGCGGGGAGACGCCGCCCCAGTCGTCGATGCCGGCGGCGATCAGCCGCTCGTACTCGCCGTCGACGAGGTTGGGCGGGGCCTGGAGGTTGCCGCCCGGGCCCATCAGGAGGCGGGCGACGGCGACCGTGGCGACCAGTTCGTCCAGTTCCGCGTCGGGCATGCCGCGCATCGCGGTGTCCGGCTTGGCGCGGAAGTTCTGGATGATCAGCTCCTGGACGCCGTGGTAGGCGCGGGAGACCTTGCGCAGCGCGAACAGCGACTCGGCGCGCTCCTCGTAGGTCTCGCCGATGCCTATGAGCAGCCCGGAGGTGAAGGGGACGGAGGAACGCCCGGCGTCCTCCAGGACGCGCAGACGGACGGCGGGCTCCTTGTCGGGCGAGCCGTGGTGGGGGCCGCCCGGCTCCGACCAGAGGCGGGTCGCGGTGGTCTCCAGCATCATGCCCATGCTGGGCGCGACGGGCTTGAGCCGCTGGAAGTCGGACCAGCTCAGGACGCCCGGGTTCAGGTGGGGCAGCAGCCCGGTCTCCTCCAGGATGCGGATGGAGACGGCCCGGACGTAGGCGAGGGTGTCGTCGTAGCCGTGCGCGTCGAGCCACTCGCGCGCCTCCGGCCAGCGGTCCTCGGGCTTGTCGCCGAGGGTGATGAGGGCTTCCTTGCAGCCGAGGGCCGCGCCCTTGCGGGCGATGTCCAGCACCTCGTCCGGGGACATGAACATCCCGTGCCCGGCGCGGCGCAGCTTGCCGGGCACGGTGACGAACGTGCAGTAGTGGCACTTGTCCCGGCACAGCCGCGTCAGGGGGATGAAGACGCTCTTGGAGTACGTGATGACGCCGGGCCGGCCGGCCGCCTCCAGACCCGCGTCCCGCACCCGGGCCGCGGAGGCCGACAGGTCCCGCAGGTGCTCACCGCGC
The DNA here is from genome assembly GCF_044328425.1 of Streptomyces sp. NPDC017943. NCBI lineage: Bacteria > Bacillati > Actinomycetota > Actinomycetes > Kitasatosporales > Streptomycetaceae > Streptomyces > Streptomyces sp. NPDC017943. The sequence goes on along the minus strand of NZ_JBIRHH010000008.1, from coordinate 226,463 downwards.
GCCTGGAGCAGGACCGCCGCCTCGGCGACGTCGAGCGAGACGCCGTCCCGAGCCCGTTTCAGGGCGCGACGCAGGGAGTTCTCGGTGGGTCCGGTTCCGGAGGTCGCGGCAGTCGTCATCCTTCGAGCATACGAGTGCGCTGATCAGCCGTGACAGCGGCGCCGGGGGCGCGGGGCGCGTTTCAGCTCGGGCGTGCGGGTTCGTCGGCGTGTGCGGGCCGTGCGTGGTTTCTCGCGCAGTTCCCCGCGCCCCCGAGGGGGCCGCAGGCCCTCCTTCAGGGGCGCGGGGAACTGCGCGACCGGCCACGACGAACCTGCGGTCGGCCACACACCCGGCGGCGGCAGACGGGATCCCGACTACCCCACGAACGCCCCGTACTGGTCCAGTGCCTTCAGCACCTCCGCCTCCCCCGCCGGAGGCAGCTGGACCACGACTTCGCCGATGCCGAGGTCGGCGTAGTGGGCGAGCTTGCCCGGGGTCGGGTGGACGGCGTAGGGGACGACCTGGAGGGCCTCGGGGTCGCGGCCCGCCTCGGCCCAGGTCGCCCGCAGCCGGGGCAGGGACTCGGACAGGCCGCGTCCACCGATGGGCAGCCAGCCGTCGGCGTACTCGCTGATGTGGGAGAACAGCTTGGGCCCGGCGGCCCCGCCGACGAGCGTGCGCGGGCCCACGACCGGACCGCGCGGCTTCTGCACGGGCTTCGGATACGCGTGACTGGCCCGGACGCCGCCGAACTCCCCGTCGTACGCGACCGGTTCCTCCGACCACAGGGCCCGCATCAGCGCCATCCGGTCGCGGACCAGTTCACGCCGGCTGCTCCAGTGCACGCCGTGGTCGGCGGCCTCCTCGACGTTCCAGCCGAAGCCGAGCCCGAGGGTGAACCGGCCCCCGGACAGGTGGTCCAGGGTCGCGATCTGCTTGGCCAGGTCGATCGGGTCGTGCTGGGCGACGAGCGTGATGCCCGTGCCGAGACCCAGCCGCTCGGTGACGGCGGCGGCCTGCCCGAGCGCCACGAACGCGTCGAGGGTGCGCCCGTACTCCCGCGGCAGCTCACCGCCGGCCGGGTACGGGGTGGTCCGCTCGACGGGGATGTGGGTGTGCTCGGGCAGGTACAGACCGGCGAATCCGCGCTCCTCGAGCTCCCGGGCCAGCCGGGTCGGAGTGATCGTCTCGTCGGTGAGGAAGATCGTCACGGCGATGCGCATGACCCATCTGTACCCGAGGGACGGCACGGTGTCCATACCGACCGGTCGGCATTCGCCACGGGCGGCCGTACGGGTGACATCCGCCCGTCCCCCTGCCTTGCACCGGGGTTCACGGCTCGGTACAAGGCTGGGCACGACGTTCCACGCCCCACCCCCGCACCATCCGTGCCGTGTCACCGACCACACCGGGGAGCAGCAGCATGTGCGAGGACCAGCAGGGCGGACTCGGCCGGCGGGCCCTGTTCGTGACGGGAGCGGCCGCCGCGCTTACGTTGGGAGGCGTGAGCTTCGCTTCAGCGGCCGGCGGGCGGCCGGAGAGCAGGACGGTGCGCGGCACGCTGCCTCCCGGCGCCCCGGACTTCGTGTACGTGCCGGTCGAGGTCCCGGCCGGGGTCCGGGAGCTGAAGGTCGCCTACACCTACGACCGGCCCTCCGTCCCGGCCGGCACCCCGGGCAACGCCCTCGACATCGGCGTCTTCGACGAGCGCGGCACCGAGCTGGGCGGCCGGGGCTTTCGCGGCTGGTCGGGCGGGGCACGCACCGAGTTCTTCATCCGGGCGGACGAGGCCACGCCCGGCTACCTCCCGGGCCCGGTGCGCGAGGGCACCTGGCACATCGCGCTCGGCCCCTACACCGTCGCCCCACAGGGACTGTCGTACGCGATCACGGTGACGCTGACGTACGGCGAGCCGGGCGCGGCCGTCCGGCCGGTGTACCCGTCCGAGCGGGCCGTGGGGCGCGGGCGGGCCTGGTACCGCGGTGACTGCCACCTGCACTCCTGGCACTCCGACGGGCGCCGCACCCCGGCCGAGATCGGGGAGCTGGCCCGCGCGGCCGGCCTGGACTTCATCAACTCCTCGGAGCACAACACCCACAGCGCGCACGCCCACTGGGCCGACGTGGCCGGGGACGACCTGCTGGTCATGCTGGGCGAGGAGATCACCACCCGCAACGGACACGTCGTCGCGCTCGGCACCGACCCCGGCACCTTCGTCGACTGGCGCTACCGGGCCCGCGACAACCGCTTCGGCCGGTTCGCCCGCCAGGTCAGGCGGGCCGGCGGCCTGGTCGTCCCGGCCCACCCGCACGCCACCTGCATCGGCTGCAACTGGAAGTTCGGCTTCGGCGAGGCCGACGCCGTCGAGGTGTGGAACGGCCCCTGCACGCCCGACGACGAGGTCGCCCTGGCCGACTGGGACAGCATGCTGGTGGCGTCCGTGCGGGACGGACGCGACTGGATCCCGGCCATGGGCAGCAGCGACGCCCACCGCGCCCCCGACGCCGTGGGCAGCCCGCAGACGGTCGTGCTGGCCGACGACCTGACCCGGGAGGCCGTCCAGGAGGGCATCCGCGCGGGCCGGTCCTACGTCGCCGAGTCGGCCCGGGTCTCCCTGGCGTTCCGCGCGTCCGGCGGGCGCGGCGAGCACGCGGGCATCGGCGAGCGGCTCGGCGTCGGCCGGGACACCCCGGTCACCGTCCGCCTGGAGGTCACCGGCGCCCCGCGCTGCACGGTCCGCTTCGTCACCGACCAGGGCGTGCTGCACACCAGTGACCCGCTGCCGGTGTCCGGCGCGGGCACGGTCGAGTGGCGCACCACGCCGTCCCACGCGGCGTACGTGCGGGCGGAGTTGCGGCACGAGGCGGCCGCTGGCCCGGTGCCAGGGCCGCTCGCGGCGTTCACCAACCCGATCTTCCTGGGCCGCCGCACCGGGTGAGCGCGCGGCGACCGCGCCGGGGCCACCGGCCGGTGCGGTCCGGCGGACACACCGACCGGCCGCGACGGCGTCCCCTCCGCGCCGCCGCGGCCGGTCTCCCCCGGGTGCCCCCGAACTCCCCCGTCGAATGGCCTACTTGGTCGGCTTGAACGGCTCCGACGTGGCGTGCAGGTCCTTCGTCTCCAGCGGCTCGCCGGTCGCGTGCAGGTCCTGCGGCTTCAGCGGCTCGTTCGTGGCGTGCAGGTCCTTCGTCTCCAGCGGCTCGTCGGTCGCGTGCAGGTCCTGCGGCTTCAGCTCGTCACCCATGGTCCTCGACTTCCCTTCACGGATCAGGCGGTGGGGTCGGCGGGCCCGGCCGGTCACTCCCCCGAGGACGACCGGACGGGCCCGCCCGGGCGGCTCGCCCGGTTGCCGGTGCGAGGCCCGTGCGGCGACCCGTCTGCCCCCCGACGCGACGGATCGACCGAGAAGAATCATCGCGCAGGGCGATAAACGAACGATGAACGCCCCGGAGCGGACCTCAGGCCGCCCGTACCGGCGTCAGCAGGGCCCGCACCTCGGCGGCCTCCGGCGAGCCCAGTTCCTCGTAGATGCCGGCCGCCTCCTGCCAGCAGACCTGGGCCCGTCCCGTCTGGTCGAGGCCGCTGAGCGCGCGTCCGAGGACGGTGAGGACGTTGCCCCGGCGCCACTCGCCGCCGATCCCGCGCAGCACGGTGAGGGCCATCTCGGCGTTGGCCGCCGCCTGGGCGGGGCGCCGGGCGGCGAGGTCCACCTCGGCCAGCCGGAACAGGCTCATGCCCTCCCACAGCCGCTGCCTGCTGTCGCGGAACACCTCCAGCGCCTCCTGGAGCCGTCCGGCCGCCTCGCGCAGCTCCCCGCTCTGCGTGAGGGCGAGCCCGAGGGCGTAGCGGGCGTTGGCACCGCGCATCGAGTTGCCCATGGCGTCGTAGATGGCGATGCCCTCCTGGGCCAGCGCCACCGCGCTCTGGGTCCGCCCGGTCGCCAGGCGGATGCGGGAGAGGTTGCACAGGGCGGCGGCCTCGCCGGGCCGGTCGCCCAGGGCCCGGAAGTGCTCGATGGCCCGCGAGAGGTGCTCCTCGCCGTCCTCGTGGCGGTTCTGGTAGAGCGCGATGATGCCGCGCGCGTTGCGCGCCCAGCACACGGGCAGCAGGTCGTCGGCCTCCCGGGCGAGCTGGATGGCCCGCTCCGCCTCCTCGTCGGCCCGTTCGAAACGCCCGCTCACGTGGTGGACGTTGACGAGCGTCATCAGCGCCCGTGCCTCCGCCCGGTGCAGTCCGTGCTCGCGGGCCGCGTCGAGCAGCGCCGTGGCCGTGGCCTCGTACTCCTTGGAGTTGGCCCCCGACTCGGACAGGTCGTGGGCCGCCCACAGCAGGTCGATGGCGCGCGGGAGGGTCCGCGGCAGGCCGGCCGACTGCCGTACGTGGGCCAAGAGGCAGATCGCCTCCGCGTACAGCCAGTCCTGCGCGGTGTGCCGGTCCTCGAAGCGCAGGCCGGGGTACGAGGCGGCCTCCAGGTGGTCGACCAGCCGGTCCCCGGGGCGTTCGATCGCGTAGACGCCCGCCGCCGACACCAGGTAGAAGTCCAGCAGCCGGGACAGGGCCGCCTCGCGTTCGCCCGGGGGCTGCTCGTCGCGTTCCGCGCACGCACGCGCGTAGAGCCGGACCAGGTCGTGGAAGCGGTAGCGGCCGGGGGCCGCCGACTCGAGGAGGGACGTGTCGACCAGCGACTCCAGCAGGTCCTCGGTGTCCTCCACCGGCAGGTCCAGGACCGCGGCCGCCGCCGCGAGGGAGATGTCCGGCCCGTCGGCCAGGCCCAGCAGGCGGAACGCGCGGGCCTGGGCGGGCTCCAGCTGGCCGTAGCCCAGCTCGAACGTGGCCTTCACCGCCAGGTCCCCGGCCTGGAGTTCGTCCAGGCGGCGGCGCTCGTCGGCGAGCTTCGCCGCGAGGACGGAGACCGTCCAGGTGCGGCGCGCGGCCAGCCGGGACGCGGCGATGCGGATGGCCAGCGGGAGGAAACCGCAGGCGGCGACGACGTCCAGGGCGGCCTTGCGCTCGGACGCGACCCGCTCCTCGCCCACGATCCGCGTGAACAGCGCCAGTGCCTCGTCCGGGGACATCACGTCCAGGTCGACCAGGTGCGCGCCCGCCAGGTCCACCATCCGCACCCGGGAGGTGACCAGCGCGGCGCAGCCGTCGGTGCCGGGCAGGAGCGGGCGCACCTGTGCCGCGTCGCGGGCGTTGTCCAGCAGGACCAGGACGCGGCGGCCGGCCAGCACCGAGCGGTACAGGGCCGCGCGCTCCTCCAGGGAGTCGGGGATCGCCGAGTCGGCCGTGCCGAGGGCGCGCAGGAAGGAACCGAGGACCGTCTCCGGCTCCGCCGCCCGGGCCCCGGCGCCCTGGAGGTCGACGTACAGCTGCCCGTCGGGGAACGCCGAGCGCGCCCGGTGGGCGACGTGCACGGCGAGGGTGGTCTTGCCGACCCCGCCGATGCCCGCCAGGGCCGAGACCGCCATGACGCGGCCCTCGGCGGAGGCCAGGATGTCGCCCAGTTCCCGCACGAAGGCGTTTCGTCCGGTGAAGTCGGGGACAGTGGCGGGCAGTTGCGCCGGGCGGAGCGGGACGGCGGCCGGCTCGGGGGCCGGTGAGGAGGGCTCCGCGAGGCCCGGGTCCGCGCGCAGGATCCGCTGCTGGAGCTCGCTGAGGCCGGGGCGGGGGTCCACGCCGAGTTCGTCGGCGAGCAGGCGCCGGGTGTCGGCGTACACGGCCAGGGCCTCGGCCTGCCGGCCGCTGCGGTACAGGGCCAGCATCAGCAGCTCGCGCAGCCGCTCGCGCAGGGGGTGCGCGGCGGTGAGGGCGGTGAGTTCGGAGACGGCCTCGGCGTGACGGCCCTGCTCCAGGTCCATGTCCAGGCGGGCTTCGAGGAGTTGCAGCCGCCACTCCTCCAGGCGGGTGCGCTGGGCCTCCGCGTACGGGCCCGGGACGCCGGCCAGTGTCTCGCCGTCCCACAGGGCCAGGGCGCGGCGCAGCGTGGTGCGTGCGTGGCACAGGTCCCCGGCGGAGCGGGCCTTGTCGGCCTCGGTCGCCAGGTCCCGGGCGACGGCCAGGTCCAGGGCGCCCTCGGCGAGGTCCCGTACCGCGTAGCCGCCCGACTCGCTCACCAGGACGCCCGGGTCGAGGACCTTGCGCAGCCGGGAGGCGTACGTGCGCAGCGCGGCCAGGGCCTGCGAGGGCGGCTCCTCGCCCCACAGGGCGTCGATCAGCTCGGCGGCGGTGGCCGTACGGCCCTCGCGCAGCAGGAGGGCGGCCAGCAGGGCGCGTTGCTGGGGGGAGCCGGTGGTGATCGGCTCCTCGCCGCGCCAGGCGCGCACGGGGCCGAGCACGCTGAAGCGCAGCGCCGCGGGCGGCACCGGTGACTCCGGCGAGGAGTCGGAACGCCGCTGCTCCGGTACGCGCGGCACACCGACCGGTACACCGTCCATGCAGTCCCCCTCGACATCCTGAGCAACCACGCCAGTCTGCCTTGTACGCGGTGGATACGTCAGCCGTGGGAGACGCCGATCACAGGGCAGCGCACGGGAGTTGCCCGGTCCGCACATTCTCTTCGCACCCGGCGGGCGGTCGCCCCGGTTCCGTGGGCGCTCAGTCGTCGACGAGGGCCTCGCGGTCGGCCCGGCAGTCGGCGACCGAGTCCACCAGGTCCGCGTCCACCTCGACCCGGACGGTCGCCTCGTCGTCACCGCGCACCGCGACGTCCGCCGACCCGGTCACGACGGTGTCGCCGCTGTCGTCGGTGAAGGTGACCCAGACGGTGAACGTGGCCTTGCGGGCGTTGGGGTTGCTCACCTCGACGGTCGCGTACGGGGCGGACGGTGTCGCGCAGCTCACCAGGCGCGCCGTGCCGTCCTCCAGGTCCTTGCCGCGGCCCGAGCCGGGCGAAGAGGTCGGTGTGGAACCGTAGTTCGGCCGGCGATTGTAGGAACCGCCGCCTGTGGACCCGTAGTCGTCGTCATCGTCGTACGGGTCGTCGGAGCCGTAGGAGCCGCCCGAACCGTACGCGCCGCCCGAGCTGGACGAGCGGGAACTGTCGTGGTCCTGGCTGGAGCTGCTGCATCCGCCGCCGCCTCCGTCACCGCCGTGCCCGCCGCCGCGGCCCCGGCCCGAGGAGAAGCCGGTCAGTGCCAGCACCACCAGAGCCGACACGGCTGTGTACCTGAGCGCACGCCCCCGAATTCGCATGGCGGACAGCCTAGTGATCGCCTGTCACGGTCATGTCACTGCCTGGCGACCGGTGCGTACCCGGCGTAGCGTCGGGCGTGGAGCCGGTTCCACGCCGTCTCCCGCCGAGCGGCGGCCGCCGCCCGGAACCCCTTCCGTGCACCGGTGCGACGGCCGTCCCCCGGCCCGGCGTCAGGCCGTGCGGGCCGTTCCGGTGCCCTTCTCCGCGTCCAGCGCGTACACGCAGCGGTCCTTGCTGCACGCGTACACCACCCCGTCCCGGACCACCGGGGAGCCGGTGATCTCGCCGCCGGTGGCGAGCTTCCAGCGCAGCCGGCCGTCGTCGGCCTTGAGGGTGTAGAGCAGGTGGTCGGTGGAGCCGAAGTGGATCCGCCCCTCGGCGACCGAGGGGGCGCCGACGATGTCGCCGCCCGCCTGGAAGCGCCACTTGGGCGTGCCGGTGACCGCGTCGAGGGTGTAGAGGCCCTTGCCGCTGCCCACGTGGACGTGTCCGGCGGCGACCAGGACGGGCTCGACGGAGGCACGGGACTCGGTGGCGATGCGCCAGCGGTCGCGGCCGTCGGTGGCGTCGAGGGCGTAGACCGTGCCGAGGTAGTCGGCGAGGTAGACGCCGCCGCCGGTCACGGCCGGTCCCGGGACGAAGGCAGGCGGGCAGAGGAAGACGGCCGGCGCCTCGAAGTGCCACTTCACGTGTCCGGCCGCCACGTCGAGGGCGAGCACGCGGGTGCCGGCGCTCACGTACACGTACCCGTCGCTCCCCGGGGCGATCCGCACCGGGACTCCGCCGCAGGAGGCCGCGTCGCCGATCGGGTACGACCAGCGCTCGTCACCGGTGCGGGCGTCCAGGGCGCGCAGCCGGGCGTCCTGCCAGACGTAGACCGTGCCGTCGTGCAGGGCGGGCCCGGCCTCGGGGGACTCGAAGTCGCTCTGGCAGCCGGTGGTCTCCCACAGCTTCTGCCCGGTGGAGGCCTCCCAGCCCTGGACGCCGCCGCCGCGGGTGCCGGTGACGACGGTGCCGCGCTCGGCCTTGAGGGAGTAGACCCAGGCGTCGGTCTGCAACCGCCACAGGTCGGCGCCCTCGCGGGCGTCCAGGGCGAACAGCGTGGGGCCGTCGGAGGCGTGGATGCGGTGGTCGGCGACCGCCATGGACCAGGCGACGTCGCGGGTCTTGAAGCGGCGGCGGCCGGTGGCGACGTCCAGGGCGTGCACCTCGAAGGAGGTGACGTAGACGAGGTCGCCGGCGACCGAGGGCGTGCCCCAGACGTCGTTGGACATGCGGAAGCGCCAGGGCCGCCAGCCGCCGGCCTGCTCGGGCGGTGCCGCCGGGGCCGGCGGCGCGGCGACGGCGGGGCCCACGGCGGGGTCCGTGCCGTTGACGCCGGGGCGGGGCTTGGACCAGGAGGCGGCGAGGGCCGCCTCCGGAGGGGGCGCCTGCACGGCCGCGGCGCGGACGTCGGCGACGCGCGGACCCGGGCCGATGGGCACCTGGGCGCCGGCGAGCCGGACGGGGCCGGTGTCCGGGGCGCCGACGGGGGCGGGCACCGGCGCGGGGGACGGCACGACCGGGTCGTGCGACGGCGGGGGCGGGATGGGCGCGGGACCCGGGGCCGGGCGTCCGCCGCCGCGGCCGGCGGCGGGCTTGCCGGCCGGGCGGCCGTTGCGCCGGGACTCGATCAGGCCGACGGCCCGCTCGGGCAGCCACGCGGAGGCCGTGCCGCTGTCGTCGGAGCCGGAGCCGAACAGGTGCGGGGCGAGCTGGGCCTGGAGGTCGGCGGGGTTGGGGCGGGCCGTGGGGTCCATCTGCATGCAGGACTCGATGAGCGGACGCAGCTCGTCGGGGAGCCCTTCCAGGTCCGGCCCCTCGCGCAGCAGCATGAAGACCGTCTCGACCGGGTTGGCCCCGTGGAAGGGCGGGTGCCCGGTGGCGGCGAACACCAGCATCGAGCCGAGCGAGAACACGTCGCTGGCGCCGGTGACGCTGCGGGAGTCCTTGGCCTGCTCGGGTGACATGTAGGCGGGGGTGCCGACGGCGACGTTCGTCATCGTCAGACGGGTGTTCGACACACCGGACGCGATGCCGAAGTCGATCACGCGGGGGCCGTCCTCGACGACGAGGACGTTCGAGGGCTTGAGGTCGCGGTGCACCAGCCCGGCACCGTGGATCGACTGCAACGCCTCGGCCACACCCGCGGCCAGCCAGCGCACCGCCTGGGCCGGCAGCGGCCCGCAGTCGTTCACTATCTCCTCGAGGGAGGGCGCCGGGACGTACGCGGTGGCCAGCCAGGGCACGGCGGCACGGGGATCGGCGTCCACGACGGCGGCCGTGTAGAAGCCGGAGACCGCCCGGGCGGCCTCCACCTCGCGCGTGAAGCGGACCCGGAACAGCTGGTCCTCGGCCAGCTCCGTCCGGACGGTCTTGATCGCCACGCGCCGGCCCGACGCCGAGCGCGCGAGATAGACCAGCCCCATGCCGCCGGCACCCAGCCGTCCCAGCACCTCGAACGGCCCGATCCGCCGCGGATCGTGCTGCGTCAGCTGATCCACCACTCTGCCTGCCACCTCCCCGTACGAGCCGCGCCAAGCCACATCTTCCACGCGACCCCGTGCAGCGTCTCACCACCGCACCGCCATGGCGGCACGCACCCTGATTCTTCCTGGCCCGGGCCGCGGTGGCGAACCCGGTGACAATTGGGATGTGTCCGACCACAGGCCACCAAATGCAGACCAATCACAGCCGGGTCAGCGGTGCAGCAACGCGAACGACGCCCCCTGGTCGTCGGTGACGACGGCGACGGTGCCGTAGGAGGCGCGGAAGGGCGGGGCCTGGACGCGTCCGCCGAGGCGGGTCACGTCCTCCACCGCGGCCGGCACGTCCTCGACGGCGAAGTGCACGAGGAAGTGGGGCGGCATCTCCGCCGGGAACACGTCGGACACGGGCGCGCGGCCGACGTCGGGGTCGGCGTCCGGCCCGAACAGGGCCTCGTGGAAGAGGTCGCCGTAGAAGGCGTTGGCCGCCTCGGTGTCCCGGGTGTACAGCTCGGTCCAGGCGAACGTCCCGGGCTCGTGCCGCACGCCGAAGCCCGGGTGCTCACCGGGCTGCCACAGGGCGAAGACGGCGCCCTCCGGGTCGGTGACCAGCGCCGCGACCCCGAGGTCACCGGCCGGCACCGGCGCCGAGACGACCTGCCCGCCCGCCTCCCGCACGCGCCGGGCCAGGGCCGCCGCGTCGGGGGTGGCGAAGTACACCGTCCAGACGGAGGGCAGCCGGCCGTCCATCTTGCGCACCAGCCCGGCCACGGGCTCGCCGCCCTTCAGCGCCCGCGCGAACGGGCCGAACCAGTCCTCGAAGGTCCACCCGAAGAGGTCCCCGTAGAACCGCTTGCCCGCCTCGACGTCGGGGAGCTGCGCGTCCACCCAGCAGGGGACGCCCTCCGCGTACACCGATGCCCTGTTTTCGGCCATGTCGCCAACGTAACCGGGCCGGCCGCAGCCCGCAGACCAGGCACACCGGCCCCCGAACCCTCCCGCACCCCATTTGCAGTCGGCCGAATAGCGCCCCGATCACGCGTCGGTAAGCTGACGGCATGACAGGACAAGTGCGTACCGTCGACGGCCGCGTGGCCGGCCGGCGTGGGCAGGCGACCCGGCAGAAGCTGCTCGACTGCCTCAGCGAGATGCTCAGCTCCTCCCCCTACCGGGACGTCAAGGTCATCGATGTCGCACGCAAGGCGGGCACTTCGCCCGCGACGTTCTACCAGTACTTCCCGGACGTCGAGGGCGCGGTCCTGGAGATCGCCGAGCAAATGGCCGCCGAGAGCGCCTCGTTGACCGAGACGCTGGAGGGCCGCTCCTGGGCGGGGAAGGCCGGCTGGCAGACGGCCCAGGAACTCGTCGACGGTTTCCTGGAGTTCTGGCGGCAGAACGACGCGATCCTCCGGGTGGTGGACCTGGGTGCCGCCGAGGGCGACAAGCGCTTCTCCAAGCTCCGCGCGAAGATCCTCAACTCGGTCAACACCTCCCTCGCGGGCGCCGTCACGGAGTTGCAGTCCAAGGGCCGCGTCGACAAGGACGTGAACCCGGCGGCCATGGCCGGTTCGCTGGTCGCGATGCTCGCGGCCGTGGCGTCCCACCAGAAGGGCTTCCCCGGCGTGAAGCAGGCCGATCTGAAGCCCAACCTCGCCCTGCTGGTGTACCTGGGGGTCACGGGCCGCAAGCCGACGAAGTAGCCGGCGACGGCACGCACACCTGTCACGTCCTGTCTGGCGGGCGGCGATCCACTGCGGTGGACCGCCGCCCGCCGCCGTTTCCGGGAACAGCCGCTCCTCGCGCGGGCGTTGCCCCGGTATCCCAGCTTCCTGCCCGAAGGAGACCGCGATGGCCCTGACCCGCGAAGAGCGCGAACAGTTCCTGGCCGAGCCGCACGTCGCCGCGCTGGCGGTCGACGCGGGCCCGGGCCGCGCCCCGCTCACGGTGCCGATCTGGTACGGGTACGAGCCCGGTGGTGAGGTCTGGATCATGACCGGCCTGGACTCGCGCAAGAACCAACTGATCGGCGCGGCGGGCCGGTTCTCCCTGCTGGTGGACCGCCTGGAGCCCACCATCCGGTACGTGTCGGTGGAGGGCCCGGTGCTCGAGACGGTCCCCGCGACGCGTGAACAGCTGAGGGAGATCTCGGCCCGCTACCTGCCGGCCGACAAGGTCGACGGCTACGTGGACTTCGCCTGGAAGAACCACGGGGAACAGGTGGTCGTGCGGATGCGGCCGGAGCGCTGGGTCTCCTCGGACCTCGGCCAGGTCTGACACCGGGCCTGCGGGGGCCCGGGGTCCCGGGGTCCCGCAGGCCCCCGGGGGGTGCGCCGGGGCCCGCGGGGTGAGAATCGGGGGATGGCATCCGATCTCCACGAGCTGCTGCGGACCCTGCGGGTCTGGGATCCGCAGGTCACCGCGCTTGCGCCCTTCGACCCGGACACCGCGCCCGCCACCCCGCTGCCGCTGTTCGCCGAGTGGTTCGCCGCGGCGGTGTCGGCCGGCCAGACCGAGCCGCACACCATGTCCCTGGCGACCTCGGACGCCTCCGGCCTGCCCGACGTGCGGATCGTGATGCTGCACGGCGCGGACGCCGACGGCTGGTCGTTCGCCTCGCACGACGGCAGCCGCAAGGGCCGCCAGCTCGCCGCCCGGCCGTATGCCGCGCTCTGCTTCTACTGGCCGGTGCTCGGCCGCCAGGTCCGGGTGCGCGGGCCCGTGTCGGCGGCGCCGGCCGAGGAGGCCCAGGGCGACCTCCACGCCCGTTCCACCGGGGCGCTGGCGGCGGCGCTGACCGGGCACCAGAGCGAGGTCCTGCCGTCCCTGGACGAGCTGGCCGGGGCCTCGGAGGCGGCGTGGGAGCGGGCCGCCGCGGACCCCGCGGCCCCCGTCCCGTCCTGGACCCTCTACCGGCTGCGCCCCGAGGAGGTCGAGTTCTTCCAGGGGGACGAGCGGCGCCGGCACGTCCGCCTCCGCTACCGGCGGGAGACCCCGGAGGGCCTGCGGGACTCCTGGGCGCGCGAGCTGCTCTGGCCGTGAGACGCCCGCGGCAGGCGCCCGCGCGTCGCCGTCAGGTGAAGTCGTACACCGCGAAGTCCGCGACCGGCCGGTAGCCGAGGCGCTGGTAGAGCCCGTTGCTGGTCGGGTCGGCGAGGTCGGTGAAGAGGACCACCTCGGCCGCACCATGCCTCATGGTGCCGCCGGGCCGCCTCGCGGCGCCCTCGCATTTCCGCGGGCTCAGCCCTGCTTCTTCGCGTCCTCGGCGAGGGTGTGGGCCACCAGTGCGTTGGCGTGGCCGTGCCCCAGGCCGTGTTCGGTCTTCAGCCAGCCGACCAGGTCCATGTGCCGGGTCAGCGGAGAGGAGCGGATGAGCTGCTGCCATGCGGCCACCGGCCGGCCGTACTTCTTCTCGATGGCGGGGAAGTAGCTCGCCGGGCCCTTCACGGGTGCGGTCATCTCGGGTGTCCCTTCGTCTGCGGTCACCGGATACGACCGGCGGCCCGCGCGGTCCTCATCGCCCGGCGCCGGTGACCCGCGTCACACCTCGCCGCCCGTGCGTGTGGTCCCCGCTGCCCCGGGGTCGGGGTCCGTGGCGAGCCGGGCGTGCAGATGGGCGTCCCGGAAGGCGTCGTGCCGGTCCTCCTCGAAGATCGCTCCGCGCAGGGTTCCCTCGTAGGCGAATCCGCAGCGCTCGGCGATCCGGCAGGACGCCTCGTGGCCGACGGCGTGGTCCAACTCGAGTCGGTGCAACCGCAGTTCCGTGAACGCCCAGCGTGCCGCGAGCAGCAGGGCCCGGGTCGCGACGCCCCGGCCGCGGGCCTCGGGCAGGACCCAGTAGCCGACGCGGGCGAACCGCAGGTGGTACTTGATCTCGTTGACGCCGATGTGGCCGAGCACGGCACCGCTGTGCGCGTCCGCGATCCGGAACGACAGCGAGGTGCCCTCCGCCGCGCTCTGCTCGCGCGCCAGCAGGGACTCCCGGGCGCTCCTGCGGTCCGTGACGGGCCGCAGCGGGGTGTTCCACCGCCGGAACTCCGGGTCCCGCAGCCCGCGCAGCCAGAGGTCCACGTCGGAGCCGGAACCGGGGTCCCAGGGGCGCAAGTGCAGTCCGTAGCCGGTCAGTTCGGGGAGTGCGTGGTCACGTGTGGGGGCCATGGGGCCATTCAAGCGCGTGGGACCCGCGGGCACCCGCCCCGCGAGGTGGGAAGGGCTTCACGACCGGTGTCTCCCCCGGGTGCGACCGAAACGCGGACGTCCCCGGAATCGGTCACCGGGCCGCCACAACCGGGCCTGTTGCGCCACCGGGCCCACCCGCTCCCCCTACAGGCGTGATCAATCCGAAACCAATTCCGGTCTTGACCGAGACCCATCAAGCGGGTCCGTGATTACGCTCGCGCTCATGGCCGACTCCTCACCCCCCACCCACTCCTCGGCGCAGCCCGCGCCGTCCGACCGCCCCGTCTACGTCGTCGGAGGCGGCCCCGGCGGGCTCGCCGCCGCGTACGCGCTGCGCGCCCGGGGCGTGCGGGCCGTCGTCCTGGAGAAGTCCGACCGGGTCGGAGCGTCCTGGCGCCGCCACTACGACCGGCTGCACCTGCACACCACCCGCCGGCTGTCCGCCCTGCCCGGCCTGCCGATGCCCCGCCGCTTCGGGCGCTGGGTGTCCCGCGACGACGTGGTGCGCTACCTGGAGAAGTACGCCGAGCACCACCGCCTGGAGATCGTCACCGGCGTCGAGGTCTCCCGCATCGAACGCGCCCCCGACGGCACGGGCTGGCTGCTGCACGCCACCGGCGGCCGCGAGCTGACCGGCGCCGCGGTGGTCGTCGCGACCGGCTTCAACCACACCCCGCGCGTGCCGTCCTGGCCCGGCCGGGCGTCCTGGCCCGGGGAGTTCCTGCACGCCGGGGAGTACCGCAACGGCAAGCCCTACGCCGACCGGGACGTCCTCGTGGTCGGCGTCGGCAACACCGGGGCCGAGATCGCGGTGGACCTGGTGGAGAGCGGTGCCGCCCGGGTCCGGCTGGCCGTGCGCACCGTTCCGCACATCGTGCGCCGGTCGACCGCCGGGTGGGCCGCCCAGTACAGCGGCGTCCTGGTCCGCCGCCTGCCGGTCGGCCTCGTCGACCGGATCAGCCGGGTGCAGGCCAGGGTGGCCGTGCCCGACCTGTCGGCCCACGGCCTGCCGCGCCCCGACACGGGCCTGTACAGCCGCGTGAAGCAGGGGGCGATCCCGGTGCAGGACGTGGGGCTCATCGACGCGGTGCGCAAGGGCAGGGTCGAGATCGTCGCCGCCGTGGACGGCTTCGAGGAGGACGGCGGGGTGCTGCTGGCCGACGGCTCGCGGATCTCCCCCGACGCGGTGATCGCCGCCACGGGGTACGTCCGCGCCCTGGAGGACCTGGTCGGGCACCTCGACGTGCTGGACGCCCGCGGCAGACCGGTGGCGCACGGCCCCCGCGCCCCGAGGACCGCCCCCGGCCTCTACTTCACCGGCTTCACCAACCCGATCAGCGGCAACCTACGCGAGATGGCGATCGACGCGGTGCGCATCGCGAAGGCCGTCGCGAGGAACGAGGCGGGCCGGGCCGCCCGCCTCCCACGCTGACCCGCCGCTCGTCACGACAGGCTCGGAGGAGCAGCCGTCGTCCGCCGCGACCCCGGCCCGCAACCCCCCGAGCTCAGACCGCCGCCGGTACGGCCGCCGGCGTGCTGCGGCGGATCACCAGCGCCATCAGCGCCGCCGCCGCGCACAGTGCCCCCGAGGCGTACCAGACCACGTCGTACGAGCCGAACGCGTCGCGCGCGATCCCGCCCAGGAAGGCGACCAGGGCCGCGCCGACCTGGTGGGAGGCGAGGACCCAGCCGAAGACGATGGCGCTGTCCTCGCCGTAGTGCTCGCGGCACAGCGCCAGGGTGGGCGGGACGGTGGCGACCCAGTCGAGGCCGTAGAAGACGATGAAGAAGACCATCGGCGGGTGGACGCTCGGGCCCAGCAGGATCGGCAGGAACATCAGGGACACGCCGCGCAGGGCGTAGTAGACGGCCAGCAGGCGGCGCGGCGGGAAGCGGTCCGTGAACCAGCCGGAGGCGATGGTGCCGACGACGTCGAAGACGCCGATGACCGCGAGCAGCGAGGCGGCGGCCGTGACCGGCATGTGGTGGTCGTGGGCGGCGGGGATGAAGTGGGTCTGGATCAGCCCGTTGGTGGAGGCGCCGCAGATCGCGAAGGTGCCGGCGAGCAGCCAGAACGGGCCGGTGCGCGCGGCCGAGAACAGCACGGTCACGGCCCGCCGGGCGGCCCCGGTGACGGGCGCCGGCTTGGGGACGAACTCCACGGCCCCGTACGGCTTGTGGTCCACGTCGGCCGGGTGGTCGTGCAGCAGCAGCCACACGAACGGCACGACCGCCAGCGCGGCGAGGGCCACCGTCACGGCC
Source organism: Streptomyces sp. NPDC017943 (assembly GCF_044328425.1). NCBI lineage: Bacteria > Bacillati > Actinomycetota > Actinomycetes > Kitasatosporales > Streptomycetaceae > Streptomyces > Streptomyces sp. NPDC017943. Next base: position 210,323 of record NZ_JBIRHH010000008.1, on the reverse strand, counting down.
GCCGGCCGCCAGTCGTGGCGGTCGATGATCCACGACAGCAACGGCAGGAAGATCAGCTGTCCGGAGGCGGACGCGGCGGTGAGGATGCCGCTGACGAGACCGCGGCGGGTGGTGAACCACCGGTTGGTGACGGTCGCCGCGAAGGCCAGCGCCATGGAGCCCGACCCGAGGCCGACCAGCAGTCCCCAGCACAGCATCAGCTGCCAGGCCGCCGTCATCCACACGGTCAGGCCGGAGCCCAGCGCGATCAGCGTGAGGGCGACCGCGACGACCCGGCGGATGCCGAACCGGTCCATCAGGGCCGCCGCGAACGGGGCCGTCAGGCCGTAGAGCGCGAGATTGACGGAGACAGCGGCGCCGATCGTGCCGCGCGACCAGTCGAACTCCTCGTGCAGCGGGTCGATCAGCAGACCCGGCACGGAGCGGAAGGCGGCGGCGCCGATGATCGTCACGAAGGTGACGGCGGCGACGAACCAGGCGCGGTGCACACGGTGACGGCGGGACTTCGGCGGCTGCTCGACGGCCGCTGCTTCGGTTGTCTGGCTCACGTCATAGAGCTTCGGGCCCCCGCCGCCCCGCAGCGAGTGGCCCGAGGGACAGCATTCGCTAGGATCGGGCCATGACCCCGTCCAGCGCAGCACCCGGAGCCCGGCCGGAGCCCGGCTTCCGCCCCCACCGCGTCGTCGTCCTCGCGCTCGACGGGCTGCTCCCCTTCGAACTGGGCATCCCCCACCGCATCTTCGGCCGCCCCCGGGACGACCGGGGGCGGCACCTGTACGAGGTCGTGACCTGCTCGGTCCGGCCGCCCGGCCCGGTCGAGACCGACGCCGACTTCGCCGTCCACGTCCCGCACGGCCCGGAGGCCCTGGCCACGGCCGACACGGTGATCGTCCCGGCGTCGTACGAGCTGGGCCCGGTCTACGACCAGGGCGTGCTGACCGAGGAGCTCGCCGCCGCGCTGGCCCGGATCCGGCCGGGCACCCGGCTGGCCTCGATCTGCAACGGCGCCCACGTCCTGGCCGCCGCCGGCTACCTCGACGGGCGCCGCGCCACCACCCACTGGGCCGACGCCGATCATCTGCAGCAGCTGTTCCCGCAGGTGGAGGTGGATCCGGACGTGCTGTTCGTCGACGACGGCGACGTGCTGACCTCGGCGGGCGTCGCGGCCGGCATCGACCTGTGCCTGCACATGGTGCGCCGCGACCACGGCGCGGCCGTCGCCAACGAGGTGGCCCGCCGCACGGTCGTGCCGCCGCACCGCGACGGCGGGCAGGCGCAGTACATCGAGCGGCCGGTGCCCGATCCGCAGCAGGCGTCCACCACCACCGCGCGCGCCTGGGCCCTGGGCCGTCTCCACGAGCCGATCCAGCTGCGCGACATGGCCGCGCAGGAGTCCATGTCGGTGCGCACCTTCACCCGCCGCTTCCGCGAGGAGACGGGCGTCAGCCCCGGCCAGTGGCTCACCCAGCAGCGGGTGGAGCGGGCCCGCCACCTCCTGGAGTCCACCGACCGCTCCGTCGACCAGGTGGCCCGGGAGGCCGGCTTCGGCACGGCCCAGTCGATGCGCCAGCACCTCCAGGCGGCACTCGGCGTCACCCCGACCGCCTACCGCCGCACCTTCCGCGCCCAGAACCCGGCGCCCGCCGCCCCCGCGAACTGAGCACCGCCGCCCCCGCAACCTGAGCCCCGCCGCCCCCGCGACCTGGACACCGGCGGCGTCCACTCCGTGCCTCGCAACCGTCGCACCCGGGCCCCCATGGCCGCCCCGCCCGGACTCCGCCCGCCGTCCACAGCCTGTGGACAACTTTCGGACGGCGCCACTCCCCCCTGTGGAGGTGGCGGCGCCGCGCTGCTCGCCCCGAGCACGGCAGCGCGCGCCACCCCCGACTCCGGCGCTCCCACCCCCGGCTTCCAGGACCTGACGGAAACCGACGCCGAATTCACGACCCGCACTCGCCGAGGACCGCCACCACCGGGGCCCTCGCCGTCCCCTCACGGCGAATCGATGCCCACCAGCGTGATCAGCCGGTCACGAGCAGTCAACTGGCGATCGGCGATATGTCCCTTGTGGGGCTTTCACTGCGGGCGCGCACGGAAGCACGGCCCGGCGCACCCTCGGGTGTCCAGGGGATACGGCCGGCTCGGCATGCACCCGTGCCCCCGCCCCGCCGCACGGCCGTGCGGCATGTGCCCCGGGGCGGAACCGGCGTCCTACACGGCCTCGTACGCCGCCAGCCCGTCGAAGGCGGCCTCGCCGGTGCCGCCGTACACCAGCGCGCCGCCCGGGCATGAGGTCGTGACGTCGCGGGCCGCGGCGCAGCGGTCCACCTCGCACCAGATGCGCTTGCCGCCGGCCTCGACGCTCCAGCCCCAGCGGTCCGCGAGCCCGTCGACGAGGGCCAGGCCCCGGCCGCCGGTCGCCTCGTCGCCCGCGCACCGGGGCACGGGGGCCCGGCCGCTGCGGTCGGCGACCTCGAGCCGGACGGTGGCCTCGTCCGTCACCACGGGCGGCAGGGAGAGCAGCAGCAGGGCGGGGCGGCCGGTGTGCAGCACGGCGTTGGTGACGAGCTCGGAGACGAGCAGGATCAGCGTCTCGGCGAGCGGCTCATCGGCCTGTATGCCCGACCCGGCCAGGCGCGAGCGGGCCCACCGTCGCGCCCGCCCCACCTCTGCGGGGTCGGGCCGGATCTCCAGCTGCACTTGAAGCACCTGCACCGCTCACACCATCCGAACCGGCGGACACTTAGGCTCGCGCCTCACGAGGGCCACGATCGTAGCCATTTCCTGCATGGCCAGAACAACGGCCGGGACAGGGATCACGGAATGTGCATCCCTTGTGGGACAGCATGGTTGACGTACAGTCACCCCAACAAGCGCTTCGGGCATATTCCAGCGCGAAGGAGTACCCCTGCGGCATACTGTGCGACGCTCCTCAGGGGCAGTCGAACATGCGGCGCCACCGGGTCCCACCGCGCTCAGAGCCACTCGCATCTCACCCAAGGTACCGGAGGGGCCGCCGACTCCGGGCGGTGACGGGACAAGCGGGAGGACACAGAGCGGTATCAACGCTCCGTGATCACGCACTGCCACGATCCGCGACACGGTCCGGGAGCATCGGGGCGACAGCGCAGCCAGGCGAAGGGTCGGGCTCCTGGGGCCGGAAACGGCGCCCGGACCGAATCGTCACTGTGTGTCACCGTGCGGCTGCGAGGCGTTCGAACCCGTATGCGCCGCGGGAAGGCTCCGCGGCCCGGACTGCCAGGTGAGGACCGTGCCGCGGGGCGGGCGGAGGCGGCGGCGAGATCCCGGCACGACGGGTGCCCCGGAGCGGGGAGCGGGAGGGCGGGGCCGGCCCGGCGGGTGGGCGGCGGCCACCGCGGGGGCGTCACACACCCCTTCGCGGGACGCGGCCGGGCGGCGCCGCGCACGGGCGCGCAACCGCGGGGAGGGCTTCGGCGGGACGGCCGAACTGCTCGCGCGGCCGGGCGTGTTGCCCGGCGGGCGTCGAACAGGGCTTCTCACACCGTCAGTTCTGGCGGAACGATCCGGCGGTCGCGCTCCGCCGGGCGCCGGCACCGCGAGTTGGGGGACGCCCTTCCGCGGGGCGTGCCCCGCGGAAGGCGCCGCGCCTACTCGGGCACGGTGAAGTAGCGGGCGAAGGCGGGCACGACCTCGGCCTCCCCGACCTTGCCGTCGCCGTCCGCGTCGAGCGCTCCGGCCGCCCGGCCGGCGAGCTCCTCGGGAACGCCGAGGCACTTCAGCACGCGGGCGGCTTCCTCGACCGTCGCCGTGCCGTCACCGTCCGCGCCGGCGACGTCCAGGGCCGCGTGCAGGAACGGCCGGGCGATCTCGGCGAACCGGTCCGGGTTGTCGCGCAGTCGCTTGACCGCGCCGTTGACGAACTCCTCGCGCGTGATGCGCTGGTCGCCGTCGCGGTCCGCGATCCCCGCCATGCCCTGCCAGAAGGCCTCGGCGCCGCCGTACAGCGCCTGCCCCCTGTCGGAGCGGGCCGCCACGGCGAACTCGCCGAGGAGCGCCTTGGCCGCCCCGTAGAAGTCCTCGCGGTCGATGTAGCCGTTGCCGTCCTGGTCGAAGCCGGCGAACCGGTCGGCGATCCTGCGCTCGTACTCGCTGCTGACCATGTCTGTTTCGGGCCGCCTTACGTCGGGTGGGGTACGTCCGGGTCGGAGCGTACGACGGAGGGGACTGTCCGGGCGCGGGAAAGCGCGACTTGTACCCGGACCGGGGGCGATCCGGGACGGAGGTGTGGCCGGACCGCGACACCGGGTCCGCTGTGCGTCACCGCCGCTCAGGCGGAGAGGGGTTCGCCCTCGTCGCCGAGGGCCGCGTCCAGGTCGGCGTAGACGTCGAAGAGCCTGCGCACGCCCAGCGCCCCGAGCACGCGGTTGACGTGGGAGCCGTCCGCCGCACCGCGGGCGGGCAGCACGAGGCGCAACCGGCCCTGGCAGGAGCGGATCAGTCGGCGGACGGCGATCAGCACGCCGACGCCGCTGGAGTCGCAGAAGAACACCTCGGACAGGTCGAGGACCAGACAGTGGCGCCCTTCGGCCACCACGTCGTGCACACGCTGACGCAGCACCGGTGACGTCACCAGGTCCAGTTCGCCCGACACCAGGAGCACGGACCATGCGCCCTGCTCACCGTCGGTCACTTTGAAGGTCACCACCACGCCCCTCGCTCGCCCGAACGGAAGCAGTCCCTACGCTTCCTTGCTGCGCGGCTGCCCAGCGGCCGTTCCCTGAAACGCGGGCCGTAAAACTGATCCCCCGGGGAAGAGGCCGGATCCAGTCGACTTCGATCCTGTTCGATCCCTTTCGGACCGGTGCGGTCGGAGGCGGGTGGGGAGGCGCGAGCCCGACTCCACACGGTGCACGCGCCGGTGGTCCTCTACCACCTGCGGCTCGCCAGGGGGCGCACATTGGCACAAAGGGGCGTGCGCCACCGTACGTGCCGACTACATTCGAGGAGACGTCGGGCACAGGCTGGACGGGGAACGGGCGCGAAGGACGAGCAGGGGGTGACGGAGCCACATGGCCAAAAAGGACGTACCGCCTCGCTGGGACCGCAAGATGCAGCAGCGGCTGGCCCGCGGGGAGGCCGCCGCCCTGGGTGAGATGTACGACCGCTTCGCCTCCCTCGTGCACGGCCTCGCCCACCGCGTCCTCGGCGACGAACGCGCCGCCGACGGCATCACCCGCGAGGTCTTCGTCCACGTCTGGGAACACCCCGACTCCTACGACCCCCGCAAGGGCCCGCTGCGCACCTGGGTGGCGACCCTGACCCACCGGCTCGCGCTGCAACGGCTGCGCGCCACCGAGACCGCCGCCCTGGCCCGCGAGGGCGCGGGCAGCGCCGAGGAACTGGAGCTCAGGGTGCGCAGCGCCTCGGTCGCCGCCCGGGCCGACTACATCGTCCAGTCCATGCCGGTCCCGCTGCGCTCGGCCCTGGAGCGGGCCTACTTCCAGCGCCGGGACTACCGCCAGACCGCGGCCGACCTCGGCATCACCGAGGACGAGGCCCGCCGCCGCCTGCGCCTGGGCCTGCAACTGCTGTCCACGGCCCACGACACACAGGCCCCGGGCGCACCGCCCGGATACGGGGGTGCGGTGTGAACGGCCCGGACCGCTCCGAGGCGTACGACGGCCATGACGAGGAGGACGGCCACGGGCACGGCGACCGGGACGCGGGGCCCGATGCCGGACGGGACCCGGCCGGGCAGCCCCGCATACCGCTCCCCCGGGCGTCCGTCGAGGACGGCGACGTGCCCCTGCCCGCGCCGACGGACCCCGGCGAGGTCCTCGCCCCGCCGTCCCGCCCCGTGTTCGAGCACGCCGTGCTGAAGTCCCTGCTGGGCGCGTGGGCGCTGGCCGCGTGCTCGGCCGAGGAGGCGACGGCCGTCGAGGAGCACCTCGGTGCCTGCGGCGGGTGCGCGGACGAGGCGCGGCGGCTGCGCGAGGCGGTCGGGCTGCTCCAGCGCCCCGACAGCCTCGACCTCGACCCGAACCTGCGCACCCGTGTCCTCCAGACCTGCCTGGAGCGCCGCCCGCCCCGCATCCCCGTGCCCGACTGGGCCGCCGCCTACGACGCCGAGACCGCGCGCCTGGACGCCCTGCTCCAGGACTTCGGCGACGCCGAGTGGCACGCCCCGGTACGGCTGCGCTGGTTCCGCTCCGACGAGTCGACGAGCCGCCGCACCACCGTCGCCGGCGTGATCGCGCACCTGCTCAGTGTGGACGGCATGGTGGCGGTCGCGCTCGGCCTGGACGACCCGCTGGGCGAGGTCCCCGCGCGGCGGCCGACCCCGTCGGCCCGCACGGAGGCGTACTGGCGCGCCTCCCACTTCCCGCCCACGCGCGCCGTGCGCGGCCCCTGGCGCGAGCAGAGCCACAGCCTGGTCCGCACGGTGTCCTTCACGGGCGGCGGGGCGGGCAGGATGCCCATCTCCTTCGGGGAGTTCGAGCTTCCCCTGCACGACGCGATGCTCGACCGGGCCTTCGAGTGCTGGGTGCACGCCGAGGACATCGCGGACGCGGTGGACTACCCCTACGACCCGCCCTCGCCGCGCCATCTGCACCGCATGATCGACCTCGCCGCGCGCATGCTGCCGACGGCCCTGGCCCACCGCCGCCGCACCGGTCTCGCCGCTCCGGCTCCGCACCGGCACCTGGTCGCGGCGGGCGAGCCGGGCCGCAGTCTCCGTCTGGAGATCGAGGGGTCGGGCGGGGGCGAGTGGCTGATTCCCCTCGACTCCCCCGCGGCCAAGGGCTCCGCCGAGCACGAGGTGGCCCATGTGGCGCTGGACGGCGTCGAGTTCTGCCGCCTGGCCGCCGGTCACGTACCCCCGCAGGAGGCGGCGGCCGGTCAGGTGGGAGACAGGCAGGCGATCAGGGACGTGCTCTTCGCGGCGGCGTCACTGAGCAGGATGTAGCGCCCGGCGGCGGGCGCCCGTCCCTCGCCGGAGCCCACGGGTCCCTCAGGCGAACACCACGGTCCGTCGCCCGTTGAGCAGGATCCTCCGCTCGGCGTGCCACTTCACCGCCCGCGCCAGCGCCTGGCACTCCACGTCCCGCCCGATCGCCACCAGCTGGTCCGGCGTGACGTCGTGCCCGACCCGCTCGACCTCCTGCTCGATGATCGGGCCCTCGTCGAGGTCGGCCGTCACATAGTGGGCCGTCGCCCCGATCAGCTTCACGCCCCGGGCGTGCGCCTGGTGGTACGGCTTCGCGCCCTTGAAGCTCGGCAGGAACGAGTGGTGGATGTTGATGATCCGCCCGCTCAGCTGCTTGCACAGGTCGTCCGAGAGGACCTGCATGTAGCGGGCGAGCACGACCAGCTCCACGCCCTCCGCGCGCACGATCTCCAGCAGCCGCGCCTCGGCCTCGGGCTTGTTGTCCCTCGTCACCGGGATGTGGTGGAAGGGGATGTTGTACGAGGCCACCAGCTCGGCGAAGTCGGTGTGGTTGGACACCACGCCCGCGATGTCGACGGGCAGTGCCCCGATCCGGGCCCGGAACAGCAGGTCGTTCAGGCAGTGCCCGAACCTGCTGACCATCAGCACGACCCGCATCCGGTCCTCGGCCCGGTGGATCTGCCAGTCCATCTGGAAGGAGTCGCCGATCGCGGCGAAGCTGGCGCGCAGCTTGTCCACGGTGACGGGCGCGTCCGCCGAGAAGTGGACCCGCATGAAGAACAGTCCCGTGTCGTGGTCGCCGAACTGCTGGCTGTCCTCGATGTTGCACCCGGTCATGAACAGGTAGCTCGACACGGCGTGCACGATGCCCTTCCTGTCCGGACAGGAGAGGGTGAGGACGTACTGGTCGGGCGGGACCGGGGCGCTGGAGGACTGCTCGCTCATGCCGAACAGGTTCCCACAAGGGATGGCGGCACCGGCAATCGTCCCGATCCTCGGACCAGCGGCGACGACCGCCGGGCCGCCGCGATGCCGCCCGGCCGTCCCGCCCGCTCCGCGCAGGCTAGGCGGACCTCGTCATGAGGTGCAGGACCTCCAGGCTGCGGGGCGGGAAGTCGGGCTCCTCGCCGTCACTCGCCGCCAGCCGCACATGGGCTTCCCGGGCCGCCCCGACCGCCTCCGGCCACGCCTCGTGCTCCAGGTACGCGGCGACCGGGGCGTCCGGTCCCACCTGGTGCATGATCCGCAGCACCCGCAGCACGGCCGTGTCGACCAGCGCCGCCTCCTGCGCGTCGCGGAAGATCGTGCCGACGTACTTCTCCGCCGACCAGTGGTCCAGCCAGGTGTCCTCCACCAGCCGGTACACCGCGTCGGTCACGTCGCCGTAGCCCTCCACGCCGGCCAGCCAGACGTCCCGCTGGAAGGCGGGATCGGAGAGCATGTGCAGCGCCGAGCGCACATTGCTGCGCCAGCGCCACCACGGCATGTCGTTGACAGGCATGCCGCCCATGGTGGAGGAGCGACGGCCACGACGGGAAGAGTTCTCCGAAGCTTGCACGGTCATCGATCGTACGTTCCCCTCCGCATCGGTCACACCAACCCCCGCTGTTCACCTGTCCGTCACCGTCCGTTGAGCACGGGTCACTCACGGGTTGGTCGTGTGACGGAATCGTGCCGACCCATGACCGGCATGCGACGCACCCGCAGTCCATTCCTCCCCGGCCTCCTCGCCCGCCACGCCAGAGACGGCGTCGTGGCGGCGGGCGCGGCGGCCGTGTGCGCGGTGCTCCTCGCCGGCTGCGGTGTCGTCCCCGGCACCACGGGGGGAGCCGGGGACGACACCGTCACCGTCATGACCTGGGCGCCGCAGGACACCCGGGCCACCAACAAGCCCGGGATGCCCGCCTTCGCCGAGGCGTACGCCCGCTGGATCAACAACCGGGGCGGGCTCAACGGCCGCAAGCTCAAGGTCCTGACCTGCAACGACCACAACGACAGCGTGGCCGCCGCGAAGTGCGCGCGCCGCGCCGTCAAGGAGAACGCCGTCGCGGTGGTCGGATCGTACAGCCAGCACGCCGACTCCTTCTTCCCGTCACTGGAGGGCGCCGGCATCCCCTACATCGGCGGCTACGGCATCACCACCGCCGAGTTCACCAGCCCCCTGTCCTACCCCGTCAACGGAGGCCAGCCCGCGCTGCTGGCCGGTCTCGGCCGGGAGCTCGCCGGCTGCGGTCCGGTCGCCCTGGTGCGGCCCGACACCATCACGGGCGACCAGCTGCCGCCGCTGCTCGACTCCGGCCTGAAGACGGGCGGCCACGAGGGCTCCCGGGACCAGCGGGCGGCGGAGGACGCCACCGAGTACGACGAGCAGGCCGCGCGGGCGCTGCGCGCCACGACCGCCGACCCGGAGGAGCAGGGGTGCGTGGTCCCGGCGCTCGGCGACCGCAACAGCACCTTCATGGACTCCTTCCGCCGCGCCCGCGAGGACTACCCGGACGTCCGCACGGCCACGGTGCTCGGCAGCGTCGACCAGACCGTGATCGACGCGACCGGCGGCGCCTCGGGCCCGTACGAGGGGTCGTACCTCACGGGCTGGTACCCGGTGGTGACCGATGCGCGCTGGGACGGGATGAAGCAGGTGATCCGGGAGGAGGCCTTCGGCGACAACCGCGTCGACCCCGCCGACGCCGGGGTGCAGACGACGTACATCGCCTACACCGTCCTGCGCAAGACCGTCGAGTCGCTGGGCGGCGGCCGGGTCAGCGCCGACACCCTCACCGAGGCCCTCGACGACGGGCTGAGGATCGGCACGGGCGGGCTCACGCCGACGCTGCGCTGGCAGTTCCAGGACAAGCTCGCCGGCGTCGGCTTCCCCCGCCTGGTCAACGCGAACGTGACCCTCCAGGTCGTGCGCGAGGGGCGGCTGGTGGCGGCGCGCAAGGGCTTCACCGACACCACGCGGACGCTCCAGGACGCCGACGTGGCCTACTGAGCGGCGCCGCTCACAGCTGGGTCGGCCCGCGCTCGGTCAGGCCGTACTTCCGGGCGATGGCGTTCCACAGCCGGGACGCCTCGGCCTTCTGGGCGCTCGCGACGCCGCTGGCCCGGTTGCCGGCCGCGGTCTGGCCGGTGGCCCTGGCCTGGCCCTTCTTGCAGCCCTTCCTGCCGGCGGTCTGGTCGGCCCAGGCCGCGTAGTGGTCGTCGGCCGAGGCGGAGGCCTGCCAGGCCTTGGTCAGGGCGGTGGTCAGCGCGGCGTGGTCCGGCAGCCGGCCGACCTCGACGCCGCCGAGCCGGGTGACGAGCTGGTTGCGCTGCTTGGCGGCCTCGCGCAGGTCCTTGGCGGCCTGCGCGAGGTTGTCGCAGCGCTTGACGTCCGCGACCGCGTTGATCACGGTGCTGCGGCTGTCGCCGCTGTCGGCGAGCAGCTTGTCCAGCTCCACCGCCTGCGCCCGGACCGGGTCGGCGGACGGCGAGGCGGACTCCTCCTCGGCGGGCGCGGACGCGGAGGCGGCCACGGTCTTGCCGTCTCCGCCCTCGTCGTCCCCGCCCCCGCCGCCGGCGAGCAGCGCACCCGCGCCGATGCCGAGGACGGCGATGCCGATGCCGACGGCGGCGATCACGGGTACGCGGGAGCCGCCGCGGCCGCCGCGCGAACGGCCCGGGGCCGCCGCCGTACGGGAGGACGGCCCGCCGCCGTGCGGCGGCGGCGAGGACGCCTCGATCCGGGGCATCTGCTGGGTGGCGCCGGACGGCTCCTGGCCCCCGTCGGTGCGGAAGAGGTGCCCGAAGTCGGCGGGCGGCTGCTGGTCACCGCCGCCGGGCACGGGCGGGATGTACCGCGTCGCCTCGGCGTCCGGGCCGGAAGCCTGCGGCGTCCCCGCGGCCAGCGGTCCGGTGCCCAGGTACCGGGTGGCCTCGGGGTCCTGCGCGGCGGGCCGCTCGGGCGGCAGCGCCCCCGGCGTCACCGGCGGTATGTACTGGGTCGCCGCCTCGTCGGCGGCCGGCGGCACGGGCGGCAGGTACTGGGTCGCCGCGGCGGACCCGTCGGCCGGGACGGGCGGCAGGAACTGCGTCGCGCCCTCGTCGGGCGCCGGCGCGCGGTGCCCGGCGGGCGGCTGCGGCGCCCCGCCGCTCCCGTAGCCGCCGGTGGTCCCGTACGCCTGGGGGGCCGGCCCCGCGGGGCCGCCGTAGGCGTCGGCGGCGGGCGGCAGCGGGCCGTACCCCTCGGCACGGCCGGTGTCCTGCCCGGGCAGCGGCGCTCCGCCGTGCGTGCCGTACGGGTCGCCGCCGTACGGCCCGGCGGGCTGCTGGGCGCCGTAAGGGTGCGATGCGTTCTCCGGCGGGAGCGCTCCCGGTGCCTGGGCGCCGGGCTGCTGCCCGCCGTTCCACCCCTGCTGCGGCTCCGGGCTCGTCCACTGCTGCGTCTGCGGGGACTGCCAGCCCTGGTCCGGCGGCGGGGGCGGCGCCTGCTCGCCCGGGCCCCAGGGCTCCCCCCAGGTCTGGCCGCCCGCGGGGGCGCCCGACGAGGCGTCACGGTGGCCGGACGGCGCTCCGGCCGGTCCGCCCGTCATGCCCGGCAGCAGCGGTTCGCCGCCGTCCGAGGGCAGCACGATGCCTTCGCGCGCGGGGCGCGCCGAGGGCTCCTCGCCCTGTCCACTCTGCGTCACCGGGACTCCTACTAATGGGGGACCTTGTGAATCGTCGGGTCACGCTACCGGGTCCCCGGAGCCCGGTGCCACGCAGCACGGGACGCGGCCTCCCGCCCTGTCCGGGCGGTGACGGCGCGGCTCCCGGTCCGCCTTGCACATCACCTCCCTCGCGTCAAACGGCCGTCCCCCGTACGTTCACGCGCCGGTGGAGCAGGTGTTCACGCGGCCGCCTGCAGATCGAGGCGTGCCCCGAACTCCCGTACCACCGCCTCGTCCCGGTACGGCTCCAGTCGCTGCTGGAAGTCCTCCAGGTACTCGGCGCCCCGGTTGGACCGCAGGTCCTCCAGCAGTTCGACGGCCTTCATGCCCGTGCTGCACGCCTCCTCGATCTCGCGCTGCTGCACCTGGGCCGTGGCGAGCAGCACATAGCCGATGGCCCGGCGGCGGGCCCGCGTCTCGGGATGCCCGGCCAGCGACTCCTGCGCGCAGCGGGCCGCCGCCTCGGCCTCACCCAGGTCCCGGTGGCAGTGCGCCAGTTCGTCGGCGAGGTAGGCCTCGTCGAAGTGCGCGATCCACACCGGGTCGTCGCCGGTCGCCGGGTCGGCCGCCTCCAGGGCGCTCACCGCGCGCCCCGCGCAGGAGTGGGCGGCGCGTGCGTCGCCCAGCAGGGCGTGCCCGCGCGCCTCCGCGGCGTGGAACATCGCCTCCGCCCGCGGGGTCACGCGCCCCCGCGCCCCCTCCTGCGCCGCCCGCGCCAACTGCGCGATCTCGCGCGGGTTCCCGAGCTGCGCGGCGAGATGGCTCATGGAGGCGGCCAGGACGTAACCGCCGTAGCCGCGGTCCCCGGCGGCCTGCGCGAGCCGCAGCGCCTGGATGTAGTAGCGCTGGGCGAGGCCCGGTTGGCCGGTGTCGACGGCCATGTACCCGGCGAGCTCGGTCAGCCGGGCCACCGCGGCGAACAGTTCGCGGCCCACGGCCTCCCGGTACGACCCGGCGAGCAGCCCGGAGACCACGCTGTTGAGGTAGTGCACGACGACCGGCCGCACGTGCCCGCTGCCGTACTGGTGGTCCAGGTCCACCAGCGCCTGCGTCATCGCCCGCACGGCCTGCACGTCGGACTGCCCCACGCGCGGCCCCGCCGCGCGCGACACCTGCGCGTCCGGTGCCGAGATCAGCCAGTCCCGGCTGGGCTCGACCAGCGCGGAGGCGGCGACGGAGGAGCCGGCCAGGAAGTCCCGCCGCCCCACGTCGCTGCGCCACAGTTCGCAGACCTGCTCCACGGCCCCCGGCACCGTCGGCGAGAACTGCAGGCCCACGCCCGAGGCGAGGTTCTTGCCGTTGGCCATGCCGATCTCGTCGATCGTGACCGTACGGCCGAGCTTGCGGCCCAGCGCCTCGGCGATGATCGCCGGTGCCCGGCCCCGCGGTTGCTGCCCGCGCAGCCAGCGCGCCACCGAGGTCTTGTCGTAGCGCAGGTCGAGTCCGTGCTCGGCGCCGCACATGTTGACCCGGCGGGCGAGGCCGGCGTTGGAGCATCCGGCTTCCTGGATGAGCGCCTGGAGCCGTTCGTTCGGCTGCCGGGCGACGAGCGGCCTTGCGGCCATGGCGTACCCCCTTGGCTGCGGTGCTCTGCCCTCGCACCGAGTTGACGTGTCTTCCGCGGCCGGGGTCCCTCGCGCCCCGGCGAAGAGATCCGGCCGTGAAGATCAATGCCCCGCCGACCAGGCGAAAATGCGAGGCATGTGAGGATTGCCGGGGTTGCGGCCTGCGCCGGCCCCCCTCCTGGCTACCCACCCCGGGCCGCCGATCCGCACGCGCGCCCCCGGAGATGCACCCATGCGCCCCGGCCACGGGCGCGATGCCCCTCCCCGCGCACACGGGTGGGCGTAACCCCTGGTGACGACCGGAGTTGTGTTCATCGTGGAAGAGACGCTCGCCGGCACCGAAGCCGCCCAGATCCCGAAGCAGCGCGGGGACTCGCTGCTGGAGACCGCTGTCCGCTACGCCGAGGAACGCCACTGGGACGTGTTCCCGGGCACCTGGCTGGAAGCAGCCGACGGAAGCCAGCGCTGCTCCTGCGGTGACGCTTCGTGCCCGGCACCCGGGTCGCACCCGGCGCGCCCCGACTGGGCGACGCAGGCGACGGGCAGCGCGACCGTGGCGCGACGGATGTGGCAGAAGCAGCCGGCCGCGTCGATCCTGCTGCCGACGGGCCGGACGTTCGACGCGATCTCCGTGCCCGAGACGGCCGGGTTCCTGGCGCTGGCGCGGATGGAGCGCATGGAGCTGACGCTGGGGCCGGTGACGCTCACGCCGGACCGGCGCATGGAGTTCTTCGTGCTGCCGGGGGCCGCAGCCAAGGTGCCCGACCTGGTGCGGGGGCTCGGGTGGTCGGTGTCGTCGCTGGACCTGCACGTGCTGGGTGAGGGCGCGTACGTGGCCGCGCCGCCCACGCGGTTCGGGTCGCGCGGCGCCGTGCAGTGGGCCTGCCGGCCGACGCCGGCGAACCGGTGGCTGCCGGACGCGGAGGAGTTGATCTCACCGTTGGCCTATGCGTGCGGCAGGGATCGCTGAGGGCGCCTTCCCTCCTGCCTGGTCCGTGTTCCTCGGCGGCTGCGGCTTCGTCGTGGTTGATCGCGCAGTTCCCCGCGCCCCTGAAACAAGGGCGTTGCCCCGCCGTAGGGTTCTCCGTGACGGAGGGAGACGTGGTGGGATCCAGCGCGGTACGGGTGCAGGGGCTCTGGAAGCGGTTCGGGCAGCAGGTCGCTGTCGCCGGGATCGATCTGGAGCTGCCCGCGGGCAAGTTCATCGGGCTCGTCGGACCGAACGGGGCCGGGAAGACCACCACCTTGTCGATGGTCACCGGGCTGCTCAGGCCCGACCAGGGGACCGTCGAGATCGCCGGGCACGACGTGTGGCGCGACCCGGTCGAGGTCAAGGCCCGCATCGGCGTGCTGCCGGAAGGACTGCGGCTCTTCGAGCGGCTGTCCGGACGCGAACTGCTCGCCTACACCGGACGGTTGCGCGGGCTGCCCGGTGCCGAGGTCGACAAGCGGGCCACCCAGCTCCTGGACGTGCTCGACCTGGCCGGGGCGCAGCACAAGCTGGTCGTCGACTACTCGACCGGCATGCGCAAGAAGATCGGACTCGCCACCGCTCTCCTCCACAATCCCGAAGTGCTCTTCCTGGACGAGCCGTTCGAGGGCGTCGACCCCGTCTCCGCCCAGACCATCCGCGGCGTCCTGGAGCGGTACACGGCCTCCGGCGCCACCGTGGTGTTCTCCTCCCACGTCATGGAGCTCGTCGAGTCGCTGTGCGACTGGGTCGCGGTGATGGCCGCCGGGCGGATCCGCGCCACCGGCACACTCGCCGACGTACGCGGCGAGGCGCCGTCGTTGCAGCGGGCCTTCCTCGAACTCGTCGGCGCGCAGAGCCGGGACGCCGGCTCGGACCTCGACTGGCTGGGCGGCGGGTCCCGGTGAGCAGCCCCGCGATCACCCCCGTCTTCGTCCGGCTGAAGCTGTCCCTGCTGCGCAACGGACTGCGCCAGTCCGCCGGGCGCAAGGCCGCCTACATCACCTCGGCCGTCTTCGCCCTGCTCTTCGCCGCCCTGCAACTGATCGGCCTGATCGCGCTGCGCGGGCACGCGCACGCCGACGCGGTGGTGGTGCTGGCGGTGGCGGTGCTGGGACTGGGCTGGGCGGTGATGCCGCTGTTCTTCCCCAGCGGCGACGAGACCCTCGACCCGACCCGGCTGGTGATGCTGCCGCTGCGGCCCCGGCCCCTGATGCGGGCGCTGCTCACCTCGTCCCTGGTGGGCATCGGGCCGCTGTTCACGCTGTGCCTGCTGGCCGGTTCCGTCGTCGCCGTGGCCCGGGGCGCGGCGGCCCTCGTGGCCGGCGTGGCGGCCGTCGCCCTGGCGCTGCTGGTGTGCGTGGCGCTGGCCCGGGCCGTCGCCGCCGCCAACGTCCGGCTGCTGACCAGCCGCAAGGGACGCGACCTCGCGGTGCTCAGCGGGCTCGTCGTCGCCGTCGGGGCGCAGGTGGTCAACTTCGGCGCCCAGCGCATCGGCGCCTCGGGGCTCGGCGAACTCTCCCCCGCGGCGGACGTGGTGCAGTGGGTGCCGCCCGCCTCGGCGATCGGCGCCGTGCACGCCGTCAGCGAGGGCGCCTACGGGCGCGCCGGCGCACAACTGGCGCTGACCGCCGGCGCGCTGGCCGCGCTGCTCGCCGTCTGGTCGCGGCATCTGACCCGGCTGATGACCTCGCCGGACGGATCGACCCTGCCGGCCGCCGACCGGGCCGCCCGCGAGCGGACCTCCACCGGTCTCGCCCGGCTGCTGCCCGCGGGCCGCACGGGCACCGTCATGGAGCGCAGCCTCCGGTACGTGTGGCGCGACCCTAAGACCAAGGCGGCCTGGGTGACCTCGCTGGCCATCGGGCTGATCGTGCCGGTGTTCAACGCCTGGCAGGGCACCGGCTCCGTGTACTTCGCGTGCTTCGCCGCCGGGATGCTCGGTATCCAGATGTACAACCAGTTCGGGCAGGACACCTCCGCGTTCTGGATCGTCGCCCTGACGATCTCCTCGACCCGCGACGCATTCGCCGAACTGCGCGCCCGCGCCTACGCGCTGCTGCTGATCACTCTGCCGTACGCCACGCTCGTGACGGTCCTGACCACGGCCATGCTCGGCGACTGGCGGCGGCTGCCCGAGGCGCTCGGGCTGTCCTTCGCACTGCTCGGCGCGATGCTCGCGACCGGGGCGTGGACCTCCGCCCGTTTCCCGTACTCCATCCCGCAGGAGGGGTACAAGAACGTCGCCCCCGGGCAGACCGGGCTCGCCTGGATCTCCATCTTCGGCGGCATGGTGGCCGCCGCCCTGCTGTGCGCCCCCGTCATCGCGCTCACGATCTGGCTGAACGTCAGCGCCGGCGGCGACGCCTACGCCTGGCTGCTGCTGCCGGCCGGCACGGCGTACGGGGCCGCGCTGACGCTGGCGGGGCTGCGCCTGGCCGCACCGCGCACGGCCCGGCGGCTGCCGGAGATCCTGACGGCGGTCAGCAAGGGGTGAGACGGCGGCCGGCGACGCCGGCCGGGGGCCCGCCTCAGGCCGGCGGTGCCGGCCGGGGGCCTCGCCTCAGGCCGGGGGGACCGGCCGGGTCCCGCCTCGCGCCGGGGGCCCGCCTCAGGCCGAGGGCCCGCCTCAGGCCGGCGGTGCCGGCCGAGGGCCCGCCTCAGGGCCCGGTCAGCGAGTCCAGGAACGGCTCGATCGCGGCACGCCAGGCCTCCGGCTGGTCGTAGTGGACCAGGTGGCCGGCGTCGGCGACCTCCGCGTACTGGCCGCGGGGCAGGACCCGGACCATCTCCTGGGCCTCCGCGCGGCCCAGCTCGCCGTCCAGGCCGCGCACCACCAGCGCCGGGCACCGCACCTGCGCCAGTTCCTCCCAGTGCGCGTCGTACACCCACGTCTCGCGGGAGCGGAGCATCTGCTCGGGGTCGAAGACCGGGCGCCAGCCGTCCGGGGACTCGGCCATCACCTCGGCGTAGAACTCGCCCCGGGCGGGGTTGGGCCGCTCCACCCAGGGGTCGTCCTCGCCGAACCACTTGCGGACGTCGGCGAGGGTGGCGAACGGCAGCGGCCAGGTCTTGAACCACTGGTCCCACTCCCGCTGCGAGGCGGCACCCAGCGCGGAGGCCCGCATGTCGCAGATGATCAGGCCGCGGACCAGGTCGGGACGCCGGGCGGCGAGCTGCCAGGCGGTCAGCGCGCCCATGGCGTGGCCGATCAGGACGACCGGGGCGAGCCCGAGCTGCTCCAGGGCGGCCTCGGCGTCGTCGACATAGGCGTCACGGGCGAACGAGCCCTGCGGGGGCTTGTCGCTGCGGCCGTGGCCGCGCTGGTCCAGGGCGACCGCGCGGTGACGCTCGGAGAGCCAGCGGGCGGTGGGCGCCCAGTGCGAGGCGCGGCCCATCAGACCGTGCAGTAACAGCACGCCCGGGGAGCCGTCCTGGGCGGGATGCGCGCCCTGCGCGTCCGGGGCCGCGCCGGCCGGATCCGGCTTGGGCGGGTCGCCGAACTCCCAGGCCGCGAGGCGTACGCCGCCCGTCCCGGTCACGTCGATGCGTCGCGCCATGTCCTGGCACCCCCCAAGCCTCGCTCGGACCCCGGCCCGATCGGCCGGTTCGGTCCTGTGAACCGTGTTCTGCCTGCTGTGCCTTCTGCTGTGCCTTCTGCCCCGCGCGGCGCCCCACGCCACTGCCCCTGCACCCGTGCCGCGCGCCGTCCGCAGACTATCGAATGCGCTTTCGAGACTGGCCGTCCGGCGGCCAACACCCCTCAATCGAGTGACAGCCCCCGGGGATTGATCGCCGTCTCCCAGGGGAGATCTTCAGCGGGGGGCGGACCGCTCGGGGAAAAACGGTCCGAGGGAATGACCCTGAGAGCTCGGGGCTCCGGGTCCGACCAGGGGAGGACAGGCCCCGGCGCCGCACGGCGCCGGGGCTCTCCACGTTCCGCCGGCACATCCTCCCGCCCCCTCCCCGGCCGGGCGACATCGCTGTCAGACCACGGCCAAGAGCCCTCAGGTCATATGCCTCACGCCACAGCGTCGCACGGGAAGCGGTCGAGCGCTGCCCTTCGACGGACTGCGGACGAGAAGCGGGCAAAGATCGCGCCACGCCACGGCACCCCCACGCGCATCGGGGGCATAGGGGGCGAAGCCGCCCCCCTCACAGCCGGAGCCGGGGCACCACGCCCGCCGGGCCGGGCCGCTCCGGGCGCGCCGGGGATCCGGAGGTCGCCATGCCCACCGGAGGCCCTGGGCCCGCTACGGGTGCCGGGGACCCGCCACGGGGGTCGGGCGGGCCCGGACCGGCCCGCCCACCGCTCAGGGCTTCGCCACGAACACGTGCGAGGCCACGTCCGACTCCAGCTCGGCCGCCTCACCGCCGCTGCCGACCAGCACCCCGCCCGCCGACTCCGTCACACTCACCACCGAGCCGGGCTGCACGCCCGCCCGCCGCAGCGTGTACATCAGCTGCGCGTCCGTCTGGATCGGCTCACCGATCCGGCGCACCACGACCGTCTTGCCCTCCGCGCCCGGGTCCAGGCTGGCCAGCGACACCATGCCCTCGTCCAGGAACGGATCCGCGCCGTCCTTCTCGCCCAGCTCCTCCAGACCCGGGATCGGGTTGCCGTACGGCGACTCCGTCGGGTGCCGCAGCAGCTCCAGCACGCGGCGCTCCACCGCCTCGCTCATCACGTGCTCCCAGCGGCACGCCTCCGCGTGGACCTGCTCCCACTCCAGGCCGATCACGTCCACGAGCAGGCACTCGGCCAGGCGGTGCTTGCGCATCACGCGCGTGGCCAGCCGGCGCCCCTCGTCCGTGAGCTCCAGATGCCGGTCGCTCGCCACGGACACCAGACCGTCCCGCTCCATCCGCGCCACGGTCTGACTCACCGTCGGCCCGCTCTGGTCGAGCCGCTCGGCGATACGGGCGCGCATGGGGACCACACCCTCTTCCTCCAGCTCGAGGATGGTGCGGAGATACATCTCCGTGGTGTCGATCAGTCCGGACATACGTGCCCCTCGAATGAGATCTGCCGGAGGCTGGACAGCTCACCGGCGTGTGCGCTGGCCCTGCCTCCAATTCTGCCGGATACCACCGACAACCGTGCCGCGGGAGGCAGAGCGGGGAGAAGCCAGGGGTCACACGCGGTCACCCGCCCCCTCGGCAGCGTACGGCCCCGCCTCCGCCCCACTCGGTCGCCCACCACCACCGGGGCCGCGCCCGCACCCCACACCCGGCACCCCGCACCCCACACCCGGCACCCGGCACCCGGCACCCGGCACCCGGCACCCGGCCGTATTGACACCGCACTGGTCCAGACCGCACCGTGATGCGCGACACAACCGACGGGCCAGCCGGAAGGGACCCTCCATGAGCGACCGCGCGCCGGCCGACCAGTTCCTCGACGCCGCGATCGACCTGCTGCGCACGATCCGCGACGAGGAGGCCGACGGCATCACCGCCGCGGGTACCCTCCTCGCCGACACCGTCGCGAGCGGCGGCCGGCTCTTCGCCTTCGGCGCCGGGCACTCCTCCCTCGCCGCACAGGACCTCGTCTACCGCGCCGGCGGCCTCGCCCTGATGAACCTGCTCGTCGTGCCGGGCGCCGTCGGCGTCGACGTCATGCCCGCACCGCTCGGCTCCGCCCTCGAACGCGTCGACGGCCTCGCCTCCGCCGTCCTCGACAGCTCACCGCTCCGCGCCGGCGACGCCCTGCTGATCATCTCGCTGTCCGGCCGCAACGCCCTCCCCGTCGAGATGGCCCAGCACGCCCGCACCCTCGGCGTGACGGTCATCGGCGTGACCTCGGTGGCCTACGCCTCCCAGACCACCTCCCGGCACAGCTCGGGCACGTACCTCAAGGACCACTGCGACCTCGTCCTCGACTCGCGGATCCCCGTCGGGGACGCCGAACTCACCCACGACGCCATCCCCGCGCCCTTCGCCCCCGCCTCCACGGTCGTCACCTCGGCCCTCCTCCAGGCCGTCATGGCCACCACCGCCACCGCCCTCGCCGAGCGCGGCATCGAACCCCCGCTGCTCCGCTCCGGCAACGTCGACGGCGGCCACGACTGGAACGCCCGCGTCATGGAGCAGTACGCCGACCGGATCTTCTACCGCCACTGAGCCCCGGGCCCGGGCCGGGACGCCCCGGCCGGCTCAGCCCCGGCCCGTCAGCTCCGCCAGGTCCAGGGCCGCGGCGATCCGTACCGCCACGTCCTCCGCGTACATCGCGTCCGCACGCTCGAAAGCGCTGCGACCCCCGCCCCGCAGGAACGTCACCACCCCCAGCGTCCGCCCCCGGCTGCGCAGCACCGCGCACAACGCGTGCACCGCGTCCGGCGGCCACTGCCGGGACACCGCCCACGCCCGCGCCTCCTCCGACCCCGCGGCCCCCGCACTCGCCCGCAGCGCACCCGCCCGCTCCACGCACTGCAACGCCGGATGCCCCTCGGCGTACCGCACGGGCAGCCCCGCGCGCCCGGAGAGCCTGCTCGGACCCGGCGCCCCGGAGGGCGTGGCCGCCACCCGCACCAGCCGCACCGGCCCCTCGTCCGGCACGCCGGCCGGCGCCCCGTCCGCGACCCGGTCGATCAGCGCGTGGTCGGCGAACCCGGCCAGGGCGAAGTCCAGATGCACCGTGGCCGCCTCCCCCGGGTCCTCGCACTCCGCCGCGGCCCGCGACGCCCGGTGCAACTGCTGCGCACGGAACCTCAGCAGCGACGCCTCCTGCTCCGCCTGCTTGGCCTCCGTCACGTCCTGGAACAGCCAGCCCACACCCAACGGCACCGGCTCCTCCGCCAACGGCGACGCCAGCCGCAGGAAACCGCTGCGCCAGCACCGCCGCCGCTCGCCCTCCGGCGACCGCACACTCACCCACACCTCGGCCGGCTCGGGCGGCGCCCCCTGGGCCAGCACGTGCTGCAACGCGCTCTCCAGCTCCTCCACACCCTGCGCCAGCAGCTCCCCGAGCGGCCGGCCCAGCACCGACGTACGGCCCCTGCCCAGGGCCCGGGCCGCGTGCGCGTTCACCACCGCGGGCCGCAGATCCGCGTCGACCAGCACCACACCCCAGCCGGCGTCCTCGAACAGCGCCTCGCTCAGCGCGATCGACCGCTCCAGGTCGATCTGCGTGTGCACCTCGCTGAACGCGCAGTACACCCCCGCCGGCTTCCCGTCCGGCCCCCGCACCGCCGCCGACTGCGTGCGCACCAGCACCCGGCCGCCGTCCTTCGTCAGCAGCGCGAACTCGTGCACCTGCCGCCCCACCGCGTGCATCACCGACAGCAGCCGGCTCTCGACCTCCTCGGCGTCCGCGCTGCGCACCGCCCAGCCGGCCAGCCCACGCCGCCCGACCGCCTCCTCCGCGCTCCAGCCGAGGATCCGCTCGGCCTCGCGGTTCCAGTGCGTCACGATCCCGTCGGCGTCGAACGCGCACAGCGCCGCGTCCATGCCGTCCAGCAGCGCGGCGAGCAGATCGGACCCGTCCGGACCGTCCGGCCCGGGCTCGTCGGGCCCCAGCTCGCCGGTGGTCCCACTACGCCGGGAAGCACTCACCTGGACCCCCTGCAGGCTGCGTCCGCACGCACGGCACGCCGGTTCGCTCCTTGCCATCATTCAACTGGAACGTGACCGGGCGCACAGCGAGTTCCCACAACATTGAGGGAATCGTTGTACGGCGGCAATCCCCACGTCAACGCCCCGGGCACCGCCCCCGCGGACCGCCTCGGCCGTCAGCCGGACGACGGCGTGACCCCGCCGCCGCTGCCGCGCCGGGCCTCCACCTCGATCTCGATCCGCATCCGCGGATCGGCGAGCCCGCACACGAGCATCGTCGCGGCCGGCCGCACCTCCCCGAAGCACGCGCGCAGCACCGGCCAGCAGGGCTCGAAGTCCTCCCGGACGGGCAGCAGGTACCGCACCCGCACGACGTCCGCGAAACAGGCCCCGGCCTCCTCGAGGGCCGCCCCGATGTTCCGCAGACACTGCTCCGCCTGCTCGACGACGTCGTCCGAGATCGTCATGTCCGCGTAGTCGAACCCGGTCGTCCCCGACACGTACACCCGGTCCCCGTCCACCACGGCCCGGGCATACCCGATCCGCTCCTCGAACAAGGACCCACTCCCGATCGCCCACCGCTGCGTCATGACGTCAAGCTCTCAGAAAAACAGTTGATCCGGAGCGGAACGGTTTCTTAGGGTTCCAGGTACACGAGAAGGGAGGTGGTTCGGCAGATGTATGAGAACCGGACGCGTGAGGTGGCTGCGGGCTAGCGGCTCGTCACCACACTCAGTGCGGTGCCGGACCAGCGTGTGATCGAAGCGCGCAGCCGGCCCAATCTCAGGCAGTCACCCGACCCGCGAGTCGCCGGTACGTCCGGCCGGCTCCTCCGCAGGAGGAACCAGACTCGCGGGTCGTCTGCGTTCCCAGGGGTGTGATCGTGAGCGGTGCGTGGCGTTCCGACCGGGTCGGCAGTGCTCTGCGGGGTGAGAACCCGACGGTGCTGCGCAGGCTGGAGGCGGGGTTCGCGGTGATCGGGGACGTGCAGTTCCTGCCGGGTTACTCGGTGCTGCTGACCGACGATCCCGCGGTGCAGCGGCTGTCGGAGCTGCCGCGCGGCAGGCGCCTGGCGTTCCTGGCGGACATGGACCGGCTCGGGGAGGCCGTCGAGCGGGCCTGCCGGCGGCTGGAGCCGGGGTTCCGGCGGGTGAATCTGGAGATCCTGGGGAACACCGACCCGTTCCTGCACGCCCATGTGTGGCCGCGCTACGACTGGGAGCCGGCGGATCTCGTACGGCGGCCCGTGTGGCTCCATCCACGGCGGATGTGGCACGAGGAGCGGTACGCGCTCGGGGAGCGGCACGACGTGCTGCGGGCCGCTGTCGGTGCGGAGCTCGACCTGCTGCGGGGGGACGACACGGGTGCGGCCCCACCCGGGGAGCGGATGGGGCCGTAGGAGGGGCGGGTCGGGGTCAGTGGGCGATGTCGCCGTAGCCCTCGATCTCGCGGGGGTTGCGGCTGCCCGGGCCGACGTAGCGGGCGGAGGGGCGGACGAGGCGGCCGGTGCGCTTCTGCTCCAGGATGTGGGCGGACCAGCCGGCCGTGCGGGCGCAGGTGAACATCGACGTGAACATGTGCGCCGGGACCTCGGCGAAGTCCAGGACGATGGCCGCCCAGAACTCGACGTTGGTGGCGAGGACGCGGTCGGGGCGGCGGGCGTGGAGTTCGGCGAGGGCCGCCTTCTCCAGGGCCTCGGCGACCTCGAAGCGGGGGGCACCCAGTTCGCGGGCGGTGCGGCGCAGGACGCGGGCGCGGGGGTCCTCGGCGCGGTAGACGCGGTGGCCGAAGCCCATGAGGCGTTCGCCCTTGTCGAGGGCGTTCTTCACGTAGGCCTCGGCGTCGCCGGTGCGTTCGATCTCCTCGATCATGCCGAGGACGCGGGAGGGGGCGCCGCCGTGGAGGGGGCCGGACATGGCGCCCACGGCGCCGGACAGGGCGGCGGCGACGTCGGCGCCGGTGGAGGCGATGACCCGGGCGGTGAAGGTGGAGGCGTTCATGCCGTGCTCGGCGGCGCTGGTCCAGTAGGCGTCGACGGCCGCGACGTGCTTGGGGTCGGGCTCGCCGCGCCAGCGGATCATGAAGCGTTCGACGACGGACTGGGCCTTGTCGATCTCGCTCTGCGGGACCATGGGCAGGCCCTGGCCGCGGGCGGACTGGGCGACGTAGGACAGGGCCATGACGGCGGCGCGGGCGAGGTCCTCGCGGGCCTGCTCGGCGTCGATGTCGAGGAGGGGTTTGAGGCCCCAGACGGGGGCGAGCATGGCCAGCGCGGACTGGACGTCGACGCGGATGTCCCCGGAGTGGACGGGGATGGGGAAGGGCTCGGCGGGGGGCAGGCCGGGGTTGAAGGCGCCGTCGACGAGCAGGCCCCAGACGTTGCCGAAGGAGACGTGGCCGACGAGGTCCTCGATGTCGACGCCCCGGTAGCGGAGGGCGCCGCCCTCCTTGTCCGGTTCGGCGATCTCCGTCTCGAACGCGACGACTCCTTCGAGCCCGGGTACGAAGTCGGACATCAGGCGGCTCCTCGTGGTGTGAGTGACAGATGGTGCGCTGCGGGGTGGGCCGAACACACCGAGTCGGTCGGATGGCGGGCGGTCGACCGTCCGACGGATCCGCGGTCGTGTGCGGCGACTCGCGGTCCCGGCCGGTTCCCCTGTGATGCCCCGTGCGGTCGGCGGTCATCCAACCGCAACGGCACGGAAACGATATCCCCGGGTGTCACGATTGGGGAGGGGTCGCGGCACTGAGTGCCATGCAGTGACGAAGGACACCGTCCGTACGGCAAGATGACCGGGTGACCGACCGTGACGCCGTTCCTTTCGACCTGGCCTCGATGCGCAAGCAGTACCGGGCCGACGGGCTCGCCGAGAGCGAGCTGGCCGCGCATCCCGTGGAGCAGTTCGCGCGCTGGTTCCGCCAGGCCGCGACCGAGGGCGGGCTGTTCGAGCCGAACGCCATGGTGGTCTCGACGGCCGACGCGGAGGGGCGGCCCGGTTCCCGCACGGTCCTGCTGAAGCACTTCGACGAGCAGGGTTTCGTCTTCTACACGAACTACGACTCCCGCAAGGCGCGTGACCTGGCGCAGAACCCGTACGTCTCGCTGCTGTTCCCCTGGCATCCGATGGCGCGGCAGGTGATCGTGTCGGGCGTGGCGCGGCGGACCGGGCGGGACGAGACGGCGGCGTACTTCCGGAGCCGGCCGCACGGCTCCCAGCTGGGGGCGTGGGCCAGCGCCCAGTCGTCGGTGGTGGAGACCCGGGCGGACATCGACGCGGCGTACGCGGAGCTGGCCGCGCGCTACCCGGAGGGCGAGCAGGTGCCGGTGCCGCCGCACTGGGGCGGGTTCCGGGTGGCGCCGCAGACGGTGGAGTTCTGGCAGGGCCGCGAGAACCGCCTGCACGACCGCCTGCGCTACGTGGGGCAGCCGGACGGCGGCTGGCGGGTGGAACGCCTGAGCCCCTGAGGGGCGGGGGGGGTGTGGGTCGGTCCCGCTCAGCCCAGTGCCTCCTCCAGGACGCCGGCCCATTGGGCGACCACGCGTTCCCGGCGGGGGGCGTCGTCGGTGAGGAGGTTGGCGAGGCCGAGGCCCCGGGCCATGTCGAGCAGGCCCTGGACGGTCTCGCGGACTCCGGGGACGGTTTCGTCGGCGCACAGGAGGTCGACGGCTATGCGGTGGGTCTCGCGGCCGACGCGGGATTCGAGCTCGGTGACACGGGGGCGCAGCTGGTCCTCGTTGGAGCCGGCGACCCACAGGTGGAGGGCCGCGCGGAACAGGGGGCCGGTGTAGAGGTCGACCAGGGCGGCGACGACGGCGCGGCGGTCGCCGGTCGCGCCGTCGGGGAAGAGGGCGCGCAGGGCGGTGGAGCGTTCCTCGGCGACGTACTCGACGGCGGCCGTGAAGAGGTCCTCGCGGGTGGGGAAGTGGTGCTGGGCGGCTCCGCGGGAGACGCCGGCGCGTTCGGCGACCACGGAGACGGTGGATCCGGCCCAGCCGTGTTCGGCGAGGCAGGCCACGGCGGCCTCCAGGAGCCGCTGCCGGGTGGCCCGGCTGCGGTCCTGCTTGGGGACTCTCTCCGCACGGTCGACCGCGCTCACACCACCCATGCCGGATCCCGTCGTTCGAGGAAGGCCGTCATCCCCTCGCGTGCCGGTGCGGAGGAGAACAGCCGGGCCGAGAGCGCGGTGAGGTGGTCCGCGTCCCGGTCGAAGGCTTCCAGCACCCTAGCCGTGAGCAGACGTTTCGTCTCGGCAAGGGCGTCGGGGGCGGATCTGCGCAGGCCGTCGAGCATGGGGGTGAGGGCCGTGTCGACGTCGTCGGCGTGGGTGGTGAGCAGGCCGGCCGCGGTGGCTTCGGCGGCGTCGAAGCGTTCGCCGGTGAGGTAGTGGCGGGCCAGGGCGCGCGGGTCGGCGCGGGGCAGGAGCGGCAGGGAGATGACGGCGGGGGCGACGCCGATGCGGACCTCGGTGAAGGCGAAGGTGGCGGTGGTGGCGGCGACGGCGATGTCGCAGGCGGCGAGCAGGCCGAGGCCGCCCGCGCGGACGTGTCCGGTGACGCGGGCGATCACGGGTCTGGGCAGTTCGACGATCTGGCGCAGGAGGGCGACCAGGGTCTCGGGCCGTGGGGGGTCCTTGAGGTCGGCGCCGGCGCTGAAGGTGTTGCCGGTGTGGGTGAGGACGACGGCGCGGACGGCGCCGTCCTTGCCGGCGTCGGTGAGGGCGTCGGCCAGTTCGGTGACGAGGGCGGCGGACAGGGCGTTGCGGTTGGCCGGTGAGTCGAGGGTGAGGGTGTCCACGGCGCGGGTGCGCGTGCGGGTCACGAGGCTCATGTGCGCTCCCTGAGCTGTCGTCGCAGGATCTTGCCGGAGGCGGCGCGGGGGATGCCGGCGGTGAAGGTGACGCGGCGGACCCGCTTGTAGGGGGCGACGCGTTCGGCGACGTACGTCATGATGTCCGCCTCGGTGAGGGCGGCGGTGGGCTGGCGGACGACGTAGGCGTGCGGGGTCTCGTTGCCGTCGTCGTCGTAGGTGCCGATGACGGCGGCGTCGGCGACGCCCGGGTGGGTGAGGAGGAGGGCTTCGAGTTCGGCGGGGGCCACCTGGAAGCCCTTGTACTTGATGAGTTCCTTGACGCGGTCGACGACGAACAGCCAGCCCTGGTCGTCGACGTGGCCGACGTCGCCGGTGTGCAGCCAGCCGTCGGGGTCGATCATGGCGGCGGTGGCGTCGGGGCGGTCGAGGTAGCCCTTCATGATCTGGGGTCCGCGGATGAGGATCTCACCGGATGCGCCGGCGGGGAGGTCCTCGGCGGGGTCGTCGAGGGAGACGATGCGCATCTCGGTGCCGGCGACGAGCTTGCCGACGGTGCCGGGCGGGGCGTCGCGCATGGCGTCCAGGGGGACGACGTGGGTGCCGGGCGAGAGTTCGGTCATGCCGTAGGCCTGGCCGACGGGGGGCAGGCCGAGGCGGGCGGAGCAGGCGGCGGCCAGGCGGGCGTCCAGGGGGGCGGCGGCGCTGATGATGTAGCGCAGCGACGACAGGTCGTACTGGGCGACGGCCGGGTGCTTGGCCAGGGCCAGGACGATGGGCGGGGCGACGTAGAGCGCGGTGATGCGGTGGTTCTGGATGGCCGCGAGGAACTGTT
Source organism: Streptomyces sp. NPDC017943 (assembly GCF_044328425.1). Taxonomy (NCBI): domain Bacteria; kingdom Bacillati; phylum Actinomycetota; class Actinomycetes; order Kitasatosporales; family Streptomycetaceae; genus Streptomyces; species Streptomyces sp. NPDC017943. The sequence continues at coordinate 182,972 of NZ_JBIRHH010000008.1, read as the reverse complement.
CGAGGTCGAAGCGGGGCAGGACGACGACCGTGGCGCCCTGGCGCAGGGGGGCGTTCATCAGGGCGGTGAGGCCGTAGATGTGGAAGAACGGCAGGACGGCGAGGACGCGTTCGCCGGGGCCGGCGGGGATCGCGGGGTGGAGCTGGGCGAGGTTGGTGGCGATCTGCCGGTGGGTGAGCATGACGCCCTTGGGCGTGCCGGTGGTGCCGGAGGAGTAGGGCAGGGCGGCGACGTCCTCGCCGGGGTCGATGGCCACGTGCGGTTCGGGGGCGGTGGAGGCCAGCATGTCGATGAGGGAGCGGTGGCCGGTGGCGCTGTCGCAGACGAAGATCTCCCGTACGCCGCCCGCGAGTTCGGCGGCGCGCCGGGCGGTGCCGAGCAGCGGTGAGACGGTGATGATCCAGCGGGCGGCGCAGTCCGTGAGCTGTTTGGCGAACTCCTCGGCGGTGGCGAGCGGGTGCACGGTGGTGACGGTGGCGCCGGCGCGGGTGGCGGCGTAGAAGGCGGTCGGGAAGGCGACGGTGTTGGGGCTGTGCAGGGCGAGGACGTCGCCCTTGCGGATTCCGGTCTCGGCGAGGGCGGCGGCGATGCGCCGGTGGAACCGGTCCACCTGCTCGTACGTGAGGGTGGTGCCGTCGGTGCCGTCGACGAGGGCGGGGGTGGGGCCGAACTCGGCGGCCCGGGCCAGGACGGCGTCGTGGATGGGCTGGTCGACGGGCGGGACGTCTGCGTACTCGCTGCGGAACATGGCGGGTTCCTCCTCGCGGCGCGGGCCGTCTCAGTACGACTTGGGCAGGCCCAGGGTCTGGTGGGAGACGTAGTTGAGAATCATCTCCCGGCTCACCGGTGCGATACGAGCCACGCGCGCGGCCGTTATCAGGCGGGCCAGGCCGTACTCGCGGGTGAGGCCGTTGCCGCCGAGGGTGTGGACGGCCTGGTCGACTGCCTTGACGCAGGCTTCTCCGGCGGCGTACTTGGCCATGTTGGCGGCTTCCCCGGCGCCGATGTCGTCGCCGGTGTCGTAGAGGTGGGCGGCCTTCTGCATCATCAGGCGGGCGAGTTCGAGGTCGATGTGCGCCTGGGCGAGGGGGTGGGCGATGGCCTGGTGGGCGCCGATGGGGGTGTTCCAGACGGTGCGGTCGCGGGCGTAGTCGACGGCCTTGGCGAGGGCGTGGCGGCCCATGCCGATGGCGAAGGCGGCCGTCATGATGCGCTCGGGGTTGAGGCCGGCGAACAACTGGAGCAGCCCGGCGTCCTCGTCGCCGACGAGGGCGTCGGCGGGCAGGCGTACGTCGTCCAGGACGAGTTCGAACTGCTTCTCCGCCGCGTGGAGTTCCATGTCGATGGGGCGGCGGGTGAAGCCGGGGGTGTCGCGCTCCACGATGAACAGGCAGGGCTTGAGGCGGCCGGTGCGGGCGTCCTCGGTGCGGCCGACGATCAGGGTGGCGTCGGCGATGTCGACGCCGGAGATGAAGACCTTGCGGCCGGTGAGGATCCAGCCGCCGGTGTCCCGGTCGCGGCGTGCGGTGGTGGTGATGCGGTGGCTGTTGGAGCCGGCGTCGGGTTCGGTGATGCCGAAGGCCATGCGGCGGGTGCCGTCGGACAGGCCGGGCAGCCACTGCCGCTTCTGGGCGTCGGTGCCGAAACGGGCTATGACGGTGCCGCAGATGGCCGGTGACACCACCAGCATGAGGAGGGGGCAGCCGGCGGCGCCCAGTTCCTCCAGGACGATGGAGAGTTCGGAGATGCCGCCGCCTCCGCCTCCGTACTCCTCGGGGAGGTTGACGCCCAGGTAGCCGAGTTTGCCCGCCTCGGACCAGAGGTGATGGGGGTCGGTGCCCTGGCCGTGGCGTTTGCCCAGTGCGGCGACCGCTTCTCGCAGTGCCTTGTGGTCTTCGGTGTCCATCGGAGTCCTTTCGGGTGCGGGTCGTGTGTGGCCGGGCGCGCTCACGCGGCGGAGCCGCATGTCGATACAGCCCCGCGCCCCCTCAGGTCTCCTGCACGACCGCCAGCAACGTCCCCGGCTCGACCTGCCGGCCGGGTGCGACGGGCAATGAGGTCAGGATTCCCGTCACCGGGGCGGTGATCTTGTGCTGCATCTTCATCGCCTCCAGCCAGAGCAGGGGTTCGCCGGCCTTCACCGGTGTCCCGGCCGTGAGGCCGTCGGCGACGCGGACGACCGTGCCCGGCATGGGCGCCAGGAGGGAGCCAGGGGCGTGCCGGGCGGTGGGGTCGGGGAAGCGGGGCAGGGCGGCCAGGGCGGTGGCGCCGACGTAGACCCGGTCGCCGTGGCGGGAGACCTCGAACCGGCGCCGGACGCCGTCGACTTCGAGGATCACCAGACGCGCGTCGGTGTGCACCACGCGCACCCCGTCCGCCTCCGGGCCCCGCCTGCCGTGGCGGTAGCGCACCTCGTGCTCCTCGCCGGCCATCAGGTAGCGCTTGGTCTGCGGCTGGGAGGGGACGTTGCGCCAGCCGCCGAAGCGGGAGCGGCCGTGGGCGTCGGCGAGGGCGGCGGCCAGGGGGGCGTACGGGTCCGGGGCCGGTTCGGCCAGGGCCGCGAGGTGGCGGTCGTAGAAGCCGGTGTCCATGCGGGCGGCGGTGAACTCCGGGTGGCGCAGGGAGCCGACCAGGAGGTCGCGGTTGGTGACGGGGCCGTGGATCACCGCGCGTTCCAGGGCGGAGGCGAGCCGGCGCAGGGCCTCGGGGCGGGTGGGGGCGTGCGCCACGACCTTGGCGATCATCGGGTCGTAGTGGACGCCGATGTCGTCGCCGTCGGTGTACCCGGTGTCCAGGCGGACGCCCTCCGGTACGGCCAGGCGGTGCAGGCGGCCCGTCTGCGGGGACCAGTCGCGCGCCGGGTCCTCGGCGTACAGGCGGGCCTCGACGGCGTGGCCGCGGGCGCGGGGCGGTTCGGCCGCCAGGGGACGGCCCTCGGCGACGCGGATCTGCTCGGCGACCAGGTCGATGCCGAACACGGCCTCGGTGACGGGGTGTTCGACCTGGAGGCGGGTGTTCATCTCCAGGAAGTGGGCGCGTTCGCCCGCGACGAGGAACTCAACCGTGCCGGCTCCCGCGTAGTCGACGGCCCGGGCGGCCCGGACGGCGAGGTCGGCGAGTTCCCGGCGGAGCGCGTCGGACAGGCCCGGGGCGGGGGCCTCCTCGACGACCTTCTGGTGGCGGCGCTGGAGGGAGCAGTCGCGGGTGCCGAGCGCGTGGACGGTGCCGTGGGTGTCGGCGAGGATCTGCACCTCCACGTGCCGGCCGTTCTCGAGGTACGGCTCGACGAACACCTCCCCGTCGCCGAAGGCGGCGGCCGCTTCGGCCCGGGCGGCGGCGAGTTCGGCCTCCAGGTCCGCGAGCCGCCGTACGACGCGCATGCCGCGGCCCCCGCCGCCCGCCGCGGCCTTCACCAGGACGGGCAGGTCGTCCTCGGTGACGTCGGTGAGCGGTTCGACGCCCATGAGCTGCTTGGCGCGGGTCTTGGACGCCATGGCCTCGATGGCCTCGGGGGGCGGGCCGATCCAGGTCAGGCCCGCGTCCCGCACGGCCCGGGCGAAGGCGGCGTTCTCGGAGAGGAAGCCGTAGCCGGGGTGCACGGCGTCGGCGCCGGCCGCCAGGGCCGCCTGCACGATCAGGTCGCCGCGCAGGTACGTGTCGGCGGGCGTCTCCCCCGGCAGCCGTACGCTCGTGTCGGCCCTGCGCGTGTGCAGGGCCCGCGCGTCGGCGTCCGAGTGCACGGCGACCGTGCGGATGCCCAGTTCGCGGCAGGTGCGGAAGACGCGGCAGGCGATCTCGCCCCGGTTGGCGACGAGCACAGAAGTGATCACTGGGGGTTCCTCACATCCGGAAGACGCCGAAGCCGCCGCGCACGCCCTCGTAGGGGGCGGTGTGGATCGCGGACAGGCACAGGCCGAGGACGGTGCGGGTGTCGCGCGGGTCGATGACGCCGTCGTCGTACAGCCGCCCCGACAGGAACATCGGCAGCGACTCGGACTCGATCTGCTGCTCGACCATGGCGCGCAGCGCCGCGTCGGCCTCCTCGTCGTAGGGCCGGCCCTTGGCGGCGGCGGACTGACGGGCGACGATCGACAGGACGCCCGCGAGCTGCTGCGGGCCCATGACGGCCGACTTGGCGCTCGGCCAGGCGAACAGGAAGCGCGGGTCGTAGGCGCGGCCGCACATGCCGTAGTGCCCGGCGCCGTAGGAGGCGCCCATCAGGACGGACAGATGGGGGACCTTCGAGTTGCTGACGGCGTTGATCATCATGGCGCCGTGCTTGATGATGCCGCCCTGCTCGTACTCCTTGCCGACCATGTAGCCGGTGGTGTTGTGCAGGAAGAGCAGCGGGATGTCGCGCTGGTTGGCGAGCTGGATGAACTGGGCCGCCTTCTGCGACTCCTCGCTGAACAGCACCCCCCGGGCGTTGGCGAGGACGCCGACCGGATAGCCGTGCAGGGCGGCCCAGCCGGTGGTCAGGCTGGTGCCGTACAGCGGCTTGAACTCGTCGAAGTCGGAGGCGTCGACGATGCGGGCGATGACCTCGCGCGGGTCGAAGGGCGTCCTCAGGTCGCCGGGGACGATGCCGAGGAGTTCCTCGGCGCTGTACTTGGGCGGTTCGGCCGGGCCCGGATCGCCGTACGCCTTGCGGTGGTTGAGGCGGGCGACCACGCGCCGGGCCTGGCGCAGGGCGTCGGGCTCGTCGACGGCGAAGTGGTCGGCCAGGCCCGACACGCGTGCGTGCATGGCGGCACCGCCGAGGGACTCGTCGTCGCTCTCCTCGCCGGTCGCCATCTTCACCAGCGGCGGGCCGCCGAGGAACACCTTCGCGCGCTCCTCGACCATGATCACGTGGTCGGACATGCCGGGGACGTAGGCGCCGCCCGCGGTGGAGTTGCCGAAGACGACCGCGAGGGTCGGGATGCCGGCGGCGGACAGCCGGGTGAGGTCGCGGAAGACGGCGCCGCCGGGGATGAAGATCTCCTTCTGCGACGGCAGGTCGGCGCCGCCGGACTCCACCAGGCTGATCACGGGCAGCCGGTTGGCCAGGGCGATGTCGTGGGCGCGCAGGGCCTTCCTCAGCGACCAGGGGTTGCTCGCCCCGCCGCGCACGGTCGGGTCGTTGGCGGTGATCAGGCACTCGACGCCCTCGACGACGCCGATGCCGGTGACCAGGGAGGCGCCGACGGTGTGGTCGCTGCCCCACGCGGCCAGCGGGGACAGTTCCAGGAAGGGCGTGTCCGGGTCCAGCAGCAGTTCGACGCGCTCGCGGGCGAGGAGCTTGCCCCGCGCCCGGTGCCGTGCGACGTACTTCTCGCCGCCGCCCGCGAGGGCCTTGGCGTGTTCGGTGTCGAGGGCGGCGAGCTTGTCGAGCATCGCCTCGCGGTTGGCCCGGAAGTCCGGCCCGTGGGGGTCGAGCGCGGAGGTCAGGACGGTCACAGCAGGGCCTCCGGTATCTCCAGGTGGCGGGAGCGCAGCCATTCGCCGAGGGCCTTGGCCTGCGGGTCGAAGCGGTGCTGCGCGGCGACACCGGCTCCGAGGATCCCCTCGACGACGAAGTTCACGGCGCGCAGGGCCGGCAGCACGTGCCGTCGGACGGTCAGTTCGCGGCTCTCGGGGATCAGCTCCCGGAACCGGTCGGTGGTCAGTTCGTGCGCGAGCCAGCGCCAGGCCTCGTCGCTGCGGACCCACACGCCGACGTTGGCGTCGCCGCCCTTGTCGCCGCTGCGGGCCCCGGCGAGCAGCCCCAGCGGGGCCCGGCGGCACGGGCCGGGCGGCAGCGGCTCCGGCAGCGCGGGTTCCGGTACGGGTTCGAGGGCCCGGGTGTCCTGCGGGGGCGGCACGCTGATCCGGCGCCCGTCATGGAGGACCGCCACATGGTCGACGGCCCCATGGGGGACGTACACGTCCTCGAACACCCCATAGGGCGAGCCCTTGGAGGGTGGGGCCAGCACATGGAAGCCGGGGTAGCTGGCCAGGGCCAGCTCCACCGCCGCCCCGCTGAGGGCCCGCCCCACGGCCTGCTGGTCCGGGTCCCTGACGACGAGCCGCAGCAGGGCGCTGGCGGTCTCCTCGGTGCCGGCGTCGGGCCGGTCGGTGCGGGCGAGTTCCCAGCGCGCCTCGGCGACCGTGCCGAGGGCGGAGCGCAGTTGCTCCCGGACCAGGGCGGCCTTCGCCTCGACGTCCAGTCCGGTGAGCACGAAGACGACCTCGTTGCGGAACCCGCCGAGCCGGTTGCGCCCCACCTTGAGGGTGGGCGGCGGTGCCTCCCCGCGCACGCCCTCGATCCGCACCCGGTCGGGGCCGTCGGGCGTGAGCCGGACCGTGTCCAGCCGGGCGGTGACGTCGGGCCCGGCGTACCGGGCGCCGGCCGTCTCGTACAGCAGCTGGGCCGTGACGGTGCCGACGTCGACGAAACCGCCGGTGCCGGGGTGCTTGGTGATGACGCAGCCGCCGTCCTCGTGGAGTTCGGCGAGCGGGAAGCCGGGACGGCGGACGTCGCCCTCCCGGAAGAAGGCGTAGTTGCCGCCGGTGGCCTGGGTGCCGCACTCCAGCACGTGCCCGGCGACCACGGCCCCGGCCAGCCGGTCGTACTGATCGGGCCGCCAGCCGAAGTGGGCGGCGGCGGGCCCGGTGACCAGCGCCGCGTCGGTGACCCGCCCGGTGATGACGACGTCGGCGCCCTCGCGCAGACAGGCCGCGATGCCGAAGCCCCCGAGGTAGGCGTGGGCGGCGAGGCTCCCGGGGTGGGCCGCGGTGAGGTCGTCGCCCTCCACATGTGCGACGCGCACACGCAGACCGAGCCGGTCCGCCAAGGCCCGTACGGCGTCGGCGAGCCCGGCCGGGTTGAGGCCGCCCGCGTTGGCGACGATCCGGACGCCCCGCTCCTGGGCCAGTCCCAGGCACTCCTCCAGCTGCCTCAGGAACGTGCGGGCGTATCCCGCGGCCGGGTCCTTCAGCCGGTCCCGGGCGAGGATCAGCATGGTCAGCTCGGCGAGGTAGTCGCCGGTGAGGACGTCCAGTTCACCGCCGGTGAGCATCTCGCGCACGGCGTCGAAGCGGTCGCCGTAGAACCCGGAGGCGTTGCCGATGCGCAGGACCGTCACGACCCGGCCCCCTGCGGCGGGCGTCCGCCCCCAGGTGGTCCCGCGAACGCCTGCGCGATGTCCAGCCAGCGGTCGGCGTCGGGGCCGTCGGCGCGCAGGGCCAGGTCGGCGCGGTGGGCGCGCTGGGTGACCAGCAGGCAGAAGTCGACGGCGGATCCGGTGACACGCTGCGGGGCGTCCTCGGGCCCGTACGCCCACACCTCGCCCGACGGCGCGTGGAGTTCGACGCGGAAGGGTGCCGCGGGCGGAGTCAGTCCGTGCACCCCGTAGGCGAAGTCCCGGGTCCGGACCCCGAGCCAGGCCACATGCCGCAGCCGGTCGGTGGGTGGGCGCACCACACCGAGGGTGTCGGCGACGTCCTGCCCGTGGGCCCAGGTCTCCATGAGCCGGGCCGTCGCCATGGAGGCGGCCAACATGGGTGGGCCGTACCAGGGGAACCGTGCCTTCGCCGGTGCCGCCCGCAGGGCCCGCTCCAGTGCCGTGCGGCCCTCCCGCCAGCGGGTGAGCAGTTCGGCGGGCGGGAGCGAGGCGCCCTCCTCGGCGCCCTCGTCGACGAAGGTGCCGGGGGCCGCGAGCGCCTTCTCGACCAGGGCGTGGAAGGCACCGGCGTCCGTGACCGCGAGCAGGGCCGAGTGGTCCGTCCAGGCCAGGTGGGCGATCTGGTGGGCCACGGTCCAGCCGGGGGCGGGCGTCGCGAGCGACCAGCGCCCGGGGTCCAGCCCGGCGACGAGCGCGTCCAGCTCCTCGCTCTCCTCGCGCAGGTCGTCGATCACCGACGTCGGATCGGACACGGGCGCTCCCTCGGGACACGGCGGTGTGCGGGGTGGTGCGGCGTGCTGAGGAGCATGGCAGCGGCCCGAGAAACAATCAAGCGTGCTTGCATGAAAATCTGCTCGGGCTGGTCCGGCCCCTTGCCCGGGCTGGTCCGGCCCCTGCATCGACCGGCGTGCGGTCCGTCCGCCGGTGCGGGGGGTCCGTCCACCGGTGGGTGGGGTCAGTGCGCCTGCGCGTCTGGGGGACGCCGGTTGCGGTCGGCCGCCTCGCGGGACGGGCGCTGGAGCGCAGCGCGCGCCGCGGAGTGCCACACCCGCCGCCCGCCATCCGCTTCGCGCGGCCCGTGACCGCCACCGGGGGCCGGGGCGCGGCGACCGCTACCGGGGCCCGGCGACCGGCGAACGCGACCGGCGACCGCTACAGGGGCCTGGCGACCGGCGAACGCGACCGGCGACCGGGAGGCCGGACGGACGGCGGGCGGATGGCGGCCGGACGGACGGGTGGACGACCGGACGGCGGGGAGACCGGGCAGCCGAGATGCGGGGAGGCCGGACGACTGGACGGCCCGACCGCGGGATGGCGGAGAGGCCGGGCGGCTGGATGGCCGGAGGGCCAGGCGGCCGGATGAGCAAACGGCCGAACGGCCGGAGGACCGGATAGCTGGACGGCCGGAGGGTCAGACGGCGGGGAGGTCGGGCTGCCAAGCAGCCGCGCGGCTGGATGGGCGGCCGAGAGGCCGGGAGGCCGGGAGGCCGGGAGGCCGGGAGGCCGGGAGGCCGGGAGGCCGGGAGGCCGGGAGGCCGGGAGGCCGGGAGGCCGGGAGGCCGG
>NZ_JBIRHH010000008.1:0-174167 GCF_044328425.1 Streptomyces sp. NPDC017943 | reverse complement strand
GGGAGGCCGGGAGGCCGGGAGGCCGGGAGGCCGGGAGGCCGGGAGGCCGGGAGGCCGGGAGGCCGGGAGGCCGGGAGGCCGGGAGGCCGGGAGGCCGAGAGGCCGAGAGGCCGGGAGGCCGAGAGGTCGGGAGGCCGAGAGGTCGGGAGACCGGGCAGCCGGGCAGCCGAGAGGCCGGGAGGCCGAGAGGCCAGACCGCCGGACAACCGGACAACCGGACGGCGGGGAGGCCGGACCGCCGGACAGCCGAGCAGCCGGGCGGAGGGGCGAGCAGCCGGGCGGCAGGAACGAGCAGCCAGCGGCCCTAGCCCTCCAAGGCCGTGCTCTCCAGTGCTGCCCTCTTCTTGCGGCCGCGGCCCACCTGCGTGCGGACCGCGCCCATGCTCGCGGCGATCACGAGGGCGATCGCGGCGGCCTCGCTCGCGGCGAGGGCCTGGTCGAGGACGAGGAAGCCCGCCGCAGCGGCGAGGGCCGGTTCGAGGCTCATCAGGATCGCGAAGGTGGAGGCGGGCAGCCGGCGCAGGGCGAGCAGTTCGAGGGTGTAGGGCAGGACCGAGGAGAGCAGGGCGACCGCCGCGCCCAGGCCCAGGGTCACCGGGTCGAACAGCTTCGTACCGGACTCGGCGAGGCCGAGGGGCAGGAACAGCACCGCTCCGACCGCCATGGCCAGGGCGAGTCCGTCGGCCTGGGGGAAGCGGCGGCCCGTACGGGCGCTGAAGACTATGTAGGCGGCCCACATGGCGCCCGCGCCCAGCGCGAAGGCCGCACCCGTGGGGTCGAGGCTGCTGAACCCGCCCCCGCCGAGGAGGAAGACACCGGCGAGCGCGAGGCCCGCCCAGACGACGTTGATCGCGCGACGGGAGGCCACGACCGACAGGGCGAGCGGGCCGAGGACCTCCAAAGTCACGGCGGGGCCCAGCGGGATGCGGTCGACGGCCTGGTAGAAGAGGCCGTTCATCGCGGCCATGGTGACGCCGAAGACGACGACCGTGCCCCAGTCGGCCCGGGAGTGGCCGCGCAGCCGCGGCCGGCAGACCACCAGCAGGACGACCGCCGCCACCAGCAGCCGCAGTGCCACCACCCCGAGGGCCCCGGCCCTGGGCATCAGCGTCACCGCGACCGCGGCGCCGAACTGCACGGAGACCCCGCCCGCGAGCACCAGGCCGACGGGGCCGAGGGAGCCGAAGCGGCCCGGGCCGGCCGGCGGGGAGCCGGCGGCACCGGTCGTGGACTGGGGCGGGGCGGTGGTCTCCGGGGTGGTCACGGGCGGATCCTGTGCTCGAGGGGCGGGTTCCGGGGTGCTGCTCATGTGCGGTGCGTACACCCTGATGCACTCAACGTACAGCCCGGTGCACTACACAGTCCAGGGTAATGGACTTCGTCAGGTGCGTGAACCCTTTTTGCCTCTGTCTTGCCCTCCGAGACGTCAGCGGCGGGCGAGATACAGGCTGAATCCCTTGTAGAGCAGCCGGTTGAGGGGGTGGTCCCACTCGCCGAGGTACTCGACGGCCTCGCCGCCGGTGCCCACCTTGAAGCGGAGCAGCCCCAGCAGCGGGCTGGACTCCTCCAGGGTGTCGGTGATGCCGCGCAGGTCGTAGACGGCGGCGCCCAGTTCGTGCGCGTCGCTCATCATGCGCCACTGGACGGCGCTGCTGGGCTGGACCTCGCGGCGGCGGGCGGTGGAGGCGCCGTAGGAGTACCAGACGTGGTCGCCGACGGTCAGCATGGTGGCCGCGGCGAGCACCTCCCCGTCGTGGTGGGCGAGGTAGAGCCTCATGCGGTCGGGGTGTTCGGCGGTGAGCGCGTTCCACATGCGCTCGAAGTAGGGCAGCGGGCGCGGCAGGAAACCGTCCCGTTCGGCGGTCTCGGTGTACAGCTCGTGGAAGACCGGCAGGTCCGGCAGGTCACCGCGGACGACCTTCACCCCGGCCTTCTCCGCCTTCTTGATGTTGCGCCGCCACTGCTGGTTGAGGCCGTCGTGGATCTCCTCCAGCGACCGCCCGGCGAGCGGCACCTGGAAGACGTGACGGGGCTGCCCCGCGGCGAAGCCGTCCTCGCCGGCCGGGGTCTGCCGCCAGCCCATGTGCCGCAGGACGTCCGCGACCCGCCCGGCCCGGGTCTCGTACGACGTGGCCCGCACGTCGCGCAGCCGCCGGGCGGCCGGGTCGGTGATGGCGGCCTTGACCGTCTCGGCGCTCCAGCGGCGCACCACGACCGGGGGGCCCATGCGCACGGCGAAGGCGCCCCGGCCCTTCAGATACGTCAGCATCGGCTCCAGCAGGCGTTCCAGACCCGGTTCGTGCCAGTCCAGGAGCGGGCCCTCGGGCAGGTAGGCGAAGTACCGCGGCAGGCCGGGCAGCCGCGGACCGGGCAGGGGCCGCAACAGCACCAGGCCCGCGCCGACGAGCTGCCCGGCCCCGTCGAACCAGCCGAGGCTCTCCGCCTCCCAGTCGGGCTTCACCTCACCCCAGGACGGGACCTGGGTGTGGCTGGCGGAGGGGCGGCCCGCGACGAACGCGAGGTGCTCGTCGCGGGTGATCGGCTGGACGCGGACGCTCATGCGCGGGCTCCTTCGAGCAGCGGCCCTCGACGGGCAGTGACTGGTCCCGCGAGCGTAGGAGCGGCCCGGGCCCTCCCCCGGCTCAGACACTCGGGTCCACCCACCCGTGGCCCGAACGCCCCACAGACCCCCGCTGCCTCACTCCTCTTCCCGCGCCCCCTGCGGCGCTCCGCCCTCGTCCAGCACCTCGTCCAGCGCCTCGTCCAGCGCCTCGTCCCGCGTCTCGTCCAGCGCCTGGGCCAGCACCTCGGCCAGGTGCCTGCCCCGGACGCCGGCCAGGTGCTGCAACTGGGTGCGGCAGGAGAAGCCGTCCGCCAGGACCACCGCGCCGTCCGGGGCCTCGCGCACCGCGGGCAGGAGGTGTTCCTCCGCGACGGCCACGGAGACGTCGTAGTGGCCGCGGGTGAAGCCGAAGTCGCCGGCGAGCCCGCAGCAGCCGCCGCTCAGTTCCCCGGTGAGCCCGGCCTCCCGGCGCAGCCGGCGGTCGGCGGCGTCACCCAGGACCGCGTGCTGGTGGCAGTGGGTCTGTCCTGCCACCGGGCGGCCGACGCGCGGCGGGCGCCAGGCGGGGGCGTGCCGCTCCAGCGTCTCGGCGAAGGTGAGGACCCGGGCGGCGAGGCGGGCGGCGCGCGGGTCGTCGTGCATCAGTTCCGGGAGGTCGGTGCGCAGGGCGGCCGCGCAGCTCGGCTCCAGGACCACGACCGGCGCTTCCGTCTCCAGCACCGGTTCCATCAGGTCGAGCGTGCGGCGCAGGACGGCGCGGGCGCGGTCCAGCTGGCCCGTGGAGACGTACGTCAGCCCGCAGCACACCCGGCCCCGCCCGCGCAGCAGCGACCGCGGGTCGAGGGCGACCGTCCGGCCGTCGCCCACGGGGGGTCGTGCCAGGTGGACGGTCGGCGGCAGCGCCACCCGCAGCCCGGCCGCCTCCAGCACCCGTACGGCGGCCTGCCCCACGGCGGGTGAGAGGTGCTCGGTGAAGGTGTCGGGCCACAGCACCACGAGCTCGCCGCTCGCGGCCGGGCGGTGCGGGCGCCGCCGCTCCCACCAGCCGCTGAACGTCCGCCGCGCCAGCCGCGGGAGCGGCCGCTCGGGTGCGATCCCGCCCAGCCGCCGGGCCGCCCACGCGAGCGGCCGGATCCCGGTCAGCGCGTTGACCAGCCCGGCCGTGCGGGTGCGCGCGACCACCCGCAGCCACAGCGGCAGCCGGCCCATCGAGTGGTGCGCCGCGGGGCGCCGCCGCCCGGCGTAGTGGTGGTGCAGGAACTCCGCCTTGTACGTGGCCATGTCGACGCCGACCGGGCAGTCCGAGCGGCAGCCCTTGCAGGACAGGCACAGGTCCAGCGCGTCCCGCACCTCGGGCGAACCCCAGCCGCCGGTGACGACCTCGCCGGCGAGCATCTCGTGCAGCAGCCGGGCCCGCCCGCGCGTGGAGTGCTCCTCCGCGCCGGTCGCCCGGAAGGACGGGCACATCACGGCCGGGCCGGACACCGACTCCGTACGGCACTTGGCGACACCCACGCAGCGGCGCACCGCGGCCGTGAAGTCACCGCCGTCGGCCGGGTAGCCGAAGGCGACGTCGACGGGCTCGCGGGGCAGCACGGCGAAGCGCAGGCCGGAGTCCAGGGGCGCCGGCCGCACCAGCATCCCGGGGTTCAGCAGGTCGTCGGGGTCCCACACGCCCTTCACCCGCTCGAACAGGCCGACCGTCCGCGGCCCGTACATCGTCGGCAGCAGCTCGGCGCGCGCCTGCCCGTCGCCGTGCTCACCGGACAGGGACCCGCCGTGCGCCACCACCAGCTCCGCGAGTTCCTCGGAGAAGCGGCGGAACCGGGCGACTCCGGGCCGGGTGAGCAGGTCGAAGTCGATACGGACGTGGATGCAGCCGTCCCCGAAGTGCCCGTAGGGAGTGCCGCGCAGACCGTGCGCCGCCATCAGCGCCCGGAAGTCCCGCAGATAGGCGCCCAGCCGTGCGGGCGGTACGGCGCAGTCCTCCCAGCCGGGCCAGGCCTCGGTGCCGTCCGGCATCCGGGTCGCCGTGCCGCTGGCGTCCTCGCGGATCCGCCACAGCGCCTGCTGCCCGGCCGGGTCGGTGACGACGAGCGCGTCCAGGACGTCGGCCGCCCGCACGATCGTCTGCGCACGCGCGTGTGCCTCCGCCGCCGACTCCCCGCCGGTCTCCACGAACAGCCAGGCCCCGCCCCGCGGCAGGTCCGCCGCGGACGGCACCAGGTCCGCCGCCATGCCCTCGACCGTGAGCGGGCGGTACGGCAGCAGCCCGGCGGCCGCCTCGGCCGCCGCGCTCTCGTCGGTGTACGCCAGCACGGCGAGCGCACGCGCGCGTGGCGCCTCGACCAGCCGCACCACCGCCTCGGTGAGGACGCCCAGGGTGCCCTCGCTGCCGCAGAAGGAGCGGGCCACGTCGGCGCCCCGCTCGGGCAGCAGGGCGTTCAGCGCGTACCCGGAGATACGGCGGGGCAGGTCCGGGAAGCCGGTGCGCAGCAGGGCCAGTTCCCCCTCCGCCAGGGGGCGCAGGCCCTGCGGTGCGCCGGCCCACTGCCGTCCGAGCCGCAGCCGTTCCCCGCGCGCGGTGAGGACGCCCAGTTCCCGGACGTTGTCGGCGGTCGTCCCCCACGCCACCGAGTGGGAGCCGCACGAGTTGTTGCCGATCATGCCGCCGAGCGTGCAGCGGCTGTGCGTGGAGGGGTCGGGGCCGAAGCGCAGCCCGTGCGGGGCGGCGGCCTCCTGGAGCCGGTCCAGGACGAGCCCCGGCTGCACGACGGCCGTGCGCTCCTCGGGGTCCAGCGCGACCAGCCGGTTCATGTGCCGGGTGAAGTCCAGGACGACACCGGTCCCGGTGGCCTGCCCGGCGATGGACGTCCCCCCGCCCCGGGCGACGACCGGCACCCCGTGCTCCCGGCACACCGCCAGCGCGGCGGCCACGTCCTCGGCGTCCACCGGGGCCACCACCCCCAGCGGGACGCGCCGGTAGTTGGACGCGTCCATGGTCACCAGCGCCCTGTCCCCGGCCCCGAAGCCGACCTCACCCCGGACGACCGCCCGCAACTCCGTCTCGAGGACGGGGGAATCAGTCATACGCCCAGCATGCACGGCCCCCTGCCCGACCCGGAACGCGAAACGGACACGGTCACCGCTCCCCTGGCGGGCGGCGAGCGGCAGCCCGCGCCCCGGCCCGGCAAGGCACGGCGCGAGTACCACCCGGGGGCCCGACCCTGGCAACCGGCGGGCGGCAGGCAGCAGCCCACATCGCCGTCCGGCGCGGCGCAGGAAACGGGCACGGCCACCACTCCCCCCGGCAGGCGACGGGCGGAGGCCCCGTCCCGGCCCGGCATGGCGCGGCCCGCCGAGTCGCCCGGCCCGGACACCCGGCCCCTGACAGGCCGCGGGCAGCAGTCCGCGTCGCCGTCCGGCGCGGGACGGGAAAGGGACACGGCCACCGCTCCCCCGTCAGGCGGCGAGCGGCAGCCCGCGTCGCCTGCCGGCGCGGCACGAGCCCCGCCGGGGCACCGGGCCCGGACACCCGGTGGGTGGCAGGCGGCGGTCGGCAGCCCGCACCCCCGCCCGGCACGGCACGACCCCGCCGAGGCGCCCGGCCCGGACACTCGGCACCCCGCACCCGGCACCCGGCAGGCGGCGGGCCTCCGGAAGTCGCCGCCCGCCCCCGTCTCAGCCGACGGACGACGTTTCGCCCGCGTTTGGGGAAACGGCTACGCTCCCCTCCGTGGCTGAGATCCAGATTCCCTCTGACATCAAGCCCGCGGACGGACGTTTCGGCGCGGGACCCTCCAAGGTGCGGACGGAGGCGCTGGACGCCCTCGCCGCCACCGGCACCTCCCTCTTGGGCACCTCCCACCGCCAGGCCCCCGTCAAGAACCTGGTCGGTCAGGTCCGCGAGGGCATCAGCGAGCTGTTCCAGCTCCCCGACGGCTACGAGGTGATCCTCGGCAACGGCGGCTCCACCGCGTTCTGGGACATCGCGACGCACGGCCTGATCGAGAACAAGTCGCAGCACCTCAGCTTCGGCGAGTTCTCCTCCAAGTTCGCCAAGGCCGCCAAGCTCGCCCCGTGGCTGGCCGACCCGGACGTCATCGCCGCCGGCCCGGGCACGCACCCCGAGGCCGTCGCCCAGTCCGGCGTGGACGTCTACGCGTTCACGCACAACGAGACCTCCACCGGTGTCGCCATGCCGATCAAGCGCGTGGCGGGCGCCGACGAGGGCGCCCTGGTGCTCGTGGATGCCACCTCCGGCGCCGGCGGCCTGCCCGTCGACGTCAGCGAGACGGACGTCTACTACTTCGCCCCGCAGAAGTCCTTCGCCTCCGACGGCGGCCTGTGGATCGGCGTGTTCTCCCCGGCCGCGATCGAGCGCGCCGAGCGGATCCACGCCTCCGGCCGCCACGTCCCGGAGTTCTTCAGCCTGCCCACGGCGATCGACAACTCCCGCAAGAACCAGACGTACAACACCCCGGCCTTGTCCACCCTCTTCCTGCTGAACCAGCAGCTGGAGTGGATCAACGGGCAGGGCGGCCTGGACTGGGCGGTGCGCCGCACGGCCACCTCGGCGCGGACGCTGTACGGCTGGGCCGAGGACGTGAAGTTCGCGAACCCGTTCGTCACCGACCCGGCCAAGCGCTCGCAGGTCATCGGCACGATCGACTTCACCGACGAGGTCGACGCCGCCGCCGTCGCCAAGGTGCTGCGCGCCAACGGCATCGTGGACACCGAGCCGTACCGCAAGCTCGGCCGCAACCAGCTGCGGGTCGCGATGTTCCCGGCGATCGACCCGGCGGACGTCGAGGCGCTCACCCAGTGCGTCGACTACGTGATCGACAAGCTCTGACCGCCGCGCGGACATGAGTGAGGGCGCCCCGCGTGTGCGGGGCGCCCTCGCCCGTCCCCGGCCCGGCTCCCGGCCCCGACGGCGGCCCGGTGGCTCCTAGGAGCGGCGCCTCAGTCTCCGCAGGGCGACGACCACGACCAGGGCCGCGCCCGCGGCGATCGCGCCCGTCCTGAGGGTGCCGTCGAGTCCTTCACCGCCGTCGGACGCGGCCGAACTCCCCTTGTCCGAGGACGAGCCGGAGCCCCCGCCCCCGGGTGCGTCCTGCGGCTCCACCGGGCTGTCGGCGCCCTCGGCCCCGTACATGAGCTTCGTGCCGTCGGCGGTGTAGGTGACCGACTCCCCCTGCCCGAGGAACGGCACCCCGAGCCGCTCCTTGCGCTTGATCCTCCCGCCGTTCCAGTCGTACGCGATCGACCCGAAGTAGCTGCGCACGACGAGGTGTTCACCGTCCGGGGAGAGCGTGGCGTCGGTGGCCTCCAGGTCCGGGACGGCGGCGACGGGGCGGAAGGTGTTGGACCCGGAGGCGGAGAGCCGGGCCGGGCCCTCGTAGAGGTGGCCGCCCTTCTCGTTCTTGTCGACGATGTAGACCCGGCCGGTCTTCGGGTGCACGACCAGGGACTCCGCGTCGCGGGGACCGTCGGAGTACTTCACGACGTACTGCGTGGCCCGGATCGTCCGGTCCGTCAGCTCCTTCGGCTCGGGCAGCCGGTAGATCCAGACGTACGGCCAGGTGCCGCCGAGGTTGTCGCCGATGTCGCCCACGTAGAGGTGGCCGTCCGGCCCGACGGAGATGGCCTCCACGTCGCGCGGGCTGCCCACTCCGGACATCGTGATCGTCGCCACCGTCTCACCCGTGGAGCCGTCCACGGCGTACAGGTACGCCCCGTCGTCGCTGTCGTTGTGCGTCCAGTAGATGCCCGGGTGCTGCCGGGAGGCCGCCAGGCCGCTGGACTCGGTGATGCGCGGATCCCTGATCGTGAACTTCCCGTCCCCGTCCCCGTCGGCGGCGGCGGAGGCGGGCGCGGCGAGCGCGCCCGTGACGAGGGCCGCGGCGACGAGGGCGAGAGATCTGCGCATGCCCCAAGCCTGCCATCCCGCCCGGCCGTTCAGCGGGCCGGGACCGGAAGCCGGGGCGGTGGGCGGGGGTTCCGGGACCGGGGCGCGTGGCCCGACTCACACCCCGCCGGGCGGGCCGATCGTCCATGATGAGCGGATGCTCAGGTTCATGCCCGTCGGTGACTCCATGACGATCGGGAGCGCGGGCGAACACACGTGGCGCTACCGCATGTGGCAGCACCTGTGCCGCAGCCACGGCGGCCCGTTCACCCTCGTCGGCCCCCGCGAGACCCTCCACGACAAGCTCGCCGGCACCCCGACCTCTCTCGCGTACGCCGAGCCCGGCTTCCCGCGCGCCCACCTGGCCGGCTGGGGCGAGGGCTGGCTGCACATGGCGCCCCTGATCGGCGAGGCGGTGCGGGCCGGCCGCGCGGACGTCCTGCTGGTCTCCCTCGGCCTCATCGACCTCGGCTTCTACACGAACGCCGAGCAGACCTCCGAGAACGTCCGGGCCTTCGTCCGCGAGGCACGGGCGGCCGACCGGCGGGTGCGGATGGTGTGGCTGCCGGTCACCCCGAACATCCGGGCGCGGACGGACGAGGCCTTCGCCGCCGAGGTCGCCCGCTTCAACGAACTCCTCGCCAAGACGGCGGCCGACCTCGACGAGCCCGGCTCCCCCCTCCTCCTGGCCTCCTCCCCGCCCTCGTACGACGTCTCCGCCGACACCTACGACGGCACGCACCCCAACGCGAGCGGCGAGCACAAGATCGCGGCCGCCTTCGCGGAGGCCCTGCACCAGGGCTGGGGCCTGGGCGGGCCCTACCGGCCGTAGCTCCCCTCGGTGCTTGCCTGGAGCGCACTCCAGGACGTTGGCTTGGGCACCATGGAGTACACGCAGCTCGGACGCACGGGACTCAAGGTCAGCCGGCTCGTCCTCGGCACCATGAACTTCGGTCCGCAGACCGACGAGGCCGACAGCCACGCCATCATGGACGCGGCTCTGGACGCCGGCATCAACTTCTACGACACCGCGAACGTGTACGGCTGGGGCGAGAACAAGGGCCGTACCGAGAGCATCATCGGCACGTGGTTCGCCCAGGGCGGGGGCCGGCGCGAGAAGGTCGTCCTCGCCACGAAGGTCTACGGCAACATGGGTGCCGACGGCCCGGCCTGGCCGAACCACGACAAGCTCTCCGCCGTCAACATCCGCCGGGCCGTGGACGCCTCCCTCAAGCGGCTGCAGACGGACTACATCGACCTCTACCAGTTCCACCACATCGACCGGGACACCCCGTTCGAGGAGATCTGGCAGGCGATCGACGTCCTGATCCAGCAGGGCAAGATCCTCTACGTCGGCTCGTCCAACTTCCCCGGCTACAAGATCGCCCAGGCCAACGAGATCGCCGCCCGGCGCGGCGGGACCATCGGCCTGGTCAGCGAGCAGTGCCTGTACAACCTCGCCGAGCGGCGCGCCGAGATGGAGGTCGTGCCGGCCGCGCAGGACTACGGCCTCGGGGTGATCCCCTGGTCGCCGCTGCACGGCGGCCTGCTGGGCGGTGTGCTGAAGAAGGAGGTCCAGGGCGGCCGCCGCGCCTCGGGCCGCGCCGCCGACGCGCTCGCCGACCCCGCGCAGCGGTCCCGCATCCAGGCCTACGAGGACCTGCTCGACAAGCACGGAGTGGAGCCCGGTGAGGCCGCCCTGGCCTGGCTGCTCACCCGCCCGGGCGTGACCGGCCCGATCGTCGGCCCGCGCACCGCCGAGCAGCTCGCCTCCGCGGTCCGCGCGGTCGAGCTGGAGCTGTCGGAGGAACTGCTGTCCGGGCTGGACGAGATCTTCCCGGGCCCGGGACCGTCCCCGGAGGCCTTCGCCTGGTAGGCCCGCCCCGGCAGCCCTCCACGGGGAACCGCGCGACACACCACCCACCGGCCCACCGCCGCAGGGCAGGCGTCCGCGGTTCCCCGCGGCCTACTTCCCGAGCACGGAGGCCAGGGCGACGACGAGGAACATCAGCACGAGCACACCGGCCATGATCCGGTTGCGGGTCTTCGGGTCCACGCCACCGAGCCTAACCGGCACCGCCGAGCGCCCAGCGCCCGACCGCCTCGTAACGGGGCTGCTCACCCGGCACTCCCGACACCGGCAGCCGGCTGCGCACCAGCGCCAGCTCCTCCACGGTCCAGGTCCGGCCGCCGAACGCCGCCAGGGCGTCCACGTAGGGCCGCACGTCCCTCGCCTCCCGGCTGCGCGCCACAGTCAGGTGGGCCTTGTACCGCCGGTGCTCCCCCATCGGCACTCCCGCCTTCCGCGCCGCCGCCTCGGCCCGTTCGGCCAGCAGGCGCAGGGCGGCCACATCCTCCCCGGCCCCGGCCCACAGGGCCCTGCCGTGCCCGAACTGGCCCCCGCCCCGCACGGCCAGCGGGAAGGGGGCGGTCCGCTGCGCGGCCCGCTCCAGCCGGGCCGACAGCTCCGGCACGAGCGCGTCGTCGACCTCGCCGTAGAAGGCGAGGGTGAAGTGCCAGCCGGGGCGGCCGGTCCAGCGCATCCGGTCGGCACCGGGGAGGCGCCGCAACCCGTCGACCACGGAACCCAGTTCACGCACCACGTCGTCGGGAGGCAGCACGGCCGCGAAGAGTCTCATGGGTCCACGATGGCACCCGGGCCCGCGGACCCGGGCGTGTCCCGGTCACCGTGCGTATCGTTGTACCGCGCGGCCGGTCCGACCACGGGTGCGGCCGGGGAGGAGCGCCACGATGACCGTCCTTGACGACAGGATCGAGATGGCCGACAGCAGCGGCGAACTCACCCTCGACATGATGTTCGAGTGGGTGGAGACGATGCCCGTCCCCGAGGGTTACAAGGTCGAGATCGTCGGGGGGAACATCTTCATGGCGCCTCAGCGGGACACCCACTGGGACATCATCGCGGACATCTACGACCAGCTGCGGACGACGTATCCGCGCAGGCGCGTGAAGTCCGACGTCCGGGTCGACTACCCGGGTCACCTCAACGGCTTCGCCTCGGACGTGACCCTGATGGCGGAGGGCGCGGCGAAGAACGGCAAAGGGCTGTGGCGTTACGAGGACGTCGAGTTCGTCGCCGAGGTGATCTCGCGGAAGACCGCGGCGAACGACTACGGGCCGAAGAAGGACGCCTACGCGGCGGCCGGCGTGCCGGTGTACCTGATCGTGGACCCGTACACCGGCCGCTGGCATCTGCACACCAAGCCCAAGGACGGCGAGTACCGGGGCGAGCTGAGTCTCGACTTCGGGGACGAGATCGACCTGACGGGCACCGTGGTCGGGCTCGTGCTGGAGACCGGCGAGTTCCCCCGGGACTGACCAGCCCTACGCCGCCGGGGCCAGCTCCTCCCGCCGCTCCCGGGGGACGAAGCGGACCGTCGGGTGGCCGCGGTGCCAGCCGACCGACAGGCGGAGGTCGCCGACGCGGGCCAGGACCAGGCCGATGACGGCCGCGGCGAGGGCGGCCACCGCGCCTCCGGCCGCCAGGCCGACCCGGGCACCGTAGGTGTCGGTGACCCAGCCGACGATCGGGGCGCCGACCGGGGAACCGCCGAGGAAGATCATCATGTAGAGGGCCATCACCCGGCCGCGCATGGCCGGGTCGGTGGACATCTGGATCGCGGTGTTCGTCGTGACGTTGACCGTCATGCCGAACAGCCCCAGCGGGACCATGAGCAGGGCGAACATCCACAGCGCCGGGGTCGTCGCCGCGAGCATCTCCAGCGCGCCGAAGGCCAT
Organism: Streptomyces sp. NPDC017943; assembly: GCF_044328425.1. NCBI lineage: Bacteria > Bacillati > Actinomycetota > Actinomycetes > Kitasatosporales > Streptomycetaceae > Streptomyces > Streptomyces sp. NPDC017943. The sequence goes on along the minus strand of NZ_JBIRHH010000008.1, from coordinate 161,934 downwards.
CGCGGCCACGATCAGCAGCCGCAGCCGGGCCGTGCCCCGCCGGGCCGCGAGCAGGGCGCCCACGACCGAGCCGACGGCCATCAGCGTGTTGAACATGCTGTAGGCGCCCGCGCCGGCGTGGAAGACGTCGTCCGCGAAGGCGGAGAGGTAGACGGGGAAGTTGAAGGCGAACGTGCCGACGAAGCCGACCAGGACGATCGGCCAGATCAGCTCCGGCCGGCCGGTGACGTAGCGGACGCCCTCCCGCAGCTGTCCCTTGCCGCGCGGGGCGCGCTCGGCGACGTGCAGGTCGCGGGCGCGCATCAGCAGCAGCCCGGCGAGGGGCGCCACGAAGGACAGGCCGTTGAACAGGAAGGCGTACCCGGTGCCGACGCCGGTGATCAGCAGGCCCGCCACGGCGGGGCCGACCAGGCGGGCGGACTGGAAGTTCGCCGAGTTCAGGCTGACGGCGTTCTGCAACTGGCCGGGGCCGACCAGCTCGGAGACGAAGGACTGCCGGGCGGGGTTGTCGACGACCGTGGCCAGGCCGACCGCGAAGGCGGCGAGGTACACGTGCCACACCTGGACGTGGCCGGTGAGGGTGAGGACGGCCAGGGCGATCGCCGTGAGCCCCATCGCCGTCTGGGTGACGAGCAGCGTGGGCCGCTTGCGCAGCCGGTCGACGAGGACGCCGCCGTACAGGCCGAAGAGCAGCATCGGCAGGAACTGCAGCGCGGTCGTGATGCCGACCGCGGCGGAGGAGCCGGTGAGGCTGAGCACCAGCCAGTCCTGGGCGATGCGCTGCATCCAGGTGCCGATGTTGGAGACGACCTGCCCCAGGAAGAACAGGCGGTAGTTGCGCACCTGGAGGGAGGAGAACATCGAGGACGTGCGGGCGGGCCGGGAGACGGGGGATCGGCGTGCGGGCGGGGAGTCGTGGGGTTCAGGTGCGGGGGCGGAAGGTGTTCCGGGTCCCGAACTCAAAAGGTTCGCCTCCTTGGCGCATACGGCTTACAGGTGCGCGAGCTTCTCCAGCACGGGGGCGGCGGCGCGCAGTTTCGCCCACTCGTCCTCGTCGAGGTTCTCCGCGAGCGAGGCCAGGAACGCGTTGCGCTTGGCGCGGCTCTCCGCGAGCATCGCCTCGGCCTGCTCGGTGCGGGTGACGACCTTCTGGCGCCGGTCCTCGGGGTGCGGCTCCAGCCGGACCAGGCCCTTGGCCTCCAGCAGCGCCACGATGCGGGTCATCGACGGCGGCTGGACGTGCTCCTTGCGGGCGAGCTCGCCCGGCGTCGCCCGGCCGCACAGGGACAGGGTGCCCAGCACCGACATCTCGGTGGGGCTGAGCGACTCGTCGACCCGCTGGTGCTTGAGACGACGGGACAGCCGCATCACGGCGGAGCGGAGGGAGTTCACGGCGGCTACGTCGTCGCCATGGCTGAGGTCCGGCATGTTCGTTAGTCTAACTCATTACTCTCGCTAAGGACCACCGGTAACACACCTCTCCGGCCGTGACCCCCGCCACTGCCCCGCGAGATCACTCGTTCGAGTGACGCGGGGGCGGAACGGGACACACCGCCCCGAACGGTGCCGCGACCCTCATGGGCATGGGGACCAGCGTGCTCAGCCTGCGAATAGACCACGACCTGCTCGAACGGCTCCGGCACCATGCCGCGAAAAGGGGAATGAGCGTCCAGGACTATGTCGTCCGGACGCTCATTCGGGATGACTTCGACCAGCGGTTCCAGGCCGCGGTCGAGGAGACGGAGCGGTTCTACGGTTCACCCGGCTCCGAGGACGGCGATCAGGTCAGGCCCAGCGCCGGCATCAGGTAGTAGAAGGCGAAGACCGCCGCCACCGCGTACATGGCCGCCGGCACCTCACGGCCCCGGCCCACCGCGAGCCGCAGGACCACGAAGGTGATGAAGCCCATGCCGATGCCGTTGGTGATCGAGTAGGTGAACGGCATCATCACCATCGTCACGAAGGCCGGTGCGGCGATCGTGTAGTCCGCCCAGTCGATCTCCTTCACCGACCCGGCCAGGATCAGGAAGCCCACCGCGACCAGGGCGGGGGTGGCCGCCTGCGACGGGACCATCGTGGCGACCGGCGTCAGGAACAGCGCGACGGCGAACAGGGAGCCGGTGACGACGTTGGCCAGGCCCGTCCGGGCACCTTCGCCGACCCCGGCCGTGGACTCGACGAAGGCGGTCGTCGCCGAGGAGGAGCTGGCACCGCCCGCGGCGACCGCGAGACCGTCGACGAACAGCACCTTGTTGATGCCGGGCATCTGCCCCTCGCCGTCGGTCAGCTTCGCCTCGTCGGAGACGCCCATGATCGTGCCCATCGCGTCGAAGAAGCACGACAGCAGCACCGTGAAGACGAACAGCACACCGGTCAGCACACCGACCTTGTCGAAGCCGCCGAACAGGCTGACCTGGCCGATCAGCCCGAAATCGGGGCTGGCGACGGGGTTGCCGGGCCACTTGGGCGTGGTCAGGCCCCAGCTCGGCACCTTCGCGACCGCGTTGATGACGACCGCGAGGACCGTCATGGCGACGATCGAGATCAGGATCGCGCCCGAGACCTTGCGCACGATCAGCGCCAGGGTCAGCAGGACGCCCAGCACGAAGACCAGGACGGGCCACCCCTCCAGGTGCCCGGTGGCGCCCAGCTGCAGCGGGACGGTGGTCTGGGCGGCGTCGGGGATCCGGGAGACGAAGCCCGCGTCCACCAGGCCGATCAGCAGGATGAACAGGCCGATACCGATGGAGATCGCCTTGCGCAGCCCGTGCGGGACGGCGTTCATCACGCGCTCGCGCAGACCCGTGGCGACCAGCAGCATCACGACGAAGCCGGCCAGGACGACCATGCCCATCGCGTCCGGCCAGGACATGCGCGGGGCGAGCTGGAGGGCGACGACCGAGTTCACGCCGAGACCGGCGGCGAGCGCGATCGGGACGTTGCCGACGACACCCATGAGCAGCGTGGTGAACGCGGCGGTCAGGGCCGTGGCGGTGACCAGCTGGCCGTTGTCCAGCTGGTGGCCGTACATGTCCTTCGCGCTGCCGAGGATGATCGGGTTCAGCACGATGATGTAGGCCATCGCGAAGAAGGTGGCGAGACCGCCGCGGACCTCGCGGGGCAGGGTGCTGCCCCGCTCGGAGATCCGGAAGAAGCGGTCGAGTGCGCCGTACGTGGGCCCGGCTCCCGGCTGCTGATCAGGGGCGGGGACCTTGGCGGGAGCCGAGGAGGACATGTATTTGGTGTTTCCTACGAAGAGAAGTGGTCAAACGCAAACCGTTTCAGTATGAACATATGAGGCCCGGGTCGGCCATCTCCGCGCGTAGACCTGATCGCCTCGTAAGCTGTCCCCCATGGCGAAGTGGACCCCCCGACACGAGGCGCCGGAGCCCCTGGAGGGGCCCGTGGTCGCCACCATCACCGGCGGCACGATCCTGTGGTTCGTCCTCTTCCTGGTGCAGCTCCCCTTCTACGGCTGGTTCGACGACCACGGCCACACCTGGTGGGTGTGGACCTGCCTGGCCGGCGGCGGGCTCGGCCTCATCGGCATCTGGTACGTCCGCAGGCGGGACGCCGCCATCAAGCGGTCGGCGTCCGGCGGGCAGGCCCCGGCGCCCCCGGCCGGATAGCGCCGTCCCGCCCCGCTCCCCGGGGAGACACTCCCCCGGCTCGTCCCTACGCTCGAAGGAGGCGGCCGGGTGCGCCCGGGACCGTCGGTGCGACACCGCCGCCCGACCGGTGAGGAGCGCAGCCATGACCACGCAGAACAGCACGGCCGACGTCGACCGGGCACTGAAGGCCAAGCACCGCGCGATGTGGGCCCAGGGCGACTACCCCTCCCTGGCCGCCGAGGTCATTCCCGAACTGGGGGCGATCCTGGTCGAGGCGTGCGGGGTGGGTCCCGGGCAGCGGGTACTGGACGTCGGGGCCGGGTCCGGCAACGCCGCGATCCCGGCGGCCCTGGCCGGCGCGGACGTCGTCGCCTCCGACCTGACCCCCGAGCTCTTCGAGGCCGGACGGCTCGCGGCCGAGAGGCAGGGCGCGCGGCTCACCTGGCAGGAGGCCGACGCCGAGGCCCTGCCGTTCCGCGACGCCGCGTTCGACACCGTGCTGTCCTGCGTCGGCGTGATGTTCGCCCCGCATCACGAGCGGGCCGCCGGCGAACTCGTCCGGGTCTGCCGCCCCGGCGGCACCATCGGCGTGCTGAGCTGGACACCTCAGGGGTTCATCGGGCGGATGTTCGCCGCGATGAAGCCCTACGCGCCGCCGCCCCCGCCCGGCGCGCAGCCGCCCCCGCTGTGGGGCGACGAGGAGCATGTGCGCAGCCTCCTCGGCGACCGGGTCACGGACGTGCGCGCCGAGCGCCGGACGGTCCGGGTCGACCGCTTCGCCACACCGGAGGCCTTCCGCGACTACTTCAAGGAGCGCTACGGCCCCACCATCACCGTCTACAAGAACCTCGCCGGCGAGCCCGGCCGCGCCGCCGCCCTCGACCGGGACCTGGTCGCCCTGGCCCGCGACGGCGGCCTCGCGGCGGGGCAGGACGGGACGCCTCTGGAGTGGGAGTACCTGCTGCTCACCGCCCGCCGGGCCGGCTGACACCCGGCGGCGGCACCGCGGTCGGACGGGGTGCAACTGCCGTACGACCACGGCACGAAGCCGGTCCTTCCCAGGTCGGATCTTCGCCGCATTCGGCGGGTGAAGCGACACGACCGCACGTACCGTCGAAGGCATGACGCATCTCGACGCGGGTGCCCGGACCGGCTCCGCACCGCCGGGGACGATCACCTCACGCGAGACGGGGCTGACCGGCGCCCAGGTCGCCGAGCGGGTGCGGCGCGGGCAGGTCAACGACGTGCCGGTGCGCAGCAGCCGGTCGGTCGCCGAGATCGTCCGGGCGAACGTCTTCACCCGCTTCAACGCGATCATCGGCGTGCTGTGGCTGATCATGCTGGTCGTCGCACCGATCCAGGACAGCCTGTTCGGGTTCGTGATCCTCGCCAACACCGGCATCGGCATCGTGCAGGAGTGGCGGGCGAAGAAGACCCTGGACTCGCTCGCGGTGATCGGTGAGGTGCGCCCGACCGTGCGCCGCGACGGGGCCGCCGCGCAGGTCCACACCTCCGAGATCGTCCTGGACGACCTGATCGAGATCGGCCCGGGCGACAAGGTCGTCGTGGACGGGGTGTGCGCCGAGGCCGACGGGCTGGAGATCGACGAGTCGCTGCTCACCGGCGAGGCCGACCCGGTCGTCAAGCAGCCCGGCGACCCGGTGATGTCCGGCAGTTTCGTGGTGGCGGGCGGCGGGGCGTTCCAGGCCACGAAGGTCGGCCGGGAGGCGTACGCGGCGCAGCTCGCCGAGGAGGCCTCCCGGTTCACGCTCGTCCAGTCCGAGCTGCGCTCGGGCATCTCCACGATCCTGAAGTACGTCACCTGGATGATGGTCCCGACCGCGATCGGCCTGATCGTCAGCCAGCTGTTCGTGAAGGAGAACGCCTTCGACGACTCCGTCGCCCGCACGGTCGGCGGCATCGTCCCGATGGTCCCCGAGGGTCTGGTCCTGCTCACCTCGGTCGCCTTCGCCATCGGCGTGATCCGGCTGGGCCGCAAGCAGTGCCTGGTCCAGGAGCTGCCCGCGATCGAGGGTCTGGCCCGGGTCGACACCGTCTGCCTGGACAAGACCGGCACCCTCACCGAGGGCGGCATGGACGTCACGGGGATGCACCCGCTCCGGGGCGCGGACGAGACGCACGTGCGGAAGGTGCTCGGCGCCCTCGGCGCGTCGGACCCGCGGCCCAACGCCTCGCTGAAGGCGATCATCGACGCGTACCCGGCCGTGGCGGACTGGCCCTGCACCGAGGCGCTGCCGTTCTCCTCGGCCCGCAAGTACAGCGGTGCCGCCTTCGACGAGGGCGGCGGGCGGACCTCGCGGTGGCTGCTGGGCGCGCCGGACGTGCTGCTGGCGGACGACGACGAGGCGCTCGCGGAGACCGGCCGGCTCAACGAGCAGGGCCTGCGGGTGCTGCTGCTCGTCCGGGTCGCCCGGGACCTCGGCGATCCCCGGGTGACCGAGGGCGCCGAGCCCACCGCCCTGGTCGTGCTGGAGCAGCGGCTGCGGCCGGACGCGGCCGACACCCTGCGCTACTTCGCCGACCAGGACGTACGGGCCAAGGTCATCTCGGGCGACAACGCGGTCTCGGTCGGCGCGGTCGCCGCCAAGCTGGGGCTGTCCGGGACCACCGTGGACGCGCGGCGGCTGCCCGACGACCAGGACGGCATGGCGGACGCGGTCGACGACGGCACGGTGTTCGGCCGGGTCACCCCGCAGCAGAAGCGGAACATGGTCGGGGCGTTGCAGTCGCGCGGGCACACCGTCGCGATGACGGGCGACGGCGTCAACGACGTGCTCGCCCTCAAGGACGCCGACATCGGTGTGGCGATGGGCTCCGGCTCGGAGGCGACCCGGGCGGTCGCGCAGATCGTGCTGCTCAACAACAGCTTCGCGACCCTGCCGTCGGTGGTCGCCGAGGGCCGCCGGGTGATCGGCAACATCACGCGCGTGGCGACGCTGTTCCTCGTCAAGACGGTGTACTCGGTACTGCTGGCCGTCCTGGTGGTGTGCTCGCAGGTGGAGTACCCGTTCCTGCCCCGCCATCTGACCCTGCTGTCGACGCTGACGATCGGCGTCCCGGCGTTCTTCCTGGCGCTCGCGCCCAACAAGGAGCGCGCGAGGCCGCACTTCGTCCGGCGGGTCATGCGGTACGCGATCCCCGGCGGGGTGGTCGCGGCGGTGGCCACCTTCGCCACGTACCTCCTCGCCCGGGGGCACTACGCGGGGCCGGGCGCGCTGGACGCGGAGACCAGCGCGGCGACGCTGACACTGTTCCTCGTGTCGATGTGGGTGCTGGCGATCATCGCCCGGCCCTACACCTGGTGGCGGATCGCGCTGGTCGCCGCGATGGGCGGGGCGTTCCTGCTGGTGCTGGTGGTCCCGTGGTTGCAGCACTTCTTCGCGCTGAAGCTGGTGGGGATGACGATGCCGTGGACCGCCGTCGGCATCGCGGCGGTGGCGGCGGCCGCCCTGGAGCTGTTGTGGAGAGGGGTGGACCGCCGCTTCCCCGCGTGAGTCAGACCGAGCGTGAGTGGCTCAGTCGAACCACCGGTCACGAGCCAGTTCCTCGGTGCGGGACGGGTCCTCCAGGAGGGCTGCCACCTCGAAGCGGCGGGGCCACTGGCCCGCCGCCCAGGCGAGTCCGGCGGCGACGCCCTCCAGGGTGGCCGCGTGCAGCACACCGTCGTCGGTCAGCCGCCAGTCGATCTCCACCCCGTCCACGACGAGTTCCTCGTGCTCGACGTAGGACGCCGGGGTCCGCGCCCCGAGCAGCGTCCGCACCGCCTCCGGCACCTCGTGCCCGGTGCCCTCGGAGGTGACCTCGCCGGTGACGGACTCGCTGAGCCGCCGCACCTGGAACAGCTCGGCCAGCTCCGCGGCCCGGGCCGGGCGTACCGGCAGCAGGGGCACACCCCGGGTGAACGGCAGCAGGTCGGGCGAGTCGCAGACCACCGCGTCGGCCGCGTCCACGACCTCCACCCGGCCGTCGACGACCGCGCGCAGATCGTCCGGCAGGGTCACCTGGTCCGGGTCCAGGTCGGCCAGCGCCCCGTACAGCGCGTGCAGTTGCGCGGCCGTCACCTCCCGCTCCGGGTCGGCCAGCCGGTCGAGCAGTTCGGCGGCGCCGCCGGGCTCGTCCAGCAGCGCGGCGACGGACGTGCGCACGCCCAGCGCCCGCAGCACCTGCTCGTCGTCGAAGCCGGTGGCGTCGGCCTCGTCGTACAGGCCCCGCAGCAGCCGGTCCCCTCCGGCCGAGCGCAGGCCCGCCGGGCGGCGGCCGTCCAGCACGGGGTTCCCGCGCAGCCACCAGGCGGTGTACGGCCGGACGACCTCGTGCGTCCCGTCGTGCAGCAGGATCCGCACGGGCTGCACCAGGGCGTCCCGCAGCGGCGGCCGGGACAGCAGCGCCAGCGCCTGCGGCCACTTGTCCTCGTCGACCAGGTCCAGGTCCCGCACCGCGACGATCTCGGTCGCCACCGGCGGCACCGGGCTGTCGGGGAACCGGTCGAGCACGTCCTCGCACCACACGTCGACGGCGTCCAGCAGACCCGGATCGTCCGGCTCCGCGAAGTCGCCCTCGCGCGGCTCCAGTTCGTCCGGGTCGAGGACGACGTCGGTGGCGCGCACCAGCGCGAAGTCCACCAGCACCCCGCACGCGGCCAGCGGCTGCTCCCCCCAGCGCGACGCCAGCTCCGCGTCCACGAAGGCCAGTTCGCCCTCCCGCATGACCCCGGCGAACGGCCCGCCCGGGTAGACCAGTTCGCACGCCGGGGCCGGTTCGCCGTCCTCGTCGGGCAGGGCGAGCGCGCCGAGCCAGGGCTCCTCGCCGGGCTCCAGACCGGCGTCCCGGACCAGGCCCAGCACGGTGTCGGCCAGCTCCTCGGCGTCGAGGACGTCGTCCTCCCAGTTCAGCCCGCCCTCGTCGTCCAGGGAGGCGGCGACGGCGGTCCTCACCTGCGGGGTGGTGAGGACGGCCCGCGGGGTGGCGGGCAAGGCCCCCAGCTTCTCCAGGATCGGATGGACGGCGTCCGGGTGGGCGACCTTCAGCCCCAGCCGGGCCAGGACCTCCGGGTCGATGCGGGCGGTCTCCGGCCCGGGCAGCAGCACCTGCCGCGGCCCGATCGTCGTACGCCCCGCTCCGCCGCCGGACGTCTCGGGCCCGCCCCCGGCCAGCGGCACGGGCAGTCCCGACAGCCGGTCCGGGTCGACCCCGGCGAGACTGTCGTAGAGCCGCCGCCACCAGCCCGGCTCCTTCTCCAGCCCGGCCAGCCGGTCGATCGCGTCGGTCAGGGGGACCCGGGCGACACCGAGGGTGCGCAGCTCGGGGCGGCGCTCCAGTCCGGCGGGCAGCAGCGTGGGCAGCACCTCGGCGAGGACCCGCACGGCGTCCGCGCCCGCGCCCTCGACGAGTTCGGCGTCCCGCGGCCGCAGGGACTCGGGCAGGTCGTCGTCCTCCTCCGGCGGGAGCGCGGGCGGGAGGAACGCGGTGCGCGGCAGCCGCTGGAGGACCGCGTGCCGCAGGGCGCCGTCCAGTTCGCCCTTGCCGAGCGGGCCGGGCACCAGGTCGATGATGCCGGTGGACACCGGGCGCCAGGCGGCGAGGAGTGCGGCGTAGGCGTCGGCGGCACGCTCGACCAGGAAGTCGGTCAGCGGGCCCGGGGCGGCGTGGCGGCGCGTGGAGTCCAGCGGGAAGGACGCGATGAGCAGCGCGGGGACACCGAGCGGCTCGTCGCTGGGCGTGGGGGCGTGCACCACGGGGCTGGTGCGCGGCCGGGCCGGGCCGCCGTCGCCGTCCACGGGCACGGCCCAGGTGACCGACCAGTGCGGCCGCAGCCGTTCCTCGACGGGCCGGTCGGCGAGCAGGCCCGGGTCGAGGGGGCCGTGGGCGGCGGCGATGCGCCAGTGGGTGACGCCGTCGCGGGAGTCGTCGACGACGGTGAAGGGACCGTCGGTGCGGCGGGTGAGGGTGCGCGGGCTCTCGTCGCCGATCTCGACGACGACCTCCTCCAGCCCGGGCAGGGCGAGCAGCAGCGCGTCGTCGACGGACCGCAGCAGCCGCTCGGCGAGATCGGCGGCGGCCGCGTCGCGCAGCGGCAGGATGACGGCCGTGTCGTACGGGGCGGGCGCGGTGCCCTCGGCGGCGAACGGCAGCCGCAGCAGCGGGACGTGGCCGTCGCGCCGGCGCACCTCGTCACCGAGACCGGGGCTGTGCCGTGCGGTGTCGGCGGCCAGGTCCCTGGCCTCGGCGAGGGACCAGCGCACCCCGCCGTGCCGGCCGACGACGGCGGGCTCGTCGGTGACGGACAGCACGGCGGCGAAGCCGACGCCGAACCGCCCGACGGAGGGCGTGTCGCGTTTCGCGGACGCCCGCAGCGTGGACAGCGACTCGACACCGGCCGCGTCCAGCGGGGCACCGGTGTTGGCGGCGACGAGCACCCCGTCGCGCAGCGTCAGCCGCAGCCGCCCGGCGGCCCCGGAGCGGGCCGCGGCGTCGGCGGCGTTCTGGGCCAGTTCGACGACGAGCCGGTCCCGGTAGCCGCCCAGGACCAGGTCCTCCTCGGCGTTGGCGTCCTCACGGAACCGGGCCGGGCTGGTGGCCCAGGCGTCGAGGACACCGCGCCGCAGCCGGGCCGTGCCGAAGGGGTCGGCACCCTCGGCGGCGGGGCGCACGAACTTGCTGCTCACGTTGACTCTCCTCATCGGCCCTGATCGGCGTGAGGTCGAAGGTACCGCTCCCCGGCGGGGCGGCGAGACGGCCGTGAGCGGCGCGGGCCCGGTGCGCCGGGCGTCAGACCCGGGAGGCGTACGGCACGAACGCCGCCCAGGTGCCCGGGGTGAAGCCGATGCGGGGGCCGTCGGCGTCCTTGGAGTCGCGGACGAGGACGGCGCCGGGGGTGAGGGCGAGTTCGACGCACGACTCACCGTTGTTGCCACTGCTGTAGCTGCTCTTGAACCACGCCGGCTCGCCCCCGGCGGTGATCTCGCGGATCATCTTTCTCCCAGCAGTTGCTCGATGAGGGTCAGCGACTCCCGCGGCGAGAGCGCCTGGGCTCGGATCGTCCCATACTGCAGTTCAAGGATGCGCAGGTGTTTGAGGTCGGACGTCGGCCGCCCGTTGAACTCACCGTCGGCCCGGCCCACCGCCGTACCGTCCGCGAACTTCAGCAGCTCGATCGTGCCGTCGGTCCCGGAGTGGGTCTCGCAGTTCATCGGCATCACCTGCAACACGACGTTGTGCAACCTCCCCACCTCCAACAGGCGTTCGAGCTGCCGACGCCACACCATTGTGCCTCCGATGGGCCGACGCACGACCCCCTCTTCCAGGACGAAGCTGAGGGCCGGCGCCGGATCACGCTCGAAGACGGAACGCCGTGCGATACGCGCAGCCACCATGCGCTCCACGTCGTCAGGAGAGTAGGGCGGCTGTGCCGCGCCGATGACAGCCCGCGCGTGTTCGGGCGTCTGCAACAAGCCGTTGATGCTGTTGGACTGGTACACCGCGATCTCGGCCGCTCGCGCTTCCAGTTTCCCCAGCGCACGAACCTTCTGCGGATACCGGACCTTCTTCACGTCCTCCCAGGCCGCCGCGAGGAGTCCACCCGCGTCCAGGACCTCGTCCGCCCGGTCGAGGAACTCCTGGCGGGGGATCCGCTTGCCGCCCTCGATCTTGTAGACCATGTCCTCGCCGTAGCCGACCGCCCGGCCGAACTCGGCGGCCCGCATCCCCGCCGCCTCGCGCCGCAGCTTGAGCTGCCTGCCGACGGTGGTGATGACCGCGACACCCCACTCGTCGTCCGGGTCCACCTCCCAACCCGGCTCGTCCGCCTCGCTCTTGAGCCGACCCGTCCCCGCCTCGACCGCCGTCATGCCGCACCTCTCCCTCGGAACGAACACCCGAAGTGACCATAGACGCACAGCGGGTGACGGCACGCCGGTTGCCGGAACCCGCATTCCCGGGCTCCGGTGCCGTCGGTGCTCTCCAGAGAAAAGAACCGCGGGAGAAAGGACCCCGCCAAGCCCCACCCTTTCCCGCCCGGCGGCGCGCGCTCACTCGGGCGGGTGAACATCACCGGCTGAGCTGGATTTTCGGGGGCCCGGCACCTCTACGCTCAGCGCACACAACCGAAAAAGACTTCGGCCCCCGCCGGGACGGCAATCCCAGTGCGAGGGCCTGACCACCAAGGAAGAACAGCCCCTTCCCGATGGATACCCAAAACCCTAGCGCGCCCTCGCGCGCCCGGTCAGCCGCCGACCGCAATTCGACCCGTTCGCGTCACCGCTCGGGCGGCGTCGTCCACGAGAACACCCGCCACACCACCCGCTTCGTGGTGATCGGCAACCACCTCGCCCAGCACGAGGAGTTGTCGCTCCTCGCGATCGGCCTGGGCTGCCACATCCAGTCGCTGCCCGCCGGGACGCCCGTGGACATCAAGAGCCTCGCCGCGCGGTTCACGGAGGGCACCACGCGGATCGCCGGCGCCCTGCGCGAACTGGAAGCCCACGGCTACCTCCGGCGTGAACGCGTCCGCACCCCCACCGGCCGTATCGTCACCCGGACCATCTCCTGCAACCAACCGGGCCACCGGCGAGGGCCGGCCGACTCCGACTGCCCCGACCCGCGGCCCCGGCCGGAACCGGCACGAAGGCCCCGGCCCCCCAAGGCCCTCCCCGCCGTCCCCCGGCCGACCCCCGCCGCAGCCACCGCGCTGCACCAGCAGGCGACCGATCTCCTCACCGGCCTGCGCCGGTCCGACCCCCGCCTGCTGCTGTCCGCGACGGACACCGCGCATCTGGCCCCCGGCGTGGCGGCCTGGCTGGAGCGCGACGTCGCACCCGCCGCCGTACGCCACGCCCTGACCACCGGTCTCCCCGACGGGCCCCTGCGCCGCCCCGCGGCGCTGCTCGCCCACCGCCTCACGGCCCGGCTGCCGGACCCGCCCCCGTACGCCGCCCCGATCCCCCCACCCGCGCCACGCCACCCGCTGCGCTCCTGCGAGACCTGCGACCGCGCCTTCCGCGCCCCGGCGACCGAGAGCCACTGCCGCCGCTGCCTCACGCACCTGGGGCTCTGAGAGGAGGCCGGCGCACCACCGCCGGCCCCCGGGGCACGCTACGAGTGGCCGAGGTCGGCCGAGGTGTCGTCGTCCGTGACCGGCACCGAGCCGGAGTCCGGGGCCGGGCGGAGCGGGAAGGGGTCCACGCGCGTCTCGTCCACGACCGGCGGGGCCGGCTGCGGCGGGCGGGGCATGACGGCCGCCTCGGAGTGGCCGCCGCAGCCGTAGGCCAGGGAGACCAGCCGGCCGTCGGCCGGGGAGAACTCGTTGGCGCAGGCGCCGAAGGCCTGGCCGAGGGAGCCGCCGATCGGGACCAGGAAGCCGCAGCTGACACAGGACGCGGGGGCCGACTGGGCCATGGGGGTCTTGGCGCCGAACGCCTCCTCCCAGCGGTCGGCCGCGGTGTGCAGCCCGTAGCGGGACAGCACCCGGGCGCGGCGCATGCCCAGCTCCTCCGCGACGGCGGCGATGGAGCCGCGCGACGGGGTGAGCGGGAGGCGGGCGGGGCCGTCCCCGGTGACGTCGGCGTCCTCCGCCTCCACCAGGTCGGCCATCTCGTGGGAGACCGCGGAGTTGGGCGGCGGCTCCTCCTCACCGGAGAAGCCGGGCTCCAGGCGCAGGTCCTCGGCGTCCGTGGGGAGCAGGTCGCCCGGGCCCATGTCGCCCGGCCGCAGCCGCTCGCTCCACGGCACCCACTCGGGCGCCAGCACCGCGTCCGGCCCGGGCAGCAGGACCGCCTCGTCGACCGTGACCACCTTCGCACGGGACGCGCGGGCCACGGTCACGGCCCAGCGCCAGCCCCGGTAGCCCAGTTCCCGGCACGCGAAGAAGTGCGTGACAACGCGGTCCCCCTCGGAGACCGCCCCCACGTGCTCGCCGACGATCCCCGGCGCGGCGGCCTCCTCGGCGGCGGCGCGTGCGAGGTCGACGGCCTCGGCGCACAGGCGGTCAGGGGTGCGGCTTCGCGTTGTCGCTGCGCTCACAGGTATCGCTTCTCTCCATACGCCGTCTCACGAGTGCGCCACTCCCGGCGCGGGGACGGACGGAGCGGACCGGGGGACCGCGTCGACGTCCTTCATCCATTCTGCGGGATGGCTGAGATACGCACGCTACCCTTCCGCCCCACTTCGCGTACACCGACGGTCCTGATACCCACCGGACCGGTCATCACCGATCGCCCCCGGACAGTCACCCCAGAGGCCCTATACAAGCGGTAATGGCACTAGCCACAGCCTTATCGGGGCACTATGACGACGTGGCAGCCGCGAAGACGCCCCAGGGCGCCACCGGGACCGGTGGGTCGAAAGGGGTCAAGGGAACCAGCCGACCGCACACGCCGGGCCGTCGGGGCCCCTTCCGCGCGTTCGGGCGCGCCCTGCACTTCCCGTTCACCGGAACCGCCCGCGGCATCCGCAAGGCCACCCACGCGCACGGCGCCGGCGAGTCCGGCCTCGGCAAGCTGATCGAACTGCACGCGGTCAACGGCGCCGGCGACGTCATGATCACCGTGGCCCTCGCCTCCACGGTGTTCTTCTCCGTGCCGACCGACGAGGCGCGCGGGCGCGTCGCGCTCTACCTCGCCATCACGATGGCGCCCTTCACCCTCCTCGCCCCCGTCATCGGCCCCCTCCTCGACCGCATCCCGCACGGCCGCCGCGCCGCGATGGCCGGGGCGATGTTCGCCCGGGCGCTGCTCGCGCTCGTGCTGTCCGGCGCCGTCGCCAGCGGCAGCCTGCAGCTCTACCCGGCGGCGCTCGGCGTCCTCGTCGCCTCGAAGGCGTACGGCGTGGTCAGAAGCGCCGTGGTGCCGCGACTGCTGCCCCCGCGCTTCTCCCTGGTCAAGGCCAACTCGCGGGTCACCCTGGGCGGCCTCCTCGCCACCGGCATCGCCGCCCCCATCGGCGCGGGGCTCCAGCAGATCGGCCCGCGCTGGCCGCTCTACGGCGCCTTCCTGATCTTCATCGCGGGAACGTTCCTGTCGTTCACCCTGCCGCCGAAGGTCGACTCCGCCAAGGGCGAGGACCGCGCCCTGCTGGCCGCGGACGAGCAGCACCTGCACGGGCCCCACCGCCGGCCGGTCAAACGCCCCGGGCTGCGGACGGTCGGGCCGGCCGTCACCCACGCCCTGGCCGTCAACGCCTCCATCCGCTGCCTCACCGGCTTCCTGATCTTCTTCCTCGCGTTCCTGCTGCGCGAGCACCCGATCTCCGGCCAGAGCGCCGCCGTGTCCCTGGGGATAGTGGGCGTCGCCGCGGGGGCCGGCAACGCGCTCGGCACGGCCGTCGGGGCGTGGCTGCGCTCCCGGGCCCCGGAGATCATCATCGTGACGGTCGTGGCGTGCGTGCTGGGCGCGGCGATCACGGCCGCGGTGTTCTTCGGGGCGATCCTCGTCGCCGTGCTGGCCGCGATCGCGGGCTTCGCCCAGGCACTGGCCAAGCTGTCGCTGGACGCGCTGATCCAGCGGGACGTGCCCGAGCTGGTCCGCACCTCGGCCTTCGCCCGCTCCGAGACACTGCTGCAGATGTCCTGGGTGCTGGGCGGGGCGATCGGCATCGTCATGCCGCTCAACGGCACGGCGGGGCTCGCGGTCGGCGCGGCGATCGTCGGCACCGGCTGGCTGGCGAACGCCCGCGGCCTGATCGACTCGGCCCGGCGCGGCGGCACGGGCCGGGCCCGTGTGGCCTAGGAGCCCCGGCCGGTGAGACACCACGCGGGCACCCGAGCCGGACCCGGACAAGGGGTGGCACGGGCGCGCCGGACCCCGCGTGGGCGGTGTGACCCGCGGGCCCGATAGCCTTCGCCCATGAACACGTTGCAATCCGCTGTGCGACGCCGCCGCGCCGTCGCCGCCGCCGGCGTCGTATCCGCCGGACTGCTCGTCCTGTCGGCCTGTGACAAGCCGACGTCGATGGCCACGCTGACCGTGGGCAGCGACTCGGTGAGCTCCGAGGCCACCTGCGGCGGCGAGGGCAAGTCCCTGAAGACCTCCGCGCTCAGCCAGTGCCTGAAGGACAAGGGCATCAAGAGCATCTCCGTCGACCCCGACGAGACCGTCCGGTTCGGTGTCGACCCGGAGATCGCCGACGAGGGCTGGACGATCCTGATGAACGGTCAGCCGCTGACCGAGGCCAGCAAGAAGACCTACCGCACGATCCCGGGCAGCGTGTTCTTCAACGCCCAGTACGGCGCGCAGGGCAACTCCACGCTGGTGTCCATCAAGGCCGGCGAGAAGGACACCCAGGGCCTCTGGAACTTCAAGCTCAAGAAGGACGCCTGATCGCTGCCGCCGAGCCCCACCGGGTGCTGGTCGCCACCGCGGTTCCCGTGGAGCGGGACGCGGTGGCCGCGGGCCTGCGCGGCAGCAGCAGCGGCGGCGGCACGGACGTGATCGCCGCCGGGGTCGGACCCGCGCTCGCCGCGGCCTCGACCGCCTCCGCCCTCACCACCGCCGCCCTGCGCGGCACCCCCTACGACCTCGTCGTCTCCGCCGGCATCGGCGGCGGGTTCCTGCCCGCGGCACCCCCGGGATCACTCGTGATCGCCGACGAGATCGTCGCGGCCGACCTCGGTGCGCAGACCGAGGACGGCTTCCTGTCGGTCACCGAGCTGGGCTTCGGCACGGTCCGGCACGAGCCGCCCGCCGCCCTGGTGCGCCGGGCCGCCGACGCCACCGGCGCCCCGGCCGGCGCCGTACTGACCGTGTCGACCGTGACCGGCACCGCCGCCCGGGCCGCGGCGCTGGCCGAGCGGCACCCGACCGCCCTCGCCGAGGCGATGGAGGGCTTCGGCGTCGCCGAGGCCGCCGCCGCGCAAGAAGTGCCCGTACTGGAGATCCGGGCGATCTCCAATCCCGTCGGACCGCGCGACCGCGCCGCCTGGCGTATCCCCGACGCCCTGACGGCCCTCACCGAGGCGTTCGGGAAGCTCGCGCCCGTCCTGGAGAGTTGGAACCGGCATGACCGCTGAGCAGCTGCAGATCGCGTACTCCCCCTGCCCGAACGACACCTTCGTCTTCGACGCCCTCGCCCACGGCCGCGTCCCCGGCGCCCCCGCGCTGGACGTGACCTTCGCCGACATCGACATCACCAACGGCATGGCCGAACGCGGCGAGCACGACGTGCTCAAGGTGTCGTACGCCGTCCTGCCCTACGTACTGGACGACTACGCCCTGCTGCCCTGCGGCGGCGCGCTGGGCCGCGGCTGCGGGCCGCTCGTGCTGACCCGGGAGGCGGGTGCCGACCTCACGGGGCGGACCGTCGCGGTGCCGAGCGAGACGTCGACCGCCTACCTGCTGTTCCGGCTGTGGGCCGCGGACACCCTGGACGGCGGGGTCGGCGAGATCGTCGTCATGCCGTTCCACGAGATCATGCCGGCCGTGCGCGACGGGAAGGTCGACGCGGGACTCGTGATCCACGAGGCGCGCTTCACCTACCGGAACTACGGGCTGCACAAGCTCGCCGACATGGGCGAGCACTGGGAGCGCACCACCGGCCTGCCGATCCCGCTCGGCGCGATCATCGCCAAGCGGTCGCTGGGCGAGGAGCGGCTGCGGCTGCTCGCCGACGCGGTCCGGGCCTCCGTGCGGGCCGCGTGGGACGACCCGGAGGCGTCCCGGCCGTACGTCATGGAGCACGCCCAGGAGATGGACCCGGCCGTCGCCGACCAGCACATCGGGCTGTACGTCAACGAGTTCACCGCCGACCTCGGCGAGGACGGCTACGCCGCCGTGCGCGGGCTGCTGACCCGCGCGGCGGCCGAGGGACTCGTCCCGCCCCTCGGCCCGGACGCGCTGCGGTTCCCCTGAGCCCGGTGGGCCCGCACGGCGGTCGGCCGGCCGGTCAGACGTCCAGCTGGTCGGCGACCGCGCGCAGCAGCCCGGCGATCTTCTTGCCGGCGGTCTTCTCGGGGTAGCGGCCCCGCTCCAGCATCGGCGTGATGTTCTCCAAAAGCGTGGTCAGGTCCTGGACGATCGAGGCCAGCTCGTCCGGCTTCTTGCGTGTCGCCGCCGCGACGGACGGGGTCGGGTCCAGGATCGTCAACGACAGCGCCTGGTCGCCGCGCTGCCCGGCCACGACGCCGAACTCCACGCGCTGGCCCGGCTTGAGCGTCTCGACTCCGGCGGGGAGGACCGAGGAATGGACGAAGACGTCACCGCCATCGTCACGGGAGAGAAAGCCGAAGCCCTTCTCACTGTTGAACCACTTGACCTTGCCAGTCGGCAAAGCACACGCTCCCTCGATCGGTCCCGGACGGGGCCGGACGCCACTGAACTGCCGTTGACCACCTTACTGGGGCTCTCCCCAGGGACACACGGCCTTAATCCCGCCCCGGACCCGGAGCCCCCGCCCAGGTAAGGCAGAGTCCCCGAGGGGCTGTTGGGGGGACTCGGCCAGGGTGCCGGTGCAGGGTGGCGCAGGAGTCCGGGACCCCGAGAGCCTCGGCGGCTCGGGACCGGCACGGGCACGCCCATCATCAACGTGTCAGCAAGCGAACCCCAACACCTTCCGTCGGTATCCCTCGGTGACGTTGTGACTGATCACCGTTCTTGCCATCTGGCTCTGATTTTCGGGGTGGGACAGAGCAAGCTCGTTCGCCATGGCTTGGATGTCTCCCAGGTCCATCACCATCCCTCTCCTCCTTTCGTCCGCCCCCTTGTCCCACGCCCAGATCCTCACGCCGTAGGTGCGGAGAAATTCTCTACGGTCCTCCTGATCCTTGGACTCCCAGACCTCCCCGTACTTCTTGCCCGTCACTCTCGGCGCCGGGTTGATCCTCTCCTCTTCCCACTTCGCCAGGAAAGCCACCTTCGCCGACAACCCTTTGTGCATGCGCCGGTACGACTCTTCCTGCCCCTCTGCGTCGTACTCACCTGCCAGGAAGTCGGCCTCCAGTTTTTCCAGGCGCGCCCTGGAGGACTGAAGTTCCCCGGCCTGCGAAGGTCCCTTACCGGCCCGCTCGTACATATCCCACGTACCTACGCTCCCGCGGATCTCCTGATCGACCCATGCATCGAGCACATCAGCACGGACGTAGAGACCAGTAGTGCAGTTGCCGCCCTTGAACTTGTTGGAGCAGCGGTAATACCTGTGGCCGGGAACCCTCGTGCCGTCTTTCCTGGTGTGCCCAGAGTTCAGAAGAGAAGTGACAGGAGCTCCACAGCTGCCGCAGCGAGCGATACCGGCAAGCAGACTCTTGCCACCGGTACGGCTTTCCGCCCCTACGGGCTTGGGAGTCGGTTTGATCCTGTCGACCAGGTCTGCCCATTCATCCATGGACGCCAGGGGCTTCTCAGGCAGAACAACAGGGTTCCCCTCGGCATCCAGAACAGCCTCCCCTTTGTATGTGTAGATACCGGGCACCCAAGAGGAGCGGAGAAACTTGTTGATGATGGTCGATTGCCATTGCGTTCCCTTGGTTTCCTCCCCCTTCAACTTCCTGAGGTGGTCCCCCCAGGTGAGCACGCCACGACTGTTGAAGTCTCGGGCAATCCTGTGCGTGGACTGCCCCTCACGTACACGGGTGAAAATCTCTTCCACGTAGGGGTGGAAGTCCTGATCAATCTCCAGGACCTTCCTCTTGCCTCCCTCCACGGTTTTGATGCGGTAGCCGGTAGGTGGAGCGCCCGTAAGCCATGAGCGGTTCTCCAGGCGGCTCTGGACTCCGTTGAGGATGCGCGCCTGGATGGTGTCCCACTCAGCCTCAGCGAATACGGCTGTCATACGAGCCATCATCTTGCCTTGAGGGGTGCTCAGGTCGAACCCCTCCTCCACGCAGACGATGAACTTCCCGTTTTCCTGCGCCCACTCCATCAGTTCGCTGAAGTGCACTGAGCGACGCGTCAGCCTGTCCATCCTGGCTGCGATGAGCACGTCGAACTCATCAGCCCTGGCCGTGAGCCAACGTCCGAGCCTGGGACGCTTGAAGGGGGACAAGGAGCCGGATACGTCCGTGTCCTCCGCCTCCCCCACCAGGACGCCGGACAGGTGCGGGGAGCTGACGTGGTGTCGGATCACGCCGCGCTGCCACTCGATGGACGTGGAGCCGTCCGAGTCGGCAGAGAGGCGGAGACAGGCGAGGTAGCGCAGGGCGGGCTGCATGAGGGGAGGCTAGCGAAGGGTGTGTGCCTAGGTGATCAGCTTGCGATTACCGGGAGGCACACTTCATCGCCTCGCGCTCGTCGGTACAGCCGGGTGACAACGGGGGCACCGGCTGCTCCGTCATGCTGGGAACTACCCTGGTCGGGTGCGTGACAACACCCGAACGAATTCCGCCGCTCCCGGTGACCGTCTGGTCCGTACCGGAGCCGTCGTCTTCTTCGTCGGCGCCGTGGCCACTCTGGTCACGGTCGCCCCGTTGCTCCTCGGGACGACGCCCTTTCCGACGTACATGTTCGGATTGAGCATGCTCATGGCCGTCGGTTTCCTGCTGGCCGGAGCGGGAGTGCTGCGTTCCGTGGCGGCCGGGCGGCGTCAGGCGCGCGCGGGGCGGTAGTCCGCCATCCAGCGCGGGAATTCGGTCAGGTCACCGAGCACCACGTCCGCGCCCGCCGCGCGCAGTTCCTCCGGGGAGCACGGGCCGGTGGCCACCGCGACGGAGAGCGCGCCGGCCGTGCGGGCCCCGCGGACGTCCCCGACGTGGTCGCCGACGTAGACGCCCGCCTCGTGCTCGCGCAGGGCCTCCGCCTTCTGCTCGGCCCACAGGTCGCCGATGACGGCGTCGGGTTCGATGCCCAGGTGGGCGAGGTGCAGCTTGGCGTTGGGCTCGTACTTGGCGGTGACGACGATCGCCCGTCCCCCGGCCTCACGCACGGCGTCGACGGCCTCGCGGGCGCCGGGCAGCGCGGGGGTCGCCTCGACGGCGTAGGCCGGGTACATCGCGCGGTACACGTCCGCCATGGCCGGCACCTCCTCGGCCGGGAACCAGTTGATCAGCTCCTCGGCCAGCGGCGGTCCCAGCCGGGTGACCGCGAGGTCGGCGTCGATGTACACATCCGTCCGCTCCGACAGCGCCCGGTAGCAGGCCCGGATGCCGGGCCGGGAGTCGATGAGGGTCATGTCGAGATCGAAACCGACGGTGAGCGCGGGCGAGGTGGTGTCAGCCATATGGGCCATTGTGCCCGGGCGCCGTCGACGCCGGCCGGGACCCCCTGACGGCCCGGCCCTCGCCCCTGCGGATGCCGGCCGCCGCCTGCGAACGGGTGGCGGCCCCGCGCCTACGGGCGCTGCCCCGGGGCCCCGGATATCCCGACGGCCGTCGGCCCCTGTGGGGGCGGCCGCCGCCTGCCGACGGTGGCAGCCCGGCGTCTACGGGCGCTGGCCCGGGGCCCGGAAATCCCGACGGCCGTCGGCCCCTGTGGGGGCGGCCGCCGCCTGCCGACGGTGGCAGCCCGGCGCCTACGGGCGCTGACCCGGGGCCCCGGATATCCCGACGGCCGTCGGCCCCTGCGGAGGGCGGCCGTCGCCTGCCGACGGTGGCGGGTGCTGGGCTGCGGCCAGGGTCTGCGGTCGGTGAGCAGCGGTCGGCGGGCGCGGGTGGCGGACCGTCGTCCGGGTGGGGGCGGCGGTGCTTGCGCGGTGGGGTGTCGGCCCGCCGTCGGCTATCCGCGGCGCTGGGAGCGCCAGACGAGGAACAGGGCCGAGGTGATCGCCGCCGCCCGTACCACCCACGGCCAGGTCTCCGACACCGCGTCGTTCAGGTGGCCCTCGGCGACGGGGTCGCCCCAGCGGTCGTTCATCCGGCCCCAGAGCCAGACCAGTCCCCCTGCCACGCACAGGCCGGGCAGGACGGCGACCGTCCACTTGGTCTCCGCCGGGGTGAGGCGGCGCGAGGCGTAGGCCAGGAGCCAGCCGAGGAGCAGGACGAACCAGTTGCCGAGGACGGCGCCCGTGACGAGGAGCCCGGCGGCGACCAGCAGGAAGGGGTTGCTCCAGCCCGGCGAGGGCAGGCCCGGGAAGCGGCGGCGGCCGCCGGGCTCCGGGGTCGCGGGGGCCGTCTCGACCGCCGGGGCGGTCCCGGCGGCGGGTCCGTCCGGTCCCTCGTTCTCCGGCTTGCGCTGCGGCGGCGGCTTGAGCAGGTCGGGCAGCTCCACCCCGCCCACGAACCCGGGCACCTCGTCGCCCACGCCGAACGGGCTGCTGTCCACGCGCCACCAGTCCGGCTCCACCGCGCTGCCGCCGAGTTCGTGCGCCGCGGCCAGGTGCGGCGGGGCCGCTCCCTCCGCGGGGGCCGGCCGGGCCTGTTCGGCGGCCCGGGACCGGCGGGGGCGCGGGACGATGCGCCGGACGCCTCCCTCGGGCCCCTCGTCCCGCGCCCGGGGCTCGCGCTCGCGCTGCACGGGCACGGCGGCGGGCGGCGCGGTGCCCGGCGCGGCACCGGCGGTGTCCGGGCCGCCGCCGTCGGCCGCCGCCGCCACGACCTCGTCGGGGCTGCCCAGCCGGGTCAGGATGCGGCGCACGGCGGCGGGCGAGTCGACGGTGGCCTTGGCGCGGCGCCGGTCGATCTCGTTGCGCAGGTCGGCGACCAGGCGCATCCGGGTGGCCGAGGACAACTGCTGCTGCTGGGCCACGTCGCCGACGCGGCTCAGATACTCGTAAACGACCTGGTCGCTCTCAATCCCCACGAAGTCCCCTCCGGGGCGCATCCGTTGCGTGACGCCGTCGGACGACGGTACCGCGCGGGGCGATGACCCGGCCAAATGCCCGTCCGCCGTCCGGGAGCGGGGCCCCGCACGGTCGGCCCGGGCGCCCGAGGCGACCCGCTACCGTGGACCGGATGAGCCCCGAGGACACGCCTTCGGCCCCCCGCTCCCTGGCGGAAGCGCTCCGCGCGCGGGGCGACGCTTCGCTGGGCGCGCTCCTGCGCAGCCGCCCGGACCTCATCACGCCCGTCCCCACCGACCTGACGCAGCTGGCGACGCGGGCGGGCACGCGTGCCTCGGTCGTCCGGGCCCTGGAGCGGCTGGACCGGTTCGCCCTGCAGACGGCGGAGGCGCTGGCGGTGGCCGGGGACCCGGCGGAGTACGGGGAGCTGCTCGGGCTCATGGCCGGGGACGAGGCGGACCCGGCCGTCGTCGCGGCGCTGCCGCACGCCCTGGACGTGCTGCGCGAGCAGGCCCTGGTGTGGGGTGGCGACGACCGGCTGCGGCTGGTGCGCACCGCGCGCGAGTTGCTGTCGCCCTCGCCGCAGCACCCCTCGCCGACGGGTCTGGGTCCGACGGTGCGGGAGGCCACCTCGGGGATGTCGCCGGGGCGGATCCAGGAGATCGTCACGGCGGCCGGGCTGCCCTCCACGCATGACTCGGTCTCCGCGGTGACCGCGCTGTCGGCGCTGTTCGGGGACCGGGAGCGGATGGCCGCCCTGCTCGACGGTGCCCCGGCCGACTCCCTGGAGGTGCTGGAGCGCCTGGTGTGGGGGCCGCCGTACGGGCAGGTCACGGCCGATCCGGCGCCCCGGTTGCGCTGGCTGCTGGACCGCGGGTTGCTGCTGCCGACCGCGCCCGGGACGGTCGTCCTGCCGCGTGAGGTCGCCCTGCACCTGCGGGGTGGTCGGGCCCATCGGGCGCCCGAGCCGGTGCCGCCGGCCGTCGAGGCCGCCGCCGCGTACCGTCCACAGGTTGTGGACAGCACCGCGGCCGGCCAGGCGTACACCGCGCTCGCGACCGTCGAGGAGCTGCTGAAGGACTGGGACGAGGGTGGTCCGGCGGTGCTGCGGGCCGGGGGTCTGAGCGTGCGGGACCTGAAGCGGACGGCGGTCGCGCTGGACGTGCCGGAGCCGGTCGCCGCGTTCTGGGTGGAACTGGCGTACGCGGCGGGCCTGATCGCCTCGGACGGGGAGGCCGACGAGCGCTACGCGGTGACCCCCGCCCATGACGAGTGGCGCGAGCAGCCCGCCGCCGAGCGCTGGGCGCGGCTGGTCACGGCCTGGCTGGCGGCGACCCGCACGGCGGGCCTGGTGGGCGGGCGCGACGCCAAGGACCGGACGCTGTCCGCGCTCGGGCCCGGACTCGACCGGTCGGCCGCGCCGGAGGTGCGGCACCGGGTGCTGACCCTGCTGGCCGGGCTGCCCGAGGGCGCCGCGCCGGCCGCCGCATCGGTGCTCGCCCGGCTGCGCTGGGAGCGGCCCCTGCGTGGGGACCGGGGCGAGGACGATCTGCGCGGGCGGCTCGCCGAGTGGGCGCTGTCGGAGGCGGAACTGCTCGGTGTGACGGGCCGGGGCGCGCTGTCGGGCCACGGCCGGGCGCTGCTGGGCCTGCCGCCGGTCCCGGCGAAGGAGACCGGGGCACAGCCGTCCGGGCCGGGCGACAAGCTGCCCGTCCACCATCACCACCGTCCCGCTCCGCCCGCCCCGCTGAACGCGGCCGAGCAGGCCGTCGCCGCCGCGGCCGCGGCCCGGCTGCTCGCCCCGCTGCTGCCCGAGCCGCTGGACCACGTGCTGTTGCAGGCCGACCTGACGGCCGTGGCGCCGGGGCCCTTGCAGCGGCCGCTGGCCGACATGCTCGGGGTGCTCGCGGATGTCGAGTCGAAGGGCGGGGCCACCGTCTACCGGTTCACGCCCGGTTCGGTGCGCCGGGCGCTGGACGCCGGGCAGAGCGCCTCGGACCTGCACGCCTTCCTCGCCGCGCACTCCCGCACGCCGGTGCCGCAGCCGCTCGCCTACCTGATCGACGACGTGGCCCGCCGGCACGGGCACCTGCGCGTCGGTGCCGCGTCGTCGTACGTGCGCTGCGACGACGAGGCGGTGCTCAACGAGATCCTCGCCGACAAGCGGGCGGGCGGCCTGGGGCTGCGCCGGCTCGCCCCGACGGTGCTGGCCGCGCAGGCCGACCCGGCCGGGCTGCTGGAGGGGTTGCGGGCGATGGGCTTCGCGCCGGCCGCCGAGTCCGCCGAGGGCGATGTGCTGATCACGCGCGCGCTCGCCCACCGCACCCCGCCCCGGGGCGCGCCCGAGCCGGTTCCCGACGGCCCGCCGGTGCCCGACGACACCCTCCTGTCGGCCGCGCTGCGCGCGATCCGCGCCGGTGACCTCGCCTCCACCGCTCCGCGCAAGCCCGGTACGGCCCCGGCCGCGGACGGTGAACTGCCGCGCACCGGTCCGGCGGAGACGCTGGCCACCATGCAGGCCGCCGTGCTCACCGGCGAGGCGCTGTGGATCGGTTACGTGAACGCCGAGGGGGCCGCTAGCCAGCGGGTCATCGCCCCGATCCGGGTGGAGGGCGGTTTCGTCACGGCGTACGACCACACCGCCGACGAAGTGCGCACGTATCCGCTGCACCGGATCACCGGTGTCGCGGAGCTCGCGGACGACGCCGGCTGAGACCGCCCGGCGTCTCACCCGTACGGGTGCACGCCGGCGTTCATGCGCGCCACGCCGGGGAGTTCCCACCCTCGGGCGACCTTGCCGGGTGCGCCGCATCACGGGCCGGGTGCGGGGGCAGCCACCGGGTGTCCTGATGCGGCCCGGTCCCGGGAGGGGGTTCGGGCCGGTCGCCACCCGAAAGGAAGTGTCCCCATGCGCGCTGTCCGCCGTATCGCCGCCGTCCTGGCCACCGCCGTGCTGATGACGTGCGGTTCGCTCGCCACTCCGGCGGCCGCGGTGAGCATCGACATCGCCGGTCTCGTCCTGGAGACGCCGCAGATCTGATCCGTTCCGCACCGCCGGCAGGGAAGGGGTCCCGTCGTCCTCATGCGTGAGAAGTCCGCCGCCGCCGTCCTGTTCGCCGTCGCCCTGCTGGTCGGGGCCGCGCCCGCCGCCACCGCGGGGCCCGCGCTGCCGCTGCCCCTGCCGGTCGCCGGGGTGGAGTCCCTGATCACCGAGGGGGTGAGCGTCGAGGGCCCACTGGTGAACAACATCACCCTGCCCGCACTGAGGTGACAGCGCCCGGGTCCGGGCGCCCGGGTGTACGGGCGCCGGGCGCCCGTGTGTCCGGGGGGGCGCCCGTGTGTCCGGGGGGGCGCCCGTGTGTCCGGGGGGGCGCCGGACGGCCCGGGGGCCAGGGCACCGAACAGCCCGGGGGCCAGGACGCCGGACAGCCGGGGCCGGGGCGCCGGGGCGCCGGGCAGCCGGGCAGCCGGGGCGCCGGACAGCTGGGGGGCCGGGACGCCGGAGGGCCAGGGCACCGGGGCGCCGGGCGGCCGGGGGCCGGGGGCCAGGGCGCCGGACGGCCCGGGTGCCAGGGCGCCGGACAGCCGGAGGGCCGGGACCCCGGAGAGCCGAGGCGCCGGACAGCCGGAGGGCCGGGACCCCGGAGAGCCGAGGCACCGGACGGCCGGAGGGCCAGGGCACCGGACGGCCGGAGGGCCCCGGGAGGCCGGGACACCGGAGAGCCGAGGCACCGGACGGCCGGAGGGCCGGGGCACCAGACGGCCGGAGGGCCGGGGCACCGCACGGCCGGAGGGCCCCGGAGTGCCGGGGCACCAGACGGCCGGAGAGCCGGGGCGCCGGACGACCCGGGGGCCCGGGGGGGGCGGACGCGCGTCACAGCGTGCGGTGGGGTGGATCAGGCACACTGGACGTTTGGCCGAGGCGTCGTGCTGTCGAGCCGTCCGAGCCCTCCGGCCGCAGAAAGGTGCCGCGCGTGAATGGTCCGCTGATCGTCCAGTCCGACAAGACCCTGCTCCTGGAAGTCGACCACGAGCAGGCCGGCGACTGCCGTCGGGCCATCGCCCCGTTCGCCGAGCTGGAGCGTGCCCCGGAGCACATCCACACCTACCGGGTGACCCCGCTGGGCCTGTGGAACGCGCGCGCCGCCGGCCACGACGCCGAGCAGGTCGTCGACGCGCTGGTGCAGTACAGCCGCTACCCGGTGCCGCACGCGCTGCTCGTGGACATCGCCGAGACGATGGACCGCTACGGCCGCCTCACCCTCTCCAAGCACCCCGCGCACGGACTGGTCCTGACGACCACCGACCGTCCGGTGCTGGAGGAGGTCCTGAAGTCCAAGCGGATCACCCCGCTGGTCGGCGCGCGGATCGACCCCGACACGGTGGCCGTGCACCCCTCGGAGCGCGGCCAGATCAAGCAGACGCTGCTGAAGCTGGGCTGGCCGGCGGAGGACCTCGCCGGGTACGTCGACGGCGAGGCGCACGCGATCGACCTGGCCGAGGACGGCTGGGCGCTGCGGCCGTACCAGCAGCAGGCCGTGGAGAACTTCTGGCACGGCGGTTCGGGCGTCGTCGTCCTGCCCTGCGGCGCCGGTAAGACGCTGGTCGGCGCGGGTGCGATGGCCCAGGCGAAGTCGACGACGCTGATCCTCGTCACCAACACCGTCTCCGCGCGGCAGTGGAAGCACGAGCTGGTGAAGCGAACCTCGCTGACCGAGGAGGAGATCGGCGAGTACAGCGGGACCCGCAAGGAGATCCGGCCCGTCACGATCGCCACCTACCAGGTGCTGACGACCCGGCGGAAGGGCGTCTACCCGCACCTGGAGCTGTTCGACTCCCGGGACTGGGGGCTGATCGTCTACGACGAGGTGCACCTGCTGCCCGCGCCGGTCTTCAAGTTCACCGCCGACCTCCAGGCCCGCCGACGGCTCGGGCTGACGGCGACCCTGGTCCGGGAGGACGGCCGGGAGTCGGACGTCTTCTCCCTGATCGGTCCCAAGCGGTTCGACGCGCCGTGGAAGGAGATCGAGGCGCAGGGCTACATCGCGCCCGCCGACTGCGTCGAGGTCCGCGTCAACCTCACCGACTCCGAGCGCCTGGCGTACGCCACGGCCGAGGCGGAGGAGAAGTACCGCTTCTGTGCGACGACCGCGACCAAGCGGAAGGTCACGGAGGCGATCGTGCGCCGGTTCGCCGGGCAGCAGATCCTGGTCATCGGCCAGTACATCGACCAGCTCGACGAGCTGGGCGAGCACCTCGGGGCGCCCGTGATCAAGGGCGAGACGTCCAACGCGCAGCGGGAGAAGCTCTTCGACGCCTTCCGCGAGGGCGAGATCAGCGTGCTCGTGGTGTCCAAGGTCGCGAACTTCTCGATCGACCTGCCGGAGGCGACGGTCGCGATCCAGGTGTCGGGCACCTTCGGCTCCCGGCAGGAGGAGGCCCAGCGCCTCGGCCGGGTGCTGCGGCCCAAGTCGGACGGGCACCAGGCGCACTTCTACTCCGTGGTCGCCCGGGACACCATCGACCAGGACTTCGCCGCCCACCGCCAGCGCTTCCTGGCGGAGCAGGGCTACGCGTACCGGATCATGGACGCGGACGAGCTGCTGGCGGGGAGCTGAGGTACGCGGGGTCCGCTCACCGAGGGCGGCGGACCACGCCGACCTCCTCCCCGTACTGACCGAGGACGATCACGTCGAAGGCGGCGCCCGCGAAGACCTTGACGGCGCGCAGGGCATCGCCGAGACGGTGGCGGTGGCTGCCCGCCACGGCGGTGGCGCCGGGCGGGCGGCCCGGTGCCGGGGCAGGGTGGATGGTGGCTGCGCTCATGTCTCCATGGTGCGTTTCGCCCCGTAAAGCCCGCGTCGGTCTCGGGACGGAACCTGCGGGCCGTGCGGGTACGCCCGTGGGCCGACCGGTCCCCCCGGGAAGGAGGGCTTGCGCCCGGTCCGTCCCCTAGGGGACGGAAAACGGTTCGCGGGCGGTGGTGCCGCTCCTCTAAGATCTCCGCTCTTGCCCGCCTCCCTCTCGGAGCGCCGCCGACCGGACGGAAACCGGCCGGCCTCACCGCCCTTCCCCCAGCAGGTCCCTCCGGAGGCACCCCCTTGTCCACGCCCGTCGACGATCCGCTCTCCCGTGAGCGCTCCCACCTCGCCGCGTCCCGTTCCGCCCTGCGCGCCATGCGCGAGGACGTCGAGGCCCTCGACATCACCGACGTCACCGCGAACTGGGTCAACGCCGAGGTGCTGGCCCGCCAGATCGAGGAGCGCGTCAAGTCCCTGGCCGACCTCAGCGACACCCCGCTGTTCTTCGGCCGGCTCGACTACCTGCACGCCCCGGGCGGCGACCGGGCCGAGGGAGCGGAAGGGGAACGCTTCTACATCGGGCGCCGCCATGTGCACGACCATGACGGCGACCCCATGGTCATCGACTGGCGGGCACCGGTCTCGCAGCCGTTCTACCGGGCGTCCAAGAAGGACCCGATGGACGTCGCGCTGCGCCGCCGCTTCGGCTACACCCGCGGCGACATCACGGCGTACGAGGACGAGCACCTCTCCGACCCGGCCGAGGCGGCCCGCACCAGCAAGCTGCTCCAGCAGGAGATCGAACGGCCCCGCGTCGGCCCGATGCGGGACATCGTCGCGACCATCCAGCCCGAGCAGGACGAGATCGTCCGGTCCGGGCTGGCCGGCTCGGTGTGCGTGCAGGGGGGCCCGGGCACCGGGAAGACCGCCGTCGGCCTGCACCGGGTCGCCTACCTGCTCTACGCGCACCGCGAGCGCCTGGCCCGCACGGGCACGCTGGTCATCGGGCCGAACCGGTCCTTCCTGCACTACATCGAGCAGGTGCTGCCCGCGCTCGGCGAACTGACCGTGCAGCAGGCCACCGTCGAGGACCTGGTGGCCCACGTGGAGATCAGGGGCACGGACGAGGCGGCGGCCGCGACCGTCAAGGGCGACGCCCGCATGGCCGAGGTGCTGCGCCGGGCGCTGTACTCGCACGTGACGATGCCCGCCGAGCCGGTCGTGGTGGTGCGCGGCTCCCGCCGCTGGCGGGTGCCGGCGTACGAACTGGAGGACATCGTCCGCGAGTTGCTCGACCGGGACATCCGCTACGGCGCCGCCCGGGAGGCCCTGCCGCAGCGCATCGCGCACGCCGTGCTGGTGCAGATGGAGCGCTCGGGCGAGGCCCCGGACGACCGCGTGCAGGACGCGGTGGCCCGCAACACCGCGGTGAAGGCGGCCGTGAAGACGATCTGGCCGGCCGTCGACCCGGCGAAACTGGTGCTGCGGCTGCTGTCGGACGCGGAGTTCCTCGCCGAGCACGCGGAGGGGATCCTCGACGCGGACGAGCGGAAGGCGATCCTGTGGGCGAAGCCTGCCCGCAGTGTGAAGTCGGCCAGGTGGTCGGCCGCCGACGCCGTCCTGGTCGACGAGGCCACCGACCTGGTCCGGCGCACGCACTCCCTCGGGCACGTCGTCCTGGACGAGGCGCAGGACCTGTCCCCCATGCAGTACCGGGCGGTCGGCCGCCGCTGCACCACCGGCAGCGCCACCGTCCTGGGCGACCTGGCACAGGGCACGACGCCCTGGGCGACGCGCAGCTGGCAGGAGGCGCTGCGCCACCTCGGCAAGCAGGACGCGGTGATCGAGGAGCTGACGGCCGGTTTCCGCGTGCCGACGGACGTCATCACCTACGCCTCCCGGCTGCTGCCGGACATCGCGCCCGGCCTCACCCCGGTGGTGTCGATCCGGGAGAACCCGGGCCGCTTCGAGATCCGGCCGGTGTCCGGCGCGGCGGACGTGGTCGACGCCTGCCGTGACGCGCTGCGGCACGAGGGCTCGACGGGCCTGATCGCGGCGGACGCGCGGATCCCGGAGCTGGCCGGGGCGCTGGAGCGCGCCGGGATGCCGTTTCTGGGCCCCGGCGAGGAGACCACCCGCGAGACCCGGCTGACCCTGGTCCCGGCGTCCCTGGCCAAGGGCCTGGAGTACGACCACGTCGTCCTGGACGAGCCGCGCGCGGTGGTCGACGGCGAACCGGACGAGCGAACCGGCCTGCGCCGCCTGTACGTGGCCCTCACCCGGGCGGTGTCGGGCCTGACGGTCACGCACACGGCCCCGCTGCCCCCGCAACTCGCCCAGGGCCCGGGGGTGTTGGCCTAGGTCGCCGCCAGGGGGGCGGCGGGCGCCTGCCGGGCGGCGTCCACCGCGGCGCGCCACTCGGCCACCGCCTCCGCCGACACCGGCGCGTCCCAGCCGCCCGGGCGGGCCGCGCCGCCGATGTGGAAGCCGTCGACGCCGGCCGCGCGCAGCACCGGCACGTGGTCGAGCCGCAGCCCGCCGCCCACCAGCACCTGCTGCTCGTAGCCCGGCTCACCGGCCCGCGCGGCCTCCGCGAGCAGCACGGGCAGCCCGTCGTCGACCCCGCCGGCCGATCCGGCCGTCAGGTACGTGTCGAGCCCGGGCAGCCCGTCCAGCTGCTTGCGCGCGGCGTCCCGGTCGGCGGCCCGGTCGATGGCCCGGTGGAAGGTCCAGGGGCATCCGTCCAGTGCGGCCACCACCCGCTCCACGGCCGGCAGGTCCACCGCGCCCCCGGCGTCGAGGAAGCCCAGCACGAACTCGCGCGCCCCGGCCTCCCGCAGCTCCGCGGCCGTACCGGCGAGCCGGTCGACGTCCCCCGCGGCGAAGCCGTCCGCGAGGCGGACCATCACCCGCAGGGGGATGTCGACGGCGCGCCGGATCCCGGCGACGGTGGCGGGCGACGGGGTGAGCCCGTCGGCCGCCATGTCGGTGACCAGCTCGAGGCGGTCCGCGCCTCCCTCCTGGGCGGCGACCGCGTCCTCGACGCCGAGGGCGATCACCTCCAGGACTGCACGCTTGCTCATGGGGCCCCTTCGTCGGCATGGCGGCGTTCGATGACAGGTCTAGTCCAATCACAGACTACGCTGCCCATTCCCACCGCCTCCCACGCCCCGGGGAGCGCCTCACCCGTAGATGTCGAGCTCCTCGGCCTCCACCCCGGCGAGTTCGAACACGGCGCCGCCGGCCGGCCGTCCCGTGTACAGGCGGACCAGGGTCGGCCCGTCGCCGATGAACCGGCCCGGGGGCCGCTCCCCGCCGCTCTCCCCCAGCCGCAGCGGCTCGTCCAGGTCGTCGAGGTCGGCGTGCAGCGGCACGTGGCCGCGCTCGCGGGTGAGGCGGGCCAGCAGCGCCAGCGCGTCGGGCAGCCCGGCCCCGCCGTACGCCCCCGGTTCGCCCAGGGCGTCCCGCACGTCCCCGGCGTGCACCCACTCCCCCAGGGCGAGGCCGTCCAGCTTCCCACCGGCCCGGGCGATCACCGGCCCGGCCGCGGTCATCCCGCGCTCCAGTTCGTCCACGACCTCGGCGTCGCTCCAGCCGGACCGCGCGGCGATGTCCCGGTCGTTGGACTCGGGCGAGAACACGTCCGGCCCCCATGCGCCCTCCACCGCCCGGGTCAGCGCGGCCGCGCAGTGGGCCAGCACGTCCCGCACCGTCCAGCCCGGGCACGCGGCCACCGGCCGGGCGAAGTCCTCCGGGGCCCGGCCCCGCAGCAGCGGGATCAGCGCGTCCCGTTCCGTCGCGAGCAACCGCCCGGGCTGCTCGGGGTCCCGTACGTCGTGCGCATCGGCAGGAGTCGTCATGACCCCCACGCTAGGTGCCCGGGCCGCCCCGGCGGGAGAATGCCCCCATGGCCGATCCCGAGATGCTGCGCACCCGCTTCGTCCGCGCCCTGGAGGGGGTCCGGGGCCCGGCGGGCGGGCCCGACCCGGTGCCCTACGCCGAGAACCTGCTGGCCCGCTGGCAGGAGCCCCAGCGCCGCTACCACACCGCCGAGCACCTCACCGCGGTCCTGGACCGCGTCGACGAGCTCCAGCGGTACGCCCGGGACCCGGACGTGGTGCGGCTGGCCGCCTGGTTCCACGACGCGGTGTACCTGCCCGACCGCTCCGAGAACGAGGAGCGCTCCGCCCGGCTGGCCGAGCGGGCCCTGCCGGAGGCGGGCGTCCCGGACGGCACGGTGGCCGAGGTGGCCCGGCTGGTCCGGCTCACCGTCACCCACGACCCGGCCGACGACGACCCCGACGGCCAGGTCCTGTGCGACGCGGACCTGGCCGTCCTCGCCGCCCCGCCCTCGGCGTACGCCGCGTACACCGCCGCCGTGCGCGAGGAGTACCACTTCGTGCCGAACGAGGCCTTCCGCACGGGCCGCGCCGCGATCCTGCGCCAACTCCTGGACCTGCCACGGCTGTTCCGGACGCCGCACGGCGCGGCCGAGTGGGAGGCCACGGCCCGGTACAACCTGGCCTCCGAGCTGGAAATGCTGTCGCTGCCGGGCGTGGATCCCTCGTAGCCTGCCCGCCATGTGGACAACGGGTGCGGAGCAGGTGGAGCAGGCCGTCGCCGAGTGCGTGGAGCTGCTGGGGGCGGTCACCGGCCGGGACTGGGAGGGCGTGCGGGCCGGGCGGCTGGAGTGGAGCTGCCGGCGGACGGCCGTGCACATCGCGGAGGACCTGATCGCCTACGCGGGCCAGTTGGCCGGGCGGGAGCAGGAGTCGTACGCCCCGTTCGAGCTCGTGCTGGAGGAGGGCGCCGGCAACGCGGACGCGCTGCGGGTGATCGGCACGACGGGGGCGCTGCTGGCCGCCGCGGTCCGCACCACACCGCGCGAGGTGCGGGCCTTCCACCCCTACCCGTTCCGCAGCGCGAACCGCGAGGGCTTCGCCGCGATGGGCGTGGCCGAGGTGCTGCTGCACACCCACGACGTCGCCGAGGGCCTGGGACTGGCCTACGAACCGGCCCCCGGACTGTGTGATTTCGTGCTCACCCGGATCTTCCCGCACGTCCGGCCCGGCGAGAGCCCCTGGCGGACGCTGCTGTGGGCCACGGGACGCGGAGAGCTGCCCGGCCGGCCCCCGGTCGCCGGCTGGCGCTGGAGCAACAACCTGGTCCTCGGCACCGAGCGGCTCACCCTCCAGGGCGTCACCCCGGCGGCGGCCGCGGATCTCGCCGCGGTGGGCGACGGCGGCTTCGCGTGGATCGAGGGCGGCCCGGTCGAGGGCACCCGGGTGGGCGCCGGGCTGGTGCACCAGCAGTACGAGGACGGCGTCCACCTGCCCGAGTGGGGCATGTACGTGCTGGTCCGCCGCGAGGACGGCCGGGCGATCGGCGCCATGGGCTTCCACGGCGTGCCGGACGCGCAGGGGCGGGTCGAGGTCGGCTACGACCTGGTCGAGGGCGCCCGGGGCCGCGGCCACGCGACCGAGGCGCTGGTCGCGCTGTCGCGGTGGGCACTGGACCGGCCGCAGGTGCGGACCGTCGTCGCGAACGTCGAGCGGGGCAACACCCCGTCGCAGAACGTGCTCGCGCGCGCCGGCTTCGCCCGGGTCGCCGAGGACCCCGGGCACCTGGCCTACGAGCTGCGCGAACCCGGGGAGGGATAGCGGCCCTTGGGCCGGCGCAGCCCCGCCGCGTGCAGCAGCCGCACCACCTCGCGGCTGCGCACCTCCACGGCACCGGCGGCCACCGCGTCCGCGTACCGCTGGGCGGGGATGTCGTAGTGGTCGCGCTCGAAGGCGCGGCGGGGCACGCCCAGGCGCTCGGCGAAGGCGTGGAGTTCGTCGTAGGAGACGTCGCTGACCAGGTGGGACCACATGCGGCCGTGGCCGGGCCAGGTCGGCGGGTCTATGTAGATCGTCACCCCGACCTCACGAGGACGCCGGACCGCCGAGGGCCTCGCCCAGCGACCCCACCGCGGCGACCTTCACCCCCGCCTCGCTGCACACCCAGTGCGGGTCGGGCCCCAACTCCGGCTCCACGTCCAGCGCGTGGGGCTGGCCCGTGCCGCACACCGGGCACAGGGGCCAGCGGCCGTACCGCTCCAGCAGGGCGTCCTGCACGTCCTGCGCGACCAGCCCGGCCACGTACCGCGCGCCCTCCGGCCACTGCTCGACCCACCAGCGCCGCTGCACGACGGACTCCTCGACCAGCGACACGACGTCCGCCTCGGCGACGCGTCCTGCGACGAGGTCGGCCAGCACGAGGGCGCGCGCGGCGTGCAGCGCCTGCTCCAGGGGGCTGATGGGTTCCATGCACCCATTGTGCGCACTCTTGACCCGCACGCCGCCCCGAAAATATCTTTCAGGGGTGACCCGCGACGTGAAGGAAATTTTCGCCCGGGACCGTGGCGGCCCCGGCGGCACGGTGGGCGCACCGCCCGCCCCCGCGGCCCTCGCGGCCAAGGTCCGCACGCTGGGCCCGTCGATGACGCGCTCCATGCAGCGCGTCGCCGAGGCCGTCGCCGGCGACCCGGCCGGCTGCGCGGCGCTCACGGTCACCGGCCTCGCCGAGCTCACCGGCACCAGCGAGGCGACGGTCGTGCGCACCGCGCGGCTGCTGGGCTATCCGGGTTACCGGGACCTGCGGCTGGCCCTGGCCGGGCTCGCCGCGCAGCAGCAGTCGGGCCGGGCCCCGGCCATCACCACGGACATCGCCGTCGACGACCCCATCGCCGACGTCGTCGCCAAACTCGCCTACGACGAGCAGCAGACCCTCGCCGACACCGCGGCGGGCCTGGACACCGTGCAGCTGGGAGCGGCCGTCACCGCGCTGGTCGCGGCCCGGCGCACCGACGTGTACGGCGTGGGAGCGTCGGGGCTGGTGGCCCAGGACCTCACGCAGAAGCTGCTGCGCATAGGGCTGATGGCGCACGCGCACAGCGATCCGCACCTGGCCGTCACCAACGCCGTGCAGTTGCGCGCGGGCGACGTCGCGATCGCCGTCACCCACTCCGGGTCGACGGGGGACGTCATCGAACCGCTGCGGGTCGCCTTCGAGCGCGGCGCGACGACCGTGGCCATCACCGGCCGC
This sequence comes from Streptomyces sp. NPDC017943, assembly GCF_044328425.1. Classification (NCBI taxonomy): domain Bacteria; kingdom Bacillati; phylum Actinomycetota; class Actinomycetes; order Kitasatosporales; family Streptomycetaceae; genus Streptomyces; species Streptomyces sp. NPDC017943. The sequence goes on along the minus strand of NZ_JBIRHH010000008.1, from coordinate 126,782 downwards.
CCGCACGGCCCCGTCGCCCAGTACGCCGACCATGTCCTGACCACGTCCACCGCCCGGGAGAGCGAACTGCGCCCGGCGGCCATGTCGTCGCGGACCGGACAGCTCCTCGTGGTGGACTGCCTGTTCGTGGGGGTGGCGCAGCGGACGTACGAGTCGGCGGCGCCGGCGCTCTCGGCGTCGTACGAGGCGCTGGCCCACCGGCACCGCTCCTGAGCCGGCCGCCCCGCCCGGCACCTCACGCACACGGAAAGAGCCGTCCATGACCTCCGCCTCCCGACCCCGTGACGTCCGCGCCGAGTTGGCGACCCTGACCACCGAGGCCTTCCGGCCGGAGCTCGCCGAGGTCGACCGGCTGCCCACGCTCGACCTCGCGCGGCTGATGAACGGGGAGGACGCGAGCGTGGCCGGGGCGGTCGCGGCGCGGCTGCCCGAGATCGCCGCCGCGATCGACGCCGTCGCCGCACGCATGGCCCGCGGCGGCCGGCTCGTCTACGCGGGCGCGGGCACCGCGGGCCGGCTGGGCGTCCTGGACGCCTCCGAGTGCCCGCCGACGTTCAACACCGACCCCTCGCGGGTCGTCGGCCTGATCGCGGGCGGCCCGCAGGCCCTGGTCACCTCGGTCGAGGGCGCGGAGGACTCCCCGGAACTGGCCCGGGCCGCCCTGGAGCCGCTCCGCCTGACCGCCGACGACACGGTGGTCGGCGTCTCGGCCTCCGGCCGCACCCCGTACGCGATCGGCGCGGTCGGGTACGCCCGGGAGCGGGGCGCCCTCACCGTCGGCCTGTCGTGCAACGCGGGCAGCCCCCTGGCGGCCGCCGCCGACCACGGCATCGAGGTCGTCGTCGGCCCCGAACTGCTCACCGGCTCCACCCGCCTGAAGGCCGGCACCGCGCAGAAGCTCGTCCTGAACATGCTCTCGACGATCACGATGATCCGCCTGGGCAAGACCTACGGGAACCTGATGGTCGACGTCCGCGCCTCCAACGACAAGCTCCGCGCCCGCTCCCACCGCATCGTCGCCCTCGCCACGGGCGCCGAGGACAAGGAGATCGAGGAGGCGCTGACCGCCACCGACGGCGAGGTGAAGAACGCGATCCTCACGATCCTGGCCGACGTGGACGCCCCGACGGCGGCCCGCCTGCTCCAGGAGTCCGGCGGGCACCTGCGGGCGGCCCTGGGCACCCACGCGCAGGGCGGAGCGGAGGACGGCCCCGCCTGAGGGCCCCGCCCCGGCCCCGGTGACGGCCCGGCGGTACCGCCGGCCGGGCCGCCGGTACCGCCGGGCCGTCACCTCCGGGAGCTCACGTGAGCAGCACCGTCGGACCGGACACCACCACCGCGACGCGCCGCTCCTCCTCCTGCCGCTGGTCCCGCTCCGCCTCCGCCTTGGCGGCGAGGGCCTCCACCGCCGCGTTGAACCGCTGCATCGACGTCGGGCGGTCCGGACCCAGCACGTACTCCTTGAGGACGCGGCGCTCGGCGGCCATCGGGTCGTGCCGGGGCTCGCGGACCGAGCGGAGGATCTCCGGCAGCCGGGTGCAGTCCCGGTCGAGGAGGTACGCGCCCCCGGCCGTGGTGTAGGCGGCCCGGAACTCCGCGTCGGGCAGGTCGTTCGCGTTGGTCAGGACGTACGGCTTGAGGCTGGCCACGAAGTCCGCGACGACGGACGACACGTCGCTGACGAGCATGTCGGCCTCGTCGAAGCACGCGTACAGCGTCGGCAGCTGACCGGTGACCACCTCGTGCCGCAGGGGCCCCCGGCTCGCCCAGAACAGGCGGTGCCACTCGGCGCGCAGCTCGTGCCACTCGGCCTCGCCGTCCGGGCCCGGGACGCGGGCCTCGCGCGTCTGCTCGGCGTCGTCGCCGCGCAGCCGCCCGGACAGCTCGGCGAGCCGGTCGCGGATCTCGTCCATGCGCGGCCGGGCCTCGGCGATCGCGGACTGCGCCCGCTCGGCGTCCCGCCGCTCGTTGTCGGCGTTCAGCAGCTCCCGCACGGCCCGGTCCGCCTCGGCCGCAGCGGGCGAGCGCTTGCCGGTGAGGGGGTGCGGCTTGTAGAGGACCCGCACGTTCTCCGCGAGCAGCTTCTCGACCAGCGTCACACCCATCGGGATCAGGGACGTGTGGCAGTCGTCGTCGCTCCACCCCTCCCAGGTGGGCGCGTACAGCACGGTCGGCAGCGGCCCCGGCACGTGGTCGGCGTGCAGCCGGATCGACGACAGCTGGGGGCGGCCCACCTCGACGATCGCGGAGTCGCTGATGGCGTGGCGCACCCGCTGGTAGCGGTCGCGTCCGGCCCGGCCGGCCACCCAGATCTCGTCGTAGACCTTGCTCACGCGGTTGCTGCTGGCGAGCTTGTCGCTGTCGCCGTGCCCGATGAACACGTGCTTGGCCTCGGCGACGCGCAGCATGTGCACGTTCTTGCCCGCGTTGCCCGGGTAGAGGACGACCCGCAGCTCGGGCAGTTCCAGCAGCGCCACGTCGTCCGCCTTCGGCACGCACAGCACGGGGATCCGCGTCCGGCTCAGGAAGCGGAACGAGGCCCGCTCGCGCAGGATGATCAGCGGCCGGCGGTCGAGCTGCTCCAGCGTCTCGATCCACATGTTGACCTGGTACATGAAGTCGCGGGAGACGGACGCGAAGCTGAAGTACAGGGCCACCTCGGGGCGGTACCCGGCCAGCTGCCGGTTCACCTCGGCGATCACCTCGTCCCGGCCGGGCATCCGGCGGGCCCGGCGCAGCTGACCGAGCAGCGCCACCACGGCTGCCGCCGTCAGTCCGGCCGTCAGCGCGAACCCGGTCCCGGCGGCCTGCCACGCACCCGCGGCCAGCGCCACGAGCAGCCCCGCGTGCGCGGGCAGGTCGAGGTGCAGCAGCTTGCGCAGGAAGCGCCGGTACAGGAAGGCGGGCGGGGACTGCGGGATGCCCGCCCCGCTCATGTCGAGGTTGCGCACCACCACGGGCAGCACGCGGCGCCGCCGGATCGCGTGGTGCACGGCCGAGTACAGGATCACCAGGGTGAAGTGCAGGCTGAACACGGCCAGCGCGCCGACCAGCACGGTGTCGGGGGCGCCCAGGCGCTCCGCCAGGGCGAGCAGCATCACCGTCCGCACGGCGAACCGCAGGGTGCGGGTCAGCTGCAGCGCGGCCAGCCGCCGTACGAAGGCGGGGGCACGGGTGTGCAGCACCTCGTCGGCCACGTAGGTCACCAGCGAGGCCGCGGCGAAGCCCCACAGCGACGGCAGCAGCGCGAAGACGGGCAGTGCGGCGAAGCCGGCGGCGAACAGGAACACGAGCAGAAGGTCGGTCTTCCCGCGCACACGCAGGACACCGCACAGCCAACGGAACGTCATGGACAGGCTTTCTCTCGGGCAGACGTGCATTCCGGGCGGCGTGCGGTGGGGCGGACGCCGGGGTGTACGCGCGATACGCCTGTTAGACGGTGATCAGGGCCGTTTGGTTGTACACCCTTCGATCATCCGTACGTCACCGCGACGTCACCTCCCGATCGGTCCGCCGGCCGGCGGAGGACAATGGGGAGCATGAACCACGCCCAGCTGACCGCACTCGGCCGTGCCCTCCGTCTGCTCGGTGAGCACGGCGAGGCCCTGACCAGCGACACGCCGGACGCCAAGCTGCACGAGGTCAGGGCGGATCTGCGGCGGGCCCTGGACCTGCTGGAGGAGAGCGTCTCGAACGCCGCGCCCAGCACCCGCTGCCCCGAGCACCCGAACGGCCCGGTCGACGAGGCCGCCCCGGACCGGTGCCTGCTGTGCGAGACCCGGCGCAGGGCGGCCCGCCGGGCGGAGTTCAACGGCCCCGCCCCGCACCAGCCGCAGAGCGAGCCGGTCCAGACCCGCTACGGCGTGCGCGGCGACCGCCCCCAGCCCCAGCAGCGCTGGCTGCCGGAGCTGTGGAACGGCCAGAGCTGGCAGCTGTGCGGCACCCCGCGCCGCGACCGCCGCGAGGCCGAGCTGTACATCGCGGCCCAGCGCCGCGCACCCCGGGCGGCCATGGCGTACCGCCTGGTGCACGAGTTCACCGACTACGAGGTGCTGCGCGTGTGGGGCACCCCCGTACGCGTCGACATCGAGCCGATGGGCAACCTCTAGCGCGCTCACCGGCAGCACGGTCGCCGCGGCGGCCCTGATCGCCGTCGGTTTCGCCGCGGGCTCGGCCATCCGCTCCCCGCAGCAGGTGGCGGCGGACGCGGCGGGCCCCGGGCTCACCACACTGACGACGCCCGTCGAACGGCGCGTCCTGACGTCCACCGTCCTCCTGCGCGGCGACGTCACCGCCTCCCGGACCGTCGACGTCACGCCCTCCTCCAAATGACCTGGACAGCCTCTTCCTGCTGCTGTCCGGGGTCAGCCTCGCGATCGGCACCGTCGGCATCGCCAACACCACGCTGATCGCCGTGCTGGAACGCACCGGCGAGATCGGCCTGCGCCGGGCGCTGGGCGCCCGCCGCCGGCACGTCACCGCGCAGTTCCTCACCGAGAGCGCCCTCATCGGCAGCGTCGGCGGTCTCATCGGCGCCGCCGCGGGTGTGCTCGCGGTCGTGACCGTCGCGCTCCTCCAGCAGTGGACCCCGGTGCTGCCGACGGCCGTCGCCTTCCTCGCCCCCCTGCTCGGGACGCTGACCGGTCTCCTCGCGGGCGCCTGTCCGGCGCTGCGTGCCTCACGCGTGGAGCCGGTGGACGCCTTCCGTCACTGAGACCGCAGCAGCGGCAGCGGCCGGAACTCGTGGTCCTCCCACAGCCGCCGGGCCGTCTCCTCGGGGTACGGCACGACCACCGGCTCCGCGTCCAGCACCTGCACCAGCCGCTGCTCGTCGTAGACCGGCCAGCCCGGGTCGCCCGTGCGCGCGAACGCCGACCAGGACGAGCGGAAGCGCGCCGACAGCGCCCGGGCCTCGGCGGACGGCTCGGCGCCCGCGAACAGCAGGGCCCCCAGGTCCGCGCCGTACGTGCCGAACAGCAGCGGGATGTCCAGGCCGTGGCAGGCGCCGAACGCGCCGCCGCTGGCGGGGGCGGGCCAGGTCAGTTCGTAGACGTGCGCGGTGCCGCCGCCCGCGCGCTGCGCCTCGGCCAGGTGCAGGGAGGGCATGGAGAACAGCCACTCCGTCTGGACGCGTTCGTACAGCTCGCCCGCACCGGCACCGGGGAAGGCGTCCCGGTAGGACTGCTCGCCGCCGGGGGCGAACAGGCGCAGGGCCGAGGCCGCCCGCTCCTCGCCGACACCGCCGAGGTGCCCGGCCATGGCGAGGAAGAGGCGGTACTCCTCGCGGTTGTGGCCGACGATCAGACCCACGTCCCGGGCGCTTCCGGCCGCCAGGGCCCGCCACGGCGCCTGCGGCAGAACCTCGCCATCGACGACCGGGGCGAACGGCGTGACCGTGGGCGCCGCCTGGCCCCAGCGGTCGACGTACTGGGTCATCTTGGCGCTCAGTGTCTCGCCCGCGGTGGGCAGCCGCCGCGGGTCCACCGCCGACAGATCGGCGACGGTCGGGCGCAGGCCCAGCTCGGCGGCGAGGGCGCGGCCCATGTCGGCGGCGAGTTCGGCGGAGAAGAACGTGCCCGGCACGCTCTGCGCTATCGCCCGGCGGAACAGGCCGGCGGCCCGGTCCATGGCGAGCAGCGAGGCGATCGACCCCGCACCGGCGGACTCGCCGAACAGCGTGACCAGGCCCGGATCGCCGCCGAACGCCTCGATGTTGTCGCGCACCCACTCCAGGGCCGCCACCTGGTCGAGCAGGCCCCGGTTGGCGGGGGCGCCCTCGACGGCGGCGAAACCCTCCATGCCGACGCGGTAGTTGAAGGTGACGACCACGACGTCGCCCTCGGCCGCGAGGTGCCGGGCGTCATAGCCGGGACTGCCGCCGTGGCCGAGCTTGTAGGCGCCGCCGTGGATCCACACCATGACCGGGCGGCGGGCGGCCGGATCCGGCTCGGGCGTCCAGACGTTGACGGTGAGCCACTCGTCGCCCTGGGACACGTCGATCAGGCCGGGGCCGCCCATCAGGCCGAGGTCCTGCGGGGGCGGCGGGCCGAAGGCGTGGGCCTCCCGCACGCCGTCCCAGGGCACGGCGGGCCGGGGCGCCATGAAACGGGCCTCGCCGACCGGGGGCGCGGCGAAGGGGACACCCCGGAAGACGGCGAGCCCCTCCTCCCTGCGGCCGCGGACCGCGCCGGCGGTGGTGCGCACCACCGGGCCGGGCCGCGGGCCGTCCGTCGAGAAGCGGGGCTCGGACGTCGTCATCTGGGGTCTCCTCACGAAGTGCCGTCGGACTGGCGCCCGTTCAGTGTCCTCCGGCCGTCGCGAGCGGGTGCGGGCACCCCGTGCCCGGCCGGCTCAGCTGAGGGTCTTCAGGGCGGACGGGTCGTAGGGGGCCAGCTCGTCGAAGCGGCCGGAGAGCACCTTGCGGGCCCACTCGGGGTCCTGGAGCAGTGCGCGGCCGACGGCGACCATGTCGAACTCGTCGCGCTCGAGGCGGTCGAGGAGGTTGTCGAGGTCGCCGACCTCGGCGCCCCGGCCCTGGAAGGACTTGAGGAAGTCGACGCCGTCGAGGCCGACCGAGCCGACCGTGATGGCGGGCTTGCCGGTGATCTTCTTGGTCCAGCCGGCGAGGTTGAGGTCGGAGCCGTCGAACTCGGGGACCCAGTGGCGGCGCGTGGAGGCATGGAAGGCGTCGACGCCCGCGGCCGCGAGCGGGGTCAGGATCGACTCCAGCTCCTCGGGCGTCTCGGCGAGGCGGGCGCGGTAGGCCTCCTGCTTCCACTGCGAGTAGCGGAAGACGACGGGGAAGTCGGCGGAGACGGTCTCGCGGACGGCCGCGACGATCTCCGCGGCGAACCGGACCCGGGCGACCCGGTCGCCGCCGTAGGCGTCGGTGCGGCGGTTGGTGCCCTCCCACAGGAACTGGTCGAGCAGGTAGCCGTGGGCGCCGTGCAGCTCCACGCCGTCGAAGCCGATGCGCTCGGCGGCCGCGGCGGCCTCGGCGAAGGCGCCGATGACGGCGTCGATGTCGGCCTGGGTCATGGCCTTGCCGGTGGGCTCGTCGGCGCCGATGCGCAGCCCGGAGGGGCCGACGGCGGGGGCGTCGGCGACGGGCGGCTCGCCCTGGTTGCGGACCATGCCGATGTGCCACAGCTGCGGCACGATCGTGCCGCCCGCCGCGTGCACCGCCTCGGCGACCTTCGCCCAGCCGGCGAGCTGCTCCTCGCCGTGGAACCGCGGCACGCTGTCGCTCTGCCCGGCCGACTCGTGCCCGACGTAGGTGCCCTCGGTGACGATCAGGCCGACCCCCGCGGCGGCGCGGCGCGCGTAGTAGGAGACGACGTCCTCGCCGGGCACGCCGCCCGGGGAGAACATGCGGGTCATCGGGGCCATCGCGATCCGGTTGGGGACGGTCAGGCCATTCAGGGTCACGGGCCGGGACAGGATGTCGGCTGCGCGGGAGGCGGCGTCGCTCACGTGGGGGCTCCTTCGGATACCGGACAGTACGCGCATACCGGTCAGTATGTGCATGCGCATAGGGCCTACGGTTCAACCAAGTGGCCCCGGCGCGCCATCCCCCGCCCCCTGTGATCCCGCACACGCCCGAGGGCGGCACCCCCTGCCGGAACAGGAGGTGCCGCCCTCGGAAAGGACGTGATCGACCGGGTCGATCAGAAGTCCATGTCACCGCCCGGCATGCCGCCGCCGGCCGGCGCGGCGGCCTTCTCCGGCTTGTCGGCGATGACGGCCTCGGTGGTGAGGAACAGCGCGGCGATGGAGGCGGCGTTCTGCAGCGCGGAACGGGTCACCTTCGCCGGGTCGATGATGCCCTCGGCGATCATGTCGACGTACTCACCGGTCGCGGCGTTCAGGCCGTGGCCGACCTGGAGGTTGCGGACCTTCTCCACGACGACGCCGCCCTCGAGACCACCGTTGACGGCGATCTGCTTCAGCGGGGCCTCCAGCGCGAGCTTCACGGCGTTGGCGCCGGTCGCCTCGTCACCGTCGAGCTCCAGCTTCTCGAAGACCTGGGAGGCCTGGAGCAGGGCCACGCCACCACCGGCGACGATGCCCTCCTCGACGGCCGCCTTGGCGTTGCGCACGGCGTCCTCGATGCGGTGCTTGCGCTCCTTGAGCTCCACCTCGGTGGCGGCACCGGCCTTGATGACCGCGACACCGCCGGCGAGCTTCGCCAGGCGCTCCTGCAGCTTCTCGCGGTCGTAGTCCGAGTCGCTGTTCTCGATCTCGGCGCGGATCTGGTTCACGCGACCCTGGACCTGGTCGGCGGAGCCGGCACCGTCGACGATGGTGGTCTCGTCCTTGGTGATGACGACCTTGCGGGCCTTGCCCAGCAGGTCGAGCGTGGCGTTCTCCAGCTTGAGGCCGACCTCCTCGGAGATCACCTCGCCGCCGGTGAGGATGCCGATGTCCTGCAGCATCGCCTTGCGGCGGTCGCCGAAGCCCGGGGCCTTGACGGCGACGGACTTGAAGGTGCCGCGGATCTTGTTGACGACCAGGGTCGACAGGGCCTCGCCCTCGACGTCCTCGGCGATGATCAGCAGCGGCTTGCCCGACTGCATGACCTTCTCCAGGAGCGGGAGCAGGTCCTTGACGTTGGAGATCTTCGAGTTGGCGATCAGGATGTACGGGTCGTCGAGGACGGCCTCCATACGCTCCATGTCGGTGGCGAAGTACGCCGAGATGTAGCCCTTGTCGAAGCGCATACCCTCGGTGAGCTCCAGCTCCAGACCGAAGGTCTGGGACTCCTCGACGGTGATGACGCCTTCCTTGCCGACCTTGTCCATCGCCTCGGCGATGAGCTCGCCGATCTGGGTGTCGGCGGCGGAGATCGAGGCCGTGGAGGCGATCTGCTCCTTGGTCTCGACGTCCTTGGCCTGCTCGAGCAGGGCGGCGGAGACGGCCTCGACGGCCTTCTCGATACCGCGCTTCAGGGCCATCGGGTTGGCACCGGCGGCCACGTTGCGCAGACCCTCGCGCACCAGGGCCTGGGCGAGGACGGTCGCCGTGGTCGTACCGTCACCGGCGACGTCGTCCGTCTTCTTGGCGACTTCCTTGACCAGCTCGGCGCCGATCTTCTCGTACGGGTCCTCGAGCTCGATCTCCTTGGCGATGGACACACCATCGTTGGTGATCGTGGGCGCGCCCCACTTCTTCTCGAGGACGACGTTGCGGCCCTTGGGGCCGAGCGTCACCTTCACGGCGTCCGCGAGCTGGTTCATGCCGCGCTCGAGGCCGCGCCGCGCCTCCTCGTCGAACGCGATGATCTTGGCCATGTGAAGTGGTCCCTCCAGGACTGGGGGTGATGACTCCGGACCGCGCCCGCGCCCGCGACGGACGGCTCGCCGGCCTCGTGGTTCCTTCCCACTTCGGCCTGCGGGCCTCACCGACCCGGTCCTTACGTTGTCACTCTCACCTTCAGAGTGCTAACGCAATGATTAGCACTCGACCCCCCGGAGTGCAAGGCGCGCCCGCGAAGCGGGTGCTCATTGAGGGGTGGCGGTCGGGTGACGGGCGGGCACAAGCGCCTCCGGGGATCGGGTGGGGCGCTCAGCCGCCCGCGAACACGCCCCCGCGCGCCCCCCGGGCACGCGGAAGGGCCCGCACCCCCGGAGGGTGCGGGCCCTTCTGCGAAGACCGGTCGCGTGAGCTTGTGGTCGTGGTGCGCGTTCAGGCAGAGACGCGAACCATGTCGGCCTGCGGCCCCTTCTGGCCCTGCGAGATCTCGAACTCGACCCGCTGGCCCTCTTCCAGGGTGCGGTAGCCGTCCATCTGGATCGCGCTGTAGTGGACGAAAACATCCGCACCACCGTCGACCGCGATGAAGCCGTACCCCTTCTCCGCGTTGAACCACTTGACGGTGCCCTGAGCCATGCCTAACTCCCCTATTACTGGCCCTTGCACAGATCCACACTTCGCGGATCCGGGTCAGACCTCACCCCCCACGGTTGGGGGCGTGCGCCGGAACGCGTCGACCGCGGCTGAATGTATCTGTCCAACTGCCGTCTGCAACAGGTCAATCGGACGAGAATTCTGGACGCACAGGGTCCGGAATGTGGGGAGAGTTCGCCCGAATTCAGGGCAAGTCGGGCCGCACAAAAAGAACAAAAGCCGCGAAAGACGCGCACACTTTGGCTACATCTTGTCGGGCTCGCGGCAGGAATTCCGGGTTCCGGTCAGCGGATCCGGAACGCGTTCCCCAACTGTACCGCGCTCAATCACGCAGAATTGCCCCCTCCGCTTCTCTCACGGTGAGGGCAATTCGATGCACGCTCGGTGACCGGCATTACTCAAGGTAACAATCAAGCCGGTCGGCCGGATTCAGCCGCCGGCGACGGCCGGGATGATCGACACTCCGGCACCGTCCGGCGTGGCCGTCTCCAGACCCTGCTCGAACCGCACGTCGTCGTCGTTGACGTACACGTTGACGAACCGCCGGAGCTTGCCCTGGTCGTCCAGCACCCGGGCGGCGATCCCGGTGTGGTTCTTCTCCAGGTCGGCGATGACCTCCCCGAGGTTCGCGCCCTCGGCGGCGACCTCGGCCTGCCCGCCGGTGTAGGTGCGCAGGATGGTGGGGATGCGAACGGTGACGCTCATCGGACATGTCCTCCGGTTCTTCTTGAGCTACGGCTGGGGCGCGCCCTCAGGGGCGCGGGGCTGTAGTGATGTGCGGCTCCGCCGCGTGGGCGCGACCAGCCCCCACCGGCCCGCAGCGAACAACGATCAGACGAGCCCGGCATCCCGGAACGACTCCAGGCTGGGCCGGATGGTCGCGGTCAGCCCGGTCCCGGCCACCGCGTCCAGCGTCTTCAGACCGTCCCCGGTGTTGAGCACCACGGTGGTCTTCGTCGGGTCGAGAACACCGTTCTCGATCAACTTCCGCGTCACACCCACGGTCACCCCGCCGGCGGTCTCCGCGAAGATCCCCTCGGTCCTGGCGAGGACCTTGATCGCGTCGACGACCTGCTCGTCCGTCACGTCCTCCACCGCGCCACCGGTGCGCCGCGCGATGTCCAGCACGTACGGCCCGTCCGCCGGGTTGCCGATCGCCAGGGACTTGGCGATCGTGTCCGGCTTCTGCGGACGCACCACGTCGTGCCCGGCCTTGAACGCCGTCGACACCGGCGAGCAGCCGAGCGCCTGCGCGCCGAAGATCTTGTACGGCTTGTCCTCGACGAGGCCGAGCTTGATCAGCTCCTGCAGCCCCTTGTCGATCTTCGTGAGCTGCGAGCCGGAGGCGATCGGCACGACCAGCTGGTCCGGCAGCCGCCAGCCGAGCTGTTCGCAGATCTCGTAGGCGAGGGTCTTGGAGCCCTCCGCGTAGTAGGGGCGCAGGTTGACGTTGACGAAGCCCCAGCCCTCGCCGGCCGGGTCGCCGATCAGCTCCGAGCAGAAGCGGTTCACGTCGTCGTAGTTGCCCTCGATGCCGACGAGCTCGCCGCCGTAGACCGCGGCCATGACGACCTTGCCCTGCTCCAGGTCGTGCGGGATGAACACGCACGAGCGGAAGCCGGCGCGGGCCGCGGCGGCGCCCACCGCACCGGCGAGGTTGCCGGTGGAGGAGCAGGAGAGCGTGGTGAAGCCGAAGGCGCGCGCGGCCTCCAGGGCCTGGGCGACGACGCGGTCCTTGAAGGAGTGCGTCGGGTTGCCTGAGTCGTCCTTCACGAACAGCTTGCCGGCGTCGACGCCCAGCTCGCGCGCGAGGTTGTCGGCCTTGACGAGCTTGGTCCAGCCCGGGTTGATGTTCGGCTTGTCCGCCACGTCGGCCGGGACCGGCAGCAGCGGGGCGTAGCGCCAGATGTTCGCGGGTCCCGCTTCGATGCGCTTGCGGAGCTCTTCGGTGTCGTAGGCCGAGAAGTCGTAGGCGATCTCCAGCGGGCCGAAACACTCCTCGCAGGCGAAGACCGGGCCGAGGGGGACGCGATGACCGCACTCGCGGCAGCTGAGAGCCGCGGCGGGACCGAGGTCCACGGTGGAGTCGGTGGTGCTTGCAACAGTCTGCACAGCCATGTGAGGCGAGGCCCTTTCTCCTCATCTTCCTCACGACGCATCTCGCCGTGAGACGGATTTGGCACCTTCCCTAGCCGGGAGCCTCGCCGAGTGGTCAGCAGTGACCTACGAGTACCGACTGGAGGGTTGCCGGGGCTTCATCGGGCCGTTTCCCTCTGCCCCTCTGGATGAGCTGTATGTGGTTGTAGGCGGCGGGCGACCCCGGACATGCGAGGGTCATCCGCGTTGTTCAAGACTGTAACCGACGACCAGGACAGTTGAGATAGTCGTCCGAACCGCGAGACGCGTCACATTCGTCCCGCCGAGAGAACGCAAGGAGCAGCACGGTGCTGGAAGAAGTCGATCGCTGGCTGAGCGCCCGTTCCTGGTCCGTGCACGACCGTCCGCTCCACAGCGTCCTGGCGGCCAAGCAGCGCACGGGCCGCACGGTGAGCGTGGTGCTGCCCGCCCTGAACGAGGAGGAGACCGTCGGCGACATAGTCGCCGCGATCCGCCACGACCTGATGCTGCAGGTGCCGCTCGTCGACGAGCTGGTGGTGATCGACTCGGGGTCGGCCGACCGCACGTCCGAGGTGGCCGCCGCCGCGGGCGCGACGGTGGTGCACCGGGACGCGATCCTGCCCCGCCTGCCCGCCCTGCCCGGCAAGGGCGAGGTGCTGTGGCGCTCGCTGCTCGTCACCCGCGGCGACATCGTCTGCTTCGTCGACGCGGACCTGCGGGAGTTCTCGTCCGACTTCGTCTCGGGCATCGTGGGCCCGCTGCTGACCGACCCGGAGGTCGAGCTGGTCAAGGCCATGTACGACCGTCCCCTCGGCGCGGCCGCCGGGCAGGGCGGCCGGGTCACCGAGCTGATGGCGCGCCCGCTGCTCAACATGCACTGGCCGCGGCTCGCCGGGTTCGTGCAGCCGCTGGGCGGCGAGTACGCGGCCCGCCGCTCCTTGCTGGAGCAGCTGCCCTTCCCCGTCGGGTACGGCGTGGAGCTGGGCGTCCTGGTCGACGCGCTGCACCTGGCCGGCCTCGACGCGCTCGCCCAGGTCGACGTCGGCGTGCGCAAGCACCGGCACCAGGACGGGCAGGCACTCGGGCGGATGGCCGCCGAGATCTACCGCACGGCCCAGCTGCGGCTGGCCCGGGGGCATCTGATCCGGCCGTCCCTGACCCAGTTCGAGCGGACCGGGGACGGCTTCGAACCGCGCACGTACTCCGTGGACACCGAGGAACGCCCGCCGATGGTGGAGATCGCCGAGTACCAGGCGCGGCGGGCCGCCTGACCCGGGATGTTTTTCGGCCGGGCGCGGCAGGTCCGTACGTTTGAGCGTTTACAGGCCGGGCTAGGTTGAGGCCTATGGGTTCGACGTACGGTTCTGCACGGGTATTGGTGGCCTCCAACCGCGGCCCGGTCTCCTACACGGTCGGTGACGACGGTTCGCTGAACGCCAGACGGGGCGGCGGCGGTCTGGTCTCGGGGCTCTCGGCGATCGGCTCCGACGCGGACGCCCTGTGGGTCTGCTCGGCGCTGTCCGACGGCGACCGGGAGGCCGTGCGGCGCGGTGTCGGCGAGGACGGCGTGCGGATGCTGGACATCCCGGCCGACGTGCACGCCGACGCCTACAACGGCATCGCCAACTCGGTGCTGTGGTTCGTCCACCACATGCTCTACCAGACCCCCCTGGAGCCGGTCTTCGACGCGGAGTTCCGCCGCCAGTGGGCGTCCTACGAGACGTACAACCGGGCGTTCGCCGAGGCGCTGGCCGAGGAGGCGGCGCAGGGCGCGGCGGTCGTGGTGCAGGACTACCACCTGACGCTGGTGCCGGGCATGCTGCGCGAGCTGCGCCCGGACCTCAGGATCGGCCACTTCTCGCACACGCCGTGGGCGCCGCCCGAGTACTTCCGGATGCTGCCGGACGACGTGGCCGGGCAGGTGCTGCGCGGCATGCTCGGCGCGGACCGGCTCGGCTTCCTCACCCAGCGCTGGGCGGACGCGTTCACCGACTGCGCCGAGCGGTTCGCGGGCGGGCTCGGCGGCACGCGGATCGGCGTGCACGGCCTCGGCGCCGACGCGGACTTCCTGCGCGAGCGGGCCCACGAGCCGGACGTCGAGGAGCGGATCACCGCGCTGCGGCAGGAGATCGGCCAGGGCCGCCGCACCATCGTCCGGGTCGACCGCACCGAGCTGTCGAAGAACATCGTGCGCGGCCTGCTGGCCTACCGGCGGCTGCTCGAGGCCCACGGCGAGTGGCGCGAGCGCGTGGTGCACGTGGCCTTCGCCTACCCCTCCCGGCAGGACCTCGCGGTGTACCGGGACTACACGGCCGAGGTGCAGCGCCTGGCCGACGAGATCAACGCCGAGTTCGGCACGCCGGGCTGGACGCCGGTCGTGCTGCACGTCAAGGACGACTTCGCCCGGTCCCTGGCCGCGTACCGGCTGGCCGACGTGGCCCTGGTCAACCCCATCCGCGACGGGATGAACCTGGTGGCCAAGGAGGTCCCGGTCGTCTCGGACGCGGGCTGCGCGCTGGTGCTGTCCCGCGAGGCGGGGGCGCACGAGGAGCTGGGCGAGGACGCGATCACCGTCAACCCGTACGACGTCACCGGCACGGCCGAGGCCCTGCACGAGGCCCTGTCGATGCGCCCGGAGGAGCGGACCGAGCGCAGCAAGCGCCTGGCGGCGGCGGCCACGGCACTGCCGCCCGCACGCTGGTTCGTCGAGCAGCTCGACGCGCTGAGGGGCTGAGCGGCAGATGAGCACCACGCCCGCGTCCCAGCCGCTGCCCGCCCCCGTCACCGAGGCCGGCCAGGAGGGCCTGGACGCCCTGCTCGCCGGTCCGGGCAAGGCCCTGATCGGCCTCGACTTCGACGGGACGCTCGCGCCGATCGTGGCCGACCCCGAGCGGGCCCGGGCCCACCCGGAGGCCCTGTCCGCACTCGCGGCGCTCGCGCCGAAGGTGGCCGCCGTCGCGGTGATCACGGGCCGGCCGGCCGAGGTCGCCGTCCGCAACGGCGCCTTCGCGGACGCACCCGGCCTGGAGCACCTGGTCGTCCTCGGGCACTACGGCGCCGAGCGCTGGGACGCCCGGACGGGTGAGGTCACCGCCCCGCCGGCGCACCCCGGGGTCGACGCCGTGCGCGCCGAGCTGCCCGGGCTGCTGGGGGGCACCGGGACCCACGTGGAGGACAAGGGCCGGGCCGTGGCCGTGCACACCCGGCGCGCGGCCGATCCGCAGGGCACCTTCGAGGCCCTGCGCGAACCGCTCACCGCGCTGGCTGCCCGCCACGGCCTGATCGTCGAGCCCGGCCGCATGGTTTTGGAGCTGCGCCCGCCCGGCATGGACAAGGGGGTCGCCCTGACCGGCTTCGCCCGCGAGATCGGCGCGGGCTGCGTCCTGTACGCCGGCGACGACCTGGGCGACCTGCCCGCCTACACCGCCGTGGACACCCTCCGCGCGGAGGGCACCCCGGGCCTGCTGGTGTGCAGCGGCAGCGACGAGGTGACCGAACTGCGCGCCCGCGCAGACGTAGTGGTCCCCGGCCCCGAGGGCATCGTCCACCTACTCCAAGCCCTGGCAGACCAGATCCCCTGAGAAACCACCCCTCAAGGGGCGCGGGGAACTGCGCAAACGCTTTCAGGGGCGCGGGGAACTGCGCGAACAGCCACGACGCACCCGCAGACGACGGACAACCCGGGGTCCCCCGGAGGGCCGGGGACCCACGACCGACGTCACCGCTCCGCCCGCCGCCGCTCCCGCACCCGCCGCAACCGATTGACCGTCACCGGCGCATGGGCGAGAGCCCGAGGGTCGTCCAGCAGGGCGTTCAGGAGCTGGTAGTAGCGGACCGGCGCGAGACCCAGCTCCTCACGTATGGCCCGCTCCTTCGCGCCCGGGCCGGGAAAGCCACGCCCCTCCAGCGCCAGGATGTCCCGCTCCCTGCGCCCGAGCCCCGTCCCGCCGCCGCTCTCCTCGTCCATGCCCGGCACCGTAACCCCTGCCACCGACAGCCGCGCTCCCGCGCACGCCTCCGCGCTACTCCGCGCTCTCCGCCCGGCTCGCCGACGCCTGGAGGTGGCCGAGGACGCCCGAGACGCTGCCCCCGGGGGCCACGGCCTTGCCGATCTGCTGCTTGACCTGCGCGCTGACCTCGGCCCAGGACGTCTTGCCCACCGGGTAGATCTCGGAGGCGGGCAGCTCCTCCAGGAACGGCCCGAGGTGCTTGTCCCGGTCTGCGGCGGCCATGGTCGCGGACGCCGAGTTCGTCACCGGCAGCAGGTCGTACTCGCGGGAGAAGGCCAGCACGTTCTTCTCGCTGTAGACGAAGTCGAGGAAGTCCCCGGCCTCGTCGCGGTGGCCGTTCTTGCGGAAGGCCATCATCCAGTCGGCGACACCGAGGGTGGAGCGGCTCCTGCCGTCCTTGCCCGGCAGCGGCACCATCCCGTAGTCGACGCCCTTCTTCTCCGCCATCCCCATCAGCGAGGGATGGCCCGTCAGCATGCCGACCTCCCCGTCGGCGAACGCGGAGAACGCGGCGGCCCGGTTGAGCTTCCCCGGCGCGACCGGCCCGGTCAGGCCCTTGCCGACCAGTTCGTCCTTCAGCCAGGTGAACGTGCCGATGTTGTCCGGGGAGTCGATGGCGTAGCTGCCGGAGGTGTCGGTGTAGCCGCCCCCGCCGCCGAGCATCCACTGCATCGTCTCGGCCTGCGCCTCCTCCGGCCCGAGGGGCAGGGCGTAGGGGTACTTCACGCCCTTCGCCTTGAGCTTCTCCGCGTCCTCGGCCAGCTCGTCCCAGGTCTCGGGCGGGGTGATGCCGGCCTTGGCGAAGAGGGACTTGTTGTAGAAGAGGACCCGCGTGGAGGAGGCGAACGGCATGCCGTACTGGACGCCGTTCACCTGCCCGGCGGTGGCCAACTGCCCGAGGAAGTCGGCCTGCACGGGTATGGAGAGCAGTTCGTCGGCCTTGTAGAGCCGGCCGCGCGCCGCGTAGTCGGCGTACGCGCCGATCTGCGCCAGGTCCGGCGGGTCACCGGCCGCGACCATCTCCTTGACCTTGCGGTCGACGTCGTTCCAGGAGTAGACGCTGACGTCCACGTTCACGCCGGGGTGGTCGGCCTCGTACTCCGCGGCCAGCTTCTCCCAGTACTTCTCCGAGCTGTTGGCGGCGCTGTCGCCGTAGTCGGCGGCGACCAGCTTCAGCGTGACGTCGGCCGAGTCGCCCGTATCCCCGCAGCCCCCGAGAACCGCCGTCATGCCCAGTGCGGACACCACCGCGACCGTTCCTGCCATCCGCCGCCGCTGCACCGCTGTCTTCCCCACCCCTGGCGTCACCGCCGTTCGAAACTTTTCGATATCCGGAACAAGGTCTACACCACGTGAGTGGACTAGACCTCTTGCGGGTCCCCGGGTCACACTGTCCCCGTGAGACATGTCATCGCCCTCGACGTGGGCGGCACCGGGATGAAGGCCGCCCTGGCCGGACCCGGGGGCGAGGTACTGCACCGGGCCCGCCGGGCGACCGGCCGCGCGCACGGCCCGGACGCGGTCGTCGCGGCCATCGTCGACTTCGCCGCCGAGCTGCACGCGTACGGCACCGAGCAGTTCGGCACGCCCGCCTCCGCCGCCGGCGTGGCCGTCCCCGGCATCGTCGACGAGGCCCGGGGCGTCGCCGCCTACGCGGCGAACCTCGGCTGGCGCGACGTCCCGCTGCGCGACCTGCTCACCGAGCGGCTGGGCGTCCCCGTCGCCCTCGGCCACGACGTGCGCACCGGCGGCCTCGCCGAGGGCCGGGTCGGGGCGGGCCGGGGCGCGGACCGGTTCCTGTTCGTGGCGCTCGGCACCGGCATCGCGGGCGCCATCGGCGTCGACGGCCGGGTCGAGGCGGGTGCGCACGGCTTCGCGGGCGAGATCGGCCACGTCGTCGTCCGCCCCGGCGGTGCCCCCTGCCCGTGCGGGCAGCGCGGCTGCCTGGAGCGGTTCGCCTCGGCGGCGGCCGTCAGCGAGACCTGGGCAGCGGCCTCCGGCACCCCGGGCGCGGACGCGGCGGACTGCGCCAAGGCGGTGGACGCGGGCGACCCCAGGGCATGCGCGGTGTGGCAGGAGGCCGTGGACGCCCTGGCCGACGGACTGGTCACGGCCCTGACCCTGCTGGACCCGCGCGTCCTGATCGTCGGCGGCGGCCTGGCGGAGGCCGGGGACACCCTCTTCACGCCCCTGCGTGAGGCGATCCGCAGCCGCATCACCTTCCAGAAGGAGCCGTCGATCGTCCCGGCGGCCCTGGGCGACGCCGCCGGATGCCTGGGCGCCGGGCTCCTGGCCTGGGATCTCCTCGACCGAACCGACCGCACGGAGGTAACTCCCTGATGACCAACGCCTCAGGGGCGCGGGGAACTGCGCGACAAGCCCCGACGCACCCGCACCCCGCGACGGCCGGACATCCCACGGTTCTCACCGGCGCGTCCGTGGTCCTGCCCACGGGAATTGTCGACGATGGCCAGGTAGCCGTCGACGGCACCCGCATCGCCGCCACCCCGCCGGAGAACGCCCAGGTCATCGACGTGACCGACCACTACGTCATCCCCGGCTTCGTCGACATCCACAACCACGGCGGTGGCGGAGCCTCCTTCACCTCCGGCTCGGTCGACGACATCCTCAAGGGCATCCACACCCACCGCCTGCACGGCACGACCACCCTGGTCGCCTCCACCGTCACCGGCGACATGGACTTCCTCACCCGGCGCGCGGGCCTGCTGAGCGAGCTCGCCGAGCAGGGCGAGATCGCCGGCATCCACTTCGAGGGCCCGTTCATCTCCCCCTGCCGCAAGGGCGCCCACTCCGAGGAGCTGCTGCGCGACCCGGACGCGGCGGAGGTCCGCAAGCTGATCGACGCGGCCCGGGGCCGGGCCATGATGGTCACCCTCGCCACCGAACTGCCCGGCGGCCTGGACTCCGTGCGCCTCCTGGCCGAGCACGGCGTCATCGCGGCGATCGGCCACACGGACGCCTCCTACGAGCAGACCGTCGAGGCCATCGACGCCGGCGCCACGGTCGCCACACACCTGTTCAACGCCATGCCCCCGCTCGGCCACCGCGCCCCCGGCCCGATCACCGCCCTGCTGGAGGACGAGCGGATCACCGTCGAGCTGATCAACGACGGCACGCATCTCCACCCCGCGGCCCTCCAGTTGGCGTTCCATCACGCGGGCGCCCGGCGGGTCGCGTTCATCACCGACGCGATGGACGCGGCCGGTTTCGGCGACGGCCGCTACTGGCTCGGCCCGCTGGAGGTGGAGGTCGCCGACGGCGTGGCCCGCCTGGTGGAGGACGGCACGATCGCCGGTTCCACCCTCACCCAGGACCGCGCCTTCAAGCGGGCCGTCACGGTCGACGGCCTGTCCGTCGAGGACGCGGTGACGGCGCTGTCCGCCACCCCGGCCCGGCTGCTCGGCATGGACGACACGATCGGCTCCCTGGAGCCCGGCAAGTCCGCCGACCTGCTGGTTCTGGACTCCGCCTTCGACCTCAAGGGCGTGATGCGCCGGGGTGAATGGGTGGTCGGTCCCCAACTGGGCTGATCCGTCCCGCAGTCGGAAGACGGTGGCCGAGTCCGGGACTGGGCCGGCCGCCGTCTCTTTGGCATGATCAGGCTTCACCAGGTCCACGGCGACAAGCGCGTTTCCCGGGGGAGGTCGGCCGAGGTGATCCTCACAGTCACGCTGAACACCGCTCTCGACATCACCTATCGCGTGCGGTCCCTCCGGCCGCACACCTCCCACCGCGTCACCGACGTGACCGAACGCCCCGGCGGCAAGGGCCTCAACGTGGCCCGGGTCCTCGCGACCCTCGGCCACGAGGTCACGGTGACCGGATTCACCGGCGGCCCGACCGGCCGCGTGGTCCGGGAGGGGCTCGCGGCAGTGCCGGGGGTGGTGGACGCGCTGGTCCCCGTCTCCGGCGCCACCCGCCGCACCATCGCCGTGGTCGACGAGCGCGCCGGCGACACCACCCAGCTGAACGAGCCGGGCCCGCACGTCCTGCCCGCGGAGTGGTCGGCCTTCCAGGAGGCCTACGCCGGCCTGCTGTCCGGCGCCTCGGCGGTGGCGCTGTGCGGCAGCCTGCCGCCGGGTGTGCCGGTGGGCGCGTACGCGGGCCTGGTCCGCACGGCCCGGGCCGCCGGGGTGCCGGTCCTGCTCGACACCAGTGGTGAACCGCTGCGGCGGGGGGTGGCGGCCCGCCCCGACATCATCAAGCCGAACGCCGACGAACTGGCCGAACTGACCGGCTCCCACGAGCCGTTGCGCGCCACGCAGGACGCCCGGCGCCGGGGCGCGGGCGCGGTGGTCGCCTCTCTCGGCCCGGCGGGCCTGCTCGCGGTCACCCCGGAGGGCCGCTGGCGCGCCACACCGCCGTCCGCGATCCGCGGCAACCCGACGGGCGCGGGCGACGCGGTGGTGGCGGGCCTGCTGTCGGGCCTGCTGGAGGGCCTCCCCTGGCCGGACCGCCTGACCCGGGCGGCGGCCCTGGCGGCGGCAGCGGTCACCTCACCGGTGGCCGGCGAGTACGACCCCCGGACCTACGAGACCCTGCTGACCACCGTCTCGGTGACACCGGAGGCCAGCGCGGCGTGATCCGGGTGCGGGGCCGCGGCTAGTCCTTGACCTGGCCCGCCTTCAGCCACAGCTGGTCCAGCAGGACGTTGCACTTGTCGCCGTCTCCGCAGGAGACCGTGATCGTGTTGGTGCCCTTGCTGAGGGTCGGATAGGCGTAGGTCTTGGTCCAGCCCTTGGCGAAGTCGCCGTCCTTGGCATGGGTGAAGTTGCCCATGTTCAGCTTGGTGCCGAACGGCTTGCCGTTGACGGTGAGCGTCATCTTCTGGTCCTCGTCCACCGTGCTGTAACGGGCGAAGACGGTGTATGCGCCGTCCTCCGGGATGCCGTCGACGGTCCAGGTCACCGAGGAACCGGGCTGGTTGAGGTTGGAGACGTAGATACCGCCGTCCGACTGGGCGCCCTTGACGTCCTGGGCGAGGGTCGCGCCGCCGCCGAGCCGCAGGGCCTTCGCGTCGATCGTCGGGAGTTCCGCCTCGCCGTCGTCGCCCTTGCTCGCGGACGGGCTCGGCTTGGAGTCCTCCGTCTGCGTCGGCGCCGGGTCGGCCTGGCTGCCCTCGTCGCCCTTGTCGTCGTCGCCGCCGAGCATGGCCACGCCGATGCCGATGACGACCGCGGCGACCACCGCGATCGCGCCGATCAGCAGCCCCTTGGTGTTGGGCCCGCGGCCACCCCGGCCGCCGTGCCCCCCGTGCCCGCCCGAGTGCAGCGCCGTCTGGGCGGTGGGAGCACCTCCGGGCAGCGTCTCCGGCGCGGCGTAGTGCGCGTTCGGCTGGCCGTAGGCGCCCTGCTGCTGCGGGGGCTGCCCGTAGGGCGCCTGGGCCGGCGCCTGCTGCTGGCCGTAGGGGCGGGTGCCGACCGTCCGCACCCGGTTGACCGAGTTCGGGTAGCCGTAGCCCCCGGACGGCGGCTGGGCTCCGTTGGCCTGCCCGTCGGCGTAGAGATAGCCGAACGGGTCGTCGTCCTCGGGCGTGCTCGCGCCGTTGTTGCCGGGCGTCATCCCTTGGTCTCCTCAGTCAAAAGCGGTGCGTACGTTCCGGTCGTAAGACAGCGAGCCTACCCGCTCCCAGGGACCCGAACGGGTGACTCAGACCGCACCGACTCGCTGACCTGGGATCACCCCGCGCGTCTGTGTTGTTTGGGACGAGATCGTTTCTCGACGTACATCCGCTCGTCAGCGGATTTCAACACTTCGTCCGCCGTCATTCCACAGTGTGCCCATCCGATGCCGAAACTGGCGCCCACGCGGACGGCCCGCCCCTCGGCGCGGATGGGCTGGATGATCTCGTTGCGCAGCCGGACGGCGAGGTCCTGCGCGTCGGCGCGGCCGAGCCCGTCGGCGAGGATGACGAATTCGTCACCTCCGAGCCGGGCGACGGTGTCGCCGTCGCGCACGCCGTTGCTCAGCCGCCGCGCGACCTCGATGAGCACCGCGTCACCCGCGTTGTGCCCGAACCGGTCGTTGATCGACTTGAAGCCGTCCAGGTCGCAGAAGAGGACGGCGAGCCCCTTGGTGCCGTCGTCGTGGTCCCCGTCCGGAGCGACGGTGTGCACGTGGTGGTCGAACGCGTCGTACGGCTCGCCCCCCGCCGGGAAGTCGAAGCCGGTGCCGACCGCGTCGAATGCGGGGTGGCCGTAGGCGGCGTCGTGGGACTCGGCGACGGCGGCGTACGGGGGCGTGGCGCGCCGGCACAGGCGGGCCGACAGCCGGGAGCGCAGCTCCGCGGAGTTCGGCAGGCCGGTGAGGGAGTCGTGCGAGGCGCGGTGGGCGAGCTGGAGCTCGCGGCGCTTGCGCTCCTCTATGTCCTCGACGTGGGTGAGCAGGAAGCGCGGCCCGTCGGCGGCGTCCGCGACGACGCTGTTGCGCAGGCTGACCCAGACGTACGTGCCGTCCCGGCGGCCGAGGCGGAGCTCGGCGCGACCGCCCTCCGCGGAGGTCCGCAGCAGGGTGCCGATGTCCTCGGGGTGGACCAGGTCGGAGAAGGAGTAGCGGCGCATCGCGGAGGCGGGGCGGCCCAGCAGCCGGCACAGGGCGTCGTTGGTGCGCAGGATCCGGCCGTGCTGGTCGCCGCCCATCTCGGCGATGGCCATGCCGGACGGGGCGTACTCGAAGGCCTGCCGGAAGCTCTCCTCGCTCGCCCGCAGGGCCTGCTGCTCGCGCTCCAGGCGGACCAGGGCGCGCTGCATGTTGGCACGCAGACGCGCGTTGCTGATGGCGATGGCGGCCTGGAAGGCGTACATCTGGAGCGCCTCGCGGCCCCAGGCGCCGGGCCGGCGGCCGTTGCGCGGGCGGTCCACGGACAGGACGCCGATCAGCTCGCCGCAGGCCGCGTTGCCCTGCGGGCCGGGCGCGTACATGGGAGCGAAGAGGCGGTCGGCCGGGTGCCACTCGTCCTCGAAGCGGGGGGCGGGGCCGTCGGTGTACCACTGGGGGACGTCGTCGTCGTCGAGGACCCAGCCCTCGGTGTGGGGTATGAACACCAGGTCGCCCCAGTGCTCGCCCATGCCGAGGCGGCGGTCCCAGGAGTCGCGCGAGCCGACGCGGCCGGTGATGAGCGCCTCGGCGGCCGGGTTCCCGGCGAAGGCGGCGACGACGAGGTCGCCGTCGGGCCGGACGAGGTTCACGCACGCCAGCTCGTACCCGAGGGCGGCGACGACGCCTTCCGCGACGGTCTGCAGGGTGTCCGCCAGGCTGCGGGCCGTGTTCATGTCGGCCATGACCTGGTGCAGTTGTCGCAGGGACGCAAGACGGACATACGGCTCCGACTCGGTCTCCATGCTCGCCCTCCCCCCGAGTACCTCGCAGCAAATCAAGAATCAAGGGTCTTCATCGGCGTACGGTCCTGGCAGCTTCCTTCGCCACTGAATCACAGCGCGCTGCCCACTCGGTACACAGGGTCAACAATTCCTGCCCCTTGTGACTCAAGTCACAGGCAAACCTGAACAATTGAGTGGAGTTTCTGCGTTTTTCACGTGCGTCTACCGAGCACAAAGTTCATCTCGTTGCACACATCTATTCATGAGGCCGTTGCGCAGATGGGGTTGCCCACCGTCCGTGACGTCCGCCCGGAGTCCTAGGACCGTGATCGGGCGGGAGCCCGATGCGCGGCGCCGAGGGCGGCGATTAGCGTTCCGGATGTGCCGAACACTCCCGCCGCCCCGTCCCCGATCATGCCGCCGCCCGCCTCCGGGCATCCTGAGGGGGTGAGCAACGACGAGTTCCGCGCCGCCATGTCCCGGCTGGCCTCCGGCGTGGTCCTGGTGACCGCCCAGGAGCCGCCGCTGGACCCGGACGACCCCACGGCCCCGGGCGGCGAGGACGTGGGCATGACCGCCACGGCCTTCATGTCGGTGTCCCTCGACCCGCCCCTGGTGCTGGTGAGCCTGCGCGAGGGCTCCCGCATGGACGAGCTGCTGGAGGAGCAGGACCTGTGGGCGGTGTCGGTCCTCTCCGAGAGCCAGCGGCACATCGCGGGCCGGTTCGCGATGAAGGGCCGGGTCAGCGACCGCCTGCTGTTCGCCGACATCCCGTACACCCGCGGCGAGTACACCGGGTCGCCGCTGGTGGGCGGTGCCCTGGCGGTCCTGGAGTGCCGCACCGAGCAGCGCGTGCCGGCCGGTGACCACACCCTGGTCATCGGCCGCGTCCTGACGGCCCGGACCCCGAGCGCGGACGGCGGCCCCCTGGCATACTTCCGCGGCCGGTACCGGCAGTTGGACCGATGACCGGCTCCCCGCGACCGATCGTCTCCCCGCGACCGGTCCGCCCGCCCCGGGGCGCGTGCAGGAACCCCGGCGACGGCCGGAGCACGGGCGGGCCGGACCCGGCCTGACGCGGCGTGGCCCCGCTAGCCCCAGTTCTGCCCGGAGCGGCCGCGCTTGGTGTCGGAGCGCTGCTTCTTCTCGCGCAGCCGGCGTTCGTTGATGCCGCGCGGGACGC
This sequence comes from Streptomyces sp. NPDC017943, assembly GCF_044328425.1. NCBI lineage: Bacteria > Bacillati > Actinomycetota > Actinomycetes > Kitasatosporales > Streptomycetaceae > Streptomyces > Streptomyces sp. NPDC017943. Next base: position 102,225 of record NZ_JBIRHH010000008.1, on the reverse strand, counting down.
GGGTCGGCCTGCGGGGCTTGGGTGGCGGTGCGCTGGCCTCGGCCAGCAGCGCGGCCAGGCGCACGGCGGCGGCCTCGCGGTTGCGCCACTGCGAGCGGTGCTCGGAGGCGCGGACGGTGACGACACCGTCGACCAGGCGGCCGGCCAGCCGCTCCAGGGCCCGCCGCTTCCACACCTCCGGCAGGGCCTCGGTGCGCGCCAGGTCGAAACTCAGCTCGACCTTGGAGTCGCTGGTGTTGACGTGCTGTCCGCCCGGCCCCGACGAGCGCGAGAAACGCCACATGAGCTCGGCCTCGGGCAGGGAGACGGAGCCGCGGATGACATGGGGACCGGACATGCCGTCCATGTTCCCGCTCCTGTCCCGTCCACGTCACCCGAATAATCCCGGGTAAAGAAAGTAAAGGACCTGGAACCTCGCGTACCCCTCTCCGCGTTCATGGGGGTAGCTGTAGCTTCTTTGCCGTACGTACACGAGGGAAGGGACTCCCAACAATGGCTGTAAGCCTGTCCAAGGGTGGCAACGTCTCGCTCACCAAGGAGGCTCCGGGCCTGACCGCCGTCACCGTGGGCCTCGGCTGGGACGTCCGCACCACCACCGGCACGGACTTCGACCTCGACGCCTCCGCGATCGCGGTCAACACGCAGGGCAAGGTCTACTCGGACGCCCACTTCGTCTTCTTCAACAACAAGCAGACGCCGGACAACTCGATCGTCCACACCGGTGACAACCGCACCGGCGAGGGCGCCGGCGACGACGAGGCGATCAACGTCAACCTCGCCGCCCTCCCGGCCGACATCGACAAGATCGTCTTCCCGGTCTCGATCTACGACGCCGAGAACCGCAGCCAGAACTTCGGCCAGGTGCGCAACGCCTACATCCGCATCGTCAACCAGGCCGGCGGCGCCGAGATCGCGCGCTACGACCTGTCGGAGGACGCGGCGACGGAGACCGCCATGGTCTTCGGCGAGCTGTACCGCAACGGCGCGGAGTGGAAGTTCCGCGCCGTCGGCCAGGGCTACGCCTCGGGCCTGGTCGGCATCGCCCAGGACTTCGGCGTGAACGTCTGACGGACGCCCGAACCCGGTGAGCGGAGTTCCCCCGGGCCGATGCCAACCGGCCCGGGGGCTTTCCCTCCGGGGCGCGGGGAACTGCGCGACAAGCCACCGTCCCCCCGCAGGGACGAAGCACCCGAGCCCCTACGGCCACGCGAAGCCCTCCCCTGCGCGGGGTACGTTCCCCGGGTGATCCTCGACCCCCTCCCCCCGGCTCCCCCGAGCGGTTCCCTCCTCGCGGAGCTGACCGCCCTTTACGCCTCCAACACTGCGTTCCACACCCTCAGCGGCGACTTCCCCGACCCCCACGACATCCGCCCCGAGCAGGTCGCGGCCGCCCTGGCCGCGGAGTGGGAACAGCCCGGCACGGAGGTCCTGCTCGCCCGCGGCTCCGGCAGCCTCGTCGGCATCGCCGTCACCCTCGCCCACCACCCCGACCCGGCCGACCCCGACCCGTGGATCGGTCTGCTGATGGTGGACGCCGCCCTGCACGGCCAGGGGCACGGCCGCCGCCTGGCGACCCTCGTCGAGGACCGCTTCCGCGCGGCGGGCCGCACCGCCGTGCGCCTCGCCGTCCTCACCGGCAACGCCGGGGCCCTCGCCTTCTGGACCTCCCTCGGCTACGGGACGATCTGTCACCGCGAGGACCGGCAGCTGGGCCGCCCCTGCACCGTCCTGCGCAAGGTCCTCAGCACTCCCTAGGGGGTGCCGTCCGGCTTCCCCTCGCCGTACAGCCAGTCCCGCCAGACGGGGTCGAGGTCCTTCCCGGGCGCCTGCCGCTCGACGTAGGCGGTGAAGTCGGCCGTGCCGGCGTTCCCGTAGTGGTACGCGGCGGCCCAGCCGCGCAGGATCCGCCCGAAGGCCGCGTCGCCGACGGTCCGGCGGACCTGCTGGAGCACCATCGCGCCCCGCCAGTACACCGCCGGGTCGGAGATCCGCGCGGCGTCCGGCGGCTCGGCCGGCGGAAAGGCCCACACCTCCTCGGCCTCCTCCTCGGTGGTGAAGTAGCTGCCGGAGTACAGCGCGTCGAACGTCTGCTGCGCACTCCTCCCGCCGTGCTCCTCCTCCCACAGCCACTCCGCGTACGTCGCGAAACCCTCGTTGAGCCACATGTCCCGCCAGCTCTCCGGCGAGACGGAGTCGCCGTACCACTGGTGGGCCAGCTCGTGGACGAGGAGCGTCAGGTCGGGGGCACCGGGGAAGACCGGCCGGGTCTGCGTCTCCAGGGCGTAGCCGAGCTCGGGCGCCCGGTCGACGATCGCACCCGTCGAGGAGAAGGGGTACGGCCCGAACCGCCGCTCCGCCCAGGCCAGCACCTCCGGGAGCCGCCGCAGCACCGGCCCGCTCGCCTCCGCCTCCGCCGGGTCCACGGCCGTGTACACGGGCAGGCCGGCCGGGGTGCGGGAGCGGTCGACCTCGAAGCGGCCGATCGCGAGCGTGGCCAGGTAGCTCGCCATCGGCCGCCCCATGTGCCACTCCGTCGTCGTACGGCCGCCGGCGGTGCGTTCGCCGCGCAACTCCCCGTTGGACACGGCCCGCAGGCCCTCCGGCACGGTCACGGTCAGGTCGTAGGCGGCCTTGTCGGAGGGGTGGTGGTTGCCGGGGAACCAGGCCATCGACCCCGTCGGCTCCCCCAGGGCGAGCACCCCGTCCGCGGTGCGCAGCCAGCCCTCCTGCGAGCCGTCCGGGTCGGTGACGGTCTGCGGGACCCCCGAGTAGCGGACGGTGACGCGGAAGGTCGCGCCCCGGCGGATGTCGTCGCGCGGCCGGACGGTGAGTTCCTGGCCCGCGCGGTTGAAGCGGGCCGGGCGGCCGCCCACGGTGACCTCGCCGACCTCCAGGCCGAGCAGGTCCAGGTTGAAGGCGGAGAGGTCCTCGTCCGCGCGGGCGGTGAGGGTGGCCGTGCCGGTCAGGCGGTGCGCGTCCGGCTCGTAGGCGAGGCGCAGGCCGTAGTGGCGCACGTCGTACCCGCCGTTGCCCGCCTTCGGGAAGTACGGGTCGCGCACGCCGGAGCCGCCCGGAGTGCCGTGCACCCCACCGCCGCATCCGGTGAGGGCGAGGACGCAGGCGAGCAGGACGGGGACACAACGTGCAGAACGGGCCACGATCGCGATCCTATGGCGGCGTGACACCATCACCTGCGTGCTCGACATCGGCTACGCCCTCTCCAACCGCTTCCCCGACCCGCCGCAGACCGACTACCGACGCGCGGACGTCCGTGCGCTGCGCCACGACCTGTTCTGCGGTGACGTCTACCTGGCGGACACCAAAACCGACCACGAGGTCTCCACGTCCTGGGGGTGGGTGCCGGTGCTCGACTTCGCGTGGGCCCTGTGCGACATCGTCGAGCGCGTCGACCGGGACCCGGCCGGTTCCCGCGCCTCCCGGCCGCAGCGCGCGGAGCTGGACTTCACGGAGTCGACGGACCGGATGCTCTTCGAGCGGCGCTTCGGCTGGGTCGACATCGAGGCCGACTGGATGCGCCCGGAGGAACCGCCGCTCACCGTCTCCCACAGCGAACTGCGCCGCGAGGCACGGGACTTCCTGCACGACCTGATCGCCGACCTCACCGACCTCCACGACGACCTCGCCGAGAACCCGGCGATCTGGACCCTCCAGTCCCGCTTCCCCCGGGTGTCGTGAGGCCGGCGCGAGTCGCCGCAGGCCGTCGGGCTCTTCGCCGTCAGCCCTCCACTCTGATCCCCCACTGCGCCGCCAGGGCCGGAGCCAGGTCCAGCAGCTGGGCCGGGCTGATCACCGCGCCCGACAGACGGTCCAGGCCGCTGCTGATCTCCACCGACGCGGCCCTGCGCAGATCGACGTCGACGAGGGTCGCCGCGTGCAGGTCGGCGCCCTTCAGGACGCAGTCGACGAACTCCACCCGCTCCAGACGCGCCCCGCCGAAGTCCGGCTCGACCAGCACGCAGCCCTCGAAGACGACGTCCCTCAGCCGGGCCGTCCGCAGATTGGCAAAGTCGATCTTCCCGCCGCGGACCAGCACCCGCTCCAGCACCGCCCCGTGCAGCTGCGGTCCGCCCAGGCGGGCGTCCGTCAGCTCCACGTCCCGCAGGGTCGCCTCGGCCAGGTCCGTGCCGACCCCGCGCACACCGCTCAGCACCGAGTCCAGCAGGCGGGCGTGGCGCAGCCGCGTCTCGTCCAGCGCGCATCCCGTCAGCACGCAGTCCATGAACCGCGCGCCGGACCCGTCCTGCCCGCCGAGATCCAGCCCGTCGAACCCCAGCCCGTCGTAGTCCCCGTCCGGCTCCAGGCCGCCGCCCCCGAACGGCTCCGGCGACGGCAGCCGCACCTCCGGCCGCCGCGCGCCCTTCACCCCGCCCGCCGCTCTCCTCGCCATGCCCCCCATGCTGCACCCCGGCACTGACAACCCGCCCCCACCTGTGCGGACACCGGTCGTGTCACATCCCGGTGCCCCCGGCCCGTCGTACTCCCGAAGGCCCGGCCCGCCCCGCGGGGCCCCGGCCAGGAAGGCCCCGGCCAGGAGGGCCACCGCGACCCGAGGGAGACCCCCAGCCATGCACCGCATCACCGTCGTCGGCGGCGGCTTCGCCGGACTGACCGCCGCCATCACCGCCGCCGAGGCGGGCGCCCAGGTCACCGTCCACGAGGCCCATCACACCCTCGGCGGCCGGGCCCGCACCGCCGAGGGCCCGTACCGCACCAACGAGGGGCCGCACGCCCTGTACAACGGCGGCCCGCACTGGGCCTGGCTCCGGCAGCGCGATCTCATCGGCCCCCTCGCCCCGATCCCGCCCCTGGAGGCGGCCCGGCTCCGGCTGCGGCACCGGGGCGCGCTGCGCCGCACCCCTCCCTTCGCGATGCTCAAGCTGCTGCGCCGCACCGGCCGGCAGGCACCCGTCGACGCCGACTTCCTGACCTGGGCGACCGGCATCGCGGGCGAGGAGGGCGCCCGGGCCGCCGCGCACTACTCCGCGGTCGCCCTGTTCCACCACGACCCCGGCTCCCTGTCCGCCGCGTTCGTGCAGGAGCGGCTGCGGCGCGCCACCCGGCTGCCGCCCGAGGCGCACTACCCGCGCGGGGGCTGGGCGAGCGTCATCGACCGGATGGCCGCCCGCGCCTGGAACCTGGGGGTGCGCATCGAGAGCCTCTCCCGCGTCGACACGCTCCCCACCGGCACCCCCGTCGTGGTCGCCACCTCCCTGCCCGCCGCGCGGCGCCTGCTCGGCGACGACTCGCTGACCTGGCCGAGCGGCCGGACGACCCTGGTCGACCTGGCGGTGCGCACCCGCCGCGGCGACGCCTTCGCCGTGTCCGACCTCGACGCCCCGGGCTGGATCGAGCGGTTCACCGCCCAGGACCGCAGCCTCGCCCCGGCCGGGGAGCAGCTGATCCAGGGGCAGATCCCGCTCGCGCCGCACGAGGCGAAGGCGGACGGCACCGCCCGCGCCGAGCAGCTGCTCGACCTGGCCTTCCCCGGCTGGCGCGACCGGGTCACCTGGCGGCGCACGTCGGTGGCCGACGGCCGGACGGGCGCCGTCGACCCGCCCGGCACCAGCTGGCGCGACCGCCCTGCGGTGGACCGGGGCGACGGTGTCTACCTCGCCGGCGACCAGGTCGCCGCCCCCGGCGTGCTCTCGGAGGTCTCCTTCAACAGCGCCCTCACGGCGGTGTCCCTGGCCCTCGGCCGGCACGAGCTTGACCTCGAGCAAGCTTGAGGTCGCAGGCTGGGGCCGCAGTCCGCGACGACACGAGGAGCCCCGTATGCACGCCGTACGCCTGCACGCCTTCGGCCCCGCCGAGAACCTCACCTACGAGCAGGTGGAGGACCCCAGTCCCGGCCCCGGCCAGGTCCGGATCGCCGTCCGCGCGGCCGGGGTCCACCTGCTGGACACCGCCCTGCGCCAGGGCATGCGCGGCGGCCCGGCCGGCGAACCGTCGCCGCTGCCCACGATCCCCGGCCGCGAGGTCGCCGGGGTCGTCGAGTCGCTGGGCGAGGGGGTCGCCCGACTGTGGCTGGGCAAGCGGGTCGTCGCCCACCTCGGCTTCGTCCCCGGTGGATACGCCGAACTCGCCGTCACCGAGGCGGAGCGCCTGCACGAGATCCCCGAGCGCCTGGACTTCGCGGCGGCCGTCGCCATGATCGGCACGGGGCGTACGGCGATGGGCATCGTGCAGTTCGCCGAACTCGGCCCGGACTCGGTGGTCGTCGTCCCGGCCGCGGCCGGCGGCATCGGCACCCTGCTCGTGCAGTACGCCAGGAACGCCGGGGCCACCGTCGTCGGACTCGCGGGCGGGCCGGAGAAGACCGCCCGCGTCCGGGAGGCCGGCGCCGACATGGCCGTCGACTACACGGACCGGGCCTGGCCGGCGAAGGTACGCGCCCACCTGGGCGGCCGCCCCGCGACCGTGGTCTTCGACGGGGTCGGCGGCGACGTCGCCCGCGAGGCCGTCGCCCTGCTCGGGCCCGGCGGCCGGCACCTCGTCTTCGGCTGGTCCGGGGAGGGCGTCCTGGGCGGCGGCCCCTACCTGGTCGACGGGGTGTCCGAGCAGGTCCTCGGCCCGGTGATGCTGGGCCGGGCGGGCGGCCCCGACCCCCTGCGCACCCTGGAGCTGCGCGCCCTCGCCGAGGCCGCACACGGCCGCCTCGTCCCGGCGGTCCAGCGCTTCCCCCTGGCGGAGGCGGCGACGGCCCACCGCGCGCTGGAGAACCGCGGCACGACGGGCAAGGTGGTCCTGGAGCCGTGAGCCGACGCGGGAACGGCGGGGGCTGCCCGGCCTGGGGGGCGGAAAGCCGCCGCCCGGCCGGGGGGCGGAAAACCGCATGCCCCGCCCCGCCCCGCCCCACTACCGTGCCGGGCGTGACGATCGAGATCCCCCGGGAACTGGCGGCCGCACAGGCGGAGTACAACGGCGAGTCCGGCCGTGCCTTCATCGCCGCCCTGCCCGGCCTGGCGGACCGCTTCCTCACCCGGTGGGACCTGGAACCGGAACCCGGCGGCAGGCCCATGCACGGCGTCTCCGCCCTGGTCCTGCCGGTGGTGCGCCGCGGCGACGGCACCCCCGCCGTCCTCAAGCTCCAGCTCCTCGACGAGGAGAGCGAGGGCGAGCCCGTCGCCCTGCGCGTGTGGGACGGCGCCGGGGCGGTCCGGCTGCTCGACCACGACGCGCCCACCGGCACCCTGCTGCTGGAACGCCTCGACGAGACCCGGATGCTCGCCCACGAGCCGGACACCCGCCGGGCCGTCCTCGTCCTCGCCGAACTGCTGGCCCACCTGACGTCCTTCCCGGCCCCGCCCGGCCTGCGCCGGCTCGGCGACATCGCCCGCGCGATGCTCGACGCCACGCCCCGGGCCCTCGACCGCGTCCCCGACCCGTGGGCGCGCCGCCTCGTCGCCGACTGCGCGGCCGCGGTGCGCGAGGTCGCCGACGAGCCGGGCGACCGCCTCCTGCACTGGGACCTGCACGACGAGAACGTCCTGGCCTCCCGCCGCGCCCCCTGGCTCGCGATCGACCCCAAGCCCCTCGCGGGCGACCCGGGCTTCGAGCTGTGGCCCGCCCTCGACAACCGCTTCGACCCCGCCGAGATCCTCTGGCGCTTCGACGCCCTGACGGACGTCCTGTCCCTGGACCGCGCCCGGGCCCGCGCCTGGACCCTGGGCCGCGTCCTGCAGAACGCCCTGTGGGACATCGAGGACGGCCGCCCCCTGGACCCGGCCCACCTGGAGACCGCCCACCGCCTGCGCACGCAGGGGGCCTGACCGGCCCGTCGGACACCCGCCTACCGGGCGAGGACCGCTTCGAGCTTGACAGCGAATTCCTGCAGGCCGGCGGGCACGTGCTTCGCCCGGTCGAGGACGTCGTTCACCGTGTCGAGGGTCCGCGTGAAGCACGTACGGCTCTTCTCGGCCTCCGGCTGATTGGGGGCTGTCAACTGGGCAGCGCTCTGCAGGACCTCGTCCGACCACAGAGTCACGTTCGAAACGGCCGCGTCAGGGATCGAGACGGAAGCAGAGTCGATGCCCAGGTCCAGGGAGACGCCATAGAGCCAGGATTCCGAGACGCTGTCCCCCGTCGGCCCCAGGGAGAAGGCCAACGCCTCACCCTTACCCGGGCGCACCTGGAAGAACGTCGCCTTCTTGACCGTGTCCCCCGGCTTGACATCGGGCGGAACCCCGACCTCGAACGTCACGTAGTCGATGTTCCCGCCTCCGATGCGGGAGCACCGGTGCATGTCCTGGGCCGCGAAGAAGGTGAACGTCGCGGATTTCACGTAGGACGTCTCATTCCCCTCGTTCGACAGCAGGACGTCGAGCACGGGCGCCTCGAACGTGCGCTTCGTCTTCTTGTAGCCAGGCACCTCCGTCTCGCCGTGCAGCTCCTTGATGCCCCCTACGGCGACGTTCTGGATCTTGACGGCCGATTTGCTCTCCGGCTTCGGCTGCAGATCGGGGAAGAACGTGAAGAACAGACCGACGGCCGCCGCGACAAGGCCGATCACCGCCGTCGCTCCCACGATCAGCACCCCAAGGCGGTGGGCCTGGAAGGCTGTCTGCACGCGTTCCCAGAAGGACTGCCCCTCCGGGCGGGAGCGATCCTGTCCCTCGTGCGCCTCGCCGCTCCGGCCACCCTCGGCGGTGCCTGTCGATGCCTGCCGTGTGTCCCGGGACCTAGGCATGTCCATCCCGCCCTAACAAGTGGTCACGTCGAGTCTCGACGGTGCCCGGCCCGAAAGCTTCCCGTCTTCCACCCTGAAGATCTGGACGTACTTGCGGCTCGGGCACGCCTTGGCGTCCATATAGCGCCACTGATCGGCGACGACCGTGACCAGGTCCTTCCTGACCGTGATCTTCCGGACCTTCGCCCCCGTTCGCACGGCCCGCCGGTAATCCCTGGTTCTCGGCATGGACACCAACGTGCCGAGCACCGTCGGCTCCTCGGCCGCCGACGCCCCGTCCAAGGCGACCACGTGACTGAACGAACTCGCGTCCCCGGTCACGCATTCCAGGGACACGATGACATCGTCCTTGCCGTCGCCACTGACATCGGATCTCACGGGCGCGAGAGGCATCTCCACCCCCAGTCCGGGGACGGAACAGTCGATGATTCCTTCGCCCCACTTCGACAGCTCCGCTGTGCTCATGTCACGGGTGAGATCCTCAGCGGCGCCACCGCTGCAGGCCACTCCCAGGAGAAGGAAGGCCGAGACGGCCAGCGTCCGCATACCGGCGAGACGGCCGGCACGGACCCGTCGGCCCCATGACGTTCTGGCACACACGCCGATCAAGCCCCCCGAGACCAGATGCGTGCAACGACCTTAGAGGCGCGCGCAGTGACCGCGCCACCCGGTTCGGTGACCCGAGGGGAACGGCTCCGAAAGCGAAGCCCGGCTCGGAGGACCTCCGAGCCGGGCTTCGACGCACAGAGCCCCCTGTCGGATTCGAACCGACGACCTACGCATTACAAGTGCGTTGCTCTGGCCAGCTGAGCTAAGGAGGCGGGTGCGGGGTGCGGCCCCGCGCGTGCCCGAGCAGTGTACCCAGGTCCGTCCCTGGCCCCGTCGAAAATTTCCGCGAAGTTCACAGCCGCCGAAGTACTGACAGACCAGGTGAACGGCAGGTACCGTCCTGAGCCAGTTCACACGCGTGGACTACACCACAACGGAACACCGTCGTGGCACCACCTTCCTACTCGGATCGTCCGGCACGTTCCTGCCGGTAGAAGGGGTCCATTCACCATGGCCACTGTGCAGTTCGACAAGGCGACCCGGATCTACCCGGGTTCCACCAAGCCCGCCGTCGACGCGCTCGACATCGACATCGAGGACGGCGAGTTCCTCGTCCTCGTCGGCCCGTCCGGTTGCGGCAAGTCCACCTCGCTCCGCATGCTCGCGGGGCTCGAGGACGTCAACGGCGGCGCCATCCGCATCGGCGACCGCGACGTGACCCACCTGCCGCCGAAGGACCGGGACATCGCCATGGTGTTCCAGAACTACGCGCTGTACCCGCACATGACCGTCGCCGACAACATGGGCTTCGCGCTCAAGATCGCCGGCGTCAACAAGGCGGAGATCCGGCAGAAGGTCGAGGAGGCCGCGAAGATCCTCGACCTCACGGAGTACCTGGACCGCAAGCCGAAGGCGCTCTCCGGCGGTCAGCGCCAGCGTGTCGCCATGGGTCGCGCCATCGTGCGCGAGCCGCAGGTCTTCCTCATGGACGAGCCGCTGTCCAACCTGGACGCCAAGCTCCGCGTGTCCACCCGTACGCAGATCGCCTCGCTCCAGCGCCGCCTGGGCATCACCACCGTCTACGTCACCCACGACCAGGTCGAGGCCATGACGATGGGCGACCGTGTGGCGGTCCTCAAGGACGGCCTGCTCCAGCAGATCGACACCCCGCGCAACATGTACGACAAGCCCGCCAACCTCTTCGTGGCCGGCTTCATCGGCTCCCCGGCGATGAACCTCGTCGAGGTGCCGGTCACCGACGGCGGCGTGAAGTTCGGCAAGTCGGTCGTGCCGGTCCAGCGCGACGCGATCTCCGCCACCACCGACAAGACCGTCACGGTCGGCGTCCGCCCCGAGCACTTCGACGTGGCCGGCCCCGACGCCGAGCTGGGCCTCGCCGTGACCGTCAACGTCGTCGAGGAGCTCGGCGCCGACGCCTACGTCTACGGCACCGCCCAGGTCGGTGACGAGGCCAAGGACCTCGTCGTCCGCGTCAGCGGCCGCGAGGTGCCGGAGAAGGGCAGCCAGCTGCACATCGTCCCGCGCTCCGGCGAGACCCACGTGTTCTCGACCTCCACGGGCGAGCGCCTCTCCGACTGACCCCTGGCGAACGCACGACTCCGGGTGATTCACCCGGGTTGACGAAGAGGGCCCCGCAGACCGCTGCGGGGCCCTCTCACGTTGTCGACAAATACCCCGGCAGAACGGACGTTTCGAGCGCCGTGCGTCAACCCACTACCCACGAAGGGGCACATCCTCATCCCCCGAACCGGTGACTAAATGTCTACAAACCACTACCGGGCGCTACCCTCACACGCGTGAAGCACTCCAGCACCCCTCAGACGCGACGCGGCCGGGGCCCCGCCCGCCGGATCGGCCGCACCCTCGCATTCGTCCTGCCCGTCGTCCTGGTTCTCTCCGGGACCCTCGCGGTCACCCGAGTCAACTGGTCGGGGAACACCACCGACCCGGTGCTCACCGCCGCGGACACCTCCGTCGGGACGCCCCGCACCGTCAAGCGCGCCCCGCAGGACGTCCTGCGCGACCGGCTGCTGACGGAACTGCAGGAGAAGGACCCGGGCGTCGCGCTCACCCACCTCCAGCAGGCCGTCAACGGCCGCCCGTCCCTGGCGAAGCACTGCGCCTCGATCGCCCGCGCCCTCGGCCAGGCCGCCGTGCGGGTCTACGGTCCGACCCGCGCCCAGTCCTACGCACGGCCGGTCTGCGACACCGCCTTCGCCACCGGCGTCGCGGCCGCGCACCGCTGAGCACACCGCCCTGCCACCGGGTGGGAAGTCCGTCACGGCTGACGGGAACGGTCGTCAGCCGCTTTCCCGGGCGGGACGCCACGTACAGTTCGGTTCCATGAGCGATCCGAACGCCGCGTCCCGCCCCGTTCAAGCCGTCGTTCTGGCCGGCGGCCAGGGCTCCCGGCTGCGTCCGTACACCGACGACCGGCCCAAGCCGATGGTCGAGATCCCCGGTACGGGGACGCCGATCATCGGCCATCAGCTGTCCTGGCTCGCCGAGGAGGGCGTGACGGACGTGGTGGTCTCCTGCGGCCACCTCGCCGAGGTCCTGCAGAAGTGGCTGGAGACGGCCGAGCTGCCCGTCTCCGTGACGACGGTCGTCGAACCGGAGCCCCTCGGGCGCGGCGGCGGCCTCAAGTACGCCGCGGCCCACCTCCCCCACCCCGACCAGCCGTGGTACGCCACGAACGGGGACATCTGGACGCGGTTCTCGCTCCGGGACATGGCCGACTTCCACACCGAGCGGGACGCCGTCGCCACGCTGGCGCTCGCGCGGCCCCGCCTGCCGTGGGGAGCCGTGCAGACGGACGGGTTCGGCCGCATCACCGACTTCATCGAGGCACCGCCGTCGACCTTCGAGATCAACGCCGGTGTCTACGTCTTCTCCCCCGAGTTCGCCGAGCTGCTGCCGCACCGGGGCGACCACGAGCGGACCACGTTCCCGCACCTCGCCCGTGACCGGCGCCTGGCCGGCTTCACGATCCCCCAGGGCTCCTACTGGCGGGCCATCGACACGGCGAAGGACCTGACGGAAGCAGCGAAGGAACTGGCCGCCCTCAGCCGCTGACCCACCCGGAGCCACGCCGCCGGAGCCACGCCGCCGGAGGCCAGCCCCCGGAGCCCAGCCCCCGGCGTCCGCCCCGGCCCGGTCAGGCCCAACCCGCCACCGCCCCTGCCGGCCCCGTCGCCGAGCGGTGCACGAGAAGGCCCCGCACCTCCCGGTGCGGGGCCTCGTCGTCGGGCGCGCGGGGGTCAGCCGAGGAGGCCGCCCACCAGGCCCGGGCGGCCGGTGGAGCCACCGCCGTCGCTGCCGGAGCCGCCGGTCGAGCCGGTGCCGCCCGTGGCCGTGCCACCGCCGGAGGTCGGGCCCGTCGTGGTGCTCGGCGCCTGGTTCTGCGGGGAGGACTGCTGGGGCGGGGCCTGGCCCCCGGTGCCCTGGGTCTGGCTCGGCGAGCCGCCCGTGACCGTGCCGGTGTCGCGCGTGGCGCCCGGCCGCGTCGTCGTGCCCGCGCTGGGGCTGGCCGAACCGGCCGTCGCGCCCTGCGTGGGGGAGACGGACGCCGACGGGGTGCGCTTCTTCTCCTGCCGTTTGCCGCCGGGCTCACCGGGAAGCGGGGAACCGGGCAGCTCGTTGCGCGGGGCCTCGCCCGGGCCCGGGACGACGACCCGGTCGGCGTCGCGGACGGCGCCGCCGAGCAGGGAGCCGACGAGCAGCGTGAGCCCCGTGGCGACCGCGGTGACGAGTGCGCCGCGGCGCAGCACGTAACGCCGCAGGTCCCAGATGTCGGCGCGGGGGCCGAGCCGGCGCCATGCGCTGCCGGCCAGGCGGCCGTCGACGGAGTAGACGGGCGCGCCGGCGATGATCAGCGGCGACCAGGCGGCGAGGTAGATGATGTCGGGCGTCTCGTAGGCCGGGACGCTCTTCCAGCTGACGGTGACCAGCAGGGCCGCCGAGAGCAGGGCGCCCAGGCAGGCGGCGACGCGCTGCCAGCAGCCCAGCACCGTCAGGACGCCGACGACGACCTGCGCGAAGGCGATGACCAGGCCGGAGCCGACCGGGTGCTCCAGGGCGAACTGGCGCAGCGGCTCGGCGACTTCCCAGGGGTGCAGGGTGTTGAGCCACTTGACCATGGAGCCGCGCTTGCCGCCGTCGAAGTAGACGGGGTCGCACAGCTTGCCCATGCCGGCGTAGATGGAGATGAAGCCGAGGAAGACGCGCAGCGGGAGCAGGACGACGCCGAGGTTCATCCGGCGGCCCGGGTAGTAGGCGTGCCGGGCCGGGTCGTCGCCGTGGCGCCTGCCGCGCCGGCCGGTCCCGTCGTCGGCGGAGTCCTCGAACTCCGCGTCCTCGTAGCCGTGCTCGTCGTAACCGCGCTCGTCGTAGCCGCGTTCGTCGTAACCGGGCTGGTCGTAGCCAGGCTGGTCGTAGCCGGGTTCGTCGTAGGCGCTTCCGACGGTGCGCATGGCGGGCAGCAGCCGCGTGCCGTCGGCCTGGTCGTGGGTGCGCTGGGGGCCGACGACCGGGGCCTCGACGGTCTGGACGAGGTCGTCCTGGTAGCCGTCGCCCGGGTAGCCGGTGCCGGCGTAACCGGCGCCCTGGTACCCGGGGGTGCCGTAGTCCGGGCCGACGCGGTCGATGACCTGCGTGGCCCCGGCGTCCGCCACGGGCTCGTCGGCGTGGGGGACGCTCCCGTGCCGGACCGCCTGGAGCAGGCGGTGGGCGCCGGTGTCGTCGGGCGCGGATCTGCCGCTCCAGACGACCGGCCGGCGGCGGGCGGCGGCCCCGTCCGCCGCGCCCCCGGCGGTGGCGGCGGGGATGCGGGCGGTGTCCTCGGTGGCGTTCAGGAGCCGTGCGACCCGGGGGGACTGGACGCGACGCGTCGAGACGCCCAACTGCACGCGGAAAGACGCGTGATTGACGATGACCTGCGCCGGGTCGCTCGGCACCTTCACCATGCTCAGCGCGGGAGCGTCGTCGAGTCCCGACGAGCGGTCCCCCGTGGGAGTGCGGGGTGTTCTGGTGTCCACACTCATCTAACCGAGTGACGTCGGGTTAGGACACTGCTTTGACCCGCCGGATCTGTCCGGACCCCGTCAAGCTTGTCCTCGTCGCCCCGATGACCCGGGAATTGCCCTGCACGGGTGAAGTGGCGGACGCCTGTTCAGGCGCGCCGCCGGGCCGCCTCGTAGAGCACGATGCCCGCCGCCACACCGGCGTTGAGCGACTCGGCGCCACCCGGCATGGGGATCCGCACCCGGACGTCACAGGTCTCCCCGACCAGCCGGGACAGGCCCTTGCCCTCGCTGCCGACGACGATGGCGACGGGCCCCTCCAGGGCCTCCAGCTCTGTCAGTTCGGCCTCGCCGTCGGCGGCGAGACCGACGACCACGACACCGGCCTTCTTGTACGCCTCCAGCGCGCGCGTCAGGTTGGTGGCGCGGGCCACGGGCGTCCGGGCGGCCGTGCCGGCGGACGTCTTCCACGCACCGGCCGTCATCCCGGCGGCCCGGCGCTCGGGCACCACCACGCCGTGCCCGCCGAACGCGGAGACGGACCGCACGACCGCGCCCAGGTTGCGCGGGTCGGTCACGCCGTCCAGCGCGACGATCAGCGGGTCGGCGCCCTCGTCGGCGGCCGCGTCGAGCAGGTCCTCGGGGTGGGCGTACTCGTACGGCGGGACCTGGAGGACCAGGCCCTGGTGGTTGAGGCCGTTGGTCATCCGGTCGAGCTCGGGGCGGGGGGCCTCCATGAGGTTGATCCCGCCGCGCTCGGCGGCCAGTTGCAGGGCCTCGCGCACGCGCTCGTCGTTGTCGATGAACTGCTGGACGTACAGCGTCGAGGCGGGCACGCCCTCGCGCAGGGCCTCGTAGACCGGGTTGCGGCCGACGACCAGCTCGGAGGCCGACTTGCCGCCACGGCCGCGGGGCGCGGGGCGGCGGGTCGTCTGCCGCGCCTTGGCGTTGGCGATCCGGTTCTTCTTGTGGCCCTTGCGCATCTCGGCGGGCGGGGTCGGGCCCTTGCCCTCCAGGCCCTTGCGCCGCTGGCCGCCACTGCCGACCTGCGCGCCCTTCTTGCCGGACATGCGGCGGTTGTTGGCTGCCATGACCTACCTGTCTCTGCTGTGTCGCCGTGAGGCGGTGAACTGCGTACGTCTATGAAGTGTGCCGCCCGGAGGCCCGGGCGGCACAATCGATCTTCCGGCCGCGGCCGGTCTAGCGCGGGCCGAGGCTCCAGCGCGGGCCCTGCGGGCTGTCCTCGATGACCAGCCCGGACTGGCCCAGCTGGTCGCGGATGGCGTCCGCGGTCGGCCAGTCCTTGCGGGCCCGGGCGGCCTCGCGCTGGTCGAGGACCATGCGCACGAGGGTGTCGACCACGCCGTGCAGGTCGTCGCCGCGGTCGCCCTCGCCGGCCCACTGGGGGTCCAGCGGGTCGAGGCCGAGCACCCCGAGCATCGCGCGGACCTCGGCGAGCCGGGCCACGGCGGCTTCCTTGTCGTCGGCGGCCAGGGCGCTGTTGCCCTGGCGGACCGTGGTGTGCACGACGGCGAGGGCCTGCGGCACGCCCAGGTCGTCGTCCATGGCCTCGGCGAAGGCGAGCGGCACCTCGCGCGCGGGCTCGACGGCGCCGGCCTTCTCCACCACGCGCTGCACGAAGCCCTCGATCCGCGCGAACGCCGACTCGGCCTCGCGCAGGGCCTCCTCGCTGTACTCGATCATCGAGCGGTAGTGCGGGGTGCCCAGGTAGTAGCGCAGCACGATGGGCCGCCAGCGCTTGACCATCTCGCTGACCAGGACCGAGTTGCCGAGCGACTTCGACATCTTCTCGCCGCTCATGGTGACCCAGGCGTTGTGCACCCAGTACCGGGCGAACTCGTCGCCGTAGGCCTTGGCCTGCGCGATCTCGTTCTCGTGGTGCGGGAAGACCAGGTCGAGGCCGCCGCCGTGGATGTCGAAGGCGGAGCCCAGGTACTTGTGGGCCATCGCCGAGCACTCCAGGTGCCAGCCGGGGCGGCCGCGGCCCCAGGGCGTCTCCCAGTCGGGCTCGCCCGGCTTGGTGGCCTTCCACATGGCGAAGTCGCGCGGGTCCCGCTTGCCCGAGACGCCCTCGTCGGGCTGGCGCAGGTCGTCGATGTCCTGGTTCGACAGCGCCAGGTAGTCGGGGAAGGAGCGGACGTCGAAGTAGACGCTGCCGTCGGCGACGTAGGCGTGCCCGCGCTCGATGAGGCCGCGCATCATCTCGACCATCTCGGTGATGTGGCCGGTGGCGCGCGGCTCGTAGGTCGGGGGCAGGCAGCCGAGGGCGCGGTAGCCGTCGTTGAACGCCCGCTCGTTCTCGTAGCCGATGGCCCACCAGGGGCGGTCCTGGTCGGCCGACTTGGCGATGATCTTGTCGTCGATGTCGGTCACGTTCCGCACGAACGTCACGTCGTAGCCGCGGTACGCGAACCAGCGGCGCATGATGTCGAAGTTCAGGCCGGAGCGGATGTGCCCGATGTGCGGGGCCGCCTGCACGGTGGCGCCACACAGGTAGATCGAGACGCAACCCGGTGTGAGCGGGGAGAAGTCACGGATCTGCCGGGCGCTGGTGTCGTACAGGCGAATAGTCACGCCTCCAGGGTAGTGGGCCGCGCGGTGTGCCTCAGGACCTTCCCCGCGGGGCGGACGATTCGTGACCTGGGCAACGGGGCCGGCCCCGGCCCTCGGGGCGACCGGCCGGCCCCTCGGCCGAAGCGGGCCCCTCGGCCGAACGGGGTCGGACCCTCGGCCGCACGGGGTCGGACCCTCGGCCGCACGGGGCGGGCCCCTCGGCCCGGCCCGGCTGGCCCGCGCCCCGCCCGGCTGGCCCGCGCCCCCGCCCGGCTGGCCCGCGGCCCGGCCCGGCTGGCCCGCGCCCCGCCCCGCGGGTCCGCGGCCTGGCCCGGCGGGTCCGAGGCCCGGCCCGGCTGGCCCGCGCCCCGCCCCGCGGGTCCGCGCCCCGCCCCGCGGGTCCGCGCCCCGCCCCGCGGGTCCGCGGCCTGGCCCGGCGGGTCCGAGGCCCGGCCCGTCCCGGCTCCCCGGCCTCAGCCCGAGCGCACCACCAGCGCCGTGGCCACCGCCATCAGCCCTTCCTCCCGCCCGGGGAAGCCGAGCCCGTCCGTGGTCGCGCCCGAGACCGACACCGGCGCACCGGCCGCCTCGGACAGCAGCTTCTGCGCCTCGTCGCGGCGCTTGCCGATCTTCGGGCGGGGGCCCACCACCTGCACGGCGACGTTGCCGATCCGGAAGCCGGCCGCGCGGACGATGCGGGCGGCCTCCGTCAGCAGCGTGACGCCGGAGGCGCCGGACCACTCGGGGCGGCCCGTGCCGAAGTGCTGCCCGAGGTCACCGAGTCCGGCCGCGGAGAACAGGGCGTTGCAGGCGGCGTGGGCGACGACGTCCGCGTCGGAGTGGCCTGCCAGCCCGGGGCCCTCGCCCTCCCACTTCAGGCCGGCGCACCACAGCTCGCGGCCCTCCTCGAAGGCGTGGATGTCGGTGCCGATGCCGACCTGCGGCAGCGGGACGTGCTCAGAAGCCATCGTTGAGCCTCCTGCGGGCCAGGACCGCCTCGGCGAGGACCAGGTCGAGGGGGCGGGTGACCTTGAAGGCCTCCTCGTGCCCGGGCACGGCGACGACGGTGAGGCCGAGCTGCTCGACCATGCCCGCGTCGTCGGTGACCTCGCCGGTCACCGTCTCGTGCGCCCGCAGGAGGGTGTCGCGGTCGAAGCCCTGCGGGGTCTGCACCGCCCGCAGCCGTGCGCGCTCCGGCGTGGCGACGACCGGCTCCGGCTCGCCAGGCACGGCGGCCGGCTCGACCTGCTTGACGGTGTCGGCCAGGGGCAGCGCCGGGACCACGGCCGGGGCGCCGTCGCGTACGGCCTCGATCACGGCGTCGACGGTGTCCACCGGCACCAGCGGCCGGGCCGCGTCGTGCACGAGGACGATGTCGAGGCCGGGGGGAAGGGCGTCCAGGCCGAGCCTGACCGATTCCTGGCGGGTGGCGCCGCCGGGGACGACGAGGAAGTCCGTCCGCTCGGGCAGGGCGTGCGCGTCGAGCAGCGACTTGACCTCGGCGGCGCCCTCGGGCGGGGCCACGACGACGACCAGGGAGACGGCGCGGGAGGCGGCCATGGCCCGGACGGCGTGGATCAGCATGGGCGTCCCGCCCAGCGCCCGCAGCGCCTTGGGGGCGCCCGGGCCGAGCCGTACACCGCGGCCGGCGGCCGGGATCACGGCCGCCGTTCGGCCCGCGGCGGGGGCGGCGGGCGGTGTGGGTCGCGAATCGTCAGACATCGGTTCCTGTCAGGTTTGTGTGCCGGCCCGGCGTGGGTATGGCCTGGAACAGTGCCGGGCGCGACGCGCTCGACCGGACCCTTCCGTGACGCTGGTCGAGCCGGCTGCCCGGGCCCGGCACACCGAGTACCGGATCGTGAGTGATAACACATTCCGGGGCCGCGGCGCATCGCCGCCGGGGTACGAACATGCCGCAGCGCCCGGCGACAGGAAATTCGTCATCGGGCACCGCGGCAGTTCGATGTACAGCCTGATCAGCCGTGATCGGCTGTGCAGCCTCGATCAGCTCAGTGCTGAGCGAAGGCTTCGCCTCAGGAGGCGAGCACCTCGTCGAGCAGGGCCTCGGCCTTGTCCTCGTTGGTGTTCTCCGCGAGAGCGAGTTCGCTCACCAGGATCTGGCGGGCCTTGGCGAGCATGCGCTTCTCACCGGCGGAGAGTCCACGCTCGCGCTCACGACGCCACAGGTCACGCACCACTTCCGCGACCTTGATGACATCGCCCGAGGCGAGCTTCTCCAGGTTTGCCTTGTATCGACGGGACCAGTTCGTGGGCTCCTCGGCGTACGGCGCGCGCAGCACCTCGAAGACCCGGTCCAGCCCGTCCTGACCGACCACATCACGCACGCCGACGAACTCCGCATTGTCCGCTGGCACACGTACCGTCAGGTCACCCTGGGCGACCTTCAGCACCAAGTAGGTCTTGTCCACGCCTTTGATCTGGCGAGTTTCGATAGCCTCGATCAGCGCGGCCCCGTGATGGGGATAGACCACGGTGTCGCCAACCTTGAACGTCATGTGACAGGTACCCCTTCCGTGGCTATCCAGGGTAACACGGATACGGCGTCTACTGAATGGCGTTTTCGCAGGTCAGGGCATATCTCGGGGCTTGACAACTCCGACACGAACGTGCTTCGGACAGCGAGCGGAAGAAGGTATTCGCAGGTGGGAGCGGCTGTCCGGGGTGAGCGAAACGCGTACGTTACACGCATCCGGAGCGCCCCCCAGACGGCCGAACATCCCCATATGTCCGGTTCCGTGTGATCGACTTCCGCTACTCCGTTCGGCGGCCCGCGCGGGGTTCCGGCCGATTCCCCAATTGATCACCGGGTCACCCGGCCGACCCCCGGTGATCAATTCCCGGGCGGTTCCGCATTCCTTCACGGAAAATCCGTGCGGCTGCCGGCGGCTTCTTATGTGAATGCCGGACGAGCACCCGCCAAAGCACCCGCGGAGTCTCTTGTGACGCAGGAGACGGATGTGACAACCGGGTGGGATCACGGGTGCCGGGGGGTCGGGTGCGGCCTGACGGGCACGTCTCGGTAACCTAAGGCCCGCTGACAGACCCTTAGGGCGGCTTCACCGGCCGCTCCGCTCGAGATCAAGGAGTTGCCGCCGCCGTGAGCAGCAGCCTTCGACGCGGCGCCCTCGCCGCTGCCGCCATCGCGTTCTCGATCGCCTCGCTCGCCGCGTGCGGAGCCGGCAACAACGCCCAGACCCTGGAGATCAAGCCGGACAACGCGGCCACGAGCGTGGGTGACATCAAGATCCAGAACGCGGTCGTGATCACGCAGCCCGACCTCGAGTCCACCGGCCCGGCCGCCGTCTCCGCGACCTTCTTCAACGAGGGCAGCACCGCCCAGACGCTGGAGTCCATCACCCTGCCCGGCACCGGCAAGACCGCCGAGCTCAAGCCGGCCAAGGGCGGCAGCCTCAGCATCCCGCCCGGCGGTTCCCTGATCGTGGGCGGCAAGGACAACGCCACGGCGATGCTCCCGAGCAGCCGCGAGGCCGTGCAGGACGGCAACGCCCAGAAGATCACCTTCACCTTCAGCAAGACGGGCGAGGTCAGCCTGAGCGCCTTCGTCGTCCCCGCCGAGCACTACTTCAAGGAGTGGGGCCCGGACGAGGTCCCGGCCGGCCCGGCCGGTTCGGCCGCTCCCTCCGACTCGCCGTCCGCGAGCGCCTCGGGCTCGCCGGCCGGCAGCGAGAGCCCGGCCGCCGGTGACGAGCCGGGCGGCGACGACGCCTCCGGCACGCCGACCGACGCGGCCTCCGCGAGCGCGAGCGCCGGTCACTGAGCCGGGCGGCACAGCCGCAGCACGCGACAGGGCGGGACCTCTTTCGCAGAGGTCCCGCCCTGTCGCATACCGGCCGGTGCCGGTCTACGGCTCGAACTTGTAGCCCAGGCCGCGCACCGTCACCAGGTAGCGCGGGGCGCCCGGGTCCGGCTCGATCTTGGCGCGCAGCCGCTTGACGTGGACGTCCAGGGTCTTGGTGTCACCGACGTAGTCGGCACCCCAGACACGGTCGATGAGCTGCATGCGGGTCAGCACCCGGCCGGCGTTGCGCAGCAGCATCTCCAGCAGGTCGAACTCCTTCAGCGGCAGGTCGATCTTGGTGCCGCCGACGGTGACCACGTGCCGGTCGACGTCCATGCGGACCGGGCCCGCCTCCAGGGCGGCCGGGGTGACCTCCTCCGGCTCGCCGCGGCGGCGCAGGACGGCCCGGATGCGGGCGACCAGCTCGCGCGAGGAGAAGGGCTTGGTGACGTAGTCGTCGGCTCCTATCTCCAGGCCGACCACCTTGTCGATCTCGCTGTCCTTGGCGGTCACCATGATGACGGGGACGTTGGAGCGGCCGCGCAGTTGGCGGCAGACCTCGGTGCCCGGCAGGCCGGGCAGCATCAGATCGAGGAGGACGAGGTCGGCGCCGTTGCGCTCGAACTCGTCGAGTCCGTCGGGCCCGGTGGTCGCGACGGCGACCTCGAAACCCTCCTTGCGGAGCATGTACGACAGGGCGTCGGAGAAGGACTCCTCGTCCTCGACGACGAGCACACGGGTCACGGAAGGACCTCCGGGGCGGGAAGCGTTTCGTACGCGGTTGATTCGGGGGATGTGGGGGTGGACCGCCCGGCCTCCTCGTCGAGGCCCGCGCTTCCTGCGCGTTCGTCCCGGGCGGGCTGCTGATGTGCGCGGTCGCGGGCCGCAGCGGCCTCCGGCAGCCGCAGGGTGAAGGTGGAGCCCTGGCCTTCGGCGCTCCACACCGAGACCTCCCCGCCGTGCGAGGCGGCCACGTGCTTCACGATGGCCAACCCGAGCCCCGTGCCGCCGGTGGCACGGGAGCGGGCCGGGTCGACGCGGTAGAAGCGCTCGAAGATGCGCTCCTTGTCCTTGTCGGAGATGCCGATGCCCTGGTCGGTGACGGCGATCTCGATCTGCTCCCCACCGGGTGCCTGCACCCTGCGGGCCGCTATGCCGACGCGGGTGCGGGCGGGCGAGTAGTTCACGGCGTTCTCGACGAGGTTGCCGAGGGCGGCGGCGAGCTGGCCGCGGTTGCCCCAGACACGCAGGTCGTGGCCGCCCTCGGCCGCGAGCCCGTCCGGCGCCCAGACGTTCGAGGCCATGGTGATCTGCTTGGTGCCGGCCTGGTGGCGGCAGCGGTCGACGGCCTCGGCGACCAGTTCCTCGACCCGGACCGGCTCGGCGTCCTCCAGCGGGTCGTCGTTCTGCACGCGCGACAGGTCGATGAGCTCCTGCACCAGGTTGGTGAGCCGGGTGGCCTCGATCTGCATGCGCCCGGCGAACCGCTGGACGGCCTCGGGATCGTCGGAGGCGTCCATGACGGCCTCGGAGAGCAGGGACAGGGCACCCACCGGCGTCTTCAGCTCGTGACTGACGTTGGCGACGAAGTCGCGCCGGACCGCCTCGATGCGGCGGGCCTCGGTCAGGTCCTCCACGAGCAGCAGCACCAGCCGGGACCCGAGCGGCGCGACCCGCGCGGAGACCGCCAGGGCCTCTCCGCGTCCGGTGCCGCGCCGTGGCAGGTCCAGCTCGACCTGGCGTATCTCTCCGTCCCGCCGGGTGTCCCGCGCCATCTGCAGCATCGGCTCCACGGCGAGCCTGCCGCCGCGGACCAGACCGAGGGCGTACGCCGCCGAGCTGGCCTTGACGACGGCGTCGGCCTCGTCCAGCACCACGGCCGAGGACCTGAGGACCGACAGGACCGTGT
Organism: Streptomyces sp. NPDC017943; assembly: GCF_044328425.1. Classification (NCBI taxonomy): domain Bacteria; kingdom Bacillati; phylum Actinomycetota; class Actinomycetes; order Kitasatosporales; family Streptomycetaceae; genus Streptomyces; species Streptomyces sp. NPDC017943. The sequence goes on along the minus strand of NZ_JBIRHH010000008.1, from coordinate 79,624 downwards.
CCACGCCGGGCGGAAGCACCGCGTCCGTGTGCAGGGAGGTACGGGTGTGGCGCTTCTGCTCGCGCTCGCTCCAGCGGAACGCCAGCATGGCGATGACACCGGTGAGCACACCGGCGATCGCTGCCGCTGCGGCGACCGCCGCGTTCACGTCCATGCCCCCAGGTTAGGCATGGGTCGGGTGCCCTCCACAGCCGTCGGGCTGCGAGCTCGAACACTCGTCGCCCAGAGTTCACCTCGGAGCCAGTACCGGTTCACATGGGATGACGGAAACGGACGCGTACGGGACGGAACGTGGGAGCGTGGGGTTCGGATCGTCGGTCGAACGGCGGTCGTACCGCCGGCCGTCCGGTGGGGCCCCGGCCCTTGGACCCCCGACACAGACGCACGAGAGGGAACCTGATGCGGGACGCGTACCACGAGGAACTGGACTCGATAAGCGACAGTCTGGTGGAGATGGCCCGGCTGGTCGGGTCGGCGATCGGGCGCGCCACGACCGCGATGCTCGACGGCGACCTGAAGCTCGCCGAGAACGTCATCGAGGCCGACCAGCGGGTCGACGAGCTCCAGCACGACCTGGAGGCCCGGGCCATCGCCCTGCTGGCCCGGCAGCAGCCGGTGGCGACCGACCTGCGCATCGTCGTCACGTCGCTGCGGATGTCGGCCGACCTGGAGCGCTCGGGCGACCTGGCCCAGCACGTGGCGAAGCTCGCGCGCCTGCGCTACCCGGAGCGCGCGGTCCCGAGCGACCTGCACGCCACCATCCTGGAGATGGGCCAGCTCGCCCAGCGCCTGATGGCGAAGGCCGCCGAGGTCATCATCACCAAGGACGTCGACCTGGCGCTCCAGCTGGAGCAGGACGACGACGCGATGGACCTGCTGCACCGCACGCTCTTCCAGCACCTGATGGACGACCGCTGGAAGCACGGCATCGAGACGGCCGTGGACGTCACGCTGCTCGGCCGCTACTACGAGCGGTTCGCCGACCACGCGGTGTCGGTCGCGAAGCGGGTGGTGTACCTGGTGACGGGTGAGCACGCGGACGAGATCCAGACCGACGTGCAGCCGGAGATCCAGTCGGTGCCGCCGGCGGAGAGCGCCTGAGCCCCCCCCGGCCACCTCACTGCCGCGCCACTGCCGCGCCACTGCTGCGGCGGTGGCTCGGCGACGGCTCGGCCCGGGGGGCGTGAACGGGGTGGAAGGGGATCGGGCGGGCGGTGCGGGGCGCCTCCGTGCGCCGTTGATGCGCCCAGCGGAACGGGCATCCAATGGGCACAGGCACCAGCCTCGAGGAGGGACTCATGGCCGATACCCCCGGCACCACGCCCGACCCCACGCAGCAGCGCGAGACCGAGCAGCCCGCCGAGCTGAGGAAGCTGCCGCTGATCGCCGCGTGCGGCTGCGGCTCGGGCTGTGGCTGCGGCTGCCAGTCGGGCAGCCCCTGCCAGTGCGGCTGACGCCGGCGCCGGTGACTCCCGACACCTCGTACGCCGCATCGGCGGAAGGGCCCCGGCCACGCACCGGGGCCCTTCGGCTGTGCGGGTCGCCGCCGGGAGCGGACGGGCGGAGCATGGAGGGGGACGCGGACGCCGCTCGGGGGGTCACGGGAAGGGAGGCCGGGCCATGGCCAAGTTCATGGACGTCCACCACAGTATGAAGGGCATCACCGCGGACCAGCTCCGCGAGGCCCACAACGCGGACCTCGCCATCGAGGGCGAGGAACGGGTGCACTTCGAGGCGGCCTGGGCGGACCCGGAGTCGGGACTCGTCTACTGCCTGTCGGACGCCCCCTCGGCGGAGGCGGTCCAGCGCATCCACGAGCGGGCGGGCCACAAGGCGGACGAGATCCATCCGGTGCCGTTGCGCGTGGAGTGAGACCGGGACCGCGGGGTCACCGGGGGCTCCGCGCCGTGGCGGACGATGCCCGCCCGCCACGCGAGGGCCCCCGGGGCACCCGGCTCACCCGGCGCCGACCTCCGGCTGAGGGCGCAGCCCCGGGACGGGCTCCACGACCGTCGCCGTCTTCTCCTGAGGCAGACGTCGCATCAGCACGCCGTACCCGACCCCGGCCACCGTGCCCACCAGGGCGCACAGGGCCCACAGCCACTCCGGCCCGAAGCGGTCGATGACGTACCCGGACATCAGCGGGGCGACGAGGGCCGCGACGGACCAGGACATCGTGTACATGCCCTGGTAGCGGCCCCGGCCGTGCGCCGGGGAGAGCCGTACGACGAGGCCGGTCTGGGTCGGCGCGTTGATGATCTCGGCGAGCGTCCACACGCACACCGTCAGCGCGATGACGCCGACCGACCCCGCGAAGGCGGTGAGCGCGAAGCCGTACCCGGCGAGGATCGAGGAGACCACCAGCAGCCGGCGCGGGTCGCGGTGCTCGATGAGCCGGGTGACCGGGATCTGGAGCACGACGATGAGCAGGCCGTTGACCGCGATGGCCGTTCCGTACTCGGCCGGGGTGAAACCCGCCTGCCCCATCGCCACGGGCAGCCCCACCGCCCCCTGCTGGAAGACCAGCGCGACCAGGAAGGACAGCCCGACGACGCTCATGAAGCGTCCGTCGCGCAGCACGGTGGCGAGGCTGACGGAGGAGTCGTGGCCGGCCGCGGCCGTCTCCGCCGTCGCTTCCGGCCGGGACTCGGGCAGCCGGAGGAAGACCAGGATCGCGCAGGCCATCGTCATCCCGGCCTCGATCAGGAAGCCGGCCAGGTAGCTGACCTCCGCGATGAACCCGGCGGCCATCGAGGAGACCGCGAAACCGAGGTTCACCGCCCAGTAGTTGAGGGAGAAGGCACGGATGCGGTCCTCGGGCCGGACGATGTCGGCCATCATCGCCTGGACGGCCGGGCGTGACGCGTTGCTCGCCATGCCGACCAGGAAGGCCACGCCCGCGATCGCCACCGGGTCGCGCACGAACCCGAGCAGGGCGACCGACAGGGCGGTCGAGGCCTGGGCGATGAGCAGGGTGGGCCGCCGGCCCAGCCGGTCGGTCATCACGCCGGCGCCCAGCGAGGAGACGACCCCGCCGAGCCCGTGCAGCGCGACGACCAGACCCGCGTAGGTGGCGGAGTAGCCGCGGTCGAGGGTCAGGTACAGCGCCATGAACGTGGCGACGAACGCGCCGAGCCGGTTGACGAGCGTGGCCGTCCACAGCCACCAGAAGGCGCGGGGCAGTCCCGAGACCGTCTCCCGTACGGCACGTCGGGCCCGCATGGCGTACGGCATGGTCTCCCCCGGTGTAAGTGGCGCTCGCAGTAGCGGCACGTTACAAGCGGCCGTTCTCCGGGAGCCACCGAATTAACAGATCCCGTCAAGCGTCCGCACGGGCGTCCGCCTGCCGGGCAGCCGGGCGAACGGGCGAAACCGTGGATTACGCTCTGGGGCATGGCCGACGCACCGTACAAGCTGATCCTCCTCCGCCACGGCGAGAGCGAGTGGAACGCGAAGAACCTGTTCACCGGCTGGGTGGACGTGAACCTCAACGAGAAGGGCGAGAAGGAGGCGGTCCGCGGCGGTGAGCTGCTGAAGGACGCCGGCCTGCTGCCCGACGTGGTCCACACGTCCCTCCAGAAGCGTGCGATCCGCACGGCCCAGCTGGCCCTGGAGGCCGCGGACCGCCACTGGATCCCGGTCCACCGCTCCTGGCGCCTGAACGAGCGCCACTACGGCGCCCTCCAGGGCAAGGACAAGGCGCAGACCCTCGCCGAGTTCGGCGAGGAGCAGTTCATGCTGTGGCGCCGCTCCTACGACACCCCGCCGCCGCCGCTGGACGTCGACGCGGAGTACTCCCAGTTCGCCGACCCGCGCTACGCGACGCTGCCGCCGGAGCTGCGCCCGCGCACGGAGTGTCTGAAGGACGTCGTCGTCCGGATGCTGCCGTACTGGTTCGACGCGATCGTCCCCGACCTGCTGACCGGCCGCACGGTCCTGGTCGCCGCCCACGGCAACTCGCTGCGGGCCCTGGTCAAGCACCTGGACGGCATCTCGGACGCGGACATCGCGGGCCTGAACATCCCGACGGGCATCCCGCTGTCCTACGAACTGGACGCCGACTTCAAGCCGCTGAACCCGGGCGGCACGTACCTGGACCCGGAAGCGGCCGCGGCGGCGATCGAGGCGGTCAAGAACCAGGGGAAGAAGAAGTAGCAGAACGCCATGGAGCCCCCGTCCCGTGTTCCCTGGGGCGGGGGCTTATGGGTGGGCGGGGTTTCGTGGTGCGGGCCGGCTCGGTGTAATTCGGTGGCGGGAGCTGTGGTCGGGCGTTCACCATGCCGGGATGGAGACGGGTGAGCAGGGGCAGGGCGGGGCTGCGGGGCGGTGGACTCGGGCGACCGTCTATCCCGACATGTGGGTGGATCCGGACGACGATCCCCGGGAGAGCGGTGAGGAGCCGGTCGACGAGCGCGGGATCCTGCTCGACTACCTGCGGTCCTACCGCCTCACCCTGGAGATGAAGTGCGCGGGGCTGAACGCCGAGCAGATGGCCTCGCGTTCCGCGCCGCCGTCGACCATGTCCCTGCTCGGGCTGGTGCGGCACCTCACCGAGGGGGAACGGCACTTCCGGCGGGTCATGGCCGGTGAGGACGCGCCCCGGCTGTACCGCTCCGACCAGGACCGCGACGGCGACTTCAACGGGGCGGTGCCCGACCAGGGGACCGTCGACGCCGCCTGGGAGCAGTGGCGTACGGAGGTGGCACGCACCGACCGCTACCTCGCCGGTGCCACCGACCTCTCCGCCTGCAACGCCGGCCACTCCGACCTCGGTCCCGAGCCCGGGGGCCGGCACCAGCTCCGCGATCTCCTCGTGGCCCAGATCGCGGAGTACGCCCGGCACTGCGGCCACGCCGACCTGCTGCGCGAACGCATCGACGGCCGGGTCGGGCAGTGAGGGCACGGTGCGGGCCGCATTACCTCCGGCGTCATCGACCCGCCGGGCCCGTCCGCTGCACGCTGTCCCCATGACGACACACACCGGCACCACCGAAACCGCAGATGCCACCCGTACCGTCGTGCAGCGCTTCCTCGCGTTGCGGCTCGCCGGGGACACCGCGGGCCTGACCGCCCTGTTCGCCGACGAGGTGGACTGGGTGCTGGCCGAGAACCCCGCCGTGCCGTGGATCCGGCCCCGGTCGACCGCCGCCGAATGTGCCGCTCAGGGCGAGGAACTGGCCCGGTACACGGTGCCCGAGGACGCCCGGGCCTCCGTCGACACGCTGCTCGTGGACGGGCCGGACGCCGTACTGACGGGGCATCTGTCGGGGACCGTGCGGGCGACGGGGAAGTCGTTCTCGGGCCCGTTCGCCCTGCGGCTCACCGTGGAGGACGGGCGGATCACCCGGCACCACCTGTACGAGAACAGCCTGTCGATCGCCGCCGCCTGCACACCGTAGTCCGCCGGAGGCGCCCGCAGGTCCGCAGACCCGGAGGCTCACGGGTGCATCCGCGCCCCCTTCAGCACCTTGTCCACCGCGTTCTTCGGGCCGTACACCGCCAGCCCGACCGGATCGAGTTCCGCCGTGGGGACCGCCCGGACGGCCGCGCGGTTGTCCCGGTCGTTGCCCGTGCCGAAGAGGTCGGAGGTGAAGACCGCGCGGGGCAGGGCGCGGGCCAGGGCCCGGGCGTGGGCGGCGGTCAGGGTCTCCTTGGTGGCCTCGAAGACCAGGACGGGCTGGCGGAACATGGGCAGGTAGGGCACGCCGTCCGCGTCCTCGTACGGTTCGCCGATCACCTCGGGCATTTGCGTCCCCAGTCCGCTGACCAGGAAGGACGTGACGTTCAGCCGCTGCCAGGGCTCCAGGTCGTCGCGCAGCAGCACGGCGATCTTCGTGTCGAAGCGGATCGGCCCGGGGGCGGGCTCGGTGGCGGGCTCGGTGGTGCGGGCGGGCGCGGTGCCCGATGCGGTGTCCGGTGCGGTGATCGATGCGGCGATCGGTGCGGTGTCCATGGTCCGAGCGTGCCCGGCGGGTCCGGCCGGGGTCTTGTACGTTCTTTGCATGGCCTCCGAGTCCTCCAGGATCGTCTCCGCCTGGCGGCCCCCCGTCAGCGGTGTCGTCGAGGTCTTCCACGCCCGGTTCACCGAGTACGCCTACCCGATGCACGTCCACGACGCGTGGACGCTGCTGATCGTCGACACCGGTGCCGTGCGCTACGACCTCGACCGGCACGAGCACGGCACCCCGCACGACACCGTGTCGCTGCTGCCGCCGCACGTGCCGCACAACGGCTCCCCCGTCAGCCCGGAGGGCTTCCGCAAGCGGGTGCTGTACCTGGACGGGACGTACCTGGGCGACGAGTTGATCGGCGCCGCCGTCGACCGGCCCGATCTGCGCGATCCGCTGCTGCGGCGGCGCGTGGGGCAGGTGCACGGCGCGCTGCTGCGGTCCGGTGACGAACTGGAGGCCGAGAGCAGGCTGTTGTTCGTCGGGGAGCGGCTGCGCGAGCATCTGCGGGGCGGGGACGGAGGGTCCCGCCCGGCCGACCCCGCCCTCGCCCGCCGGCTGCGCGAGCTGCTGGACGAGCGGGTCGTCGAGGGCATCGCACTGCGGGAGGCCGCCAGCCTCACGGGCAGCCACCCGGCCCACCTCGTACGGGCGTTCAGCGCCGCGTACGGCATCGCGCCGCACCAGTATCTGACGTCGCTGCGGGTGGGTCGCGCGCGGCGGCTGCTGCTGGAGGGGCGTTCCCCGGGCGAGGTGGCGGTGGCGGCCGGGTTCTACGACCAGTCGCACCTCACCCGGCACTTCCGCAGGCTGGTGGGTGTGCCGCCCGGGCGGTACCGCCAGGGGTCCCGGGGCCGGTCGTTCGGGTCCTAGCTCTGCGGGCCCTAGCGCTGCGGGCCCTAGCGCTGCGGGCGCTGCGTCAGGTGCGTGAAGGCGTCCAGGTTCCGGGTGGACTCGCCCCGCGACACCCGCCAGTCGTACTCCTTGCGGATCGCCGAGGCGAAGCCCAGCTCCAGCAGGGTGTTGAAGCTGCCGTCCGAGGCCTCCAGGACCTGGCCGAGCAGACGGTCGATCTCCTCGGCGGTGACGGCGTCCAGGGAGAGACGGCCGGTGACGTAGACGTCGCCGTGCTGGTCGACGGCGTAACTCACCCCGTACAGCTTGAGGTTGCGCTCCAGGAGCCAGCGGTGGACGCCCTGCTCGTTCTCGTCGGGGTGACGGATGACGAAGGCGTTGAGCGACAGGGAGTGGCGGCCGACGATCAGGGAGACCGTCGTCTTCAGTTTCCGGCTGCCGGGGAGCTGGGCCACGTAGGTCCCGGGCTCGGGGCTCTCCCACTCCAGCTCGGCGTCCTTGAACGCCGCCTCGATGACCTGCGCCGCACGCTGTTCCCGATCGGTTTCACCCATGCAGCGAGCGTACGCGACGGCGATGGGACTGCATCGCGGCCGTGTAGACGTCGGCCGTGGCGGCGGCCGCGGTGTCCCAGCCGAAGGACCGGGCGTGCCGGGCCGCCTGGTCGCCGAGCCGGGACGCCAGGTGCGGGTCGTCGGCGAAGGCGCGCAGCACGCGCGCGTAGTCGGCCGGGTTGTGGCCCTGCACGAGGAAACCGGTGTGGCCGTCGCGCACGGCGACCGGCAGGCCGCCGACCGCGGCCGCGAGCACGGGGGTGCCCGCCGCCTGGGCCTCTATGGCGACCAGGCCGAAGGACTCGCTGTAGGAGGGCATGACCAGTACGGACGCGGCACGGAACCAGTCCGCCAGCTGTTCCTGGCCGACCGGCGGGCGGAACCGCACGACGTCGGCGACGCCGAGGCGCGCGGCGAGCTTCTGCAGCCCCTCGGGCTTGGCGAGGCCGCTGCCGCTGGGGCCGCCGACGACCGGCACGAGAATGCGGGAGCGCAGCTCGGGACGCTCGTCGAGGAGCACGGCCACGGCGCGCAGCAGCACGTCGGGGGCCTTGAGGGGCTGGATGCGGCCCGCGAAGAGCGGGATCAGGGCGTCCTGGGGCAGGCCCAGCCGGGCCCGGGCCGCGGCGCGGCCGTCGGCGGGTGTGAAGCGCCCGAGGTTCACACCGGGGTGGACGACGGCGACCTTGGCGGTGTCGGCGTCGTAGTGCCGGACCAGTTCGCCGGCCTCCTCCTCGGTGTTGGCGATGAGGCGGTCGGCGGCCGCGACGATCTGCGTCTCACCGATGACCCGTGCGGCGGGCTCGGGGCTGTCGCCGTCGGCCAGGTTGGCGTTCTTGACCTTGGCCATGGTGTGCATGGCGTGCACCAGGGGCACGCCCCAGCGCTGGGCGGCGAGCCAGCCGACGTGGCCGGAGAGCCAGTAGTGGGAGTGGACCAGGTCGTAGTAGCCGGGCCGGTGGCCGGCCCAGGCCTGCATCACGCCGTGCGTGAAGGCGCACAGCTGGGCGGGCAGGTCCTCCTTGTTGAGGCCCTCGTAGGGACCCGCGTCGATGTGCCGGACCAGGACGCCGGGGGCCAGGTCGACGGTGGGCGGGAGGGCGGCGGCGGTGGCGCGCGTGAAGATCTCCACGTCGATGCCCAGGGCCGCCAGGCGCTGGGCGAGCTCGACGATGTAGACGTTCATGCCGCCGGCGTCGCCGGTGCCGGGCTGGTGGAGCGGGGAGGTGTGCACGGAGAGCATGGCGACCCGGCGGGGCCTGCGGTGCAGCCGCAGACGCCCGGGCGCGGAGCGCCGCCCGAGCCTGCCGATGTACTGGCTCACGGGGCGATCCTCCTTGGCTGCGGGCATACCGGCCGGAGGGTGCGCTCTTCCCTCCAAGCGGGTGCAACACGGGAGCGAGTGATTCCCATTCCTGCCGCGCCGCATTTTGCCGATCCATTACCGAGCTCGCTCAACCGTTCGAGCGATTGCGGCGTCACCGGCCATGGAGCAACCCGCCCGCCTCCGCGCCGCACCACGGGGCGGTCCGGGCGACGCACGGGCCATCGCGGGCAGCCGCATACCCTCGTAGCCATGACTGCCCGTACGGGCGCCCGCCCCGTGGGAACGGTGACGCGCGGGACGACCAACCCCAACCGGCTGCGCCGCATGGACCGCTGGATCGCGGCCGCGCACGGCGCGGAACTGCGGCGCGCCGCCGACCCCGTGGCCGTCGACCTCGGGTACGGGGCCGCGCCCTGGACGGCGGTCGAACTGCTCCAGCGGCTGCGCACGGCCGCGCCCCGCACCCGGGTCGTGGGGGTGGAGATCGAGCCCGCCCGGGTCGCCGCGGCCCGGCCCTACGAGCGGCCGGGGCTGGTCTTCCGGCACGGCGGGTTCGAGGTCCCGCTGCCGCAGCGGCCCCTGCTCATCCGCGCGGCGAACGTGCTGCGGCAGTACGAGGAGGCCGAGGTCGCGGGCGTGTGGGAGCGGCTGTGCGGGCGGCTCGCCCCGGCCGACCCGGTGACCGGTTCGCGCGGCGGGCTGCTGGTGGAGGGGACCTGCGACGAGATCGGGCGCCGGCACGTCTGGGTCGCGCTCGGCCCCGAGGGCCCGCGCACGGTCACCTTCGCCACCCGGCTGGGCTCGCTGCAACGCCCCTCCGACCTGGCGGAGCGCCTGCCGAAGGCGCTCATCCACCGCAACGTCCCGGGCGAGCCGGTGCACGCCTTCCTGCGCGACTTCGACCGCGCCTGGGCCGCCGCCGCGCCGTACGCGTCGTACGGGGCCCGCCAGCGCTGGATCCGCACGGTCCGGGACCTCACGGCCGACTGGCCGGTGACGGACGGCCCGGCACGCTGGCGGCAGGGCGAAGTGACCGTGCGCTGGGAGGCGTTGGCTCCCCGCGCGTGATCCGGCCAGGGTGGAACGATCCCGGTGAGTCGTTCGTCACACAGGCGGGGAGATCGCCATGCCGGGGGCATGGCGGCGCGGGGGCGGCGGGAAGTACTGCCTCTGTCGTTTCACGCCAGGACGTGGCAGCATCCCCAGGCGGACCGGTTGTTACTGACGGTTAATCAGTTTGGGGGCTGGAGTATGGGTACGGGCAGGCGTGGCCTGATCGCGACGGCCGTGGCCGTGGTCTGCGCGGTCACCGTGCTGGCGGCACCGGGCACGGCGTTCGCCGCTCCGGAACCCCCGGCACCCACCGCGAGCGCGGCCCCCACACCCGCGCCCGCGCCCAGCAGGGACCTCGAGGCCGTGCGCGAGAGGCTCGACCGGCTCTACCGCGCCGCCGCGCGCGCCACCGACGAGTACAACGCCGCCGAGGAGAAGGCCGACAAGCAGTCCGAAGAGGTCGTCAAGCTGGCCAGGAAGATCGTCGAGGGCAAGGAGCGGCTCCGGCAGCTCAAGGCCCGTGCCGGAGCGGCGGCGGCCGCCCAGTACCGCGGTGGCGGGCTGCCTCCCGAGGCGCATCTCGTCCTGAGCGACGACCCGCAGGACTTCCTCGACGGCGCGGGCCGGGTCCGCCAGGGCCACCACGCGACCAAGGGACTGCTCGGCGAACTGTCGCGCACCCAGCAGGACTTGGAGCAGTACGCCAAGGACGCCTCCGCCCAGTGGAAGAAGCTGGAAGCGGGCCGCAAGGCCAAGGCCGCCGCGCAGAAGAAGATCGAGAAGCAGATCGCGCAGGCGGAGCAGCTCGAATCGGAGTTGCAGGAGGAGGAGCGGGAGCGTCTGGCGGAGCTGGAGAAGGCGGCCGCGAAGAAGGCGCAGACCGCCTGGCTCGACTCCGGTGCCCTGTCCGAGATCAGCGCCAAGGCCTCCGCACAGGGCAAGAAGGCCGTCGCCTACGCCACGGCCCAGATCGGCAAGCCCTACCAGTGGGGCGCCGAGGGTCCCAGGAGCTACGACTGCTCGGGGCTCACGTCCCAGGCCTGGATCTCCGCCGGCCGCGGCATCCCGCGCACCTCGCAGGAGCAGTGGAAGCGGCTGCGGCACGTCGCCGTCGCGGACATGCGCCCCGGCGACCTCGTCATCTACTTCGGTGACGCGAGCCATGTCGGGATGTACATCGGCGACGGGGCGATCGTGCACGCCCCCCGGCCCGGGCGGGACATCACCGTCGCGGGGGCCGGGACCATGCCGATCCTCGGAGTGGTCCGCCCGGACGCCGGCTGACACCGCACGGGCAGGGGCACGGGCGCGGACATGGAAGCACCAAGCACCAAGCACCAAGGCACCGGATATCGGACACCGGTGCACCGCCCGTGACCTGGCCCACGTGACCCACCGCACCCCGAACACCCCACCCGGCCAAGCGCCGACGTGACGTTCGTCATTGCCGCAGCATTCCAGGGCTGTCCAACTGCGGTACATATCGCGGCATATGACACCGGCCGATCACCCGGGGCCGTGGCTCGCACCATTCCACTGCGGCGCCGACACCCGCTATGGTCCCCGTCGGTGGGTCGAGGTCCCTCGCCCCGCCATGCCCTCGGGGGGAGGGAAGGAACCCAAGACGATGCCCGTACCCATACCGCGGCAGAGAGCGATCCCGGCCGCGGAGAGTGGTCAGGCGCAGGCCGCGTCCCCGCGCGGCGGATCCGCCGAGGAGTCCGTCACGGACACCCCGGGCGCGGCCCGCACGCCGGACACCGCCGGGAACACCACGAAAAAGGTGGAGCACACCGCCCACACCAATCTGACGCTGCTGCTGATCGAGGACGATCCGGCCGGTTCGCCGATCGTGCCGGACATGCTCGACGAGGCCGGCAAGCCGATCCGCGTCCGCACGGCCCGCAACCTCACCGAGGCCGCGCGGCTGCTGACCGACGACGTCCACTGCATCCTGCTGGACCTCGCGCTGCCCGCGCCCGGCCGCAGCGACTCCGACGACGAGCTCGCCGTGCTCAAGCACGTGCTGGAGCTCGCGCCCCGGCACGCCGTGCTGGCGCTGACCGCCTCGGGCGACGCCGAGCGCGGCGCGGAGGCGGTGCGGGTGGGCGCCCAGGACTACCTCTTCCGCGACGAGCTGGACAGCAGGCTGCTCAGCCGCGCGATCCGCTACGCCGTGGAGCGCAAGCGGTCGGAGTCCGCCGAGCGCCGGCTCGCCGAGGGCAAGCTGCGGGCCCAGGAGAACCGCCGTCTGGAGCGCGGCCTGCTGCCGACGCCCCTGCTGGAGGGTTCCCCGCTGCGGTTCGCCGCGCGGTACCGCCCGGGCCGTTCACGGGCCCTGCTCGGCGGCGACTTCTACGACGTCGTCCGCACCCCCGACGGCACGGTGCACGCCATGATCGGCGACGTCTGCGGCCACGGCCCGGACGAGGCCGCCCTCGGGGTCGAGCTGCGCATCGCGTGGCGCGCGCTGACGCTGGCCGGCCTGTGCGGTGACCAGCTGCTGGGCACGCTCCAGCAGGTGCTGGAGCACGAGCGGGCCGACGACGAAATCTTCGCGACCCTGTGCACGGTGGACATCGCGCCCGACGGCCGTCGCGCGGGCCTGTGCCTGGCGGGCCACCCCTCCCCGCTGCTCGCGGGCCCGGGCCGGCCGGCCCGGCTGCTGCCGTACGACAACAACGGCCCGGCCCTCGGCCTGCTGCCCCGGGCCCGCTGGCCGCGGATGCAGGTGGAGCTGGGGGCCGAGTGGAGCCTGATGCTCTACACCGACGGCCTGATCGAGGGCCGCATCGGTGAAGGTCGCGAGCGGCTCGGCCAGGAGGGCATGACGGAGATGGTCCGCCGCCAGTTCGCCGAGGGGCTGCGGGGCGAGCAGCTGCTTCAGGCGGCGGTGAACGAGGTCCGGGACCTCAACGGCGGCGAGCTGACGGACGACGTCGCGGTGCTCCTGCTGGACCGGGTGCCGTAGGGCGTACGGCCGGGCCGCCCGCGTGTGGGCCGCGGGGCGAGCCGCGTGCCGCTACCGGCCGCCGTTGTACGGGCCGTACGGGCCGTCGCTGCTGGAGCCGCGGTGGCTGCGGCCGCCGCCGGGCAGCGCGCGGATCGCCGGCCGGACGTCGACCATGTACACGATCGTCGCGATGAGGCCGATGATCGGCAGGAACGACAGGATCGGGAAGAGCAGGTTCACGACGAGGGCGAGCCCGAGGATGATCAGCCAGAACGGCTTGGTCTTCTTGTCGGCCGCGCGGTAGGCGTCCTCCCGGCGCACCGCGGCGTCGATCAGCGCGAAGGCGCTGAACACGGTCAACGCCACGTTCAGAAGCCACAGAAACCCTTGGAAGCCCTGCATCAGCACAACGTCCACCACCCGGCTCGGCTCGTCCCTACGCGGTCACCGTACCCGCACAACGGGCCGGACACCCCCAGGGTGCCCGGCCCGCGTCGGCGGCTGCGGCTCACTTGGCCGGCGGCGTCGTCTTCTTCGCCGTGGCGGGCTTGCGCACCGGGGTCTTCTTGGCGGCGGGCGTCTTCTTCGCCGCGGCGGCCTTGGCCTCGGAGGCGATGACCTGCGCGGGCTTGGCCGGCTCCTCCTTGACCTCGACCGGCTCGCGCTTCGGCTCGACCGCGATCGCCAGCTCCTCGACGCCCTCGGCGACGTCCTCGATGCTGTCGGCGGCCTCCCCGCGCCAGGTGCGCACGGCCTGCTCGCCGTGCTCGGCGACCTTCTCGTAGGTCTCGCGGGCCTTGACGGCGTACTCGGCGGCCACGCCGACACCGCGCAGCGCGAGGTCCTGGGCGCTCTCGCCGAGCTTCTTCAGGTCCGCGTCCAGGTTGCTGCCGAGCTTCTTGATGTCGACGGAGCCGAGGAACCCGGTGACCTTGCTCTGCAGGCTCTCCTGCGTCTCCTTGACGCGGGCGGAGGCCTTCTCCTGGACGGCCCTGGTGTCGGTGTTGCGTACGGCCTCGAACCGCGCGGGGGCCTCGGAGCGCAGCTGGTCCACCAGGGCGGGCACCTTCTTGGCCTGCTGGAAGGCGAGGTCGGCGGTGCCCGCGGCGAAGTAGAGCGGGGTCGGGTCGCTGAGGGTCTTGCGCAGGTCGTCGGTGATGGCCATGGTGATGGTCCTCCCGGATTCTGTGTCGCTCGAGGGTTCGCTGAGGGTGTGATCCGCAGGGGGCGGCCGGTGCCCTGGTCCGGCTCAGCCGGCCGTCTGCTGCGGGTCGGTGTCGCTGCCGGCGGTCGTACCGCCGTCGGTGCTGCGGGGGCGGCGGGCGCGTGCGCCGCCGGTCGTACGGGCGGAGGCACCGCTGTCGTCGGCGCGTCTGCGCCGCCCCGGGGAACGGCCGCCACCGCCCGCCGGTATGCCGCCGTCGCCGTCGCCGCGGGGCGGGTCCGCCTCCGTCGCCGCCTCGGCCGGGCCGTCGCCGTCCACGACGCCGAGCACCGCGGACCCGCCGGGCACGGTGCCGCCGTCGCCGCCCGTGAACCCGTTCTCCTTGCGGAAGGACTCGTAGATCTGGAGCAGCACCTGCTTCTGCCGTTCGTTCAGCGTCGGGTCGGCGAGGATGACGGCACGCGTCTCCACCTCGTCCCGGTCGCGCTCGGCGTCGAGGATGCCGGCCCGGACGTACAGCGTCTCGGCGGAGATGCGCAGGGCCTTGGCGACCTGCTGGAGCACCTCCGCGCTCGGCTTGCGCAGGCCGCGCTCGATCTGGCTCAGGTACGGGTTGGACACCCCGGCGGCGTCGGCGAGCTGCCGCAGCGACAACTGCGCGTTGCGCCGCTGCTCGCGCAGATAGTCACCGAGATTGCCGACGTTGAGCGTTGCCATGCCCCCCACACTGCCCCACCTCGCTAACTATTGCAAGCACCTGCTTGCAAAAGTGCGCCACACCACGCGGGGGCCTCAGCCATGGCCGTGCCACGGCCATCACGCGTCCGGGTGCTCAGTCCTCCGGCCGGTGCGCCAGGAACGTGCCCGTCCATCGGGTGGACGGGCCCTCCGGTTCCTGGACGTCCCGGGTCGTGACCACCAGCCCCGCGTCGTGGAGCAGGGCGGCGATGCGGTCCGGTGGCAGCAGGTACGACTCGTAGGACACCGGGTGGTCGCCGTAGGCGTGGGTCGGGCGCAGGTGTTCGCCGTCGCCGGTGTGGCCCGCCAGCAGGAGCCGGCCGCCCGGGGGCGAGGACGCGGTGGAACTCGGCGAAGACCGCCGGGAGTCGCCCGGGCGGGGTGTGGTGGGTCGCGTAGTACGCCAGGACGCCGCCGAGTTCGCCGTCGCCGATGTCCAGGGCCGTCATCGAGCCGACCTCGAAACGGAGGTCCGGATGGGCCGACCGGGCCAGCTCGATCATCCTCGGCGACAGGTCCACGCCGAACACCGTGACGCCGAGGGCGGCCAGGTGGGCCGTCACCCTTCCCGGGCCGCAGCCCAGGTCGGCGACCGGGCCCCGGGCCCGCACCAGATCGGCGAAGGCCGCCGGCATCGCGCGGGACACCGGGTCCAGGGACTGCGGCCGCGGCACCCGCTCGGCGTAGGCCCGGGCGACGGTGTCGTAGGAGTGCCGGACGGCGGCGAGATAGGAGGGCTCGGTCATGCCGTGACGGTAGGGGACGGCGCGCGCGGCGCGTACGCCGATCCCGGTACGCCGGGATACTCCCGCCGCCGGACGCCCCCGGCGGCGGCGCACGGCAGCGTGGTCCGCATGGACACCGCCCCGAAGCCGGCCCGCAGGCCCAGCCCGGCGCCGACACTTTCCCGTCCCGCCCGCCGGGCCCTGCTCTGCGTGCACGTCGTCGCCTCCGCCGGCTGGCTCGGGCTGACGCTCGGGCTGCTCGCGCTCGGGGCCACCGCGGCCACCACCGGCTCGTCCGCGACCGTGGAGGCCTGCGTGCGGACCATGAAGCTCTTCGCGGACTGGCTGCTGCTGCCCGCCGCGCTGCTCACCCTGCTGAGCGGCCTGGTGCTGTCGCTGGGCACGAAGTGGGGCCTGGCCCGGTACCGGTGGGTGTACACGAAGTTCTGGCTGACCCTCGGCACGGTCACCGCCACGGTCCTCGCGCTGCGCCCCGGCGTGGACTCCGCGGTCGCCGCCGTCACCGCGGGCGGGCCGCTGCCGGACGCCGGTGACGTGCTGTTCGGCCCGGTCGTGTCGCTGTCCGCCTATGTCTTCATGACGGTGATCTCCGTCCTCAAGCCCTGGGGGAAGACCCGGCGCGGCGGCCGAGATCAGAAGCCGTTTGCCTAAAGGCTTTAGGCAGGGGCACACTCTCTTCAGGTAGAAGGGAGAGCGCTGATGGTGCGTGTGGGACTGACGCCGGAGCGGCTGACCGAGGCGGGCGCCGAACTGGCCGACGAGGTCGGGTTCGAGCAGGTCACCGTCTCGGCACTGGCCCGGCGGTTCGACGTCAAGGTCGCGAGCCTGTACTCGCACGTGCGCAACTCCCAGGACCTGAAGACCCGGATCGCCCTGCTCGCCCTGACGGAACTGGCCGACCGGGCCGCCGAGGCCCTGGCCGGACGCTCCGGCAAGGACGCCCTGACCGCCCTCGCCGACGTCTACCGCGACTACGCCCGGGAGCACCCCGGCCGCTACGCGGCGGCCCAGCTGCGTCTGGACCCGCAGACGGCAGCCGCGAGCGCCGGCGTCCGGCACGCCCGGATGACCCGGGCGCTGCTGCGCGGCTACGACCTGACGGAACCGGACCAAACCCACGCGGTCCGGCTCCTGGGCAGCGTCTTCCACGGCTACGTGAGCCTGGAACTGGGCGGCGGGTTCAGCCACAGCGCCCCCGACACCGACGCGACCTGGGCCCGGATCCTCGACGCCCTCGACACGCTGCTGCGCAACTGGCCCGCGCCCCCTACGGATCCCCGAGGCTGACACGATGCACACCGAGCACGACTGGATCACCACGCCGATCACCGCCGCCCTGCTGCGCGGCGCCCTCGACCTGGAGCGCACCGGGCACGGCCTGCTGCCGCACCGGCTGCCCGCCCGGGCCCGCGCCCAGAACACCGACGCCCAGCTGGCGATGGCCGAGGCCCAGCCCTCCGGCGTACGGCTGGCGTTCCATACCTCCGCGACCGCCGTCGAGCTGGACACGCTGCGCACCAAGCGCGACTACACCGGCTTCCCCGACCGCCCGGACGGCCGGTACGACCTGCTGGTCGACGGCCGCCCGGCCGGCCAGGCCTGCGGGAGCGGCGGCAACCGCCTCCTGGTCGACCTGGAGACCGGGCGGAGCGAGGTCACGCACGGCCCGGTCGGCACGGTCCGTTTCGACGGACTGCGCGAGGGCGACAAGGACGTCGAGATCTGGCTGCCGCACAACGAGACCACCGAACTCGTCGCCCTGCGCACCGACGCGCCCGTGGAGCCGCTGCCGGACCGGGGCCGCCGGGTGTGGCTGCACCACGGCAGCTCGATCAGCCACGGGTCCGACGCGGCCGGCCCCACGGCCATCTGGCCGGCGATCGCCGCGTCGCTCGGCGGGGTGGAGCTGATCAACCTCGGCCTGGGCGGCAGCGCGATGCTCGACCCGTTCACGGCACGCGCCATGCGGGACACCCCGGCCGACCTCATCAGCGTCAAGATCGGGATCAACATCGTCAACCACGACGTGATGCGGCGGCGCGCCTTCGGCCCGGCCGTGCACGGGTTCCTGGACACCGTCCGCGAGGGGCACCCGGACACCCCGCTGCTGCTGGTCTCCCCCATCCACTGCGCCATCCACGAGGACACCCCCGGCCCGACCGCCCCGGACGTCGAGGAGCTCGGCAAGGGCCGCATGGCGTTCGCCGCCATGGGCGATCCGGCCGAGACGGCGATGGGCAAGCTGACCCTCTCCGCGATCCGCGAGGAGCTGTCCCGCATCGCCGCCCGGCGCGCCGCCGAGGACCCCCACCTGCACTACCTGGACGGGCTCACCCTCTACGGCGCCTCCGACGCGGCCGAGCTGCCGCTGCCCGACCACGTCCACCCCGACGCGGCCACCCACCGGCGCATCGGCGAACGCTTCGCCGAAGCGGCCTTCGGGCCGAAGGGCGCGTTCGCGGAGCAGGACTGACGGCACAGCGCCGAGCGGAGCGGAGCGTCCGTCACGACCCGAACGGCAGCGGCCTGCTGTGCACCACCTCCAGGCGCGACACCGCCCGGGTCAGCACCACGTACAGGCGGTGCAGACCGCGCTCCTCCGCCTCGGCGACGGCCGCCGGTTCGACCGCCACGACGTGGTCGTACTCCAGGCCCTTGACCAGCCGGGCGGGCACCAGGGAGACCCGTGCGCCGAGTGCGTCCGGGCCGGCCGCCGCCACCCCGGCCGCCTCCAGGGCCGCCCGCACGCGGGGCAGGTCCGCGTCCGCCGCGACGATCCCGACCGACCCCTCCCGCCCCAGTGCGTCCCGCACCGCGTCCACGACGGCCCCGGGCACGCCCTCCGCGGTGGTCCTCCGCTCCGTCAGCTCCCCGTCACCGCGCAGGGAACGCGCCGCCGGCACGTCCACGTCCAGCCGCTCCAGCAGCCGGTTGGTGAGCCCGACGACCGCCTGGGGCACCCGGAACCCGGTCGTCAGCTCGATCACCGGCGCTTCGGGTTTCCCGAGGTGCGCGAGGACCGTCCGCCAGGACCGCGCGGCCCACGGCGTCGTGCCCTGCGCCAGGTCGCCCAGCACCGTCAGGGACCCGAAGCGGGCCCGGCGGGCGATGGCCCGGCACTCCATCGGCGACAGGTCCTGCGCCTCGTCCACGACGACGTGCCCGTAGCCCTCGGGATGCCCGATCAGCCCGGCCACCTCGTCGAGCAGCACCAGGTCGGCCTCCGACCAGCGCGCCGACTTCCACGACCGGGGCGGCCGGGCCCACAGCAGCGCCCGCTGCTCACCGGCGTCGAGCAGCCCGTCGGCGGCGGCCGCCAGCGCCTCCGGGTCACCGAGCAGTCCGGCCAGCACCTCCTCGGGGCGCACCCGCGGCCAGACGGCGTCGACGTACGCGGACACCGGCCGGGCCCGTTCGACGCGGCGCACCCAGGCGTTGGTGGGCGGCCCGGCCCGCCGCTCGGCCTGCTCCCGCAGCGACCGCACGATCCTGGCCCGGACCCGCTCCCGTCCGACCCCGTAGGGCGGTTCCTCCGCGCGCACCCCGGCCACGATCCGCGCCAGCTCCGCCTCCGGCACCCGCCACCGGGAGGAGCCGTCCGGCACGGCCAGCGGCCCGGCCCCCTCGGGACGCACGCGCGCGTACAGCGCCCGCCGCAGCACCTCGGCCGTGCGGGCGTCGTGCTTGACCGCGGCCGCGGCGGCGTCGTCGGTGCCGCGCACGGGGCAGCGCGCGATCTCCTCGGTCAGGGTCGACTGCCGCACCCCGCTCTCCCCGAGGGCGGGCAGCACCTCCGCGATGTACGACAGGAACGTGCGGTTGGGCCCGAGGATCAGCAGGCCGCCCCGCCGGATGCGCTGCGGGTGGGTGTAGAGCAGATACGCGGCCCGGTGCAGTCCGACGGCGGTCTTGCCGGTGCCGGGAGCCCCCTGGACGCACACCGACACCGCCAGGCCGGCGCGGACGAGGTCGTCCTGCTCGGGCTGGATGGTGGCGGCGATGTCCCGCATGGGGCCGACGCGGGGCCGTTCGATCTCGCGGGCGACGATCTCGCTGGACCGGGTCTCCCCCCGCGCCAGGTGCTCGTCCTCCAGGCCGGTCAGGTCGCCGGAGTCGCCCCGGCTGCCCGGTGCCCAGCCGAACCGGCGGCGCACGGCGACGCCCTGGGGGTCGCGGGCCGAGGCCTGGTAGAAGGCGCGCGAGACGGGTGCGCGCCAGTCGACCACCAGGGGCGGCTCGGCCGGGTGCTCGGAGATCCGCAGCCGCCCGATGTGCAGCCGTCCCTCCTCGCCGTGCAGCGCACCGAAGAACAGCGGCCCCTCGGGCAGCTCCCGCAGGGCCTTGGCCCGGCTGCGCAGCCGGTAGCCGAGGACCTCGGCGTCGGCCCCGGACGCGGAGACGTCCTCTCCGGCGACGACCTGCTCGCCGGCGCCCTCGACCATGGCCGCCAGGGCGGCACGGCAGCGTTCGTGGTGGGCGCGTTCGCGGTCGAGGACGTGCTGCAGGGCGGGCTCGGTCGACGTCATGCCGCCGAGCCTACGCCAAAAACGTAACCGAGTTAAATAAGTTACCTAGTATCGGCCGGGGCGCGGTCCCGGAGGTGGGGCGGCATGGCCTCGGCCAGCCGCCCGAACGCGCGCCGCGCCGCCGCCACCGCGTCCGGGCGCACCTGCGCCACGGCTTCGCCGGCGGCGATCCGCCGCCAGTTCTCCAGCGCGAGCACCCGCAGCACGGCCATGATCTGCCCGGCCGCGAGCCGCGCGTCGAGGTCACCGCCCAGCGCGTCGGCGAGCGCCGCCTCCGACCGCTCCTGGTGGCCGTGGGCGCGGGCGACGAGGGAGGGCGTGCCGTACAGCAGCGCGTGGAAGGCCAGCACGTCCGGGTGGCCGTTGAGCCCGGTCACCGGGTCCTCCCGGTCCAGTCCCTCGAGGAAGTGCCGCCGCAGCGCCGCCACGGGCGGCTCCTGCGCCGCCCGCACCACGCGCGCGGCCTCGCCCTCGTGGTCGGCGATCCGGTGCAGCACCAGATCCTCCTTGGCGGGGAAGTACCGGAACAGCGTCGGCTTGGAGATCTCCGCCGCGGCGGCCACCTCGGCGACGGACACCGCGTCGAACCCCTTCTCCAGGAAGAGCCGGACGGCGATGTCCGACACGACGCGGTACATCCGCTGCTTCTTGCGCTCACGCAGGCCGGGCTCGCTCATGGGAGGGAGCCTATGCACTCCGCGTCAGTACACGTCCGGCGCGGCCGGCAGGGAGTGGTCGCCCGGCGCGGCCCGCCCGTCCTCGTGCCAGCGGACCAGGGCCGCCGCGATCCGGGCACGGCTCGGCACCTGCGTCAGCCCCAGCGGTGGCGCGGCGGCGGTCAGGATCTTCCGCAGCCGTCCGGCCGCGTCGGGCAGCGCCACCCGGTCGAATCCGCCCGCCTCGCGCAGGGACAGTGCCACCCGGATCACGTCGGTGAACACGGACTGAGCCCGCTTGAAGTCCAGCAGCAGCGGCAGGTCCTCCTCCCAGCCGTTCGAGGCGCCCGGTGCGCACCGCTCGACCACCCGCCGCCAGCCGGCGACGATGCGGCGCTCCTGGTCGGCGGGGTAGCGCATCAGATACAGGTGGGTGGCCAGGTCGTACAGGGGGTCGCCCGGCATCGCCAGTTCCCAGTCGATGGCCCAGAGCCGCCCCGCGGGGTCGAGGATCAGGTTCTCCCGGTGCAGGTCGGCGTGGAGCAGGCAGAAGCCCCGCCGCCGCAGCCCGAGCACGTGCTTCCTGAGCCGGCTGAACGATTCGTCCGAGAGACCGAGCGCGTGGAAGAGCCCGGCGAAGGCCGGTGCGTTCCTCGCGTACACCCGCTCCTCGACGAAGACGATCAGACGCTCCAGGAAGCCGTCGCTGTCCCCGTCCTCGGCCCGGTCGTCGTCCTCGCACCGCCGCTCGACGTCGAGCATGTCCGGGGTGACCCGGACCAGGTCGCCGAAGAGGTCCAGGATCTGCTCGCACGCGGACCCGGGGACGCGTCGCCCCGGACGGCGCAGTTCCCCGAGCGTGCGTCCCTCGATGAAGGCCTGGAGGGGCATGCCGCCCACGTCGACGACGTCCGGGACGCGGCTGACGTGCGGGCGCAGGGCCGTGAGCAGCTCCTCCTCCGACCGGAAGCACCTCCGGTCGAACCAGAGGATCTCGGCCCGCGGCTCACGGAACTTCACGGCGCGCGTCCCGCCCGGCGGAGCGAGCACGTAGGTCTCGTGGTGGTAGCCCTTGAGCGGGCCCCGGACCAGGCTCGGGTCGCCGCTCATCCCCTCTGCTCGCCCTCGAGCACCGGTGACCGACGGGGATGTCATGTGCTGGTTCAGCCTGTTCCGGTGGTGCCGACGGGGTGGGAGGGGACGCAATCTACTCCCGCGGGCCGCGCCCGCGAGGGAGAACCGGGCAGGTGGGACCGGGTTCCCCCGGTGTGAGCTAACCGGCGCACACCTGAACGGCGGTGGAGGCGGCGGCTGAACGGCGGTGGAGGCGGCGGCGCGGGGCACCGCCCGGCTCAGCCGCGCAGCAGGCGCAGCAGCGTCTCCAGGGTTCCCACCACCGTCCCGGCCCCGGCCGCCCTCAGCTTCTTGGCCTTCTCCTCGGTGCGCGCGTAGCCCAGGAACGGCACGCCCGCCCGTCGCGCCGCCAGGTGGTCGGAGGGGGTGTCACCGATCATCAGGGCGTCCGCCGGGGCCGCCCCCATCGCGTTCAGCGCCCGGTTCAGGCAGTGCGGGTCGGGTTTGAGGTGCCGCAGTTCCTCGGTCCGGCCGTAGAGGTGCGGGGCGAAGCAGTCGGCCAGGCCGCGGCTCTCCAGGTAGGTGCGGGCCGCTCGGGGCGAGTTGTTCGTGGTGACCGCCGGCCGGGACCCGATCGCCGTCCAGGTGCGGATCAGCGGGTCGGCGTACGCGGTGGGCATCGCCGAGGCCGTCGCCCGCAGTTCCTCCTGGGTCAGGCGCTCCTCCAGCTCGGCGACGAGGTCGCTGCCGGGGTGCCTGCGGTCCACGGCGCGCAGGACCACCTGGGGGTCGAGGGAGGCGCGCTCGGCGTCGGTGAGAAGGCCGTGCAGCCCCCGGCCCTCCAGCCAGGAGACGAGGTCGCCGGCGACGCGTTCCGCCGAATGCCCGGCGAACAGACGGCAGATGGGCCCGTCGAAGTCCCACAGCACCACACGGGCGCGTGCGATCAGCCTACGGAGCACGTCCGGATCGTTCTCGGTCTCGATCGTCACCGAACCAGTCTGCTGCGTATCGGAAGTCACTAGGAGAGTGTCAGGTCCGTGGTGATGGTTTCCCAGAGGGCGTCGAACCACTTCTGGGATTCCTCCACGAACGCCGCGTCCCGCCGGCCGGCCCGCCGGGCGAAGGAGAACAGCAGGGACCTCGACCCGAGGACGTCGTACATGTCCAGCGTCCGGCTCCCCCACTCCTCCTCGCGCCTGGTCAGCATGTAGTAGCCCATCAGGGCCTCCTCCCCGTTGAGGAGGTACAGCTTCACCGGCGGGGTGAACGGCAGTGCCCGGAAGCGGACATGGACGTCCATGCCGTGCGTGGAGCGCAGGGAAAGCAGATTGTGCTGCAGCACCTGGCCCTGGGCGTTGCGCATGGCCAGCCAGCGCTGGTGGACGGAGTCGTCCTCGCCGTGCGACTCGACCGGGACCGGGAAGGCCAGTTCGATGTCCCGGGACGGGACCAGGATGCGCACGTCGATCGACTCGGGGCGGATCCGGCCCTCGTGGATCAGGCGGAGCGGCTCACCGAGGGCGACCATCAGCGTCTCCGCGGTGTGGCAGACGACGTCCACGCGGACGGTCCGCGCCGAGAACGCCTCGGTCAGCCGCGGGGCCAGTCCCACCATGGTCGGCTGGGGTTCGTCGCGGGCCGGGGCCGGCTCGGCGATCCTCGGCGGACTGCCCTTGCTGACGTTGGTGAGCAGTCCGTCCTCCTGGAGCGCCCGCAGGGCCTGGCGCACGGTTCCCCGCTCCACGCCGAACTCCTCCGCGAGTTCGGCCTGGGTGGGCAGCCGGTCGCCCGCCCTCAGCTCCCCGGCGCGGATGCGTTCCCGCAGGATGCCGGCGATCTCCTGCGGCGAGGCCCGCCTGCTGCTGCCGTTCACTGCGACGTTCTCCTGGGTCACGACCAAACGCTACAACCCTGATCCATCTGACGGGAGTTGTCGGCAAGTTGTTTATACCCGGTAGCCAAGTGGGGACAACTTCAGCATAGTTGGTTGCCAACTTGAGCGAGTTGGCGGAAGTTTTGCTTCCGACGTTCGCCCGCATCGCCTGGTACCACCCGGCACCACCGGCACCACCCGGCACCACCCGGCACCCTCTCGCCTCCCACCCTCCCGCCCCGGAAGCCCGAAGGGGGAAAGAACATGCCTGCCCTCGCCCTCCTCTCCGCGGTCCTCGTCGTGACCTGCGAGCAACTCGTCCAGTGGAAGTACGGACCGGCGGGCATCGTCGGCCTCCTCCTGCTCACCGTCGGCATCAAGGCCAAGAGCCCGGCGGTCAGCTCCGCGGGAGCCGTCGTGCTCGCACTGCTCATGACGGGACCCGCCCTGTGAACCACCGCACCGCGCACGGCACCACCGTGGGAGACGTCAGCCGCCGAGCGCCAGCTCCGAACTGATCGTCTCCCACAGCGCGTCGAACCACAGGTGCGACTGCTCCACGAACGTCGTGTCACGCGGCCCGGCCCCCTGCCGGAACGAGAACAGCATCGACCGGGTGCCCTGGGCGTCGTACATCTCCAGCTGCTCCCGGCCGATCTCGGCCTCCCGGCGCGTCAGCGTGTAGTAGGCGAACAGCGCCTCCCTGCCGTTGAGCAGGTACAGCTTCACCGGCGGCGTGAACGGCAGCGCGCGGAAGGTGACGCGGACGTCGATGCCGTGCGTGGAGCGCAGGGCCAGCAGGTTGTGCCGCAGGACCTGGCCCTGGGCGTTGCGCATGGTCAGCCACCGCTCGTGCACCAGGTCGTCGCCGCGCGGCCCGGCGACCGGCACCGGGAAGGCGAGGTCGATGTCCCGGCTCGGCAGCAGCACCCGGACGTCGACCCTGGCCGGTTTCAGCCGGCCGGCGTGGATCTCCCGCAGTGGCTCACCGATGGCGAGCGTGAGGGAGACGGAGGTCAGGCACACAGCGTCGATCTCCACGTGCTCGGCGGCGAAGGCGCGCGCGATCCGGGGCGCGAGCGTCACCGTCGTGGGCAGCGGCGGGGCCTCGGGCCCGCCGGTCAGGGCCCGGGCGGGATCGGGAGCCACCCTCGCCGGGCTGCCCTTGGAGACATGGGTGAGCAACTGCTCGGACTGGAGCACGCGCAGCGCCTGGCGCACCACCCCGCGCTCGACGCCGAACTCCTCGGCCAGCCGCGCCTGGGTGGGCATGCGCGCACCCGGCGTCAACGCCCCCGACCTGATGCGGGCGCGCAACGCGTCGGCCACCTCGTGATGTGTCCGCTGTGGCCGTTGCGACCTCTTCCGCCCAGTGGCGGAGTCGTGTTCCGGGTCCACAGCTGCACCGTACAACTTCCCGCCATCTTGCGGCAGTTCACGGAAAGGTGGTTATGAGCCGCTTCCAGGCGGAGATAAGTACAGTGAAGTTGGTAGCCAACTTCCGCGACCTGGTCGGACCTTGAGACGGTTGGCCGACGCGACATCGCCGCGGGACTCCCCTCCGGAGGGGAGCCGGGAGCCCCGGACGGCCGGAGGAAGACACGGCACGACCACCACAACCGAACAGCTCGCTACGGATGCGGGTCCTGTCCGCCGGCAGAAGGGAGCGGCTCAGAACATGTCCGGGCACCACGGCCGCCTGGACGTACGCAGCAGGGCGTCGGCCTTCCGGGCGGCGCCCGCTCGTTCTTCCCCGACCCGCCCCAGGGCCGCCAGCCGCACCGCCGACTCGTCCCCGAGCCACAGCGCCGCCAACTCCCCCAGGCCCAGCGCCAGCTCGGCGCTCTCGGTGGTCGGCGTGCAGGACGCCCCGCCGGTGCCGGCCTCCAGCCGGTAGCGCCCGCCGGTCAGCCCGTCCACCCCGGCGACCTCCAGCACCAGCGCGCCCTCGCCCTCGTACGTCCGCGCCTCCAGGGCCCGTTCGACGTCGAGGATGCGCACCCACAGCCAGTCGGACTGCGTCGTGAGGGCGGCCGCCCTCGGGTTGGGCAGCAGCAGCGGAAGCAGGTCGTCCGGGGCGCGCCAGCCGCTCTTGACCGTGACGACCCAGTCGATGGAGCACAGGTAGTGCCACAGGGCCCGCTCCGCCCGCGGGGTCACGCCGGTCAGCCAGTCCACGCTCGCCGTGTTCAACGGCTGCTTGGCGTCACCCCAGTGGTCGTCCACCCGGTAGACGGCCATGCCCTCCACCTCGCCGGACGCCGAGCGGTACACGGCGTAGAAGGGCGTCTTCCACGACGGGTCGGCGCGCAGGGCCCCCGTGTTCACCTTCCACCAGTGCTCGTCGCGGTCGATGGCGCCGGGCCGGGTGCGGCACAGCCGCTCGTGGAGCTCCGGTCCGAGCTTGCGCACGTCCTCGCCGTCCACCAGGTCGATCCGGCCGCCGTCCGCCGGGCCCGCCCATCGGGTGTCCACCCCGGCCCGCGGCACGTCGACGGTCCACTCGGCCGTCCAGGTCGCCGGGCCGAAACCGAACCGGCCGTAGATCGGGTACTCGGCGGCGATCAGGGTCGCGACGACGTCCCCCCGCTCCTTCGCGGCCGCCAGGTCCTGCGCCATCATCCGGGAGAGCAGACCCCGCCGCCGGTGGGTCGCCGTCACGGTGACGCCCGAGACGGCGTCGGCCGGGACGCTCGCCCCGCCGACGGCCGTGAGCCGCTGATCGAAGGAGCGGAGGGTCGCCACGCACCGGTCCCGGTCGAAGGCTCCCAGGTACCGCCCGGGGACGAACACCCGGCGCCGCGCCTCCACCTCCTCCTCCGACAGGGCCTGCGCCCGCAGGAAGCCGGTGCCCACGGCGCGCTGCCAGGCGGTGAACTCGGTCTCCGTGATCGGGCGTACGTCGATGCCGTCGGCGCGGTCGAGGGAGGTCATGGACCCACGCTAGGCGGCGGGCCGGCCGGTGTCGTGCGAATATCCGACCGGCCCTCCCGGTCACTCCCCCGAAGCTCAGGCCAGCAGGTCGTCCACGTGTGCCTCGCCCTCGCGGTACCGGCGGGCGATCTCCGTGCTGCACTCGTCGGCGGTGCGCTGCAACCGGCGGCGGCGGCGCGACACCTGCTGCTCGTAGCGCTCCAGGCGCCCGATGCCCGTGGTCAGCTCCGGGTCGGTGCGCGCACCCAGGTCGGACAGCTCGACCTCGCCGAGCATCTCGGCGGCCAGCCGCCGGTACTCCTCGCCCTGCGGCGCGCCCACCGTCAGGTGCCGGGCCGAGGAACGGCTGGAGGCCGGGGCGTCGCGCAGGATCTCCGCGAGCCGCTCGACGACGGAGGCCTCCAGGGGCGCGGTGACACACGCCGCGCCCTCCGGCGCACGCCGGTCCAGCTCCGCGCGCAGGATGTCGATCCGGCCCTGGAGCAGCCGCCGCACGTAACTGAGGTCGGCCTCGTCGCGCTGGGCCTCGCGGCGCAGCGCGCGCAGCTCGGCCAGGCTCAGCGCGGTCAGGTCGCGCGCGGGGGTGTCCGAAGGCAGCCGCGGGCTGTCCGTGCGCTGGACGGGCGGCCGGTGGTACTCCGGCGCCCCGACCCCCGTGTACGTCGACCAGGCAGCGCCCGGGTACTGCCCGGTGCTCGATGTGCTCATGTGCCTCGACCGTCCCCTCGACCGGTGTGTGAATGCATCGTGCCACCCCGACTGGCCGCTATGGGAACGAGTGCCCCCGATAGACCCCAGATGGGCGGTTAAGCAGCAAAATACGTCTGTGCGCTGCCTGTTGGCGCCCGCGCAAACCACTCTTTCGAGCCATGCGCCCACCGCGTGAGGCGGGAAAGTCACCGCCCTGCATGATGGACGCATGCGAGCAGTGGTGCAGAGGGTGGACGGCGCGAGCGTCGTCGTGGACGGCGAGAGCGTGGGCGCGATCGAGGGCGAGGGACTGTGCGTCCTGGTCGGCGTCACGCACGAGGACACCAAGGAGAAGGCCGCGCAGCTGGCCCGCAAGCTGTGGTCGATCCGCCTGCTGCACGACGAGAAGTCGTGCAGCGACACGGGCGCCCCCCTGCTGGTGATCAGCCAGTTCACCCTCTACGGGGACGCCCGCAAGGGCCGCCGCCCCACGTGGAACGCGGCCGCCCCGGGCGATGTCGCCGAGCCCCTCGTCGACGAGGTGGTGGCGCAGTTGCGCTCCCTCGGGGCGACGGTGGAGACGGGCCGGTTCGGGGCGGCGATGCGTGTATCACTGACCAACGACGGCCCGTTCACCGTGCTGATCGAAATCTGACCCGAAAGATCTACAAGTCCTACGGCTCGACGACGACTTCCTGGGCGGCCGCCGTGTCCCCCGCGACCAGCGGGGCGTCCACCGCCACGTTTCGCTTCACCAGGGCCAGGGCCACCGGACCGAGCTCGTGGTGACGCGCGGAGGTCGTGATGAAGCCGATCTTCCGGCCGTCGGGGGTGTCCTCGGCGAGCCGCAGTTCGGTGCCGGCCGGCGGCAGGTGCACCTCGCTGCCGTCCAGGTGCAGGAAGACCAGGCGGCGCGGCGGCTTGCCCAGGTTCTGCACCCGGGCGACCGTCTCCTGGCCCCGGTAGCAGCCCTTCTGCAGGTGCACGGCCGAGCCGATCCAGCCCAGCTCGTGCGGGATCGTGCGGTGGTCGGTCTCGAAGCCGAGCCGGGGCCGGTGCTGCTCCACGCGCAGGGCCTCGTGGGCGAGGATCCCGGCGGGCGGCCCGGACCGCTCGGCGTAGGCCTCCAGGTCGGCGCGCGGCAGGAACAGGTCCCGGCCGTAGGGGGTCTCCCGGACGACCGCGCCCTCGGGCACCTCGGCGATGGAGCCGGCCGGGAGGTGCACGACCGCGATGTCACCGGTGCGGTCGGCGACCTCGACGCGGTAGAAGAACTTCATCGACTCCAGGTAGGCGATCAGCGCCTCCTGGGTGCCCGGCTCCACGTGGGCCCAGACCGTCGTGCCGTCGTCGACGAGGTACAGGGCGTGCTCGATGTGGCCGTTCGCCGAGAGGATCAGCGCCTCGGTCGCCCGGCCCGCCGGGAGGTCGCTGACGTGCTGGGTGAGCAGCAGGTGCAGCCACGCCAGCCGGTCGTCGCCGGTGACGGTGACGACCCCGCGGTGCGAGAGGTCGACGAAGCCGGTGCCGTCGGCGAGGGCGCGCTGCTCGCGGAACAGGTCGCCGTAGTGGGCGGCGACGCCTTCGTCCACGCCCTCGGCGGGGACGGCGCCGGGCAGGGTCAGCAGAGGGCTCTTCATGTCCGTAAGCCTACGACTCGGTAGTTGAAGCCTTGAGGGTGCAGTCCTCGCAGCGGCCGAAGATCGCGAAGTGCTTCAGGTCGGTGTCGAACCCGAAGGTCTGCCGCAGCTGGGCCGTGAACTCCGCCGCGACGGACACGTCCGCCTCGATCACGTTCTGGCAGTCCCGGCAGACCAGGTGGAGATGGTGGTGCCGGTCCGCCAGGTGGTACGTCGGCGCCCCGTGGCCCAGGTGGGCGTGGCTGACCAGGCCCAGTTCCTCCAGGAGCTCCAGCGTCCGGTAGACGGTCGAGATGTTGACCCCCGACGCCGTCTTCCGCACTTCCACGAGGATGTCGTCGGGGGTCGCGTGCTCCAGGGTGTCCACGGCTTCGAGCACGAGTTGCCGCTGCGGGGTCAGCCGGTAGCCGCGCTGCCGCAGATCACTCTTCCAGTCGGTGCTCACCACACCCCAGAGTCTAGGCGGACTCGCACCGGACCGGACGGGGAAGCCGTCCGGCCGCTCGGCGAGGCGCCTACTTGAAGAAGGCGATGCCGTCGTCCGGCATGTCGTCGGGCAGGGCCTTCGCCCAGCGCTCGACCTCCTCCGGCGTGACGACCTTCTTCAGGTGCGCCGACATGTAGGGGCGCAGCTCGACCTCGGGGGTCTGCTTCTCGCCGACCCACATCAGGTCGCTCTTGACGTAGCCGTACAGCCGCTTGCCGCCGGTGTAGGGCTGGGCGGAGGCCGTGCGGGCCACCGCGTCCGTGACGAGGTCGATCTGCGGCTTCTTGTCGGCCAGCTCGCCGTACCAGATCTCGATGACGCCGTCGTCGCGGGTCATCGTGACCTCGACCTTGCGGTCGGCGTCGATGCGCCAGTAGCCGTGCTCGGACTCCAGGGGGCGGACCTTGTTGCCGTCGTTGTCCAGCACCCAGGTGTGCGAGCGGTACTCCAGGAAGTCCCGGCCGTCGTGGGTGAAGGCGACCTCCTGACCGAAGTTGCACTTCTCGGAGCCGGGGAAGTCGTGCACACCGGCGCCCGCCCAGTTGCCGAGCAGGAAGGCGAGCGGGACGAGGTCCTTGTGGAGGTCGGACGGGATCTCGATCATGGGAACTTCCTAGACGGGGGTCAGCGCTGGCCCTGGTACAGCTTCTTCACGGTCAGTCCGGCGAAGGCGAGGACGCCGACGGCGACCAGGACCAACAGGATTTCGAAGAAAAGCTCCACGGGGTGCTCCTTGAGCGGGGGTGCGAACGGTTGCACAGGGCCGAGGCCAGCTTACGCGGGCCCTGTGCGCACTACGATTCCGGCTATGGCGAACAAGCTGGTGATCAAGGTGACGGCGGGGGCCGACGCCCCCGAGCGGTGCTCCCAGGCGTTCACGGTGGCGGCGGTGGCCGTCGCCAGCGGCGTCGAGGTCTCCCTGTGGCTGACCGGGGAGTCCGCCTGGTTCGCCCTGCCCGGCCGGGCCGCCGAGTTCGAGCTGCCGCACGCCGCCCCGCTGCCGGACCTGCTGGACTCGATCCTCGCGGCCGGCCGCGTCACCCTGTGCACGCAGTGCGCCGCCCGCCGGGACATCACGGAGAAGGACGTGCTGGAGGGCGTACGCATCGCGGGCGCGCAGGTCTTCGTCCAGGAGGCGATGGCCGACGGCACGCAGGCCCTCGTCTACTGAGAGACGCCCGTGGCCCCGGCGCGGAGCCGCAGGGGCGCGGGTCGCTCACCTCGGGCGCTTCCTGCCGTCCAGTTCGTCCCACCAGTCGTCGGACTGCGGATCGCCCGAGGGGTCGTCCCACCAGCGGTCCTCCGGGCCGCGCCGGTTCGCGACCATGGCCGCCACGGGCGGGATGACCATGGCGACGACGCACATCCCGACGGCCACGGGGACGGACCACAGCCGCACGACGCCCCAGGCCAGGACGAAGAGGCCGATGCACAGGCCCATCATCGCGAAGTACGTCCGCCGCCTCCGTGCGTACATGACTCCAGCGTAGGTCCGGGCGCGCCGAAGGGCCGCACCCCAGGCGTCCAACCCGGTGGGTGCGGCCCCTCGTGAGGACTCTCGCCCTCCCGCCGTCAGACGGCGATCGCGACCTCGGCCAGGCCGCCCTGCTGGGCGACGACCGTGCGGTCGGCGCTGGCGCCGGGCACGAGGGCGCGGACGGTCCAGGTGCCCTCGGCCGCGTAGAAGCGGAACTGTCCGGTCGCCGAGGTCGGCACCTCGGCCGTGAACTCGCCGGTCGAGTCCAGCAGGCGGACGTAGCCCACCACGGGCTCGCCGTCCTTGGTCACCTGACCCTGGATGGTGGTCTCACCGGGCTTGATCGTCGAGGCGTCGGGGCCGCCGGCCTTCGCACCGCACATGTCGTACTCCTGAAGGGGGTCTGGAGAGGTCGGTCGGGTTCGCTTACTTGGCAGCGCCGAGCTCGATCGGCACGCCCACGAGGGAGCCGTACTCGGTCCAGGAGCCGTCGTAGTTCTTGACGTTCTGGACGCCGAGCAGCTCGTGCAGCACGAACCAGGTCAGCGCGGAGCGCTCACCGATGCGGCAGTAGGCGATGGTGTCCTTGGCCAGGTCGACGCTCTCCGCCTCGTAGAGGGCCTTGAGCTCCTCGTCCGACTTGAAGGTGCCGTCGTCGTTGGCGTTCTTCGACCACGGGATGTTCCGGGCGCTCGGCACGTGGCCGGGGCGCTGGGACTGCTCCTGCGGCAGGTGGGCCGGGGCGAGCAGCTTGCCGGAGAACTCGTCGGGCGAGCGCACGTCGACCAGGTTCTGCGCGCCGATCGCGGCGACGACGTCGTCGCGGAAGGCGCGGATGGAGGTGTCCTGGGCCTTGGCCTTGTAGTCCGTCTTCGGACGCTCGGGCACCTCGTCGCCGGGGACCAGCTCGCGGGCGTCGAGCTCCCACTTCTTGCGGCCGCCGTCGAGAAGCTTCACGTTCTCGTGGCCGTACAGCTTGAAGTACCAGTACGCGTAGGAGGCGAACCAGTTGTTGTTGCCGCCGTAGAGGACGACGGTGTGGTCGTTGGCGATGCCCTTCTCCGACAGGAGCTTCTCGAAGCCCTCCTGGTCGACGAAGTCACGGCGGACCGGGTCCTGGAGGTCCTGGGTCCAGTCGATGCGGATCGCGTTCTTGATGTGGTTCTTGTCGTACGCGGACGTGTCCTCGTCCACCTCGACGATCGCGATGTCCGTGTCGTCCAGGTGCTCCTGAAGCCAGTCGGCGTCTACCAGGACGTCGCTGCGGCTCATGCTCTTTCTCCTCCGGGGCAGTTACGGCGGGGCGTGCGAGGTCTGCGGGCGCGCGTCCGTGTCGGGGGCGGCGCACGGGTGCCCTTGATGCAGGGCGGCGGGGATGCGCGCACCGGCGAGCAGGCCGGCGCGGTCGCTCAGAAGGGGCGACAGAGCATGGCGGCGACGCGGCACAGGTCTACTGCCCGCCGCTTCGTGAGATCCGCCTGTCGCTTCATGGCCTCGATCGTAAGGACGGCAGGGCGGCCATGTCACCGGCGTGTCGCATGCTGAGACGGGATGATCCGCGATGTGGGATCAGTGAGCCGTCGAGCCGCTCGCCGCACGGGTTCCGCCCGGCCGGTCCGCCCGGCGCATCTGCGCTGCGGACGCCGCCGTCTCGCCCACCGGACAGCCCTGGTGGAAAGGGAGTGCCGGTCCCCTACCCGGCGAGCCGGACGTCGGAACCCTTCACCGAGATCTCCACGCCGTCGGGGGCGGCCTGGACCTTGTCGAGCTCGATGTCGCCGGGCAGGCCGTCGATCTTCTGCTGGAAGTCGGTGATGGTGCGCACCCGGTTCTCCGCGAGGTTCACCCCGGCGAACTTCGGCAGGCCGTCGGCCTTCACGCGCACGGTCCCGTCCACCACCGTCACCGTGCTGAGCACGGCGACCGGCTCGGGCAGCTTCGTGCCGAGGACGGTGGCCTCGACGGCCACCTTGATCTTGCCGTTGCCTCCGTCGGAGAGGCCGACGACGTTGGCGGTGACGCCCGGGGCGATCTGCGTGGGCTCGACCTTCGCGGTCTTCAGCAGCTCGTCGTAGGCGATGGTCGCGGTGCCGGTGGCGGTGGCCGCGGTGGCGGAGCTGTAGTCGCCGGAGAACTCGACGCCCTTCATGTCGGCCTGGAGGTCGTCGATGCGGATGGTGCGGCCGCCGTCGCCCGCGGCGGCCTCGTAGTTCTCGATGCCCACCTCGACGTCGTCGAGGGAGCCGCCGACGACCTGCGTGAGGAACGGGAAGCCGTTGATGCTCACGTCCGGGGTCGAGGACAGGTTCTCGGCCGACTTCAGGCGGTCGGCGACCTCGTCCTCGGCGAAGTTGACCGCGAGGCGGTCGGCGATCACGAACAGGCCGCCCAGGACCACGACGAAGATCAGCAGTATTCGCAGTGCGCGCATGCGGTGTTTCCCCCACCTAGGCGGTTGTGACGGCGTCCCTCGACGACCGGGCGGCCGTCCCTGGCGTGAGCGTAACTCCGCGGGCAAGGGCGGCCGCCGAATTGTCGATCATCTGTGACAGGCCGGGCGGGGCCCGGTCCGGGCGGTGGGTGCCAGGGGGTGTCCCCTAGCCCAGCGCCCGGCCCAGGACGTACACCGCCGGGGCCGCCGCGGCGAGCGGCAGGGCCACGCCCGCGGTGAAGTGGACGAAGCGGGAGGGGTAGTCGTAGCTCGCGGCGCGGTGCCCGATCAGTGCGCACGCCGCCGCTCCCGCGCCCAGCAACGCACCGGCCGTGCCCAGGTCCGTCATCGCCCCGGCCGCCGCACCGCCGCCCGCGCCCGCGAGCAGCGCCACCACCACGGACGCCGGGGTCGGCAGCGGCAGCGCCCGCGCCAGGACGGCCACCGCCACGGCGACCGCGCCCACCGTCACGGCGTCCGCGTCGGCGGCGAGGTGGCCGCCCGCCACGATCGCCAGCGCCGAGGCCGCGACCGTCGCCATCAGCCCGTACATCCGCTCGTCGGGATCGGCGTGCGAACGCAGCTGGAGCACCAGCGCGAGCAGCACCCACACCCCGAGCGCCCCCAGGATGGCCGCCGGCGACCGGTCCGAGGCCAGCAGCGCGGCGTCCGCCGCCAGCGCCCCGGCGAACCCGAGCGCGATGCCCTGCCGCGCCGGCCACATGCCGTTGAGCCGGAACCAGCCCGCGGCGGTCACGGCCTGCAGCACGACCAGCGGCACGAGCAGCGCGTACGTGCCGACCGCCGCCGCACCGGCCAGCAGCAGCCCCAGCAGGGCGGTCAGCGCGGCGGGCTGCATCCCCGGCTCGATGATGGGCGAGCGTCCCTCCGCACGGGCCCGCTGGGCGTCCGTGAGGCGGGTGTTGCCGCCGACCGTGGCCGGGCCGTACGCGGGGGCGGCCTGCCCGGCGCCGTCCGGGCCTGCGGCGTCCGGCGGGCCGTCGGGCGCGGGATGTGCGGACGGCGCCGGGTACGCCGTCTCCGCCGGGGCCGGTGCGGACACCGACTGCTGCGTCTGCGTCTCCCAGGTCTGCCCCTGCCACTGCTGCGTGTACTGCTGCGCGGCCTGCGGGTCGTCGTACCCCGGGTACGCCTGACCCGGCCACGCCTGCTGCTGCGGCTGCTGGTGCGCCTGCGGCTGCTGCGGCTGGTGCCCGTACGAGTCGTAGGGGCGGTAGCCGTCGTACCCGTCGTACCCGTCGTGTCCGCCGTACGGCTGGTCGGTCATCGTCACCCTCCTGCGAACGGCGGGAGCACCTCGACCGTGCCGCCGTCGGCCAGCCGTACCGTCTCGTGCCCGCGGGTGCCCACGGGGTCGCCGTCCACCAGGAACGAGCAGCGCAGCAGGACGCGCTCCAGCTCCCCGGGGTGCCGCTCGCGCACGCCGGCCAGCGCCTCGGCGAGCGTGGCGGCCTCGTACGGCTCCTCGGCCACTCCGGCCGCGGCCTTGGCGGCGGCCCAGTAGCGCACCGTGACCTTTGGCATCTGCTTCCTCAATCGCACAGTCGCAGCGGACTCACATCGACATTCGCACGGGTCCACCCGACGGTGAACCCCGTCAGGCTAGCCCGCCCGCCGGACCGCCCATGCCGCGATCCGGTCCAGGAGCTCCTCGCCCGCGGCGTTCTCGGCGTGCCCCATGCCGGGCTCCAGCCACAGTTCGCCCTGGTCACCGGCGGCGGCGGCCAGCATGCGCGGGTGGTCGAGCGGGAAGTAGCCGTCGGCGTCGCCGTGCACGATCAGCAGGGGCGTGGGGGCGATCCTCGGCACCGCCTCCACCGGCGACAGCGGCACCGGGTCCCAGTCGCGGTGGTGGATGCGGGTGCGCAGCCCGTAGCGGCTCACCACGCGGCCCTCGGGGCGGGTCACCAGCCAGTGCAGCCGCCGCATCGGGGCGGTCCCCCGGTAGTACCAGCGGGCCGGGGCGCTCACCGACACCACCGCGCGGCTGTCGCCGGGGTGCAGCGCCGCGTGCCGCAGCACCACCGAGCCGCCCATCGAGAACCCGACCGTCACGACCCGGCGGTATCCCAGCTCCCGCGCCCAGCGCACGGCGGCCGCCAGGTCCGCCACCTCCCGGTCGCCGACCGTCGAGCGCCCGCCGGAGGCGCCGTGCCCCCGGAAGGAGAAGGTGACCACCGCCCCGTACCGCGCGAAGGCCCGGGCCACCCGCCGCACGTGCGGCCGGTCCACGGCCCCGGTGAAGCCGTGCGCCACGACGAACACGAGGTGGCCGGAGGGCGTACCGGTGGTGCCGGACGCGGCGGCGCCCGGCTCGTGGAGGGCGTCGATCGTCACCCCGTCGGACGTCCGCAGAAACGTCCGCGACGGCCCTCGAACGGGCGTTCCCGCGGCCGTCTCGGGATGCGGACGATCGGTGGAACGCGCCACATGACCTGCCGGACCAGAGCTCATGTGGGCTATTCTGCTGGGCAGAGGACTCGGGCAGCGAAGCCCCCGGGTCCTTTTGTGCTTTCGGAAGCGTTGTATACGACGCGGGAAACCGCGGGTGTACGGGGCCTTCGGGATCGCAGAGCCCGTGCTGTGCCAACCAGCGTCCTCGCAGGGACCGAGGAGGAACCAGACGTATGAGTTCTCTGCTGCTCCTGACCAACGCCCTCCAGCCGTCGACGGAGGTGCTCCCCGCACTCGGCCTGCTCCTGCACAACGTGCGGGTGGCCCCCGCGGAGGGCCCCGCCCTCGTCGACACCCCCGGCGCCGACGTCATCCTCGTCGACGGCCGGCGGGACCTGCCCCAGGTCCGCAGCCTGTGCCAGCTGCTGCGCTCCACCGGGCCGGGCTGCCCGCTGGTCCTCGTCGTCACCGAGGGCGGTCTGGCCGCCGTCACCGCCGACTGGGGCATCGACGACGTCCTGCTCGACACCGCCGGACCCGCCGAGGTCGAGGCCCGGCTGCGGCTGGCCATGGGACGGCAGCAGATCGTCGGGGACGACTCCCCCATGGAGATCCGCAACGGCGACCTGTCGGTCGACGAGGCGACGTACTCCGCCAAGCTCAAGGGCCGGGTCCTGGACCTGACCTTCAAGGAGTTCGAGCTGCTGAAGTACCTCGCGCAGCACCCGGGCCGGGTCTTCACCCGCGCCCAGCTGCTCCAGGAGGTGTGGGGCTACGACTACTTCGGCGGCACGCGCACGGTCGACGTGCACGTACGGCGGCTGCGCGCCAAGCTCGGCCCCGAGCACGAGTCGCTGATCGGCACCGTGCGGAACGTGGGTTATCGATTCGTTACGCCGGAGAAGCCGGAGAAGATGGAGCGGGCCGCCGAGGAGGCGAAGACCGAAGCCGCCACCGCAAAAACCGGCAAAGCGGACGAGTCGGCCGCGCTGGGCGCCGCCGAGGCGCGCACCCGGGCGTGAGGAGCGCATCCCGTCGCCGACCTGGGTCTCGTCCCGCGCGAGGGCGTCGCCCGGACGGCGGTCGGGATATCGTACGGACCCTCCTTCACGCCCTGCCCGGAGCGGGTATATCCGCGTAGACTCCGCGCGTGGCCAAGGTGACTCGGGATGACGTGGCGCGGCTGGCAGGGACCTCCACTGCCGTGGTCAGCTATGTCATCAACAACGGACCCCGGCCGGTCGCCCCGGCCACGCGCGAGCGTGTCCTCGCCGCGATCAAGGAACTGGGGTACCGGCCCGACCGGGTGGCCCAGGCGATGGCGTCCCGGCGCACGGACCTCATAGGCCTGATCATCCCGGACGCCCGCCAGCCCTTCTTCGGGGAGATGGCGCACGCGGTCGAGCAGGCCGCCTCCGAGCGCGGGAAGATGGTCCTCGTCGGCAACACGGACTACGTGGCCGAGCGCGAGGTCCACTACCTGCGGGCCTTCCTGGGCATGCGGGTCTCCGGCCTCATCCTCGTCAGCCACGCGCTCAACGACCTGGCCGCCGCCGAGATCGACGCCTGGGACGCCCGGGTGGTGCTGCTGCACGAACGCCCCGAGGCCATCGACGACGTCGCCGTCACCACGGACGACCTCGGCGGCGCCGAGCTGGCCGTCCGGCACCTGCTGGAGCACGGCCACGCGTACGTCGCCTGCATGGGCGGCATAGCGGAGACGCCCGCGGTCGGCGACCCGGTCTCCGACCACGTCGAGGGCTGGCGCCGCGCGATGGACGACGCCGGGATCCCCACCGAGGGCCGCCTCTTCGAGGCCCTCTACAACCGCTACGACGCCTACCAGGCCGCCCTGAAGATCCTCTCCGGCCCGGACCGCCCACCGGCGATCTTCTGCTCCACCGACGACCAGGCGATCGGCCTGCTGCGCGCGGCGCGCGAACTGCGCATCGACGTGCCCGGCGAGCTGGCGGTGGCCGGGTTCGACGACATCAAGGAGGCGGCCCTGACCGACCCGCCCCTGACGACGATCGCCTCGGACCGTCCGGCCATGGCCCGGGCCGCGGTGGACCTCGTCCTCGACGACGGACTGCGGGTGGCGGGCTCCCGGCGCGAGCGCCTGAAGGTCTTCCCGTCACGACTGGTGGTCCGCCACTCCTGCGGCTGCGCGTAACCCGCCGGCTCCCGCGCGAGGCCCTTTACATCGGGCATACGCACTTCTGTCGGGCTTCTCAGTGAGCACTCAGGAAGCTCTCATGGTCGGGCCGCACGCTCGATGCCATGACCGAGAGCTTCCACCGCAGCGGCGAGTACCCGAACCCCTACGAGGGTCAGCAGCAGGCCCCGGTGAACCCCGAGTGGCCGCCCCCGCCGGCGTACGCCCCGGCGCACGCTCCGCACAAGCGCACCCGCGGGCCCGTGGCCCTGCTCGCCGCCGTGGCGATCGTCGCGGCCGCGACAGGCGGCGGCACCGCCTACGGCATCCAGGAGCTGGCCGGCAACGACACCGTCGCCTCCAGCTCCACCAGCACCCACGTGGTCCCCTCCAGTCAGAAGGGCACGGTCGCCGGGGTCGCCAAGGCGGTCAGCCCCAGCATCGTCGAGATCAGCGCCGACTCCAACGCCGGGTCCTCCACCGGCTCCGGCGTGATCATCACCAGCGGCGGCGAGATCGTCACCAACAACCACGTCGTCTCCGGCGCCTCGAAGATCCAGGTGACGACCAGCGACGGCAAGACGTACTCCGCGAAGACCGTCGGCACCGACAGCAAGAAGGACCTGGCGCTGATCGAGGTGCAGGACGGCTCCGGCTTCAAGGCCGCCACGCTCGGCGACTCGGCCGGGGTGCAGGTCGGCGACCAGGTCGTGGCGATCGGCTCGCCCGAGGGGTTGTCCGGCACGGTGACCAGCGGCATCATCTCGGCCCTCGACCGCGACGTGACCGTCCCGACCGACGAGGGGCAGCAGCAGCCCCAGCAGGGCGGGGAACAGTGGCCGTTCGAGTTCGGCGGGCGTCAGTTCAACGGCGACACCGGCAGCGACACCACGACGTACAAGGCGCTCCAGACCGACGCGTCCCTCAACCCGGGCAACTCCGGCGGCGCGCTGATCGACATGAACGGCAACATCATCGGCATCAACTCCGCGATGTACTCGCCGGCGAGCCAGGCCTCCTCGTCCGCCGACGCGGGCAGCGTCGGCCTGGGCTTCGCCATCCCGATCGACACGGTGAAGGCCGACCTCGCGAAGCTGCGGGCGGGCTCGACGGACTGATTCCCCCGGCGGACGGAGGGCGCCCGGCCCCGCGCCGAGTCGTGCGACGCTGAGAACGTCAGAGCACCCCCGCCCCCACCACACCCGAGGACCGCCCGCCCATGAGCCCCGCAGACGGCGACCGTGACACCCAGCGCATCCTGATCGTCGACGACGAGCCGGCCGTACGCGAAGCGCTCCAGCGCAGCCTGGCCTTCGAGGGGTACGGCACGCAGGTCGCGGTCGACGGCGCGGACGCCCTGGAGAAGGCCGCGGTCTACCGCCCCGACCTCGTCGTCCTCGACATCCAGATGCCGCGCATGGACGGGCTGACCGCCGCGCGCCGCATCCGCGCCGCCGGCGACACGACACCCATCCTGATGCTCACCGCCCGCGACACGGTCGGCGACCGCGTCACCGGCCTCGACGCGGGCGCCGACGACTACCTGGTCAAGCCGTTCGAACTGGACGAGCTCTTCGCCCGGATCCGCGCCCTGCTGCGCCGCAGCTCCTACGCGGCGGCCATGGGCGCGGCCGGCCCGGCCGACGAGGACGTGCTGGCCTTCGCCGACCTGCGCATGGACCTCGCCACGCGCGAGGTCACCCGGGGCGGGCGCCCGGTGGAGCTCACCCGCACGGAGTTCACGCTGCTGGAGATGTTCATGGCGCATCCGCGCCAGGTCCTCACCCGGGAGCAGATCCTCAAGGCCGTCTGGGGCTTCGACTTCGAGCCGTCGTCGAACTCCCTGGACGTGTACGTGATGTACCTGCGCCGCAAGACCGAGGCGGGCGGGGAGCCGCGCCTGGTCCACACGGTGCGCGGGGTCGGCTACGTGCTCCGCCAGGGCGGCGCCGAGTGAGCAGGCTCGTCCGCCGCTTCCGCTCGCTGCCGATCCGCTCGCGGCTGGCGCTGCTGGTGGCGGCGGCCGTGGCGTTCGCCGTGGCGGCGGTGTCGGTGACCTGCTGGTTCATCGTGCAGGGCAAGCTGTACGACGAGATCGACGAGGACCTGAAGTCGTCGGTGGGGCCGGTGCACCCGGACGAGTTCCGGGACCTCGTGGCCGCCTGCCCCCAGACCCCGTCCGACGCGCTGGGTGTGGGCTCGCGGCCCAAGAGCTACGGGCAGTTGGTCAGGGTCGACGGCAGGGTGTGCCTTTTCCCCAGCTCCACGGCCCAGGTGCAGGTCAGCGGCGCCGACAAGACCGTGGCCAAGGCCCCCGACCCGAACGTGCAGCACTTCCGGGACGGTACCGACACCGACGGGAACAGGCTGCGCGTCATGACCACCGCGCTCGTCGTCAAGGACGACTCCCTGCGGCCGGGCGTGGCCGCGGACTACTCGCTGGTCGTCGCCCTGCCGCTGAAGGGCACCCAGTCCACGCTCAACGAACTGGCGCTGATCCTGCTGCTGGTGTCGGGCGTGGGGGTGCTCGGCGCCGGCGCGGCCGGGCTGGCCGTCGCCCGGGCCGGGCTGCGGCCCGTCGACAAGCTGACCGACGCCGTCGAGCACGTGGCCCGCACCGAGGACCTGAACATCCGCATCCCCGTGGAGGACGACAGCGAGGACGAGATCGCCCGCCTGTCCCACTCCTTCAACTCGATGACCTCGGCGCTGGCCAGCTCCCGGGACCTCCAGCAGCAGCTGATCGCCGACGCCGGCCACGAGCTGCGCACCCCCCTGACCTCGCTGCGCACCAACATCGAGCTCCTCACCCGCAGCGAGGAGACCGGCCGCCCCCTCCCCGAGGCCGACCGCAAGGCCCTGCTGGCCTCGGTGAAGGCCCAGATGACGGAACTAGCCGCGCTCATCGGCGACTTGCAGGAGCTGTCCCGCCCGGACACCGGCCACCACGCCGGCCGGACCCAGATCGTCGCCTGGCACGACACGGTCGAGTCGGCGCTGCGGCGGGCCCGGCTGCGGGGCCCGGACCTGACGATCACGGCGGACGTCGAGCCGTGGTTCGTCCGGGCGGAGCCGTCCGCCCTGGAACGGGCGGTGGTCAACATCCTGGACAACGCGGTGAAGTTCAGCCCGGAGAGCGGCGTGATCGACGTACGCCTGGCCGACGGCACCCTCACGGTCCGCGATCATGGCCCGGGCATCCCCACCGACGAACTCCCCCACGTCTTCGACCGCTTCTGGCGCTCCCCGAGCGCACGGTCCCTGCCGGGCTCGGGCCTGGGCCTGTCGATCGTGGCCCGCACGGTGCAGCAGGCGGGCGGCGAGGTGACCCTGGCCCCGGCCGAGGACGGAGGCACGGTGGCGACGGTCCGGCTCCCGGGAGCGACGGTCCCCCCGCCGGCGGACCTCCCTACCGACTGACGTACGCCACGAAGGATGCCCAGGGGCTCGAGCCGCGCGGCAGGGGTGCTCGAAGGCGCCAGGGCGGTACTGCGCGACGGCAAGGCCGGTGAACACGCCCTGGCGCCTCCACCGCGGCGACGAGTGAAGTGTCAGTGGAAGCCGAGCATGCCGGGGGAGTCGATGTCCACGGTGACCACGCCCGGCGGATAGGCGTCCTCCTTACGACCCCACGGACAGCCCCGACCCCGACACCCGCACCCGGATGCCGTCGCGCTGCACGCGGACCTCCTGCAACCGCACGTTCCCCTGCTCCGGCTCCGGGAGTTCGAACGCCAGGGACAGCCGCTCGGCCAGGACCGGGCGGGTCAGGCCGGACAGGGCGTCGAGCAGGTTCGGGTCGAGGCCGAGCCGGCGCAGCACCTGCGGGTGGTCCAGGGCCAGGTCGACGAGGTTCAGGCGCTGGGCCTGGCGCGCGAAGCGCGGGGACCCAATGAGCTCGGTGAGCCTGCCGTCGTCGGCCAGGGCCTCGCGCACGGTCGCCCCGGGCACCCCGAGCCGCCGCACGAGGGCGGGGACGGACAGCAGGGCCTTCGCCTTGCGGGTCTGCCGGGCCAGGTCCGCGCTGCCCTCGGGCGTGAGGTGCAGGCCCTGCGCGGGACCGGTGCCCGGGCGGTAGGTGGCCAGGTCGCCGATGTCCAGGCGCATGCTGCCGATCTCGGTGGCGATGCCGCGCGCGCCCTGGCGCCGGATCCGGGCCTCGGCGTGCATCCGCAGATCGTGCCCGGCGACCGGCAGGGTGCCCTCGGCCCGTACGCGGTCGCGGCCCTCGCCGGTGAACGTGACCTGGGAGGCGCCGAGTTCGCGGTTGAGGTCGGCGAAGGACAGCTGCACCTCCCCGTCGAAGCGGGGGACGCGGGCGCCGCGTACGGAGGTGAGGCCGTCGGCGTCCAGGCGGACGTCGTGGGCCGTTGCGGACACCTTCGCGAGGGAGACCCGGTCGGCGGCGACGTCCGGGACGGTCACCTTCACCGACTCCAGCCGCTCAGCGGCGACTTGGGTGAGGAAGGGGAAGCCGCCGATCTCCACCTCGGGCGCTGCGGCCAGGTCGAGGCGGTCCTGGAGGGTGTCGGCGGCGCGGTGCTCGGCGTAGAGCAGGGCCCAGCGGTCGGCGAGGGCGGCGAAGGCGGCGACGACGACCAGGCCGACCACTGCCTTCACGGCGAGGGGCAGTCCGGCGAAACGATTCTTCCGCCGCCTGCCGCTCCGTCGACCGCCCCGCCTGCCGCCCCGCCGGTGGTCCGGCGGGGCCCAGGCGTCCTCGGCGCCCTCCTCGGGCGCCTCGGGGAGGAACTCCTCCAGAGGGGTCACCTCGAGAGGCCCGTCGTCGAGGGCGGCGAGCTCCTCGTACGGGTTGGGCCGGGGATGCGCAGCTGCGTGGTGGGGGGTACGCATCGAGCCATCCGACCACGCGCACCGGCCCCACCCGCAACTCGAACCCCGGGTATGCGACCTACTTCACGATCGTGATCCGGTCGGCCTTCGGGGGCGCGATCGGGCTGGTCGCCGAGGAGTTGGCCGTCAGGTACTGCTCCAGCGCGGTCAGGTCGTCGGCGCCCACGACGTCGCCGGTGCCCTGTCCCAGCGTCGGGAAGCCGTCGCCGCCGCCCGCGAGGAAGCTGTTCGTCGCGACGCGGTAGGTGGCCGACGGGTCGATGGCCGAGCCGTTCAGCTTGATGCTGTCGGTGACCACCCGGTCGGCACCGGACTTGGTGAGGTCCAGCGTGTACGTCAGACCGGACGAGACCTGGAGGATCTTCGGCGCGGCCGCGTTCGGGCCGGACACCTGCTCCTTGAGCGCCTGGATCACCTGCGCGCCCGTGAAGTCCTGGAGGTTCACGGTGTTGGCGAACGGCTGGACCGTGAAGCCCTCCGCGTAGGTGACGACACCGTCGCCCTCGGCGCCCTTGGCCGCGTAGGTCAGGGGCGCGCGGATGCCGCCGGGGTTCATCAGCGCCAGGTCGGTCTCCGGGTCGAGCTGCTTGCCGTGGGCGAGCTGGGCGTCGGCGATGAGGTCGCCGAGCGGGGACTCGGTGCCGGTGTTGCCGATGTCGCCGGAGATGTAACCGATGGGCCGGTTGCCGATGGGCGCGGCCAGGGTGTTCCACTTGCCGATCAGCTCGGTCATGTCGGGCGCCTTGGGGACGTCCCGGGTGACCACGCGGTTCGCGGACTTCACCGCCGTACGGGCGATGTCGCCGGTCCTGCGGTCGTAGGTCAGCGTCGTGTCGGTGTAGAGGCGGCCGAAGGACGCGGCCGAGGTGACCATGCGGGGCTTGCCCGCCGGGTCGGCGATGCTGCACACGTACGCGTTGTGGGTGTGGCCGGTGACCAGCGCGTCCACCTGCGGCGTGACGTTCTTGGCGATGTCGACGATCGGGCCGGAGATGCCGTCGCCCGCACCCGGGGAGTCACAGTCGTAGTTGTACGACGTCGACGCCGGGAAGCCGCCCTCGTGGATGAGCGCGACGATCGACTTCACGCCCTGCTTCTGGAGCACCTTGGCGTACTTGTTGATCGTCTCGGTCTCGTCCTTGAAGGACAGGCCCTTGACGCCCTCGGCGGAGACGATGTCCGGGGTGCCCTCCAGGGTCACGCCGATGAAGCCGACCTTGACGCCGTTCTTCTTCCACACCCAGTAGGGCTTGAGGATCGGCTTCTTCGTCTTCTCGTCGAGGACGTTGGCCGCGAGGTAGGGGAAGTCGGCGCCCTGGAACTTCTCGTCCGCGTAGCAGCCGTCCTTCGGGTGGCAGCCGCCGTTCTGGAGGCGGCCGAGCTCCTTGGCGCCCTCGTCGAACTCGTGGTTGCCGACGGAGGTGACGTCGAGGTCGAGCTTGTTCAGCGCCTCGATGGTCGGCTCGTCGTGGAACAGGCCGGACAGCAGCGGGGAGGCGCCGACCATGTCGCCGCCGGCCGCGGTGATGGAGTACTTCTCGCCCTCGCGGGCCTGCCGCAGGTGCGTGGCGAGGTACTCGACGCCACCGGCGTCGATGGTCTTCGTCGTGCCGTCGGGCTGCGTCTCGGTGACGCGGCCGGAGGAACCGGCCGGGGGCTCCAGGTTGCCGTGCAGGTCGTTGAAGGACAGCAGCTGCACGTCCTGGTAGCGGCCGTGCCCGTGGCCGCCCTTGCGGTGGTCCTCACCGGCGCTCGCGGAGCCGGGCAGCGCCGCGGCGGCCAGCGCGCCGACGGTGACGACACCGGCGGTGAGCGCGGCGAGACGGGTCGTACGGCGTTTCCGGCGCTCCGGATGCGCCGGTGAAGTGGCTGGCATTCGCCCCCCTGTGGGTCTGCGGTGACAGTGATGTCGTCGCGCGCAGCCTAAAGTCAACGCGCGTAGCGCGACAGGCCTTTCATGGTTACGAGTGGGTTGCTTCTTTGCCGCCGATTTGCCGGTGCCGCCCCGTACCCTCGTACGCATGACCAGCGACGACACCGTACGGCCCGGCCGCCCCCGCTCGATCGAGACCCTTGCCGCCCTCTCCGCGGAGCAGACCGAGGCCGTGCTCGGACTGCTCGACGAGGCGGCCCGGACCGACGGTCAGCAGGCGGTGTCCGAACAGGGCCGGTTGCAGCTGCGGGGCGGGGAGCGCGAGGGCGTGTCCCACCTGCTCCTCACCGTGGACGGGCACCTCGTCGGATATGCCCAGTTGGAGGACACCGACGAGGTCGAGCCGCCCGCCGCCGAGCTGGTGGTGCATCCGGGGCATCGCGGACACGGGCACGGGCGGGCCCTCGGCTCGGCCCTGCTGGCCGCCTCCGGCAAGCGACTTCGCGTGTGGGCGCACGGCGGGCACTCCG
Source organism: Streptomyces sp. NPDC017943 (assembly GCF_044328425.1). NCBI lineage: Bacteria > Bacillati > Actinomycetota > Actinomycetes > Kitasatosporales > Streptomycetaceae > Streptomyces > Streptomyces sp. NPDC017943. The sequence goes on along the minus strand of NZ_JBIRHH010000008.1, from coordinate 34,667 downwards.
CCGCCCGGCACCTCGCCCAGGTCCTCGGCCTCACGCTGTTCCGCGAACTCCGCCAGATGCGCCGCCCCTTGGCCGGCTTCGACACCCCGCAGCCGGTGCTGCCCGAGGGCGTCACCGTACGCCCCTTCGAGCCCGGCCGGGACGACGCGGCCTGGCTCGCCGTCAACGCCGCCGCCTTCGCCCACCATCCCGAGCAGGGCTCGCTCACCCAGCGCGACCTGGACGACCGCAAGGCCGAGCCGTGGTTCGACCCGGCGGGCTTCTTCCTCGCGTTCCGCGGCGACGAACTCGTCGGCTTCCACTGGACGAAGGTGCACGACCGCGAGCGCCTCGGCGAGGTGTACGTCCTCGGTGTCGCCCCGGGCGCGCAGGGCGGCGGCCTCGGCAGGTCCCTCACGACGATCGGCCTGCGCCACCTGGCGGACCGGGGCCTGCCGACCGCGATGCTGTACGTCGACGCCGACAACAAGGCGGCGGTGACGGTCTACGAACGCCTGGGCTTCACCACGCACGAGGTGGACCTCATGTACCGGACGGAGACCTGAGCCGTGTCCCGGGCGCCCGATCCGCGCATCCGCCCGGCCGGTGAGGGCGACCTGGCGGCCCTCGTCCGCCTGCGCGACGACGCGGCCCGCTGGATGCTGTCCCACGGCATCACCGGGCAGTGGCGCCCGGGCGAGCTGGGCCGGGAGCACTTCCGCCGGGCCATGGCGGCCGGCGAGGTCTGGCTGGCCGAGTCCGAGGGGCGCCTGACCGGCGCCTGGGAGCTGTGGTGGCAGGACGAGGACGCCTGGGGCCCGCAGCCGCCGGTGGCCGGGTACGTGCACCGGCTGATGGTGGACCGGTCGGTCGCCCCGCCCGGGACGGCTGCTGCTGGGGGCCGCCGAGCGCCGCGTGGCCGGGACGGGCCGGACCTCGGTACGGCTGGACTGCCTGGCGTCCAACGCCCGGCTCAACGCCTACTACGAGGACGCCGGTTACCGGATCGTGGGCCGCAAGGAGGGCAAGCCGCAGCCGGGCGGGGTGCCCAAGTCCTTCACGCTGAGGGAGAAGCGGCTCCCGTAGGGGTGGGCCGGGCCCAGGCCGGGCGCCAGGTCTGCCCCTGCGGCGGTGCGGGGCGGTTCGCCGTGAGGTGGTCCTGGAGCGCGGCCAGACCGGGGTGCCGGTTGTCCGTGCGCCGCAGCAGGGAGTGCGGGTAGACCGGGACCGGGTCGCGCAGCGGGACCAGCCGCAGGTCGTGGCCGGCCGGCCAGACGTGCGGGGTCCGTTCGCTCAGGACGGTCGCCACGGTCGGGGAACCGGCGACCGTGTCGAGCAGCGCCTCCAGACCGAAGTTGGGCCCGACGGTGTCGACGGCCGGCCCGAACTCCGCGGCGAACGCCTCGTAGTACGCGTGCCACTCGGTCCCCGGCACGTTCCCCGGCATCCAGATGCGGTGCCCGGCCAGTTGCGCGGGCGTCACCCAGGGCGCCTTCGCGAAGGCGTGCCCGGGGCCGACGCACAGGTGCAGCGGCTCGTCCAGGACCGGGACGGCCGCGATGCCGTCGGGGAGCCGGTGCCCGGGCATCGTGACGGCCCGGAAGGTGGCGTCGACGGCCCCGTCCCGCACCGCCGCCGTCGCCGTGTCCGCGTCGAACAGCGTGACGACGTCCAGGGCGATCCCCGGATGCGCCCGGTGGAAGTCCTGCACGAGCCCCCCGACGGCGCTCCGGCGCCCCACCACGTCCACCCGCAGCGCCCGGTCCCCGGGCCGCACCGCGGCGGCGGCCCGCTCCTCCGCCCGCAGCAGGACCCGGGCGTGCGGCAGCAGCGCCTGGCCGTCGATGGTCAGCTCCGCACCCCGGGGGGTACGCACCAGCAGCCGCACCCCGAGGTCCTTCTCCAGCACCGCGATCCGCTTGGAGACGGCCTGCTGGGTGAGCCCGAGGTCGACGGCGGCCCGCTGGAACTGCCCGGAATCGGCGATCGCGACGAAGGCCCGCACGGCTTTGAGATCCACGCCGGGAGCTTAGCGGCACGCCGGATGGTTGTGCGGGAAGGGGCTCCTCGGGTGCTCGTGCCGATTACCCGGCCCGCTGCACAACTGTTGGTTGTGACAGGCGTCGGCACCCACCGCCGCCGGCCGACGGCCTGCCGCGACCCGGCTTGACTTCCACCCGGACCTTCCACCACCCTTTCACTACTCAATTAGTGAAAGGGTGGTTCAGGCAGTGGTCGAATACCGCATCGACCGGCGCAGCGGCGTGGCCACCTACGTCCAGATCGTCCAGCAGACCAAGCAGGCCCTGCGCCTGGGCCTGCTGCAACCGGGAGACCGGCTCCCCACGGCCCGCGAGGTCGTGGAGGCCACCGCCATCAACCCGAACACCGTGCTCAAGGCCTACCGGGAGCTGGAGCGCGAGGGCCTGGTCGAGGCCCGTCGCGGACTCGGCACCTTCGTACGCCGGTCCCTGGGCGCCGCCCCCGCCGACTCCCCGCTGCGCGCGGAGCTGGACGCCTGGGCGGCCCGGGCCCGCGAGGCCGGCCTGGAGCGCGAGGACGTGGCCGCCCTTTTCGCTTCCGTACTCGACGCGCAGTTCACACAGACCAAGGGGGACGCATGACCGACACCGCCATCGAGGCGGCCGGACTGGGCAGGAGGTACGGGCTCCGCCGCCGGCCGGCGCTGGACGGGTGCTCCTTCCGGCTCCCGGCAGGCCGCGTCTGCGCCCTCGTGGGCCCCAACGGCGCCGGCAAGTCCACCCTGCTGGCCCTCGCGGCCGGACTGCTGCGCCCCACCGAGGGCACCGTCACCGTGCTCGGCACCACCCCGGCGGCGGCCCGTGAGCGCCTCGCGCACGTCGCCCAGAACAAGCCGCTGTACCCCCAGCTCACCGTCGCGGGCACGCTGCGGCTGGGCCGGGACCTCAACCCGAGGCGCTGGGACGCCCGGACCGCCGAGCGGATCGTGGCCGAGGGCGACCTCGACCCCGGTGCCCGCATCCGCTCCCTCTCCGGCGGCCAGCGCACCCGGGTCGCCCTCGCCCTGGCCCTCGGCAAGCGCCCCGAGCTGCTGCTCCTGGACGAGCCGATGGCCGACCTCGACCCGCTCGCGCGGCACCAGCTGATGGCCACGCTCATGGCCGACGCCGCCGACCACGGCACCACGGTTGTCATGTCCTCGCATGTCGTGGCGGAGCTGGAGGGCTCCTGCGACCACCTGCTGCTGCTCGGCCGCGGCCGGGTCCGGCTGGCCGGGCCGCTGGACGACCTGCTCGCCGCGCACACCCTGGTCACGGCCCGGGCGGGCGACTCCCTGGCCCCGCACACCGTGGTCGAGTCCCGCACCACCGGCCGCCAGCTGACCGCCCTGGTCCGGCCCGCGGGCGCCCTCGGCGACGCACGGCACGGCGACCGCCCCTCCCTGGAGGAGGTCGTCCTGGCCCACCTGCGTGCCCCCGATGCCCCTTCGCTGCTGCTCGACCCGCAGGAGGCCGCCGTATGACCGCCGTGACGGACGCGACCCCGGTCGCCGCCCCCCGGTTCCCGGGGCCGCGCGGGCTGTTCCTCGCCGGACTGCGCGTGCACCGCTCGGCGCTGGTCTTCTGGATCGGGCTGGTCGCGGTGGCCGCGGGGGCGCTGCTGTGGGCGCTCGGCCCGGGGGCGGACGCCGCGTGGGCCGAGTACCGGGAGATGGGCTGCACCAAGGGCAGCCCGACCCTGGGCTGCGACATTCCCGAACCCGCCATGTTCCGGTACGAGACCGTGGTGACGGTCGCCGAGGGCCTGCTCTCCCTGGTGCCGGTGCTCACCGGCGCGTGGGCGGGCGGGCTGGTCGGCCGCGAGCTCGAGGACGGCACCGCCCGCCTGGCCTGGACCCAGTCGGTCACCCCGGCCCGCTGGCTCGCCGCCAAACTGGCCGTCCCGGCCCTGCTGCTGGTGCCGGGCACCCTCGCGCTGACCCTGCTGCACCGCACCCTGTGGGCCTCGGACCACCACCTGATCCGGGCCATCGGCTGGTCCGAGTGGCACGACGACAGCGTCTTCGAGGCCAACGGCGTCCTCGCCACCGTCCACCCCCTGGCCGCCCTCGCCCTGGGCGTCCTCGCGGGCGTGGTCCTGCGCCGCGCCCTGCCCGCCCTCGGTGCCGCCGTCCTGGCCGTGGCGGCTCTGATCTGGGCGCTCGACGAGGCGCGCCCGCATCTGTGGCCGACCCCGCCGGGGACGGCTCAGCTGATGCACGAGCACCCGGCGTCCCACTTCTGGCCCCTGCAACTGGTCGAGACGTCCCTGGTGCTGGCCGTCGCCGCCCTGGCCGCCACCGCCGCGTTCGCCCTGCTGGCCCGGCGCCTGCCCTGAGCCCGGTCCGCGCGTCCGTCCACGGGGGGACGGACGCGCGGATCGACACCCGGCGCGCGGGATCGGCACCCCCGGGAAGGCCGGACCCGTCCACAGCCTGTGCACGGCCCCGCCGTCGGCGCCCGGCCCCCCACGCGCCCCATCCGCCCCCCTCGCACCCCGGCGGGCCGCCCCCCGGTGTCCCGCACGTCATGTCTCCGTAACCGCCGATTCAGACGGGCTTGCGACGCTCGGCCAATGAATCCCGCCGTGCCAGAGCCGTCGCCGCCCCCGATGGGGCCCGCGGGGAACGGGAGCGCTCATGAGACTCCGCCGCTCGCGCCCGCGCCTTCCGACGCGCCCGTGATGCTCGCGGCGCGGAAGAATGGGTCCATGAGCCAGCCGAACACCCAGGCACAGGTCCAGCACCCGCAGCCCTCCGTGGGCTCCATCGCGGCCCACCGCCCGCACACGGTCGCCGCCGTCGTGTCCGACCTGGAACCCGACATCGACGCCGACCTCGACGCCTACGAGGAGTCGCCGTACGACGGGCCCCAGCTGCCCCAGGGCCGGTTCCTCGACCGGGAGCGCAGCTGGCTCGCGTTCAACGAGCGGGTGCTCGAACTCGCCGAGGACCCGAACACGCCCCTGCTGGAGCGGGCCAACTTCCTCGCGATCTTCGCCAGCAACCTGGACGAGTTCTTCATGGTCCGGGTCGCCGGCCTCAAGCGCCGCATCGCCACCGGCGTGGCCACCCGCTCCGCCTCCGGCCTCCAGCCCCGCGAGGTGCTGGAGATGATCTGGGCGCGCTCCCGCGAGCTCATGGCCCGCCACGCCGCCTGCTACCACGAGGACGTCGCCCCCGCACTCGCGGAGGAGGGCATCCACCTGGTCCGCTGGAACGAGCTGCAGGAGAAGGAGCAGGCCCGCCTGTTCACCCTGTTCCGGCACCAGATCTTCCCCGTGCTGACCCCGCTGGCGGTCGACCCGGCGCACCCCTTCCCGTACATCTCCGGCCTGTCGCTGAACCTGGCCGTCGTCGTGCGCAACCCGGTCACCGGCCACAAGCACTTCGCCCGGGTCAAGGTGCCGCCGCTGCTGTCCCGCTTCCTGGAGAGCTCCCCCGGCCGCTACGTCCCCATCGAGGACGTCATCGCCGCGCACCTGGAGGAGCTGTTCCCGGGCATGGAGGTGCTGGAGCACCACGCCTTCCGCCTCACCCGCAACGAGGACCTGGAGGTCGAGGAGGACGACACCGAGAACCTGCTGCAGGCCCTGGAGAAGGAACTCATGCGGCGCCGCTTCGGCCCGCCGGTGCGCCTGGAGGTCGAGGAGTCCATCGACCGCGACGTCCTGGACCTGCTGGTGCGCGAGCTGAAGATCAGCGAGGCCGAGGTGTACCCGCTGCCGGGCCCGCTGGACCTCACCGGCCTCTTCCGCATCGCCTCGCTGGACCGGCCGGAGCTGAAGTACCGCAAGTTCGTCGCCGGCACCCACCGCGACCTCGCCGAGGTCGAGTCGGCGTCCGCGCCCGACATCTTCGCCGCGCTGCGCGAACGGGACGTGCTGCTGCACCACCCCTACGACTCGTTCTCCACGTCCGTGCAGGCCTTCCTGGAGCAGGCCGCCGGGGACCCCGACGTCCTCGCCATCAAGCAGACCCTGTACCGGACCTCGGGCGACTCCCCCATAGTCGACGCGCTCATCGAGGCCGCCGAGTCCGGCAAGCAGGTCCTGGTGCTGGTCGAGATCAAGGCCCGCTTCGACGAGCACGCCAACATCAAGTGGGCCCGCAAACTGGAGGAGTCCGGCTGCCACGTGGTCTACGGCCTGGTCGGGCTGAAGACCCACTGCAAGCTGTCGCTGGTGGTCCGCCAGGAGGGCGAGACGCTCCGCCGCTACAGCCACGTCGGCACCGGCAACTACCACCCGAAGACGGCCCGCCTCTACGAGGACCTCGGCCTGCTCACGGCCGACCCGCAGGTCGGGGCGGACCTCTCCGACCTGTTCAACCGGCTCTCCGGCTACTCCCGCCGCGAGACCTACCGCAGGCTGCTCGTCGCCCCCAAGTCCCTGCGCGACGGGCTGGTCTCGCGGATCACCAAGGAGATACAGCACCACCGCGCGGGGCGTCCCGCGTACGTCCGCATCAAGGTCAACTCGATGGTCGACGAGGCCGTCATCGACGCCTGCTACCGCGCCGCCCAGGCCGGGGTGCCGGTGGACATCTGGGTGCGCGGCATCTGCGCCGTGCGCCCGGGCGTCGCCGGCCTGTCGGAGAACATCCGGGTCCGCTCGATCCTCGGCCGGTTCCTGGAGCACTCCCGGGTGTTCGCCTTCGGCAACGGCGGCGAGCCCGAGGTGTGGATCGGCAGCGCCGACATGATGCACCGCAACCTCGACCGCCGGATAGAGGCCCTGGTCCGGGTCACCGACCCGGCCCACCGGGCGGCCCTGAACCGGCTGCTGGAGACCGGCATGTCCGACTCCACCGCCTCCTGGCACCTCGGTCCGGACGGCGAGTGGACCCGGCACGCCACCGACGCGGACGGCCAGCCCCTGCGCAACGTCCAGGAGATGCTCATAGACGCCCGGAGGCGCCGGCGTGGCACAGCGACACCTTGACCCGACGGGCCCCCGGCCCGGGACCGCCGCGCCCCTGGCGAAAACCCGGCCGGGGACCGTCGCGACCGCCCCGACCGGTGACGCCCTCGCGGGCTATCTGCGGGCCCAGGCCACGGAGTTCCTCCGGGCCCTGCGCCTGCACCGCGAGACGGGGGCGGGGGCGGGCGGCTCGGAGACTTCGGCGGAGGCGGCCCGCGCCCTGCGCCGCTCGGCCCGCCGGATCAGCGCGAGCCTGCACACCTTCCAGCCCCTGCTGGACGCCGACTGGTGCGAGGCGGTGCGGCCCGAACTGGCCTGGGTGTCGGGCACCCTGGCGATGGAGCACGCCTGCACGGCCCGCCTGGAACGCCTGCTGGCCGCCCTGCACCGCCTGTCGGGTTCCACCGCCTTCCCGGGCGCGGCGGGTCCGCCCCCCGGCGGCCGGGCCTCCGGTGCGGCGCCCGTCCCGGCCGGGGCGGCTCCCCGGGGCGCCACCGCGGCCCCGGAGCGCGGCAACCTCACCGTCGGGGCGGCGAAGGCGGGCGCCCTGCTCGACCGCCAGCTCACCCTCGCCCGCACCCGCGCCCACTCCACCGCCCTTCAGGCCCTGGGCAGCAGCCGCTTCCACGCCGTCGCCGACAAGGTCGCCGTGCTGGCCAGCGAGGTCCCCCTCACCGGCCCCGCCGCCACCACCGACCTGCGCCTCCTCGCCGGGGCGGCCGAGGACCGGCTCACCGACGCCGTGACCGCCCTGCCCCTGGTCACCGCGGGCAGCCCCTACAACGCCGCGGCCCTCGTCCACGGCCTGTCCCCCGACACGGTCCCGCACCCGCAGGACGCCCCCTGGCACCAGGTCCGTCTGCTGCTGCGCCTGCACCGCTACGCCCGCGAGACGGTCAGCGGCCCCCGCGGCAACGCCGTCGTCGACCTGCGTCTGCTCGCCGCGGGCCAGGCGCTGAACCTGCACCGCGACGCCTCGGAGGCGGCAGCGGCGGCGGCCCAGGCGGCCCGTACCCCGCGGATCGCCCCGGCCACGGCGTACGCGCTCGGCGTGCTCCACGCCGACCAGCGGCACGAGGTGGAGGCGGCACGTTTCACGTTCCAGCAGGCCTGGCAGAAGGAGACCGTCGGCGCGTGAGGACCGGGCCGGGCGGCAGGAGGCGGTGAACGGCGTGAGCACTTCCGGGGACGGCACGGTCCTGGCGGCGGGCTGCGTGCTGTGGCGCCGCTCCCCCACCGGCGGCGAGCCGCGGCTCTGCTTGGTCCACCGGCCGAAATACGACGACTGGTCGTGGCCGAAGGGGAAGCTCGAGCCGGGCGAGGAGGCCCTCGCCGGCGCCCTGCGCGAGGTCGAGGAGGAGACGGGGTGCCGGGCCGTGCCGGGCCCGGAGCTGTCCACCCTGCACTACCTGGCCGGAGGCCGCCCCAAGCAGGTCCGTTACTGGGCCGCCGAGGCCGTGTCCGGCACGTTCACCCCGTCGGACGAGGTCGACCGGGTGCTGTGGCTGACGCCCGCCGCGGCCCGCGACCGGCTCACCCGGCCCCAGGACCGGCCCCTGGTCGACGAGTTGCTCACCGCGCTGCGGCCGCCCGGGGCGCCCTCGTCGGCTCCTGACTGACCGACGGCCCCGGCCGGCCTCCCCGCCGTCCGGGACGACCGGCCGGCCGTGATCGCCACCTGACCGCTGTGTCCTCTTTCGTCCGCCGAAGCGGCATGCCGCCGTGTCCTGCCCGTGAGCATTCCGTGACCTCACCAGGCCTTAGACAGGGGTTCACCCCTCGTTCATGTGCGGCCATCGGCTCCTTCACCTGATCTGCCTAATTTCGGCCTTACCGACGCGAGCCGCGCCAAGCGAGCGGGTCCGCGTCCGCGTCACTCAGACTTCGCACGCCGCCGGATTCAGGACGGCGGCTCCCGGAAGGAACTCAAGTGAAGCTTCAGCGCATGAACCGGCGGGCCCTCGCTCTCGGTGCTCTCGCCGTCTCCGGCGCCCTGGCCCTCACGGCGTGCGGCTCCGACGACACCGGCGGCAACAGCGACGGCGGCGGCTCCTCCAACGCCGCGGCGCCGAGCAACGTCAAGTGCGACGACGCCAAGGGGCAGCTGCTCGCCGACGGCTCCTCCGCGCAGAAGAACGCCATCGACGCCTGGGTGAAGCAGTTCACCGCGGCCTGCCAGGGCCTCCAGATCAACTACAAGGGCGGCGGCTCCGGCGCCGGCGTCACCGCGTTCACCCAGGGCCAGGTGGCCTTCGCCGGTTCCGACTCGGCGCTGAAGCCCGACGAGGTCACCGCCTCCAAGAAGGTCTGCTCCGGCGGCCAGGGCATCGACCTGCCGATGGTCGGCGGCCCGATCGCGGTCGGCTACAACGTCAACGGCGTGGACAACCTCGTCCTGGACGCCCCGACCCTGGCGAAGATCTTCAACAACCAGATCACCAACTGGAACGACAAGCAGATCGCGAAGCTGAACCCCGACGCGAAGCTCCCGGACCTCAAGATCCAGGCGTTCCACCGCTCGGACGACTCCGGCACCACGGACAACTTCACCAAGTACCTGATCGCCACCGCCAAGGGCGACTGGCCCTACGACGGCGGCAAGACCTGGCAGGCCAAGGGCGGCCAGTCCGCCTCCGGCTCCTCCGGTGTCGCCCAGCAGGTGAAGCAGACCAACGGCGCCATCGGCTACTTCGAGCTGTCCTACGCCAAGGACGGCCTGAAGACCGTCGACCTCGACACGGGCGCCGCCCAGCCGGTGAAGGCCAGCGTCGAGAACGCCACGAAGGCCATCTCCGAGGCGAAGGTCGTCGGCACCGGCAAGGACCTCGCTCTGGAGCTGAACTACGCCACCAAGGCCGAGGGCGCCTACCCGATGGTCCTGGTCACCTACGAGATCGTCTGCGACAAGGGCAACAAGTCCGACACGCTGCCCGGCACCAAGGCGTTCCTGCGCTACATCGCCTCCGAGGACGGCCAGAAGATCCTCGCCGAGAACGACTACGCGCCGATCCCCGACGACATCATCGCCCAGGTCCGCACCACCATCGAGAGCCTGAGCTGACCCGCGTGCGGCCCGGCCCCCACCCCGGGACCGGGCCGCACCGTCCGGTGCACCGCCGCCAGTGGCCGTACCCCGCGTACGGCTCCGCAGACCGGAGAACCCGATGGGCACACCCACACAGACAACCGACGCACCTCCCCCCGCCTCACAGCCGGTGATCGACAAGCGCGCCGCGCGCGGCGCCACCCGGCCCGGAGACCGGATCTTCCTCGGCCTCTCCCGCGGTTCCGGCATCCTGCTCCTGGTGGTCATGGCCGCGATCGCGGTCTTCCTCACCTACCGGGCGTCCCTCGCCATCAGCAAGGACGAGGGCAACTTCCTCACCACCTTCCAGTGGGACACCAACCTCGTCCCGCCGGACTTCGGCATCGCCGTCCTGGCCTTCGGCACGGTGGTCTCCTCGATCATCGCCATGGTCATCGCGGTCCCGGTCGCCGTCGCCATCGCCCTGTTCCTCACCCACTACGCCCCCCGACGGCTGCGCGGCCCGATCGCCTACGTGATCGACCTGCTCGCCGCCGTGCCGTCGATCGTCTACGGCCTGTGGGGCGCCCTGGTCCTCGTCCCGCACATGACCGGCCTGTTCGGCTGGCTGGACGACTACCTCGGCTGGACCGGCGTCTTCTCGTGGGAGGGCGGCGCCCCCCGCTCGATGCTGACCGTCGGCATCCTGCTCGCGATCATGATCCTGCCGATCATCACCAACGTGAGCCGCGAGGTCTTCCGCCAGGTCCCGCAGATGCACGAGGAGGCCGCGCTGGCGCTCGGCGCCACCCGCTGGGAGGTGATCCGCATGGCGGTCATCCCCTTCGGCCGCTCCGGCGTCATCTCCGCCTCGATGCTCGGCCTCGGCCGCGCCCTCGGCGAGACCATGGCCGTCGCCACGGTGCTCTCCCCGACCTTCGACATCCAGGCCAGCCTGCTGGACCCGGGCGGCGGCACGTTCGCCCAGAACATCGCCAGCAAGTTCGGTGAGGCCACCGAGTTCGGCCGCGACGCGCTGATCGCCTCCGGCCTGGTCCTGTTCGTCATCACCCTGCTGGTCAACGGCGCGGCCCGCGCGATCATCGCCCGCCGCAAGGAGTACTCGGGGGCCAACGCATGAGCACCGCAACCCTGACCCCCGAGGGCCCCAGCAGCCTGCGCGGCGCCCGCCTGCCCAAGTGGTCCCCGTTCGCCATCGCCGGCGGCTCGATCGCCCTCGCGGCCGGCATCGGCCTCGCCGCCGGACTGCACAGCCGCGTCCAGTGGGGCCTGATCGCCGCGATCCTCTACGTCGTCGGCACGTACGCCATCGCCGCGGCCGTCGAGGGCAAGCGGCAGGCCAAGGACCGCATCGCGACCTCCCTGGTCTGGGTCGCCTTCCTGCTCGCCGTCGTGCCGCTGGCCTCGCTGGTCTGGTCGACCGTCGCACGCGGCGTGAAGGTCCTCGACGTCTACTTCCTGACGCACTCCATGGGCGTCGTCGCCGACACCGAACCCGGCGGCGGCATCTACCACGCCATCCTCGGCACCCTGCAACAGGTCGGACTCGCCACCGTGATCGCCGCGCCGATCGGCGTGCTCACCGCGATCTACCTCGTCGAGTACGGCCGGGGCAACCTCTCCAAGGCCATCACGTTCTTCGTCGACGTCATGACCGGCATCCCGTCGATCGTCGCGGGCCTGTTCATCCTCAGCCTCATGCTGATGCTCGACATGCAGCCCTTCGGCTTCGCCGGCTCGCTGGCCCTGGCCATCCTGATGATGCCGGTGGTCGTCCGCTCCACGGAGGAGATGCTCAAGCTCGTGCCCAACGAGCTGCGCGAGGCCTCCCTGGCGCTCGGCGTCCCCAAGTGGCGCACCATCCTGAAGGTGGTCCTGCCCACCTCCATCGGCGGCATCACGACCGGCATCATGCTCGCGATCGCCCGCATCACCGGCGAGACCGCCCCGGTGCTGCTGCTGGTCTGGGGCAACGCGTTCATCAACGCCAACCCCTTCGAGGGCGCGCAGGCCTCCCTGCCGCTGTACATCTACCAGCAGTACGCGAACAGCGCGGGCTCCGGTGCGGCGTACGACCGCGCCTGGGCCGCCTCGCTGACCCTCATCGCCTTCGTGATGCTCCTGAACCTGGTGGCCCGCGGGATCGCCCGCTGGAAGGCCCCGAGCACCGGTCGCTGAAGCGTCAATCTGCGGCTACCGCCGCGCGGGGCCACACAGCGACCCCCCAACACTTGGAAGTGAAGAAGCAATGGCCAAGCGAATCGACGTGAGCGGACTCACCGCCTACTACGGCTCCCACAAGGCGATCGAGGACATCTCGATGACCGTCGAGCCGCGCTCGGTGACGGCCTTCATCGGCCCGTCCGGCTGCGGCAAGTCGACGTTCCTGCGCACCCTGAACCGCATGCACGAGGTCACCTCGGGCGGCCGCGTCGAGGGCAAGGTGCTCCTGGACGACGAGGACCTCTACGGCACGGGCATCGACCCGGTGTCCGTGCGCCGCGAGGTCGGCATGGTCTTCCAGCGGCCCAACCCGTTCCCGACGATGTCGATCTTCGACAACGTGGCGGCGGGCCTGCGGCTGAACGGCTCCTACAAGAAGAGCGAGCTGTCCGACATCGTCGAGCGCTCCCTCAAGGGCGCGAACCTCTGGAACGAGGTCAAGGACCGGCTGAACAAGCCCGGCTCGGGCCTGTCCGGCGGCCAGCAGCAGCGCCTGTGCATCGCCCGGGCCATCGCGGTCGAGCCGAACGTCCTGCTCATGGACGAGCCCTGCTCGGCCCTGGACCCCATCTCCACGCTGGCGATCGAGGACCTGATCGGCGAGCTCAAGGAGCGCTTCACGATCGTCATCGTGACGCACAACATGCAGCAGGCGGCCCGCGTCTCGGACCGCACCGCGTTCTTCAACCTCGCGGCCGTCGGCCAGCCCGGCAGGCTCATCGAGATCGACGAGACGGAGCGCATCTTCTCCAACCCGTCGGTCCAGGCCACCGAGGACTACATCTCCGGCCGCTTCGGCTGACCGTCCCCCCGGTGCTCCTCGCGGTGCTGCATGGCGGTGCCACCGCGAGGCCGAAAAAGGGCCCGCCCCCGGATTCCCGGGGGCGGGCCCTCTCGCGTCGTGCGGGCGGTGCGGGCGTCCTACAGGAACGCCAGGTTCACGATCCCGAAGGACGCCGCGGCCACCAGGGCGGCGGCCGGCATCGTGATGAACCAGCCCAGGATGATGTTCTTCGCGACGCCCCAGCGCACCGCGTTCACGCGCTTGGTGGCGCCCACGCCCATGATGGCGGAGGTGATCACGTGGGTCGTGGAGATGGGCGCCTTGAACAGGAACGCCGTGGTGAACATGATCGAGGCACCGGTCGTCTCCGCGGCGAAGCCCTGCGGCGGGTCCAGCTCGATGATCTTGCGCCCCAGGGTCCGCATGATGCGCCAGCCGCCCGCGTAGGTGCCCAGCGACAGCATCACCGCACAGACGATCTTGACCCACACCGGGATCGGGTCGCCGTAGTCCTCGACGTCGGCGATGACCAGGGCCATCACCACGATGCCCATGGTCTTCTGCGCGTCCTGCAGACCGTGGCCGAGGGCCATGCCCGCCGCGGACACCGTCTGGGCTATGCGGAACCCGCGCTTGGCCTTGTGCGGGTTGGAGCGCCGGAACAGCCACAGGATGGCCGTCATCACGAGGTAACCGGCGATCAGGCCGACCACCGGCGAGATGAACATCGGGATGACGACCTTGTCCAGCACGCCGTGCCAGTAGACCGTCGTGCCCCCGGCCAGCGCCGCGCCCACCATGCCCCCGAACAGCGCGTGCGAGGACGAGGACGGCAGGCCGAAGTACCAGGTGATGAGGTTCCAGGTGATCGCGCCGACGAGCGCGGCGAAGAGGATGCCCATCCCCTTCGAGCCCTCGGGCGTCTGGATCAGGCCCTCGCTGACGGTCTTGGCGACTCCCGAGCCCAGGAAGGCGCCGGCCAGGTTCATCACGGCGGCCATCGCCAGCGCGGCCTTCGGCGTCAGCGCCCGCGTGGACACGGACGTGGCGATGGCGTTCGCCGAGTCGTGGAAGCCGTTGGTGTACGTGAAGAAGAGCGCGACCCCGATGGTCGCGATCAGCGCGAAGGTGTCCATGAAGGGCTCAGGACTCCTTGACGGCGATGGTCTCCACCGTGTTCGCCACGTGCTCGAACGCGTCCGCCGCTTCCTCCAGCACGTCCACGATCTGCTTCAGCTTCAGCACGTCCATGGCGTCGTACTTGCCGTTGAAGAGGTGCGCGAGCAGCTTGCGGTGGATCTGGTCGGCCTGGTTCTCCAGACGGTTGACCTCGATCCAGTACTCGGTGAGGTTCTCCATCGTCCGCAGGTGCGGCATCGCCTCGGCGGTCAGCTCCGCCGCGCGCGCCAGCACCTCGATCTGCTGGTCGACGCCCTTGGGCAGTTCCTCGACGTTGTAGAGGACGACCAGGTCGACGGCCTCCTCCATGAAGTCCATGATGTCGTCGAGGGACGAGGCCAGGGAGTAGATGTCCTCGCGGTCGAACGGCGTGATGAACGAGGAGTTCAGCTGGTGGAAGATCGCGTGCGTGGCGTCGTCACCTGCGTGTTCCGCGGCCCGCATACGCTCTGCGATCTCGGCCCGGGCGGAAGAGTCCGCCCCGAGCAGTTCCATCAGGAGCTTCGAGCCCGTGACGATGTTGTCCGCGGAGGCGGCGAACATGTCGTAGAAGCTCGTCTCCCTGGGGGTCAGACGAAAGCGCACGTGGGGTCCTCGGGGTGCTTCGGTTTCGGTCAGGCTGATGCTAGGCGCAACATCCGGCCACGGCTATCGGGCCGCCCACCAGTGTCGCCCATCGGGCACAGTGATGAGCACGGGGGCGGCCCCAGGCCCGTATACCCGGGAAACTTCGGTACCATATACCCAGTAGGGGTATATGTCGGCGCACTGCCCACCAGGAGGACGCGATGACCGACGTGACCGACACGACAGATGTCGCGCATGTCACCCACGGCACCGCCGACACCACCGGCGCGGACGCCGTGACCGAACACGACCACGGGGTGCACGGGTACCACAAGCAGAAGGACGAGCACCTCAAGCGGCTGCGCCGCATCGAGGGCCAGATCCGCGGCCTGCAACGCATGGTCGACGAGGACGTCTACTGCATCGACATACTCACGCAGGTCTCCGCGTCCACCAAGGCCCTGCAGTCCTTCGCCCTGCAGCTGCTGGAGGAGCACCTGCGGCACTGCGTCGCCGACGCGGCCCTCAAGGGCGGTGACGAGATCGACGCCAAGGTGAAGGAGGCGACCCAGGCGATCGCCCGCATGCTGCGGACCTGACCCGGGCCCGGGCCGTTCAGCGCCCGGAGGCGGCGCGTTCCTCGGCCACGTTCAGCACCTCGTCGATGCTCTCCAGGCTGAGCCGCTCCTGCGCGGCCGAGGCGGCGATGATGAGCTCGCCGCACAGCTCGATCTCGGCGAGGGCCACGTGGTCCTGAACTGCCGTACCGCCGACCGGAGCCACGCGCGTCACCTCGTCTCTGCCGTTACCGACTTCCTAGAGTAGGGAGCGGCGCACACACCGCGCATGGCACGGACGGGCTAGTTCGCGCCGGTCACTCCTCGGCGATCCTGCCCGCGTAGATGTCGCCGCCCTCCGGCAGCCGGATGCGCGCCGGAGCCCCGAAATCGTAGAGCAGCGTGGTCGAGGCGACGGCCACCGGGTTCTTCTGCTGCCCGTTCAGGAAACTGAAGCGGTGGCGCACCTTGCGGATGCGCCCCTCGTCGTCGAGCCAGACGTCGAAGGGGACCTCCGCCGTGGCGAACCCCTTCCCGGCCGCGCGCAGCGAGCCCGCGCTGCCCTCGGAGGCCCGCCGGGCCGCGGCGCCGAGATCGGCCGTCCCCCGGTAATGCCGCACCGCCGTGCCCGCCACCTCGGTCGGGCCCACGTACGTCGCCGTCCGCGTCCCGCGCAGGACCTCCGCCGCCGTGAACGGGTCGGTGGCACCGCCGGTGACGAGGTTGCCGTCGGTCAGGGTCCGGGTGTCCACCCGCACCCACTTGTCCGGCGGGACGCCGGCTCCCCGGTTCTTCATGTACAGCGCGCCGGGCGCCAGCAGCTCGGTGATGGGGCGGCTCTCGGCGGCCCCCGCCGGGTCCTGCGGCAGCAGCACCTCGAGCCGTCCCGTGTGGCGGCGGAAGTCGTACACCCCGGCGCCCCGGATCGTCACGCGCGTCCCGCCGGCCGCCATCTCCATCGACGTCCGGGCCCGGGCGCTGCCCGCGTCCACCAGCCGGCCGGCGGCCCCGCGCAGCACGGCCACGGCGTCCCCGCCCCGGGCGTCCCCGGCGACGGCGTCCCCGCCCGCGCACCCGCCGGCGCCCAGTCCCGTCGCGGCCATCACCCCGGCCGCGACGAGCGCCGCACCCGTCCGCCGGCTCCGCCGATCCCGCTGCCGCCCAGTCATCGCCTGCCTACCCCCAGCCGGTACGTCCGTCACGGGCCCCCTGTTGTTCCGGTTAACGACGGGTATGTGCCCTCGTCACGCGGGCACCCGCCGCCCGGCACCCCCGCACGTCACCCGGGGTGGGTAACGTGGCCGGCGTGGCGCAGCAGGACGGGCCGGAGCCCGACCCCGATCTCCTCGAACACCGCACGACGACGCAGGAGAAGGGCCGCTTCTGCGTGGCCCGGTGCACCTGCGGCTGGTACGGCCCGGCCAGACGGGCCCGCAGCCAGGCCCGCACGGACGCGGAACGCCACGCAACGGACTGAAAGCCCACCACCGCCCCGCCACCCGCGGGGCGTGCCGTGCGCCGTGCGCCGTGCGCCGTGCGCCGTGTGCCGTGTGCCGTGCGCCGTGTGCCGTGCACTGTCCGCTGTCCGCTGTCCGCTGTCCGCTGTCCGCTGTCCGCTGTCCGCTGTCCGCTGTCCGCTGCGGCATGGAACCCGCGCCGCCCTCCCCCCGTCTCCCACGGCGGAACCACCGGGAGGCCCCATGGAACGGCGCACAGTCCTCACCGCCGGCAGCGCGGCGATCGCCGCCGCCGCGACGTCCTTCAGCACCGCCTGCACCCCGTCGGGCGCCCGTTCCGGGCCACCGGCCGCCACCCCGCGCACCACCACGGCCTCGAAGGCCACCGCGGCCGGCTGGTCCGCCCTGGGCCGCGCTCTGGACGGTCCCCTGGTGCGGCCCGGCGACGCGGCCTGGAAGACGGCCCGTCAGCTGTACAACACCCGGTTCGACGGCCTGCGTCCCGCGGCGGTCGCCTACGTCTCCCACGCGGACGACATCCGCACGGCCCTGGACTACGCCCGTGCCCACTCCCTGCGCGTGGCGATCCGCAACGGCGGCCACTCCTACGCCGGCTGGTCCTCCGGCGACGGCCGGCTGATCCTCGACGTGTCGAAGCTCAACCGCGTGCGCGCCTCCGGCGACAGCGCGGTCGTCGGCGCCGGCGCCAAACTCATCGACGTCTACCGCGCCCTCGCCGCGAAGGGCGTCACCATCCCCGCCGGCTCGTGCCCCACGGTCGGGGTCTCCGGGCTGACCCTCGGCGGCGGCCACGGCGTGGTCTCCCGGGCCTACGGTCTGACCTGCGACAGCCTCACCCGGGCCACGCTGATCACCGCGGACGGCAAGCAGCTCACCGCGGACTCCCGTGAGAACAAGGACCTGTTCTGGGCCCTGCGGGGAGCGGGCAACGGCAACTTCGGCGTGGTGACGGAACTGCACTTCAGGACCCACCCGGCCCCGCAGGGCGTCTCGGCGTACCTGTCCTGGCCCTGGTCGAAGGCCGCGGCGGTGGTGCGGGCCTGGCAGGAGTGGGGCCCCTCGCAGCCCGACGAGATCTGGTCGTCCCTGCACCTGGCGAACGCCGCCGGGGGCACCCCGACCGTCTCGGTGGCCGCGTTCTCCCTGGGCACCTACGGCGAGTTGAAGAACGCCGTGGACCGCCTCGCGGACCGGGTCGGCGCCCCGGCGCGCAGCGTCTCCCTGAAGCGCCGCTCGTACGAGGAGTCGATGGAGGTGTACGCGGGCTGCTCCTCGTTCCCGACGGACGCGCAGTGCCATCTGCCCGGGACCACACCGGGCCGTTCCTCGAAGGGCGCGCTGGGCCGCGAGACGTACGCGGCGGCCTCGGACTTCTTCGACCGCTCGCTGTCCGCGGCCGGCATCCGCACGCTGCTGGACCGGATCGCCTCGGTGCGCGGCGGCACCGGCAGCATCGCCCTCACGGCCCTGGGCGGCGCGGTGAACCGCGTCTCCCCCACCGCCACGGCGTTCGTGCACCGCCGTTCGCGGATGCTGGCCCAGTACATCGGCGCCTGGCGGGCCGGGACGAGCGGCGCGACCGCCCGCGACTGGCTGGCGTCGGCCCACCGGGCGATGCGCCCGCACGCCTCGGGCGCGGCCTACCAGAACTACACGGACCCGACGCTGACCGACTGGCGCACGGCGTACTACGGGGACGCGGCGACCCGGCTGGCCAAGCTGAAGAAGCAGTACGACCCGGACCGCTTCTTCACCTACCCCCAGGCACTGTGACCCCGTGCCCGGCCCGGGCCCGGACCTAGGCGGCCAGGTCGCGCTCGGAGGTGCGGTCGGTGCGCGCCTCCGGGACCGCGGTGTCCTGGCCGGACTCCCGTCCCCGGGCCCGCACCAGCCATCCCGCGCGGGGCGACCGCTCGACCGCCTTCGCCAGCGGCGTCAGCAGGGCCATGGCGACGGGCGACAGCAGCAGGGCCACGGCCGTGCCGAGCGCGAACCCGCCCACCACGTCCGTCGGGTAGTGCACGCCCATGTAGACCCGGATGAACCCGCCGAACAGCGCGAGCACCAGTGCGACGAGCCCGAACTTGCGGTGGGCGACGAAGAGTCCGACCGCCAGGGCCATCACGAGCGTGGCGTGGTCGCTGACGAACGAGTAGTCGGTCTTGCCCTGGACGAGCACTTCGAGGCCCTGGTGGTCCAGGAAGGGCCGGGGCCGTTCGACGAATCCCCGTATCGGCACGTTCACCAGCACCGCGACGCCCGCGGCCAGCGGCGCCCAGGCCAGGGCGGCGACCGTGGAGGCCGCGTCCTCGCCGCCGCGCCGCCGCACGGACCACCAGCAGCCGAGCACGAGCAGGACGATGGCGAGCAGCAGCCCGTACTCACCGACGTACTCCATGACCCGGTCGAACCACGGTGGGGCGGCCTTGGCCAGGCCGTTGATGTCGTAGAGCAGGTCGACGTCGGGGTTCGACCCGGAATCGGCGAGTCCAGCCATGGTGCTGCGGCCCCTTCGTCGTCTTGGCGGCGCACCGTGCGTGCGCCGTGCCTGCCACCCCCGTGGGTTGTAGATCCGCTTCCGCTGCACGCGTGCGTGGCACGCGCTTCCTGACGTCTGCTCGGCTACGACATCAGGAACGCATGGTCCTCGTTGATACGTTCCACACTCCACCGAATGATCACGCAGACGTTATCGAAGAGAGATACGTCGTCGCAGCTCAGGGGGTGGGTTCACGCTCGGTTCACACCGCGGTGGGCAGCGCTTTCGCGCCATCTTCGGTGACACGGGTCGCCCCGAAGTAGTCGGGCGTGTCGATCGGGTCGAACCGGATGACCGCACCGGTCCGCGGCGCGTCGATCATGTACCCACCGCCGACATAAATGCCGACATGCCGGATGGCCCGGGAATTGGTCAGGTCGTCCGAGAAGAACACCAGGTCGCCGGGGAGCAGTTCGTCCCGCGCGGGGTGCGGTCCCGCGTTGTACTGGTCGTTGGCGACCCGTGGCAGCTTCACGCCGACGCTGGCGTACGCGGCCTGGGTGAGCCCGGAGCAGTCGAAGCGTCCGCCCTGCTCAGGGGTGCCGGTGCCGCCCCAGAGGTACAGCGTGCCGAGCTTCTTCTGCGCGTACTCGATTGCGCCGGCGGCCTGCTGCGAGGGATCGACCCGGCCCACGGGCGCGGCGAAGCTCTCGGAGAGGGTGGTGATCCGCTTCACGTAGTTCCGGGTCTCGCTGTACGGCGGCACGCCCCCGTACTTGATGACCGCGTACGCCCCCGCGTTGTAGGCCGCCAGCATGTTTTCGGTCGGATTTCCGCCAACCTTCTTCACGTACGAGGCGAGTTCGCAGTCGTAGGAGGCCGCCGAGGGGATCGCGTCCGCCGGGTCCCACACATCGCGGTCCCCGTCCCCGTCGCCGTCGATGCCGTGGCTGGCCCAGGTGCCGGGGATGAACTGCGCTATGCCCTGCGCGGCGGCGTGGCTCTGCGCCCGGGGGTTGAAGCCGCTCTCCTGGTAGAGCTGGGCCGCGAGCAGCGCGGGACTGATGGCGGGGCAGAGGTTGCCCCACCGCTGCACGAGGGGTGCGTACGCGGCGGGCACCGATCCCTTGGCCAGCGCCTTCGCCCCGCCGCCCAGGCCGTTGACGACGTTTCCGGCGACGAGGTAGACGCCGATCACGAGCAGCATCACGAAGGCGAGGGCGGAACTGATGGCGACGCCCGCCAGGATCCATGTCTTACGCACCGTCAACCGCCCCTCACAGCCCAGGAGTCCGCGAGCCAGTGTAGAGGCGGGTGCCGCGCACAGGAATGATCACGGGGAGGGGAGTCGGGGCGGGCGGGTGAACGACCGGCGGCCCGGGCGGCGCGGTGGGTGCGGCCGCGGCACGAGCGGCGCGGCGGGGGCGCGTGCGGCGCATGGGGACGGCACACGGGCGGCCCGCCGCCCTCGACGGCAGGTCAGACGCTCTCCCGGCGCTCGCCGCCGGGCAGCGGGTAGCGCGCGCCCGTCAGTTCCTCCGAGATGGTCCACAGCCGCCGGGCCGCCAGCGGGTCGCCGGCCGCGCGGGAGCGGCCGACCAGGGTGGGGGCGCCGCGCATCTCGCCGAGTCCGTCCGGGCCGACGTAGCTCGCGCCGGGCAGGTCCTGGGTCGCGGCGTAGAGGGTGGGCAGGGCACCCGCCCTGTCGTCCTGGGCGAGGAACCGGTTGCCCAGCCGCAGCAGCGCCCGTACCACCGGGTTGGCCGTGCCCTGCTGGAGGTTGGTGGAGGCGTAGCCCGGGTGCGCGGCCAGGGCGCGGACCGCGGAGCCCGAGGCGGTCAGCCGGCGCTGGAGCTCCAGGGTGAACAGCAGGTTGGCCAGCTTGGACCGGGCGTAGGCGCGCTGCGGGGTGTAGCGCGACGCCAGGTCGAGGTCGTCGAAGTCGATCCGGGCGCGGCCCCAGCGGTGGGCGCCGGAGGAGACGGTGACGACGCGGCCGGTGATGTGCGGGAGCAGCAGATTGGTCAGGGCGAAGTGCCCGAGGTGGTTCGTGCCGAACTGCATCTCGAAGCCGTCCCTGGTGCGCTGCCGCGGGAGCATCATCACGCCGGCGTTGTTGACGAGCAGGTGCAGCGGATCCCGCCAGGACTCGGCGAAGGCCCGCACGGAGGCCAGGTCGGCCAGGTCCAGCCGGCGCACCTCGGTGCTGCCCCGGACCGAGGCGGCCGCGGCCCGTCCGCGGTCGGTGTCCCGCACCGCGAGCACGACGTGCGCCCCCGCCCGGGCCAGCGCGTCGGCCGTGGTGAGCCCGATGCCGCTGTTGGCGCCGGTGACGACGGCGGTCCGCCCGGACAGGTCCGGGAGGCGGTCCGCACGGAAGGTCTCGTTGCTCTGGAGGTCCGTCTTCTCAGCCATGAACCGAATGTAGGCGCCGCCAACAATGCTGTCAATGACAACAATGTCGACGCCGTCAACATTGCGTTATCATGCTGCGCATGTCGGACAGCCGCCCCTACCACCACGGAGACCTGCGCTCCACCCTGCTCGCCGGCGCGGAACGCACCCTGCGGGAGAAGGGGGCCGCAGCGCTGTCCCTGCGCGAACTGGCCCGTGAGGCCGGCGTCAGCCACGCCGCGCCGGGCCGCCACTTCAAGGACAAGCAGGCCCTGCTCAACGCCCTGGCCCTGACCGGCTACGACCGGCTCGGCCAGGCCCTGGAGAGCGCCGACGACCCGGCACTCCCGCTGGAGCGGCGGCTGACCGTCCTGGCCCGGGCCTACCTCGCCTTCGCGATCGACAACGGCGAGCTGCTGGAGCTGATGTACGCCCGCAAGCACGAGCCGGACGCCTCGGAGCAGATGACCGCGGCCGTCGACCGGACGGTGGGCTCCCTGGAGCGGGTCGTCGCCGACGCCCAGGAACGCGGCGAGATCATCGCGGGCGACCCGCACCACATCACCCTGCTGACCGGCGCCACCCTCCAGGGCATCGCCTCCTTCGCCGCGAGCGGCATGCTCGACCCCGCGAGCGCGCTCGACGGCATCGAGGAGCTCGTCCATCTCCTCCTGCACGGCCTCAAGCCCCGCTGACCCCCCGGCCACCGGATCACGCCGACGGACCACGGCACCACCGCCGCCCGGAGTACACCCGCCGGGCCCCCGACCCGCCCCCCGAGTCACCCCCGGCCCACCGCCGCCCCGTGACGCACCGTCACGACCACATGCCGAGCGGGGCCGTGGCGGGTAGCCTTCCTCCGGGAAGCACCGGCGCGGCCCTCACCCGATCAGCCGTCAGAAACCGTCCGTGAAGGTGAGCAAGGCCGCAGGAGGGCACAACGACGGAACCACACACCAGGTTCCGCTCTCACCTCATTGCCCGGGGTGACCCGCCGTGATACACAGAGTGACCATACGATCCTTCGTACGCCGTTCACCGTCCCCCTCCCGGGCCGGCACCGAAACGGTGGCAAGGTTTTCGTACGAAACCCGTCCATCAATGACGCCAAGTCGACATACGGCGGCATCATTGTCGGCGAGAATGATGCCTGACCTCTGCATGCCCGCAGAGGATGCGGAACTACCCACCAGGGGCGGTGACTTACATGCTCTTTGCGGCCGACAAGGGAGACATCAACACCATCATCGGCGGGATCGCTCCGGACTGGGGCCCCTTCGGCAGCCTGGGCACCGAGGCGAAGACGATGGTCCAGGTCGTGATGGCGTTCGCCATCCTGATCTGTCTCGGCATCGCCGTCTGGGGCGCCGCCAAGCAGCGCATCGGGGCGACGGCCCTGCGGGACACCTTCAGCGCGGAGCAGGGCAAGGGCCTCATCATCGCGGGCCTGACCGGCGTCTTCATCATCGGTTCCCTCGGCACGCTGTTCACGATCGTGTACGGCATGGCCGTGTAGACCGGGCACCGTCCGTCCCGGCCGGCACGCCCGGCTCCCCCGCCCATCCCACCCGCCCGTCGTGCCCACCGGCTGAGGTTGCGTTTCCCTGATGTCGAGTCACCACACCGCGCCCGCGCGGGAACCAGCACGGCTACCGTCGTACGTGGAGTACGTGCACGACGACCGGTACGAAGTGTTTCCGCACGACGTCGAGGGGGCGTACGCGGCATGAGTCTCGGTGACGAACGGGAGTCCTCCGGGGGCTACGGCGGCACGGGCCAGACCCGCACCCGCCTGCCCGACACGGACCCCGACCCCTACGGCACGCAGCGCCGCGGCCCCCGCTCCTCGTCCCGCGGCCTGGTCACGGTCGTCGGCGTGGTGGTCCTCCTGATCGCCGCGATCGCCTTCGCCAACCGTGGGGGAGGCGACGCGTCGGACACCGACGGCACCACGAACAAACCGGACGCCGCTCCCACGGCGCCCTCGGGGCAACATCCCGTCAAGACCAAGTCCGCCACGGGCATCCCCTCGGGCTTCCCCCAGAACCGGGAGGGGGCGGAGAGTGCTGGGGCGAATTACGCCGTGGCACTCGGGTCCGCCGAGATGTTCGACAAGGACAAGCGGGACGCCATCCTGCAGTCGATCATCGTCCCTTCCCGGGTCTCGTACTTCAAGGGCATGCTGGACAAGGCATACTCGCCTGCTTTCAACAAGAACGTCGGTCTGAACGAGGACGGATCGACTCCGCAGGGCTACACATTCGTGTCCCGCACGAGCCCCATCGGTACCAAGGTCACCGAGGCGTCCCAGGAGAGCGCGACCGTGGATGTCTGGTGCAGCGGCCTCCTCGGTCTCGCAGGTGAGAACTCCACCACGCCGGTCACGAACAGCTGGTTCACCATCACCATGGAACTGAAATGGACCGGCGATGACTGGAAGATCGTGACTCACTCACAGAAGGACGGGCCGACGCCCGTCCCCGGTGACGACAGAGCATCCAGTGCCGACGAGATGGCAAAGGCTGTCGAGGAGTACGGAGGGTTCTCATATGCCCGTTGACAACCACGTACTCAAGCTGGCGGGCACCCTCGTCGCCGTGCAGACCACTGTGGTCCTGATGGCCACGCGTGCCGTCGCCGCGCCCACACCCACTCCCACACCCAGCGACGGCCGCTGTGACGCGATCCACGGCCCGGCCAAGGAGTACTGCGAACGAGGCAACGGCGGATCCAGACGTTCAGGCGGCGGCTCCTCCACCATCGACACGTCCACCCTCGACCCCCTCTCCTCCCTCGCCAAAGGCTGTGCCGACGCCGCCTCCTGGACCGTCGACAAGCTCAGCGACGCCGTGCAGGAGACCGCCAACGTCGACTTCACCAACCCCAAGTTCCTTCAGCAGTACGCCGTCGTCTTCGCCGCCTCGACGATCCTCACCCTCGTGCTGTGGATCCTGGCCGTCGCCAAGCGCGCCGTACGCGGCGTCCCCCTCGGCACCGCCCTGTCCGAAGCCGTCGGCTTCCTCTGGCTGACCGTCCTCGCCTCCGCCTTCACCCCACTGATCCTCTACACCGTCGTCTCCGCCACCGACGGCATCACCCAGGTCCTCGCGAAGGCGACCGGCGACCAGACCGACGCCTTCTTCGGCACCTTCTCCGAGGCCCTGAAGAAGGGCGAGGACATCGGCGGCGGCCCGATCATGCTGATCGTCGTCTCCCTGGTCAGCATCCTCGCCGCCGGCGTGCTCTGGCTGGAACTCGTCATCCGCGCGGCCCTGCTGTACGTCGGCGCCCTCCTCGGCACCGTCGTCTACGCCGGCCTCGTCGACAAGAACCTCTGGGGCCACGTCCGCCGCTGGGCGGGCATCATGATCGCGGTGATCCTCGTCAAGCCCGTCATCGTGATCGTGCTCGGCCTCGCCGGCGCGCTCTCCGCCGACGACGGCCCGAACGCCTTCTCCGCCGTCGTCTCCGGCCTGGCCATCATCCTGCTCGCCATCTTCGCCAGCGCGATGATCTACCGCTTCGTCCCCGGCTTCGGCGACGAGATCGCCGGCTCCCGCAACAACCGCATCATGCAGGGCGCCGAGAGCAAGGCCGCGGCCGTCATCAGCTCCCCGGCGTCCCTGGTCGCGCAGGGCATCAAGACCCACAGCACCCGCGCCGACCACCAGGGCGGAGGCGGCCAGTCCGCCGCCCCCCGCCCCAGCAACCCCGCATCCGGCGGGGTCGCCGCGCACAGCACGCGCCCCGCGAACGGCGGCGGCGGAACTGTCCCCTCCGCCGCACCCGCACCCCGTTCGGGCAGCCCCGTCAACACGCCCCACGCAGGCAACACCCGCAACAGCAGTACCAACCGCACGGGAGGTGAAGGGCGTTGACGACCGAGTCCCACGTGTCCCATCCGGTCACGCCCCGCCGTACGTATCTGATCGGCCGCGCCCGGCCGAACGCGATCATCGGCCGCAACCGCGAGACGGGCGAGATCGCCCTGATCGTCGTGGGCGCGTTCCTCGGCATGATGTGCGGGCTCCTCGTCCCCGTGCTGTCCCTGCGCATCGTGCTGCTCGCCGGCTTCCCCATGCTGGCGCTGGCCGCGGTGTACGTGCCGTACAAGCACCGCACGTTCTACAAGTGGTTCGAGATCAACCGCAGCTACAAGCGCACCCTCAAGCGCAACTCCGCCTACCGCTCCACCGCCGTCGAGGCCGGCACCCGCCTCGACGGACGCGAGATCGAGGTCGGCCCGCCCCCCGGCATCGGCCGCATCACCTGGCTGTCCGCCCCCTTCGGGCCCGACGAGATCGCCGTCCTGCTGCACGCCGACCGCAAGACCGTCACCGCCGCCATCGAGATCGAGGGCCCGGGCGTCGGCCTGCGCGACAGCGAGGACCAGGAGGCCCTGGTCGACCGCTTCGGCACCCTGCTCAAGCACGTGGCCAACGGCGACGGCTTCGTCACCCGCCTGCAGATGCTCGCCCGCACCCTTCCCGCCGACCCCGACGCCCACGCCAAGGACGTCGCCGTCCGCGGGGACGACAAGGCCCTGCCCTGGCTGCAGGAGTCCTACGACCAGCTCCAGTCCATGGTGTCGACCAGCAGCGAGCAGCACCGCGCCTACCTGGTCGCCTGCATGCACTACAACCGCGAGCTCGCCGCCGAGGCCAACGCCATGGCCCGGGCCGCCCGCGCCCACGGCGGCAAGGTCGACCGCGACGCCGGACTCGCCGTCGTCATGGCCCGCGAGCTCACCGACATCTGCTCGCGCCTCCAGGAGGCCGACATCCGCGTCCGCCAGCCGCTCGGCCAGAGCCGGCTGTCCTCGCTGATCCACTCCATGTACGACCCGGACCACCCCATCGACCACATCCAGGCGATGACCAAGCGCAACGCCTGGCCGGCCGAACTGGACGCCACCGAGCCCACCTACCTCCAGGCCAAGACCCGCGAGTCCTCCACCCGCGCCCCCTGGTGCCACGCCACGGCCTGGGTGAAGGAGTGGCCGATGACCCCCGTCGGCGTCAACTTCCTCGCCCCGCTGCTCGTCCACACCCCCGACGTGATCCGCACGGTCGCCGTCACCATGGACCTCGAACCCACCGAGGTCGCCATCGAGCGCATGCTCACCGAGAAGACCAACGACGCGGCCGAGGCGTCCCGGGCCGCGAAGATGAACCGCACGGTCGACCCGCGGGACGTCGCCGCCCACTCCCGGCTCGACCAGCGCGGCGAGGACCTCGCCAGCGGCGCCGCCGGCGTCAACCTCGTCGGCTACATCACCGTCTCCTCCCGTTCCCCCGACGCCCTCGCCCGCGACAAGCGGACGATAAGGGCCTCGGCCGGAAAGTCGTACCTCAAGCTCGAATGGTGCGACCGCGAGCACCACCGCGCCTTCGTGAACACCCTTCCCTTCGCCACCGGCATCCGGAGGTAGGACCTGATGCGGGATCCGCTGTCCGTCCTCACCGAGGCCTTCACGTCCTTCCTCTTCGGGAAGGTCGAGACGACCCGGCTCCCGGTGCGCACGTCCACGGGCCAGGCCCAGGCGGTCTACCTCCCGACCGCCGCCCCCGGCCTCGGCGACTCCGGTGTCATCATCGGCCGCGAGGTCTACTCGGGGAAGGGCTACATCTACGACCCCTTCCAGCTCTACGGCCAGCAACTGCCCGCCCCCCACTGGCTCGTCCTCGGCGAGTCCGGCAACGGCAAGTCGGCGCTGGAGAAGACGTACGTCCTGCGCCAGCTCCGCTTCCGCGACCGCCAGGTCGTCGTCCTGGACGCCCAGGGCGAGGACGGCGTCGGCGAGTGGAACCTCATCGCGCAGGAGCTGGGGATAACTCCCATCCGCCTGGACCCGACGGCGGCCCTGGACATGGGCATCCGCCTCAACCCGCTCGACCCCGCGATCACCACCACGGGCCAGCTGGCCCTGCTCCGGACGATCATCGAGGTCGCCATGGGCCACGGCCTGGACGAACGCTCCGGCTTCGCCCTCAAGGTCGCCCACGCCTACGTCAACGAGACGATCACCGACCGCCAGCCGGTCCTCACCGACATCGTCGAGCAACTGCGCCACCCCGAGCCCACATCCGCCGAGGCCATGAACGTCGCCATAGACGACGTCCGCGCCTGGGGCCTGGACGTGGCGCTCGTCCTGGACCGGCTCGTCGACGGCGACCTGCGCGGCATGTTCGACGGCCCCACCACGGTCGGCATCGACCTGGACGCGCCGCTCATCGTCTTCGACCTGTCCCACATCGACCGCAACTCCATCGCCATGCCCATCCTCATGGCGATCGTGGGCGTGTGGCTGGAGCACACCTGGATCCGCCCCGACCGGAAGAAGCGCATCTTCCTGGTCGAGGAGGCCTGGCACATCATCAACAGCCCCTTCGTGGCGCAGCTGTTCCAGCGCCTGCTGAAGTTCGGCCGACGGCTCGGCCTGTCGTTCGTCGCGGTCGTCCACCACCTGTCCGACGTCGTCGACGGCGCCGCGGCCAAGGAGGCCGCGGCGATCCTCAAGATGGCCTCGACCAGGACGATCTACGCCCAGAAGGCCGACGAGGCCAGAGCCACCGGCCGCGTCCTCGGCCTGCCCCGCTGGGCCGTCGAGATCATCCCGAGCCTCACCCCGGGCATCGCCGTGTGGGACGTCAACGGCAACGTCCAGGTCGTCAAACACCTGGTCACCGAGACCGAACGCCCCCTGGTCTTCACCGACCGCGCGATGACCGAGTCCTCCATCGACCACGCGGACGACGCCCTGCGCGCCGCCGAACGCGAGGCGGAGGCACGGGCCGCGGCCTTCGTGGAACACCACATGGGCGACTCCGAATCGACGGTGGCGTAAGGGGCGGCGCGTGAGACCGGACGACCCCCGCAGCCGGCGGGACACCCAGGGCGGCATCCCCGACGGCCTGCTGATCGGCATACTCGCGCTGCTCCTCGGCACGACCCTGCTGGTGTGGACGGCCACGGGCCTCGCGGGCCTGTTCGCCCACGGATCCTGGCCGTCCGGGGTCACCTTCACCGCCACGCCCCTGGCCATGCGCGAACTCATCGCCCACCCCCAGGACATCACCGGCGCCTGGCCCGCCACACCCCCCGGGGACCTCTCCGGCTACGGCCTCTTCTGGGGCCTGTTCATCGGCCAGCTGATGCTGCTGTTCGTCCTGACCGTCTTCGCGATGGGCACACTGGCCCGCTGGAGAGCGGTCCGCGCCGGACGCCGCCTCGCCGGGGCGAGGGCGGACGACGGCCCGTACGAGACGACGCCCCCGGCCCACCACGACGTACCGGCGGCCCACCCCGCCCCGGCGCAGCACGATGCACCCGCGGCGGCCCGGAACGGCGTCCCCGGCACGGTCTCCCACGACCTGCCGGCCACCGCCCCGCACCTGCCACCCACCCCGGCACCCACCGCCACCGACCTGCCGGCCCCGGCGGCGCACCACGCCCCCACCCCGGCCCCGGCCGCCCCGGCCGGCCCCCACGACCTGCCCACACCGCGCCGGGCCACGGCTCCCACGGCTCCCACGGCCCCCACGGCCCCGGCGCCACTGTTCGCCCGCGAAGGACCCGGAGGAGAGGCCGCAGGAGGGCCCGGCACGTGGACGAAGGTCTTCGTGGCCCCCAGGGAAACCCGCCGCACCACCGCAGCCCAGGCCGTACGCGACGCCGAGGGCCCCGCCCTGGTCGTCACCTCCGACCCCGCCCTCTGGCAGGAGACGAAGGACGCCAGGTCGAAACTCGGCCCCACCCACCTCTACGACCCGGCCCACCTCTGCGACACCCCGGCCCGCCTGCACTGGTCCCCCACCACCGGCTGCGAGGACCGGGACACGGCAGCCGCACGGGCCACCGCCCTCCTCACCCCCTTCCGCCCCACCGCCCGGCTCGACCAGGCGGTCGGCGACACGGCCACCACCCTGCTGCGGAGCTACCTGCACGCCGCCGCCATCGACGGCCGCACCGTCCGCCACGTCCACCGCTGGTCCCAGGGCACCCAGATCCAGGACGCCGTACGCATCCTGCGCACCAGCCCCAAGGCGGCCCCCGGCTCCGCCGGCGAACTCGAAGGGGCCCTCACCGCCCACCCCGAACGCCGCGACGTGGCCCAGCAGCTGACGACCCGTGCCCTCGCGGCCCTCTCCACGGTCAATATCCGCGAGGCCTGCACTCCCAACCGAAATGATGCCCTCGCCTTGGATTCCTTCGTCCACGAAGGGGGAACGCTTTACGTGGTGGGGGAATCCATCGAGGACCCCAGGACGAACCCGGGCGCGATGCCCTTCCTGACGGCCCTCGTCTCAAGCGTGGTCGAGCGCGGCCGGCACATGGCCGAACGGTCATCGGCCGGTCGCCTCGACCCACCAATGACGCTCGTCCTGGACGACGTCGCCGCCGTGGCCCCGCTCCCCCAGCTCCCCGAGCTGCTGGCCACGGGAGCGGACCGGGGCCTGCCGACCCTGGCCCTGCTCCGCTCCGCCGAACAGGGCAGGTCCCGCTGGCCCCACGACGACCTGCCGGTCCAGCTCCCCGGCCGGGCCGGCACCTGACCCGCCCACCGGGCACACCGCTCCCACACGGGAGTCACTCCGGCGAGAGGCACTTCCGCCCCCGTCACTTACGCGACGGTCACTCCCGCTCGAGCACGAACTCCAGCTCCCGCTCCCCCGCGTCCCCCAGCGGCACCGTCAGCCCGCTCGGCGAGAACCCCGCCCGCCGGTAGAACCGCTGCGCCCGCCCGTTGTCCTCGTGCACGATGAGCCGCACCCGCTCCAGACCCCGCCCCCACGCCCACTCGAGGGCGGCGTCGAACAGCACCTCCGTCAGCCCGCTCCCCCGCTCCTCGGGCCGCACGAAGACCGCGACGACATGCCCCTGCTTCCGCTCCACCGGGAACCCGGCCCAGTCGGTCGTCCCGGGCTCCTCCACCAGCACGGTCAGCGTCCCCACCCACCGCCCGTCCGGCGCCTCGGCGATGATCTGCTGCGCCCGGTCGGCCCCCTCGGCGGCCCCGGCCGTCCGCTCCCGCCAGAACGCGTCCGGCCTGGCCGCGGCCTGCTCGTACGTCTCCAGGAAGGCCAGGTGCGCCACCGGGTCCCGCAGCGCCGCGAGCCGCAGCTCCTTGGCCGCGGGCCACTCGTCGGCACGAACGGACCGGATCACATAGCTCATACGGCCACGGTAGTACCCGGGTACGACACCCCTCACCCGGATTACCACCGCCGTCCGACGACCGCGGCCCCCGCGCGGACGAGCATCGAAGCATGCTGACGGCACAGAGACTCACCAAACGCTACGGCGACCGGACGGTCGTCTCGGACCTGTCCTTCACCGTCCGCCCGGGAACGGTCACCGGCTTCCTCGGCCCCAACGGCGCCGGCAAGTCCACGACCATGCGCATGCTCCTCGGCCTCGACGCCCCCACCCGCGGCCACGCCACCGTGAACGGCCGCTCCTACGCCGCCCACCCCGCGCCCCTCACCGAGGTCGGGGCCCTGCTGGAGGCCCGCTCGGTCCACCCGGGCCGCACCGCGCACCACCACCTTCAAGCCCTGGCCCTCACCCACGGCATCCCCCGCACCCGGGTCGACCACGTCCTGGCCCTCACCGGCCTCACCGACGTGGCCCACCGCCGCGTCAAGGGCTTCTCCCTCGGCATGGGACAGCGCCTCGGCATCGCCGCCGCACTCCTCGGCGACCCGGCCGTGCTGATCCTCGACGAGCCGGTCAACGGCCTCGACCCCGAGGGCGTCCTGTGGATCCGCACCCTGCTCAAGTCCCTCGCCGCGGAGGGCCGCACGGTCCTCGTCTCCTCCCACCTGATGAGCGAGACGGCCCTCACCGCCGAGCACCTGGTCATCATCGGCCGCGGCCGCCTCCTCGCCGACACCACCGTCGCCGACTTCGTCCGCGCCTCGGCCGCCGGCACCACCAGGGTCGTCACCCCGGAGGCCACCACCCTCGCGCACCTCCTCACCGCCCCCGGCGTCACCCTCACCACCGACACCCCCGGCACCCTGCTGGTCGGCGGCACCGACGCCGAACACATCGGCCGAACGGCAGCCGCCCACGGCATCCCCCTCCACGAACTGACCCCCGGCGCCGCCTCCTTGGAAGCCGCCTTCATGGACCTCACCCGCGACGCGCTGGAGTACCCGGCGACCCTGGAAGGAACAGCGGCATGACCACGGCAGCACCGCCCCACCGCGTGACCCCCGCCCGCGTCCTGCACTCCGAGTGGCACAAGCTCCGCACCCTGCGCTCCACCTGGGTCAACCTCACCGCCACCACCGTCCTGACCGTGGCCATGGGCATCGGTCTCGGCGCCGCCTACGACGGTTCCGGCGAAGGCGGCATGGACCCCGTCATGTTCGTGCTGCTCGGCACCCAGTTCGCCACGATCAACCTCGGCGTGCTGGGCATCCTCGCCACGGCCGGCGAGTACTCCACCGGCCAGATCCGCGCCACCCTGACCGCCGTCCCGCGCCGCCTGCCCGTCCTCTGGTCCAAGGCCGCCGTCCTGGCCGCGGTCGCCCTCCCCCTCACCCTGGTCACCAACCTGCTGACCTTCCCCCTGGCCCAGACCTTCCTCGCCGGCACCGACCAGGCGGCCTCCCTCACCGACCCGGGCGTCCTGCGCGCCCTCGCCGGCAACGCCGCCGGGCTCGCGCTCCTCACCGTCCTCGCCCTCGGCATCGGCGCCCTGGTCCGCTCGGTCCCGCTCGCCATCGGCGCCTTCATCGGCCTGCTCATGATCGTCCCGGAGGTCCTGGCCATGCTCCCGTACGCCGTCGTCGACGACGCCGTCCGCTACTTCCCCGGCAAGGCCCTCGAAGCCCTCACCACGGCACGACCCGCCCCGGAAGCGGCATCGCCGGGCGCCGCACTGTTCGCCATGGTCCTCTGGACGGCCGTGACCCTCGCGGCGGCCGCGGTGGTCCTGCGCCGCCGGGACGTGTGACGCCCCGTCCGGCAGGCCCCACGATGGACACCGTGACGCATGACAAGGCGCCGGAGCCCTTCACCGAACACGCCCACCGCCTCAGCCGCCGGTTACGCGCCTTCGACCGACGCCATCCACTGCTGTGGGACCTGCACTTCACCGGCTTCTGGGTGACGGCCGCGCTGATCGACCACCTCGGCGGCGGCTGGCGCAACAACGCCCACCAGCTCGACGTCCCCGGCTGGCTGCTCCTCACCCTCAGCCTCGGCCTCTCCCTCCCGCTGCTGATCCGGCGCACCCACCCCGGCGCGGCCCTGGCCGCCACGCTGCCCTTCGCCCTGGTCAACGCCTGGACCGGCGCCGCGCTCCAGGCCGCACTCCTCCAGCTGGTCCTCGTCTACCACCTGACCCTGCGCCGCCCGCTGCGCAACCTGTGGTGGGCCACGCTCCTGGTCATCACCCCGGTCCTCGTCTCGGCGGTCCGCCATGGGGAGGGCACCTGGGACCAGCAGATCGGCTCCCAGCTGATGTCCGTCGCGGTCGCCGCCCTCATCGGCGCCACGGTCCGCACCCGCCGCGACCACACCGAAGCCCTGGAGGACCGCGCCCGCCGCCTGGAGAGCGAACGCGACCAGCAGGC
The DNA here is from genome assembly GCF_044328425.1 of Streptomyces sp. NPDC017943. Lineage (NCBI taxonomy): Bacteria > Bacillati > Actinomycetota > Actinomycetes > Kitasatosporales > Streptomycetaceae > Streptomyces > Streptomyces sp. NPDC017943. The sequence goes on along the minus strand of NZ_JBIRHH010000008.1, from coordinate 1,451 downwards.
CCGGCTCGCCACCGCGGCCGAACGCGCCCGCATCGCCCGGGAGATGCACGACATCATCGGGCACAACCTCTCCGTCATCACCGGCCTCGCCGACGGCGGCCGCTACGCCGCCTCCAGGAACCCCGAACGCGCAGCCCAGGCCCTCGACGCCATCGCCACCACCAGCCGCCAGGCCCTCACCGAACTGCGCCGCCTCCTCGACGTCCTGCGCGAGGAGGAGAAAGAACGCGCGGACCTCACCCCGCAACCCGGCCTCACCGACCTCGACCAGCTCCTCGACGGCGTCCGCGCGGCCGGCCTCCCCGTCCAGCTGACCGTCGACGGCACGCCCAGCCTCCCCCCGGGCCGCCAACTCACCGTCTACCGGGTCGTCCAGGAGGCCCTCACCAACACCCTGAAGCACGCGGGCCCGCACACCACCGCGACCATAGCCCTCGCCTACGACGACCAGGCCGCCGTCACCGTGACGATCACGGACACGGGGACCGCCCCGCCCGCGCCCCCGGACTCCCGGGCGGCCGGCCGCGGCCTCCCGGGAATGCGCGAGCGAACAGCCCTGTACGGCGGCACACTTGAGGCCGGCCCCCGCCCGCACCCGGAGCAGGGCTGGCGCGTCCGCCTACACCTTCCGGAGGAACCCCCGCAGTGACCACGGTCCTGATCGCCGACGACCAGCCCCTGCAGCGCTTCGGCTCCCGCATGCTCCTGGAGAGCCAGGACGACATGACGGTCGTCGGCGAGGCGACGAACGGCGGCGAAGCGGTCCGCCTGACCGCCGAACTCCACCCCGACGTGGTCCTCATGGACATCCGCATGCCCGGCCTGGACGGCATCGAGGCGACCCGCCGCATCACGGCCGTCGGTGACCGCACCCGCGTCCTCATCGTCACGACATTCGACCTGGACGAGTACGCCTACGCGGGTCTCCGTGCCGGCGCCTCGGGGTTCCTGGTGAAGGACGCCCAACCCGAGGACCTCCTGTCCGGTATCCGTGCGGTGGCGACCGGCGATGCGGTCGTGGCCCCCAGCCTGACGCGCCGCCTGCTGGACGCCTACGTCCACCACCTGCCGGCGGACACCACCGCGGCCACTCCGCCGGAGGACGACCCCCGACTCGCCTCCCTGACCGACCGGGAACGCGAGATCCTCACGGTCATCGGCAGGGGCTGGACCAACAGCGAGATAGCGGCGCGTCTCCACCTCGCCGAGTCCACGGTGAAGACACACGTGGGCCGCATTCTCGCCAAGACCGGCTCCCGTGACCGTATTCAGGCGGTCATCCTCGCGTACGACGCGAAACTGGTGGAGCCGTCCTGAAACGCAGAAAACCCCCGCATCTTTCGATGCGGGGGTTTTCCCAACAATTGTTCGGCGGCGTCCTACTCTCCCACAGGGTCCCCCCTGCAGTACCATCGGCGCTGTAAGGCTTAGCTTCCGGGTTCGGAATGTAA
>NZ_JBIRHH010000007.1:314300-444419 GCF_044328425.1 Streptomyces sp. NPDC017943 | reverse complement strand
TCTCAGGCCGGCTACCCGTCGTCGCCTTGGTGAGCCATTACCTCACCAACAAGCTGATAGGCCGCGGGCTCATCCTGCACCGCCGGAGCTTTCGAACCTCACAGATGCCCGTGAGGGTCAGTATCCGGTATTAGACCCCGTTTCCAGGGCTTGTCCCAGAGTGCAGGGCAGATTGCCCACGTGTTACTCACCCGTTCGCCACTAATCCCCACCGAAGTGGTTCATCGTTCGACTTGCATGTGTTAAGCACGCCGCCAGCGTTCGTCCTGAGCCAGGATCAAACTCTCCGTGAATGTGTACCGGTAATCCGGTGCCACACACACGAGAGCGGAACAGTCGAGCGGAATAGGCCCGACCGTTCACAGCGTCCTCGCTGTGTGTTTTTCAAAGGAACCTCGACCATCGGAGATCCGATGGACGGGGTATCAACATATCTGGCGTTGACTTTTGGCACGCTGTTGAGTTCTCAAGGAACGGTCGCTTCCTTTGTACTCACCCTCTCGGGCTTTCCTCCGGGCGCTTCCCTTCGGTGTTCCAAACTCTATCAGTGTTTTTCCGGCCCTTTGACCACCGTCCTGCAGGCATGCAGAAGATGATCCAAGATGGGATCTGATCAGTTTGGTTGCTGCCGGGCCGGTGCGCGAAGACCGCGTCGTTCAGCCCCAAGCAGGGTTACGACTGTACACGCGGTCGCGGAGCGCATGCAAATCCCTTTGGGGTATGGTCTAGACCACTTCGGGGTGCCCGCACGGAACCGGCACTTCAGGTGACATACGCTGCTGAACAGTGTGCCGTCCGGTACCTACAGGGACGGCCATACCGATCTCCACCCCTGGGAGGCTTCCCATGACCACCGTGACGTCCCCGCTCGCCGGACGCGCCATCGGACTGGCTGCCGTGCCGGACCCCGTCTTCTCCGGGGCCATGGTCGGCCCGGGCACCGCGATCGACCCCGTGCGGGAGCCCTCCGAGGCGATCTCCCCCGTGGACGGCGTCATCGTCTCCCTGCATCCGCACGCCTTCGTCGTCGTCGACGAGAGCGGCCACGGTGTGCTCACCCACCTTGGCATCGACACCGTGCAGCTCAACGGTCAGGGCTTCGAGCTCCTGGTGAACAAGGGCGACACGGTCCGGCGCGGTCAGGCCGTCGTGCGCTGGGACCCGGCCGCCGTCGAGGCCGCCGGCAAGTCCCCTATCTGTCCGGTCGTGGCGCTCGAGGCCACGGCCGAGGCTCTCTCCGAGCTTCGCGAGGACGGCGATGTGAAGGCCGGCGACAGTCTCTTCCTCTGGAACTGACGTCAGCGCCGTCCCGGGACGGCGGGTACGACAACCAACGCGGGGGCGGGTAGCCGCCGCACTAGCGGAGACGGGTGAGATGGAGACAACGCTGCGAGGCGTCGGTGTCAGCCACGGTGTGGCGATCGGCGAGGTTCGGCACATGGGAACGGCGGTGCTCGAGCCGCCCGCGAAGCAGATCCCGGCCGACGAGGCGGAGCGCGAACAGGGGCGCGCCCGCAAGGCCGTGGAGGCGGTGGCGGCCGACCTGATGGCGCGGGGCAATCTGGCCGGGGGCGAGGCCCAGGCCGTGCTCGAGGCGCAGGCCATGATGGCGCAGGACCCCGAGCTGATGGCCGATGTGGAGCGGCGGATCGCCGTGGGCAGCACGGCCGAGCGCGGGGTGTACGACGCGTTCGCCTCGTACCGGGAACTGCTGGCCGGTGCCGGTGAGTACCTCGCCGGGCGGGTGGCCGACCTGGACGATGTGCGCAACCGTATCGTCGCGCGGCTGCTCGGGGTGCCGATGCCGGGCGTGCCGGACAGCGACGAGCCCTACGTCCTGGTGGCCCGTGATCTTGCGCCGGCGGACACCGCGCTGCTGGACCCGACGCTGGTGCTGGGCTTCGTCACCGAGGAGGGCGGCCCCACCAGTCACAGCGCGATCCTGGCCCGGGCGCTCGGAGTGCCCGCCGTGGTGGCGCTGCCCGGTGCCGGTGAGCTGGCCGAGGGCACGATGATCGCGGTGGACGGCAGCACCGGCGAGGTCTTCGTGGACCCGAGCGAGGACAAGAAGGCGCAGCTCGAGGCGGCCGCCGCGGAGCGGAAGGCCGCGCTGGCGGCGTCGACCGGTCCCGGTGCCACGGCCGACGGTCACAAGGTGCCGCTGCTGGCCAACGTCGGTGGACCCTCGGACGTCGAGGCCGCGGTGGAGGCCGGGGCCGAGGGTGTCGGTCTGTTCCGCACCGAGTTCCTCTTCCTGGACGACAGCAAGCAGGCGCCGACCGAGGAGAAGCAGGTCGCCGCGTACCGGCAGGTGCTGGAGGCGTTCCCCGAGGGGCGTGTCGTGGTGCGTGTGCTGGACGCGGGTGCGGACAAGCCGCTGGACTTCCTGACGCCTGCGGACGAGCCGAACCCGGCCCTCGGGGTGCGGGGTCTGCGGACGCTGCTCGATCACCCGGAGGTGCTGCGTACACAGCTGACCGCGCTCGCCCGGGCGGCGGAGGGTCTGCCGGTGTACCTCGAGGTCATGGCGCCGATGGTGGCGGACCGTGCGGACGCCAGGGCGTTCGCTGAGGCCTGCCGGGAAGCCGGGCTGCGGGCGAAGTTCGGTGCGATGGTCGAGATCCCGTCGGCGGCGCTGCGGGCCCGTTCGATCCTCCAGGAGGTCGAGTTCCTGTCGCTGGGGACGAACGACCTGGCGCAGTACACCTTCGCCGCCGACCGTCAGGTCGGTGCGGTCTCGCGTCTGCAGGACCCGTGGCAGCCCGCGCTGCTCGACCTGGTGGCGCTGTCCGCCGAGGCGGCCAAGGCCGAGGGCAAGAGCTGCGGCGTCTGCGGTGAGGCGGCTTCGGATCCGCTGCTCGCGTGTGTGCTGACCGGTCTGGGCGTCACCTCCCTGTCGATGGGTGCGGCGTCGATCCCCTACGTGCGGGCGACGCTGGCGAAGTACACGCTGGCCCAGTGCGAGCGGGCCGCCGCCGCGGCCCGGGCGACGGACAGCGCGGAGGACGCGCGCAGCGCGGCTCAGGCGGTGCTGTCCGGCGAGTAGGCCGGGGCCGGTCCGCCGGACCGGTCGGAAGGGGCGCTCCGCCGAGGCGGGGCGCCCCTTCTGTGCGTTTGTGGGTGGCCGGCGGGTTCAGTGCCGGTGTTCGTGGGTGGGTGCGTCGTCGTCGCCCAGGTCGGGCGGGGCGCAGTAGTCGACGTTGGATTCCGGCGGGATGAGGTCCCCGGATTCGACGTCGGTGCAGTAGGCGTCGAAGACCTCGCCGGCGGTGAGGGGGCGGAGTCCGTGGTCGCGCAGGCGCCAGCCGTAGACGCGGTCGGGCCGGTGCGGTGCGGTGGTGCGGAGGACGAGGCCGCCGGGGCTCTCGGTGGCCAGGCCGAGGGCCAGGACGGTGGTGAATTCGAGCGCCTCGGTCTCGTCCAGGGCGAGGGAGTCGCCGTCCTGGGTGGCGTGCAGGGCCGCGACGAGGGTCTCGGGCGGTCCCGTGACGCTGCAGACCAGGTGGCGGTCGCCGGCGGGGGCCGTGTCGAGGATGCGGGCCAGCAGGTCGGAGGCGCGGGTGAAGGCGGCGCGTCCGATGTCCTCGCCGCAGGCCGTGCAGGCGCCGAGGCGGGCGAGGAGGGTCGTGGCGTACTCCCAGGTGGCCTGGCGGATTCCCTCGTCGACGAGGGAGGCGAGCAGGTCGGCCAGGGGCTGGCCCTCGTACGGGAGGGTGGGGCCGGTGACGGCCAGTCGGGCCGTGAAGCGGGCGCGGCTCGACGGGTGGTCGGGGTCCAGGCCCTGGCGCGTGCAGAACTCGGCGTACTCCTCGGGGTCGAAGAGGGCGACGGTGGTGTGGCCGCCCTGCCGGGCGCGGGACCTGAGGAGGCCCTCGACCTGTTTGAGGTAGGCCGCGTGGTCGTCGAAGGTGAAGGTGCGGTAGCGCCGCATGGCGCGGAAGTCGTGTTCGTCGGTCAGCAGGCCGATGGTGCCGGCGATCTCGCGGCGCAGGACGCGTCGCATGGTCCGGATGTCGGTGTGCGCCATGGTTCCCCCTGTTGCATGTCGATCAATGCTCACTCACAGTAACCGTGGGCACTGACAGTGAGCGGCGGATGCCCCGGCCGGTGGGCGGCCGGGGCATCCGTGCAGGCGGGGGCTGCGTGCGGGTCAGGCCCGCTTGCGGGCGATGTCCTCGTAGAAGCCGAGCAGCTCGAGGTTGTCGATGGAACCCGGGTTGACGGCCTTCTCCAGCGGGGTGCCCTGGAGGAGGCGCTTGACGGGGACCTCGATGCGCTTGCCGGTGAGGGTGTGCGGAACGCCCGGCACCTCGATGATCTCGTCGGGGACGTGGCGCGGGGACAGTTGCTCGCGGATGGTCTGCTTGATGCGGTTCAGCAGGGCCTCGTCGAGGACCGCTCCGGGCGCCAGGTGGACGAACAGGGGCATCCAGTAGCCGCCGTCGGGCTGTTCGATGCCGATGACGAGGGACTCCCTGATCTCGGGGAGGCGTTCCACGGCTTCGTAGATGTCGGCGGAGCCCATGCGGACGCCCTGGCGGTTCAGCGTGGAGTCGGAGCGGCCGTGGATGACGACGGAGCCGCGTGAGGTGACGGTGATCCAGTCGCCGTGGCGCCACACGCCGGGGTAGGTGTCGAAGTAGCTGTCGTGGTAGCGGCTGCCGTCGGGGTCGTTCCAGAAGTGGATCGGCATGGACGGCATGGGGTTGGTGACCACCAGCTCGCCGACCTCGTCGGTGAGGGGGTTGCCGGCGGGGTCCCAGGACTGCAGGTCGGTGCCGAGGCAGGGGGCCTGGAGCTCGCCGACGTGCACCGGGAGGGTGGGGACGGCTCCGGCGAAGCAGGAGCAGACGTCGGTGCCGCCGCTGACGGAGGCGATCCACAGGTCGGCCCGGACCTCGTCGTGGAGCCAGCGGAAGCCGTCGGGGGGCAGGGGCGAGCCGGTGGTGGCGACGCACTGGACGGTGGAGAGGTCGAAGTCGCGTGCGGGGTGGACGCCGGCCTTGCGGCAGGCCATCACGTAGGCGGCCGAGGTGCCGTACAGGGTGGCGCCGGTGCGTTCGGCGATGCGCCACTGGGCGCCGGTGTCCGGGTAGCCGGGGCTGCCGTCGTACAGGACGATCGTGGTGCCGGTGAGCAGGCCGGAGACGAGGAAGTTCCACATCATCCAGCCGGTCGACGTGTACCAGAAGAAGCGGTCCTCGGGGCCGAGGTCGCAGTGCAGGCCGAGCTGCTTGAGGTGCTCGACGAGGATGCCGCCCTGGGACTGGACGATGGCCTTGGGCAGGCCGGTCGTGCCGGAGGAGTAGAGCACCCACAGGGGGTGGTCGAAGGGGACCGGCTCGAAGACGGGTTCCGTGTCGGCGGAGGTGAGGGCGGACCACTCGAGGGCGCCCTCGGGTGCCTCGGTGCCCAGGAGCGGGATGTGGACGACGGCCCGGAGGGTGGGCAGTTCGGCGCGCAGTTCGGCGACGGTCTCGCGCCGGTCGTGTTCCTTGCCGCCGTAGCGGTAGCCGTCGACGGTGAACAGGACGACGGGTTCGACCTGCTGGAAGCGGTCGAGGACGCTGCGGGCGCCGAAGTCGGGCGCGCAGGAGGTCCACACGCCGCCGACGGCCGCCGTGGCCAGCAGGGCGACCACGGCCTGCGGGATGTTGGGGAGGTAGCCGCTGACGCGGTCCCCCGGGCGCACTCCGCGTGCGCGCAGCTCGGCGGCGAGGGATCCGACCTGGCGTCGCAGCTCCGCCCAGGTCACCGGACGCGGTTCGTGGGTCTCGTCGACGTGCAGCAGGGCCGGTTCGTCCGCGCGGGTGGCGGCGGCGCGCAGGGCGTGTTCGGCGTAGTTGAGGGTGGCTCCGGGGAACCACTGGGCGCCGGGCATGGTGCGCTCGCCCAGCACGCGCGCGTAGGGCGTCGAGAAGCGGACGTCGAACCACTCCGTGACGGCTCTCCAGAAGGTGTCCAGTTCGTCCACGGACCAGCGCTGCAGGGCCGCGTAGCCGCCGTCGGCGGGGGCTCCGTGGTGTTCGGCGGCCCAGGTCTGGAACCTGGTGATCCGTGCCCGGGCGATGCGCTCGGGGTCGGGCTGCCAGAGCGGCTGGGGACTTGCGGTCGACATGGTCGGCTCCCGGACTGTGCGCGTCGTGTGCGTCCTCCGCGCACGGGCTGGGGTGTGCGCGTGAGCGGCTGGCACGGACAATGCCACGTGATCGACTTCGACACCAGGGTGCGCCCCACATAGTCCGTGTCGTGAAGATGTGGTCTTGGCACGGGTGAACGGCAGTTGAACGACACGTCCGCGCGGGGCCGTCAGTGGCAGGGTGAGCAGCATGAACGGTCGTGACCTGGTGCGTTCGGTGAGAGCGGTGGCTTCGGTGGGGGCGGCGCAGGGTGTGCGTACCGTACGGGCAGCGTGGCGCAGGCGGCGCGTCGACGCCACCGGGCTGCCGCCGCGGGGGGCGGAGCGGGCCCGGGTGCCCGGGACCGTGCGGGACGTGGAGCCGGGCCCCGGGGGCGGTGTCGTCCGGTTCGGCCGGTCGGAGCTGCGGGTCCTGGTGGCGGTCAACGGTGCCGTCTTCCTCGGCTGGGACGGGGCGGGGCCGGAGCCGTCGTACGCACTGGCCGGGCGGTGCCCGCAGCCGGACCCGCGGGCGGTGCTGGAGCCGGACACCGACGGCGGCTGGCGGGTGGTGGCGGAGCGGGTGACGGTCGTGGTGTCGCGGCACGGGGCGGTGGAGGTGCAGACGCCCGGTGGGGTGCTGCTGCGGCGTGATCTGCCGCCGCGCTGGTGGGAACCGGTCGGCGGTGGTCCCGCCCGGTGGGCGCAGCGGTCGGAGGTGGCCGCCGACGCCCGGTTCTTCGGGCTGGGCGGACGCGCCTCGGGTCCCCGGCTCCGGGACGGGAGGTACCGGCTGTGGAACACCGATCCCGGCCGTCCGTTCACGCCGGCCGACGATCCGCTGCACCTGACCATGCCGGTGCAGCTGGTGGTGGCCGACGGCGGGTCGCATCTGGTGTTGCACGACAACGCGTGGGACGGCACGGTCACCCTGCGGGAGGGCGAGGAGGGCGCGGGGTCCGGCCACGACCGGGCCGGGACGAGCGAGCTGCGGGTGCAGGGCGGTCCCTTGCGCTGCTGGGTGACGGTGGGCACCCCCGCGCGCGTGCTGCTCGCCTGGGCGTCGCTCACCGGGGCGCCCGCGCTGCCGCCGGCGTGGGCGCTGGGCCACCAGCACGCGCGCGGGGGGTCAGGCGGCGAGGAGGAGGTGCGGCGGGTCGTCGCGGGCCATCTGGAGCACGGGCTGCCGCTGGACGCCGTGCACCTGGACGTCGACCACCTGGACGCCCACCAGATGTTCACCGTCGACCCGGACCGCTTCCCGAAGCTGCCCGTGCTGGCCGAGGAGCTGCGCCGGGACGGCGTCCGGTTGGTGTCGGTCGTCGAACCGGCCGTGCCGGCACGGCCCGGCAACGCCGTGTACGACGCGGGCGCGGCCGGGGACGTGTTCGTACGGGACGCGGCCGGTGAGGTCGTGGAGGGCGTGGCTCGGGCCGGGGAGGCGGTGTTCCCGGACTTCACGCACGCGCGCGTGCGGGAGTGGTGGGGCGGTCTGTACGAAGAGCGGCTGGCCCAGGGCTTCTCCGGCTTCTGGCACGGCATGGACGAGCCGACCTCGTTCACCGCCTTCGGGGAGACCACCCTGCCGCGGTCGGCGCGGCACTCCCTGGAGGGGCGCGGCGGCGACCACCGCGAGGCGCACAACGTGTACGCCCTGTGCATGGCCAGGGCCGGTTTCGAGGCGCTGCTGGGGCTGGCACCGGACGAGCGGCCGTTCCTGTTCTCCCGGTCCGGCTGGGCCGGGATGCAGCGTTACGGCGGGGCGTGGTCGGGGGACGTGGCCACCGGCTGGCCCGGGCTGCGGGCGTCCCTGGCGCTGGTGCTGGGGCTGGGGCTGTGCGGTGTGCCGTACTCGGGGCCGGACATCGGCGGTTCCGGGGCGGAGCCGTCGCCCGAGCTGTATCTGCGGTGGTTCCAGCTGGGTGCCTTCCTGCCGCTGTTCCGCACCCGCACGGGGCGGCGGGAGCCGTGGGAGTTCGGTCCCGAGGTACTGGAGCACGCGCGCGTGGCGCTGCTGGAACGGCGCCGGCTGCTGCCGTACTTCGTGACGCTGGCGCATCTGGCCCGGCGGACCGGGGCGCCCTATGTGCGGCCCCTGTGGTGGAGCGCGCCGGAGGATCGGGGGCTGCGGGACTGCGGGGACGCCTTCCTGCTGGGCGACTGCCTGCTGGTGGCTCCGGTGCTGGAGCCGGGTACGGACCGGCGCGCCGTGCAGCTGCCGCGCGGGCGCTGGTACGACGTGGTGACCGAGGAGGCGTACGAAGGGCCGGGACGGGTGTGCGTCGACGCGCCGCTGTCCCGGATCCCGGTGCTGGCCCGCGCGGGTGCCGTGCTGCCGGTGCGCGGGGTGGACGGCGGGCTGGAACTGGAGGTGTGGGCGCCCGCCCGGGGGCGCACCGGCGGCGGGCTGGTCGTGCCGGACGGGGGCGACGGGTGGGACGAGCCGGAGATCCGGCGCTGTACCGCGCGGTGGGTGGGCCCGCGGGTGGTCGTCGAGTGGCAGGGCGGGGAGGGCGGGGGTGAGCCGCCCTTCCCGGTGCGGGTGCGCGGGGCCGGGGACCGGCGGGGTCAGTAACGGCCCTCGAACCAGGCGCGTACGGCCAGGGTGTGCAGGGGGAAGGCCAGTTCCTGCGGCCTGCGCAGGAGGTGCCAGCCCGCCGTCTCGTCCGTGGCGGCGGAGACCGGCAGTCCTTCCGCCGGGCGTGCCGGAAGGAGACCGAACAGCAGCAGGTGCCCGTCGGGTGAGCTCATGGCGTCGGCGAGCCGTACGTCACGGCCGGCGGCGTCGATACCCGTCTCCTCCTTCAGTTCGCGGACGACGGCGTGCCGCCAGTCCTCCCGGTGGTCGACGAACCCGCCGGGCAGGGCGATGCCCCCGCGCGCGGGTGCGACGGTCCGGGTGATGACGACCAGAGCGGTGCCCTGGGTGTCGTACACGGGCTGGAGGGCCACCGCCACGGGGAGTGGATTGCGGTAGGCGACGGCCCCGCACGCCGGGCAGGTGCGGGGCCAGCCGGAGACGCCCTCTCCGTAGGGCGCGCCGCAGCTCGAACAGTGGGAGTCCGGCGCGGAGTTGGGAACGGAGTGCTGAGTTTCGGACACGCGGCGGACTGTAGCCGATCACGCGGAGGGCGGTGCGGGCGGGCGGCTCAACGGAGGCCGGGGAGCGACCTGCTGGACACGGGGAAGTCGAAGTAGGTGTCGGGGTAGGGCTCGGGCTTGAAGGTGTAGTGCCACCACTCCTCGGCGAGGTTCACGAAGCCGAGACCTTCGAGGGTGGACTTGAGCAGCAGCCGGTTGGCGCGCTGGGGACCCTGGATCCGCGGGTCGAGGGTGTGCGAGAGGGTGTCGAAGCAGTCGAAGCCGGTGCCCATGTCGACCGAGTTGTCGGGGAACCGCTCGCGTCGGGGTGCGAAGCACGGGACGAGGTGTTCGCCGGGATGGTAGGGCCGGGTCGGCCGCGCGGGCAGCCGGACGAGGGTGACGTCGAGGGTCGATCCGCGGCTGTGGCCGGATTTCTCAGCGATGTAGCCGTCGGCGAAGAGCCGGGTCTTGTCGACGTTCGGGTAGAACTCGCCCTTCATGGCCTCGTCGTCGAGGTCCTCGGCCCAGCGGACGAAGTGGTCGACCGCGCGCTGCGGCCGGTAGCAGTCGTAGACCTTGAGGGTGTAGCCCCGGCGCAGGAGCCGGCGCTGGGCTTGATGGAGGGCCTCGGCGGCGGGCCGGGTGAGGATGCACAGGGGCCGGCGGTAGCCGTCGATGCGCTCGCCCACGAAGTTGTGCGCGGTGGCGTAGCGCATCTCCTGGAGGATGGTCGGATCCACACTGCGAAGGGCGACGAAGTCCTTGGGTGCCCGGGGTTCGGGCCGGGCCTGGGCGGGGGCGGTGGCGGCGGTGGCCGCCAGCAGCGCCGCGACCGCGGTGATCAGGGCGCGTGCCACGGTGGTGAGTCGTGTCATGGCCCTTGCGTCTACCAGGGGTGGGCGGACGGTGGGAAGGAGGAGCCCGGAAACGGCCGGCTGCGGGCGACAGACCGCTTTCGTGCCGCCCTGCCTCCTGCGGTTGAGAAACCTCCAGGTCAGGTGGATCCTGGACCTGAGCAAGCGACGAGTCGGTGGGGCTGGGAGTCGCCGGCGGCGACGCTCGGCCGTGGCCGGATACCGCAGAGCCGCCCGGTCCAGCCAGGGCCGTGCGGACCCCGACACACGCGACCAGCGCGACCTGCGAACAGACCTGAACAGCGACCCGACCGGGCACCGCCCGGGCCGACGACCGGCCGCTCGGCCCGGCCGTCGCCCGGCAGTCGCCAGGCGGCCGTCACCGTTGCGGTCGGCGACCTTGACGCCCTCCGGGTGCCGGTGAACACTTCCGGTGTCAGTCGACATCCGCGTCCAAAGGCGGCGCAATCCGGCATGGCGGCGCATGGTGCGCCGGCGCCAGGGCCCCTTCCCCCACGGGCGGTTCGGCTGCGACGGCACGCTCGTCACGGATGCCGGGCGGGGCGCGGGATCTCCCTGCCTCCGGCGGAAGTAGCCATGGGAAACGCACCCTGCACGTGAGGCCCGGGCGGTCCGTCCCGGGTCACGGCCTAGGAGCCGCCATGAGTAACGGAGACATCTTCTTCGGCGAGTTGATCGGTACGGCGATCCTCATCCTGTTCGGCGCCGGCGTGTGCGCCGCCGTCACCCTCAGGTTCTCGAAGGCCCGGGCCTCCGGGTGGATCGTGATCGCGTTCGGCTGGGGTTTCGCCGTGCTGGCCGGCGCGTACACCGCCGCACCGCTCTCCGGTGGGCACCTGAATCCCGCCGTCACCCTGGGCCTCGCCGTGGACACCGGGGTGTGGGACAAGGTCTGGATCTACATCCTGGGGCAGATGGCCGGTGCCATGCTCGGAGCCGTCCTGGCCTACCTGGTGTACTTCGCGCAGTTCCAGGCGAACACGCGCAAGGGCGGCACCACCGAGGGAACGGTCGACGAACCGGTCCCGACGCTCGGCATCTTCTCCACGATCCCCGAGATCCGTAACCCGGTGGCCAACCTGATCACCGAGATCCTCGCGACGATCGCCCTGGTACTGCCGCTGCTCGCCCTGGTGGGCAGCAACCGGCACGTCGAGGGCATAGGCATCGGGCAGATCGTCGGCCAGTCCGAGGGCATCTACGGGTCCGGTATCGCGATCATGCTGGTCGCCTTCCTGGTCGTCGGCATCGGCCTCTCCCTGGGCGGTCCCACCGGCTACGCCATCAACCCGGCGCGCGACCTGGGGCCCCGCATCATCCACTCCATCCTGCCGATCCCGAACAAGGGCACCTCCGACTGGGGCTACTCGTGGATCCCGGTCGTCGGCCCGCTGATCGGCGGACTGCTGGGTGGCGTCATCTACAACGCAGCCTTCTGAACCAGCCCGAGAGGTAGCCATGACGGACAACGCCGCGAAGTACGTCGCCGCCATCGACCAGGGCACCACGTCGAGCCGCTGCATCGTCTTCGACGAGGCCGGCGCCATCGTCGCCGTGGACCAGCGCGAGCACCGGCAGATCTTCCCCAAACCGGGCTGGGTGGAGCACGACGCCACCGAGATCTGGTCCAAGACGCAGGCGGTCGTGGCCGGGGCGCTGGCCAAGGCCGGGCTGCGGGCCGGCCAGTTGAGCGCCATGGGCATCACCAACCAGCGCGAGACGACCCTCCTGTGGGACCGCACCACGGGCAAGCCGGTGCACAACGCCATCGTCTGGCAGGACACCCGGACGGCGGCGCTGTGCCGGCAGCTGGGCGGCTCCGACGGGCAGGACCGTTTCCGCGAGCAGACGGGGCTGCCGCTGGCGACCTACTTCTCCGGGCCCAAGGCCGCCTGGCTGCTGGAGAACGTGCCCGACCTGCGGGCACGGGCCGAGCGCGGGAAGATCGCCTTCGGGACGATGGACTCCTGGCTGATCTGGAACCTCACCGGCGGCACGGACGGCGGGCAGCACGTCACCGACGTGACCAACGCCGGACGCACCATGCTGATGAACCTGGAGACCCTCCAGTGGGACTCCTCGATCCTCTCGGCGATGAACATCCCGGAGGCCATGCTGCCGGAGATCCGCTCCTCGGCCGAGGTGTACGGGACCGCCGTCGGCCAGCTGTCCGGTGTGCCCGTGGCCTCCGCCCTCGGCGACCAGCAGGCCGCGGTCTTCGGCCAGGCCTGCTACGACGTGGGCACGGCGAAGAACACCTACGGCACGGGCAGCTTCCTGCTGCTGAACACGGGCAACCGCCCGGTGCCGTCGAAGAGCGGCCTGCTGACGACCATGGGCTACAAGATCGGCAACGAGGCGCCGGTGTACTGCCTGGAGGGGTCGATCGCCATCACGGGCGCGCTGGTGCAGTGGTTCCGCGACCAGCTCGGCATCATCCGCACCGCCGACGAGATCGAGCCTCTCGCGGCCAGCGTGGAGGACAACGGCGGGGCGTACATCGTTCCGGCGTTCTCCGGGCTGTTCGCGCCGTACTGGCGCTCCGACGCGCGGGGTGTCGTCACCGGTCTGACCCGGTACGTCACCAAGGCGCACCTGGCGCGGGCGGTGCTGGAGGCCACGAGCTGGCAGACGCGCGAGGTCGTGGACGCCATGTACCAGGACTCCGGGGTGCAGATCACCACCCTGAAGGTCGACGGCGGCATGACGAAGAACAACCTGCTGATGCAGCACCAGGCGGACGTGCTGGACGTGCCGGTGGTGCGGCCCAAGGTCTCCGAGACGACCTGCCTGGGCGCCGCGTACGCGGCCGGTCTCGCCACGGGCGTGTGGAACGACCTGGACGAGCTGAAGGCGCACTGGCAGAAGGACGTCGAGTGGACGCCGTCGATGGAGGCGTCCGTGCGGGACCGCGAGTACCACAACTGGCGCAAGGCCGTGGAGAAGAGCTTCGGCTGGGAGGAGAGCGACGACGACTAGCCACACGCGCGTGGCCCGGCCGTCCGTCCCTGTGGGATCACCGCCCGGGGGCTCCTCCCCGGGCGGGGGTCTCAGGTGGTGACCGCGCGGCGGTGCTCGGCAGCCTGGGCCATGGCGTGCTGGACGACGCCGATGAGCGTCTCCTTGACCGACTCCCGGTCGCGGGCGTCGCACATCAGCAGCGGCACGTCGTCGTCGAGGTCGAGGGCCCGGCGGACGTCCTCGACCGGGTAACGAGGGGCGCCCTGGAAGCAGTTGACGCCGACGACGAAGGGGATCGAGCGCCGCTCGAAGTAGTCGACGGCGGCGAAGCAGTCCTCCAGGCGGCGCGTGTCGGCCAGGACGACGGCCCCGAGGGCGCCCTCGGAGAGCTCGTCCCACATGAACCAGAACCGCTCCTGGCCGGGCGTGCCGAAGAGGTACAGCACGAGGTCCTCGCGGAGGGTGATGCGGCCGAAGTCCATGGCCACGGTCGTGGTGTGCTTGTCCTCCACACCGCTGACGTCGTCCACGGGACGCCCGGCCTCGGTGAGCAGTTCCTCGGTGCGCAGTGGTCGGATCTCGCTCACCGCGCCGACGAGCGTGGTCTTGCCCACGCCGAATCCGCCGGCCACCAGGATCTTGAGCGTGACGGGCTCGACCGGGGGCTTGCCACGCTCGGAACGCCCGAAGATCATCGGTCTTCTCTCCAGCTCGATGGGGGTCTCACAGGGCCCGCAGACCGCTGATCACGTCGCGCAGGATGCTCTCGTCCGGCAGCTCGGCCGGGGGCACGGGCCGGTTCACGTGGACGAACCGCGCGTCCACGAGGTCACCGACGAGGACCCGTACGACCCCGATCGGCAGGTCGAGTTCCGCTGCGAGTTCGGCGACCGACTGCGGGTCCTCACGGCACAGTTCGACGATGTCCACGTGCTCCGGGGAGAGCATGTGGTCGGCTTCCGGGTCGTCCGCCTGCGGCTCCGCGACCACGACCGCGATCAGGTCCAGCCGGTGCTGGCCCTGGCTGCTGGTGCGGCCGCGGGTCATGGCGTACGGGCGGACGACCGGTCCGGCCTCGTCGTCGAACCAGTGCTTTCTTCCCTGACCGTCAGCGCTCATGTCATCCCACTACCCGCCTGCGGGCAGATCGGTGCGTGGGGCGGCGCCCAGATGCACACCCACGCGCTTGACGAGGAGTGTCATCTCGTAGGCGACCTGGCCGACGTCCGAGTCGGCGTCCGAGAGGACGGCCAGGCAGCTGCCGTCGCCGGCGGCGGTCACGAACAGGAAGGCGTCGTCGAGCTCGACGACGGTCTGGCGGACGTTGCCGGCCTCGAAGTGGCGGCCCACGCCTTTGGCGAGACTGTGGAATCCGGAGGCCACGGCCGCCAGGTGCTCGCTGTCCTCCCGGGTCAGGTCCTTGGAGACCCCGGTCGGCAGTCCGTCGCCGGAGAGGACGAGTGCCTTGCGGATGCTCGCGACCCGGTCCACCAGGTCGTCGAGGAGCCAGTTCAGCTCGCCCTTGTCGGTCGCGGTGTGGCCGGTCGGCTTCGGTGCGGTCATCGACCGTCCCCCTCTGTCGTTCCTTGCGGTGCTGTGCCGCCGTCGGCGGCGTCGCCCGCGGCGTTCTCCTGACGGCCGCGCTGCCAGCCGCGCTGGAGCGAGGCCATACGGCTGCGTACTTCCTCGGCGTCCCGCTCGGCGGGCCCGGCCCCGTCCTCCGCGCGGGGCTCGGCGCTCCGCTTGAGCTGCGGGGCGAGGCTGGCCTGCCGGACCCGGCGGGGCAGGGGCGTGGCGCCCGGGACGTCGCCCGTGCCGGGCACGTCCCGCGTGCCGCGGGTGTCCCCGCCGTCGGCGGCGGGGCCGGTGGGTGCGGCGGGGTCCGGGCGGCGGGCGCGCCGGGGCAGGGCGGACGGTTCGGACCGGTCGCCCGGGGCCGGAGCCGGTGCCACGGCGGGGTCCTCGCCCCGGGCCGCCGCGCCGATGCCCCGGCGGGCGGGGTCCGCGCCCCGGCGGCGGGCCGGCAGCGGCGGCGGCGTGTCCGGCTGCGCCTCGCCGCGCGGGCCGTCGGTGCGGCGCCGCGCGGGCAGGGCCGTCGCGGGGTCGTTCCGGCTCGCACCGGGGTCGTCGTCGGTCCGGACGCGCCGGGGGCGCTGGTCGGTGACGGGACGGCCGTGGGAACTGACCAGCTTGGGGGTGTGCCGGCGGGACAGCGGGACGGGGGCGGCCAGTTCGCCGCCGACGTCGGTGCGCTCCCGCGCCGCCCGGGCGTCGGCGCCCTGCGGGTGCGGATCGGCAGTCCCGTCCGCGAGGTCGTCCTCGGCCCGGACGAGGGAGTGGCGGCGGGGCCGGAACAGACCGCCCTGTTCGCCGTCCTCGTCGTCCAGGGCACCGGGGAAGCCGTCGAGGCCGACGGGCGCCTCCAGTTCGATCGGCCCGTCCAGCAGGGAGGCCGGCAGGCCCGGCCGCTGCGCGGAGGCCGGGGAAAGCGCCCCGCGCCGCGCGTCCTGCGGTTCGCTCTCGGGGGCGATCCGGGGGCGGTCGAGCCGGAACCCCAGGCCGTTGGTGTCGGGCACGTCGTCCGTCAGCAGCGCGTCGGGGATGAACACGACGGCGGTCGTACCGCCGTACGGCGAGGGCTGCAGGGAGACGCGGACGTTCTGCCGCTGGGCGAGGCGGCTGACCACGAACAGGCCGAGCCGGTCGGTGTCGGACAGTTCGAACTCGGGTGTCTCGGCGAGCCGGAGGTTGGCGTCCAGCAGCGCCTCGGCGGCCATGCCGAGGCCGCGGTCGTGGATCTCCAGGGTGAAGCCGTTGGCGACGCGCTCGCCGACCACCTGCACGGCGGTGTGCGGCGGGGAGAACACCGTGGCGTTCTCCAGGAGTTCCGCCACCAGGTGCGTGAGGTCGGCGACGGCCGGGCCGGTGACGGCGATCCGGGGCAGCCGGCGCACCTCGATGCGCTCGTAGTCCTCGACCTCGGCGACGGCGGCCCGGACGACGTCCATGAGCTGGACGGGCTTGCGCCACTGGCGGGAGGGCGCGGCGCCGGAGAGGATCACCAGGCCCTCGGCGTGCCGCCGCATGCGGGTCGTCAGGTGGTCCAGGCGGAACAGGTCGGCGAGTTCCTCGGTGTCCTCGGTGCGGCGCTCCATCGCGTCGAGCAGGGTGAGCTGCTTGTGCAGCAGGACCTGGCTGCGGCGGGCGAGGTTGACGAACACCTCGGAGACACCGGCGCGCAGTTCGGCCTGTTTGACGGCGGCCTCGACGGCGGCGCGCTGGAGGGTGTTGAGGGCCTGGCCGACCTCCCCCATCTCGTTCTTGTCGTACTCCAGGCGCGGCACTTCGGTCTCGACGTCGACCTGTTCGCCCGCCGAGAGGCGGCGCATCACGCTGGGCAGGCGCACGCCGGACGCCTCGTGCGCCTCCAGCCGGAGCTGGCGCAGGTCGCGGATGAGGGAGCGGCCGACGCGCACCGACAGGAACAGGGAGAGCAGCAGGGCGATCAGGCCGAGCGCGCCCGCGATGACGGCCTTGGCAATGACGCCCACGGCCACGGGGTGCACGCGGTCCTGATAGCGGTCGTTGGCCTGGTCGTTGAGGGTGGCGAGCTCGTCCAGCACGTGGCCGGCCGCGCTGTCCCAGCTCTTGGCGGTGACACCGCGGGGCGTTCCGGCGCCCGGTTCGAGGGCGGCTTCCTCCGCGACGCGCAGCGGGGCGGAGGAAGCGTTTTTCCAGAAGCGGTCGTAGCGGTCGCGTTCGGCGACCGGCAGCAGCTGGAGGTTGACGTCGTACATCAGGGCGCGCTGGGCGACGAGGTCGGAGACGTCGCGGCTCTCCGCGCGGGAGATCCGGCCGACGACGAGGGCGGAGCCGAGCAGGGCGTCCTCGCGGGAGAGCAGTTCGCGGGCGCGGGCGAGGTTGACCAGGGCGCGGTACTGCTTGTCGAGTTCGATGTTGTCGACGACGTGCAGATTGGTGAGCAGGACGTAGCAGGGGTCGACCAGCCGGTTGTAGAGGTCGAGGGCCTGCGCGCGGTCGACGGTGCCGTCCTCGACGCTGCGGCGCAGCGAGTCGATGCCCTCGAAGGCGTCCAGCACCGCGGTCAGCCGCTCGCGGGTGTCCGCGCCCATCGCGTCGCGCACGTCCGGGTCGCGGGCGTTGCCGCGGATGGCGGCGACGGCCTCGTCGGTCGCGGTGCGGCTGCGCCGCAGTGCGGCGAGCCCGTCGGAGGCCCGGGGGTCGGCCAGGTGGACCAGGGTCTGACGGCGTTCTTCCTGGAGGACGCGGACGGTGTCCTCGATCGGGTACCCGATCTCCTCCACCACGGTCGACACCTGGAACAGGTCGCTCGCCTCACGCCCCGTGAGGATCGTGGCGAAGGCCCAGATCGCGGTCAGGGACACCAGCGGCACGAGAAGCAGCGCCACGATCTTCCGGCGGATGGACTTCCCGCGAAAGCGCATGGCCTCCCCCAGCTCGGCCCCCGGGGCTACCGGGGGTACACGTGTGCGTCAACAAACGGCGCGAGCCTACTACCGCTGCGGCGGGAACTCGAAGACCGGCCCGGAGGCCGAAGTTCCCCACCCCGTGCCCGGCATGGGGAGTTGTCCGGCCATTGCGGGAGTTGTCTCCCCGGAAGCGGCGGCGACGGCGCGGGCCATCCCCCCACTCGGCCAAGGTGGTTGGCCGGAATTTTTCGGTTCCGGGAATCTTCGTGACGGGTCGTTCGTCCTTCTCTACGTGAATTGGGGACGGAATCGGCCGCTGAGGCCGCATCCCGGACCCGGGCGGCGTAATACAGCGCAAGCCGGGCAGCCACTGGGGAGTACGTGTCTTCGGATGCGGGTGAGAGGGCTGCCGGCGGTGGGGAGTGACACGGTGATGGGCACGGCGGAACGGCGCGAGGCGCCCGAGGTCGCAAGGGCGCAGGTGACGGGGCATCCGGACCCCGGACTGATCGATCGCGACGATCCGGTCACGGCTGCCGGGACGGCGGCGTCCGGCACCGGCACCCGTGCCGGGGAACGGACCCGGGAAGCACCCGGCCAGTCCGCCTACCGGCCGCTGTGGGTCGAGGAGCCGGCGCGGCGGCGCAGGTTGCCGGATCCGGTCCGCACGGCGGCCGTCCGGGCGGTGCTGCTCATAGCCGTGACGCTGCTTCAGGCCATGGTGGCGTTCCTGTGCACCATGGCCGGCTCCTGGCTCGCGTTCCCCATGGTGATCAGCAGTGTGGTCAGCACGATCGCGGCCACCTGGGGAGCCCTCGACGTGTGGGTGACGCGCCAGGTCTGGAACCAGCGCCACGGCGTGGTCTCCGTACCGAGCAGCACGGCACGGGCGCTGCGGCGGGAGCGGCGCCTGGCCCGGCGCCGGGCGCGCGTCGCCGAGCGGGCCCAGGGGCGGATACGCCGACGCGGTGCGGCGGCCGGGCAGTTGTCGCATTCGTGAACTGGCGGGCCGTCCACGGCCGGCTCCCCGCCGGTGTTTCGCACCCTCGGGGAGCCGTGCTTCGACCGCGCGACCGGCGGGGCCGGCCGCGCGGGTCCGGCCCCGCTAGGACGTCGTGGGCGCCGGCCGCTTGTACATGCGGGTCGCGGTGATCTCGCTGCGGACCGCCTCCCCCGCCTGGGGCTGCTGCGGCAGGCCCGGGCGGAGGTGTTCCTCGACGCTGATGTACTTCAGGCCCGCCCTGAGGTCGGCGTCGTTGCGCATCCGGATGACCAGCGGGAACTCGGCCAGCGCGGTCGTGTCGAACAGACCCGTGGTGTACAGCAGCTGCACGCCCAGGGCGTCCGACACCGCCCGCTGGAGCTCCAGCAGGTAGGTGGCGTTGGCACGGCCGATGGGGTTGTCGAGGAACAGCGTGCCCGCGTGCCGGTGCTTGTCGCGGCCGCGGTCGTTCGAACGCAGCGCGGCCATCGTGCAGTACAGGGCGATGGCGGCGGTCAGCAGCTGGCCGCCGGAGAAGACGTCGCCCATCTGCCCGACGGGGACGCGCTCGGCGCGCAGCACCGCGTCCGGCTTGAGGATCTCGACGGCGACGCCCTTGGGCTGCAGGGCCGCGGCGACACCCCGCAGCAGCAGCGACATGCCGTCGCGCCGCAGATCGGAGTTCTTCCGGACGGCGGCACGGGTCGCCTCGTCGACGACCTCGCCGAGCCGCTCGGTGAGGGTGGCCTGGTCGGGCTCCTCGAACCGGATGCGGAGGAACTCCTGGCCCGACCACTCGCCGAGCCCCTCCGGCAGCCGGGAGAGCCGCTGGGCGGAGCGCAGGGTGGCCAGCGCCGACTCGACCAGTCCGCGCAGCCGGTCCACGATCGACTCGCGGTTGCGTTCCAGCTGCTCCAGCTCGTCGGTGAGGACCCGCAGCCGGGGTGCGAAGGCGTCCGCCCACTTCTGGGCGTGCTCGGGCAGCGCGGACGCGGGCAGTTCGCGGATCTGCTGGCGGGCCGGGGTGCGGACCTGCTCGTAGCGCGTGGAGTTGGCGTGCCGGACGAGGACGTCACTGGCCTCCCGGACCGCGGCCTCGGCGGCCGAGAGGTCGGCGGCGCAGCCGCGCAGCGAGCGGCGGGCCTCGGCAGCGGACTGCCGGGCCTCCTCAAGGCTGCCCGGGTACGGTTCCGTCTCCTCCTGCTCCTCCTCGGTGCCGTGCTCGCGCAGCAGGTCGCGGAGCAGGGCGGCGAGCTCGTCGAAGCCGCTCGCCGCGTCCTCGGCGGCGCGGTGGGCGCCGAGGAGTTCGGCGTGGGCGTCGCGGGCGCGGTCCAGCGCCTCGGTGCGGGAGGCGAGTTCGGCCGTCGCCGTGCGCAGCAGGGTCTGGGCGTGCTCGGCGTCGCGCGGCTGGAGCTCCTCCGGCAGGTCGGTGTGGGTGTCGCCGTCCTGCGGGGCGAGGCGTTCGGCCTCTCCGCGCAGCCGGCCGAGCTGCTCGCTCGCGGTGGACATCCGCGTCTCCAGGAGCTGCACCAGCTCCTCGGCACGGGCGGCGGCGGCCTGGCGGCTGGGGCCGTCGGAGCCGTCGGGTGATTCGAGGAGCTGCTCCGCGCGCGTGCGGACCTTGTTGCTGAGCCGGTCGAGCTCCGCGCGGGCGGCGCTCTCGTCGCTCTCGGCGCGGGCCTGCTCGGCCCGCAGGTCGGCCCCGACACCGACCTTCTCGTACAGCTGGGAGGCGGCCCGGTAGGCCTCGCGCAGTGCGGGCAGGGACGCCTTCGGGGCGTGGGTGCCGTCCTCGGGCACGTCGTCCGGGGCGCCGGCGATCTCGGCGCGCTCGGCGCGCAGGGCGCGTGCGGTGCGGCGGGCGTCGTCGGCGGCGCGCTGGGCGCCGCGCCGGTCCTCGTCGGCGGCCCTCGCCCGGTCCAGGCAGGCCTGTGCGCCGGCTTCCGACTCGGCGGCCTCGTCGGCCAGTTCCCGCAGTTTCACCTGCCAGCCGGCGCGCTCGCGGAGCCGGAAGGCGAGACCGGCCAGGGCGTCGGCGGAGCGACGGGCCTTCTGGGCGGCCTCCTGCCGCTCGTCGCGGACCCGCGCGGCCTCCGCCGCGGCCTCGTCGGCCTCGGCCCGCACCGTGCGTGCCTCGGCCAGCTCGGCCTCCGACTCCTCGGCGAACGCGCGGGCGTCGTGCGCGGCGCGGGCCAGTTCGGCGAGTCGGCCGGCCGGGCAGCCGGTGCGCCAGGAGGCGAGCCGGGCGGCGAGCTCGCGGTCCTTGCCGAGCCGGGCGGCGAGCGTGCGGATCTCCTCGTCGCGCTCGGCCGCGCGGGCGCGCAGTGCCTGCCGTTCCTCGTCGGCGGCGTGCTCGTCGTGCATGGCGGGGTTCGGCGGGACGAGGAACACGCCACCGTCGTCGGTGTCCGGGGCGGGCGTCGGGGCGAGCAGGGCGGCGGCCGTGCCGACCGCGACGGCGGACCTCGGCAGGAGCGCCGCGTCGCCCAGGGCCTCCCGGGCGCGGGCGTGGGACCCCGGGTCGGTGATGATCACGCCGTCGACGAGTTCGGGGCGGGCGGCCAGGACGCGGGCGTGGTCCGCCGGGTCGACGGCCTGGGCCAGGTAGCGCCAGCCGGGCAGCGCGGGGATGCCGTGCTCGCCGAGGAACTCGACGGTGGCGAGCACGTCGGGGCCGGGCGGCAGCAGCCCGCCGTCACCGAGGGCGCCGAGGATGCGGGCGTCGTCGGCGGCGGCCGTCCGCAGGTCGAACAGCTGCCGTTCGGCGGAGGAGACGGCGTCGTCGAGCAGCTCGCGCAGGTCCTCGGCCGAGCGGTCGAGTTCCTCGGCGGTGAGGCCCTGCTCGCCCTGCGGAGCGGCGGGGGCGGGCTCGTGGTCGGCGCCGTGGCGGGGCTGCGGGATGCCCGGGCGGGCCTCGGGGGCCAGGCCGAGCAGGGCGGCGAGCCGCTCCTCCCCGGCCAGCGCCTCGGCGGTGCGGCGCTCGGCGTCGTAGGAGCGCTCCGCCGCGGTGGCCGCGTCGGCCGCGCGGGCGGCGGTCAGCTCCGCGCGGGACTCGGTGGCGGCGGCCTCGCGTGCGTGTTCGGCGGCGCGGCGGGCGGCCTCGCGGGCGGAGTCCCACGCGGCGACGGTGGTCTTCTCCGCGTCGCTGGCGGCGAGGGCCGCCCGGGCCGGGTCGGCGTCGGGCGCGCTGTCGTCGAGCCAGCCGGCCCGGACCGCCTCGGCGGTCTCCTGCTCGACCTCGGCGAGGCGCTGCTTGAGGTGCCCGATCTCGCTGCGGGCCCGCTGCGCCTGGGTGGCGGCGGCGGTGGAGTCGCGGTAGGCCGCGTCGCTGACCTCCTGGAGGGCCGCGGAGCGTCCCTCCTCCTCGTTGGCGAGGCCCTCGGCGCTCTCCGCGGCGGCGTGCAGGGCCCGTACGAGGTCGACGGCCGCCTTGGCGCGGGCAGCCAGCGCCGGGGCCGCGTCCCGCTCGGCCTCCTGGATCGCGGCGGACACGCGGGCGACGCGGTCGGAGGCCGCGCGGTGGCGCAGGACGGCTTCGGCGGCCTGCCATGCCGCGTACAGGGTGCGGGCGTCGGCCAGCTCGCGCTTCTGCGCGGCGGCGGACTTCTCGGCGGCGGCGAGCGCCAGGGAGGCGTGCCGGTAGGCGAGTTCGGCGGAGATCAGGGCGCTGCGTTCGCGGGCGGACTCGGCGTGCGTGACGGCGTACGCCGCGGCCGTGACGCGCTGGGCCAGGTCGGCGGCCCGGGCCCGTTCCCGTACGCCCCGGGCGGACAGCCGGCGGGCCAGGGTGCGCGTGCGGCGTTCGGCCCCGGCGTGGACGTCACGTGCGCGGGCGCGGGCGTCGGCGGCCTCGACGATCCGCCCGAGCAGGTCCACCGACCCGGCGGTGAAGTCCCGTTCGGCCATCAGCTCGGCGCGCCGGCCCAGCTTGTTGCCGAAGCCGCTGACCAGGTCGGCGAGGCCGTCGGTGTCGCGGGTGTCGGTGACGGCGCGCAGCAGCAGGTCGGTGAAGTCGGCGTCCTTCTTCACCGCGAAGAGGCCGGCGGCCTCGCCCTCGTCGGCGTTCATCTCCCGCTGGTAGCGGAACAGTTCGGGGTCGAGGCCGAGGTCGCCCAGGTGCTCGATCCAGCGGTCGTGGATCTCCTCCCAGTGCACCTCCAGGTGCGGGTAGGTCTTGCCGGCCTCGGTGAGGGCGTCGCGGAACCCCTTCATCGTGCGGCGCCGTCCGCGGGCGCCCGACTGGCCCTCGGCGGGGGCCCGTACGGCGGTGGACTCGGCGACGGGCAGGTTGTCCAGGCTCAGCCCCGGCCCGGGCCGGAAGGAGTACCAGGCCTCGGCGAACTTGCGCGGGTCGTTCGACACCTGCCGTCCGCGCCACTCGCTGACCTTGCCGACGACGACGCACTCGCCGGTCAGCACGTGCTGCCACTCCAGCGCGACGTGACCGCAGTCGTCGGCGAGGAGGAACTTGCGCAGCACGCCGGAGCTGGCGCCGCCCAGGGTGTTGCGGTGGCCCGGCAGCATCACGGAGAAGATCAGCTTGAGCAGTACGGACTTGCCGCCGCCGTTCTCCAGGAACAGCACGCCCGCGGGGGCGGGGCGGCGGGGCGGGCCGACGGGCTCCTCCTCGAAGAACTCCGCCTGCGTGGGCGCGGGGTCGGGCACGATGTCGCCCACGCCCCGCAGGTCGAGCACGGTGTCGGCGTACCGTGCGCCGGCGGGCCCGATGGAGTAGAGGCGGACCCGGGACAGCTCGTACATGGCGGACTCTCGTAAGTCTTCGTGAGTGGGGGGTGGGTGTCGGTCAGGAGGAGTGGAAGGGCAGTCCGGCGTCGGCGACCAGCTCCAGGTCGTCGCCCTCCTCGGGGGGCAGCAGCGTGGGGGTGCCGTCGGTGACGGGGACGATGCCCAGCTCCAGCAGTTCGGCGAGCGCGGCGCTGCCGGCCAGGTCGCGGACCTGGAGCTGGTAGCGGGCGGTGGTGCGGTAGGTGCCGCCGTTGTCGTCGCCGGTGCGCTGGAGGAAGCCCGAGTCGGTGAGGAACGCGACGGCCTTGGCGACGATGCCGGTGGTCGAGCCGGCGAGCCGGCGGGCGTCCTTGGTGGCGCCGGTGGCGCTGCGCCGGGCCCAGATCCGCCAGGCGGCCTCCAGGCCGGGCGCGTCGGTGACCGGGTCGGTGTTCTCGCCCTGCTCGGCGGCGCGTTCCTCCAGCCGGTGGCAGGCCTGGCGGACGAAGGCGTCGACGCCGTTGACGGTGACGCGGCCGATGTAGCCGTCGTCGGCGAGGTCCTCGGGACGCGGGAACGCCATGGCGGCGACGGCGAGATGGGCCAGTCCGTGCAGGAACCGGTCGCCGCCGTCGGCGGAGGTGCGACGCGCGTAGTCGCCCATGCGGACGGCGAACACCGAGTCCTCGGCGGCGGTCACGGCCATGCCGGCGCGCGGGGAGACCTCCAGCACGATGAGCCCGAGCCCGGTCGCCACGGCGTCGGCCAGCCGCGCGAACGGCGGGTCCTCGCGGTAGCGCCGCAGCAGGTCCGCGTACTCCTGGTCGCGGGCGGGCTGGAGCTTGGGCTGCAGTCCGAAGGACACGAGCCGCGCCGCGTCGGCGGCGTCGGCGGGGGTGACGGGGGCGGTGGCCGCGGGGGCCGGGCCGTCCGGCGCACTCCACTCGACGTGCTCGCTCACGGCGTGAACTCCTTGACCTGGTAGACGAGACGGGTTACGCCCTCAGGGGCGCGGCGAACTGCGCGGCCGGCCACGACGGCGCCGCGGCCGGCCACCGGGGGAGGCATCACGCGGCCTCCGTCCGGTCCGCCGCCATCCCCGCCGCGTCCAGCAGGGCGGTGCCGACGATCAGGTCCGCCCCGCCGAACTCCTCGTCCTCCAGCTCCGTGCCGTCGTCCACGGCGAACAGCAGCTTCTGCTCGCCCTGCCGGTAGGCGGTGCCGACCGGCGGGCTGGCCGCGTGCACGGCCAGCAGGGCGACCAGGTAGGGCAGGTCGGGGTCGCGGCGGCGGGCCTCGGCCAGCAGGCCCGACAGCCGGCGCGGCGCGTCGGCCGGCAGGTCGAGCAGCTCCTGCGCCGCTGCCATCTGCTCCTCGCTGAACCGGCTGTCGTCCGGGGTGGCGATGAGGTCCGGCTCGGGCATCTCGGCACCGAGGTGCTCCCGCTCGACGGGCGGCGTGAGCAGGATGTCGACCAGGTCGGTGACCCGGACGGACACGGGCGTGCGCAGCCCGGTGCCCCGGCCGAAGAAGGCGTCCGTGACCCGCACGGCCTGCTCCAGCGGCAGCGGCAGGACGGGCACGACGAGGTGCCCGTAGAGGTCCGTGCCGGATCCGGCCGCGGGCGTGGCGAAGGCCTGCCGGTCCTGCTCGGCGCGGAACAGGGGCCCGGCCTCCAGCAGCCGGGACTGCAGCTGGGTGTGGCGCCGGATGCAGTCCTTGACGATGTCGACGAGCTCGGCGGCGCGGCGCTTGTTCTCCGGGTCCTCGGACTCGTCCCGTGCCTTGCGGATGTTGGTGAGGATCGCGTTCTCGTGGCGGTAGCGGTCGGCGACGTGCTCCAGGGCCTCGGCGATCATGTCGGGCACGGCGGTGAGCCAGTCGACCGCGCGGACGTTGCGCCGGGTGGCCTCCAGGGCGCGGCGCAGGGTCTCGGAGTACTGCACGGTGCGGTAGCGGGCCTGCTCGGCGGCGAGCTGGGCGTCGGCGAGCCGGCCGCGGCTGATCAGCACCTCCAGCTTGACCTCGGCGGCGATCTGCGCGCTGGTGACGTCCGTGTCGAGGGCGCCGACGAGGACGTTGACCGCCTCGTCCGTCGTGCGGAGGTAGACGGTGCCGCCCGGGCCGGGGACCTCCTCGATCAGCTTGAAGTCGTAGTCGCGCCGCACGTACGTGCCGTCCGCGCCGAACGTGCCGTACACGGCGCGGAAGCCGCGGTCGACGCTGCCGACGTTGATCAGGTTCTCCAGGACCCAGCGGGCCACCCGCTCGTGTTCGGCGGCGGGACGCCGCGGGGCCTGCGCGGCGATGCGCGGGACGAGACGGGCGACGATCTGGTCGTGGTCGGCGCCGGTGTCGAAGTCCATGTTCAGGGTGACGAGGTCGATGGCCGCGAGGGCCACCTCCGCCATGCCGTACACCGAGTACTCACCCGCGAGGTTGGCCTTGCGCGCGTCCAGGTCGTGCAGGGGTGCGGTGCAGGCGAGCGCGCGCAGGCGCCGCGCCAGGCCCTCGTCGGCGGCCGGCCCCGGAGCGGGACGCGGCCCCGCGCTGAGCTGGGGCGGAACGCTGTCCGTCGATGCAGGCGAAGTCACGGTGCACAGACTAGGTCCTGTGTCTGACATCGGCCCAAACGACGCGGACGCCTCCCCTGCGGCCGGGGCGGCCGGGGCTCAGCCGTCGTCGCCGACCCGCCGCCGGTAGACCTCGACCACACGCCGGAGCGAGTCGTCGAGGTAACCGGCGAGGAGGCTCTCGGCCTTGTCGCGGTCGCCGTCCTGAAGTGCGCGCAGGATGGCGACATTTCGGGCGATGTACGGTTCGTGCAGGGGCTGCGGCTCGTCCACCACGTGGAAGGCCAGGCGCAGTTCGGCGAAGACGCTGCGCATCAGTTCGGCCGTGCGCTCGCTCCCCGACAGGGCGACCAGTTCCCGGTGGAAGTGGATGTTGGCCGTGCCCACCCCTTTCCAGTCACCCTCCCGGGCGGCGGCCTGCCCCTCCTCGACCGCGCCCGCGAGGCCGTCGAGGGGGTGGGGCGGGTCGCCGAGACCGCGCACGACGGCGCATTCGACGAGCCGGCGGGTGCGGTAGATGTCCTCGACGTCCTCCACGGTCAACACCCGGACGAAGACCCCCCGGTTCAACTCGTGGACGAGCAGGCGTTCGTGCGTGAGCAGCCGGAACGCCTCGCGCAGCGTGTTGCGCGAGACGCCGAGCGCGCCGCCGATGCTGTCCTCCGACAGCCGGGTGCCGGGCGGGAAGTAGCCCTCGGCGATGCGGCTCCTGAGGATGTCCGAGACGCGTTCCGCGGTGCTGGTGCGCCCAAGGAGGGCCCGGTCGTCGGCGAGGTCCTTCAACTGCTCTGCCATGCCGGAATTCAATCGCACATCCCAGGAACAACCAACATGGGTATTGAGGGATCGTTGAACAATCCTCTACGGTGCTCGACAAGGCGCCGCGGCCCCACCCCGGCGCCGACCGCTTCGCACGGCACGGCTCACTCCCGAAGCACCCTCCGTCCTCACTCTGCGAGGTGCCCATGAGCACGACCCCTCCACCGCAGGCACTGACCGACGACCCGCCCGGCAGGGCCGCCGGACCCGGCCCGGACGCCGGAGCGCTGGGCTGGCTGCGCGCCCTGGGCCCGCGCGGCCGCCGCGCCTTCGCCGGCGCCTTCGGCGGCTACGCCCTCGACTCGTACGACTACTTCACGCTCCCGCTGAGCATGGTCGCGCTGTCCGCGTACTTCGGCCTGGACAGCGGCCAGACGGGCCTGTTCACGACGGTCACCCTGGTCGTCTCGGCGGTCGGCGGCGCCCTCGCGGGCGTTCTCGCCGACCGGGTCGGCCGGGTCAAGGCGCTGATGATCACCGTGATCACGTACGCGGTGTTCACGGTCGCCTGCGGTTTCGCGCCCAACTACGAGACGCTGCTGGTCTTCCGCGCCCTGCAGGGCCTCGGCTTCGGCGGCGAGTGGGCGGTCGGCGCGATCCTGGTCGCCGAGTACGCGAGCGCCCGGAACCGGGGCCGCACGCTGGGTGCGGTGCAGAGCTCGTGGGCGGTGGGCTGGGGGCTCGCCGTGATCGTCTACACCGTGGTGTTCTCCCTGGCCGGTGACGACCTGGCCTGGCGGATCATGTTCTGGACCGGGGCGCTGCCGGCGTTGCTGGTGATCTGGCTGCGGCGCAGCGTCCACGACGCGCCCGAGGCGGCCGCCGCCCGTGAACAGAGCGCGGAGAAGGGGTCGTTCACGGCCATCTTCAAGCCGGGCCTGCTGCGGGTGACGCTGTTCGCGGGGCTGCTGTCGACCGGTGTGCAGGGCGGCTACTACACGCTGGCGACCTGGGTGCCGACGTACCTGAAGTCCGAGCGCGACCTGTCGGTCGTCGGTACCGGCGGCTATCTGACGTTCCTCATCTCCGGTGCCTTCATCGGCTACCTGACCGGTGGTTACCTCACGGACAAGCTGGGCCGGCGGCGCAACATCTGGCTCTTCGCGCTGCTGTCGGCGCTGTGCATCCTGGCGTACGCGAACATCCCCAGCGGCGCCAACACCCTGCTCCTGGTGCTGGGTTTCCCGCTCGGGTTCTGCATGTCGGCGATCTTCAGCGGCTTCGGCTCCTACCTGAGCGAGCTGTACCCGACGGCGGTGCGCGGTACCGGGCAGGGCTTCACGTACAACACCGGGCGCGCGGTGGGTGCCGTGTTCCCGACGACGGTGGGTTTCCTGGCGGACAGCTGGGGCGTGGGCGGCGCGCTGGTCTTCGGCGCGATCGGCTACGGCATCGCGGCACTGGCCCTGCTGGGCCTGCCGGAGACGCGCGGGACGGAGCTGACATGAACCGTGCGAGCACCGAGGACCGTCCCCTGCTCCTGGTCGACGAGCACGCGCGCGCGTGGAGCCCGGCAGCGGCCCGGGCCCGCTTCCGGGACGGCCTGACCGGGCCCACGGCCGGGGTCGCGGCGGGCCACACCCAGGTCAACCTGATCTCCGTGCCCGCCGACTGGGCCTACGACATGCTGCTGTTCTGCCAGCGCAACCCCAAGCCCTGCCCCGTCCTCGACGTCACCGACGCCGGCTCCTGGACGACCGTGCTGGCCGAGGGCGCCGATCTGCGCACGGACCTGCCGCGCTACCGGGTGTGGCGGGACGGCGAGCTGGTCGACGAGCCGACCGACGTGCGCGCCCACTGGCGGGACGATCTGGTGTCGTTCCTCATCGGGTGCAGCTTCACCTTCGAGGCGGCGCTGGGCGAGGCCGGCGTGCCGATCCGCCACGTCGAGCAGGGGCGCAACGTCCCGATGTACGTGACGAGCCGGCAGTGCCGGCCGGCGGGGCGGCTGCACGGCCCGCTGGTCGTGTCGATGCGGCCGGTGCCGCCGCGGCACCTGGCGGCGGCGATCCGGGAGACCAGCCTGCTGCCGGCGGTGCACGGCGCTCCCGTGCACTGCGGGGACCCCTCGGGGCTCGGCATCCGCGACGTGGGCCGTCCCGACTTCGGCGACCCGGTGGACGCGCAGCCGGACGACATCCCGGTGTTCTGGGCCTGCGGGGTGACCCCGCAGGCGGCCGTCATGGCCTCGCGCCCGCCGTTCGCCCTGACCCACGCCCCGGGGCAGATGTTCCTCACCGACGCCCGTGACGAGCAGTACCGCGTGCTCTGAGAGGAGACACTGGAACCATGGCCTGCATCGATCTGAACGCCGACCTGGGCGAGGGCTTCGGCCGCTGGCGGCTCACCGACGACGAAGGGCTGCTGTCCGTCGTCACCAGCGCCAACGTGGCCTGCGGCTTCCACGCCGGGGACCCGGTCACGATGCGCCGGGTGTGCGAGCTGGCGGCCGCGCGCGGGGTCCGGATCGGAGCGCAGGTCTCCTACCGGGACCTGGCCGGGTTCGGGCGGCGCGCGATGGACGTGCCGCCCGCCGAACTGGCCGCCGAAGTCGCCTACCAGATCGGCGCCCTGGAGGTGTTCGCCCGCGCGGCGGGCGCCCGCGTCGCCTACGTCAAACCGCACGGCGCGCTCTACAACAGGGTCGTGCACGACGAGGAGCAGGCCGCCGCCGTCGTCGACGGCGTGCTCCTCGCGGACGCCACCCTGCCGGTGCTGGGCCTGCCCGGTTCGCGCCTGCTGGACCTGGCCGCCAAGGCGGGACTCCCGGCCGTCACCGAGGCGTTCGCCGACCGCGCCTACACCGACGCCGGCACCCTGGTGCCGCGCACCGAGGAGGGTGCCGTGGTCAGCGACCCCGAGGAGGTCGTCGCGCGGTCGGTGGACCTGGCCCGGGCCGGCGGCGTCGTCGCCCGCTCGGGCACGCGCATCGAGGTACGCGCGCGTTCCCTCTGCCTGCACGGCGACACGCCCGGCGCGGTGGACCTGGCCCGTCGGGTCCGCCGGCGGCTGGAGGCGTCGGGGGTCGACGTGGAGGCCTTCGCATGAACGTGCTGCCCGCGGGCGAGGACGCCCTGCTCGTCGAGGTCTCCTCGGTCGACGAGGCCCAGGCCCTGCACGCCGAGCTGCTGCGCCGCCGCGCCGAGGGCTCGCTGTCCGCCCGCGAGATCGTGCCGGCGGCCCGTACGGTCCTGCTGGACGGCCTCGACTCCCCCGCCCGGCTGGCCGCCGAACTCACCGCCGCCGATCTGCCGCCCGCTCCCC
The DNA here is from genome assembly GCF_044328425.1 of Streptomyces sp. NPDC017943. Lineage (NCBI taxonomy): Bacteria > Bacillati > Actinomycetota > Actinomycetes > Kitasatosporales > Streptomycetaceae > Streptomyces > Streptomyces sp. NPDC017943. The sequence continues at coordinate 414,567 of NZ_JBIRHH010000007.1, read as the reverse complement.
CGCCCGCGCGCGAGGTGGTCCGCATCCCGGTGCGCTACGACGGCCCGGACCTGGCCGACGTCGCCGCGCACTGGGGCGTGCCCGAGGCGGAGGTCGCCCGCATCCACGCCGGGACGGAGTTCCGGGTCGCGTTCTGCGGTTTCGCCCCCGGCTTCGGCTACCTCACGGGGCTGCCGTCCCGCTACGACGTCCCGCGCCGCGCCACCCCGCGCACGGCCGTCCCGGCCGGGTCGGTGGCGCTGGCCGGGCCGTACACGGGCGTGTACCCGCGTTCCTCGCCCGGTGGCTGGCAGCTGATCGGCACCACCGACGCCGTGCTGTTCGACCACGCGCGCGTGCCGGCCGCGCTGCTCGCGCCGGGCACCCGCGTGCGGTTCGTCCCCGAGGCGGGGTCATGACCGACCGGGCGCTCGCCGTCGTACGGGCCGGGGCCCTCACGACCGTGCAGGACCTCGGCCGGCCCGGCCACGCCCACCTCGGCGTCCCGCGCTCCGGCGCCCTGGACCGTCCCGCGGCGGACCTCGTCAACCGGCTGACCGGGAACCCGCCCGGGGCGGCCGTGCTGGAGACGACCCTCGACGGCTGCGCGCTGCGGCCCCGCTCGGACGTCACCGTGGCCGTGGCCGGTGCGCCCTGCCGCGTCACGGTGGACGGCCGGCCCGCGGCCTGGGGCGCGCCGCTGCGCGTGCCCGCCGGCGCGCTGCTGGACATCGGCCGGGCCCTGACCGGCGTACGGACCTACGTGGGCGTCTGCGGGGGCGTCGCGGTCGAGCGCGTGCTCGGCAGCCGCTCGACCGACCTGCTGTCGGGGCTCGGTCCGCCGCCGCTCACGGACGGGGCGGTACTGCCCCTGGGACGGCCGACGGGCGTGCACGCGCGCGTGGACGTCGCCCCGCAGCCGGCGCCGCCGGCCGAACTGGTCCTCAGGGTGACGCCGGGGCCGCGCGACGACTGGTTCACGCCGCACGCCGTCCGCACCTTCCTCTCCCGCCCGTACCGGGTCTCCTCCGCGAGCAACCGCATCGGACTGCGCACGGAGGGGCCCGCCCTGGAGCATGCCCGGGCCGGGGAGCTGCCCAGCGAGGGGATGGTGCTGGGCGCCGTCCAGGTCCCGCCGGACGGCAGGCCGGTGGTGTTCCTGGCCGACCATCCGACCACGGGCGGCTACCCGGTGATCGCCGTGGTCCGCACGGCCGACCTCCCGGCCGCCGCCCAGGCGTCCCCCGGCACACCGGTCCGCTTCGTGGCGGTACGCCGCCGCTGAGTCGCCCGGGGCGAGGCCCGGCCCCCCGGGGTGGTCGAGGTCCTCACGGGGCGAGATGACCGACGGTCAACTCGTCATGAGCTCGGCGGCGCAGTGCCCGGCGAGGGCGTCCCGGACCTGCGGGGAGCCGGAGCGGTGCGGGGGCGACCGGGCACGACACGGGCGCGGGGGGGGGCCTGCCGCCGGACACGGGCCCGGGGCGACGCCACGGGAGGCGTTGCTGCGGTCGGCGGCGTGGCGTGTGATCGGGAGCGCGCAGGGGGCCGCGCCGTTCACATCAGGAGGGGCCAGGAAGCCACCGGACGGGCATCCGCGCGGCGTGCCGCGGCCCCGGTGTGGTGCTGGAGGGGCTACACCGTGGTCTCCCCGGGACCGATCCGGCTGCGGACGGCCGTCTGCACCTCGGCCTCCTCGGCCGGGTCGGCGGCGAGCCGGCGCAGGCGTTCCACGACGCGCGCGTCGCCGGTCTCGGCGTGCCGGGCGGCGAGTTCGCGGGTGGTCTCCTCGCAGTCCCACAGGCACTCGACGGCGAAGCCGGTGCCGAAGGCGGGGTCGGTGGCGGCGAGGGCCCGGGCGGCCCGGCCGCGCAGGTGGGAGGAGGCGGTCTCGCGGTAGATGTGCCGCAGCACGGGGGCGGCGCAGGCGATGCCGAGCCGTCCGGTGCCGTCGACGAGAGTCCACAGGGTGGGGGCGTCGGGGCCTTCGCCCCGTACGGCCTCGCGCAGTGCGGCGAGGACGAGGTCGCGGTCCCGGGCGCCGCCGCGGCAGGCGAGGACGCGCCCGGCGGCGGCGCCCAGCGCGTCGGGCCGCCGGGCCCAGCCGCGCGCCCGGTCGACGGCGACGGGCGTGCGCATGCGCTCGAAGGCGTCGACGGCGGCGTCGACGACCAGCGGTGTCCCGCAGGACACGGCCTTCTCGATCAGGTCGAGGGCGTCGGGGTCGCCCGTGTCGGCGAGGTAGCGCAGGGCCGTGCAGCGGGCCCCGTCGCCGCCGGCCTCCGCCGCCAGGAGGATCTCGGCACGGTCCTCGGGCCCCGCGACGGCGCTCAGGCAGCGGGCGGCCGGCACATGGAGTGCGGCGCCCCGGTCGATGCCCTGCTGGGCCCAGTCGAAGACGGCCTGCACGCTCCACCCGGGGCGTGGTCCCGTGGGCCGCAGCTGGCGCTGCCAGCGGTCGAAACTGCCGGCCTCGTGGGCGGCACGCACGCGTGCGGAGACGGACTCCCGGGGATCCTCGGCCCACAACCGCCAGGGGCGGGGCTCGAAGGCGTCCCGGACGGTGGCGGCCAGCTCGGCCTCGCCCTCCGGGTCGGTGGCGAAGCGGGCGAGGACGGGGGCGGCGAGGGCGCGCAGGCCCGCGTCGTCGTCCCTGAGGGCCAGCTCGTCGAGCGCCCAGGCCCAGTTGGAGCCGTGGGCGGCGTACCGGCGCAGCAGGTGGAGCGCGTCGCGCCGGCCGTAGGAGGCGAGGTGCCCGAGGACGGCGAGGGCGAGCCCGGTGCGGGACTCGTCGGTGTCCAGGACGTCCTCGGCACCGAAGAGGTGCGCCTCGATCTCGTCCAGTTCGCCGTTCAGGTCGAGGTAGAGGCGGGCGTAGTAGAGGGAGCGGTTCTCCACCTGCCAGTCGTGGCGGGGATCGCGCAGCACGCAGTGGTCCAGTGCCGCGAGCGCCTCGGGGCGCGGGGCGGTGAGCGCGTGCAGTGTGCCGTCGCCGCGGCCCCGCTGGAGCAGGCCGAGCAGCGTACCGCTGGGCGCTATGACCGGATCGAACATGGGAAACAGCCTCACATCAAGCGTCGACGCAACCGGGGACGTGTACTACCTGGCCGCGCGACAACACGTCGGAGTGTCCGCCGTTTCCTGCTTGCTGTAAGCCATCTTCCTCTGCCTCTCGTCGGTGGCCCCTGCGGGCCGCGTCACGGCCCGCGCGGTGCGGCAACTCCTGCCCAGCCATCACGTCCGTGAACCACGTCGTCATGATGACCCGGCGCTTCCGTCCGCCGCGACCGAAATTTCGGCGGCCCCGTACCGCCTCCCCCGTTTTCCGTGTCGTTCCAGGTCAGACCGGTCGCGTCACAGCTCGCCGAACAGTTCGAGCAGTTCCGTCCGGCCGAACATGCGCGCGGTGTCGACCGCCGAAGGGGTGCCGGCGGACGGGTCGGCTCCGCCTTCGAGGAGGGCCTTGACGACGTCCGTCTCCCCCTTGAAGGCCGCTCCGGCGAGCGGTGTCTGGCCCCGGTCGTTGATCCGGTCCGCGTCGGCGCCGCGCCCGAGCAGGGCGCGCACGGCGTCGGAGTGGCCGTGGTAGGCGGCGAGCATCACGAGCGAGTCGCCGCGGTCGTTGGTGAGGTTGGCCGGGACGCCCGCGTCGACGTACGCCACGAGTTCCTCGGTCCGTCCCCGCCGGGCCAGATCGAAGATCTTGGTCGCCAGCTCCACGACCTCGGGGTCGGGGACTTCGGTCATCGGCCGGACCGCCTCTCCACTACGCGTCACATCGGGTGCGTACGCCTGCGCGTGCCGCAGCCGTACGAGTGAATCGCCAGGGTACTGGCTCGCGCGGCACATGACCCGATGTGCCCGAGGTAAAGATCACCGCAGACGGCGGGCGGCGCAACAGCCCGGCTCGCCCGCGCCCGAGGACCACTCCGCCGACCGGGGGAAATAGTCCAGTTTTCACCCAGTTGCACCTTTTATCGTATGGATACATGCTGTGAGCCTGGAAGTACTCATGGTGACTGTCCCCGCGAACCAGGAGAACTCACATGATCCTCTCGATCTCAGGCGTGGTCCTGCTCGGCATCGTCGTCTTCATCTTCTTCCGCAAGGACGGACTGAAGGCGTCACACGCCGTGGTGGCCATGCTCTTCGGCTTCTACCTCGCCAGCACGGCCATCGCGCCGAGCATCAAGGCGGGCGGCGAGAGCCTGGCGAGCCTCCTCGGCGGAATCAAGTTCTGACGACCCCGCTCCCCGTACGCATCCTGCCCGTACGCACCCACTGGAGGCAGTAGTGGCCCGGCGCCCCCTCCCCCGCATCCTGAGCAACGGCGGCGCGCAGCTCGCCCGCAGCCGGGAGCTGGCCCGGACGGCCGCCGACAGCGCCACGGACGTCCTCCATCCGCTGATCACGATCGCGCGCGGTCTGCGCCGGCTGGCCGGAGCCGGGCGGCGCAGGTGGGCGCAGACACCCAAGGAGAGACGGGGAGCGCTGCTGTTCCTCGTCGCCTCGGTCGTCCTGGTCGTGGCGCTGGTGCCGTACGGGCCGCTGCTGGCCGCCATCACCCTGATGGCGGCCGCGGCCTGGCAGGGCAGGGACCGCACACCGGCGGCACCCGACGGGCCCGACGAGTCGCAGACCCAGCGCCTGAAGTCGCTGTACGAGGCGCTGGTGCCGTACTTCTCCACCGCCGAGGACCCCGAGCCGCTGTACGCGCACGGCGGGGCGTGGGACAAGGCCTTCCCCACCTACGCCTTCGACGGCGCGGGCCGCGTCTCCCAGTTGGTGGTGCGCTACCCGGCGTACTTCACCGACGGCGAGGCCGAGTCACGGGCGCGCATCGAGCACCTCCTCGCGGCCAAGTCCGGCCGGGGCCGCGAGTACCACTTCACGTGGGACGAGGAGGGCAACCAGCTGACGCTCGGGGTGCTGCCGCCGCTCCCCGTCGACATCACCGCCCAGCGCTTCGTCACCGCGCCCGGCGAGACCGTCCTCGGTTTCACCGACTCCGCGCAGGTGCGGCGCACCCTTCCCGTCGGTTCCGGCGAGCGGCAGCGCGACGTCCCCCCGGTGGTCTGGCGCACCGGCCTGCGCTCCACCGAGCCGCATCTGCTGGTCCTCGGCCAGCCCGGCAGCGGCACCTCCACGCTGCTGCGGTCCATCGCCCTGCAGGCCCTCCAGCACGGTGACGTGGTGATCGTGGACGGCGGCGGCACCGGCGAGTACGCCTGCCTGACCGGCCGCGACGGCGTGCTGGCCGTCGAATGCGGACTGGCCGGCGCCACGGCGAGCCTGGAGTGGGCCGCGACCGAGACGGAACGCCGTCTCATCGCCGCCAACCGGGCCCACCAGGCGGGGCACCCGCCGCCCGAGGACACCAGGCGGCCGCTGTGGGTCCTCGTCGACCGCCCCACCGCCTTCACCCACCTGGCCGCGGCCGACGACCGCAAGGATCCGCAGACCCTGCTCCAGGTCCCCCTGCGCCACGGCCGGCCGGCGAACGTGACGGTGGTGGTCGCCGACCAGCTCGACGCGCTGGACGCCCTGGCCGAACCGGTCCGCCAGCACACCCGTGCCCGCATGGTCCTCGGCCCGGCGACGGCCGACCAGTTGCAGACGGCCCTGGGCGCCCCGCCCCGATCCACCCCCGTCGACCAGGCCCCGCCCGGCCGCGGCTACGCCCGCCTCGGCAGCGGCCCCGTCCACCGCCTCCAGGTCCCCGCGACGCCGAACCCCTTCGACGACGCGGCCCCCGAGGCGCACCGCGAGGCGGTGCTCGCCCTCCTGCCGCCCCGGACGACTCCGGCGGACGGGGAGACGGTCCCCGAGCCGGACGGGGCGGACGGCACACCGGAGCCGCTGCCCGCGGACCTGGACGAGAAGCCGGTGGCGGCACCAGTCGAGACCGCGCAGCGGAAGGGCGATCCCGTGGCCGTGCCGGCGAAGGAGCCCGCGCCGGCTCCGGTCCGGCTGATGACCAAGGGCCCGGCACCGACCCCGGTGCAGGTGTTGGCGAAGGGCCCCCTGCCGACGGCCGTCCAGGTGATGACGAAGGGGGCCGTACCGGCAGCGCTCCCCGCACGGACGGGCGCGGCCACCTCGGACGCCGCCCCGGACGCCACCCCGGCGGAGGCCACCCCCGCCTCCCCGGACCCCGCTCCCACGGACGCGGGACGCCCCACTCCCGCTCCTGCTCCCGCCCAGGACGCACCCTCCGCGCCGGTCCCGGCGCACGCCCCGTCCGGTGAGGAGCCCGGGCCCGCTCCCGCACCGGTCGCGGCCCGGGAGCCGCTGACGAATCCGGTCCCCGCGCTGGCGCAGCCGGAGCAGCCGGACCGCCCGTAGCCGCCCGCAGGCAGGCCGAGAGCGGTTCCTCCTCGAGGGAGGAACCGCTCTCGGCGTCGTCAGGCCACGAACGTGCGCGGCGGCTCCGCGCCGCCGGCCCCGCCCGACTCCACCAGCGCGGCCGCCGCGGCGAGTCGTACCGCCGCTTCCTCGGCCACCGCGCCGCCGACGGTGAACGGCAGCCGCACATACCCCTCGAACGCGCCGTCCACGCCGAACCGCGGCCCGGACGGCACCCGTACGCCGACCCGCTCCCCCGCCTCGGCGAGCCTCGATCCCGAGAGCCCGCCGGTGCGCACCCACAGCGTCAGCCCGCCCTGCGGGACGTCGAACTCCCACCCGGGCAGCTCGCGTCGCACGGCGGCCACCAGCTCGTCCCGGTTCGACCGGGCCTGCTCGCGCCGCACCTGTACCGCCTGCTCCCAGCCGCCCGTGCCGAAGAGCCAGTTGACGGCGAGCTGCTCCAGCACCGGGGTGCCGAGGTCGGCGTAGGCCCGCGCCGCCACGAGGCTGCGGATGACGTCCGGCGCGGCGCGCACCCAGCCGATCCGCATGCCGGCCCAGAACGCCTTGCTGGCCGAGCCGACCGTGATCACCGTGGACCCGGCCGGATCGAACGCGCACACCGGCCGTGGCATCTCCACGCCGGGGTCGAGCCACAGCTCGCTCATCGTCTCGTCGGCGATCAGCACGGTCCCCGCGGACCGGGCCGAGTCGACGAGCCGCCGGCGCTGGTCCTCGCCGGCGAGCGCCCCGGTGGGGTTGTGGAAGTCGGCCACGACGTAGGCGATGCGCGGCGCCGCGTCCCGCAGCACCTGCCGCCAGCGGTCCATGTCCCAGCCGGAGAGCCCTTCGCCCATCGCCACCGGCACCAGCCTGGCGCCCGCCTCGCGCATCAGCTGGAGGATGTTGGCGTAGGACGGCGACTCGACGGCGATGCGCTCGCCGCGGCCGCCGAACAGGTGGCAGATCGCGTCGATCGCGCCCATGGCGCCGGTCGTCACCATGATCTGCTCGGGCATGGTGGGAATGCCGCGCGCGGTGTAGCGCTCGGCGATCATGGACCGGAGGGCCGGGAGCCCGGCGGGGTAGTCGCCGTGCGTGTGCGCGTAGGGCGGCAGTTCCTCCAGGGCGCCCTGCACGGCCCGGGTGAGCCACGGCTCCGGCGCGGGCAGCGCGGCGCAGCCGAGGTCGATCACCGAGCCGAGCGCCTCCGGCGGCAGCGGCTCCAGTCCCCGGGCGGGCAGCGGGTTCCCGGCGGGCACGGCGGTCCAGCTGCCCGCGCCGCGCCGGGACTCCAGGAACCCTTCGCTGCGCAACGCCTCGTAGGCCGCGGCCACCGTCGTCCGGCTGACGGACAGCGCCAGGGCCAGTTCCCGCTCGGCGGGCAGCCGGGCGGCGACCGGGACGCGGCCCTCCAGCACCAGCAGGCGGATGCCGTCGGCGAGGGCGCGGTAGGCCGGGGGGCGGCGGGTGCCGGGCCCCGCGGGGCGGTCCTGCTGCGAGTTGAGCAGCCGGGCGAGCTGCGCCGCCCCTACGGCCGAGGTCCACTGTGCCATCGGAATCAGTCCACCTTCCCCGGATTGGCCCTGGATCGCCACTCCATCCTCGCCACAGGGTGTCATGTGCCAGTCCATTACCACCACCAGGGGGGCACATCATGGCCACGCGGGGGCATCTCACCCGGCGGCTCGTCCAGCTCTACGCCGGGCTCGCGCTGTACGGCGGGAGTTCGGCGCTGCTCGTCCGCTCCGGGCTGGGTCTGGAACCGTGGAACGTGCTGCACCAGGGCCTCGCGGAGCTCACCGGGCTGTCGATCGGCGTCGTCCTCACGATCGTGGGCGCCGCGGTGCTGCTCGCGTGGATCCCGCTGCGTCAGCGCCCGGGCCTGGGCACGGTGTCGAACGTCCTCGTGATCGGCATGGCCATGGACGCGACCCTGGCCCTGGTGCCCGACGCGAACGGCTGGGCGCTGCGGGTGGGCCTGATGGTGGGGGGCATCGTCCTGAACGGGGCGGCGACCGGCCTCTACATCGCGGCCCGGTTCGGCCCGGGCCCGCGCGACGGTCTGATGACCGGGCTGCACCAGCGCACGGGCGTCTCGATCCGCCTGGTGCGCACGGGCATCGAGCTCACCGTCGTGGCGACCGGCTTCGCCCTCGGCGGCACCGTCGGGATCGGGACCCTGCTGTACGCCCTGGCGATCGGCCCGCTGGCGCAGGTGTTCCTGCGGGTGTTCGCCGTCCCCGAGGCACCCGCCGGCAGCACGGTCGTTGCCACCGGTCGACCCCGGCGGGCGATACTGCGTCCGTGACCCCGCGGATACACCACCCCTACCTCGACCATCCCGGCCCGATCGCCTTCGCCCACCGCGGCGGGGCGGCGGACGGCCTGGAGAACACCGTGCGCCAGTTCCGGTGCGCCGTCGAGGCGGGCTACCGGTACATCGAGACCGACGTCCACACCACCCGGGACGGCAAGGTCGTCGCCTTCCACGACGCGACCCTGGACCGGATGACGGACGGCGCGGGCCGGATCGCCGACCTGCCCTGGCAGGAGGTACGGCAGGCCCGGGTGGCGGGCGCGGAACCCCTCCCCCTCTTCGAGGACCTGCTGGAGACCTTCCCCGACGTGCGCTGGAACGTGGACGTGAAGTCGGAGGCCGCCCTGCTGCCCTTCCTCGACCTGGTCGGTCGCACGGACTGCTGGGACCGGATGTGCCTCGGCTCGTTCTCCGAGGCGCGCGTGGTGCGCGCCCAGCGACTGGCCGGCCCGCGCCTGGCCACCTCGTACGGCACCCGGGGGGTGCTCGGTCTGCGGCTGCGCTCCTGGGGACTGCCCGCGTCGGTGCGCCGGTCGGCGGTCGCCGCGCAGGTGCCGGAGATGCAGTCCGGCATCCAGGTCGTGGACGGCCGCTTCGTGCGCGCGGCCCACGCGCGCGGGCTCCAGGTGCACGTGTGGACCGTGAACGAACCGGAGAGCATGCACCGGCTTCTGGACCTCGGTGTGGATGGCATCATGACCGATCACATCGACACACTGCGCAAGGTCATGGAGGACCGCGGCGTCTGGGTCTGAGACCCCGGGCTCGGCCGGCTGCGCGCGTCTCACGGGGAAGCGAGGGCACCGGTGGGTACGGACACCGTGCGGACACCGCCGGCCGACGGGGCGGGGCTCCGGCGCGAGCAGCGCGGCTGGTACTTCTACGACTGGGCGTGCTCGGTCTACTCCACCAGCGTGCTCACCGTCTTCCTCGGTCCGTATCTCACGTCGGTGGCCGAGTCGGCCGCCGACGCCGACGGCTACGTCCACCCGCTGGGCATCCCGGTGCGCGCCGGGTCGTTCTTCGCCTACTCGGTGTCGCTGTCGGTGATCGTGGCGGTGCTGGTGATGCCGCTGGTGGGTGCCGCCGCCGACCGCACGGGCCGCAAGAAGCCCCTGCTCGCGGCCGCCGCCTACACCGGTGCCGGGGCGACGACGGCCATGTTCCTCCTGGACGGCGACCGCTATCTGCTCGGCGGCGCGCTGCTGGTGGTGGCCAACGCGGCGCAGTCGGTGGCGATGATGCTGTACAACTCCTACCTGCCGCAGATCGCCCCGCCGGAGCAGCGGGACGCGGTGTCCTCCCGGGGCTGGGCCTTCGGCTACGCGGCCGGCTCCCTCGTCCTGGTCGCCAACCTGGTCCTCTACACAGGACACGAGCGCTTCGGCGTCTCCGAGAGCACGGCGGTGCGCATCTGCCTGGCGTCGGCGGGCCTGTGGTGGGGTGCCTTCGCCCTGATCCCGCTGACACGGCTGCGGGATCGCGCCACGGCCCGGAGCGAGGCGGCGCTGCCGGGCTTCCGGCAACTCGCGGCGACCGTCCGCGACATGCGCCGCCACCCGCTGACCCTCGCCTTCCTGCTCGCCTACCTCGTCTACAACGACGGCGTCCAGACGGTGATCTCCCAGGCCTCGGTCTACGGCTCGAAGGAACTGGGCCTCGGGCAGTCGACCCTCATCGGCGCGGTCCTCCTGGTGCAGGTGCTGGCGGTGGCCGGGGCGCTGGCGATGGGCCGGCTGGCCCGCAGCTACGGTGCCAAACGGACGATCCTCGGCTCATTGATCGCCTGGACGCTCACGCTGGCGGCCGGATACTTCCTGCCCGCCGGGGCGCCCGTGTGGTTCTTCGTCCTGGCCGGCGGGATCGGGCTGGTCCTCGGCGGCAGCCAGGCGCTGTCCCGTTCCCTCTTCTCCCATCTGGTCCCGCCCGGCAAGGAGGCCGAGTACTTCTCCGCGTACGAGGTGAGCGATCGCGGCATGAGCTGGCTGGGGCCGCTGCTGTTCGGGTTGACCTACCAGCTCACGGGCAGTTACCGGGACGCGATCATCTCCCTGGTGGCCTTCTTCGTGCTCGGGTTCGTGCTGCTCGCACGGGTCCCGGTGCGGCGTGCGATCGAGGAAGCGGGGAACCCGGTTCCGGACCGGATTTAGCACTGAGCGCGAAAGGGCGGTAGTGTACGCGTTTGGCCTGCCAGGCGTACCGTTACTGCGCGTCAAAGATGTCGAAACGCTGGGTTACATCTGGTATCAGATGTGACAAACCGGGCGCTGGTGGGTACAACAAGGGCGGCTACGACGGCGACGCATGACCCGGAACGGGACTCGGAACGGGAATCTTTACCGCCGACCGGACGTTGACCGGATGACGACGACAGCGACACCTGTCCTGTGGGCGACAAGCCCGGGAGGCACGATTCATGAGTGAGCGAGCTCTTCGCGGCACGCGCCTCGTGGTGACCAGCTACGAGACGGACCGCGGCATCGACCTGGCCCCGCGCCAGGCCGTGGAGTACGCATGCGAGAAGGGGCACCGCTTCGAGATGCCCTTCTCGGTCGAGGCGGAGATCCCGCCGGAGTGGGAGTGCAAGGTCTGCGGGGCCCAGGCACTCCTGGTGGACGGCGACGGCCCGGAAGAGAAGAAGGCCAAGCCCGCGCGTACGCATTGGGACATGCTGATGGAGCGGCGCACCCGCGAGGAGCTCGAAGAGGTCCTCGAGGAGCGTCTGGCGGTACTGCGCTCCGGTGCGATGAACATCGCCGTTCATCCCCGGGACAGCCGCAAGTCGGCCTGACCCGACCCGGCCTGGTCGGATTGATCAGCGCACATCGGTAACCGAGGGCGCCGTACGGTTCGTACGGCGCCCTCGGTTTTGCGTGCCCTCAGTGCGTCAGCGGGGGGACTAGTGCGTCAGCGGGGGACGCTGCTGCTGCGGGGCGTCGCCGCCCGGCTCCTCGCGGATGACCTCGCCCTGGACGACCTTGCCGTCGGGCTGATGGATGCGCGCCTGCCGGAAGACCCCGCCCAGCGTCCCGGGGTCGGCCTCGCGGAGCTTGCGCTCGAAGGTGCGCTCGGCGGAGCGGCTCACGGCCTTCTGCACCGGCGGCAGCAGCAGGAGCAGACCGGCGGCGTCCGACAGCAGCCCGGGGATGATCAGCAGCAGGCCGCCCAGCATCATCAGGCCGTTGCCCTCACTGGCCGGCCGGGCCGCCGCGGGCGCCGTCCCGCTCTGCTGCTGTTGCAGCGTCTCGGAGAGGTTGCGGAACGCGCGCCGCCCCGCCCGCTTGATCACCACCGAGCCGGCGACGAGTCCGGCGAGCAGGACGAGGAGCACCACCAACGCGCTCGACGCCCCGGCGACCAGCGTGAGCAGCCAGATCTCCAGCACGAGCCACACGGCGACGCCCAGCGGCAGGAACGTGCGCAGCCGGGAGCGCCGGGGCCGGGCGGAGTGGGGGGTCTGAGCGCCAGTCGTCATGCCTCCAGTGTGCCTGGCCCCGGCTCAGCACGGGATAAGCGCCCGATCAGGCATCCTGTGCGGGGCGGGCCCCACCCGGACGTCTCCACCCGCGGCCGGCCGCCGAGCCCGCCTGGGCACCGCAGTGCTCCGGTCGTACCGCAGCCGCTAGGGCTTCGCGGGCTTGCCGCCGCGGCCCGTGACCTTGCCGACCCTCTCCCCCACGCCCCACGCCGTGACCCGCCACAGTGCCTCGACGAGGATGTCCCGGCTCATCTTGGAGTCACCGAGCTCGCGCTCGACGAAGGTGATCGGCACCTCGACGACGTGGTAGCCGGCCTTGACCGCACGGCGGGCCAGGTCGACCTGGAAGCAGTAGCCCTGGGAGGCCACCTCGTCGAGGCCGAGGCCCTCCAGGGTCTCGCGGCGGAAGGCCCGGTAGCCGCCGGTGATGTCGCGCAGCGGCAGATCGAGCGCCAGGCGGGAGTAGAGGCTGCCGCCCCGGGAGATGACCTCACGGGAGCGGGGCCAGTTCACCACCCGGCCGCCGGGGACCCAGCGCGAGCCCAGCACCAGGTCGGCGCCCTTGAGGGCGGTGAGCAGCCGGGGCAGTTCCTCGGGCTGGTGGGAGCCGTCGGCGTCCATCTCGACCAGCACGCCGTAGCCGTGTTCCAGACCCCAGCGGAAGCCCGCGAGGTAGGCGGCGCCGAGGCCCTCCTTGCCCTTGCGGTGCAGCACGTGGACGTGGTCGTCCTCGACGGTCAGCTCGTCGGCCAGCTTGCCCGTGCCGTCCGGGCTGTTGTCGTCGGCCACGAGCACGTGCGCCTCGGGGACGGCCCTGCGCACCCGGCCGACGATGCTCTTGATGTTCTCCGCCTCGTTGTAGGTCGGGATGATCACCAAGGCCGTGCCGAGCGGCCCGAACTTCCTCCCCTGGGCTCCTGCCGCGAGGGTTCCGTCGCCGTCGTTCACTGATGCCCCTTCATGTCCATATGCAGGGGTCCACCATAGTGCGCCCGGCCTGCGCTGACGTGACCGGACGTTCGAATCGTGGTGTTGCACCCGCGGGACGGGGGCGGGAAGGCCCCTTCCGGAGGTCGTGTACGGCGGATGGGGGCCCGGCGCCCTTCGGGCCGGCCCGGGATCCGCCGGCTGCGGATCGACCGGAAGCCGTTGTCTACTGAGCGCCCGGGCCCCACCCGGGTCACACCTCCCCGACCCGCCGGAACGTTCCCTCGGCGCTGCTCCGGCCTGAGCCTGGCTCCCAGTGGCGGTGCCCCGGTGCGGCACACCGTCCCTGACCCGGCGGTGCCGCGGCGAGTGCTCGGACGTTCCCCGGTCGGGCGTCCGGTGGTGGACTCCGCAGAACCTACCGGCACGCTGCGGCTGCCTGTCAACAGTCGCCCGACCTGCCCGTTCCGCTTCGCGGCCCTGGTCAGGACCGAGGACGCGCAGGTCGCGCGCCGGGGGTGCGGCGCACGGTTTCCCGCGCGCCACTCCCGTAGATCACTCGCCCGGCCGTACGAAGACCGTGCGTCCGCCGACGACGGTGCGCAGGCATACCGGCAGCTCACGACCGGGGGTCAGGTCGGGCAGACCCGGGGTGCCGGAGCGCGGGTCGGTGGACCAGCGGGCGACCCGGTCGTCCGGCGCCTGCACCACCAGCTCGCCGGTGCGCCACACGGCGTAGTCGGCGGGCGCGCCCGGGACCAGGACGCCGGCGTCGTCGCGGCCCACCGCCCGCCAGCCGCCGCGCGTGTGCGCCGTGAACGCGGCGCGCACGGAGACGCGGTGCTCGGGAGTGCGGTGGAAGGCGGCCGCACGGACCGTGCCCCACGGGTCGAGCGGGGTGACCGGGCTGTCGGACCCGAAGGCGAGCGGTACTCCGGCGCGCAGCAGGGCCGCGAACGGGTTCAGCGTCCTGGCGCGCTCCGCTCCGAGCCGCTGGGCGTACATGCCCTCGTCGCCGCCCCACAGGGCGTCGAAGGCGGGCTGGACGGAGGCGGTGAGACCGAGTTCGGCGAAGGCCGCGACGGCCTCCGGGGTGAGCATCTCGGCGTGCTCGACGCGGTGCCGGGCGGCGCGGACACGCGCCGGGCCGAGCTTCTCCGCGGCGGCGCGCACGCCCTCGACCACGGCGTCCACGGCCGCGTCGCCGATGGCGTGGAAGCCGGCCTGCAGGCCCGCCTCGGTGCACGCCACGACGTGCGCGGCGACCGCGGCGGCGTCGAGGTACGCCCGGCCGGTGTGCGCGGCGTCGGCGTACGGCTCGTGCAGGTAGGCGGTGTGCGAGCCGAGGGCGCCGTCGACGAACAGGTCACCCGCGGCTCCCACCGCGCCCAGTTCCCGTGCCTTGGCGACGTCCTGCTCGGCCCAGTAGCCCACGACACGCGGGCCGCTCTCCCGGGCGGCGAGGCCCAGCAGGCCGGTGAAGTCCTCCTCCGAGGAGATCTGCGGTCCGGCGCACTCGTGGACGGTGCCGATGCCGAGGGACACGGCGTGCGCCAGCGCGGCCCGCTGCGCCTCGGTGCGCTGCCGCTCGGTGACGGCGCCGAACGCGGCGGCCCGGACGGCGTGGTGGGCGTCGGCCGTGAGCGGTCCGTCCCCCTGGAGGCCGTCCTGCTGTCCGGCCGACGGGACTAGGTCGAGCAGGGCCGTGGTGACGACCGCCGAGTGCACGTCGATCCGGCTGAGGTAGAGGGGGCGGTGCCCGGTGGCGTCGTCGAGTTCGGCGCGCGTCGGGGGCCGGCCGCCGGGCCAGCGGGCGGCGTCCCAGCCGTGCCCCAGCAGCACCCGGTCGTCCGGCCGGGCGGCGGCGAACTCGCGCACCCGGGCGAGGGCGGCTTCGAGGGAGGGTGCGTCCGACAGGTCGAGCCCGGTCAGGGCGAGGCCGGTGGCGGTGGTGTGCACGTGTGCGTCGGTGAAGGCGGGGGTGACCAACGCGCCGTCGAGGTCGACCACTTCGTCGACCCCGTCGGCGAAGGCGTCGGCGGCGCCCTCCGAACCCACCCAGGCGACCTGCCCGCGCTCCACCACCATGGCGGTGGCGAAGGGATCGGCGGGGCTGTGGACCTCTCCACGACGGAGCAGGACGGTCTTCGGCGACACGGGGGACTCACTCATGGACAACAGTGTCACAGGGGAGCGGTCCGCCGGGTCGGTCAGGGGCCGCACGAGCAGGGGCGCGCAAGGGGGCGCCCCGCCTTCTCCCGCGTGGCGGGCGAAGTGGGAACCGGCGGGTCAGATCCTGGGCGGACGCGCCTCGTACGGCGTCGACAGGACCACCGTCGTACGGGTGGACACCCCGGCCAGGGACCGCAGCCGGGCGAGGAGTTCCTCCAGCTCGTGCGGCGTGGCGACCCGGACCTTGAGGATGTAGTTCTCGTCGCCGGCGACGCTGTGGCACGCCTCGATCTCCGGCACTCCGGCCAGCCGGTCCGCGATGTCGTCCGGCGCGCTGGGGTCGAACGGCTTCACGGAGATGAACGCCGTCATCGGCAGCCCCACCGCCTCGGGGTCGACGACCGCCGCGTAGCCCCGGATGACACCCCGCTGCTCCAGCCGCCGCACCCGCTGGTGCACGGCCGAGGTGGACAGGCCGGTGGCCTTGCCCAGGTCGGTGTAGCTCATCCGCCCGTCCTTGACGAGCAGCTGCACGATCTGTCGGTCCAGCTCCTCCATGGCGCTAGAACCTACAGGGCGGTTGATCTCCTCGGATACCCGAGGAGTCGAGGTCATGGCCGGTTCGCGCCGCGCGGGAAGCGCGGGGTCCCCCTTCCGGGGGACAAATGCGCCGCAGCGGACACCCCGACCATGGATGTGACGAACGCCACATCACTCGAACAGTCTCCGTGATGTTCCCGTGATTACCGGGCGGGGGCGACGGGAAGTGCTTGCTGTGGTCGAGGCCGCAGTGCCTGATACGGCCCAGCCCGAGGGGGAGTACCCAATGCAGAGTCTCAAGCGCCCTGGTCGCACCGCGCCCAAGCGGCAGCAGCCCGTCGTCGAGCCCGAGCCGGAGGGCGTCGAACCCGACGCCTTCGACGACGAACTCGACGCCTACGACACGTTCGAGATGTTCCGGGTCGTCTGCCCGGACTGTGCGCAGCCCATCGCCCTGCTGGCGGACGAAGAGGTGCTGCCGGAGCACGCGCTGTGCGCCTCGCCGTGGAACCCGTTCGGGCTCACGGTCTGCGCCGGAACCGGCCGCCGGGCCTCCGACGCCCGCCCCGCCGACGAGTCGGTGGAGCCCCAGGAGCAGGACACGGCCCTGCTGCTGACGCTCCCTCAGGGACTGGACTGGCGGATGCAGCCGTTCTCGCACGTCGGCGGCCCGGGCTCGCGCCCGATGCGCGTCCCCGTCATGCGCCGCGCGGCCTGAGCACGGGCCCTTCCCGCCCGCTCGCTCCCGTTCAGCGACCGCCCCGCACCACGGCACCGGTACGACCGCCGTGGTGCGGGGCGAGGGCGTCTCGCGGACGCGGCTGAACGCACGCCCGAATCCGTGCCCCGGTGACCTGTCCGGCCTCCGCCGCGTTGCCCTGGTATGACCCCCATCTCCTCAGCGACCGGGCGTCAGCGCCTCCTGTACGTCCCGCCGCCCGCGCAATCGCTTCGGCCCGTCGCGCCGCGCTACCAGGACCCGCCGATCTTCCGCGAGCTGATGCGGACCTGGGCCGAGGGCGGTCGCACCCTGCCGGGCCGGCACGACCCGGAGTGGATGCGGCTCGCGGCCCCCTGGCGGGGACTCGACCAGTTCAGCGTTCCTCTGGACCCACGAGATGGCGGCCGATGACCATCCGCTGGATCTGGTTGGTGCCCTCGACGATCTGCAGCACCTTGGCCTCGCGCATGTAGCGCTCGGCCGGGAAGTCGGCGGTGTAGCCGTAGCCGCCGAGGATCTGCACGGCGTCGGTGGTGACCCGCATCGCCGTGTCGGTGCAGAACAGCTTGGCCATGGCCGCCTGCCGGGCGAACGGCCGGCCCGCGTCCCTGAGCCGCGCCGCCGCGAGGTAGAGCGCGCGGCCCGCCTCGATCTGCGTCGCCATGTCGGCGAGCATGAAGCGCAGCCCCTGGAAGTCGGCGATCGGCCTGCCGAACTGGCGGCGCCCGGTCGCGTAGGCCGCCGCCTCGTCGAGCGCGGCCTGGGCGACGCCGATGGCGCACGCGGAGATCCCGAGGCGCCCCGAGTCCAGGGACGACAGCGCGATGGCGAAGCCCTGCCCCTCCTCGCCGATGCGCCGGTC
The DNA here is from genome assembly GCF_044328425.1 of Streptomyces sp. NPDC017943. Taxonomy (NCBI): domain Bacteria; kingdom Bacillati; phylum Actinomycetota; class Actinomycetes; order Kitasatosporales; family Streptomycetaceae; genus Streptomyces; species Streptomyces sp. NPDC017943. Next base: position 397,220 of record NZ_JBIRHH010000007.1, on the reverse strand, counting down.
GTCGGAGACCCGGACACCGTCGAAGTGCACCTGGGCGGTGGGCGAGCCCTTCATGCCCATCTTCTTCTCGGGCGCCGCCGCGCTCACGCCCTCGGCGTCGCCCGGCACCAGAAAGGCCGTGATCCCGCGCGGGCCCTCCTGGCCGGTGCGGGCCATGACCGTGTAGAAGTCGGCGACACCCCCGTGGGTGATCCAGGCCTTGGTCCCGGTGATCACCCAGTCGTCACCGTCGCGCACGGCCCTGGTGCGCAGGGCCGCCGCGTCCGATCCGGACTGCGGCTCGGACAGGCAGTAGGCGCCCAGCAGACCGCCGCCGAGCATCGCGGGCAGATGCTCGACCTGCTGTTCCTTGGTGCCGTAGGCGGCGAGGGCGTAGGAGGCCAGGGAATGCACGCTGACTCCGAGGCCGACGGTGAGGCGGGCCGCGGCCAGCTCCTCCAGGACCTGGAGGTACACCTCGTAGGGCTGGTCGCCGCCGCCGTACTCCGCGTCGTACGGCAGGCCCAGCAGGCCGGAGCGGGAGAGCAGGGTGAACAGCTCGCGCGGGAAGCGGCCGGCGTCCTCCTCCTCGGCCGCCTTGGGGACGATCTCCTGCGCCGCGATGTCGCGGACGAGTGAGATGAGGTCCCGGGCCTCCTCCGTGGGCAGTGGCCGGTCCACCGGCTGCGGGGCGCGGTCGGGCATGGCGACGCTCTCCTCCCTGTCGGGCACTGGCGGACGGGCCCAAGGGTGGGGGCGGCGCCGCCTGGTCGATCTGGTGCCTGGCCGATGCTTGCAGTCCCGGGTCGCGGACGCTGCTGACCAGCGGCTGTGCGCTGTGAGTATGCCCGATCGGAGGCATCCCGTCACCAGTTAACGACCGCTTACTTCAAGAAAGGGCCGGGCGTCGGCCGCGCGGTGAAATTGGTCCGCACCATTGACCCAACTGGTCTAGTCCTCCTACTGTTTCGCTCCACCGACTCACCGCGTTCATGCCAATGAGCGCGTGTTCCTCTCCCCCACGAGGAGACACGGATGCACACCCCCCACCCCTCCCGCTTCCGGGCGATCGTGTCCGCGGCCTGTTGCGCCGTCCTGGGCGCCGGTCTGCTGGCCGGCGCGGGCACCTCCGCCACCGCGGCGACCTCGGCTCAGGAGGCCGCCGCCGGCTCGCAGGCCACTCCCCGGGCGGAGGCCGCCGGTTCCAAGGTCCTCGGGTACTTCACCGAATGGGGCACCTACGACCGCAAGTACTACGTCAAGAACATCGAGACGTCCGGCTCGGGCGCCAAGCTCACGCACATCAACTACGCGTTCGGCAACGTCACCGGCGGCAAGTGCGCCATGGGCGACGCCTACGCCGCCACCGACCGGGCCTACACCGCCGCCGAGTCGGTCGACGGCAAGGCGGACACCTGGGACCAGCCGCTGCGCGGCAACTTCAACCAGCTGCGCAAGCTGAAGCAGAAGCACCCGAACCTCAAGGTGCTGTGGTCCTTCGGCGGCTGGACCTGGTCGGCCGGGTTCGGCGAGGCCGCGAAGAACCCCGCCGCCTTCGCCCAGTCCTGCTACGACCTGGTCGAGAACTCCAAGTGGGCCGACGTCTTCGACGGCATCGACATCGACTGGGAGTACCCGAACGCCTGCGGCGCCACCTGCGACACCAGCGGCAAGGCGGCCTTCAGGAACGTGATGCAGGCGCTGCGCGCCAAGTTCGGCTCCAGGAACCTGGTCACCGCGGCGATCACCGCCGACGCCACCCCCGGCGGCAAGATCGACGCCGCCGACTACGCGGGTGCCGCTCAGTACGTCGACTGGTACAACCCGATGACCTACGACTTCTTCGGTGCCTGGGACGCCGCCGGACCGACGGCGCCGCACTCGCCGCTGACCTCGTACGCCGGCATCCCCAAGGCGGACAACCACAGTTCGGCGACCATCGCCAAGCTCAAGGGACTCGGCGTCCCCGCCTCCAAGCTGCTGCTCGGCATCGGCTTCTACGGCCGCGGCTGGACCGGCGTCACCCAGGCGGCTCCCGGCGGCACCGCCACGGGCCCGGCGGCGGGCACGTACGAGCCGGGCATCGAGGACTACAAGGTGCTCAAGACTAAGTGCCCGGCGACGGGGACGGTGGCCGGCACGGCGTACGCCAAGTGCGGCAGCGACTGGTGGAGTTACGACACCCCGGCGACCATCGCGACCAAGATGAATTACAAGAACCAGCAGGGTCTGGGCGGCACGTTCTTCTGGGAGCTGAGCGGCGACACCGCCAACGGTGAGCTGATCAAGGCCATCAAGTAGGGCCGGGGGCAAGGGGCGGAGGGGTCGTGGCGGACCCTCCGCCCCTTGCTCATGCCCCGCGGCGGGCCGGCTGCGGGGCGGGGTGCGCGGAGTCGAGTTCCTCGATCGCGCGCAGGGCACCGCCCAGGGTCTTCACGAGCAGCTCGCGCATGGTCGCGCGGGCCAGTTCGGGCCGGTCGATCCACTCCAGGGTGGCGCCCTCGACGCTGCACACCCAGGCCAGCAGCGCCATGCGGGCCAGCGGACTGATGTCGGCGCGGCCGTAGGCGCCCTCGGCGATCGTCGTCACGACGGACTCGCGCACCCCGTCGCGCAGGGCGTGCACCTCGGTGTCGAAGCCGACGCCGCCGCTGACGATCGTGCGGTAGGCGGCCTGGTTGTGCTCGGCGTAGCGCAGGTAGCTGTCGATGGTGCGCTGGACCCGGTCGACCGGGGGCAGTTCGAGGCCGCCGGCCGCCAGGGTGAGCAACTCGGTGACGGAGTCCTGGATGATGGCCAGGTAGTAGCCGCGTTTGGACTGGAAGTAGTAGTAGATCAGCCCCTTGGCGACGTGCGCCTGGCGGGCGATGTCGTCCATCGACAGGGCGTCGTAGGAGGTGTCGGCGAACAACCTCCGCCCGATGGCGATGAGTTCGGCACGACGGGCCGTCGAGCGCTCGGTCCCGCGGGCTCGCGGGCGCGCGGCGGGCTGGGGGCTGATGTTCACGGTCGACCCTGGTCTCACGGGCGGGGGTGGGACCTCCGCAGTATGGCAGGCCCCACACGCCCTCCGTGGGTCAGGTCACAGCAGGCCGAGCTGGGTCACGAGCATCGCGACGACCACGACCAGGGCCCAGCCCATGACATGCTCGACGATCTTCGGTCCGTCCTCCCGCGGGCCGCCGGTGCGGGCGCGCGGGGCGGAGGTGGAGGCGGTGGCGGAGTGCGCGGTCATGGTGTCTCGCTGGTTCGCTGGTGCGGTCGGACATCCCCCCCGAGCTGCGTCCACCTTGCCACCTTGAGCGGCTTTTGCCGCCGAGACCTTGGTCACACGCGGACGCCCACGGCGTTCAGCGCCTTGCGCTGGGCGGTGGTCGGACGCGCCGGGAAGTACAGGTAGCAGACGCCGCCGGTGCCCGAGGCGACCTTGCCCGAGGCGTTGTAGCGCTTGGTCCGCAGCCAGATGTTCTCGAACTCGCGCCGCCGGTAGACGCGCCGCACGGCCTCGTTGCTCTCCGACGCGGGGTCGTTGGCGATCACGTCGCCGTCCGCGGTGAAGCCGATGACCGTCATCAGGTGCCCGGCGGTGCCGTACCCGGCCCCGGTCAGCTCCTCCTTCAGGAAGGACTGTGACGTCATGGCCGGGACCCCGGCCGCGATCAGGGTCTCCAGGTCGGTCAGCGAGACGAGCCGTGTGACGAGGCCCCGGAGGTCCTTGAACGTGGCGGCGTAGGCGGCGTTGAAGGGCCAGTTGCCGCAGCCCGCGTACTGGTGGTCGTAGGTGTACCTGGCCGCGTGGCAGACCTGCGGATCGGCGAAGGACGGGTCCACCCACGCCAGTTGGGCCGGGGTGAGCCGGCCGCCCCAGTACTCGATGATCATCTGCGAGGACGTGGGGCTGCACCAGGCCTCGCCGCCGTTGTCGTACTCCGGGTACTGGCCCTTGTGGATCTCCTGCGAGTACCGGGGGACGGCCAGCTCCCTCGCGAGCCCGGGCGTGGAGGCCGGGACGGTGAACCGGTCGGGCACGTCGGAGCCCATGGTGGCGAGCCGCCACACGGTGGGCGTGGCCGTGCCGCCCGGCTTGCGGTACAGGGTCAGGCGGAGCCGGTAGGCGGTCAGGCGCAGGCCCGTGGACGGGTCGTCGACGGCCAGGGTGTCGGTCCAGACGGTGCTGCGGCCGTCGCTCTGGTCGTCGACCGAGGTGCGCCGGATGTCCCGGTCGCCGGCGGCCCAGCGGCCCATCACGTACCAGGGGGTGCTGGTGCCGTCGGAGTAGGTGCCCTTGAGCTCGGCCTGGATCCAGGTGCCGGCCGGGGTGCGGGCGTTCCAGGAGACGATCGCCTCGGTCGCGGGGACGGTGAGCCGGTGTGTGGGCGAGGTCCAGGTGCCGTACTCCCAGCGGGCGGTGACGCCCGTGTGCGGGTCGGTGTAGGAGGTGGTCCCGGCCGGCTTCGCGATCTCCACGCCGGGGTGGGTGCCCGCGACGGCCCGGGTGCCCTTGGCCGTGCCGCTGCTCCAGTCCCGGTGGGAGAACCAGGCCCGGTTGTCGACGGTGCCCGGGACCGCCCGGGTGGGTTCGGCTGTGTCGGTCGTCATGCCGTTCTCGGGGTCGGCGGACGCCGGGCCCGTGCTCGCCGCGACGGCGGCGGCGACCGCGGCGGCCAGGACGGTCCTGCGGGACGGATGTTCGGCTCTGCTCATGGCGGGGACCCCCGGATGTCGGAGTCGGGCAGGAGAGGGCAGGTCCGTGGCACGGTCGGTGAACACACGTGTGTGGGCCACATAGGAGCACAGCACGCCGGACACTGCCAGCACTTCGACGCGCGCCGCGCCCACCAATATTGGCGTCGACCAGTGGCGCCCGCCCCGGACCGCGTCGCTAGAGTGCTGCGCGAGATGAACGCCTCCTCCCGCCCCGCGCCCGGGCCCGAAGTCCGGCACCTGGCCGCCCGGATCGCCCGCCTGTCCCCCTCCTGCGGCCCGGTCCGGCTGGTCGGCGTCGACGGGCACGCCGGCTCCGGGAAGACCACGTTCGCCGGGCACGTGGCGGCGGCCCTCGGCGGGGCCCCGGTCCTGCGCCTGGACGACATCGCCAGCCACGAGGAGCTGTTCGCCTGGACGGAGCGCCTGCACCGGCAGGTGATCGAGCCGCTCGCCCAGGGCCGGACCGCCCACTACGCCCCCTACGACTGGCGGGCCCGCCGCTTCGGGCCGGTGCGCCCCCTGCCCCCGGCACCGGTGGTGCTCCTGGAGGGCGTCGGCGCGGGACGCCGTGCCGTGCGGCCGCATCTGGCGCTGCTGCTGTGGATGGACGTGCCGCGCGAGGAGGCCTGGGCCCGGGGACGCTCGCGGGACGGGGAGGAGCAGCGCGCGTTCTGGGACGGGTGGGTCCCGGCGGAGCAGGAGCATTTCGCCCAGGACCCCTCGCGGCCCTTCGCCGACCTCCTGGTGCGCGGGCGGGAGACGGGATACGAGGTACGCAAGGGGCCCGCGGCAAGACCTGGACCGGACCAGTTTTTCACAGAGGGTGACGGACCACCCGCTGTGTGCTGAACTTGTGAAGAGCCTTGCGATGCAACTTCCCGGAGTGCCTCAACTCGGCTTGACCGGGGGGCCGTACAGGTCTTACGTTCTCAATGTGCGGCCCAGCGGGCCGCCCGCAGACGCGAAGCCCCCGGTTGTTCCCCCGTGATCGGGGGCTTCGTTCTGCCCTCTCCCGGTTTCCGGGCCCCCCGCGACGCGTTCGACGCTCACCCTCGGTCACCGTCCGCGCGGCAGGCGCAGCGGCTCCCACCTCGCCGGAAGCGCCCTCGAGGCCCTCTACGGACGCGCGTCCCCCGACGGTACGATGCCCTCGTCGCGACCTGCGGACGGTCGCTTCGCACGGCGCAACTCCGGTCCGTGGCACAGGGGTTCGAGTGGGCAGCCGGCCGGGGGACGGCTCGTTGGCAAACCGACGGGGGCACGGTTCGTGGGGGACGGGATGGACTTCGGCACGCGGGGCCCTCAGGCCCCGGCCGACCTCGCCTGGCTGCGAGGCGTGGACGCCTGCACGATGGGTGCCTATCCGCAGGCCGAGGAGGAGTTCCGCGCCGCCGTGCGCATGGACCCGGGGATGGCCGACGGCTGGCTCGGGCTGCACGCGCTGCGCGTCGACACCTCGACGGCCCTGCTGCGGATGTTCCGCCATCGCGAGCGCTTCGGCGAGCAACGCGCACGCTACCGGCGCGCCCTCAACTCCTGGTACTGGCTCGGCTGGTGGGTGCAGCCGGTGCTGGAGAGCCCGCGCGATCTGCTGCTCGCGCACGCCTCCCACTGGCTGGACGGCCGGCACGTCCCCGAACTGGACCGGGCACTGGCGGGGCTGCCGCCCGTGGACACCGACCACCAGGTCCGCTTCCTGCACGCCTGCCGCGCCTACCTGGTCAAGGACTGGGAGCAGCTGGTCCGTCACACCGACCCGCTCCTGGACGACTCCCTGCTCGGCGTGGAGGCCGGCTTGTTCGGCGGCATGGCGCGGGTCAGGCTGGAGATGTACGGCCAGGCCGAACCGCTGCTGTCCGCCGCGCTGATGCGCTGCCGCAGCGAGCAGCCGCAGCGCAAGGAACTGCGCTACTGGCTGGCCCGGGCGCACGAGGGCACCGGCCGCAGCGCCGCCGCACTCCCCCTGTACCGGGCCGTGCACCGCGTGGACCCGGCGTTCATGGACACCTCGGCCCGGCTCGCCGCCATCGCCGAGGGCGACGGATTCGACGAGTCCGCCGACTTCGCGGCGATCACCCTCACCGGCACGGGACAGGACAGCGTGGACGGGCCGGACGGGTTCGACGCGTTCTTCGGCACGGAGGGGCGCGACCTGCGGCTGCCCGACCCCGAGCCGCCCCTGTCCGTGCCCCTGCCGCCGGTGACGGGGCCGTCGGTCCGCGAGCGGACCGGGCCGGCTCCGTCCCTGCCCACCGGCCCCACCGATCCCGCCCTGCTGGAGGAGGCCCTGGCGCAGCTCGAGCGCATGGTGGGTCTGGAGCCGGTCAAGCGCCAGGTCAAGGCGTTGTCCGCGCAGCTCAACATGGCCCGGCTGCGGGCCGGCCAGGGCCTTCCGGTGCAGCCGCCGAAACGCCACTTCGTCTTCTCCGGCCCCTCCGGCACCGGCAAGACCACCGTCGCCCGCATCCTGGGCCGGGTCTTCTACGCCCTCGGACTGCTCGGCGGCGACCACCTGGTGGAGGCGCAGCGCGCGGATCTGGTCGGCGAGTACCTCGGGCAGACGGCCGTGAAGGCCAACGAGCTGATCGACTCCGCCCTCGGCGGGGTGCTCTTCGTCGACGAGGCCTACGCGCTGTCCAACTCGGGCTACGGCAAGGGCGACGCATACGGCGACGAGGCGCTTCAGGTGCTGCTGAAGCGGGCGGAGGACAACCGGGACCACCTGGTGGTGATCCTGGCCGGCTACCCCGAGGGCATGGACCGCCTGCTCGCCGCGAACCCCGGGCTGTCGTCCCGGTTCACCACCCGCGTCGACTTCCCGTCCTACCGGCCGCTGGAACTCACCGAGATCGGCAAGGTGCTCGCGGCGGAGAACGGGGACGTGTGGGACGAGGAGGCCCTCGACGAACTGCGCTCCATCGCCGGGCACGTGGTGGACCAGGGCTGGATCGACGAGCTGGGCAACGGGCGGTTCCTGCGGACGCTGTACGAGAAGAGCTGTGCGTACCGCGACCTGCGGCTGTCGGTGTATCCCGGTGTCCTGGGCCGTGAGGACCTGGCGACCCTGAGGCTGCCGGACCTGATGCAGGCGTACGGGGAGGTGCTGTCCGGGCGAGGGCCGCAGGATCCGCCCGGACCGTGACGGTCCCCGTGCGGCGTCGAGGCCGAGGCCCGACGCCGCACAGGACGCCGGGCGCTAGGTGGCCAGGACCTCCTCGCCCGACCTGGGTTCGGTCAGCCGGACCTCGCGGACCTGGCGGTGTGCGGGGTCGCGCACCTCCCCCACGAGGAGTTCCAGTACGTCCTCCAGGGCGACCAGGCCCAGGACCCTGCCCGACCTGTCGGCCACCTGGGCCAGATGGGTCGCGGCCCGGCGCATCACCGTCAGGGCGTCGTCCAGCGGCAGTTCCGGCCGCAGGGTCGTCATGGGCCGCCACAGCTGCTGCGGCACGGCCCGGTCGGAGTCCTCCAGGTCGAGGACGTCCTTGACGTGCAGATAGCCCATGAAGGCGCCCGTGTCCGCGGCGACCGGGAACCGCGAGTAGCCGGTGCGGGCCGTCAGCTCGACGATGCGGCCGGGCGTGACCGACGGGCTGACCGTGACCAGGGACTCGCGCCTCAGCAGGACGTCCGTCACCGGGCGGGAACCCAGCTCCAGGGCGTCCTCCAGGCGCTCGGCCTCCTCCGGGTCGAGCAGGCCGGCCTGGCCGGCGTCCTCCACCAGCCGGTTGAGCTGCTCGCTGGTGAAGACGGCCTCGACCTCGTCCTTGGGCTCGACGCGGAAGAGCCGCAGGATCCCCTGCGACACCGCGCCGAGGGCGAAGGTGATGGGCTTGCAGAAACGGGCGAACCACACCAGGCCCGGGCTGAGCCACAGGGCGGCCTTCTCGGGGGCCGCCATGGCCAGGTTCTTCGGCACCATCTCGCCGATGACGAGGTGGAAGAAGACCACCGTCGCCAGGGCGATGACGTACCCGAGCGGGTGGATCATCGCGTGCGGCAGGTGGATCCAGGCGAAGACCGGCTCCAGCAGGTGCGCCACCGTCGGTTCGGCGACCGCGCCCAGGGTGAGGGAGCAGATCGTGATGCCGAACTGCGCCGCGGCCATCATCTGCGGCAGCCGCTCCAGGCCGTGCAGGACCTGCCGGGAGCGGGCGGTGCCGAGCGGTTCGATCTGGCTCCGCCGTACGGAGACGAGCGCGAACTCGGCGCCGACGAAGAAGCCGTTGGCGAGCACGAGGAGGCCCGCGAAGGCCAGTTGCAGCACGCTCATCGCACGACCTCCGCCACGGCGACGGGGGCGTGCCTGACCAGCCGCACCCGCTCGGCGCGGTAGTGGCCGACCTGCCGCACGGACAGCCGCCAGCCCGGCAGCTCGGCCTTGTCACCGACGGCCGGGATCCGGCCCAGCAGGTCGGCGATCAGGCCCGCGACCGTCTCGTACGGGCCCTCGGGCACGTCGAGGCCGATGCGCCGCAGGACGTCGACCCGGCAGCTGCCGTCGACATCCCAGGCGGGCCTGCCGTCCTCGGGGGGTGCGGAGGCCAGCTCGGGCAGGTCGTGCCCGTCGTGCTCGTCGCGGACCTCGCCGACGATCTCCTCGACGATGTCCTCCAGCGTGACGACGCCGGCGGTGCCGCCGTACTCGTCGACGACGACCGCGATGGGCTGCTCGCTGCGCAGCCGGGTCAGCAGCGGCCGGACCGGCAGCGTCTCGGGGACGAGCAGCGCGGGGCGGGCGATGCGGCCGACGGGGGTGCGCAGGCGGTCCTGGACGCCGACGGCCAGGGCGTCCTTGAGGTGGACCATGCCGACGACCTCGTCGATCCGTTCCCGGTAGACGGGGAAGCGGGACAGGCCGGTGGCGCGGGTGAGGTTGACGACGTCCTCGGCGGTGGCCGAGGACTGCAGGGCGCTCACCTTCACGCGCGGGGTCATCACGTGCTGCGCGGTCAGCTCGCCCAGGGACAGGGTGCGCACGAACAGGTCGGCGGTGTCCTGCTCCAGGGCTCCGGCCCGGGCCGAGTGGCGGGCCAGGGAGACGAGCTCCCCCGGGGTGCGGGCGGAGGCCAGCTCCTCGGTGGGTTCGATGCCCAGGGCGCGCACGAGCCGGTTGGCGACGGCGTTGAGGCCGGCGATGACCGGGCGGAACAGCCGGGCGAACACATGCTGCGGGCCCGCGACGAACCGCGCGACCTGAAGCGGCCGGGACACCGCCCAGTTCTTGGGCAGGAGTTCGCCGATCACCATCTGCACGGCGGAGGCCAGCAGCATGCCGACGACGACCGTGACACCGGAGACGGCCCCCTCGGGGATGCCGATGGAGGTGAACGGTCCGTGCAGCAGCTCGGCCAGCGCCGGTTCGGCGAGCATGCCGACGACGAGGGAGGTGATGGTGATGCCGAGCTGGGTGCCGGAGAGCTGGAAGGACAGTTCCTTGAGCGATTCGACGACGCGGTGGGCGCGCCGGTCGCCCTCGGCGGCGGCCTTCTCGGCCTCGGGCCGTTCGACCGTGACGAGTCCGAACTCGGCCGCCACGAAGAATCCGTTGGCGAGAATCAGCAGGAACGCGGCTGCCAGGAGCAGCAGAGGGGTGGTCATGATGCCGCCGCCCGGGCACGGTCGCGGACACGGTCCGCGCTAGGTCGGCTGGGGGCGGCGCAGGTACTGCAGGACGATCCGTCCATCGCCGGAGGGAGTCACTCCTCGGTTAGCAGGAGCCCTCTGCGCACCGGTCGGGGCAGCAGGGGCGAAGGCGCGTGGGTCGCGCCTTCGCCACCAGGTTAAACAAGACACGGGCCGGTGCGGCAGTGGCGGCCGGCGTGACAATCATCCGGGTCTGCTCGGGTTCAGCCCCGGAAGGGCTCGCCGTCCGCGGTGGAGCGGGCCTCGACCAGCGCCCGCAGGGCCCGCGCGTCGGCGATGGCGCGCTGCCGGGCCAGGCCCGGCTGGATGCCGAGGGCGGGCAGGCTGGTGCCGTCGCTGAGGTTGAGGAACACCCACGCGTCGCCGGGCCGGAGGGTCACCTGGAGGATCTCGGCCCACTCCAGCCGGCGCTTGTTCGTGAGGTTCACCACGGTGACGCCGTCCTCGTCGGCGACGACCTTGGGCCGCGCCAGGAGCAGCAGGACGGCGTCCAGCAGCAGGGCCGTGACGACGAAGCTGAGCCGCTCGGCGGGGCTGAGCTGCTTCAGCAGCATCGCGACGGCGGTGATCACCACGAAGATCGCCACGGCGGCGGTGAGCAGCACGGCACGGGTGCTGCCCGGCCGGAAGGTGACCGGGAGGGCGGGAAGCTCGGACATGGAGGTACGCCCCTCAGAGACGGCAGGCGTGGATGGCCGTGGTCAGGATGGCCCGGGCGCCGATGTCGTACAGGTCGTCCATGATCCGCTGGGCGTCCTTGGCGGGGACCATGGCCCGGACGGCGACCCAGCCCTCGTTGTGCAGCGGGGAGACGGTCGGCGACTCCAGGCCCGGGGTGAGGGCGACGGCCTTCTCCAGCTGCTCGACGCGGCAGTCGTAGTCCATCATCACGTAGGTCCGGGCGACCAGGACGCCCTGGAGGCGGCGCAGGAACTGCTGGACCTTGGGGTCGTCGGCGTCCGCGCCGGTGCGGCGGATCACCACGGCCTCGGACTGCATGATCGGCTCGCCGGCGATCTCCAGGCCCGCGTTGCGCAGCGAGGTGCCGGTCTCGACGACGTCGGCGATGACCTGGGCGACGCCGAGCTGGATGGCGGTCTCGACGGCGCCGTCGAGGTGGACGACGGAGGCGTCGATGCCGTGCTCGGCGAGGTGGCCGGCGACGATCCCCTCGTAGGAGGTGGCGACGGTCTTGCCGGCCAGGTCGGCCAGGCCGCTCATGGTGCCGGGCTTGGCGGCGTAGTGGAAGGTGGAGCGGGCGAAGCCGAGGGGGAGGATCTCCTCGGCCTGGGCGCCGGAGTCGATCAGCAGGTCCCGGCCGGTGAGGCCGATGTCCAGCTGGCCGGAGGCGACGTAGATCGCGATGTCGCGGGGGCGGAGGTAGAAGAACTCGACGTCGTTGGCCGGGTCGACGATCCGCAGTTCCTTGGACTCGCGGCGCTGCCGGTAGCCGGCCTCATGCAGCATCTCCGCCGCAGGTCCTGAGAGGGAACCCTTGTTGGGGACGGCGATGCGCAGCATGAGGTCGGCTTCCTTCGTGTGGGGTCGGGCGGGGACGGGTGCGGCTTACAGGTGGGCGTAGACGTCGTCGAGGCTGATGCCGCGGGCGACCATCATCACCTGGACGTGGTACAGCAGCTGCGAGATCTCCTCGGCGGCCGCCTCCTTGCCCTCGTACTCGGCGGCCATCCACACCTCGGCGGCCTCTTCGACGACCTTCTTGCCGATGGCGTGGACGCCCTTCCCGACGAGCTCGGCGGTGCGGGAGGAGGCGGGGTCGCCGTGGGCGGCCTTGTGCTGGAGCTCGGTGAACAGCTCCTCGAACGTCTTCTTGGACATGGTGACGCTCAGCCTATGCCACAGGTGCCCTTCGTCAGCGCCAGGGTTCGGATACTGAACGCAGGGTGGCCGCGGTGGCCACCGCGGCCGTGACCGCCTCGTGCCCCTTGTCCTCGCTGGAGCCCTCGATCCCGGCGCGGTCCAGGGCCTGCTCCTCGGTGTCGCAGGTGAGCACGCCGAAGCCGACGGGGACGCCGGTGTCGACGGACACCTGGGTGAGGCCCTGCGTCACGCCCTGGCACACGAAATCGAAGTGGGGGGTGCCGCCGCGGATGACGACGCCGAGGGCGACGATCGCGTCGTAACCGCGGCCCGCGAGGACCTTGGCGACGACCGGGAGCTCCCAGCTGCCGGGGACCCTGAGCAGGGTCGGTTCGTCGATGCCCAAGTCGTGCAGGGCGCGCAGGGCGCCGTCGACCAGACCGTCCATCACCTTCTCGTGCCACTGCGCCGCGACGACGGCGACCCGCAGGTCCCCCACGTTGCGTACGGACAGTTCCGGTGCACCCTTGCCGCTCACGTCTCTCCCTGTGTGCTCTGTTACTGGTTGCCGCAGGCCGGCACGGTGGTCGTGTCGAGCCAGGGCAGGTCGTGGCCCATCCGGTCCCGCTTGGTGCGCAGGTAGCGGAGGTTGTGCTCACCGGCGCTGACCGGCATCGGCACGCGCGCCCTGACGACGATGCCGTGCCGGGTGAGCGCGTCGGTCTTGTCCGGGTTGTTGGTCAGCAGCCGGACGCTGCGCACGCCGAGGTCGGCGAGGATCCGCGCGCCCGCGCCGTAGTCCCGCGCGTCGGCGGGCAGACCGAGTTCGAGGTTGGCGTCGAGGGTGTCGCGGCCGCGCTCCTGCAGCTCGTAGGCGCGCAGCTTGGACATCAGGCCGATGCCGCGGCCCTCGTGTCCGCGCAGGTAGACCACCACTCCGCGGCCCTCGTCCTGGATGCGGGCCAGGGAGGCGTCGAGCTGGGGGCCGCAGTCGCAGCGGGCCGAGCCGAAGACGTCGCCGGTGAGGCACTCGGAGTGGACGCGGACGAGGACGTCCTGGCCGTCGCCGATCTCGCCGTGCACCAGGGCGACGTGCTCGACGCCGTCCGCCGTGGAGCGGTAGCCGTGCGCCGTGAAGGTGCCGTGGGCGGTGGGCAGCCGGGTGGTGGCCTCGCGGCGGACGGTGGGCTCGCTGTCGCGGCGGTAGGCGATCAGGTCCTCGATGGAGATGATCGTCAGGCCGTGCTTGCGGGCGAAGGGGACCAGTTCGGGAAGGCGCAGCATGCGGCCGTCCTCGCCGGCGATCTCGACGATGGCGCCGGCCGGGCGCAGTCCCGCGAGGCGGGCCAGGTCGACGGCGGCCTCGGTGTGGCCGTTGCGGGTGAGGACGCCGCCGGGCCGGGCGCGCAGCGGGAAGATGTGGCCGGGGCGGACGAAGTCGCCGGGGCCGGACACGCCGTCGGCGAGCAGCCGGAGGGTGGTGGCGCGGTCGGCGGCGGAGATGCCGGTGCTCACGCCGTGGGCGGCGGACGCGTCGACGGAGACCGTGAACGCGGTCTTCATCGACTCGGTGTTGTCCTCGACCATCTGCGGGAGTTGGAGCCGGTCCAGTTCGTCGCCCTCCATGGGGGCGCAGATCAGGCCGCGGCACTCGCTCATCATGAAGGCGACGATCTCGGGGGTCGCCTTCTCGGCCGCGATGACGAGGTCGCCCTCGTTCTCCCGGTCCTCGTCGTCGACGACCACGACGGGGCGGCCCGCGGCGATGTCGGCCACGGCCTGCTCGACGGGGTCGAGCGCGAGGTCCTCGAACTCGCCGTCGGCGCTGTACAGGATCGGTGCCGTGCTCATGCCGGCGCTCCTTCCAGGGTGGGCCGCGCGGCCTGACGCGAGCGCAGCCACCAGTCGCGCATGCCCCACAGGACGAGCGCGCCGTAGATGACGTAGACGAAGCCGGAGAAGGCATAGCCGTTGGCGAAGTTGAGGGGCACGCCGACGAGGTCGACGAGCAGCCAGGCGAACCAGAACTCGACCATGCCGCGTGCCTGGGCGTACATGGCGACGACGGTGCCGACGAAGATGTAGGCGTCCGGCCAGGGGTCCCACGACAGGGTCGGGTACGCGGTGAACAGCAGCGCCACCGCGACGGTGCCGGCGGCGGCCGCCGCGGCCATCGCGCCGCGCTCGCGCCAGGTGGCGAACCGTACGGCGATGTGGCCGTCCTCGCCCTGTCCCCTGCCGCGCTGCCACTGCCACCAGCCGTACAGGGCGACGATCATGACGACCGCCTGCTTGCCCGCGCTTCCGGTGAGGTGGCCGAAGAACGCGCCGAAGAGGATGAGGCCGGCCAGGAACTGCACGGGCCAGGTCCAGAGGGAGCGCCGCCAGCCGAGGGCGAGGGCCGCGAGGCCGAAGAGGTTGCCGATCATGTCGGACCAGAGGATGTGCTGGCCGAGGAGGGCGAACGCCTCGGTGTTCAGGGTGTTCACGCGGCTGCCCCCCGGGCGCGGTCGCCGAGCATCCGCTCGACGTACTTGGCGATGACGTCGACCTCGAGGTTGACCGGGTCGCCGGGCTGCTTGTGGCCGAGCGTGGTCAGGTCGAGGGTGGTCGGGATGAGGCTGACCGTGAAGTGGTCGGGGGCGGCGTCGACGACGGTGAGGCTGATGCCGTCGACGGTGATGGAGCCCTTCTCGACGACGTACCGGGTGAGGTCGGCGGGCAGGGAGATCTTCACGATCTCCCAGTTCTCCGAGGGCCTGCGCTCCAGGATCTCGCCGGTGCCGTCGACGTGGCCCTGCACGATGTGGCCTCCGAGGCGGTCCCCGACGGCCATGGGGCGTTCGAGGTTGACGCGGGAACCGGGCCGCAGGGCCCCGAGGCTGGAGCGGTTCAGGGTCTCGGCCATGACGTCGGCCGTGAACTCGTCGCCCTCGTGGTCGACGACCGTGAGGCAGACGCCGTTGACGGCGATGGAGTCCCCGTGCTTGGCGCCTTGGGTGACGAGGGGGCCGCGCAGGCGGAAGCGACAGGCGTCGTCGAGGGTCTCGACGGCGGTGACCTCGCCCAGCTCTTCGACGATTCCGGTGAACACTTCCCGGGTCCTCCTGCCTCTTCGGGCACGGACTCCGGGGCTGTCGATGACGACAGATGACACGAACGAACACCGGGGACGACGCCGGACGGAGTCCGCCCTCAGGACGGACTGCTCGGGCGGCGCGCACGGATGCCCGCTCGCCGCGCACTGCCTCCCATCCGGACTTTAACCGTCGGTCCAGGAATTTCACCTGGTCAACCGGTCGCTGGAAGCGATCGGGTCGCGGACTGTAACCGCCGGTTCGGACTTTCACCGACCCCGGAGTGCGCTGCTGTTGATACAGGGCCAGTGTGCCACGCCCGATCGGCGTCCAGAGGGGTGAGGGGTGTGGGCTGCCTCACAGAGCGTGCCGGCCCTCTTCCCTGGCGCGACGGGCGCCGCAACTCCCGCGCCGCTCAGGGCTCTTGACGGGCCCGCCGACCCGCACCTATTGACGCAATGGTCTAGTCCTTTCTAGGGTCGTCGCAGGGTCGGCACTCCCCCACGAACCGGCCCGGCGGCGGTGACGACGGCCCTTGCCCGCCGTCGGGCCTTCCCAAGCCCTCTCGCGGACCCGTAGGTCACCGCCGAGGGGTGAACAGTTCCTCCTGGGCGCGGTCGCGGGCCGTCAGCAGGGCGCCGCGGAGGACCGCGGCGCCGCCCAGCGTGGTGGGCCGGACCTCCGTCCGCAGCGGCGTCATTCGGGCGAGCCGGTTCTGCACGCGGGCGGCGAGCGCCTCACCGCCGGCCTGGCCGATCTCACCGCCCAGCACCACGCAGCCGGGGTCCAGGACCGCCACGACCGAGGCGGCTCCGACGGCGATCCGGTCGGCCAGGGCGTCGAGGAACCGCGCGGAGGCGGCCGGACCCGACCGCTTCCCCGTGACCGCGCCCCCGGCCTCGGCCCCCTCGTGCCGTACGTCCTCCACCGCCGCGCGCACCAGGTCCGCCGCGGTCCGCGCCATCTCCGCGGACGGCTCCTTCCGCTCCGGCCCGGGCGGCACCCCCTGCTCCGCCGCCAGCCGCACCACCGCCGCCGACGAGGCCAGGGAGTGGAAGCCGCCCTCGCAGTCGGTCGACGACGGCAGGGCGTCGGTGCCCGGCACCGGGAGGAAGCCGATCTCACCGGTGCCGCCGGAGGCACCGCGGCGCAGGGCTCCGTCGAGGACGACGGCCGCACCCGTCCCGTGGCCCAGCCAGAGCAGCACGAAGGTGTCCCGGTCCCGGGCGGCGCCGTCGCGCTGCTCGGCCAGGGCCGCGAGGTTGGTCTCGTTCTCCACGCTGACGCGGGTCTCGGGCAGCCGCTCCTGGAGGGCGGCGGCCAGGCGGCGGTGCCACGCCGGCAACCCGGTGGAATCGCGCAGTTCGCCACTGGCCGGGTCGATCAGACCGGGCGCGCCGATCCCGACGGTGTGCAGACGCTCCGCCCCGGCCTCCTTCACCACGCGCTCCACGAGCGAGACGGCCTGCTCCACGGCGGGCCCCGTCCCCGTGTCGCCCCCGATGGGCACCGCGGCCTCGGCCAGGACCCGCCCGAGCAGGTCCGCGACCGTCACGGCGACGCCCCCGGTGCGGACGTCGAGCGCGGCCAGGTGGGCCCGGTCGGCGACGATGCCGTAGACCCTGGCGTTGGGCCCGCGGCGCTGCTCCCCCGCCTCGCCCACGACCGAGATCAGCCCGGCGGCGGTGAGGCGTTCGACGAGGTCGGCGACGGTCGGCCGGGACAGGCCGGTCAGCTGCTTCAACTGCCCTGCCGTCAACGGGCCTTCCTGCTGCAGCAGGCGCAGCGCGAGCCGGTCGTTGATGGCCCGGGCGGTGCTCGGGGATGCGGGCATGCCGGGGATCCTCCCAGATCGGCGGCGCCCGTCGGCCGGGTGCGCCGGAGACCCTCTTATTATCAGGCAGGGTTCCTGATAGTTTACGCCTCCACGACACGAGCACGGCAGCGAGCCGGAGGGGGACCGCAGAATGGGCAACGTGGTCGACGAACTGCGCGAGGTGAAGCGGTCCCGGTACGCCGTGGCCGCGGTCTTCGCCGTGCACGGCGCCGTCACCGGTTCGTTCGCCACCCGCGTGCCGTGGATCCAGGACCACGCCGGGGTGAGCGCCGGGCAGCTGGGCATCGCGCTCGCCTTCCCCGCGCTGGGCGCCTCGGTCGCGATGCCGCTGGCGGGCAGCATCAGTCACCGCTTCGGCGCCCGCAACGCGCTGCGCGGGCTGATCGCCCTGTGGACGATGGCGCTGGTCCTGCCGTCCCTCGCCCCGAACCTGCTGACGCTGTGTCTGGCCCTGTTCGTGTACGGCGCCACGGCGGGCATGGCCGACGTGGCGATGAACGCGCTGGGCGTCGAGGTCGAGAACCGTCTCGGCCGGTCCATCATGTCCGGCCTGCACGGCATGTGGAGCGCGGGTGCCCTGGTGGGTTCGGCGGCCGGCACGCTGGCCGCGCACCTCGGTTCGGACGCCCGGCTGCACCACGTCCTGGCCGCCGCGGTCCTCACCGCCGCCGGTGTGCTGTCCTGCCAGTGGGTGCTCGACCTCCAGCCCGCCGAGGACGAGGAGCCGCCGCCGCGGTTCGCCCTGCCGCCCCGTTCCGCCCTGCTCATCGGCGCGATCGGCTTCTGCGCGGTGTTCGCCGAGGGCGCGAGCCTGGACTGGTCGGCGGTGTACCTGCGGGAGCAGCTGGAGACCTCGGCCGGCCTGGCCGCCGCGTGCACCACGGGCTTCACGCTCACCATGGCGGTGGCCCGCATCGCCGGCGACAAGGTCGTGGACCGCTTCGGGGCCGTGCGGACCGTGCGGGCGAGCGGTGTGTTCGCCGTGCTGGGCGGGCTGCTGATCGTGGTGGCCGACCACCCGGCGGTGGCGATGGGCGGGTTCGCGCTGATGGGGCTGGGCATCGCCGTCGTCGTGCCGCTGTGCTTCGCGGCGGCGGGCCGCAGCGGCTCCAACCCGAGCCTGGCCATCGCCGGCGTCGCGACCATCACGTACACCTCGGGGCTCATCGCACCGAGCGCGATCGGCATGCTGGCCCAGGCGACCAGCTTGATGGTGTCGTTCTGCCTGGTGACGGCGCTGTCGTGCGGCCTGGTGGCGTTCGCGGGGGTGCTGCGCCCCGGTGAGCGGACCAAGGTCGGACGGCGGGAGACGGCAGTGCCGGACCCGCGCCCCTGACCCGGCGGGCCTGCACGGCACGGCCCCACCGGGTCAAGCCGGCCGCAGGCGCCCACCGGCCGGTACCGGCACGGACCGCCCCTGTCAGCCCCGGTCACGACCGCTCCCCGCGCACCCCGACAATGGTCCGGACACTCGCACGCACGACGAAAGCGAAACCGCACCATGGATCTCGGCGTCCGCTGGAAAGTTCACGGCGACGGCAAAGTACCGGCGCCCGGCGCCGTGGTCCGCCCCGACGAGCGGCTCTCCTGGCCCCGCACGGCCGGGCTGGGCGCCCAGCACGTGGTGGCCATGTTCGGGGCGTCGTTCGTGGCCCCGGTCCTGATGGGCCTGGACCCCAACCTCGCGATCATGATGTCGGGCGTCGCGACCGCGGTGTTCCTGCTGGCCACCCGCGGCCGGGTGCCCAGCTACCTCGGGTGCTCGCTGTCCTTCGTCGGTGTGGCGGCCGTGATCCGCGCGCAGGGCGGCAGCAGCGCCACCGTCACCGGCGCGGTCTTCGTGGTGGGCGGCGCGCTGTTCCTGGTGGGCCTCGCCGTGCGGAGGTTCGGTGCGCGCATCATCCACGTGGCGATGCCGCCCATCGTCACGGGCGCGGTGGTCATGCTGATCGGCTTCAACCTGGCCCCGGTGACCGCGTCGACGTACTGGCCGCAGGACCAGTGGACGGCGCTGCTGGTCATGCTGTTCACCGGCCTCGCGGTCGTCTGTCTGCGCGGCTTCTGGTCCCGCATCGCGATCTTCCTCGGGCTGGTCTTCGGATACGCCGTCTCCTGGGTCTTCGACCTGGTCTTCGGGAAGATCCACTCGGCGGACGGCAGCGGCAAGGTCACCGACCACTGGCGGCTGGACCTGTCCGGCGTGGGCCAGGCCGACTGGATCGGGCTGCCGACGCTGCACGGACCGTCCTTCGAGTGGTCGGCGATCCTGGTCGCGCTGCCGGTCGTCATCGCCCTGGTCGCCGAGAACGCCGGGCACGTGAAGGCGGTCGGCGAGATGACCGGCGACTCGCTGGACGACAAGCTGGGCACGGCGATCGCGGCCGACGGCGTCGGCTCGATGCTGTCGACCGCGGTCGGCGGCCCGCCCACCACCACCTACTCCGAGAACATCGGTGTGATGGCCGCGACCCGCGTCTACTCGACGGCCGCGTACTGGGCCGCCGCCGGCTTCGCCCTGCTGTTCGGCCTGTGCCCCAAGTTCGGCGCGGTCGTGGCGGCGATCCCGGGCGGGGTGCTGGGGGGCATCACCGTCATCCTGTACGGCATGATCGGCCTGCTCGGCGCGCAGATCTGGATCAACGCCGAGGTGGATCTGCGCAATCCGCTGAACCTCGTCCCGGCGGCGGCGGGCATCATCATCGGCGTCGGCAACGTGTCGCTGAAGTTCACGGACACGTTCTCGCTGAGCGGCATCGCGCTCGGCACCCTCGTGGTGATCACCGGCTACCACGCCCTGCGGGCCTTCGCCCCGGCCCACCTCAAGACGCAGCCGCCCCTGCTCGACGAGGGCACGTCCTCCTACGGCGACGCCAAGTCCTAGACCGCCGAGGTCGCGTGGCGCCCGGCCGCGTTCCCCCGTTTCGGGGAAGCGCCGGGCCCGCCGGTACTGCCGCCGGCCCGGAGCTGGGACTCTGCCCGCATGCCGCGATGCGAACCACTCCCCCCAGCCGTGGACACCCCGGTCGACGCCGTCATCCACCGGATGCGCGCCCTCGACGCGGCCCTGCACCCGCGCGACGGCGTGGCGGTCTTCAACCGCGTCTACCTCGCCGTGACGCAGGAGGTCGACCGCCACGTCGAGGCCGGACGGTTCACCGACCCGCACGCGGCGGTCACGCTGGACGTGCGGTTCGCGCGGCGCTACCTCGACGCCGTCGAGGCGGCCCTGGACGAGCGGCGCCCACCGGCCTGCTGGCGGCCGCTGTTCCAGTTCCGCCGCCATCCCGGGGTGCGGCCGCTGCAGTTCGCGCTGGCGGGCATCAACGCGCACATCGGCCACGACCTCGCGCTGGCCGTCGTGGACACCTGCCGTGCGCTCGGCTGCGCCCCGGCCGAGCTGGAGGACGAGTTCGAGGCGGTGGGCGATCTTCTCGTCTCGCTGGAGGAGCGCATCCGCGAGGACCTGATGCCGGGCCCCGACCTCCTCCAGATCGCCGACCCGCTGACGCACCTGCTCGGCTCCTGGAGCCTGGACCGTGCGCGGGACGCCACCTGGACGGCGGCCCGCGCCCTGTGGGCCCTGCGTGGACTCCCCGACGTGGCCGGGGAGTTCACCGAACGCCTGGACACGGCGGTGGGCTTCGCGGGGCGCATGCTGCTCACGCCCCTCGACCTGCCCGCGCGGTGGTGCTAGTCCTCCGGCAGTTCCACGGGCGCGATCTCGTCGTAGAGGTCGCCGGGGCCCGGGTTGGTCGGGTCGGTCTCGCCGCCGAAGTGGTGCATGACGCCCCAGACCGCGTTGAGGGCGGTCTGGATCGCGCCCTCGGCCCAGCCGGCCGTCCAGGAGATGTCGTCGCCGGCGAGGAAGATGCCGCGCTTGTCCTCGGGCAGCCGGTCCTGCATGAAGTGCGTGAACAGGCGCCGCTGGTAGCGGTAGTGGCCGGGCAGGTTGGCCTTGAACGCGCCCATGAAGTAGGGCTCGTTCTCCCAGGAGACCGTCACCGGGTTGCCGATGATGTGCTTCCTGATGTCGACCTTGGGATAGATCTCGCCGAGGGACTTCAGCATGACCTCCATCCGCTCGTTCGCGGACAGCGGCAGCCACTTCAGGCTGTCGTCGCACCAGGTGTACGACAGGCAGATGACGGCGGGCTTGTCGGGGCCGTCGTCCAGCAGGTAGGTGCCGCGGGTCATGCGGTCGGTGAGCGTCATCGACATGACGTCCCGGCCGGTCTCCTCGTCCTTGTCCAGCCAGAACGGGCGGTCCACCGGCACGAACAGCTTGGAGCTCTCCATGTAGTGGGTGCGCTCGATCGCGGTCCAGTGGTCGATCGGGAAGAGCGAGTCGTCGCACTGGATCTTCGACAGCAGCATCCAGGACTGGGCGGTGAAGATCGCCGCCTGGTAGGTGCGGATGTCGCCGCGGGCGTCCGTCACCGTGATCCGGTTGCCGGCCGTGCGGTGCAGCCGGGTGACGGCCGGGCGCGGCTCGCCGCCCTCGTGCAGGGTCGCCAGCGAGGTGCCGAGCGGCCAGTGGACGATCTTCTGCGGCTCGCGCTCCCACAGGCGCAGCGGCAGCTGCTGGGAGCCGCCCACGATGCCGCGGTGGTGGTCGTCGGCCTCGGTGTAGACGACGCGCAGGATCTCCAGGATGGAGTTGGGGAAGTCGGTGTCCCAGCCGCCCGTTCCGAAGCCGACCTGGCCGAAGATCTCCCGGTGCCGGAAGGACTTGAACGCCTCGGAGTCGCACAGGAAGCCGTAGAAGGTCTGGTTGTCGAGCTTCTCGACGAGCTGGGACCAGATCTCGCGGATGCGCGGCACGTCCCGCTCGCGCAGGGCGCGGTTCATGTCGGAGAAGTCGGCGCCCTCCTCCAGGCACCGGCCCCAGGCCTCGGCGACGTCCCGGTAGACCTGCGGCAGGTCGTCGATGGTCTCGGCGTAGTGCGCCTCGCCCTTGAGGTCGACGACGGTCGAGGGGGTCGTCTCGGCCAGCGGGTTGGGGAACGGACGCGTCTGCAGGCCCACGAGGTCGATGTAGTGCTGGAGGGCCGTCGAGGACGGCGGGAAGCGCATGGCGCCCATCTCCGCGGTGAGCGACTCGTCGCACCCCTCGAAGCCGACGGTGCGCAGCCGCCCGCCGATCTGGTCGGCCTCGTACACCACCGGCTTGAGGCCCATCTTCATCAGCTCGTACGCGGCGACGATGCCGGACAGCCCGCCGCCGATGACCGCGACCTCGGTGCCGTGCTCGGTCGCGGGTATCTGCCCGAGTCCGGCCGGGTGGGCGAGGTAGTCGTCGTACGCGTACGGGAAGTCCGGGCCGAACATGGTGATCGGCGGCTGCTGCGCGTCTGCGTGCTCGACGGCGTTGGGCACGGTGGACGTCATGGGGTACGGACTCCTTGCACGGGTACGGACGGGTGGTTCGGGGGGGATCAGACGAGCGGCCGGTACAGGCCGGGCCGCCGGTCGCTCAGATACGGGTTGGCCTCGCGGGAGGCGGCGACGAAGGCGGGGTCGACGTCGGCGAGGACGAGGTCCTCACCGCGGCCGGCCCGGGTGCGGGCGATCCCGTCGGGGCCGGCGAGCGTCGACAGGCCCACGAACTCGAACTCGCCCTCACGGCCGACCCGGTTGACGTACGCGACGTACATCTGGTTCTCGAAGGCCCGCACCGGGATCATCGACTCGGCGACGAACTGGAACGGGTGCATCTGCGCGGTCGGGACGATCAGCAGGTCGGTGCCGGCCAGGGCGTGGGCGCGGACGTTCTCCGGGAACTCCACGTCGTAGCAGATGAGGATGCCGACGCGCACGCCGTCGATCTCGGCCTGGACGACCGGCTGCTCACCGGGCGTGAAGTGGTCGCGCTCGAAGCAGCCGAAGAGGTGGGTCTTGCGGTAGTTGGCGAGCCGGGTGCCGTCGGCGGAGATCAGCTGGGCGGAGTTGAACACCGTGTCGCCGGCCCGCTCGGGGTAGCCGTAGGCGATGGCCAGGCCGTGGTGCGTGGCGATCTCCGCGATCGCGTCCGCGCAGTCGCCGTCGGCGGGTTCGGCGAGCCGGCCGATGTCGTCGCCGATCGCGTAGCCGGTCAGGAACATCTCCGCCGTGACGAGCAGCCCGGCGCCCGCGGCGGCGGCCCGGCCCGCGGCCTCGTCGAGGACCTTGAGGTTCTCGACGGTCGAGCCGGGGCGGCCGGAGCTCTGGAGCAGGGCGGTGCGCATGCGTGTTCCTCACGGGGCGGAGGGGTGGTCGAAGGGCCCACGAGGTCGTTGAAGGGGCCACGTAGACGGTACGGGCGGCTGACCAGGGGGGACAAGAAGGAGCCGTTGCGCGCTGCCGAACGGTTCGTTGCGTGCCTCCGGGGCCGGGCGGCGATTCGTTGCGCGACCCGAGGAGGAGCCCGGGTCGTCCTGGAAGGCGGGGTCCGTCCCGTCCGCCCCGCCGCGCGGCGGAGACGGGGTCCCGCCCCGGGCGCGACGACCTGGCGGGCACGGGCCGGGAGAGTGGAGACCGTCCACACGACCTGCGGAAAGGACCGCAATGAAGCGCCGTACGAAGATCGTCGTGCTCGGTTCCGCACTGCTGCTCACCGCCGGGGCGGCCTCCGCCGCGACGGCCTCCGGCACGCCCCGGCAGCGGGAGGCCGCCGCGCTCACCGGCACCGCCAAGCTGTATCGCTCGGCCGGGGACGACATCACGTTCACGTTCGACGCGCACCTGGCAGCGGCGGACGGGGCCGACCCGACGAAAGCCACCGGAACCTTCACGTTCAGCCACTATCGGGACGGCTCCGGGGCCCGGGCCGAGGTGGAGGTCGACTGCCTGGTGACGGGGGGCAGGGTGGCCGTCGTCTCCGGCGTCGTGACCGAGTCCGACCTGCCGGGCGCCGAGGGCAAACGGGTCGGCGTCACCGTCCACGACCTGGGCCGCCACGACCGGCTCGGCTACAGCTGGGCCGCCACGGGCAGCCCCGCCGAGACGGACGGGCTGCCCAAGTGCGTGAGCTCCGCCCCCTTCGAGAAGGTCAGGAAGGGGACGGGCGACTTCACGGTCGTGCCGTGGCGGCCCGCGCTCTGACCAGCGCCAGGGCGGTGACCAGGTAGGGAATCGCCAGGAGGGCGAAGACGGTGGCGTGCGCAAGCTCCGTGCCGAGCAGCGCGTACACGCCGAACGTGATGACCGTCGCCAGTTCGGTGCCCAGGCCGGCGACGGAGGTGAGCGTGGCCCGGCGCGACTCGTCGATCCGGTGCTGGAGCCGGACGTCGGCGAGCACCTCCGCCAGCTGGAACGCCGCGAAGGCGAGGGCGACCGGCACGATCCCGGCGAGCGACCGGGCCGCGGCGCCCACGGCGAGGGCGAGCGCGCCGATCGCCAGCAGGGCTGCGAGCCCGGCCGTGCCGAGTCGCTCGGCCGGTCCGGTCAGCAGGCTGCCGGCGGTGACGCCCGCCCAGATCAGCATGAGCAGCCAGGGCACGGTGGCGTCGGCAACGCCGATGTCCCGGACCAGCAGGGGGGTGTACTCGTCGAGGGCGCCCCACACCGCGGCCACGGCCGGGACGAGCAGCAGCGCGCCGCGCACCGCGCGGTCCCCGCGGACCCCGGCGAGCCCGGACCGCAGGGTCGCCGCCCAGCCGTTGCCGCCGCCTCCCGGCCGGGACCGGTGCTCCGGGAACCGGGTCGCGGTCAGGGCGGCCAGCAGGCAGGCCAGGACGCTCGCGGCACCGACGGCCGGGTAGCCGCCCCGGGCGAACACGGGCGCCGCGAGGCCGATGGAGGCGACCGTGCCCAGCAGCCGGGCCGCCCGGGCCCGGCCCATGACCCGCGCGTAGGCACCGGCGGCGCCCTGGTGGTCCAGCTCGTCGTAGACCAGCGCCTCCAGGGCGCCGGACCCGAGGGCACCACCGGCCCCCCACAGGACGAAACCGGCGGCGAAGGCCGCGTACGAGGGGACGGCCACCCACAGCGCGAAGCCGAGGGCGGTGAGCAGCGGGCCGATCCACAGCAGTGCGCGGCGCGACACCGCGTCCGCCCAGGCGCCGGAGGGCACTTCCAGCACCACCGAGGTCAGCGACCACAGCGCGAAGAGGGACGAGATCTGCCACAGCGGCAGGCCGGTGTCGGCGAACAGCAGCGCGTACAGCGGGTAGAGCAGGACGAAGTCGTCGAGGAACGCGTAGCCGTACAGCGTGCGCGTCAGCCGGCGGACGCCGGGCGCGCGCGGGGGCGTGAGTGTCATGGGGCCTTCCCGTCAGGACCGATCGGACGCCGGGGGTACGGCGTCCGGGGCGGTCCCCGGGAGGCACGGCAGGTGGATCAATGTCGCCGGTTCATGGCACCCAGGCTAGGCCGGTCGGCCCGCGAGGGGCCACGGGTATTACGTCGGCGACCCGGACGAGAAGCGCCGCAGCAGCGGCGAGAGGACGAGCACGGACTTGGTGCGCTCGACGAACGGCTCGCCGGCGATCCGCTCCAGGACCCGTTCGAAGTGGCGCATGTCGGAGGCGAAGACCTGGGCGATCGCGTCCGCGTCCCCGGTGACCGTCGAGGCGGCCACGACCTCCTGGTAGCGCTCCAGACCGCGCTGGATGGTCTCCGGGGAGGTGTTGCCGCGGCAGTAGATCTCGACGAACCCCTCGGTCTCCCAGCCGAGGGCGCCCGGGTCCACCCGTACGGTGAAGCCGGTGATGGCCCCGGTCGCCCGCAGCCGGTCCACGCGCCGCTTCACGGCGGGCGCGGACAGGCCGACGAGCGAGCCGATGTCGGCGTAGGAGCGGCGGGCGTCCTCGGCGAGGGCGTGCACGATGCGTTCGTCGAGATCGTTCAGCACTGTGGGTCGATCACTTCTCGGATGGTGCGAGTCGGGAGCGGCGGTAGCCGTACACGAAGTAGAACACGAGCCCGGCCGCCATCCAGACACCGAAGACCACCCAGGTCACAGTGGACAGGCTGCCCATCATCCAGACGCAGAAGCCGAAGCCGAGCGCCGGCAGCACCGGCGAGAGCGGCACCCGGAAGGTGCGGGGCAGGTCCGGCTTGGTCCGGCGCAGCACCACGACGGCGATGTTGACCAGCGCGAAGGCGAACAGGGTGCCGATGCTGGTGGCGTCGGCGAGCTGCCCGAGCGGGATCGCGGCGGCCAGGACGCCGCAGAACAGCGACACGATCAGGGTGTTGGCGCGCGGCGCGCCGGTCTTCGGGTGGACCCGGGCGAACACCTTGGGGACCAGTCCGTCGCGGGACATGGCGAACAGGATGCGGGTCTGGCCGTAGAGCACGGTCAGCACCACGCTGGCGATGGCGATGACGGCGCAGAAGGCGAGGAGCGTGCCCCAGAAGCTCTGCCCGGTGACCTCGCGCATGATCTGGGCGAGGGCGGCCTCGGAGTCGGTGAAGCCCTTCCAGGGCTTGGCGCCGACGGCGACGGCCGCGACCAGCACGTACAGCGCGGTGACGATGACCAGCGACAGCATGATCGCGCGGGGCAGGTCGCGCTGGGCGTTCTTGGCCTCCTCACCGGCGGTGGAGGCGGCGTCGAAGCCGATGTAGGAGAAGAACAGCGTGGCACCGGCGGCACTGACCCCGGCCATGCCGAGCGGCATGAAGTTGTCGTAGTTGCCGGAGCGGAAGCCCTGGACGCCGATGGCGCAGAACAGCACCAGCGCGGCGATCTTCACGACGACCATGACGGTGTTGGCGCGGGCCGACTCGCGGGCACCGCCCAGCAGGAACGCCATGGCGAGCAGGACGACGATCAGCGCGGGCAGGTTGAACACGCCGCCGTCACCGGGCGGCGCGGACAGGGCCGCCGGGATGGTGACGCCTATGGTCCCGTCGAGCAGCTCGTTGAGGTACTCGCCCCAGCCGACGGCCACGGCGGCGACGGACACGCCGTACTCCAGCACCAGGCACCAGCCGCAGACCCAGGCGATCAGCTCGCCCATCGTTGCGTACGCATACGAGTAGGAGGAGCCGGAGACGGGGATGGTGCCGGCCAGCTCGGCGTAGGACAGGGCCGAGAACAGGGCGGTCAGACCGGCGATGACGAAGGAGAGCGTGACGGCCGGGCCCGCCTTGGGGACGGCCTCGCCGAGGACCACGAAGATGCCGGTGCCGAGGGTGGCACCGATGCTGATCATGGTGAGCTGCCACAGCCCCAGGGAGCGGCGCAGCGATCCTCCCTCGCCCTGCCCACCCTCCGCGACCAGGCGTTCGACCGGCTTGCGACGCATGAGGCGCGCGCCGATGCCGGGGGACGCGGGGGCGGCTGTCTGGCCTGGGTTGTGCGGGGGTGCGCCTTGGTCGAGCACGCGCTGGCTCCTTTTCGCTGCCGGTCAGGGCGGCAGGGACCGCGGGCACCCTTGAGCAGGGACCCACCGAGCGGAGTCCCCGCCACGCCACGTACGAGGCGACAGCCTACGAGGATCGGCGTTGCTCCCGAAATGCAGCAACCTTGCGCATACCCGCAAGATCATTGCGTTGACGGGGGCGCCGTGAGCGTTCGTTGCAGGGCGGCTGTCGACTGTTGCACCGGCCCGCGTCACGGGGGCTCCGGCGGGGTCCCCGCCCGCTCGGCGGCCGGCACGCGGAACGGCCCCCGCCGTCCCGCTGGGCGGGTCGGCAGGGGCCGTTCAGGAAGGTGGCGGGCGGTCAGCTCCAACTCGCGTGCAGGGGCTTGCCCTCGGCGTAGCCGGCGGCGCTCTGGACGCCGATGACGGCCTTCTCGGCGAACTCGGCCAGGGAGCCGGCGCCGGCGTAGGTGCAGGAGGAGCGGACGCCCGCGATGATCGAGTCGATCAGGTCCTCCACGCCGGGGCGGGCCGGGTCGAGGAACATGCGGGAGGTGGAGATGCCCTCCTCGAACAGCGCCTTGCGGGCGCGGTCGTACGCCGACTCCTCGGAGGTGCGGTTGCGCACGGCGCGGGCGGAGGCCATGCCGAAGGACTCCTTGTAGGCCCGGCCCTGGGCGTCGTGCTGGAGGTCGCCCGGGGACTCGTAGGTGCCGGCGAACCAGGAGCCGATCATCACGTTGGACGCGCCGGCAGCGAGGGCCATGGCGACGTCACGGGGGTGGCGGACGCCGCCGTCGGCCCACACGTGCTTGCCGTACTTCGCCGCCTCGGCGGCGCACTCCAGGACGGCGGAGAACTGCGGCCGGCCCACGCCGGTCATCATGCGCGTGGTGCACATGGCGCCGGGGCCGACACCGACCTTGACGATGTCCGCGCCGGCCTCGATCAGGTCGCGCACGCCCGCGGCCGCCACGACGTTGCCCGCCACGATCGGCACCTGCGGGTCGAGGTCGCGCACCAGCTTCAGGGCGCTGATCATCGACTCCTGGTGGCCGTGCGCGGTGTCGATGACGAGCGTGTCGACACCGGCCTTCAGCAGCTGCTCGGCCTTGCCCGCGACGTCGCCGTTGATGCCGACGGCCGCCGCGACGCGCAGCCGGCCGCGGTCGTCGGTGGCCGGGGTGTAGAGCGTGGCGCGCAGGGCGCCCTTGCGGGTCAGGATGCCGGCGAGCGTGCCGTCGGGGTGGACCGCGGGGGCGTAGCGGCGGTTGGCGTGGTCGAGGACGCCGAAGGCCTCGCCCGGGTCCTTGTCGGCGTCGATGAGCAGCAGGTCCCGGGACATGACCTCGGAGAGCTGCGTGAAGCGGTCCACGCCGGAGAGGTCGGCGTCGGTGACCACGCCGACGGGCCGGTGATGCTCGTCGACGACGACACCGGCGTCGTGCGCCCGCTTGGGCAGCAGCCCCAGCGCGTCGGCGACGGTCTGGTGCGGGGACAGGATGATCGGGGTGTCCAGCACCAGGTGCCGGCTCTTGACCCAGGCCACGACGTCGGTGACCACGTCGATCGGGATGTCCTGCGGGATCACCACCAGGCCGCCGCGGCGGGCCACGGTCTCGGCCATGCGGCGCCCGGCGATGGCGGTCATGTTGGCGACGACGAGCGGGATGGTGGTGCCCGTGCCGTCCGGGGAGCTGAGGTCGACGGCCTGCCGCGAGCCCACCGAGGAGCGGCTCGGCACCATGAAGACGTCGTCGTACGTCAGGTCGTACCCGGGCTGGATGTCATTGAGGAAACGCACGTGCTGCACATCCCAGTCGATCAGAGGTGACCCCCGGACCGGCCGGCCAGGGGGAAAGAGCACGTACTTCATTGTCCCATGACACCGGCGCTCCCGACCCCGGGCGAATCATCCAGGCTGGTCAGGGCCCCCTTCGGAGGATGCTCCAAGGCCGAGGGTCACGAACAGGCCTGGGCCGCGGTCCGTGGCCTCGGCGAAGATCTCCTCGGCGACCTGCCACTCCTCGGGCCGGGCCTCGGCGTAGCCGCGCCAGCCGCGCACGACGACCAGCAGACCCCGCTCCACGGCCCCCTCGGGCCACAGGGCGGGGTCGGACAGGCAGTCGGCGAGGGCGTCCCAGTTGCGGCCGAACCAGTCGGGCAGCGCCAGGTCGCGGGCGCAGCGGTCCATCAGGCCGGCCTTGTCCGTGACCCCGTCGAGGTCGAGGACGCGCACGATCCGGCCCGCCGGGTCGTGCGGCAGGGGCACCTGGCCGGCCATGGGTCAGGCCCCGTCCGGGTCGGCGCGGTTGAGCGCGGGCTTCGGGGCCGGGCCCGCGGTCATCAGGTAGTCGGCTGCCGAGGTGTCCGTCACCAGGCTGGTGACCAGCCCGGAGCGCAGCACGGCGTCGATCGCCGGCCCCTTGCGCTGCCCGCCCGCTATGGCGACGACCTCGGGGATGCGGCGCAGCTGGTCGGCCTTGACGGTGATGCACCGCTCGCCCAGGTCCCGGCCGACCCGGCGCCCCTCCGCGTCGAAGAGGTGCGCGGACATCTCGGCGGCGACACCGAGCGAGGCGTAGTGCGCGCGCTCCTCGTCGCTGAGCATGTCGTGCACCGTGGAGATGCCCGGCTCCCAGGACCCGATGGAGACGCAGGCGACGGTGACCTTGTCGAAGTGCTCGAAGGCCCGGGCGATGCCCGTCTGGTTGCGCAGCGCCGTGGCCGTGGCGGCGTCGGGCAGCAGCATGGGGGCGTAGATGGGGTGGGCGTCGCCTCCGGAGACCTGGGCGGCCCGCCGCACGGCCTCGACCGAGCCGCGTTCGGCGGTCCCGGCGTCGTACACGCCGGTCAGCTGCACCACCGTGCACGGCGGCAGCCGGTCGAGCGCCGCCGCCATGTGGATGGTGGAGCGGCCCCAGGCGAGGCCCAGGACGTCGCCCTCGTCGACCAGTTCGCCGAGCAGGTCGGCGGCCACCTCTCCCAGGTTCTCCGGGTCGGGCGTCTCCTCGGCCTCGGCCGGCGACTCGACCACGACGGCGTGCCGGAGGCCGTACCGGGCGCGGAGCGCGTCCGAGCGGTCGGCGTCCAGTTCCGCGGGCACCCTGATCTCGATGCGTACGAGGTCCCGTTCGAGGGCGGTCTCCAGGACCCGGGCCACCTTGAAGCGGCTGACGCCGAACTCCTCGGCGATCTGGATCTTGGACTTGCCCTCGAGGTAGAAGCGGCGGGCCATGGCCGCCGCCTGCACCAGCTCAGCGGGTCCCATCCGCATGGCTGACCGGCCCGCCGACATACCCGACACGGCGATCTCCTCACTGCTGTTCACACTCTGGATTCGCCGTTCATCCTTGCAGATCCGGCGCGGATGATCAGCCCTGATGAGAGCCGTTCACTTTGCTGTGGCTCAGTGGCCGCACGCCCATGTGGCCTTCGCGGTCGTCGCCTCGGCCTGGGTGCGTAGTGCACGTACCGCTTCTGCCGGGTCGTTCGCCCCGTAGACCGCCGATCCGGCCACGAAGACGTCGGCTCCGGCCTCCGCGCAGCGCTCGATCGTGGAAGCGGAGACTCCGCCGTCGACCTGGAGCCAGAGCTCCAGCCCGTGCTTGCTGATCAACTCGCGGGTCCGGCGGATCTTCGGAAGCATGATGTCGAGGAAGGCCTGTCCCCCGAAGCCCGGCTCGACCGTCATGATCAGCAGCATGTCGAGCTCGGGGAGCAGGTCCTCGTACGGCTCGACGGGAGTCGCGGGCTTCAGCGCCATCGAGGCGCGGGCGCCCTTGGCGCGGATCTCCCGGGCGAGCCGGACCGGCGCGGCGGCGGCCTCGACGTGAAAGGTGACCGAACCGGCCCCCGCCTCCACGTAGTGGGGCGCCCACCGATCGGGGGCCTCGATCATCAGATGGCAGTCCAGCGGAGTGTCCGTCGCACGGGCGAGCGACTCTACGACCGGCACCCCGAGCGTGAGGTTCGGGACGAAATGGTTGTCCATGACGTCGACGTGGAGCCAGTCGGCTCCCTGCACGGCCTGCGCCTCGTCCGCGAGGCGGGCGAAGTCGGCGGACAGGATGCTGGGGTTGATCTGCACGGCCATGTCCTAAGACTGCCATGCCCCGCGGGGGTTGTGGGCACCGGACCCAGCTGGTCCGCCGGCCGCGGGAATCACCTGGCTCGTCGCGCCCGCGCGGCGGAGCCGCACGTGTCACGGCCTCGCGCCTCTCGCGGGGCGTCTCCATGGAGGGGGACGACATGAAGCAGGGCGTCGCGCACCTCGTCTGCGGACGGCGGGCCAAGTGGCTCGTGCTGGTGTTCTGGGTGGTCGTGCTGCTCGTCGCCGCCCCGTTCGCCATGAAGCTGACCGACGCCCAGGACAACGACGCGGCGTCGTGGCTGCCCGGGTCCGCCGAGTCGACCCAGGTGCTTCAGGAGTCGGAGGACTTCCGGCCGGAGCAGATCCCGGCGGTGGTGATCTACGCGCGGGACGGCGGGCTGACGCCCCAGGACCGGGCGCGGATCGCTCAGGACGTGCGCGAGCTGAAGGAGTTGCGCGACCACGGCATCCGGGGCGCGCAGACGCGCGGGCCGGTCCTCGACCGGGCCACCGATCCCCGGGCCGCGCAGGTGTTCGTGCCGATCACCATAGACGAGAAGGGCTGGGAGCGGATCTCCCCCGCGGTGGAGTCCATCCGCGACGACGTCGGCGGGAGCGGGGGCGGCCTGGCCGTGCACGTCACGGGCCCGGGCGGTACGGCGGCCGACTCGGCGGAGGCCTTCGAGGGCATCGACTCCACGCTGCTGTTCGCGGCGATGACCGTCGTGATCGTCATGCTGCTCATCACCTACCGCAGCCTCACCCTGCTGGTGGTGCCCCTGATCTCGGTGGTGTGCGCCCTGTTCACCGCCCAGGCGCTGATCTACGCCCTGGCCGCGCACGCGGGCCTGACGGTCAACGGGCAGAGCGCCGGCATCCTCACGGTGCTCGTCTTCGGCGCGGGGACGGACTACGCCCTGCTGCTGGTCGCCCGCTACCGGGAGGAGCTGCGCCGGCACGAGGACCGGCACGAGGCCATGGCCCTGGCCCTGCACCGGGCGGGACCGGCCGTGCTCGCCTCGGGGGCGACCGTGGTGCTGAGCATGCTGGTGCTGCTGGCCGCCGAGATGAACTCCACCAGGGGCCTCGGACCGGTCGCCGCGATCGGCGTCGCCGTCGCCCTGCTGGCGATGATGAGCCTGTTCCCCGCTCTGCTGGTCGTCTGCGGCCGGTGGATCTTCTGGCCGGTGATCCCGCACCTGGGCTCCGCCGAGCCGACCGAGCGGGGCTTCTGGGCGCGCACGGGCCGCCGGATCGCCCGCCGGCCGCGCACCACCTGGGCCGTCACCGCGCTCGCGCTGGCGGTCTGCTCCCTGGGCCTGATCCAGTTGCGGGCCGAGGGCATCCCCAACGCGGACGCCTTCACGGGCGAGCCGGACTCCATCACGGGCCAGCAGGTGTCGGCCCGCTACTTCCCGGCGGGCAGCGGCGACCCGCTCGTCGTGGTCAGCGACCGGGAGCAGGCCGTCGACGTGGGCCGGGCGGTCGCGCGGACCCCGGGCGTGGTGCCGCAGTCCCTCGGGCTGCCGCCGGGCACCAGACCCGGCTTCGAGGGCAGGGTCCTCTTCGAGGCGACGATGACGGCCCCGGCGGACAGCGAGGCCGCGAAGCAGACGGTCGAGCGGGTCCGCGACGCCGTGCACGCGGTGCCGGACGCGGACGCCCGGGTGGGCGGCGGCACGGCGGCCCTGCTGGACATGGACGAGGCGACCACGCACGACAACGTGCTGATCATCCCGCTGGTGCTGGTGGTCGTCCTGCTGATCCTCTGCGCCCTGCTGCGGGCCCTGGTCGCCCCACTGCTGCTGATCGGCACGGTGATCCTGTCGTTCACGGCGGCCCTGGGCATCAGCGCGCTCGCGTTCCGGTACGTCTTCGACTACGCGGGCGAGGCGACCGACTTCCCGCTGTTCGTGTTCGTGTTCCTGGTGGCCCTGGGCATCGACTACAACATCTTCCTGACCACCCGGATCCGCGAGGAGGCGGCCCGTCAGGGCACCAGGACGGGCGTGGTCACGGGCCTCGCCGCCACCGGCGCGGTGATCACCTCCGCCGGTCTGGTCCTGGCCGGGACGTTCGCCGCGCTCGGCACCCTGCCGCTGGTCGCCTTCGCCGAGATCGGCTTCACGGTCGCCCTCGGCGTCCTCATCGACACGTTCATCGTGCGCTCGGTGCTGGTGACGTCCCTGTTCCTGGACATCGGCCCGAAGGTGTGGTGGCCGCACCGGCTGGCCCGGGAGGACGGCAGGGCCCCGGCCGGGGAGCCCGCCGGAGCAGCGACCGGCCGCCCCGGCGGGTGACACGCGCCGGGGCGGGCGCCCGCCGGCCCGCGGGGGTCAGCCGGTCCGGCGGATGAGCGCCAGGTACATCGCGTCGGTGCCGTGCAGATGCGGCCAGAGCTGCACGTCCGGCCCGTCCCCCAGGTCCGGCACGTCCGGCAGCAGCCCGCGGGCGTCGATGAGATCGGTGTCCGGGAACTGCTTCAGCACGTCGGCGACCACGGCCCGGGTCTCGGCGAGGTGCGGCGAGCAGGTCGCGTAGCCCACGACACCGCCGACGCGCACCGACTCCAGGGCGGTGCGGAGCAGGCCGCGCTGGAGCGGCGCGAACCCCTCCAGGTCCTCCGGGCGGCGGCGCCAGCGCGCCTCGGGACGGCGGCGCAGGGCGCCCAGACCGGTGCAGGGCACGTCGACCAGCACCCGGTCGAAGCTGCCGGGCCGCCACGCCGGGCGGGTCCCGTCCGCGGCGATCACCTGGTACGGCCCGGGATTGCCGTCCAGGGCCCGCGCCACCAGCCCGGCCCGGTGGGTCTGCTTCTCGGAGGCGACCAGCAGGGCTCCCCGCTGCGCGGCCAGGGCACCCAGCAGTGCGGCCTTGCCGCCCGGTCCGGCGCACCCGTCCAGCCACCGCCGGTCGGGCCCTTCCACCGGCGCGTTGGCCAGGGCGATCGCGACGAGCTGGCTGCCCTCGTCCTGCACTCCCGCCCGCCCGTCGCGCACGGCGGCGACGGCACCCGGCTCCCCGCCCTCGGTCAGCCGCACCGCGTACGGCGACCAGCGTCCCGGCACGGCGGCATCCTCGTCGAGCAGTTCCTCGGCGCCGGAGCGGCCGGGCCGGGCCACCAGGGTCACCTCGGGCCGCTCGTTGTCGGCGCGCAGCAGCTCCTCGATGCCGGCGCGGCCGCCGCCCAGGGAGTCCCACAGTGCGGACACGACCCACCGCGGGTGCGAGTGCACCACGGCGAGATGGTCCTCGGGGTCGTCTTCGTAGGGCGGCGCCACCCGTTCCAGCCAGCCGTCCAGGTCGTGCTGGGCGACCTTGCGCAGCACGGCGTTGACGAACTTCGCCCGCCCGTCGCCCAGCACCACCCGCGCCAGTTCGACGGTGGCGGAGACGGCCGCGTGCGTGGGGATGCGGGTGCCGAGCAGCTGGTGCGCCCCCAGGCTCAGCACGTCCAGCACGGGCGGGTCGACCTCCCCGAGCGGCCGGTCCACGCAGGCCGCCAGCACCGCGTCGTACGTCCCCTGCCGCCGCAGCGTCCCGTACACCAGCTCGGTGGCCAGCGCCGCGTCCCGGGCGTCGAAGTCGCCCTGCTCACGGGCCTTTCGCAGCAGGGGCGGCAGGACGAGGTTGGCGTAGGCGTCGCGCTCGTCCACGGCCCTGAGCGCCTCGA
This sequence comes from Streptomyces sp. NPDC017943, assembly GCF_044328425.1. Taxonomy (NCBI): domain Bacteria; kingdom Bacillati; phylum Actinomycetota; class Actinomycetes; order Kitasatosporales; family Streptomycetaceae; genus Streptomyces; species Streptomyces sp. NPDC017943. Next base: position 362,098 of record NZ_JBIRHH010000007.1, on the reverse strand, counting down.
AGGCGAGGATGCGGACGGGGTCCTTCTTGGGCCGGCGGTAGGGCTTGCCGGACGTGCGGGGCCGGCGGGGCTGTTCACTCACGAAAAAGGTGCTCCGGGTGTGAGAAGAGGTGCGCGCCCCAGCCTACGCCGGGTGCCGTCCGGCGGTGGGGCGGAGGGCACGTGCGGCACACTGCCGGGTCGGCGGGGCGGGGCCGGTGCGGGGATCTCCGGCGCAGGGCCGGACAGCAGGCCCGGAGGGTACGCACGGCGCACCGCCGGACGGCGGGGCCGCAGCGCAGGACGCGGGCAGCACACCGCCTGACGGCGACGCCGGTGCGGGGATCTCCGGCGCACCGGACAACAAGCCCGGAGGGTATGTGCGGCGCACCGCCGGACGGCAAAGCCGCAGCGCAGAACGCGGGCGGCACACCGCCGGACGGCGACGCCGGTGCCGGGTTTCCGGCGTAGCGCCGGACGGCTGGCCCGCAGCGGAGGGTACGCGCGGCGGACCGCCGGACGGCGACGCCGATGCCGGGGTTCCGGCGTAGCGCCGGACGGCTGGCCCACAGCGCAGGGCAGGCGCGGCGCACCGCCGGGCGGCAGGGCCGGGGCAGGGTTCTCCGGCGCAGGGCCGGGCGGGATGGGCCTCAGCGGGTGCTCGGCCGGTGCCGGACAGCGGACCCGGCGGCGCTGACCTGCCCGGCGAGCCGCCGGGTGGGCGTCAGCTTCCGAGCCGCTCCTCTTCCCCGATCCGCACCCCGCGCGCCCAGTCCGCGGCCCGCATCGGCTTCTTGCCCTGGGCCTGCACCCACAGCAGCTCCACCGCGTACGAGCCCGTACCCACATGCACGCTGTTCTTCCCGGCGGCGATCTCCCCCGGGGCGAGGTCTGTGCGGTCGGGCACCGGCGTGACCTGGATGAGCTTGAGCCGCTCGCCGCGGAACGTGGTCCAGGCACCGGGCGCCGGGGTGCAGCCCCGCACCACCCGGTCCACGCGCAGTGCGGGCGCGGACCAGTCCAGGTGCGCGTCCTCCACGTTGACCTTCGGCGCCAGGCTGACGCCCTCGGCGGGCTGCGGCACCGCCTTGAGCGTGCCGTCCTCGATCCCGTCCATGGTCGCCGCGAGCAGCCCGGCCCCGGCGAACGCGAGCCGCGTCAGCAGGTCACCGCTGGTGTCGGTGGGCCGGATCTCCTCGGTCACCGTCCCGTACACCGGGCCCGAGTCGAGCCCCTCCTCGATGAGGAAGGTCGACGCCCCGGTGATCTCGTCCCCGGCCATGATGGCGTGCTGCACGGGCGCGGCACCCCGCCAGGCGGGCAGCAGCGAGAAGTGCAGGTTCACCCAGCCGTGCGCGGGGACGTCGAGGGCGACCCGGGGCAACAGCGCACCGTAGGCGACGACGGGACAGCAGTCGGGCGCGATCTCCCGGAGCCGCTCCAGGAACTCGGGGTCCTTCGGCTTCACCGGCTTCAGCACCTCGATCCCGGCCTCCGCCGCCCGCTCGGCGACGGGCGACGCGACGAGCCTGCGCCCCCGCCCGGCCGGAGCGTCGGGCCGCGTGACGACGGCGGCCACCTCGTGCCGTCCGGAGGCGAGAAGAGCGTCCAGGGCGGGAACGGCGACCTCGGGTGTACCGGCGAAGACGAGCTTCATGGGGTGGTGGGGGCCTCTCGGGGCGGGGGCGGGTGACGGGCGACGCCCCAGTCTATGAGCCGGACGCGGGAAGCCGCCGACAGCGGCCGGCGAACGCCGGGGGTGAGGCGCACGCCCCGCGCAAACAGGCGCACGCATATGCCCCTACGCCCCTGCACCGTGACCAGCGGAGCGAATCCGCGTTGGTCAAGACAGAGTTGACCACAGAGGGCCGCAGTCGCGGCCCGTTCCTTTCAACGCCGGTTCGAGAGGCTTGTTCATGGCCGACCACGCAACCCACGACGCCCAGGCTCGGGCCAGCCTGCACTTGCTGGTGCGGGACATCGAGCGGGTCCGCCGGCAGGTGGACGCACTGCGCACCCTCACCGCCCAGCTGGGCAACGTCTACCGCCCGCGCCGCTCCGGCCCGTCCACGGGCTTCGTCGTCTACGGACGCGCGCCCGCCCCGACGGTACGTCTCGCCCAGGAGCTGCGGGACAGCGTCGAGACCCTGGTGACGGCGGCCGTGGACTTCGACCGCTCCCTCGGCTTCTCGTGGGACGCCGTCGGTTCCGCGCTGGGTGTCACCAAGCAGGCCGTGCACCGCCGGTACGGCGCCCGCCGGGCGGCGGCGCAGACGGTCACGGCCGAGCCGGAGCGCACCCCGGAGCCGTCCGGCACGCGCACGGTCAACGTGCCGGCCGGACTCCCCACGATGCCGACGGTCCCCGCGGCCCGCTCCATGCCGACGCAGCCCACCGCCGGGAGCCCGGCGCTGCGCGAAGAGGTCCGGCCGACGGCCTTCCCCGGCCCCCGCAACGGCTGACACGCAACGGCTGACACGCGACGGCTCCCCGCCTCACACTCCTGCCCTCCCGGCCCCCTCCGGGAGGGCAGCCGCGTATCCAGGCCAACGCGCCCACCCAGGCGGCACACCCTCGACAGCCACCAGCCGTAGGGCGGCACCCTCCCCCAGCCGCGCCCGTCCCACCGAACAGCCCGCTCCCGCCCAAGCCCCCACCGGATCCGCCCGGGCTCCCTCCAGCCCCAGGTCCGGGCCCGACGGGTCAGCCGATGTCGGCCGGGTCGATCCGCACCCACACACCCGTCCCCTGACCACTCCCCCGGGCCGTCCTCGCCGCCTGCGCGGCCTTCAGCGCTGCCGCCAGGGCCGCGCCCCGGCCGGGCGGCACGCGCAGCAGAGCCCGCTCCCACTGCTCCCCGGGCGGCGGAGCCCCGGCCCGGCGCGGTCGTCCCGCGGGGGGCACCGGCAGGGGCACCGGCCCCAGCACCTCGGCCTCGGACGGCAGTTCGGCCGTCCGGAGGAAGTCGGCCACCGCCTCGGGCGGGCCCGACACGGCGGCCATCCGGGACACCGGCGGAAATCCCAGCTCGGCCCGCTCGGCGAGCTCCCGCACCGCGTGCCCGACGGGGTCCCAGCGCACCAGCGCCTGCACCGGTCGCAGTGTCGGCTCGGCCACGACCACCACCGTGCCGCCGGCCGACTGCGGCCGGACCAGGGCCGCGGCGGCGATCCACCGCCGCAGCGCGTCCTCCCCGGCCCGCAGATCGGGCCGCCCGAGCATGGCCCAGCCGTCCAGCAGCAGCGCGGCCGCGTAGCCGCCCTCGGCGACGGGCTCCGCCCCCGGTGTGCTGACGACGAGCGCGGGCGCACCCGGCACCGTGTCCAGCACGTGCTCCCGCCCCGAGGTCCGCACCGGGACCGCCGGGAACGCCCGGCCCAGTTCCTCGGCCGTCCGCCGCGCTCCCACGACCGAGGCGCGCAACCGGAACCCCCCGCACTCCGGGCAGTGCCAGGCGCCCTCCTCACGGCCGCACCAGCCGCAGCACAGTGCCCCGCCGTCCCGTGTCTCCAAGGGCCCCGAGCAGTGCCGGCACCGCGCGGGCGCCCGGCACTGGGCACAGGCCATGCGCGGCACGTAGCCCCGCCGGGGCACCTGCACGAGCACCGGCCCTTGCTTCAGACCCTCCCTGACGGCCTGCCAGGCGAGCGTGGGGAGCCGGGCGGCCCGGGCGGCCTCGTCCCGGGCGAGGTCCATGTCCCCGACGGTCCGTACCAGAGGGGCCGCGGCGCGCACCTGGTCCCGGCCGGCGACGAGCGGGCGCGCCCAGCCGGTCTCGACGAGCTGCGCGGCCTCCACCGTGCAGGCCCAGCCGCCCAGCAGGAAGCCGCAGCGGTCCTGCGCGGCGCGCAGCAGCAGCACCTCGCGGGCGTGCGGCTGCGGGGCGTGCTGCTCGCTGTGGCTGTCGTCGCCGTCGTCCCAGAGGGCGACCAGGCCCAGGTCCTGGACGGGCGCGAACATCGCGGCCCGGGTGCCGACCACGGCCCGCACGGAACCGCGCCGTACCGCGAGCCACTGGGCGTAGCGCTTCTCGGGGCCGGCGTCGGCGGTGAGGACCGCGTGCCTCCCCTCACCGAGCAGGGCGGTGAGCGCGGCGTCGGCCCGGGCGACCGCCCGGCCGTCGGGCAGGACCACCAGGGCGCCCCGCCCGGACGCCAGCGTCGCCGCGACGGCGCGGGCGAGCTCCTCGCTCCACTGCGGACCCGGCAGCGCGTTCCACACGGCCCGGGGCGCGCCGCCCGAGGCGAGGGACTGGAGGAAGGCCGCCCCGCGCTCGTAGCGCTGCCAGGAGCCCGGTTCGGGGGTTTCGGGCGGCGGCAGCGGCTCGGGAGAGGGACGCTGCTCGGCCCGGGCGTTGCGCGGCGGCACGGCCAGTTGCAGCACGTCGGCGAGGCTGCCCGCGTACCGGTCGGCGACCGCCCGGGCCAGTGCGAGCAACTCCTCGCTCAGCACCTGCTCGGGCGAGACAACCTGGGCCAGGGCGGCCAGCGGACCGGAGTAGTCGGACTCGGGCAGCCGCTCGACGAGGAAGCCGTCGATCAGTCCGCCGCCCTCGCGGCGTCCGTCCCGCACCCGGTTCCGCCCGGCCCCGAAGCGCACCCGGACCCGGACGCCCGGCCGGGCCTGCTCGTCCAGCTCCTCGGGCACGGCGTAGTCGAAGTAGCGGTCGAGGTGGAGCACGCCCTTGTCGACGAGGACACGGGCGACCGGCAGCTCCTTGGCGAGCGCGGCTCCACGCCAGGTCCGCGGCTTGGCCCGGGGCGTCTTCGCCTTGCGCACGCTCTCGCGGATGAGCGCGAGCTGCTCGGGCGGGGCGCCCTGCGCCTCACCGTCCGCCTGCTCGTTCTCGCTGCTCACGCCTGCATTCCTACCAAACACCACTGACACCCGACGGCTGCCGGGTCCCCCGCGGGCGCGACACCCGGCACCCCGCCCTGGCGTTCCGCCGCCCGGACGCGACGGAACCGGCCGCGTCGGAACCCGACGCGACGGGGCCCGACGCGACGGGGCCCGGCCCCCCGCAGGGTGCCGGGCCCCGTCACACAGGTGCCGTATGTACGGTCGGGACTACAGCCCCGCCGCCTTGCGCAGCGCGTCCACGCGGTCGGTGCGCTCCCACGTGAAGTCCGGCAGCTCACGGCCGAAGTGGCCGTACGCGGCGGTCTGGGAGTAGATCGGGCGGAGCAGGTCCAGGTCGCGGATGATGGCGGCCGGGCGCAGGTCGAAGACCTCGTCGATCGCCTTCTCGATCCGGTCCGTGTCGACCTTGGCGGTGCCGAAGGTCTCGACGAACAGACCGACCGGCTCGGCCTTGCCGATCGCGTACGCGACCTGCACCTCGCAGCGCGTGGCCAGGCCGGCGGCCACCACGTTCTTGGCGACCCAGCGCATCGCGTACGCCGCGGAGCGGTCGACCTTGGACGGGTCCTTGCCGGAGAAGGCACCGCCGCCGTGCCGGGCCATGCCGCCGTAGGTGTCGATGATGATCTTGCGGCCGGTCAGGCCGGCGTCGCCCATCGGGCCGCCGATCTCGAAGCGGCCGGTCGGGTTGACCAGGAGGCGGTAGTTCTCCGTGTCGAGCTTGATGCCCTCGTCCAGCAGCGCCTTCAGCTCGGGCTCGACCACGAACTCCTTGATGTCCGGAGCGAGCAGCGACTCCAGGTCGATGTCGGAGGCGTGCTGGGACGACACCACCACCGTGTCCAGACGGACCGCCTTGTCACCGTCGTACTCGATGGTGACCTGCGTCTTGCCGTCCGGGCGGAGGTAGGGGATGGTCCCGTTCTTGCGCACCTCGGACAGGCGCCTGGACAGGCGGTGGGCGAGGAAGATGGGCAGCGGCATCAGCGTCGGCGTCTCGTCCGTCGCGTAGCCGAACATCAGGCCCTGGTCGCCGGCGCCCTGCTTGTCGAGCTCGTCGTCGTCACCCTCGACACGGGTCTCGTACGCCGTGTCCACGCCCTGGGCGATGTCCGGGGACTGCGCGCCGATGGACACCGACACGCCGCAGGAGGCGCCGTCGAAGCCCTTCTTGCTGGAGTCGTAGCCGATCTCGAGGATCTTGTTCCGGACCAGCGTCGCGATGTCCGCGTACGTCTTGGTCGTGACCTCGCCGGCCACGTGCACCAGGCCGGTCGTGATCAGGGTCTCGACGGCGACGCGCGAGGAGGGGTCCTCGCGCAGGAGCGCGTCGAGAATGGTGTCGCTGATCTGGTCAGCGATCTTGTCGGGGTGACCCTCGGTCACGGACTCCGAGGTGAACAGGCGACGGGACACAACGCTCCCTGGGGTTGCAGCGGCTGCTGGCTGATCAGTGGCGGACGGCGGGGGCTGCACCCGGCGCCGTCCGTGGAACAGTTTACGGGTCACGCTTCGGCCACGGCCCCCCTGTCTCGTCCCTCGGGAGCGCTGTGACCTGCGGCACGGGCATTCTGCCCAATTCCGAGCGGCATTGGCCAGAGGCGCCACGCCCCGATCCACCCGGTTTCGAGCGGCGCTGAGGCTGGAGGCAGCTTCAGGCCAGTCGTTCGGCCACGAGATCCCACACGATTTCGGCCAGCGCCTCCTTGGGGCCGTGCGCGACGGCGGTCTCGCTGCCGTCGGCACCGAGCACGACCGCCTCGTTCTCCTCGGAACCGAAGGTCTTGCGCTCCCCCACCTCGTTCACGACCAGCAGATCGCAGCCCTTGCGCTTGAGCTTGGCGCGGCCGTTGGCCAGGACGTCGTCGGTCTCCGCGGCGAAGCCGACGATCACCTGTTCCGGACGCGGGCGGTCGGCGGAGATCTCGGCGAGGATGTCCGGATTCCGCACCAGGGTGATCGGCTCGGGTTCCCGGTCGTCCTTCTTCTTGATCTTTCCGGTGGCGTAGGCCGCGGGGCGGAAGTCGGCGACGGCCGCCGCCATGACCACGGCGTCGGCCCCGGCGGCGGCCGCGAGGACCGCCTCCCGCAGCTGCACGGCCGTGCCGACCGGGACCACGTCCACGCCGGCCGGGTCCGGGAGGGTGCTGTTGGCGGCGACGAGCGTGACGCGGGCACCGCGGGCGGCGGCGGTGCGGGCGAGGGCGTAGCCCTGCTTGCCGGAGGAGCGGTTGCCGAGGAAGCGGACCGGGTCGAGGGGCTCCCGGGTGCCGCCGGCGCTGATCACGACGTGCCGCCCGGTGAGGTCGGGCTCGCGCACACCGCGGGCCAGCACCCGGCGGCAGACCTCGAAGATCTCGGCCGGGTCGGGGAAGCGGCCCTTGCCGGTGTCGACGCCGGTGAGGCGGCCCACGGCGGGCTCGACGACCAGGGCGCCGCGGCGGCGCAGCGTCGCCACGTTCTCCTGGGTGGCCGGGTGCTCCCACATCTCCGTGTGCATCGCGGGGGCGAAGACGACGGGGCAGCGGGCGGTGAGCAGGGTGTTGGTGAGCAGGTCGTCGGCGAGGCCGTGGGCCGCCTTGGCGAGCATGTCCGCGGTGGCCGGGGCGACGACGACCAGGTCGGCGTGCTGCCCGATGCGGACGTGCGGGACCTCGTGGACGTCGTCCCAGACCTCGGTGGAGACCGGGTTGCCGGACAGGGCGGACCAGGTGGCGGCCCCGACGAAATGCAGGGCGGAGGCGGTGGGCACCACGCGCACGTCATGACCCGACTCGGTCAGCCGCCGCAGCAGCTCACAGGCCTTGTACGCGGCGATGCCGCCGCTGACCCCCAGCACGACCTTCGGCTTGTCCACTGTCTCTCCCCGGACCTCGGCGACCAACACGTCCCATCACACACCACAGGCCCGGCAGTCGGCCTGCCGGGCCTGTGGACAAGTCAGCGTCAAGCTGCAGATCGTACTTACTGCGCCGGGCCCTCGACGGCCTCGGACGTCAGGAGCCCCGCGTTGATCTCGCGGAGGGCGATCGAGAGCGGCTTCTCGTGGACGTGCGTGTCGACGAGGGGACCGACGTACTCGAGGAGACCCTCGCCGAGCTGCGAGTAGTACGCGTTGATCTGGCGGGCCCGCTTGGCCGCGTAGATCACGAGGCTGTACTTCGAGTCGGTGGCCTCGAGGAGCTCGTCGATCGGCGGGTTGATGATGCCCTCGGGCGCGGAGATGGAAGAGGACACGCTCTACCTTCCGATGGATGGGAAAGAATCTGTCGGGGTGATCAGCGAGGACCGGATCGATCAGCGATGGTCACACGACGTCCATCAAGGCTAGCAGCTCGCGCGCCACGTCCTCGACGGAGGTGTTGACCAGGGTGGTGTCGAACTCCGGTTCCGCGGCCAGTTCGGTCTTGGCCGCCTCGAGCCTGCGCTCGATGACCTCGGGCGGTTCGGTGCCGCGACCGGTGAGCCGGCGCACCAGCTCCTCCCAGGAGGGAGGGGCCAGGAACACCAGCTGGGCCTCGGGCATCGACTCCCGGACCAGACGGGCGCCCTGGAGGTCGATCTCGAGGAGGACCGGCTCCCCCTTCTCCAGGCGCTCCTGCACGGCCGCGCGCGGCGTGCCGTAGCGGTTGCCGGCGAACTCGGCCCACTCCAGCAGCTCGCCGTTGGCGATCAGCTTGTCCATCTCGTCGTCGGTGACGAAGAAGTAGTGGACTCCGTGCTGCTCGCCGGGACGGGGCCTGCGGGTCGTCGCCGACACCGAGAGCCAGACCTCGGGGTGTTGCTTGCGCATATGAGCGACGACCGTGCTCTTGCCGACCCCGGAGGGGCCGGAGAGCACGGTCAGCCGCGGACGTGCGTCCGGGGGTACGGGGGACGTCCCCCGGGGTGTTACAGCCATGCAGCGATTATCCAGCAATCCCGGAGTGCCCGGGACTCGCTTCCGCGGAGTGAGCGGTTCAGGAGCCGGTGCTGCCGAACTCGCGCTCCAGGGAGGCGATCTGGTTGGAGCCGAGACCCCGCACGCGGCGGCTCTCGGAGATGCCGAGTCGCTCCATGATCTGCTTGGCGCGGACCTTGCCCACGCCCGGCAGCGACTCGAGGAGGGCGGAGACCTTCATCTTGCCGATGACGTCGTTCTCCTGGCCCTGCTTGATGACCTCGTGAAGGGAGGCGCCGGAGTGCTTGAGTCGATTCTTGACCTCGGCCCGCTCCCGGCGAGCCGCGGCGGCCTTTTCGAGCGCGGCTGCGCGCTGTTCAGGGGTAAGGGGCGGAAGAGCCACGCCTACGTCACCTCGGATGTCGAACTGTCGGATACGGACCGGTGAGGAACCTAGTCGCCCCACACCTGGGGAGGTACGAGCAACACACGCTTGCCCGTTCTCTCGTCGGAGACTAGCGGGCAAGTCCGCCGGAGTCAGCGAGAACAGCGGAAAAGTCCTGGTCAGCCTTCAGGTGAACGGACATTTAGGACATACTGCCCTGGATTTGAGGATGTATTCAGATTCAACGGCCCCCCGGACCGCCCACCCGAGGTCCCGCCGATGGTCCAGACCGCCTCAGGAGGACGTCACGGCCTGACGGATCTCCTCCGCGAAGCGTTCCGAGGCGTCACGCAGAGCGACCGCGTCGGGGCCGTGGCGCAGCACTCCCCGGCTGACGTTCGGCACGACGTTGCGCACGGCCGGTCCGAAGACCCGGGGAAGATCGGCCGGTGTGGCTCCCTGGGCCCCGATGCCGGGTGCGAGGAGCGGACCGTTGATGTCCAGGTCGTACGTCGACAGGTCACCGAGCGTGGCGCCGACGACCGCGCCGAAGGAGCCCAGGGGCTGCTCGCCGGCGTTCTCGGCGGCCAGGTGCGCGAGCATGGTCGTCCCGACGTTCCGCCCGTCGGAGCGCACGGCGTGCTGGACCTCGCCGCCCTCCGGGTTGGAGGTGAGCGCCAGCACGAACAGTCCGGCGCCGCTCTCGCGGGCCAGTTCCACGGCCGGGGCGAGGGAGCCGTAGCCCAGGTAGGGCGAGACCGTGAGCGCGTCGGAGAACAGCGGTGCGTCCTTGTGCAGGAAGGACTCGGCGTAGGCGGCCATGGTGGAGCCGATGTCGCCGCGCTTGGCGTCCATCACGACCAGCGCGCCCGCCGCCCGCGCCTCGGCGACCGACGCCTCCAGGACGGCGACGCCCCGGGAGCCGAAGCGCTCGAAGAACGCGCTCTGCGGCTTGAGCACGGCGACCCGGTCGGCCACCGCCTCGACGACCGTGCGGCTGAACCGCTCCAGGCCCGCGACGTCGTCGTTCAGGCCCCACTCGGCCAGCAGGGACGCGTGCGGGTCGATGCCCACGCACAGCGGGCCGCGCTCGTCCATCGCCCGGCGCAGGCGCGCGCCGAAGGGTTCCAGGGCACTCATGCCGTCTTCCTCACGTCGGCGCCCACCGCGTCGGCGAGCGTGGCGTAGGGGCTGGTCGCCAGGCGGGCGGCGAGCCCCTTGTGGATCGAGCGGGCGTAGAAGGGCCCCTCGTAGATGAAGGCGCTGTAGCCCTGGACGAGCGTGGCGCCGGCCAGGATGCGCTGCCAGGCGTCCTCGGCGTTCTCGATGCCGCCGACGCCCACCAGGGTGATCCGGTCGCCCACGCGCGCGTAGAGGCGCCGCAGGACCTCCAGGGACCGCTCCTTCAGCGGCGCCCCGGACAGGCCGCCGGTCTCCTTCACCAGGCCGGGCGCGGACCTCAGCCCGAGGCCCTCGCGGGCGATGGTGGTGTTGGTGGCGATGATGCCGTCCAGGCCGAGCTCGACGGCGAGGTCGGCGACGGCGTCGACGTCCTCGTCGGCGAGGTCCGGCGCGATCTTGACCAGCAGCGGGACGCGGCGGGCGGAGACCGTGCGGTCGGCGGCCTCGCGGACGGCGCTCAGCAGGGGGCGCAGGGCCTCGGTGGCCTGGAGGTTGCGCAGGCCGGGCGTGTTCGGCGAGGAGACGTTGACGACCAGGTAGTCGGCGTAGGGCGCGAGGCGCTCCGCGGACTTCACGTAGTCGGCGACGGCGTCCTCCTCGGGGACGACCTTGGTCTTGCCGATGTTGACGCCGACGACCGGCTTGAAGACCGGCGTGCGGGAGGCCAGGCGGGCGGCCACGCGGAGCGAGCCGTCGTTGTTGAAGCCCATGCGGTTGATCAGCGCGCGGTCCTCCACCAGGCGGAACAGCCGCTGCTGGGGATTGCCCGGCTGGGGTTCGCCGGTCACCGTGCCGATCTCGACGTGGTCGAAGCCCAGCATGGCCATGCCGTCGATGCCGACGGCGTTCTTGTCGAAGCCGGCCGCGAGCCCGAAGGGGCCGTGCATGCGCAGCCCGAGGGCCTCGGTGCGCAGCTCCTTGTAGCGGGGCGCGAGGGCGGCCGCGAGGAAGGTGCGCAGCACGGGCACGCGGGCGGCCAGGCGGACCCAGCGGAAGGCGAGGTGGTGCGCCTGCTCCGGGTCCAGCCGCTTGAAGACGAGACGGAAGAAGATCTTGTACATGGTGTCCTCACCAGGACGTGACGTCCTCACGAAGAGGGGGACACCGTTTCCGGTGTCCCCCTCGGGGCTGCTAGTCGCGGGCCGCGGTCAGGTGTTCCGCGTGTTCCTGGAGCGAGCGGACGCCCACGTCGCCGCGGTTGAGGGCGTCGATGCCCTGCACCGCCGCCGCCAGCGCCTGGACCGTCGTCAGGCAGGGCACCGAGCGGGCCACCGCCGCCGTGCGGATGTCGTAGCCGTCGAGGCGGCCGCCCGTGCCGTACGGGGTGTTGACGATGAGGTCGACCTCGCCGTCGTGGATGAGCTGGACGATGGTCTTCTCGCCGTTCGGGCCCACGCCCTCGGACTGCTTGCGCACGACCGTGGCGTTGATGCCGTTGCGCTTGAGGACCTCGGCGGTGCCGGAGGTGGCGAGCAGCTCGAAGCCGTGCGCGACGAGCTCGCGGGCCGGGAAGATCATCGAGCGCTTGTCGCGGTTGGCGACCGAGATGAACGCGCGGCCCTTGGTGGGCAGCGGCCCGTAGGCACCCGCCTGCGACTTGGCGTACGCCGTGCCGAAGACGGAGTCGATGCCCATGACCTCGCCGGTGGAGCGCATCTCCGGGCCGAGGATCGTGTCGACGCCGCGGCCGTGGATGTCGCGGAAGCGCGACCACGGCATGACCGCCTCCTTGACGGAGATCGGCGCGTCCAGCGGCAGCTCCCCGCCGTCGCCGGTGGCCGGGAGCAGGCCCTCGGCGCGCAGCTCGGCGACGGTGGCGCCCAGCGAGATGCGGGCGGCGGCCTTGGCCAGCGGCACCGCCGTCGCCTTCGAGGTGAAGGGGACGGTGCGCGAGGCGCGCGGGTTGGCCTCCAGCACGTAGAGGATGTCGCCGGCCATCGCGAACTGGATGTTGATCAGGCCGCGCACGCCCACGCCCTTGGCGATGGCCTCGGTGGAGGCGCGCAGGCGCTTGATGTCGAAGCCGCCGAGGGTGATCGGGGGCAGGGCGCACGCCGAGTCGCCGGAGTGGATGCCGGCCTCCTCGATGTGCTCCATGACGCCGCCGAGGTACAGCTCCTCGCCGTCGTAGAGGGCGTCGACGTCGATCTCGATGGCGTCGTCGAGGAACCGGTCGACCAGGACCGGCCGGGACGGGCTGATCTCGGTCGACTCGGCGATGTACGCCTCCAGGCGCGTCTCGTCGTAGACGATCTCCATGCCGCGCCCGCCGAGGACGTAGGACGGGCGCACCAGGACCGGGTAGCCGATCTCGTCGGCGATGGCCTTGGCCTCGGCGAAGGTGGTGGCCGTGCCGTGCTTCGGGGCCGGCAGGCCGGCCTCGGCGAGGACCCGGCCGAAGGCGCCGCGGTCCTCGGCGGCGTGGATGGCCTCCGGGGAAGTGCCGACGATCGGCACGCCGTTGTCCTTCAGCGCCTGCGACAGGCCCAGCGGGGTCTGGCCGCCGAGCTGGACGACGACGCCCGCGACCGGTCCGGCCTGCCGCTCGGCGTGCACGATCTCCAGCACGTCCTCGAGCGTGAGCGGCTCGAAGTACAGGCGGTCGGAGGTGTCGTAGTCGGTGGAGACGGTCTCCGGGTTGCAGTTGACCATCACCGTCTCGTAGCCCGCGTCGCTCAGCGCGAAGGAGGCGTGGACGCAGGAGTAGTCGAACTCGATGCCCTGGCCGATGCGGTTCGGGCCGGAGCCCAGGATGATGACGGCCGGCTTGGTCCGGGGCGCGACCTCGCTCTCCTCGTCGTAGGAGGAGTAGAAGTACGGCGTCCTCGCGGCGAACTCGGCGGCGCAGGTGTCGACCGTCTTGTAGACCGGGCGGATGCCGAGCGCGTGCCGGACCTCGCGGACGACGTCCTCGCGCAGGCCGCGGATCTCGCCGATCTGCGTGTCGGAGAAGCCGTGCCGCTTGGCCTCGGCCAGCAGGTCGGCGGTGAGCTCGGGGGCCTCGGCCAGCTCGTCGGCGATCTCCTTGATCAGGAAGAGCTGGTCGACGAACCAGGGGTCGATCTTCGTGTAGTCGAAGACCTCCTCGGGCGTGGCGCCCGCGCGGATGGCCTGCATGACGGTGTTGATGCGGCCGTCGGTGGGGCGCACCGCCTGCTCCAGGAGCTGGAGCTTGTCACCGGGCTCGCCGACGAAGGTGAACTGGCTGCCCTTCTTCTCCAGCGAGCGCAGCGCCTTCTGGAAGGCCTCGGTGAAGTTGCGGCCGATGGCCATGGCCTCGCCGACCGACTTCATGGTGGTGGTGAGGGTGGAGTCGGCGCTGGGGAACTTCTCGAAGGCGAACCGGGGGGCCTTCACGACCACGTAGTCGAGCGTGGGCTCGAAGGAGGCCGGGGTCTCCTGCGTGATGTCGTTGGGGATCTCGTCCAGCGTGTAGCCGACGGCGAGCTTGGCCGCGATCTTGGCGATCGGGAAGCCGGTCGCCTTGGAGGCGAGGGCCGAGGAGCGGGAGACGCGCGGGTTCATCTCGATGACGATGACGCGGCCGTCCTCGGGGTTCACCGCGAACTGGATGTTGCAGCCGCCGGTGTCGACGCCGACCTCGCGGATCACGGCGATGCCGATGTCGCGCAGGATCTGGTACTCGCGGTCGGTGAGGGTCATCGCCGGGGCGACGGTGATGGAGTCGCCGGTGTGCACGCCCATCGGGTCGAAGTTCTCGATGGAGCAGACGACCACGACGTTGTCGTGCTTGTCGCGCATCAGCTCCAGCTCGTACTCCTTCCAGCCGAGGATGGACTCCTCCAGGAGCACCTCGGTGGTCGGCGAGAGGGTGAGGCCGGTGCCCGCGATGCGGCGCAGCTCCTCCTCGTCGTGGGCGAAGCCGGAGCCGGCGCCGCCCATGGTGAAGGAGGGACGGACCACGACCGGGTAGCCGCCGAGCTCCTCGACGCCCTTGAGGACGTCGTCCATGGAGTGGCAGATGTAGGACCGGGCGGACTCGCCGTGGCCGATCTTCTTGCGGACCTCCTCCACGACCACCTTGAACTGGTCGCGGTCCTCGCCCTTGTGGATGGCCTCGACGTTGGCGCCGATCAGCTCGACGCCGTGCTTGTCGAGGACGCCGTTCTCGTGGAGCGAGATCGCGGTGTTGAGGGCCGTCTGGCCGCCCAGGGTGGGCAGCAGCGCGTCGGGCCGCTCCTTGGCGATGATCTTCTCGACGAACTCGGGGGTGATCGGCTCGACGTAGGTGGCGTCGGCGATCTCCGGGTCGGTCATGATCGTCGCCGGGTTGGAGTTCACGAGGATGACCCGCAGGCCCTCGGACTTCAGCACGCGGCACGCCTGGGTGCCGGAGTAGTCGAACTCGGCGGCCTGACCGATGACGATCGGGCCGGAGCCGATGACCAGGACGGACTGGATATCGGTGCGCTTAGGCACGCTGGCCCTCCATCAGGGAGACGAAGCGGTCGAACAGGTAGGCGGCGTCGTGGGGGCCCGCTGCCGCTTCGGGGTGGTACTGGACGCTGAAGGCGGGGCGGTCGAGGAGCTGGAGCCCCTCCACCACGTTGTCGTTCAGGCAGACGTGCGACACCTCGGCACGGCCGAACGGGGTGTCGGCGACCTCGTCGAGCGGGGCGTCGACGGCGAAGCCGTGGTTGTGCGCGGTGACCTCGACCTTGCCGGTCGTGCGGTCCTGCACCGGCTGGTTGATGCCGCGGTGGCCGTACTTCAGCTTGTAGGTGCCGAAGCCGAGGGCGCGGCCGAGGATCTGGTTGCCGAAGCAGATGCCGAACAGCGGGGTGCCCCGCTCCAGGACCCCCTGCATGACGGAGACGGGGTGGTCGGCGGTGGCCGGGTCGCCCGGGCCGTTGGAGAAGAACACGCCGTCCGGGTTCACGGCGTAGACGTCCTCGACGCTCGCGGTGGCCGGCAGGACGTGCACCTCGATGCCGCGCTCGGCCATGCGGTACGGGGTCATGCCCTTGATGCCGAGGTCCACGGCGGCGACGGTGAACTTCTTCGCGCCCTGGGCCGCGACGACGTACGCCTCGGTGGTGGCGACCTCGGCGGAGAGGTCGGCGCCCTTCATCTGCGGGGCCTCCTGCACGCGCGCGAGGAGCGTCGCGTCGTCCCGCACGGCGTCGCCGCTGAAGATGCCGACGCGCATGGCGCCGCGCTCGCGCAGGTGGCGGGTGAGGGCGCGGGTGTCGACGCCGGAGATCCCGACGACGCCCTGCGCGTCCAGCTCCTCGTCGAGGGTGCGCCGGGAGCGCCAGCTGGACGGCACGCGCGCGGGGTCGCGCACGACGTAGCCGGAGACCCAGATGCGCCGGGACTCGGCGTCCTCGTCGTTCACGCCGGTGTTGCCGACGTGCGGGGCGGTCATCACCACGACCTGGCGGTGGTAGGAGGGGTCGGTGAGGGTCTCCTGGTAGCCGGTCATGCCGGTGGAGAACACCGCTTCGCCGAAGGTCTCCCCCACGGCCCCGTAGGCGCGGCCCCGGAAGATCCGGCCGTCCTCCAGGACGAGCACGGCGGGAGTCTTGGCTCCCCTGGTGGAGGTGGTCATCGTTCGGCGCCTTCCCTGGTGTTCTTCTCGATCATGGCGTTGATGGTGTCGACCCACTCGCGGTGCCCGGCCGCGTGGTCGGAGCGGAAGCCGGAGTCGATCAGCCGGTCCCCGTGCTCCCAGGTGACGACGAGCAGGCCGCCCTCGGTGAGCACCTTGCCGGCGATGCCCTTGTCGAGCCGGGCCTCGCGCAGCCGGGCCACCGGCACGAAGAAGTCGCTCGCCCCGGGGCGTACGACGTCCAGGCCGGCGTCCGTCAGCGTCAGCTCGGCGCGGCTGCGGGCGCCCAGGCCCCGGGCGACGATGCGGTCGAGCCACTGCCCGGCGGTGGTGGAGCCGTGGTAGCGGCCGGTCGTGGTCAGGCGGGCCGGGCCCGGCTCGTCCGGGGCGGTGGGCAGCTCGGGCAGGTCGCCCTGGAGCGTGCCGCGCCACTTCCAGCCCTCGCGCATCAGCCAGTAGACGAGCGCGACGAACAGGGCGAGGCCGACGACCCAGCCGATGCGGGCGGCCCAGTCGGTCACTTCCGCCGATTCCTTCTCGGCGGCCAGCAGGAGTACAGGTGTCACGTGAGCTTCCCGTCGACGAGCGTGGCCTTGCCCCGCAGCCACGTGTGCGTCACACGGCCCGGCAGCTCACGGCCCTCGTAGGGGGTGTTGCGGCTGCGCGAGGCGAAGCCCGCGGGGTCCACCAGCCCACGGTATGCCGTGTCGACCAGGGTGAGGTTGGCGGGCTCACCTGCCGAGACGGGACGGCCCTGGCCGGCGGCCTGTCCGATCTGCGCGGGCTTGACGGACATCCGGTCGGCGACGCCGGCCCAGTCCAGCAGGCCCGTGTCCACCATGGTCTCCTGCACCACCGACAGCGCGGTCTCCAGCCCGACCATGCCCATGGCGGCCGCGGCCCACTCGCAGTCCTTGTCCTCGTGCGGGTGCGGGGCGTGGTCGGTGGCGACGATGTCGATCGTGCCGTCGGCGAGGGCCTCGCGCAGGGCCATCACGTCGCGCTCGGTGCGCAGCGGCGGGTTGACCTTGTAGACGGGGTTGTACGAGCGGACCAGCTCGTCGGTGAGGAGCAGGTGGTGCGGGGTGACCTCGGCGGTGACCTGGATGCCGCGGGACTTGGCCCAGCGGACGATCTCGACGGACCCGGCGGTGGACAAGTGGCAGATGTGGACGCGGGAGCCGACGTGGTCGGCGAGCAGGACGTCCCGGGCGATGATCGACTCCTCGGCCACCGCGGGCCAGCCGCCGAGACCCAGCTCGGCGGAGACGACGCCCTCGTTCATCTCGGCGCCCTCGGTCAGCCGCGGCTCCTGCGCGTGCTGGGCGACGACACCGCCGAAGGCCTTCACGTACTCCAGGGCCCGGCGCATGATCACGGCGTCGTGGACGCACTTGCCGTCGTCGGAGAAGACGGTGACGCCGGCGGCCGACTCGTGCATGGCGCCCAGCTCGGCGAGCTTCCTGCCCTCCAGGCCGACGGTGACGGCGCCGATGGGCTGCACGTCGCAGTAGCCGTGCTCCTTGCCGAGCCGCCAGACCTGCTCGACGACGCCGGCGGTGTCGGCGACCGGGAAGGTGTTGGCCATGGCGAAGACGGTGGTGAAACCGCCGGAGGCGGCGGCGCGGGTGCCGGTGAGGACGGTCTCGGAGTCCTCGCGGCCGGGCTCGCGCAGATGGGTGTGCAGGTCGACCAGGCCGGGCAGCAGCACCTTGCCCTCGGCCTCGACGACCTCCGCGCCCTCGGCGCTCAGGCCGGTCCCCACCTCGGCGATGGTCCCGCCGTCGATCAGGACGTCCTGGGGGGCACCGCCGAGTACCTTCGCACCACGGATCAGGATCTTGCTCATCTGTCTTACTTCTCCTCGGTGCGGGGGTTGGTGACGGCGGGCTCGTTGCCACCGAGCAGCAGGTACAGGACGGCCATCCGGATGGACACTCCGTTCGCGACCTGCTCGACGACGGTGCAGCGGTCGGAGTCGGCGACCTCGGCGGTGATCTCCATGCCGCGGACCATCGGCCCGGGGTGCATCACGATGGCGTGCTCGGGCATCCGCGCCATGCGGTCGCCGTCGAGTCCGTAGCGCCGCGAGTACTCCCGCTCGGTGGGGAAGAAGGCGGCGTTCATGCGCTCGCGCTGGACGCGCAGCATCATCACCGCGTCCGACTTGGTCAGGGTGCTGTCGAGGTCGTAGGAGACCTCGCAGGGCCAGGTGTCGATGCCGACGGGCAGCAGGGTCGGCGGGGCGACGAGGGTGACCTCGGCGCCCAGGGTGTGCAGCAGGTCGACGTTGGAGCGGGCGACCCGGCTGTGCAGCACGTCGCCGACGATGGTGATGCGCCTGCCGCCGAGGTCCTGGCCGAGCCCGGCGTCGGGCCCGATCAGGCGGCGGCGCATGGTGAAGGCGTCCAGCAGGGCCTGGGTGGGGTGCTGGTGGGTGCCGTCGCCGGCGTTGACGACGGCGGCGTCGATCCAGCCGGAGTTCGCCAGGCGGTAGGGGGCTCCGGAGGCGCCGTGCCGGATGACCACGGCGTCGACGCCCATGGCCTCCAAGGTCTGGGCGGTGTCCTTCAGGGACTCGCCCTTGGACACGCTGGAGCCCTTGGCGGAGAAGTTGATGACGTCCGCGGACAGCCGCTTCTCGGCGGCCTCGAAGGAGATCCGGGTCCGGGTGGAGTCCTCGAAGAAGAGGTTGACGATCGTGCGGCCGCGCAGGGTCGGCAGCTTCTTGATCGGCCGGTCGGCGACCCGGGCCATCTCCTCGGCGGTGTCGAGGATCAGGACGGCGTCGTCGCGGGTGAGGTCGGCGGCCGAGATGAGATGACGCTGCATCTGTCAGGCTCCGTAAGGCAGTTCAAAACGGGAGGTTCGGGGCAGACGGGCGCGCGGGCACGCGCACTGAACCGGCGTACGGCGGCGGCGTACGCCCGGAGTGCTACTGGGCGGCCGGCTTGGCACCGAGCAGCACGGTGTCGCGACCGTCCTCCTCGGCGAGCTGGACCTTGACCGTCTCCCGCAACGACGTGGGGAGGTTCTTGCCGACGTAGTCGGCACGGATGGGCAGTTCACGGTGGCCGCGGTCGACGAGGACCGCCAGCTGCACCGCGCGCGGGCGCCCGATGTCGTTCAGGGCGTCGAGGGCGGCGCGGATCGTGCGGCCGGAGAAGAGCACGTCGTCGACGAGGACGACCAGCTTGCCGTCGACGCCGTCACCGGGGATCTCGGTGCGGGCCAGCGCACGCGGCGGGTGCATGCGCAGGTCGTCGCGGTACATGGTGATGTCGAGCGAGCCGCACGGAACCTTGCGCTCGGTGATCTGCTCGAGCTTGTCGGCGAGCCTGCGGGCGAGGAAGACGCCCCGGGTCGGAATGCCGAGGAGCACCACGTCGTCGGCGCCCTTGGCGCGTTCGACGATCTCGTGGGCGATACGGGTCAGCACCCGTGCGATGTCGGGCCCTTCCAGAACGGGCCGGGCATCGGACTGCGAGTCGTGCGTGTCCATACGAAACGGACCTCCTTCTCCGCCTCACGGGACGGACCTTAAAGGACGTCGGGATTGCGCCATCCACGGTAGCAGGTCCCCGCCGTCACCCGAACGGGCCCCATGGATCACCCATCCGGCGCAATGCACGGCTGCTACCACGGAAGAGTCGGTGCGGACCATTCGGCTTGACGCGGCAGAGTAACGCTGCGTAACCTCACAGTGAGTTACCAGCCGCGCGGGCTGGCACCCACGCCAGACGCGTCGACACAGTGCCGGGGAGCTATATGTCCAGCGAATACGCCAAACAGCTCGGGGCCAAGCTCCGGGCGATCCGCACCCAGCAGGGCCTTTCCCTCCACGGTGTCGAGGAGAAGTCCCAGGGCCGCTGGAAGGCGGTCGTGGTCGGTTCGTACGAGCGCGGCGACCGTGCCGTGACCGTGCAGCGCCTTGCCGAGCTGGCGGATTTCTACGGCGTTCCGGTGCAGGAGCTGCTGCCGGGCACCACCCCGGGCGGCGCCGCCGAGCCGCCGCCGAAGCTGGTCCTGGACCTGGAGCGGCTGGCCACGGTCCCCGCCGAGAAGGCGGGCCCGCTCCAGCGCTACGCGGCCACGATCCAGTCGCAGCGCGGTGACTACAACGGCAAGGTGCTCTCGATCCGCCAGGACGACCTGCGCACACTCGCCGTCATCTACGACCAGTCCCCCTCGGTCCTCACCGAGCAGCTGATCAGCTGGGGCGTGCTGGACGCGGACGCGCGCCGCGCCGTGGCGACCCACGAGGACGCCTGACCCCTCCCCGGGGCAGCGGACCCGACCACAGCAGAAACGTGCCGCCGGGGTGGCCGGAACCAGATGGTTCGCGGCCACCCCGGCGGTGTCGTACGGGGCCGCGGAGCCGTCCGGGACGACAGGACGGGCCGAGGAACGCCGGAGGGCCCGCAGCGTCACCGCTGCGGGCCCTCCGGCGTGGGTGCTCGGTCCTCAGACTTCGTCGCGGCGGAGCGACGGCTTGAGCTCCTTGAGCCGGCCGAGGAGGCCGTTGACGAACGAGGGCGACTCGTCCGTCGAGAACTCCTTCGCCAGCTGCACCATCTCGTCGAGCACGACGGCGTCCGGGGTCCCGTCGACCCAGATCAGCTCGTAGGCGCCGAGCCGCAGGATGTTGCGGTCGACGACCGGCATGCGGTCGAGCGTCCAGCCCACCGAGTACTGGGCGATCAGCTCGTCGATGCGCTTCGCGTGCTCGGCGTAGCCCTCGACGAGCTCCATCGTGTACTCGCTGACCGGCGGCTGCCGGGTGTCCGCCCGGGAGAGCCGCACCCAGTCCGCGAGGACCGTCAGGACGTCGGCGCCGCGCTGGTCACCCTCGAAGAGGATCTGGAAGGCGCGCTTACGGGCCGTGTTGCGGGCAGCCACGGTTAGCTGTTCACCCGGCCGAGGTAGTCGCTGGAGCGGGTGTCGACCTTGATCTTCTCACCGGTGGTGATGAAGAGGGGGACCTGGATCTGGTGGCCGGTCTCCAGGGTGGCGGGCTTGGTGCCACCGGTGGAGCGGTCGCCCTGGACGCCCGGCTCGGTCTCCTGCACGGTCAGCTCGACGGCGGCCGGCAGCTCGACGAAGAGCACCTCGCCCTCGTGCTGGGCGACCGTGGCGGTGAAGCCCTCGATCAGGAAGTTGGCGGCGTCGCCGACGGCCTTGCGGTCGACGTGCAGCTGGTCGTACGTCTCCATGTCCATGAAGACGAAGTACTCGCCGTCCATGTAGGAGAACTGCATGTCCCGCTTGTCGACGGTGGCCGTTTCGACCTTGACGCCGGCGTTGAAGGTCTTGTCGACGACCTTGCCGGAGAGCACGTTCTTGAGCTTGGTGCGCACGAAGGCCGGGCCCTTGCCGGGCTTGACGTGCTGGAACTCGACGACGGACCAGAGCTGGCCGCCTTCGAGCTTGAGCACCATGCCGTTCTTGAGGTCGTTCGTGGAAGCCACGGTTGCGGAATCTCCTGGACTGACGTACGACCCCGGGGCACGCACCTGCCTACAGGGCGAGCAGCTCCTTGGTCGTGATGGTGAGTAGCTCGGGTCCGCCGTCCGCCTCGGGGCGGACGACGAGCGTGTCATCGATCCGGACACCACCCCGGCCCGGGAGGTGGACCCCAGGTTCGACGGTGACCGGCACGCAAGCGTCCAGTTTACCCATGGCCGCGGGACTCAATTGAGGGTCCTCGTCGATTTCGAGCCCCACGCCGTGTCCGGTCAGGGCCGTGAGGCCCTCGGAGTACCCGGCGGAGTCCAGCACCTGGCGGGCCGCGCGGTCCACGTCCCGGCAGGCGGCGCCGGGGACGAGACTCTCCCGGCCGGCCCGCTGGGCTGCGAAGACCAGGTCGTACAGCTCGATCTGCCAGTCGGCGGGCGCGGTGCCGATCACGAACGTGCGGCCGATCTCGCACCGGTAGCCGCGGTACGTCGCGCCGAGGCACACGGAGAGGAAGTCGCCCTCCTCCACCCGGCGGTCGGTGGGCCGGTGACCCGGGCGGCCCGAGTGGGGGCCGGTGCCCACCGAGGTGGGGAAGGCCGGACCGTCCGCCCCGTGGTCGACCAGGCGCCTCTCCAGCTCGAGGGCGAGGTGGCGCTCGGTGCGGCCGACCAGGATGGACTCCAGGAGTTCGCCGAGGGCCTGGTCGGCGATCTCCGCGGCGATGCGGAGGGAGGAGATCTCCTCCTCGTCCTTGACGACCCGGAGCTGCTCGACCGCACCGCCGAGGTCGGCCAGGCGCAGGGCGGGGGCGGCCGAGCCGAGGGCCCGGTGCCGGGCCACGGTGAGGTGGTGCTCCTCGACGGCCAGCGAGTCGGTGCCGTGCTCCGCGGCGACGCCGGCCGCGGCGGCGGCCGGATCGCCCGGGGCTGCTCCCGGCAGGGTCCGCACGCGCAGCGCCTCGTCGGGGCGCTCCTGGGTGGGGCGGTCGGCCGTCGGGCCGGCACAGACCAGGAGGTCCTCCTGCGGGGTCCGCCCCAGCAGCAGGGCGGCACCGGGCGGGGCGGCACCCGCGAGGTAGCGCACATTGGCGGGGCGGGAGACGAGCGCCGCCGCGCTGCCGCCCGCGTTGCAGATTTCCCTCAGACGCGTCCGGCGGGCCGCGTACACCTCTGACATGAACCGAGCGTATGAGCTTCGGGCGCCGGGCGCCGTTCGGGAGAGGCCGAGTGGGGCAGCGCGGTGGGTGCCGCCCGCACGGCTCCGCCCCGCGGTGGCGCTACCACTGGGGCGGGCTCGCTATGGACCGGGCGAGGACCTCGTCCAGCACCCGGGCCGTCTCCGGCACGTCCATCTGGGAGTTGTCGATGATCGGCAGGCCCGATCCGTACCAGCCGGCCATGCGGCCGTGGATGCGGGCGACCTCCTCGTCCGACAGGCGGCGGTTGCCGGAGCGCTCCGCGTTGCGCTCCAGGACGATGTCCAGCCCGGGCAGGAGCACCACGGGCAGCAGGCCCGGGCCGACGTGGCGCTTCCAGCCGCCGAGACCGACGACCGGGCGGTCGGGGAAGACGGCGTCGTCGAGGATGCACGAGATGCCGTTGGCCAGGAAGTTGCGCGCGGCGAATCCGCAGGTGCGGCGGGCGAGGCGGTACTGGGCCTCGGAGTTGTCGTTCCACCCGGACTGCGGGTCGGCGAAGCCGGAACGGACCCATTCGCGCACGTCGTCGAGGCTGATGTGCGCCGTGGGGACCCGGCGGTGGTCCGCCCAGTACTTGGCGACGCTGGTCTTGCCCGCGCCCGCCGGGCCGATCAGCAGCACCGCGAGGGTCGTGCCCGCCGGGTCGGGGGCCGCCGCGGCGGGCGGGGCGCTCGGCACGGCGACGGGCCCGCCGGGCGGCAGCCGCACATGGCCGGTGGTCTCCGGCACCACCGGCGCGGAGGCCTGCGCAGGAGGCGCGGCCGGACCGACAGGCGGCGCGGCCGGACCAGGAGGCGGCGCGGGGTAGCCCGGCGCCGGGGGCGGCGGGGGTACGGGCGCGGGGCCCTGCTGCGCGCCGGGGTGCTGCGGCCCCGGGTGATGTGCGGCCGGGGACCAGCCGACGGCCGGTCCGTGCCCCGGCTGAGGGGGCGGCGGCAGCGGAGAACCCACTGCGTGCTGCATCCGGTGCCACTCCGTCTCGTACAGGCGATGGGCGCTGACAGCGGGGGCGGTACCCGCTGCTACCGAACGGTACCGCCCCCGGTCGTCCCTGTGTGAACGGCCGGGGGCGGTCCGAAGTGCCCGGACGCGCACGGCGCTTCGGGGCGGGCAGGCGCGCCGGAGGACTTACTGGCCGACTTCGCCGTACGCGGCGAGCAGGACGGCCGGGTCGGGCCCTTCCAGGACCGTGGGCTTGGCCAGCCCGTCGAGGACGATGAAGCGCAGCAGGTCGCCGCGGGACTTCTTGTCGACCTTCATGGTCTCCAGCAGCTTGGGCCACTGGTCGTAGCGGTAGTGCAGGGGCAGCCCGACCGCTTCGAGGACGGTGCGGTGCCGGTCGGCCGTCGCGTCGTCCAGCCGGCCCGCGAGGCGGCCCAGTTCGGCGGCGAAGTGCATACCGACGGAGACGGCCGCGCCGTGGCGCCACTTGTAGCGCTCGTTCTTCTCGATGGCGTGGCCGAGCGTGTGCCCGTAGTTGAGGATCTCCCGCAGGCCCGACTCCTTCAGGTCCGAGGAGACCACGTCGGCCTTGACCCGGATGGAGCGCTCGATCAGCTCGGCGGTGTGCGGTCCGGCCGGGGTGCGGGCGGCCTCGGGGTCGGACTCGATCAGGTCGAGGATCACGGGGTCGGCGATGAAGCCGGCCTTGATGACCTCGGCGAGCCCCGAGACGTAGTCGTTGACGGACAGCGACTCCAGCGCGGCCAGGTCGCACAGGACTCCGGCGGGCGGGTGGAAGGCGCCGACGAGGTTCTTGCCCTCGGCGGTGTTGATCCCGGTCTTGCCGCCGACGGCCGCGTCGACCATGGCCAGCACGGTGGTCGGGACGGCGATCCAGCGCACCCCGCGCAGCCAGGTGGCGGCCACGAACCCGGCGAGGTCCGTGGTGGCGCCGCCGCCGACGCCCACGACGACGTCGGTGCGGGTGAAGCCGGACTGGCCGAGCGCCTTCCAGCAGTAGGCGGCGACCTCGGCGGTCTTGGCCTCCTCGGCGTTGGGCACCTGGATGGCGACGGCCTCGTAGCCCTGCCCGGCGAGGTCGGCCCGCAGGGCGTCGCCGGTCTCGGCGAGCGCCTCGGGGTGGATGACCGCGACCCGCTTGGCCCGGTCGCCGATCAGCGCGCCGAGTTCGTCCAGCAGCTGACGGCCCACCAGGACCTCGTAGGGCTCGGTGCCCGCGGTGCCGGCGACCTGGATGCGGGTGACTGCCTCGCTCATGCCTTCTTCAACTCCAGTGCGTCCAGGGCGGCTTCGGTGACCCCTTCGGGCGTACGGCCGTCCGTGGCGATCACGGCGGTGGCGACCTCCTCGTAGAGGTGCCGGCGGGCCTCCATCAGCTCGCGCCACTGCTTGCGCGGGTTGACCGCGAGCAGCGGGCGGGCCGTGTTGAGGCCGGTGCGCTTGACGGCCTCCTCGACGTCCATCGACAGGTACGCCACGCGCTGCCCGGCGAGCAGCGCGCGCGTGTCCTCGTCGAGGACGGCGCCGCCGCCCAGCGCGAGCACGCCGTCGTGCTCGGCGACGGCGCGCCGCACGGCCGCCTTCTCCATCGTCCGGAAGGCGGCCTCGCCCTCGTCGACGAAGATCTCGGCGATGGTCCGGCCCTGCCCGGCGACGATGTCGTCGTCGGTGTCCCGGTAGGCGACCCCGAGCCGCCCGGCCAGCAGCCGGCCGACGGTGGACTTGCCCACGCCCATCGGGCCGACCAGCACGACCAGCGGCCCGCTCATCGGATGGCGAGGTGGTCGAGGTACGCGGTGACGTTGCGGCGGGTCTCGGTCACCGAGTCGCCGCCGAACTTCTCGGCCACCGCGTCGGCCAGGACCAGCGCCACCATGGCCTCGGCCACGATCCCGGCCGCCGGGACGGCGGAGACGTCCGAGCGCTGGTGGTGGGCCTGGGCGGCCTCGCCCGTGGTGACGTCCACGGTCTGGAGGGCGCGCGGGACGGTCGCGATCGGCTTCATCGCCGCCCGCACCCGCAGCAGCTCGCCGGTGCTCAGCCCGCCCTCGGTGCCGCCGGAGCGGCCCGAGGTGCGCCGGATGCCCTCGCCGGTGTTCACGATCTCGTCGTGCGCCTGCGAGCCCGGCACCCGCGCCAGCTCGAAGCCGTCGCCGACCTCGACACCCTTGATGGCCTGGATCCCCATGAGCGCGCCGGCCAGCCGGGCGTCCAGCTTGCGGTCCCAGTGCACGTGCGAACCCAGGCCCACGGGCACGCCGTAGGCCAGGATCTCCACCACACCGCCCAGGGTGTCGCCGTCCTTGTGGGCCTGGTCGATCTCGGCGACCATCGCCTTCGACGCGTCCGCGTCCAGGCAGCGCACCGGGTCGGCGTCCAGCCGCTCCACGTCGGCCGGGGCCGGGTAGACGCCCTTGGGCGCCTTCGCCGACGCCAGTTCCACCACGTGGGAGACGATCTCGACCCCGGTGGTCTCCTTCAGGTAGGAGCGGGCCACCGCGCCCAGCGCCACCCGGGCCGCGGTCTCCCGCGCCGAGGCGCGCTCCAGGATCGGCCGGGCCTCGTCGAAGCCGTACTTCTGCATGCCCGCGAGGTCGGCGTGACCGGGCCGGGGGCGGGTCAGCGGCGCGTTGCGGGCCAGCCCCGCCAGCACCTCCGGGTCGACCGGGTCGGCCGCCATGACCTGCTCCCACTTGGGCCACTCGGTGTTGCCCACCATGATCGCCACCGGGGAGCCGAGCGTGAGGCCGTGCCGGACACCGCCGAGGAAGGTGACCTCGTCCCGCTCGAACTTCATCCGTGCACCGCGCCCATAGCCCAGGCGCCGCCTCGCGAGATGGTCCGCCACCATGTCCGTGGTGATCGGCACGCCGGCGGGAAGGCCCTCCAGCGTCGCGACGAGTGCGGGACCGTGGGACTCCCCCGCGGTCAGCCAGCGCAACCTGCTCAACGGTGCTCCTCAGTGCTCGCGCCCTGGTACTGCCTTGCGTACGCACGTCCTCGCGTACGGCGACGGCCTGACCGGCTGCGCGGCTCCGGTCCGCCACCTCCGATCCTCCCACGCCCGGGCCCGGTGTCCGGCCGCCGGTCCATCAGGCGGACGCGCTGTCGCCCTCGCGGCGCTGCGGGGCGTAGGCCCCCAGGAAGTCGGCGCCGGATTCCTGCCGGGGCGGCGCGGGCGTCTGCTGCGGCGCGTACTGCCCGAGGAAGTCGGCGCCGCGCCCCTGCCCGTACTGGGCGGCGGCGTGCACCGGCCGGCCGGTGCGGACGGCACGGCGGTAGGCGATCTTGCGCGTGATCTTGACGGCCCAGGACGCCACGAGGGCGAGCACGATCAGGGCGAGCACCGTGAACTGCACCCAGTCGGGCAGGAAGCGCAGCACGACCTCGAACATCTCGGACTTCGCGGACGCCTGCGGCAGGCTTGCGGACATGACGGACGTTCCCCTCCCCTTGTTCCGCCCCCTGCGGAACGAGAGCGGATCTTAGCGGCCCGTGAGGGCCCGCTCGCCCGCTTTTCGCATGGCGTCCAGGGGCGCGGGGGCACGTCCCGTCATCTGCTCGACCTGGAGCACCGCCTGGTGCACCAGCAGGTCGAGTCCGCTGACGACGGCTCCGCCGTACGCCGACCAGCGGGCGGCGAGGTCGGTCGGCCAGGGGTCGTAGAGGACGTCGAAGAGGGCCGCGGGCCGTTCCGGCACCGACCGGGCGAGCGCGTCGGTGACCCCGGCGGGCGTGGTGCTGATCACCAGCGGGGCGCGCAGGGCCTGCTCGGCGTCCGCCCAGTCGGCGATGCGCACGGTGACCTCCAGCCGCTCCGCCCACTGCCGCATCTCGGCGGCCCGGGCCTCGCTGCGCACGTACACGGCGATCTCGCCCGGGCAGATGCGGGACAGTGCGGCCAGCGCGGAGGAGGCGGTGGCGCCCGCACCGAGGATCGCGGCGGAGTCGGTCTGCTCGATGCCGTGTTCGCGCAGGGCGGCGACCATGCCGGGGATGTCGGTGTTGTCGCCGGTGCGGCGGCCGTCCTCCGTGACGACGACGGTGTTGACGGCGTCGACCGAGGCCGCGGTGTCGCTGATCCGGTCGAGCAGCGGGATCACGGCCCGCTTGAGCGGCATGGTCAGCGACAGCCCGGCCCACTCGGGTCCCAGCGTCTCGAGGAACGCGGGCAGCCCGGCCTCGTCGACCTCGAACCGGTCGTACGTCCAGCCGTCCAGGCCCAGTTCCCGGTAGGCGGTGCGGTGCAGGACCGGGGAGAGCGAGTGCGCGATCGGGGAGCCGAGTACGGCGGCCCGGCGGGGTGCGGCCATGGAGGGTTCCTCAGTTGTTGCGCGAGGCGTTGAACTTGTCGACCAGCTTCTGGTGTTCGGCGTTCGTCTTCGTGAACTTGCTGGTCTTGCCGTCGAGCGAGATGAAGTAGTACCAGCCGTCGTCCGTCGGGGCGAGCGCGCCCTTGAGCGCGTCCTCGCCCGGGTTGTCGATGGGACCCGGCGGCAGGCCCTTGTGGAAGTACGTGTTGTAGGGGTTGTCGTAGTTCCGCAGCTCGCTCAGGCTGAGGTCGATCTTGCTCTGGTTCTTGATGTAGTTGTAGGTGGAGTCGAACTCCAGCATCCCGTTGGTCTGGGGGTTGCCGGGCTTCATGCGGTTGTAGACGACCTCGGCCATCTTGCGGAAGTCGTCGTGGCTGGTGCCCTCGGCCTGGACGAGGCTGGCGACCGTGATCAGCTGCCACGGGTCCTCGAGCCCGAGGCTCGCGGCCTTCTTCTCGACGCCGAGCTTGTCGTAGGTCTCGGTGGCCCGCCCGACCATCTGCTTCAGCACGTCCGCGGGCTTCTGCCCCTCGGTCACGCCGTAGCTCGACGGGTAGAGGAACCCTTCCAGCGGGTCCTTGACCTGGGGGTGGTTCTGCGCCCAGGCGGGCAGACCGAGCTTGCGGAAGTCCTTCTCGGCGACCGCGGCCGTGGTGCCCTCCTTGACCTCCAGCCGCTTGTCGATGAGGCGGTAGATGTCGGCGTTGCGCTTGCCCTCGGCGATGATCAGGTTGTCGCGGCTCTCGGGGCTCAGCATCAGCTCGACCGCGCTGGCGGCCGACATCTGCTTCCGCATCGTGTAGACGCCGGCCTGGATGTTGCGGCCCTCCGGGTCGGACGCCTGGGCCGAGACGAAGGCGTCGACGCTCTTGACGACCCCGGCGGCCTTCAGCGCCCGGCCGATCGCGTAGCCGTTCGCGCCCTCGGGGATCTCGACGGACACCTTCTGGCCGGTTCCCTCGCCCGCGAAGTCCGGGGCGTCGCCGAAACGATCCTGGTAGAACTGGTAGCCGAAGTAGCCGGCACCGGCCACGCCGCCGCCGAGGATCACGACGACCAGCAGGCAGGCCATGCCGTTGCGGCGCTTCTTCGGTTTGCCGCCGCGTCCGCGTTTGTCGCCGCCCTTGCCGCGCCGGTCGCGCGGATCGTCGCCGTCGCCACCGTCGTCCTCGTCGTCCCCGCCCGCGAAGAAGGCGTGTTCACCCTGGTCGGGGCCCGGGTCCCAGTCCGTCTCGGCCTCGGGTTCCGGGCTCCGCCCGGTGTTTCGCGGGGCCGGCTGCTCGGCGGGCGGGTAGGCGTCGGGGGTGCCGTAGGACTCCTGCGGGCCCGTCCCGTAGGTGTCGCTCTGCTGCCCGTAGGGATCACCCGGGTACGAGACCTGCTGGTGGGCGCCGGTGTCCCAGCCGCCGTTGCCGTAGGGCTGCTGCTGGTACGGGTCCTGCGGCTGGCCCTGACCGGGGTACTGCTGCTGTCCGTGGGCCTGGGCCGCGTACTGCTGCTGGTCGTACGGGTACTGCTGGTGCGCGTGACCGTAGCCGGGGTACTCGCCGCTGCCCCAGTCGCCCTGCTGCGGCTGCTGCGGGTAGTGCTGCGGCTGGCCTCCGTAGGGGGACGGGTGACCCTGCTGGGCCTGCGGGCCGCCGAATCCGCCGTCCCCGTACAACGGGTCCTCCGGATGCCACGGTTCGGAGCCTTGGCCCCGGCCATACTCAGTCATCGATCCCCTAGAGCCGCGAGGCGGCGGTCGCGCGGCTTCCGGCCCGGCTCCCGTCCCGCCTCTTGCTGTGCGGCGGCTGTTCGAACGCCGCCGCATCGCGCGGAACGTTACCGTATCGCGATCAGATGACCACTTCGACGCCTTCACCGGGTGCTTTGCCTGACACCCGTTCGGATTCGAGGGCCTGCTGGAGGATGATCACGGCGGCCGCCTGGTCGATGACGGACCGGCCCTTCTTGGACTTCACGCCCGAGGCGCGCAGTCCCTGACTGGCCGTCACCGTCGTCATCCGTTCGTCGACGAGCCTCACCGGCACCGGGGCGATCATGCGGGCCAGCTCCTGGGCGAAGCCCCGGACCTTGACCGCGGCGGGGCCTTCGCCGCCCTTGAGGGAGCGCGGCAGGCCGATCACCACCTCGATGGGCTCGTACTCCTCGACGAGCTGCCCCAGCCGTCGCCGGGCTGCCGGGATGTCGCGCCCGGGGACCGTCTCCACCGGGGTGGCGAGGATCCCGTCGGGGTCGCACGAGGCGACCCCGATGCGGGCGTCCCCGACGTCGATCGCGAGCCGACGTCCTCTGCGCATGGTCCGGCCCGTCCCCTACTTGGCCGTCTCGGCGACGAGGCGCTCGACGGCGTCCACGGCGTCACCGACGGCGGCCGGGTTCTGGCCGCCGCCCTGGGCGACGTCCGGCTTGCCGCCACCGCCGCCGCCGAGGGTCTTGGCGGCGGCGCGGACCAGGTCACCGGCCTTCAGACCGCGTTCGCGGGCGGCCTCGTTGGTGGCGATCACCGTGAGTGGCTTGCCGTTGACGACCGTGAACAGGGCGACGACGGCGGCCCGGCCGCCCTGGATGCGCCCGCGCACGTCGAGGACCAGCTTGCGCAGGTCGTCGGCGGTCGTGCCGTCCGGGACCTGGCCGGTCACGACGGCGACGCCTCGGACGTCCTTGGCGGACTCGGCGAGACCGGCGGCGGCCTGGAGCACCTTCTCGGCGCGGAACTTCTCGATCTCCTTCTCGGCGTCCTTCAGCTTGCCGAGCATGGCGGAGACCTTCTCCGGGAGCTCCTCCGGGCGGCCCTTGATCAGCTCCTGGAGCTGGGCGACGACCGTGTGCTCCCGGGCGAGGAAGTTGTAGGCGTCCACGCCGACCAGCGCCTCGATACGCCGCACGCCGGAGCCGATGGAGGACTCGCCGAGCAGCTTCACCAGGCCCAGCTGGGCGGTGTTGTGCACGTGCGTGCCGCCGCACAGCTCCTTGGAGAAGTCGCCGATGGTCACCACGCGCACGCGCTCGCCGTACTTCTCGCCGAACTCGGCGATGGCGCCCTGCTTCTTGGCCTCGTCGATGCCCATGACGTCGGCCCGGACGTCCAGGTCGCGGGCGAGCACCTCGTTGATCTTCTGCTCGACGTCGGTCATCACGGCCGTCGGGACGGCGGACGGGGAGCCGAAGTCGAAGCGGAAGCGGCCGGGCTGGTTCTCCGAACCGGCCTGGGCGGCCGTCGGGCCGAGGGCGTCGCGCAGGGCCTGGTGGGTCAGGTGGGTGGCCGAGTGGGCGCGGGCGATGGCCTTGCGGCGGCGGTCGTCGATGGCGGCGTGGGCCTTGGCGCCGACCGTGACCTCGCCGACCTGGACGACGCCCTTGTGGACGTAGACGCCCGGGACGGGCTTCTGGCAGTCGCGGATCTCGATGACGGCACCGGTGTCGACCTTGATGCGGCCGGTGTCGCCGATCTGGCCGCCGCCCTCGGCGTAGAAGGGCGTGCGGTCCAGGACGATCTCGACCTCGTCGCCCTCGGTGGCGGCCGGGGAGGAGGCGCCGTCGACGAGGATGCCGACGATCGTGGACTCGCTCTCGGTGTCGGTGTAGCCGATGAAGTCGGTGGCACCGGCCTGGTCGGCGATCTCGCGGTAGGCGCCGGCACCGGCGTGCCCGGTCTTCTTGGCCTGGGCGTCGGCCTTGGCGCGCTCCCGCTGCTCCTTCATCAGGCGCCGGAAGCCGTCCTCGTCCACGGACAGGCCCTGCTCGGCGGCCATTTCCAGGGTGAGGTCGATCGGGAAGCCCCAGGTGTCGTGGAGCAGGAAGGCCTTGTCGCCGGGCAGGACGGTGCCGCCGGCGGCCTTGGTGTCGGTGACGGCCGTGTCGAGGATGTTGGTGCCGGCCTTCAGCGTCTTGAGGAAGGCGTTCTCCTCGGCGAGGGCCACCTTCTCGATGCGCTCGCGGTCGGTGACGAGCTCGGGGTACTGCCGGCCCATCATCTCGATCACGGTGTCGATCAGGTCCTTGACGACCGGGCCGGTGGCACCGAGCAGGCGCATGTTGCGGATGGCGCGGCGCATGATGCGGCGCAGCACGTAGCCGCGGCCCTCGTTGCCGGGGGTGACGCCGTCGCCGATCAGCATCACGGACGTGCGCATGTGGTCGGTGACCACGCGCAGGGAGACGTCCGAGGCCTGGGCGTCGCCGTAGCGGACGCCGGTCAGCTCGGTGGCCTTGTCGATGACGGCCATCGAGGTGTCGATCTCGTACATGTTCTGCACGCCCTGCAGAATCATGGCGAGGCGCTCGAGCCCGAGGCCGGTGTCGATGTTCTTGCTGGGCAGTTCGCCGAGGATCTCGAAGTTGTCCTTGCCGATGCCCTCGCCCCGCTCGTACTGCATGAAGACGAGGTTCCAGATCTCCACGTACCGCTCGTCGTTGACGGCGGGACCGCCCTCGGCGCCGAACTCGGGGCCGCGGTCGTAGTTGATCTCGGAGCAGGGGCCGCAGGGGCCGGGGACGCCCATGGACCAGTAGTTGTCCTTCATGCCGAGGCGCTGGATGCGCTCCTTCGGCACGCCGACGACCTCGTGCCAGATGCGCTCGGCCTCGTCGTCGTCCTTGTAGACGGTGATCCACAGGCGCTCGGGGTCGAGGCCGTAACCGCCCTCGTCCTGCGAGCCGGTGAGCAGCTCCCAGGCGAGCTTGATGGCGCCTTCCTTGAAGTAGTCGCCGAAGGAGAAGTTGCCGCACATCTGGAAGAACGTGCCGTGCCGGGTGGTCTTGCCGACCTCCTCGATGTCCGGCGTGCGCACGCACTTCTGCACGCTGGTGGCGCGGGCGAAGGGCGGCTTGACCTCACCGAGGAAGTAGGGCTTGAAGGGCACCATGCCGGCCGGGACGAGGAGCAGAGTCGGGTCGTCCGCGATGAGCGACGCCGAAGGGACGACGGTGTGACCGCGCTCCTCGAAGAAGCTCAACCAGCGGCGGCGAATCTCAGCCGACTCCATCAGTGGTCCTCATTCCGGTTGTACGGGTACGTCGGGTACGTCGAACCCTCGACGTACGTCGGGTTGTTGCGGTTCTCGATGGCGGCGTGCCGCCGGGGCGCCGGGAGTTCCGGGTTCTCGTCGATGCCGAGTGCCTCGCCGAGCTCGGCCTCCCGCGCGGCCATGTTGTCCCGGACGTCGAGCGCGAAGCCCACCGCCCGGTCCTTGATGCGGTGGCCCGCCTCGATCGCCTTGTTCCCGGCGGTCTTCGCGAGGCTCTCGGGGGTCAGCTGCCTGAGCTTGCGGTTGACCTTGGTGGTGGCCCACACACCGGCGGCGACGCCCGTGCTGAACCAGAAGGTACGGCGGAACATCGCTGGCTCTCAGTCCCTCTTGTCTCGGGCGCTGCGCCGGGAGACCGTCCGGCCCACGATCACGGTACGCCTCGGTGCCTTGGCGGGCGGCGCGTCGTCCCTGCGGCCGCCCAGGGCCCGGCGCACGCCGTAGCCGAAGGCGGCGACCTTGACCAGGGGGCCGCCGAAGGTGGAGGCGACGGTGGTCGACAGTGCCGAGGCGTTCGACGTGACCTCCTGGACGTCGGAGGCGATCGCGTCGACCCGGTCGATCTGGGTCTGCGCGGAGCGCACCGCCGCGGAGGCGTCGGCCAGCAGCGGGACGGCCTGGTCGGTCACGTCCGCCACGAGCTTGGTGGTCGCCCTGAGCGTCTGGGCCAGCCTCGCCAGTGCGACGGCGAGGAAGGACACCAGGATCGCCCAGAAGACGGCCACCAGGATCCCGGCAACCTCTCCACCGGACACTGTGCACCCGCTCCCTGAAACGCGCCTGAACTTCGAAAAAGTCGTACGCCGAGCCTATCGCGCCGGGGGTGGGGCTCCGTACCGGATTACCGCCCGGGCGTGGGGGAAGCGCGAAAGCCCGCCGCCCCGCCCGCCGGTGAGGGCGGGCGGGGCGGCGGGCTGACGTACCGCGTGCCTGCTGGGGATCAGCGGGCGTAGTACTCGACGACGAGCTGCTCGTCGCAGATCACCGGGATCTCCTTGCGGTTCGGCTCGCGGTCCAGGCGGAACGCCAGGGCCTTGAGGTTCACCTGGAGGTAGCGCGGGGTCTCGCCGTCGGGGGCGAAGCCACCCTCACGGGCGATCGTGAAGAGGGTCTTCTCCTTGGAGCGCTCACGCACCTGCACGACGTCGTCCGGACGGACGCGGAAGGACGGCTTGTCGACCTTCTTGCCGTTGACGGCGATGTGGCCGTGGACGACCATCTGGCGGGCCTGGTAGATCGTGCGGGCGATGCCCGAACGCAGCACCAGGGCGTCGAGACGGCGCTCGAGCTCGATGATCAGGGCCTCACCGGTCTTGCCCTGGACCTTGGAGGCACGCTCGTAGGCGCGGACGAGCTGGCGCTCGGACACGTCGTACTGCGCGCGCAGACGCTGCTTCTCGAGCAGACGGACCTTGTAGTCCGAGTTCTGCTTGCGGCCGCGGCCGTGCTCACCCGGCGGGTAGGGGCGGGCCTCGAAGTACTTGACGGCCTTCGGGGTCAGCGCGATGCCGAGGGCACGCGACTTCTTGACCTTGGGGCGGGACTGGTTCGCCACTGCTTCTCATTTCCTTGATTCGGCTCGTCAGGGTTGTGGGAGGTCGCATCCGCAGCCGGGGAAACCCGCCTCGGTCCGATGGGACCTCGGTGGGCAGCCGCTCCCCTGGTCTGGGCACATACGTGCAGCACGCGAGTGGCCCACCGACCGGTCCCGTCCGTGACGGGGGGTGGTGGGCTGCCCGCGACACCGTTCGACGGTGCGCGACGCTCCTGGAGCCGTTCCGGGGACGTATCCCCGGCGGGCTCCGGCCGACTGCCCCGTTCTGACTGCACGGGACGCGGCGCTCCGGACGAGTTTACAGGGTGCTCAGGACCGCTTGCGACCGAGGTTCTTCCGGGTCCACTCGACCGCGTCCGCGTACCGGGCCTCCGCTCCGTGCCGGGTCGGCTCGTAGTACTCGCGGTCCTTCAGGGCGTCCGGGGCGTACTGCTGGGCGGCGATGCCCTCGGCCAGGTCGTGCGGGTAGACGTAGCCCTGGCCGTGGCCCAAGTCGGTCGCGCCCTTGTAGTGGCTGTCGCGCAGATGGGCGGGGACCGGCCCGGCGAGGCCCTTGCGCACGTCCTCCAGAGCCGCGCCGATCGCGGTCGTCGCGGCGTTGGACTTGGGGGCGAGCGCCAGGGCGATGGTGGCGTGGCTGAGGGTGAGGGACGCCTCCGGAAAGCCGATCATCGCGACGGCCTGGGCGGCGGCGACCGCGATCTGCAGGGCGTTCGGATCGGCGAGGCCGATGTCCTCGCTGGCCGAGATCATCAGGCGCCGGGCGATGAAGCGGGGGTCCTCGCCGGCCTCGATCATCCGGGCCAGGTAGTGCAGGGCGGCGTCGACGTCCGAGCCGCGGATGGACTTGATCAGGGCGCTGGCGACGTCGTAGTGCTGGTCTCCGTCGCGGTCGTACTTCACGGCGGCCCGGTCGACCGTCTCCTCCAGCGTGGTCAGCGCGATCTCGGACTCGCCCTGGTCCAGGGCGGCTCCGGCGGCGGCCTCCAGGGCCGTCAGGGCGCGTCGGGCGTCGCCGCCGGCGATGCGCAGGAGGTGGTCCTCGGTCTCCTCGGGGAGGGTGACGGCGCCCTTGAGACCGCGCTCGTCGGTGAGGGCCCGGCGCAGCAGGCCGCGGATGTCGTCGTCCGTGAGCGGTTCGAGGGTGAGCAGCAGGGAGCGGGACAGCAGCGGCGAGATCACCGAGAAGTACGGGTTCTCCGTCGTCGCGGCGATGAGCGTGACCCAGCGGTTCTCCACGGCCGGCAGGAGGGAGTCCTGCTGGGCCTTGCTGAAGCGGTGGATCTCGTCGAGGAAGAGGACCGTCTCCTTGCCGTAGCCGCCGGCGGCGCGGCGGGCTCCGTCGATGACGGCGCGGACCTCCTTGACGCCGGCGGTGATCGCCGACAGTTCGACGAAGCGGGCGTCGGTGGCCTTGGAGACGACGTAGGCGAGGGTGGTCTTGCCGGTGCCGGGCGGGCCCCACAGGAGCACCGAGGAGGGTCCGGCCGGTCCGGAGGCCTCCCCGACCAGTCTGCGCAGGGGCGAGCCCGGCTTCAGCAGGTGCCGCTGGCCCACGACCTCGTCGAGGGTGCGCGGGCGCATGCGCACGGCCAGGGGGCTGCTGGACGGCTCCTTCTCCTGGCGTTCTTCTGCTGCGGCGGTGAACAGGTCGGGCTCCACGTCCGAAACCCTAATTCACGGCACCGACAGTCGGTCGGGGCCCGGGTCGGGGCCCGGCCGGACTCAGCTGAGCCAGAAGTCCCACCAGCGGGTCAGGATCAGCATGCCGATGATGCCGATGTGCAGCACCGGCATGACCCAGGTGAACTCGCCGAAGAAGCTCTTGAGCCAGCCCGGGGCGGGCAGGAAGCCCTTGCGGATGTTGAACGAGGTCACGTACCAGAACATGACGATCGTGGCGACCCAGGCCAGGCAGCACCACAGGCACAGGGCGTTGATCCGGTACAGGGACTGGAACATCAGCCAGGCGCAGAAGCTCACGCCGAAGAGGCAGCCGGCGTTGAAGGTGAGCCAGTACCAACGCGGGAAGCGGGCGCGGGCGAGCAGGCTCACGCCGACCAGGATCACGACGGCGTAGGCGGCGATGCCGAGCATCGGGTTGGGGAAGCCGAAGACGGCGGCCTGCTTGCTCTCCATGACGCTGCCGCAGGAGACCACCGGGTTGAAGCTGCACCCGGGTGTGAACGTCTTGCCCTCGACCTTGGCTTCCAGGATCTTGAACTTGTCGAGGGTGATGACCCAGGCGGCGAGCAGTCCTGCCGCGCCGGTGATCATCAGCAGCAGGGCGAAGGCCCGGCTGCCGCCCTCCACGCGGGGCGCGGTCTCGGCGCGCTCCGGCTCGGGCTCCGTGGAGACGTCCCTGACTGTCGTCTTGCTCATCACGCCGATTCCGTCACTCGAGACCTGAACCTCTTCGGGCACGGCCATTGTGCCGCACGGTCCTGTGTGCGCACCGTTCGCTGGGGATAAGGATGCCCGCGGGGTCGTCCCTGAGGGTTGTGTTTCGGCCGACGTGCGTTCGCCCGGGCGCACAGGGGTGCGAAGGCGCCGCGCAACGGCGCAGGCGCCGGGCACCTCGTCGGTGCCCGGCGCCTGCGCGGGGTGCTGCGGCCTCAGCGGCCTCTGCGGATACCGCTAGCCGAGCCGCGCTTCCAGTTCCGCCACGATCTCGTTCACGCCGACGGCCGTCTGCTCGCCGGACTCCATGTCCTTGAGCTGGACGACGCCCTCGGCGAGGTCGCGCTCGCCGGCGACGATCGCGTAGCGGGCGCCGCTGCGGTTGGCGTTCTTCATGGCGCCCTTGAGGCCCTTGCCGCCGTAGGAGAAGTCGGCCGCGATGCCGTTCTTGCGCAGCTCGGCGACCTTGCCGAACAGCAGGCGGCGCGCCTCCTCGCCGAGCGGCACGGCGTAGACGCTGGTGGTGGCGGGGATCTCGAGCTCCACGCCCTCCGCCTCCAGCGCCAGGACCGTGCGGTCGACGCCGAGGGCCCAGCCGACGGACGGCAGCGCGGGGCCGCCGATCATTTCGGACAGGCCGTCGTAGCGGCCGCCGCCGCCCACCGCGGACTGGGAGCCGAGGCCGTCGTGGACGAACTCGAAGGTGGTTCGGGTGTAGTAGTCCAGGCCGCGCACCAGCTTCGGGTCGTCCTCGAAGAAGACGCCCGCGGCCGTGATCAGCTCACGGACCTCCTCGTGGTACGCCTTGCACGCGTCGCACAGGTAGTCGCGCAGCAGCGGGGCCTCGGTCAGCTGCTTCTGGACCTCCGGACGCTTGTCGTCCAGGACGCGCAGCGGGTTGATGTCCGCGCGGCGCAGGGTGTCCTCGTCCAAATCCAGACCGCGCAGGAACTCCTGGAGCGCCGCCCGGTACACGGGACGGCACTCCTTGTCCCCCAGGCTGTTGAGCAGGATCCGGAACTCGCTCAGCCCGAGCGAGCGGTAGGCCTGGTCGGCCAGGATGATCAGTTCGGCGTCCAGCGCGGGGTCCTCCGCGCCGATCGCCTCGGCACCGACCTGGGAGAAGTGGCGGTAGCGGCCCTTCTGCGGGCGTTCGTAGCGGTAGTACGAACCGGAGTACCAGAGCTTGACCGGGAGATTTCCGGTCTTGTGGAGGTTGGCCTCCAGCGCGGCGCGCAGCACCGAGGCCGTGCCCTCGGGACGCAGGGCGAGCTGGTCACCGCCCTTGGTCTCGAACGCGTACATCTCCTTGGTGACGATGTCGGTGGACTCACCGACCCCGCGTGCGAACAGTTCCACGCTTTCGAAGCCCGGCGTCTCGATGTAGCCGTAGCCGGAGTTGCGCAGCGGGGCGGCGATCGCCTCACGGACGGCCAGGTACGTGGCGCTGTCCGGCGGGATCAGGTCGTAGGTGCCCTTGGGGGCCTTGAAGGTGCTCACGGAAGGTCTCGTCACATTCCTCGTCGGGGAGCGGGCTGGGCTCCCTGGCCGGCCGCCACCTGCCGCAGATACGGGTTGGTGGCGCGCTCCTGGCCGATGGTCGTCTGGGGGCCGTGTCCGGACAGCACCACGGTCGAGTCGTCGAGGGGCAGGCACACGCGGGCCAGCGAGTCGAGCATCTCGGCCATGTCACCGCCGGGCAGGTCGGTGCGTCCGATGGAGCCGGCGAACAGCAGGTCGCCCGAGAACAGGATCGGCGGGATGTCCGCCGCCTCGGGCATGCCGAAGGTCACCGACCCCTTGGTATGGCCAGGGGCGTGCGCGACGGACAGCTCCAGGCCGGCCAGTTCCAGCTTCGAGCCGTCGGCCAGCTCCCTGACGTCGTCCGGCTCCCCCACGGTCAGCTCCCCCATCAGCGGCATCCCGATGGAGCGGCCGAGCGCCTTCTCGGGGTCGCTCATCATGTACCGGTCGTCGGGGTGGATCCAGGCCGGCACGTCGTGCGCGCCGCAGACCGGGACGACCGAGGCCACGTGGTCGATGTGGCCGTGGGTGAGGACGACGGCGACGGGCTTGAGCCGGTGCTTGGCGATCGCCTCGGCGACGCCGTCGGCGGCCTGGTGGCCGGGGTCGATGATCACGCACTCCTCGCCGGCGGCGGGGGCGACGAGGTAGCAATTCGTCCCCCAGGCCCCGGCGGGGAACCCGGCAATGAGCACGATCGTCCTTCGTTGTGTCGATACGGGCGGCTACAACTGCTCACAGAGCCTACCGGCGCTGCCGATTCCTCAGCGAACCCATATACGGTACGGGGCACACGCAGGCGGTCGGCACAGGACGCCACGCGTACCGGTCGGCGTTTTTGGACCCAGGAGGAGAGAACCCGGTGGTCAGCCAGGAACAGCGGCGGCGTCAGCTCGCCCGGGAGAAGTTCTTGCGGCAGCAGCAGCGACGCACGGACGCGCGACGCAAGGCCCGTATGCGCAACTCGGTGATCGCCTCGGTCCTCGGCGTGGTCGTGGTGCTGTCCGTGACGGTCTTCCTCACCAAGCCGTTCGAGGACGACGGCAAGAAGGAGAACGCGGGCGCGGAGGTCACGCCGAGCGCCTCGCCCAGCAAGGCGCCGGACCCCTGCGAGAAGCCCGCCCCGGGCAAGGTCAAGTCGCAGACCTGGAAGAAGGAACCGTCGATGGCCATCGACGAGTCGGCGAAGTACGCGATGAAGCTGGACACGACCTGCGGCGAGATCGGTGTCGCGCTGAAGGCGTCGGCGGCCCCGCACACGGTCAACTCGTTCAAGTTCCTCGTCGACAAGGGGTACCTGGACCACACCAAGTGCCACCGCCTCACCAGCCAGGGCATCTACGTCCTGCAGTGCGGCGACCCGCAGGGCACCGGCATGGGCGGCCCCGGCTACACGATCCCGGACGAGAACCTGAAGGACAAGAGCCTCAAGGGCGGGGTGTACCCGGCGGGCACCGTCGCGATGGCGAACCAGTACAACGCGCAGACCAAGCAGGGCCGCGACAGCGGCGGCAGCCAGTTCTTCCTCGTCTACCAGGACAGCCAGCTGCCGCCCGACTACACACCGTTCGGTACGGTGTCCGAGGCCGGCATGAAGGTCCTGCAGAAGATCGCCAAGGCCGGGGCGCAGGCTCCCGACCCCCAGACGGGCAACACCGCGCCCAACGCGACGGTCGTGATCAACAAGGCCACGATCAGCGAATCTTGACCCTCAACTGCGTAATTTCGGTCGCGCGGGATGCGGACAGGCCCCCCGCCGGTCGCCTATGTTGGCCGTGACGAAACTGTGGACGATGCCCGGGGGTGCCACAGGCCCCCCGCAGGCATCATGTGGAGGAGGCGCTGTGAGCAGCGACCCGTGGGGCCGCGTCGACGAGACGGGGACCGTGTACGTGCGTACGGCCGACGGCGAGCAGGTCGTCGGTTCCTGGCAGGCAGGCTCCCCCGACGAGGCGCTGGCCTACTTCGAGCGCAAGTACGAGGGCCTGGTTGTCGAGATCGGCCTCCTCGAGAAGCGAGTGAAGACCACCGACCTGTCGGCCAAGGACGCCCAGGCCGCCATCGACCACATCCGGGAGCAGGTCGACGCCCATCACGTGGTGGGCGACCTGGACGCCCTGCGGGTCCGGCTGGACAAGCTCGTGGAGCTGGTGGAGGCGCGTCGCGAGGAGCGCAAGGCGCAGCGGGCGAAGCAGTCCGACGAGGCGCGCCACGCCAAGGAGGCGCTGGTCGCCGAGGCGGAGGAGCTGTCGCAGTCGGAGCAGTGGCGTGCGGCCGGTGAGCGGCTGCGGGCCCTGGTGGACACCTGGAAGGGCCTGCCGCGACTGGACCGCAAGTCCGACGACGAGCTGTGGCACCGCTTCTCGCACGCCCGGTCGGCGTTCTCCAAGCGGCGCAAGCAGCACTTCGCGCAGCTGGACGCCCAGCGCGAGGAGGCCCGCCGCACCAAGGAGCGGCTGGTCGCCGAGGCCGAGGCGCTGTCGAACTCGACGGACTGGGGTGCGACGGCCGCCCGCTACCGCGAGCTGATGTCCGAGTGGAAGGCCGCGGGCCGTGCGCAGCGCGAGCACGAGGACGACCTGTGGAACCGCTTCCGCGGCGCCCAGGACGTCTTCTTCGCGGCGCGCAGCTCGGTCTTCGCCGAGCGGGACGCCGAGCAGGCGGAGAACCTCAAGCTCAAGGAGGAGCTGGCCGAGGAGGCCGAGAAGCTCCTGCCGATCACCGATCTGAAGGCGGCCCGGGCCGCGTTCCGCAACGTGAACGAGCGCTGGGAGGCCATCGGCCACGTCCCGCGCGACGCCCGGCCCAAGGTCGAGGGCCGCATGCACGCCGTCGAGCGGGCCATCCAGGAGGCCGAGGAGGCCGAGTGGCGCCGGACGAACCCGGAGGCACGCGCGCGTGCCGCGGGTCTGACCGGGCAGCTCCAGGCGGCGGTGGACAAGCTGCGGGGCCAGATCGAGCAGGCCCGCGCCCAGGGCAACGACGCCAAGGCGGACAAGCTCCAGCGTGAGCTGGACGGCCGCCAGGCGCTGCTCGACCAGGCGCTGAAGGGCCTGCAGGAGTTCGGCGGCTGAGCCGGCCGAGGCCACGTGAAGGGGGCTTCCGTACACCTCGTACGGAAGCCCCCTTCTTGCGTGGGCCGCCGCGGGCCGACGTGCGCCGCTACGACCTGCTGCGCGCCGAGGTCACCCGGTACACGTCGTAGACGCCCTCCACGCCGCGGACCGCCTTCAGCACATGGCCGAGATGCTTCGGGTCGCCCATCTCGAAGGTGAAGCGGGACGTGGCGACGCGGTCGCGGGAGGTCTGGACGGCCGCGGAGAGGATGTTGACGTGCTGGTCGGACAGCACGCGGGTGACGTCCGAGAGCAGCCGGGACCGGTCGAGGGCCTCCACCTGGATGGCGACCAGGAAGACCGAGGACTGCGTGGGTGCCCACTCGACGTCGAGGATGCGCTCGGGCTCCCGGGAGAGCGACTCCACGTTCACGCAGTCGTTGCGGTGCACGGACACGCCGCTGCCGCGGGTGACGAAACCGATGATCGGGTCGCCGGGGACGGGGGTGCAGCAGCGGGCCAGCTTGACCCACACGTCCTCGACGCCCTTGACGACGACGCCGGGGTCGGCGCTGGAGCGGCGCTTGCGGCTGCGTCCGCGGGCCGGCGGGACCGACTCGTCGATCTCCTCGGTGGCCGCCTCCTCGCCGCCGAGGGCCTGGACCAGCTTCTGCACGATGTTCTGCGCGGAGACGTGGCCCTCACCGATCGCCGCGTACAGGGCGGAGATGTCGGCGTAGCGCATCTCGTGCGCCAGGGTCACCAGGGAGTCGCCGGTCAGGATGCGCTGGATCGGCAGGTTCTGCTTGCGCATGGCGCGGACGATGGCGTCCTTGCCCTGCTCGATCGCCTCGTCGCGGCGCTCCTTGGAGAACCAGGCCCGGATCTTGTTGCGGGCGCGCGGTGACTTGACGAAGCCCAGCCAGTCGCGCGAGGGCCCGGCGCCGGCCGCCTTGGAGGTGAAGACCTCCACCAGGTCACCGTTGTCGAGGGTGGACTCCAGCGGCACCAGGCGGCCGTTGACGCGGGCGCCTATCGTGCGGTGCCCGACCTCGGTGTGCACCGCGTAGGCGAAGTCGACCGGGGTCGCCCCGGCGGGGAGCGCGATGACGTCGCCCTTGGGGGTGAAGACGAAGACCTCGTTGCGGGAGAGGTCGAAGCGCAGCGACTCCAGGAACTCGCCGGGGTCCTCGGTCTCCTTCTGCCAGTCGAGGAGCTGGCGCAGCCACGCCATGTCGTTGAGGTGGTCGTCCTTGCTCTTGCCGGACGACTTGGGGGCGTCGGTGCGCACCTTGGACGCGCCGGCGACGGCCTCCTGCTTGTACTTCCAGTGCGCGGCGATGCCGTACTCGGCGCGGCGGTGCATGTCGAACGTGCGGATCTGCAGCTCGACGGGCTTGCCGCCGGGGCCGATGACCGTCGTGTGCAGCGACTGGTACATGTTGAACTTGGGCATCGCGATGTAGTCCTTGAACCGGCCGGGGACCGGATTCCATCGCGCGTGGACGGTGCCGAGGGCCGCGTAGCAGTCGCGGACGGTGTCCACGAGGACGCGGATGCCCACCAGGTCGTAGATCTCCGCGAAGTCCCGGCCGCGGACGATCATCTTCTGGTAGACGCTGTAGTAGTGCTTGGGGCGGCCGGTGACGGTGGCCTTGATGCGGGCGGCGCGCAGGTCCTGCTGGACCTCGTCGGTGACGATGGCCAGGTACTCGTCGCGCTTGGGCGCCCGCTCGGCGACCAGCCGGACGATCTCGTCGTACATCTTGGGGTAGAGGATCGCGAAGGCGAGGTCCTCCAGCTCCCACTTGATGGTGTTCATGCCCAGGCGGTGGGCGAGCGGCGCGTAGATCTCCAGGGTCTCGCGCGCCTTCTTCTCCTGCTTCTCGCGCTTGAGGTAGCGCATGGTGCGCATGTTGTGCAGGCGGTCGGCGAGCTTGATGACCAGGACGCGGGGGTCCTTGGCCATGGCGACGACCATCTTGCGCACGGTCTCGGCCTGGGCGGCCTCGCCGAACTTGACCTTGTCCAGCTTGGTGACGCCGTCGACGAGGAGGGTGACGACGTCGCCGAAGTCGCGGCGCAGGTCCTCCAGGCCGTACTCGGTGTCCTCGACCGTGTCGTGCAGCAGGCCGGCCATGAGCGTGGCCGGATCCATGCCCAGCTCGGCGAGGATGGTGGTGACGGCGAGGGGGTGCGTGATGTACGGGTCGCCGCTCTTGCGCTTCTGGCCGCGGTGCCAGCGCTCCGCGACCTGGTAGGCGCGCTCGATCTGGCGGAGCGTGGCCGTCTCGATCTTGGGGTCGTTGCTGCGCACTATCCGCAGCAGCGGTTCCAGCACCGGGTTGTACGGGTTGGCGCGCTGCACGCCGAGCCGGGCCAGGCGGGCGCGGACGCGGTTGGAGGAGCCGCTGCGGGCCGGCTGGCCCGAGGCCTGGCGCACCGGCGGCGCGGGCTTGGGACGGGCCTGCTCGGCGGGCTTGTCGACCGGCGCCGACTGGGCGTGCTCGACCGGCCCGCGGGTGTCGTTCTTCGCGTGGGGCGCGGTCGGCGCGGGCTTCGCCGCGGCTGCCGAGGCGGACTCGGGCTTGGCGGCGGTCAGGTGCTGGG
Source organism: Streptomyces sp. NPDC017943 (assembly GCF_044328425.1). Taxonomy (NCBI): domain Bacteria; kingdom Bacillati; phylum Actinomycetota; class Actinomycetes; order Kitasatosporales; family Streptomycetaceae; genus Streptomyces; species Streptomyces sp. NPDC017943. The sequence goes on along the minus strand of NZ_JBIRHH010000007.1, from coordinate 318,131 downwards.
CCTCGTCTGGCAAGAGGACTCCTCGTGCGCGATCCGGGTCCCCCGGTCAGGCTCCGGAGACCCCATGGTAGCGATCCTGAGCTCCGGGATCGCCTTCAGGCCGATGTGAGAGCCGTCTACCCGCAAACGCGGAAGGCGGACCCCGAAATTCCGCGGGGTCCGCCTTCGCGGTGTCGTACCTCGGCTCGCCGAGCTGTCCGGCGAGCCGCTAGACGGTGAGCAGGACCTCCAGCGGGGCGCCGGCCAGAGCGGGCTCCAGGCGGGCGCGGCCGCTGAGGAACCCGAGCTCCATGAGAACGGCGAGACCGGCCACCTCGGCGCCGGCCCGGCGGATGAGCTGGATCGACGCCTCGGCGGTGCCGCCGGTGGCGAGGACGTCGTCGACGATCAGGACGCGGTCGTCCCCACCGAGGTCCTCGGCGTGGACCTCGATCTCCGCCGAGCCGTACTCCAGGTCGTACGCCTGGGCGAGGGTGGCTCCGGGGAGCTTGCCCGCCTTGCGCACGGGGATGAAGCCGAGACCGGCGCGGACGGCGACCGGGGCGCCCAGGATGAAGCCGCGGGCCTCCAGGCCGACGACCTTGGTGGCGCCGGTGCGCTCCGCGATCTCCGACAGGGCGTCGGTGAGCGCGGTGAACGCCGCCGGGTCCGCGAGCAGCGGGGTGATGTCCTTGAACATCACGCCCGGCTCCGGGTAGTCGGCCACGTCCCGGATGCGGCTGAGCAACAGCTCCTGGATGTCGGTCACCGGCGCTTCCCCGAGGGGCGACCACGTCCGCGGGTGCGGGACGCCGGCTGGTTGCGGGGACCGACGACGGCGGGCGTGGCGTCCTCGGGCTCACCCGCGTACGCCTCGTCGTGGACCTCGGTCTCGCCCTTGGCGGCGGCCTGGGCCCGCTTGGCGAGCACCCGCTTCTTCAGGGCCTTCATCGCCGGCTCGCGCTCCTTGAGGTCGGCGACGAGCGGGGTGGCGATGAAGATCGAGGAGTACGCACCGGCCGCGAGGCCGACGAACAGCGACAGCGAGATGTCGTTCAGCATGCCGGCGCCGAGGACACCGCCACCGATGAACAGCAGGCCCGCCACCGGCAGCAGCGCGACCACCGTGGTGTTGATGGAGCGCACCAGGGTGCTGTTGATCGAGCGGTTGGCGATGTCGCTGTAGGTCCAGCGGGTCTGTTTGGTGATGTCCCTGGTCTGTTCCTTCAAGCTGTCGAACACCACGACCGTGTCGTAGAGCGAGTAGCCGAGGATGGTGAGGAGGCCGATCACCGTGCCCGGGGTGACTTCGAAGCCGACCAGGGCATAGATGCCGACCGTGATGGTGATGTCGTGGATCAGCGCGACGAACGCGGCGACGGCCATGCGCCACTCGAAGGCGATCGCCAGGTAGATCACCACGAGCACCATGAAGATGCCGAGGCCCTGCCAGGCCTTGTTGGCGATCTGGTCACCCCAGCTGGGGCCGACGAGCTCGGCGTTGATCTCCTCCGCGTCGAGCTTCAGATCGTCGGAGAGCTGGGTCTTGATCTTGTCCGCGGCGCCGGTGTCGATGCCGGCGACCTGGATGCGCAGGGTGCCGTCACCGAGCTTCTGGACGATCGCGTCGTGACCCGAGGCGTCCTCCGCGTAGCCCTCGGCCTGGGACACCGAGGCGCTGACGTTCTTCGGGGTGGTGAAGACGGCGCCGCCCTGGAACTCGATGCCCATGTGCAGGCCGCGGACCGCCAGGCCCACGATGGCCGTGATGGTGATCAGGATCGACAGGCCGTACCAGATCTTGCGGTTCTTGACGAAGTCGTAGCCGATCTCGCCACGGTGCAGTCGAGCGCCGAGGTTGCCGAGTTTCGACATCTCAGGCCTCCTTGGTGTCGACGGGGACGGCGGGGCGGCGGGTGCGGCGCAGCGGCGGCTGCGCACCCAGGCTCTTCGGGTCGAGGCCGGACCACTTGTGGCCGTTCGCGAAGAACGGGCGGCGGGCCATCAGGGTCAGCAGCGGCTTGGTGAAGAGGAACACCACGACCACGTCGAGCAGGGTGGTCAGGCCGAGCGTGAACGCGAAGCCCTGGACCTTGCCGACGGTGACGATGAACAGCACCGCGGCGGCGAGGAAGGACACGAAGTCGGAGACCAGGATGGTGCGCCGCGCGCGCGGCCAGGCGCGCTCGACGGCGGGGCGCAGCGAGCGGCCCTCCCGGATCTCGTCGCGGACACGCTCGAAGTAGACGATGAACGAGTCCGCCGTGATGCCGATGGCGACGATGGCGCCGCAGACGGCCGGCAGGTTCAGCGCGAAGCCGATGGTCGGGCCGAGCAGCGACATGATCGTGTAGGTCAGCGCGGCCGAGACCAGCAGGGACAGGATCGCGATGAACGACAGGCCGCGGTAGTAGACCAGCAGGTAGATGACGACCAGCGCGAGGCCGATCGCACCGGCGATGAGTCCGGCCTCCAGCTGCTCGCCGCCGAGGGCGGCGGTCACGGTGGTGACGCTGTCCTCCTCGAAGGTCAGCGGCAGGGCGCCGTAGGACAGCATGTTGGCGAGGCTCTTGGCCTCCTCCTGGGTGAAGCTGCCGGAGATCTGCGCGTTGCCGCCGCTGATGGTGGTCTGGACGAACGGGTGGGAGACCACCTCGTCGTCCAGGACGATCGCGAACTCGTTCTGCGGGGTGGCCTGCTGGGCCAGCTTGGCGGTGGTCGCGGCGAACTTCTTGGTGCCCGCGGAGTTGAAGGTCATGTCGACCTGCCAGCCGCCGGCGCCCTGGGTGTTGAGGCTCGCCTGGGCCTTCTTGATCTCGGTGCCGTCGACGTCGACCGGGCCCAGCAGGAACTTGCTCCAGACCTTGCCGTCCTGCCCGCAGGCGACGGTGGGCTGGTCGTTCTTGGCCGCCTTGCCGGCGGTGGCGCGCTGCTTCGGGTCGGAGCAGTCGAGGGCGGCGTACTGCTTCTCCAGCGCGCCGGACGCGGCGTTGCCGGTGCTGGACGGCGACGGGCTGCCGGAGGCCTTGGGGCTGCCGCTCGCGGACGGGGTGGCGTCGGCCTTGAGCGAGTCGGTGACGGCACGGCCCTGGGTCGTGGCGGAGGCCGACGGGCTCGGGGAGCCGGAGGTCGCGGACTCCTTGGGCTTGCCGGAGCCGGAAGGGCTCGGGGAGGCGCTGCCGCCGGAGGTGCCGCTCGGGGTGGGCTCGGCCTCACCGGGGGCGGCCTCGCGCTGCAGGACCGGGCGGAAGTAGAGCTTGGCGGTGGTGCCGACCTGATCCCGGGCTTCCTCGGAGTTGGTGCCCTTGGGGATGTTGACGATGATGTTCCGGCTGCCCTGGGTCTGCACCTCGGACTCCGAGACGCCCAGACCATTGACACGGCGTTCCATGATCTCGACCGCGGTGTCCATGTTGGTCTTGTTGATGGCGTTCTCCTGGCCCGGCTCGGAGACGGCGCGGAGCGTGATGCTCGTACCGCCGGCCAGGTCGATGCCGAGACGCGGCTTCGTGTGTCCCGAGGCGAACATTCCACCGGTGAGCGCCGCGATGGCGATCAGGATCAGGGCCAGCGAGCGCCCCGGCTTGCTCTGGGCGCTCGCGCTCCGGCCCTTTTTAGGTGTGGCCACCTTCTCGTACTCCCTCTCGGGCCGCCTCCGTCCGGATCGGCGGACGGGCGGCCATGCCAATGTGTCGGGACTCCGTGCGAGCCGGTCGTGTGCCGGGGTGGGGGGGGGGGGGCCCCCCCCCCCCCCCCCCCCCACAAAAACCGGCGGGGGGGCCGCCGGCCTAGGTGGGGGAGACGGCCGCCCCGCCCCCGCCGCCCCCCGCCACCCCCCCCCGGGCCCCCGCC
>NZ_JBIRHH010000007.1:221489-314290 GCF_044328425.1 Streptomyces sp. NPDC017943 | reverse complement strand
GTGGGGGGGCGGGGCGCCCTGCCCTGGGGGGGGGGGGGCGGGGGGCGCGGGGGGGGGGGGGGGGGGGGGGGGCGGGCCCCCCCCACCCCGGGACACGACTACTTCGCGTCGGAGTCGCCGTCCGTCTTCTTCGGCTCTGCGTCCGCCTTCGCCTCGTCGACCGGCGTCTCGCCGGCCGTGTCCCCGGCAGCGTCCTTCTTGCCGAGGTCGACGGCCTGCTCGTCGGCGGCGGCCGGCTCGTCGGTCCCGGTGAGGGAGGAGGCGTCGTCCGGGACGACGTCGGCGTCGGACTTCAGGTCGTGCTCGATGCCGTGGACGATGCGGTTGTACTCGTCGTCGGTCAGGACGGCACCGATGGCGTTCTTGGCGAAGAGGAGCTCGACGCCGGGACCGGCGTCGACGAGGACGGTGTCCTCGTTGACCTCCTTGACCGTGGCGTACATGCCCCCGATGGTGCGGATGCCGCTGCCGGGCTGCATTTGGTTCCGCATCTCCACGGCCTGCTGCTGCTTCTTCTTGGCCGATCGGGTCATCAGGAACATGGCCCCGATGAGCACGATGAACGGGAGGAGGGTCAGGAGACTCACGGGTCGGTACTTCCTTCACACGACCGCGCTGTGAGCGGCCAGATGGTTGGGGGTGTGTACGCCGCCGACTAAGGCGGCATCGGCGGAGTCTAAGCGAGTCCGCGCGCATGGAACAACGCTCAGCATGGCACCGGGGTTCCTGCTCCGGCCACTGTCCTCGCCGTGCCGCCGCGGTCGCGGCGGCGTCACGCCCCGAACAGGTCCTGTTGTCCGTTTCCGGCGGCCTGGGAGCGCGGCGGGGTGAGGCCGAGGTGCGCCCACGCGGCGGGGGTGGCGACCCGGCCGCGGGGGGTGCGGGCGAGCAGTCCCTCCCGTACGAGGAAGGGTTCGGCGACCTCTTCCACGGTCTCACGTTCCTCCCCCACCGCGACAGCGAGCGTGGACAGGCCGACGGGGCCGCCGCCGAACAGCTTGAGCAGGGCCTCCAGCACCGCCCGGTCCAGCCGGTCCAGACCGCGCTCGTCCACCTCGTAGACGGCGAGCGCGGCGGCGGCGATGTCGCGGGTGATCAGGCCGTCGGCCTTGACCTGCGCGTAGTCCCGGACGCGGCGCAGCAGGCGGTTGGCGATGCGGGGCGTGCCGCGGGACCGGCCGGCGATCTCGGCGGCGCCCGCCGGGTCGATCTCGACCTCCAGCAGGTTCGCCGAGCGGTGGACGACCCGCTCCAGTTCGGCCGGTTCGTAGAACTCCATGTGGGCGGTGAAGCCGAAGCGGTCGCGCAGCGGGGGCGGCAGCAGCCCGGCGCGGGTGGTGGCGCCGACCAGGGTGAAGGGGGGCAGTTCGAGGGGGATGGCCGTCGCGCCGGGGCCCTTGCCGACGATGACGTCGACGCGGAAGTCCTCCATGGCCATGTAGAGCATCTCCTCGGCGGGCCGGGACATGCGGTGGATCTCGTCGAGGAAGAGGACCTCGCCCTCCTGGAGGGAGGACAGGATCGCGGCGAGGTCGCCGGCGTGCTGGATGGCGGGGCCGGAGGTGATGCGGATGGGGGCGCCCATCTCCGCCGCGATGATCATGGACAGGGTGGTCTTGCCGAGGCCGGGGGCGCCGGAGAGCAGGACGTGGTCGGCGGTGGCGCCTCGCGCGCGGGCGGCGCGCAGGACGAGGTCGAGCTGCTCGCGGACCTTCTCCTGGCCGATGAACTCGCCCAGGTCCTTGGGGCGCAGGGCGGCCTCGACGGCCTGGTCCTCACGGTCGGCGGACGCACCCACGAGCCGCTCGGCGGCGTCGGCGTCGGTCGTGTCGTCCCAGTTCATGGAGTGTGCCTCGAAATCTCGGTACGGAGGGTACGGCGGTGCGGGTGCGGCGGTACGAGTGCGGCGGTGGGGTCGGGCGGGGCCCGGGGCCGGCGCGAGGCCCCGGGGTGCGGGGCTGCGGCCGTCCTGCCGGGCCCGCTACCGGGCCCGGTTCAGCGTCTGCAGGGCGGCCTTGAGGAGCTGCCCCACCTGGGGCGTGCCCTCGGCGGCCTCGGCCTGCGGGGCCACGGCGGACACGGCCTCGTCGGCCTCGCGGGTCGCGTAGCCGAGCCCGATCAGCGCGGCGTGCAGCTGGTCGCGCCAGCCGGCACTGACCGGTGCGCCGACCGCGGGAGCGCCGACGGGCGCGCCGAGCCGGTCCTTCAGCTCCAGCAGCAGTTTCTGGGCGCCCTTCTTGCCGATGCCGGGGACGGCGGTGAGGGCCTTCTCGTCGGCGGTGGACACGGCCCGGCGCAGCGCGTCCGGGCTGTGCACGGCGAGCATGGCCTGGGCCAGTCTCGGTCCCACGCCGCTCGCGGTCTGGAGCAGCTCGAAGACCTGCCGCTCGTCGTCGTCCGCGAAGCCGTACAGGGTGAGGGAGTCCTCGCGGACGACCAGGGAGGTGTGCAGCTTCGCCGGCTGCCCCATGCGGAGCGTGGACAGCGTGTTCGGCGTGCACTGGACGGCCATGCCGACGCCGCCGACCTCGACGACCGCGGCGTCCGGAGCGAGTGCGGCCACTGTGCCGCTGACGAAGGCGATCATGCCGTACGGCCTTTCGGTGCTCGGGCGGTGTGCAGGGCGACGGCCTGCTGGAGTCGGTTCTGCGCGGGGGCACGCCAGATGTGGCAGATGGCGAGCGCGAGGGCGTCGGCCGCGTCGGCCGGCTTCGGGGGTGCGTCGAGTCGGAGCAGGCGGGTGACCATGGCGCCCACCTGGGCCTTGTCGGCGCGGCCGCTGCCGGTGACGGCGGCCTTGACCTCGCTCGGGGTGTGCAGCGCGACGGGGATCCCGCGGCGGGCGGCGCACAGCATGGCGACGGCGCTGGCCTGGGCGGTGCCCATGACCGTCCGCACGTTGTGCTGGCTGAAGACGCGCTCCACGGCGACGAACTCGGGGCGGTGCTCGTCGAGCCACTGCTCGATGCCCTGCTCGACGGCGACCAGGCGGTGGCCGAGCTCGGCGTCCGCGGGTGTGCGCACGACACCGACGCCCACCATGGTCAGCGGGCGTCCGGCGACCCCCTCGACCACACCGACGCCGCACCGGGTCAGTCCCGGGTCCACCCCCAGTACGCGCACGCGCCCTCCCTTTCGCTCACCAGTTTGTGCAGGCTATCGGGTGCCACCGACAACGCGACGGGCCGACGGGGTGTGTCCCGTCGGCCCGTCGCTCGCGTGCGCGCGTGTCAGGCGTCGACCTTCTCCATGACCTCGTCGCTGACGTCGAAGTTGGCGAAGACGTTCTGCACGTCGTCGCTGTCCTCGAGCGCGTCGATCAGCTTGAAGATCTTCCTGGCGCCCTCCTCGTCCAGCTCGACCTGCATGGTCGGGACGAAGTTGGCGTCGGCGGAGTCGTAGTCGATGCCGGCGTCCTGGAGGGCGGTGCGGACCGCGACCAGGTCGGTGGCCTCGCTGATGACCTCGAACGTCTCACCGAGGTCGTTGACCTCCTCGGCCCCGGCGTCCAGGACGGCGCCGAGGACGTCGTCCTCGGACAGCTCGCCCTTGGGGACGATGACGACGCCCTTGCGGTTGAACAGGTACGACACCGAGCCCGGGTCCGCCATGGAGCCGCCGTTGCGGGTCATGGCGACGCGGACCTCGGAGGCGGCGCGGTTGCGGTTGTCGGTGAGGCACTCGATGAGCACCGCGACGCCGTTCGGGCCGTAGCCCTCGTACATGATCGTCTCGTAGTCGGCGCCGCCGGCCTCCAGGCCCGCGCCGCGCTTGACCGCGGAGTCGATGTTCTTGTTGGGGACCGACGACTTCTTGGCCTTCTGGATGGCGTCGTAGAGCGTCGGATTGCCCTCGATGTCGGCGCCGCCCATCCGCGCCGCGACCTCGATGTTCTTGATCAGCTTCGCGAAGAGCTTGCCGCGCTTGGCATCGATGACGGCCTTCTTGTGCTTCGTCGTGGCCCATTTAGAGTGGCCGGACATCTGCCTGTCTCCTTCGCGTAACCCATCTCAGCAACGAACGCAGGAATCCTACAAGGACTCGGCTGCCCGGTTCGCGCGCACCATGTCGACGAACAGGGCGTGCACCCGGTGGTCGCCGGTCAGTTCCGGGTGGAACGAGGTGGCCAGTGCGTTGCCCTGGCGCACGGCGACGATGTGGCCGTCGTGCTCGGCCAGCACCTCGGCCCGGGCGCCGACGGACTCCACCCAGGGGGCGCGGATGAAGACGCCCTCCACGGGTTCGCCCTCGACGCCCGTGACGCCGACGGCCGCCTCGAAGGACTCGTTCTGCCGCCCGAAGGCGTTGCGCCGCACGATCATGTCGATGCCGCCGACCGTCTCCTGGCCCGAGCGCGGGTCGAGGATCTTGTCCGCGAGCATGATCATGCCCGCGCAGGTGCCGTAGACGGGCATGCCGTCCCGCACCCGTGCGCGCAGGGGCTCCATGACCCCGAACAGCACGGCCAGCTTCGAGATGGTGGTGGACTCCCCGCCGGGGATGACCAGGCCGTCCACCTCGGCGAGTTCCTCGGGGCGCCGCACCGGCCTGGCCACGGCGTCGGCCGCGGCCAGGGCGACGAGGTGCTCCCGTACGTCGCCCTGGAGGGCCAGGACGCCTATGACAGGAGTGCTCATGGAACTACCAGCCGCGGTTGGCGTAGCGCTCGGTCTCGGGGAGGGTGTCGCAGTTGATGCCGACCATGGCCTCGCCGAGGTTGCGGGACGCGTCCGCGATGATCTTCGGGTCGTCGTAGAAGGTGGTGGCCTTCACGATGGCGGCGGCGCGCTTGGCCGGGTCGCCCGACTTGAAGATGCCGGAGCCGACGAAGACGCCCTCGGCGCCGAGCTGGCGCATGAGCGCGGCGTCGGCGGGGGTGGCGACGCCACCGGCGGAGAAGAGGACGACCGGGAGCTTGCCGAGCTCGGAGACTTCCTTGACCAGCTCGTAGGGGGCGCGCAGCTCCTTGGCGGCGGCGTACAGCTCGTTGTTGTCGAAGCCGCGCAGCTTGGCGATCTCGTTCTTGATCTGGCGCAGGTGGCGGACGGCCTCGACGACGTTGCCGGTGCCGGCCTCGCCCTTGGAGCGGATCATCGCGGCGCCCTCGGCGATGCGGCGCAGGGCCTCGCCGAGGTTGGTGGCGCCGCAGACGAACGGGGTGGTGAAGGCCCACTTGTCGGAGTGGTTGACCTCGTCGGCCGGGGTGAGGACCTCGGACTCGTCGATGTAGTCGACGCCGAGGGACTGCAGCACCTGGGCCTCGACGAAGTGGCCGATGCGGGACTTGGCCATGACCGGGATCGAGACGGCGTCGATGATGCCCTCGATCATGTCCGGGTCGGACATGCGGGCCACGCCGCCGTCCTTGCGGATGTCGGCCGGGACCCGCTCCAGCGCCATGACGGCGACCGCGCCCGCGTCCTCGGCGATCTTCGCCTGCTCCGGGGTGACGACGTCCATGATGACGCCGCCCTTGAGCTGCTCGGCCATGCCGCGCTTCACACGGGCGGTGCCGGTCTCGGGAGCCTGGTTTTCGGAGATGGACACGGGTGACCTCGCTGATGGGAAAGAGGGTTTCTGCAGCACCGAGGAAACGTGAGGGAAGCAGGCCACAGCAAGGGCCAATGGGAACGCCGTGGATCCTTTTCGGCGACGCGGCCGGGAACGGCCGGTGGACGGGACGGGCGGCCCGTGTCGCCCGGCGGGGTCAGGCGGCCCGGTCGACCAGGGCGGCCGGGGGCTCGTCGTCCATCTCGAAGGCCATGGGGAACGGGGCGTGTCCGGCCAGCCGGAACCAGCGCACCTTGCGGTGCCGCCGCAGGGCCCGGGCCGCGCGCACGGCGTCGTTGTGGAAGCGCCGGGCCATCGGCACCCTGCGCACCGCCTCGGTGAGTTCGCGGGCCGCCTCCTCTCCCCCGGGCGCCTCGCGGACGGCCTCCACCTGCGCGGGTTCCTCGAACACCGCGCGCAGGGCCTGGGTCAGCTCGCTCTCGGCGACCTCCCGCTGCTCCTCCTCGGCCTGCCGGGCGGCGTGGGCGGCCTCGTACAGGACGATCGAGGCGGCCGGGTCGAGCACCCCGGAGGTGGCCAGCTCCTGCGCGACGGAGGCGCGGCGCAGCAGTTGCGCGTCGAGTGCGGCGCGCGCGGCGTCGATCCGCGCGTGCAGCCGGTCCAGCCGCCCGGCCGTCCAGCTGAGGTAGAGGCCGATCACCACGAGGGCGACGAGGATCCAGATGAGGGTTGCGGTCACGGGCCAAGAGGCTACCGGGGCGCTCCACCGGACCGGCCGGGTGTCTCACCGGGGGCGGGTCCTCGACCGGGCCGTCCGTGGGCGGCCGTCCCGCGGGCCCGCGTCGCCCACCTGAGCTGCCGGGAGGGGCGCCCGGCCGCGCCCGTCCCGTGCGCCGCGCGCCCAGCGCAGGTGGGGCGTCAGTCCCGGGCCAGGCCCAGCCGCCCCCACAGGCCGCTGGTCCGTTCGTCCTCGGCCACCGCCGCCGCGCCCGCCGTGACCGTCTCGTACACCGACATGATGTCCGCGCCGACCGTCGACCAGTCGAAGCGCCGTACGTGCGCGCTGCCCCGTTCGCGCAGTTCCGCGCGGCGCTCCGGGTCGTCCAGGAGGCGGACGGCCGCGTCGGCCAGGGCGTCGGCGTCCTCGTTGGGGAACAGTTCGCCCGCCGCGCCCCGGTCGAGGACCTGGGCGAAGGCGTCCAGGTCGGAGGCGAGCACGGGGGCGCCGGCCGACATGGCCTCGACCAGGATGATGCCGAAGCTCTCGCCGCCCGTGTTGGGCGCGACGTACAGGTCGACGCTGCGCAGGAAGCGGGCCTTGTCCTCGTCGCTGACCATGCCCAGGAACTCCACGCGGGAGCGCAGCTCGACGGGCAGGGACTCCACGGCCTCCTTCTCGTCGCCGCGTCCGGCCACCAGCAGGCGGGTCCCGGGGCGCGCGGCGAGGATCTTCGGCAGGGCCTTCATGAGCACCGGCAGGCCCTTGCGGGGCTCGTCGATGCGCCCTATGAAGCCGATCGTGTCGCCCTGCCACTCGGCCTTGGGGTCGGCCTGGGCGAAGAAGTCGACGTCGACGCCGTTGGGGATGACCACCGCGTCCCCGCCGAGGTGCTCCACCAGCGTGCGGCGGGCGTACTCGCTGACCGCGATCCGCGCGCTGATCTTCTCCAGCGCGGCCTGGAGGATCGAGTAGGCGGCGATCATGGCCCGGGAGCGCGGGTTGGAGGTGTGGAAGGTGGCCACGATCGGGCCCTGGGCGGCCCAGCAGGCCAGCAGGCCCAGCGAGGGCGAGGTCGGCTCGTGGATGTGGATCACGTCGAAGGATCCGTCGTGCAGCCAGCGGCGCACCCGGGCGGCGCTGAGGAAACCGAAGTTCAGCCGGGCGACCGAGCCGTTGTAGGGCACGGGCACGGCGCGCCCCGCCGAGACGACGTAGGGCGGCAGCGGGGTGTCGTCGTCGGCGGGGGCCAGGACGGACACCTCGTGGCCGAGGCGGATGAAGTACTCCGCGAGGTCGCGGATGTGGAACTGGACGCCGCCCGGCACGTCCCAGGAGTAGGGGCAGACGATGCCGATCCTCACGGGCGCCCCTTGGCGGGGTCGAGGTCCGCGAGCCACAACCGCTGCAGCATGTGCCAGTCCTCCGGGTGGTCGGCGATGCCGGTGGCGAAGGCGTCGGCCAGCGCCTGCGTCATGACGGACGTCTTCTCGGCGCGCGTGCCCGACTCGGGCACCTCGACGGGCGGGTGGACCCGGCCGCGCATCACGGGCGAGTCGTCGTACCAGAGGGTGACGGGCAGCAGCAGGGCGCCCGTCTGCTGGGCGAGCAGGGCCGGCCCGGCCGGCATCCGGGCGGTGTCGCCGAAGAAGCCGACCTCCACGCCGGAGGCGGACAGGTCGCGGTCGGCAACCAGGCAGACCAGGCCGCCGTCGCGCAGTCGCCGGGCCAGGGTGCCGAAGGCGGTGCCGCCGCTGTGCGGCAGGACCTCCATGCCGAGGCCCTCGCGGTAGGCGACGAACCGGTCGTAGAGCGTCTCGGGCTTGAGCCGCTCGGCGACGGTGGTGAAGGGGACGCCCAGGTGCGTGGTGACCCAGGCGCCGGCGAGGTCCCAGTTGGCCAGGTGCGGCAGGGCGAGGATCACGCCCCGGCCCGCGTCGAGGCCCTCGGTGAGGTGGTGCAGGTCCTTGGGGGTGAAGCCGTCCGCGATGCGCTGCCTGCTCCAGGCGGGGAGGCGGAAGGACTCCATCCAGTAGCGCAGGTAGGAGCGCATGCCCGCGCGTGAGAGGTCGGCCAGCCGCTCGGGGCTCGCGCCGGGCACCACGCGCGCGTAGTTGCCCTCCAGCCGCTGCACGCCCTTGCCGCGCTGCTTCCAAGCCAGGTCGGCGATGGTGTGTCCGAGCCGCACGGCGGCCGGTTCGGGCAGCTTCCTGACCGTGCTCCAGCCCAGCCCGTAGAGCGCGTCCGTCAGCCGGTCCTGTGCGCTCACGTGGCCGCCTCGCTCCCGTGGGAGGCGTTGCGCTGGCCGCCCCCGTCGTCCTGCGCGGCGGCGTCCTGCGTGAGGGCCGCCGCCTGCTCGGCCTCGGCGGATTCGCGGCGGACGGTGACGACCCGCTGGATCAGCGTGACGAGGCTGCCCACGGCGACGATCCACAGGGCGACCGGCAGCAGGTACTGGATGCCGGGGACGCCGAACTTGTGCAGGCCCGCGAAACCGGCCGCGACCAGCGAGATCACCAGCCGTTCGGCGCGCTCCACCAGTCCGTTGACGGCCACCGGCAGTCCGATCGACTCGCCCCGGGCCTTGGTGTACGACACCACCTGCCCGCTGGCCAGGCAGAAGATCGACACGGCGCACAGCACGAGGTCGTCGCCGCCGCCCGCGTACCAGAGGATGAAGCCGCCGAAGATGGCGCCGTCGGCGACCCGGTCGAGCGTGGAGTCGAGGAAGGCGCCCCAGCGGCTGGAGCGGCCCAGCTGGCGTGCCATGTTGCCGTCGACGAGGTCGGAGAACACGAACAGCGTGATCACGACCGTGCCCCAGAAGAACTCGCCCATGGGGTAGAAGACCAGCGCGCCCGCGACCACACCGGCGGTGCCGATGAGCGTGACGGTGTCGGGGCTGACGCCCCGGCGGATCAGAAACGCGGCGAACGGTGTGAGGACACGCGTGAAGAATGCACGCGCGTACTTGTTCAGCATGGCCTTCCCGAGGGTCGGTGTCGCCGTCTGGCCCCTGCTGGCCACCGGCTGGCCCATCGTAGCCACGCGCGCGTGCGGGTGAGGTGCGGGCACCCTGACCCCTTTCGGGGGAACCGGCGGGGCACCGGTGGGCGGCGCGACGGCGTCGTTCGTATGGACGCGCCGTGACGACGGTGGGAAGGTCGAATGACCGCGGGCGTCGCCGGAGCCGCCACCGCTGGGGGCACCTCCCGGACGGAGTCCGGGGAGGATCCGCGTGCCCGCGCCCACAGGGACCTCACCGTGCACGGGAGGCAGGATCATGGGCGACAAGGGACAGACACACCCAGGGGCCGCCGGCAGGGCACAGGCGGCCGACCACCCCCGGTCCGTACGGAACGTGGTGCTGGTCGGCCACTCCGGATCGGGCAAGACCACCTTGGTCGAAGCCCTCGCCCTCACGGCGGGGGCGGTGAACCGGGCGGGCCGCGTCGAGGACGGCGGCACCGTCTCCGACTACGACGAGATCGAGCACCGGCAGCAGCGCTCGGTGCAGCTCTCCCTGGTGCCCGTCGAATGGGACGGCATCAAGGTCAATCTCCTCGACACTCCGGGATACGCCGACTTCGTCGGTGAGCTCAGGGCCGGTCTGCGCGCGGCGGACGCGGCCCTCTTCGTCGTCTCGGCCTCGGACGGCGTGGACGGATCGACCCGCGCGGTGTGGGAGGAGTGCGCGGCGGTCGGCATGCCCCGGGCCATCGTCGTCACGCACCTGGAGGCGGCGCGCGCGGACTTCGAGGAGATGACGCGCAGCTGCGCGGAGGCCTTCGGCGCGGACGACCCGGACGCGGTCCTGCCGCTCTACCTGCCGCTGCACGGACCCCAGGCGTCCGACGGGCACGCGCCCGTGACGGGGCTGATCGGGCTGCTGTCGCAGAAGCTGTTCGACTACTCGACCGGCGAGCGCAAGGAGTCCGAGCCGGGCGCGGAGCAGCTGCCGCTGATCGAGGAGGCCCGCAACCGGCTCATCGAGGGGATCATCTCGGAGAGCGAGGACGAGACGCTCATGGACCGCTACCTCGGCGGGGAGCCCGTCGAGGTCAGGACGCTGATCGCCGATCTGGAGCGGGCCGTGGCGCGCGGGGCGTTCTTCCCCGTCCTGGCCGCCGCCCCCGCGGCCGGGGGCGCCCGGCAGGGGCTCGGCACGGTGGAACTGCTGGAGCTGATCACCGGCGGCTTCCCGACCCCGCTGGAGCACGAGACGGTCCGGGTGACGACGGTCGACGGCGAGCCGCGCGAGCTCAAGCCGTGCGATCCGGACGCCCCGCTGGTCGCGGAGGTCGTGAAGACGTCCTCCGACCCGTACGTGGGCCGCCTGTCGCTGATCCGCGTGTTCTCCGGCACCCTGCGCGCCGACCAGACGGTCCACGTCTCCGGGCACGGGCTGGCCGACCGCGGGCACGAGGACCACGACGTCGACGAGCGGGTCGGCGCCCTGTCCACACCGTTCGGCAAGCAGCAGCGCCCGGTGTCCCACGTGATCGCCGGTGATCTGGCGTGCGTGGCCAAGCTGAGCCGCGCCGAGACCGGGGACACCCTGTCAGCCAAGGACGACCCGCTGCTGATGGAACCCTGGCAGATGCCCGACCCGCTGCTGCCGCTGGCCATCCAGGCGCACAGCAAACCGGACGAGGACAAGCTGTCGCAGGGCCTGTCCCGGCTGGTGGCCGAGGACCCGACGATGCGGCTGGAGCAGAACCAGGACACCCACCAGGTCGTCCTGTGGTGCCTGGGCGAGGCGCACGCGGACGTCGCCCTGGAGCGGCTGCGCAGCCGCTACGGCGTCCAGGTCGACGTCGTACCGCACCGGGTGCCGCTGCGCGAGACCTTCGCGCACAAGTCGGCCGGGCGCGGCCGGCACGTCAAGCAGTCCGGCGGGCACGGCCAGTTCGCGATCTGCGAGATCGAGGTCGAGCCGCTGCCGGGCGGGTCGGGCATCGAGTTCGTGGACAAGGTCGTCGGCGGGGCGGTGCCCCGGCAGTTCATCCCGTCGGTGGAGAAGGGCGTGCGCGCCCAGGCCGCCAAGGGGATCGCCGCCGGCCATCCGCTCATCGACGTGCGCGTGACGCTGCTGGACGGCAAGGCCCACTCGGTGGACTCCTCCGACGCCGCGTTCCAGACGGCCGGGGCGCTGGCGCTGCGGGAGGCGGCGGCCGCCGCCAGGATCCATCTGCTGGAGCCGGTGGCCGAGGTGTCGGTGCTGATCGGCGACGACTTCGTGGGCGCCGTGATGAGCGATCTGTCGGGCCGCCGCGGCCGGGTGCTCGGCACCGAGCAGACGCCCGGCGGGCGCACCCTGATCCGGGCCGAGGTGCCCGAGATCGAGATCGGCCGGTACGCCATCGACCTGCGGTCGATGACGCACGGCACGGCCCGCTTCAGCCGCCGCTACGTGCGGCACGAACCGATGCCGGCGCAGGTGGCGGAACGGGTGCGCGAAGAGGCGCACGCGGTCTCGTAGTTGGCGCCGGGCGCCTCCAACTGCCCTGATGAGGGCTTCCCTCCGCGTCGGCGGGCGGCTTGACGGCCGTCCGCCGACGCGCGCGGGTGCGGACGGATACGCTGATGACCTGATCAACAGGTGTGCGGAGCGCGGAAGTCGGGAAGGCCGCAGATGCGGATGCGGCAGCGATGGGGGCGGCAGTGACGGACGGATTCGACTTCAGTCCCGGGGCCCAGGTGCCCCTGGCGGGTGCGAGCGGCCAGACGGCGGCGACGTACGCCCTGGCCGCGGCGGCCTACCGGGACGACGAGGTCGCCAAGATCCTGGCCGCCGACAACGAGTGGCACCAGTCGACGGTGACGCCGCCGCGGTCCTGGGCGAAGATCTTCCGCCCCCGGCTGGGTGAGGCCTTCTCGCGTGCGGTGATCGACCGCATGCTGGGCGTGGGGCGCAAGCCGGTCATCCAGTCCTTCGGCATCGAGCCCCAGGTCGTCGTCGAGCACTGCCTGGCGGCCCACCGCATCCGCCGCGACCGGGACAACATGCTCTCCGTGATCACGGTGCTGTGCGGCCTGCTCTTCCTGCCCGGCTTCCTCGTGTGGCTCCTGGTGTTCACGCTGCGCACCACGATGGCCAGGCGCGAGGACAAGCGGGCGGGCGCCCTGGCCACGACCCTGCTGGTCGCCATCGGCGCACTGGCCGTGCTGTTCCTGCTGAAGATGCCGTTCACCGGTTTCTGGGGCTGGTACGCGCGCGCGTGCGTCCTGATGCCGGTGGTGGGCTGGTTCTGGGCCAAGCACGTCTGCGAGCGCACGGCACGGGACCTGCGGGACCGCTGGTCGAGCATGCTGTCGGGCGGCGGGGTCGGCGCCAAGATCCCCGAGGCGGTCCCCGGCAACCCGGGCGATGCGGCCGAGCAGGTCCGCAAGGAGCTGGCCCGCCTGGCGGCCGAGCAGCGCTCGAACTCGGTCTTCTACGCGGGCCCCAAGGGCATACTCGGCATGGGCACACGCTGGGGCAGCTGGCAGCTGGCGGAGGAGCTGGTGTCGGCCGAGCCGGGCAAGGAGTTCCACCCCTTCCGCAGCTGGGACGTGATCGTGGCGATCCAGGGCGGGCTGGCCATGCTGGAGCGCACGTCGATCAACACCGGCGGTTTCCCGAAGCCGTCCATCACGCACTGGATCGTCACGCCGATCGGCGAGAAGGCGACGGAGGTGTCCCGGCCGAGCGGCACGGACGTCGACGCGTACACGGTCCGCACGCACGCCGTGCAGGACATCTGCAACAAGCAGCAGTTCGGCAGCGGCGACCGGCACTACCTGGGCGTGCAGTGGACTCTGTGGGACGGCCACCTGGTGATCACCATGCTGATCACGGTGACGGTGCTGCACGACACCCTGCGGATCGAGGTCACGGGGCACGCGCTGGGACCGGTCAACCCGCTGTTCAACGAGAAGCCCGCGGCCCGGGAGAAGACGGTCCAGAAGTCCCTGCGCTTCTGGGAGACCCGCACGGTCAAGCTCCCGCTGGTCGACGCCGACGAGGTGGTACGGCTGGCCGCGCGCGCCCCGCTGACCTGGTACCCGCCGCTGCTGAACTGGCTCGGCGGCAGCCTCACGCTGCCGGAGCCCTTCGGGCTGCGGCACGCGTGGGCGGACCAGCCGTGGCGGCACCGGTTCATGGCGGACGACGCGCTGCGGGCGGCCACGCCGGTGCTGCGGGTGGTGCACGCCGCGGCGCTGAAGGTGCTGCGGGAGAACGGCGTGAGCGTGGAGAAGTTCGGCGCGCGGTCGGCGGCGCTCAGCGGGGCCGTGCAGGAGGCTTCGCCGAAGAAGGCGGATGTGTACGACGCCTAGGGGCGAGCTGCCCCGCGTGGTGGCGGGGTGGGCCACGGGTGGGTGCGCGGCCCGGGGGCACGGCTGCCCCAGCCGAGCTAGCTGGTCGGCCAGGCCTCGGCCAGCATCTTCCGGGTGTCGGCCAGGAGCTGCGGCAGCACCCGTGTGTGGCCCACCACCGGCATGAAGTTCGTGTCGCCGCCCCAGCGGGGCACGATGTGCTGGTGCAGGTGCGCGGCGATGCCCGCGCCCGCCACCGAGCCCTGGTTCATGCCGATGTTGAAACCGTGCGCGCCGGAGGCGGTGCGCAGGGCCGTCATCGCCTGCTTGGTGAGCTCGCCGAGTTCGGCGGTCTCGGCGGCGGTGAGGTCGGTGTAGTCGGCGACGTGCCGGTAGGGCACGGTCATCAGGTGCCCGCCGTTGTACGGGTACAGGTTGAGCACCGCGTAGACCTGCTCGCCGCGGCGGACGACGAGCCCGTCCTCGTCGGACTTGGCCGGGATCGAGCAGAAGGGGCAGCCGTCGCCGGCGCCCGGGCCGGTCGGCTTGTTCTCCCCCTGGATGTAGGCCATCCGGTGGGGGGTCCACAGACGCTGGAACGCGTCCTGCGTCCCGACTCCCAGCTGCTGCTCCGGCTCACTCGTCATGCAGTGCAGCATATGGCGTCGAGCTGGGGGGACGGCAAAGGCCCCCGGGAGATCCCGGGGGCCTCGCGCCGTGGGATCAGACCTGCGCGCGGTCCTCGACGATCTTCAGGATCTTCGCGATGGCCTCGTCGAAGGGGATGCCGTTCTCCTGCGAGCCGTCGCGGTAGCGGAAGGACACCGAGCCGTTCGACATGTCCTCGTCGCCCGCGATGACCATGAAGGGCACCTTCTGCTTCTGGGCGTTGCGGATCTTCTTCTGCATGCGGTCGGAGGAGGAGTCGACCTCGACGCGCAGGCCCTTGCGGCGGGCCGCGGCGGCGAACTTCTCCAGGTACTCCACGTGCGCGTCGCCGATCGGGATGCCGACCGCCTGGACGGGGGCGAGCCAGGCCGGGAAGGCGCCCGCGTAGTGCTCCAGGAGCACGGCGAAGAAGCGCTCGATGGAACCGAACAGCGCGCGGTGGATCATGACCGGGCGGGTCTTGCTGCCGTCCGCGCCCGTGTACTCCAGGTCGAAGCGCTCGGGCAGGTTGAAGTCGAGCTGGATGGTCGACATCTGCCAGGTGCGGCCGATGGCGTCCTTGGCCTGGACGGAGATCTTCGGGCCGTAGAAGGCGGCGCCGCCCGGGTCCGGGACCAGCGGGAGGCCCTGCTTCTCGGCGACCTGGCGCAGCGTCTCGGTCGCCTCCTCCCACGCCTCGTCCGAGCCGACGAACTTCTCCGGGTCCTTGGTGGACAGCTCCAGGTAGAAGTCGGTCAGGCCGTAGTCGCGCAGCAGGTTCAGCACGAAGGTGAGCGTCTTGTCGAGCTCCTCCGACATCTGCTCACGGGTGCAGTAGATGTGCGCGTCGTCCTGCGTGAAGCCGCGGGCCCGGGTCAGGCCGTGCACGACGCCCGACTTCTCGTACCGGTACACGGTCCCGAACTCGAAGAGACGCAGCGGCAGTTCGCGGTAGGAGCGGCCGCGCGCGTCGAAGATCAGGTTGTGCATCGGGCAGTTCATGGGCTTGAGGTAGTAGTCCACGCCCTCGTCGAGCTGCATGGGCGGGTACATGCCGTCGGCGTACCAGTCCAGGTGGCCCGAGGTCTCGAAGAGCTTCCCCTTCGTCGCGTGCGGGGTGTAGACGAACTCGTAGCCCTCCTCCTCGTGGCGGCGGCGCGAGTAGTCCTCCATGACCCGGCGGATGATGCCGCCCTTGGGGTGGAAGACGGCGAGGCCGGAGCCGATCTGCTCGGGGATGGAGAACAGGTCCAGCTCGTTGCCGAGCTTGCGGTGGTCGCGCTTCTCGGCCTCGGCGAGGAACTCCAGGTGCGCCTTCAGCTCGTCCTTGGTGGGCCAGGCGGTGCCGTAGATGCGCTGGAGCATCGGGTTCTTCTCGCTGCCGCGCCAGTAGGCGGCCGCGTTGCGCATGAGCTTGAACGCCGGGATGTTACGGGTGGTGGGCAGGTGGGGACCGCGGCAGAGGTCCTTCCAGCACAGGTCACCGGTCTTGGCGTCCAGGTTGTCGTAGATCGTCAGCTCGCCGGCGCCGACCTCGACGTCGGCCCCGTCGTCGGAGGAGGCCGAGCCCTTGAGGCCGATCAGCTCCAGCTTGTACGGCTCGCCGGCCAGCTCCTCGCGGGCGGCCTCGTCGGTGACGACGCGGCGGGAGAAGCGCTGCCCGCGCTTCTGGATCTCCTGCATCTTCTTCTCGATGGCCTTGAGATCCTCGGGCGTGAAGGGCTTCTCGACGTCGAAGTCGTAGTAGAAGCCGTCCTTGACGGGCGGGCCGATGCCCAGCTTGGCCTCGGGGAACAGCTCCTGCACGGCCTGCGCCATGACGTGCGCGGTGGAGTGGCGCAGGATGTTCAGACCGTCCTCGGAGGAGATCTCGACGCCCTCGACCTCGTCACCGTCGGACAGGGCGTACGACAGGTCCTTGAGCTCGCCGGCGACGCGCGCGGCGATGATCGAACGCTCGCCGGCGAAGAGCTCGGCGGCCGTAGTGCCCGTCGTCACCACGCGTTCTTCCCGCTCGGAATCGCGCTGGATGATCACACGGACGTCTGACACCGGTCTCTCCTGACTGAAGGGGGGCTGCGGCGCCATACCGGAGCGCGCGCACGAGTAAGGATCGTACCGACCCGGGGCCGCCCCCCGCGAAATCAGTCCCCGCGGTCCCCTCCCCCGGCCTCGTCGAAGAAGGAGGCCGTGACCCCGCCGTCCGCCCGGAGCGACTTCATGAGCCGGTCCCGCTCGGCCTCGTCGAGCTGCACCGGGACGACACCGTGGACACCGGTGAGGCGGCGGAACCCGCCCCGGCTCTCCAGCCGCCCCTGCACCCGCACGGGCAGTCCGACGAGGTGGGCGTGGACGGCGGTCCGGTACGGCTCCTCCTCCAGGGCGATCCGGACGTGCGGCACCTCGGCCCCGGCCAGCACGCGCAGCCGTACGGTGCCCCCACCGCTCGGTCCCGGCCTGCGCAGGTGCGTGATCGTCCCGGTGATCCGCACGGGCACGGACGGCTCCTCGCGCAGGTAGCGGGCGCTCGCCTCGCGCAGGACGGGGAGGTCGCCGGGGGAGAACTCGACGGGTTCGGCGGCGGACGCGCAGCCCTCGGGGACACCGGCCGCGGGGGCCCAGGCGACGGCGATCCGGGCACCCTCGGTGCCGTGGACGAGGGCGACGAGGGCCTCGGTCAGCTCGTGGCACACGCCGGCCGCCACGGCACCGTCGAAGGCGTCCGTGCCGCCCGTGGCGCGCTGGTAGTCGACGGCCTCGCGCGCCGCGTGCAGGGCCTGGTGGAGACGTACGGCCAAGGGGCGGCCGCCGTCGACGGGCACGAAGGCGGTGAGCCGGCCGCCGTTCGCGGAGCCGACGAGCACGCGGCTCAGGGACGCGGCGGCGGCGCGCCGGTGCCGGGCCCCGTGGTAGCCGGTCCGGGCCCGGTCGGCGAGGGCGGCCGCGAGCAGCGTCCGGCGCGCGGCGGTGCGCAGCCGCTCCTCCACGCTCCAGGGCGCGGCCCCGGCCGGTCCGGCGGGGACGTCGTGCCACCAGCGGATCTCGTCGCTGGGCACGGTGAGGGAGACGAGGACCTCGCGGGCGCACGGCGATCCGCTGCGGCTCAGGGCGAGCAGGGCCTCGCCCAGCAGGTCGTCGCTGTCGGGGAAGGCGCGGCTCTCCGGCACGAGCAGGCTGGTGCCGGGGGCGCCGGGACCGGGCGGGGTCCAGCGGCCGTAGCGGCCGGGGGCGCCGCCGCGGCGCTGCCAGCCGTGCCGGCGCAGCAGGGCGGCGAGCACGGCCGGGTCGACGTCGCCGGGCTCGGGGGCGGTGCCGTCCGGGGCGGTGTCCGCGGGGTGGGGCCGTACGGGCCGCAGGGGCCCCTGTGTCGGGCGGTGCGTCACGGTCTTCCTCCCGTCCCGACCCGGGTCATGATCTCGCACAGCGCCCGGTCGTCGAAGATGCGCGCGGTCGGTATGCGCACGGTGGTGCGGCGGCGGCCGGTGACCGGATGGCCCGCGAGGTTGGTCCAGTAGCAGCAGTGCCGCAGGTCGAGCCGGTCGTGCCCGGCGCGCAGCCAGTCGTCGCGCGAGCGCGGCACGAGCATCACCACGAGGATCTTGTGCACGGACACGGGCGTGCGGGCGAGCTTGACCAGGTGGTCGTTGTCGAGCGTGAAGGAGAAGCTGCGGCCCGGCGGGTGGGGCGGCACCTGGTAGGTCGCCTTGAGCTGGACCTTGATGGTGACCTCGTCGTCGACCGTGTGCCCGGGGGCGCTGTGGCTGACGTGCCAGTCGATGCCGTTGTCGGGGAAGGGCTGGGACAGCGAGCAGCCGGCGGCGGCCGCGACGGCGTGCAGATAGGCGACCTGCAGGGTCTCCATGCAGGCGGTGGTGGCGAGAGAGCCGCGGGTGGGAGCCGTGCGCTCGGGCAGCAGCCCGCCCCGTTCGGGCTGGGCTATGGCCATGGCCGAACAGCCTTCCAGAAC
Source organism: Streptomyces sp. NPDC017943 (assembly GCF_044328425.1). NCBI lineage: Bacteria > Bacillati > Actinomycetota > Actinomycetes > Kitasatosporales > Streptomycetaceae > Streptomyces > Streptomyces sp. NPDC017943. The sequence continues at coordinate 296,147 of NZ_JBIRHH010000007.1, read as the reverse complement.
AGTCGAGTCCCCGTGCGGGTCGCTGAACTGCAAAGACCCGTACTCCTGTTGTCTCCTTCCGGCGTACGGCGCAAACAGCCCGGGTATCACCGGATCGGGCAGCGGACGGTACGTCAACTGCCGACGGTGAACGAGGGGTTGTGGTCGCATGACGACGTGCTGGTACGAGGGGCCGCTGGCCGCCTTCGACACGGAGACGACAGGCGTCGACGTCGAGACCGACCGGATCGTGTCGGCCGCCGTCGTCGTCCAGGACGCGCCGGGCGTCCGGCCGCGGGTCAGCCGCTGGCTGGTGAATCCTGGGGTGCCGGTGCCCGCGCAGGCGACGGAGGTGCACGGCCTGACCGAGGAGCACCTGCAGCGCAACGGCCGGTGGCCCGCGCCGGTGATGTTCGAGATAGCGGAGGCGCTGGCCGAGCAGGCGCACGTGGGCCGCCCGGTGGTGGTGATGAACGCCCCGTTCGATCTGACCATGCTGGACCGGGAGTTGCGCCGCCACCGGGCCTCGGCGCTGGGGCGCTGGTTCGAGTCGGCCCCGCTGCTGGTGCTCGACCCGCGGGTGCTCGACAAGCACCTGGACCGCTACCGCAAGGGCCGCCGCACGCTGACCGACCTGTGCGCGCACTACGGCGTGTCCCTGGAGGGCGCACACGACGCGTCGGCCGACGCGGTGGCGGCACTGGAGGTGACCCGGGCGGTGGGCCGGCGGTTCGCGTCCCGGCTGGAGCGGCTCGCACCGGGCGAGTTGCACACGCTTCAGGCGGTGTGGCACGCGGCGCAGGCCCGGGGCCTGCAGGCGTGGTTCGCGCGCAGCGGCGTGGACGAGGCGGTGGATCCGGCGTGGCCGCTGCGCCCGGAGCTGCCGGCGGCGGCCTGAGCACGGGCACGGGACGCGCCAGGCGTGAGCACGCCGGGACATGAGCGCGCCGGGACGTGAGCGCGCCAGGGCGTGAAAAAACCGGTCCGTCTGCGACGGACCGGCTGTTTCCGGTGGGCGATACTGGGTTCGAACCAGTGACCTCTTCGGTGTGAACGAAGCGCTCTCCCACTGAGCTAATCGCCCGGGAACGCACTGAACCATACAGGTCCCGGCACGCTTCCTTCAAACCGCCCGCAGGTGGCCGAGCAGCCCGCGCCGCCCGGACCGCATCATCAGCGCGTGGTTGGCGCGGAACAGCGGCCGTCCCGGTACGGCGAACCGCCGCAGCAGCGGCTTGCGGACGCTCACGACCTGGTCGTACCGCGCGCGGGTGCCCTCCCCGTGCGGGGTGACGGTCCAGCGCGCCCAGCCCTCGATGTCCCCGGACACCGCGATCTCCAGCACCCCGGTCGCCGGTTCGCGGCGCGTCTGCCGCGCCGTGAAGGTCATGTCGTACGGCAGGACGGAGCGGATGCGGATCACTCCGGTGGTGTCGTCTAGCCGCTCGACGTCCCGGACCTGGCGCCACCAGCGCGGGTAGTCCTCCGGACGGCACAGCACGTCGTAGACGGCGTCCGGCGGGGCGGGCAGGGGCCACAGGCTGCGGAAACGGTAGTGGTTCCAGTCCATGTCCGCAGTCTGCCCCGGGTGCGGCGGTCCGTGTCTGAGTACGCCCCTGAGTATCCGCACTCATGGCACCCCGGGTGGCGCGGACCACACTGCGAGCATGACGCACCAACCGCCCCCGGCCGAGGAACTGCGGCTCCTCGACGCCGAACTGCACCGACTGGACGCCCGGCGGGCCCAGTTGCTGGCCCGCCGTGCCTGGCTGGTGGCCGCGTTGCAGCAGATGCAGACGCGCCCCGTGACGCCGCAGGACCAGGTCGCCGCACCGCCCCGTCCCGAGACCGCGGCACCCAGCGTGCAGAACGTGCTCCTGGTGCTCGGCGGCATCCTGCTCACCCTCGCCGCCGCGGTGTTCACCCTGGTCAGCTGGGGTCACCTGGGCATCACCGGGCGGGCGCTGGTGCTGGGGGCGGTCACGCTCGCCACGCTCCTCGCCCCGGTGCCGCTGCTCAAGCGCGGCCTGCGCTCGACGGCCGAATCGCTGGCGGGGCTCGGCCTCGCCCTGACGGTCCTCGACGCCTACGCGCTGCACGAGGCGGCGCTCGACAGCACGGACGGCACCCTGTACGCGGCGGCCGCCTCGGCGGTGCTGGCGGCGGCCTGGGCGGCGTACGGCCTGCTCCCGGCCGTGAGGTCCCTGCGTCTGCCCCTTCCCTGCGCCGTGGCGGCGGCCCAGTCGCCGCTGACGCTGTGGGCCCTGGCCACCGACGCCGGCCCGTACGCCGTCACGGCCGCGCTGCTGGTGACGGCCGGACTGGACGCGGTGCCGGCGCTGCGTGCGCCGGACGCCGCCGTGCGGATCTGCGCCCTCGTCGGTGCGTACGGCACGGGCGGCTGCGGGGTGCTGGGCGCGGGCTGGCTGTCCTTGACCGCCGACGGCCCGGTGGCGGCCGCCCGGGCCGGTGCGCTGCTGGTGCTGGCGGCGGCGATCGCGCTGGGCGCGGCCTGGCGGCTCGCCGGTCCGGCCGGGTGGCATGCGCGCGGCCTCGCGGCGCTGTCGGGGCTGCTCACGGTCGCCGCGCTCGGCGGAGTGGTCCGCACGGCCGTGCCCGGCGCCTGGACGGTCCCGGCTCATCTGGCGTTGGGCGTCGCCCTGTTGGCGGTCCTGCGGACGGGGCGGCTGCTGCCGGACGCGCTGCGGCAGGGTCTGGTCCATGCCTCGGCTGCGGTGCAGGCGCTTGCCCTGCTGTCGGTCCTGCCGGTGGCCGCCCTGGTGGTGCTGGGTCCGGTCGGGTGGCTCGGGCGGATCTGGAGCGGTGCGCCGTCGGACGCCCGGGCCGCGGTCGCCGTGGAGGCGCCCTGGCCGTCGGACGCCGTGACGGCTCCCCTGGTGCTGCTGGCGGTCGCGGCCGTGCTCGCGTGGACGGTCCGTGCCGAGCAGTGGCGTCCGCGCGCCCGGACCGCGGCGCCGGTTCTGCTGGGGGCGACGGCGCTGCTGCTGCCGGCGATCCTCGAGGTTCCGTACCCGGCGGGCCTGGCGGTCCTGGCCGTCGTGGCGGCGGTCGCGCTGTACCTGGCCCGGACCACGCGCACCGAGGCGAGGATCACCGCACTGGTCCTCGCGCTCGTCACGAGCGCGGACCTCACGCTCCAGTCGCTGGCCTCGCGGAACGTGACGCTGGTCGTGCTGTCCCTGGCGACGGCACTGCTCGCGGCCGCTTCCCGGCAGACCCGGCTCACCCCGTTCACGGCCCCGGCCGCCCTGGTGTACGGCGCCGCCCTGGCGTCGGCGACGGGCGCGGCAGCCGGCTGGCCGCCGGCCCGCACCGCCCTGCTGGTGCTGGTCGTCCCCGCGGCAGCCGCGCTGCTGGCCACCCTGCTGACAACCCGCCCGGAGACGTCCCGCGCGACGGTTCCCGTCGAGGCCACGGGTGCGGCCGCCGCGTTGCTCGCCATCGGTCTCGCCGTCACCGACCCGCCGCTGCTCGCCGTGGTGCTGGCCGCGTGCGCGGTGGTCGCCGCGGGCACCGCCCTGCGACCGGACCGCCGTCCCGTGGGGTACGCGGCCACGGCCCTGTTCGTGCTGGCCGCCTGGGTGCGCCTGGCCGCCTGGCAGGTCGGCACGCCCGAGGCCTACACGCTGCCGGTGACGGTCCCCGCCCTGCTGATCGGGGTACTGCGCCGGCGCCGCGACCCGCTGGCCTCGTCCTGGTCCGCGTACGGTCCCGGGCTCGCCGCGACCCTGCTGCCCAGCCTGGCGGCGGCCTGGACCGATCCGCACTGGACGCGCCCGCTGCTGCTCGGCACGGCGGCCCTGGCCGTCACGCTCCTCGGCGCCCGGCACCACCTCCAGGCCCCGCTGGTGCTCGGCGGCACGGTGCTGGCCCTGGTCACCCTGCACGAACTCGCCCCCTACGTCGTGCAGGTGACCGGCGCCCTGCCCCGCTGGGCGCCCCCCGCGCTGGCCGGTCTCCTGCTGCTCGCCCTCGGGGCGACGTACGAGCAGCGACTGCGGGACGTCCGGCGGGTGCGCGCGGTCCTGGGCAGGATGCACTAGCGCGACCTGCGAAAGTGCCGGGCCCTCGACGCCCTGCCGGGCCGGCGTCCGCCGGTCCGTCAGGGCGGTCCGAGAGAAGCGGAATCCGGTCCGGAGCCGTCGAGTCGGGAGCGACCGGGGCTCCGGGGACCTTGCCGTCGCTTTCGCCGAACTCCTCCCGACCGGCGCGGAATTCGTCGATCCGGGGGGCCTGCGTCGACCTGCTCACCGAGATCCGGCGGCGTCCCGTTCTTCGCGTCGCAATTCGCGGGGGATTTCCGCCGGAACCCTGGGTGTGGCACTTCTTCCAGAAGTCGAGATAAGGCCGGACGTCCGTTTTCACCTTCCTAACGGATCGTCACGGTGTCCGAAAGAAGAGGGCGGGCCGGGCGGGAGCGGGCAGCCGGGTCAGGTCGGCTTTCGGCCACGGGGCGGCCGAGGAGGGGCGCCGGGCGCGAGAACGCCGGAGGCGGAAGAGGACCCTGAGCGAGGCACAGGGGATCGATGCTCGACCACGGCGGCAGCACCGCCTGCGGACGGCACCGGCACACGACCGGACACGACAACGGCCCACCTGCGCGTTCGCAGGTGGGCCGGTGATCCGGGTGGGCGATACTGGGTTCGAACCAGTGACCTCTTCGGTGTGAACGAAGCGCTCTCCCACTGAGCTAATCGCCCGGACGCAGGAAGAACATTACCCCATGTCAGGGGGTGCCCGTGACCGGCACCGGCACCCCGGCGCCGGTCACTGGTCCTTGATCTTCCACGGCATGACGACGCCGAACTTCCACAGGTAGACCCCGACGAGCACGGCCACGATCGCCAGGCCGACGCTCGTCAGGATGATGTTCCGGCGGCGCACCTTGGGATCGAGGGCCCGCTGCGCCGCCTCGGTGACCTTCCGCTTGGTCCAGCGGAGCACCAGCTGCGCCCACACGAACTCGGTGGCCCAGATCGCCATGCCGCCGAAGATCACGACCCAGCCCGGGCCGGGCAGGGGCAGCATGATGATGCCGGCCACGACGACGGCCAGGCCGATCACGAAGACGCCGACCTGCCAGCTCACGTGCAGGACCCGACGCGCCTTGACGAATTCCGGCGCCCGCGAACCGAGTCCCCGATCCGGTTCGCTCTGCACCTCGCCCGTCCCCGTTCCGTCCGGCGCCACGGCCACCTCGCCCGGCTCGTCACTCCCCGTATTCATACGGACGAACACTACCGGAGCGAAACCAGTCACCGGAATGGACGCACGACGCGAACGATCTCTCGGCCGGAAGAGTTACGTAAAGGCACGCAAAACACTCAGAGGGGTTTACAACGGCACCGTAGGTGGCATGTCGATTTCGCCGACGTGCGAATCCCCGAGCGCACACTGAGCGAAAGGCCCTGGCGCTTATGAACACCACGGTCAGCTGCGAGCTGCACCTGCGCCTCGTTGTGTCGAGCGAGTCCTCCCTGCCTGTCCCCGCAGGCCTGCGGTACGACACGGCCGACCCCTACGCCGTGCACGCCACCTTCCACACCGGAGCCGAGGAGACCGTCGAGTGGGTGTTCGCCCGCGACCTCCTCGCCGAAGGGCTTCACCGCCCCACCGGCACCGGCGACGTCCGTGTCTGGCCGTCGCGCAGTCACGGTCAGGGCGTCGTGTGCATCGCCCTGAGCTCACCGGAGGGCGAAGCCCTGCTCGAGGCCCCGGCGCGGGCCCTGGAGTCCTTCCTGAAGCGCACAGACGCCGCCGTGCCGCCCGGCACGGAGCACCGGCACTTCGACCTCGACCAGGAGCTCTCACACATCCTGGCGGAGAGCTAGGCCGGGACCCCACAAGCCGCCCGGCGCCGTCGACTCGGGGAGACGGCTCGGGCCGGAACAACCGCATACAGGTCACACCGGCGCCTGCTCCGCGGCTCACGCGGGGCGGCGCCGGTGTGCGTGCGCCCGGCCCCCGGACCGGGCGTGCGTGCGGGAACCACGGCGTGCCCGGAGGCGTTGTCATCGAAGCCATGTGCGGGCAGGAGGGCGGACCGGCCGCGGTCGAGCCGTTACCATCGGCCAGCATCGGCGGGCGCCCGCCCGACCCTCAGGCCAGGGAGCGAATCGTGCTGATCACCCACGACACCCGGTGCGCCCTCGACACCGTGGTCGATCTGGTGAACACCGCACCGGACGACGACACGGCGCCGGACGGGCTGCCGGACGTGGCGACCCTCGCGGATTTCGTACGGAACCACGAGATCAGCGACGTCGGAGTGCTCTCGGAGTTCGACCTCTCGGCGGTGCGCAAGATCCGCGGACGGTTCGCCGCGGTGTTCGCCGCACCGGACGCCCGGGCCGCCGCGGTGCTGATCAACGAACTGGTCGCGGCCGCGGGCACCACGCCCCGTCTCACCGACCACGACGGCTACGACTGGCACGTCCACTACTTCGCCCCCGGCGCCTCCGTGGCCGACCACCTGGCGGCGGACTGCGGGATGGCCCTGGCGTTCTTCGTGGTCGCCGGGGAGCAGGAGCGGCTGCGGCGCTGTGAGGCGCCCGACTGCCGGCGCGCCTTCGTCGACCTCTCCCGCAACCGCTCCCGGCGCTACTGCGACAGCCGGACCTGCGGAAACCGGCTGCACGTGGCCGCGTACCGGGCGCGCCGCAAGGAGGCGGCGGGCTGAGGAGTGCCGCCGGGCACCGGGCGGACGTGGTGGCGCGGCCCCGGCGGGTGACGCCGGGCACCGCGGGTGGGGCTCACAGCAGCAGCAGGTCGTGCAGCGAGGCCATGAGCAGCAGGGTCCCGATCACCGCCAGGAAGATCATCAGCGGTGGCTGGGAGAGGGCGAAGAGGCAGCCGCGCGGCTCGTCCCGAGGGGGACGTTCCGGCAGGGCGGGCGCCTCGACCCGTGGGGAGAGCCGCTCGTCGGGCGAGGCGGGTGCCTCGTGCCGCGGCGGCGCGGGGTCGCTCTGTTGCGTGGTGTCCAGCATCTCGCGGCGATGATGACGCAGTCTCCCGGCCGGACGCGATCAGCAACCTGCCTGCGTGCGGGGATGCGCCGAAACCGCGAGGTCCCGTTCGCCTTGTGATCACTTGCGCGCGCCCGGTTGCGCACTGTGACGCATCGACCCCGCACGCGCGACGTCAGATGCCGTGCTTCTTGAGGATCGCCTCGATGTCGCTGAAGTCGTCGTCGCCCCGGGGTGTGGCGGCGGGGCGCGAGGCCGGGCGCGAGCCCTGGCCCAGGGAGGGCGCGGAGGCCGCCGGCGCCACCGCGTCGGACCGCTCCGCGGCACGGGCCGCGGCCCTGCGCTCCTTGCGCGTACCGCCCCGGCGGCGCTCGACGACCCGGGTCGTCGCGAACAGCACCCACGCCAGGCCCAGGAGGCCGAAGCCGGCCCAGGCGGCCGGGCTGAACGCCGTGTCCGCCAGCCACTCGACCACACCGGTCATGACCAGGCCGATCGGCACCAGCGCGTAGGCGGCGATCCGGGCCGCCGTCAGGAAACGCTTGCGGTACGCCGTGACGGCCGCGATGCCGAGGCCGGCCGCGGACACGGCGGAGCAGACGGTCTCGGCAATCATCCGGGGCCTCCAGGCGTGCGCGGTCGTTCGTCCCCTCCATCGTGCACCCGCCGCACCCCGGCGGGCCATGCCTCCTGCGGACATCAGGGACATCTCCGGGTCGCCTCCTCCGCAGGTGCCGGTGCCGCGCCGGTCTCCCCCGCACCACCGCGGCACCCGGCGGCTGGGAGACTGTCCGCATGAGTGACTCCTCCCCCGCCCCCGTCCTCGAGGTCTGGTGCGACCTCCAGTGCCCCGACTGCCGCACGGCCCTGGACGACCTGCGTGCCCTGCGCGCCCGATACGGCGACCGGCTGGAGGTGCGGCTGCGGCACTTCCCGCTGGAGAAGCACAAGCACGCCTTCGCCGCCGCCCAGGCCGCCGAGGAGGCGTGGGAGCAGGGCCGTGGGTGGCCCTACGCCGAAGCCCTGCTGGACCGCGTCGAGGAGCTGGACCGGGCGGGCGAGCCGTTCCTGGTCCAGCTGGCCCGTGAACTGGGGCTGGACGCCGAGGAGTTCGACACCGCGTTGATCGACGGCCGGCACATCCTGGTCGTGGACGCCGACCAGGCCGAGGGCAAGGCGCTCGGCGTGACCGGCACCCCGACCTACGTCATCGGCGGGGAGCGGCTCGACGGCGGCAAGAGCCAGGACGGGCTGCGCGCGCGGATCGAGGAGATCGCGGACCGGTTGCTGGCCGGTGGACAGGACTGATCCCCGGCCCGCCGCGCCCCCGGGCCGGGCCGGTCAGAGCAGGGGCTTGTACATGGCGTACAGCGTCGTGCGGTAGCCGAGCGAGTCGTAGAGCCGTTCCGCCGGGGTGTTGCCGGCGAAGACGTTGAGGCCGAGGGTGTGTCTGCCCTCGGCGATCGTCTGGGCCTCGGCGACCAGCAGCAGGGTGCGACCGTGTCCGCGGCCCCGGTGCGCGGCGTCCACGACGACGTCGAAGACGAAGGCGTTGTCCTCGCGCACCGCCAGCCACAGGGTGCCCACCGGTGTGCCCAGGTGCTCGACGACGCTGATCAGCATGCCGGAGGTGGCGAGGCCCTCGGGCAGGAGATCGGCGTGGTCGCGCTCCGACTTGGCCCGGGCCTCCGCCTCCGGGACGCCCCGGTCGACCCAGTTGCGTGCGTAGTCCTCCTTGCCCTTCTCCAGCCAGGGCCCGAACTCCGCCTCGGTCATCGGCCGGGCGCGGCTGCCCTCGGGCAGCTCCGGCGGGGTGTCGCCGAGCCGCTTCTCCATGCCGCGGTTGCGCACCACGTAGCCGAGCGCGGCGGCGAGCCGGAGACCGGCCGGGGAGTCGGCCGGCACCGAGCCCTCGATCCGGTGGCACCCCCAGCCGCGCGCCACTTCCTCGGCGGCGAGGGCGGCGACCGTGCCGCGACCCCGCCCGCGGTCCGGCTCGTCGATCTGCAGGTGCGTGATCCGGGCCACCGCCTCGCCGAACACCGGATGGGTGCCGAGGTGTATCGCGCCCACGGGACGGCTGTTGACGCACACCTGGTAGCGGCGCGAGCGCGTGCCGTCGTCGTTTCGCTGAAGCGGCTCGGTCGGCCGCAGGGTCGTGGTCATCACCGGTGTTCTACCCGGAACCACGGCCCTGGTCAGCCGAATATCGCGGGCCCGTCAGGGATCGAGGTCGTCCGCGGAGCGCTCCTCGAAGATCCGCATGGCCTTGGCGGTCACCGGGCCCGGCGCGCCGGGCAGCTCACGGCCGTCGACGCGGTGCACGGCCTGCACGTCGCGCAGGGTGGAGGTGAGGAAGACCTCGTCGACCCGCTCCACGACGTCCAGCGGCAGGTCGGTCTCCCTCGCGCCGGTCCACTCGATCGCCAGGGCGCGCGTGATGCCGGCGAGGCAGCCGGAGGCGAGCGGCGGCGTGTGGATCTCGCCGTCGAGGACGACGAAGACGTTCGACCCGGTGCCCTCGCACAGCTGCCCCACCGTGTTGGCGAACAGCGCCTCGGAGGCGCCCTGTTCGCGGGCGCGGGCCAGAGCGACGACGTTCTCGGCGTACGAGGTGGTCTTCAGGCCGGTCAGGGCGCCGCGTTCGTTGCGGGTCCAGGGGACGGTGATCGCGGCGGTCGCGTCGGGCCGGCGCTTGGTCTCGCCGAGGGCGACGACGAGGGTGGGGCCGTGGTCGCCGCGGTCCGAGCCGAGCGGTCCGTGGCCGCCGGTGTAGGTGATGCGCAGGCGGCCGAGGGGGACCGGGACGGCCTCCAGGACGGCGGCGCAGGCGCGGCGGACCTCGTCCAGGTCCGGGTCGGGCAGGCCGAGGCCGCGCGCGGAGCGGGTGAGCCGGTCCAGGTGCCGGGTGAGGGCGAACGGCCGGCCGTCCACGGCTTTCACGGTCTCGAAGATGCCGTCGCCCACGGTCAGTCCGTGGTCGAAGACGGAGACGCGGGCGGACTCGATGTCCTGCAGCCCGCCGTCGAGCCAGATCTTCACGTCAGGTCCTCTCCACTCACCTCGTACGTTCCCGACGCTATCGCGAGCAGCCGGGAGGCCTTCAGCTCGGTCTCGCGCCACTCCCCCTCGGGGTCGGAGCCCCACGTGATGCCCGCGCCGGTGCCGAAGCGCAGCATGCCCTCGGCCCGGTCGATCCAGAAGGTGCGGATGCCGACGGCCAGCTCACCGGTGCCCCGGTCGGCGTCGACCCAGCCGATGCCGCCGCAGTACGGCCCACGCGGCGCCGTCTCCAGGGCGTCGATGATCCGCAGTGCGCTGGACTTGGGGGCGCCGGTGACCGAGCCGGGCGGGAAGGCGGCGCCGAGGAGCTCGGGCCAGCCGGAGCCGTCCCGCAGCTCGCCCCGGACGGTGGACACCAGGTGGACCAGTCCGGGGTGCTTCTCGACGGCGCACAGGTCGGGCACGGTGACCGTGCCGGTGGCGCAGACCCGCCCGATGTCGTTGCGGACGAGGTCCACGATCATCACGTTCTCGGCGTGATCCTTCTCCAGGAGGTCCGCCTCGGTGCGGCCGGTGCCCTTGATCGGCCCGGACTCGACGGTCCGCCCGTCGCGCCGCAGGAACAGCTCGGGGGACGCGGTGGCGATCTCCACCCCGTGCCCGGGCAGGCGGATCGTTCCTGCGTAGGGCGCCGGGTTGCCCCGGGCCAGCAGGGCGGTGAGGGCGTCGACGTCGGCGCCGGGGGCGACGGGCGCGGACAGTACTCGGCACAGGTTCGCCTGGTAGACGTCGCCGGCCGCGATGTGCTCGCGGATGCGCCGGACGGCCGCGGTGTACGCGGCGCGGTCCAGCGAGGACGTCCAGTCACCGGCCCCCGGGCCCCGCCACGCGCCGGGCACCGGCAGCGGCACCTCCGCCGTCCGTACGTCGCGGAAGCGGGCGCAGGTCAGACGGCCCTCGAAGTCGGCGCAGACCGCCCAGAAGCCGCTGGACTCCAGCGCTTGCGGGTCGTCGGTGACGTCGAGGAGCCCGGTGGCGACGCGGTCACCGAAGCGGGCGAGGGGAGGGAGGTCGAGCACGCGTCGAGTCTATGGCGGGTGTCCGGCGGGTGACCGGGGGATGTCCCCCACGGGGTCCTCGCGAGGTCCCTGAGCAGGGCAGGTGCAGCACGCTGCGCAAACGCGTTTTTGTACTGGCACCGGAATCCGCTAGAGTTCAACACGTCGCCGGGCCGCGGGAGCGGTCCAAAACGACAGGCGGACGTAGCTCAGTTGGTAGAGCGCAACCTTGCCAAGGTTGAGGTCGCGAGTTCGAACCTCGTCGTCCGCTCGAAGGAAGAGGGGGCTTCCCGGCCCCCTACACTCCTGGTGGAGTGGCCGAGAGGCGAGGCAACGGCCTGCAAAGCCGTCTACACGGGTTCAAATCCCGTCTCCACCTCCAAGGACGATTAGCTCAGCGGGAGAGCGCTTCCCTGACACGGAAGAGGTCACTGGTTCAATCCCAGTATCGTCCACTGGATCGTGAAGATCCGTCCCGCGCGATTAGCTCAGCGGGAGAGCGCTTCCCTGACACGGAAGAGGTCACTGGTTCAATCCCAGTATCGCGCACGCAGTGCCCATGGTCCGCTGCTCGCAGTGGTCATGGTCCCGAGGACGATTAGCTCAGCGGGAGAGCGCTTCCCTGACACGGAAGAGGTCACTGGTTCAATCCCAGTATCGTCCACACCACCCAGGAGCCCCCGGCCGTTCGCGGCCGGGGGCTCCTGTCGTCGCGTGACTCAGGACGAGAACAGCATGTGCCCGAAGCTCTTGTGGCGGTGGTGACCGTGGTGGCCGTGGCCGCCGTGCGGGGCGCCCCAGGCGGGCGCCGGAGGGGCCGGGTAGGCCTGCGGGGCGGGCGGGGGCGGCGGCGCCGGCTGGGACCACTGGGACTCCAGACGGGTCAGTGACTCCAGCTCGCCGTAGTCCAGGAAGATCCCGCGGCAGCCGCTGCACTGCTCGATCTGGACACCGTTGCGGTTGTACGTGTGCATCGGTGCGTGGCACTTCGGACACTGCATGGTCGGTCAACTCCTAGCCGGTCGGTCCTGCTTCACGTCTCGCCAGGACAGACTCCGTCCCGCGCTGGTCGGTTGCACCCTACGCCCGGTTCACCTGCGTCAACTGCGGTGGGGAGATCGCCATTCGGTCACAGGCGTCCACGACCGCCCGCTCCACCCCGTCCAGGTCGCGGCCCGCGGCGGCCGCCTTCACCACGGCCCGGGCCGCGGTCTGCACGGTCAGGGCTCGGGCGCAGACGTCCAGCGCGGGCCAGGGGTCGCCCTCGGCGGGTACGGCCGGTCCCCCGGCCCGCCGGTAGGCGTCGAGGAAGCGGGTCCACTCGCCGGGCGGCAGCAGGCCGCAGGCGTACCAGGCGGCCGGACGGGCCAGGTCCCAGGCCGGGACGCCCACGCCGGCGTCGTCCACGTCGATCAGCAGCCAGGGGCCGCCGGGGGCGGGGTGGCGTACGAGCTGGCCGAGGTGGAGATCGCCGTGGCAGAGGGTGCCGGTGCCGGGCGTCGGCGCCTCGTCCCGGGCCCAGGGCGGGAGGGTGTCCCAGGCGCGCAGGACGGCGGCGGTCGCGGGGCCCGGCACCGCCCGGCGGAGGCGGGTGACGGCCAGGGCGGCCTTGGCGGGTCCGCGCATGGGCGGCAGCCCGTCGGGGACCGGGGCCCGGTGGAGGCGGGCGAGCAGCGCGCCGGCCTCCTCCCAGGGCGCGGCGTCGGGATCCGCCGGGTCCACCGGCACGCCGTACGGCCAGAGCGTCACGAGGCGGTCGTGCAGGTCCAGGGGTGCCGGGGTGAGCGGGGGCAGGAAGACTCCCGGGAGGCGCTGGGCGAGGGCCAGACGACCGGCCAGCCCGGCCGGGTGGGTGTCCGGGGCGTGGGCCTTGGCGACGGTGTCCGCGTGCCGGACGACGAGACCGTCGGGCCGGTCGGCCAGGGTGACCGCGGCGCAGGGACACGCGCGGGAACGCGCGTGCGCGGCGGCCCGCGCCTCGGCGAGAAGCGCGGCCGCGAGCGGACCGGAGTCGGACGTCACGGGGCTCCCCTGCTGCCGGGCGGTGGCGGTCCCGGGTGAGATTACGCCGGGTGGGGCGGGCGTGGTGCAGGGCGGTGGCGGGTGCTGTGTGCCGTGGTCTGGGAGGGGGGCGGTGGGGGGCTGTGCGCCGCGGCCTGGGAGGGGGCGGTGGCGGGTTGCGTGCGCTGCGGCCTCAGGGGGGCGAGTGCGCGGGCCGTCGCGGGTGCTTGCGGGCTTCTTCGCCTCCCGGGACCGGGTGAGATCGCCGGGTCGGCGGGCACGTGCAGGGCGGCGGCGGGTTTCGTGCGCCGCGGCCCGGGAGGAGGGCGAGTGCGCGGGCCGCCGTGGGCGCTTACGGGCCTTTCCGCCTCCCCGGACCGGGTCGATCGCCGAGTCGGCAAGCGCGGGGCAGGGCGGTGGCGGATGCTGTGCGCCGCCGCCCGGGAGGAGGGCGCGTGCGCGGGCCGCCGTGAGTGCTTGCGGGTCCCTTCGCCTCCCGGGACCGGGTGAGATCGCCGGGTCGGCGGGCGCCGTGCAGGGCGGTGGCGGGTGCTGTGCGCCGCGGGCCGGGAGGGGCGCGGGTGCGCGGGCCGTCGTGGGTGTCTGGGGGCTTCCCGCCTCCCGGGGACAGCAATGCCGGCGCAGCTCCCCAGCTGCGCCGGCATTTGTGCCGTCCGCCGCACCCCCGTCCCCACGGGGTTTCATGGGTGGATGTCCCCGCCCGGACCGCTCTTCCGGGCCTGGGGTCGCCGCTCAGCGCCCCAGCATCTCGCCCACGGACGACGCCTGTGTGGCCACTGTCTCCCACCCGTCGAAGACGAGGAGGAGCAGGACCGCCAGGGGAAGGGCCATCAACGTCGCCACCACCGGGTGGCGACGGCCCTGGCGGCGCGGACGGAACGCGGCGGCGTACGCCCTGCGTCCCTCCTCGCGGATCAGCGTCCGCGCTGCCGTGTGGGCCATGGTCCTCTCCTGACCGTGTTCCGTTGTCGTCGGCAGCGGCGGGCGTCTGACCTCGGGGGACGAGTGCTGCCACCCGCCGCTTGACCTCAAATCTAGGTTCTGCGCGACGCGCGGGCGTCATGCCCTCGTACCGATTGCCGGGCCTCCCGGAGGATGAGCCGCCACCTGCGGCGTACTCCCCTGGGTGGAGACGCGGGCACGGCTCTCAGGGTCTTCCCCGACAGGTAGCCCGAGTCATCCAGCTTTGCCCCGGCCCGCCTCCCGCGGAACCGGCTGTTCCACCAGGGCCTCCCCCCGCCGCCCGCGCGGCGCACCGGCCCGACCGGCGCGTGACTTCGCTCACTTCCACGGCACCCCGGCGCACCGCCGTGTCCGCCCGGCGGCACGTCCCACCGGCGGCCGGGTCGCGGGTACGGGGTGCGTCCCCCGCGTCCACGGCCGTCTCCGTCCGGTCACCCCGCACAGGACCAATCACCCCTCCGCGACGGGTGGTTGAGATCATCGGAGACCTTAAGTCCGCCTTCCCACGCCCTCCCTGACCACCTTTCACGTCGTCCGCCCCGCACTGACAATCCATCACTCCGAGAGGGCGCGGCCTCTGCGCGCGGGCGGCCGTGGAAACGTAAGCTGTGGCTCGTCACAGGACCGGGCAGCGGGGATGAACATGGCGATGATGCGCCTGAGGCGCGAGGACCCGCGCGTCGTCGGCTCGTTCAGGCTTCACAGACGGCTCGGCGCGGGTGGGATGGGCGTGGTCTACCTGGGCTCCGACAAGAAGGGGCAGCGGGTCGCGCTGAAGGTCATCCGGCCGGATCTGGCGGAGGACCAGGAGTTCCGTTCGCGGTTCGCCCGTGAGGTCTCCGCCGCCCGCCGGATCCGCGGCGGCTGCACGGCCCGGCTCGTGGCGGCCGACCTCGACGCGGACCGCCCCTGGTTCGCCACCCAGTACGTACCCGGCCCCTCCCTGCACGACAAGGTCGCCGCGGAGGGGCCGCTCGGCGCCGCCGACGTCGCCGCCGTGGGAGCGGCCCTGTCGGAGGGCCTGGTCGCGGTGCACGAGGCCGGGGTGGTGCACCGGGACCTGAAGCCGTCCAACATCCTGCTGTCCCCGAAGGGCCCGCGGATCATCGACTTCGGCATCGCCTGGGCGACCGGGGCCTCGACGCTGACCCATGTGGGTACGGCCGTCGGCTCGCCGGGCTTCCTCGCACCGGAGCAGGTGCGCGGTGCCGCCGTCACGCCGGCCACCGACGTGTTCTCCCTCGGTGCCACGCTCGCCTACGCCTCGATGGGCGACTCGCCCTTCGGGCACGGGAGTTCCGAGGTGATGCTGTACCGCGTCGTGCACGAGGAGCCGCAGCTGCACGGCGTGCCCGACGCCCTGGCCCCGCTGGTGCGGGCGTGTCTGGCGAAGACCCCCGAGGAGCGGCCCAGCACGCTCCAACTGTCGCTGCGGCTCAAGGAGATCGCGGCCCGCGAGTCCCAGGACCTCGCCGGTGTGCGGCCGCCGGCGCCGCGCGGCGGCGACGGCGAGCGGCCCGTCGACACCTACCCGGACCGCGGCCGGGGCAGGCAGGGCCCGCCGGCGCCGTCCGGGCCGCAGCGGGGCCGGGGCACTCCCCCGCCGCGCCGTGTGTCCGGGCCCGGCGAGGGCCTTGCCGCACAGGACGGCCCGGGCTCCCAGAGCGGATCCGCCGTGCGCGGCGGGACCCGGGGGCAGGGCGGTGCGAAGCGTCCGGCGGGGGCGGGCACCCGCGGCCGGACCGCGGGGCGCGGTACCGGCGCCGCCCGCGGCGCCACACCGTCGCGGCCCGGGACGCGGCCGACGCCGACCGGACGCAACGGGACCCGCTCCGGCACCGGCAGCCGGCCCGGCCCGCACAGCGGCACGGGGCGGCCCGCACAGCGCAACACCGGAACCGGCCTGCGGCCCGCCAACCCGCGGCTGCTGCGCCAGCGGCTGTTCGTGTTCGTGGTGGTGACCCTGCTGGTCGCGGTCGGCATCGCCCTGGTCCAGGGCTGCCAGGGCCCGGCGCGGGGACTCGGCGGCGACGGACCCGGCGTACGGCAGGACCGGGTGCAGCAGGACCCGGCGCCCTCCGGCCACCGGCCGTTGGGCGGAGCGGTCCCTCAGGCCGTGGGCCGACCGGTGGCCACGGCGTAGAAGGCCACGGCCGCCGCCGCGCCCACGTTGAGGGAGTCGACGCCGTGGGACATGGGGATGCGCACCCACGCGTCGGCGGCGTCCAGGGCCCGGGTGGACAGCCCGTCACCCTCGGCGCCGAGCATGAGCGCCACCCGGTCCAGGGTGTGCGGGGCGACCTCGTCCAGGGACCGGGCCCGCTCGTCGGGGGTGAGGGCCAGCAGGGTGAAGCCCGCTTCGCGGACCTGCCGCAGGTCCTGGGGCCAGGTGTCCAGGCGGGCGTACGGGACGGCGAAGACCGCGCCCATGGAGACCTTGACGCTGCGGCGGTACAGGGGGTCCGCGCAGTCCGGGGAGAGCAGGACCGCGTCCATGCCGAGGGCGGCGGCCGAGCGGAAGATCGCGCCGATGTTGGTGTGGTCGTTGACCGACTCCATGACGACCACGCTGCGGGCGGTGCGCAGGAGGCCGTCCGGCGTGGGCAGGGGTTTGCGCTGCATGGAGGCGAGGGCGCCCCGGTGCACGTGGTAGCCGGTGACCCGCTCGGCGAGCTCGGGAGCGACGACGTAGACGGGCGCGGGCGCCTCGTCGATCACGTCGCGCATGGCGTCGACCCACTTGGCCGACAACAGCATCGACCGCATCGCGTAGCCGGCGTCCCCGGCCCGGCGGATGACCTTCTCGCCTTCTGCGATGAACAGGCCCTCGGCGGGTTCACGCCTGCGGCGCAGTTCCACGTCGGTCAGGCCGGTGTAGTCGCGCAGGCGCGGGTCGTCCGGGTCCTCGACGGTGATGAGATCGGCCACAGCGTTGTACTGCCTTGTCATGGAAGTGGTGCGACGGCTCGGGGCGGGTGACGCCCCGCCGTCCTACGGGAGGGGTTCGACGGTCTTGGGGCCGACCGTGACGACCGGTCCGACGACGATGACGGCCGGGGGCTTCACGTTCTCCGTCCGTACGGTCTCCCCGACGGTGGCGAGGGTGGCGTCCACCCGGCGCTGGGCGGCCGTCGTGCCCTCCTGGATCAGGGCGACGGGCGTGTCGGGGGACCGGCCGTGGGCGACGAGCGTCTCGGCGACCTTCCCGATCGTGCCCACGCCCATGAGGATCACGAGCGTGCCGGTGAGCTTCGCGAGGGACGGCCAGTCGACCAGGGACCGCTCGTCGTCGGGGGCGACATGGCCGCTGACGACCGTGAACTCGTGGGCGACCCCGCGGTGGGTGACCGGGATGCCGGCGGCGCCCGGGACCGAGATCGAGCTGGAGATGCCGGGTACGACCGTGCAGGCTATGCCAGCCTCGGCGAGCGCCTGGACCTCCTCCATGCCCCGCCCGTAGACGAACGGGTCGCCGCCCTTGAGCCGCACGACGGCCTTGCCCTGCCGGGCGTACTCGATCAGGGCGTTGTTGATGGCCTCCTGTGCCATGAACCGGCCGTACGGCAGCTTGGCCGCGTCGATCACCTCGACGTTCGGGGGCAGCTCGGCGAGCAGGTCGCGGGGGCCGAGGTGGTCGGTGATGACGACGTCGGCCGCGGCGAGCAGGCGGCGGCCGCGCACGGTGATCAGGTCCGGGTCGCCGGGACCGCCCCCGACCAGGGCGACCCCGGGCGTGCGGGTGCGCTGGTGCGGGGCGACGAGGGTGCCGTCGCGCAGGCCCTCCACGACGGCGTCGCGGATGGCGGCGATGTGGCGCGGGTCGCGCTCGCGCGCGTCGGTGGTGAGGACGGCGACCGTGACGCCCTCGCTCTCGCTGTGGCCGCTGGCCGGGGTCCAGGCCGTGGCCGCGTCGGCGTCGTCGGCGCGGACGCACCAGATCCGCCGGCGCTCCGCCTCGGCCGAGGCCAGCGTGTTCGCCTCCGCGTCGCTGGTGGCGACGAGGGCGTACCAGGCGCCGTCCAGGTCGCCGTCCTCGTAGCGGCGCCGGTGCCAGGTGAGCTCCCCGGCGTCGGCCATGGCCTGCACCGAGGGGGTGACCTCCGGGGACACCAGGACGATGTCCGCGCCCGCCGCGATGAGGGCGGGCAGGCGGCGCTGGGCGACCTGGCCGCCGCCCAGGACGACCACGCGGCGGCCGGCGAGGCGGAGGCCTACGGGGTAGGCGGGGTGTTCGGCCATGGTGGTGGGGCTCCTGAAGGGGGGCGGGTTCGGCAGCGGCCCTGACGTGCGGATTTTAAGCCGCACGGGCCTCCGCGCGGCACAGGTGTCCGGTGGCTGAGCACCCCGGCCGGGCGCAAAGCCACCGGAAACGGTTCGACCCTACTTCTCGGTCACTCCCGCGGAGTCGAACGTGGCCACCTCGTGCATCGCCCGGGCTGTGCTCTGCACCAGGGGCAGGGCCAGCAAGGCGCCCGTGCCCTCGCCGAGGCGCAGGTCCAGGTCGACCAGGGGGCGCAGGCCCAACTTGTTGAGGGCCGCCACGTGGCCCGGCTCGGCGCTGCGGTGGCCCGCGATGCACGCGGCCAGGACCTCCGGGGCGATCGCCCGGGCGACCAGGGCGGCGGCACCGGCGCTGACCCCGTCCAGGATCACCGGGGTGCGCAGCGAGGCGCCGCCGAGGAGGAGACCCACGAGGGCGGCGTGCTCGAAACCGCCGATCGCGGCGAGCACCCCGATCGGGTCGGCCTGGTCCGGCTGGTGCAGTTCCAGCGCGCGGCGGACGACCTCGGTCTTGCGGGCGAGGGTCTCGTCGTTGATGCCGGTCCCCCGGCCCGTGACCTCGGCCGGGTCGGCGCCCGTGAAGACGGAGATCAGGGCGGCCGACGCGGTCGTGTTGCCGATGCCCATCTCACCGGTGAGCAGGGCCTTGTTCCCGGCGGCGACGAGGTCGCGGGCGGTCTCGATGCCGACCTCGATGGCCTGCCGGGCCTCCTCGCGGGTCATCGCGGGGCCGGTCGTCATGTCGGACGTGCCGCCCCGGATCTTGCGGGGCAGCAGCCCCGGAGTGGCCGGGAGGTCGGCGGCGACGCCCACGTCCACGATGCACACCTCGGCGCCCACCTGGGTCGCGAAGGCGTTGCAGACGGCGCCCCCACCGAGGAAGTTGGCCACCATCTGGGCGGTGACCTCCTGCGGCCAGGGGGTGACCCCCTGGGCGTGGACGCCGTGGTCGCCCGCGAAGATCGCCACGGCGGCGGGCTCCGGGATGGGCGGCGGGCACTGGCGGGACAGACCCGACAGCTGGGCGGAGATGATCTCCAGCATGCCGAGCGCTCCGGCCGGCTTGGTCATGCGCTTCTGGCGCTCCCACGCCTCGCCGAGCGCCTTGGCGTCCAGCGGGCGGATCTGCGCCACGGTCTCGGCAAGCAGGTCGTGCGGTTCCTCTCCGGGCAGTGCGCGTCGGCCGTACGTCTCCTCGTGCACGACCCACGACAGCGGGCGGCGCTTGGACCAGCCCGCCTGCAACAGCTCGGGCTCGTCCGGGAACTCGTCGACGTAACCGACGCACAGATAGGCGATGACCTCGAGGTGCTCGGGCAGTCCGAGCGCGCGCACCATCTCACGCTCGTCGAAGAAGCTGACCCAGCCGACGCCGAGTCCTTCGGCGCGGGCGGCGAGCCAGAGGTTCTCCACGGCCAGGGCGGCGGAGTACGGGGCCATCTGGGGCTGGGTGTGGCGGCCGAGGGTGTGGCGGCCGCCGCGGGTCGGGTCGGCGGTGACGACGATGTTCACCGGCGTGTCGAGGATGGCCTCGATCTTCAGTTCCTTGAACTGCTTGGCCCGGCCCTTGGGGAGGGACTTCGCGTACGCGTCGCGCTGGCGCATGGCCAGCTCGTGCATGGCCCGCCGGGTGTCGGCGGAGCGGATCACGACGAAGTCCCAGGGCTGCGAGTGGCCCACGGAGGGCGCGTGGTGGGCGGCCTCCAGGACGCGGAGCAGCACCTCGTGCGGGATGGGGTCGCTGCGGAAGCCGTTGCGGATGTCCCGGCGTTCGCGCATGACCTTCAGGACGGCCTCGCGCTCGGCGGGGCCGTATCCGGGGGCGGCGGGGCCGGTGGAGGGGCGTGCTTCTGCCACGGCTGCCGCGCTCTCTTCTCTCTGGTTCTCCTGGCCCTCCAGGTCTTCCTGATCGGCGGCCCGGGTGTCCAGGTCGTCGGCGCTCTGGGCGATCCCTGCGTCGCCGTCGCCGTCCCCGTCGCGGGGCGCGGGCACGGGGACGACGGCTCCGGGGGCTCCGGGCTGCGGGGACTGCGACTGCTGCGGGCCCTGCACGGGCTGCGTGCCGCCCGCCTCCGGCGCGGGGGCGGGGAGGACGACGGTGACGTGGGCGGTGGCCGACGCCGTCGGGCCGACCGGTTCGGCGGTGCCTTCCGCGTCCGCGGAAGCGGGCGCGGGCTCGGCTGCCGGGGCCGTGGCGGGCCCGGCCGGGGCGAGGGCTTCGCTCTGGGCGAGGACTTCGGGCTGGGCCTGCTCGGCCTCGGGCGCCTGAGGCGCGGCCGTGTCCTCGGGGGTGACGGTCGGCTGGGCCGGTGCTTCCGGGTCGGCCGCTGCGGGGGCGGGTTCCTCGGCGGCGGCCGGCTGGGGGACCGTCGCCTGCGGTGTGGGCGTCGTTGCCTGGGCGGCCTGTGCCTCGGGGGCGGAGGGGGCGTGCGCGGCCGGCGCCGGCAGGGCCGCGTCGCCGACCGCCGGGACCTCGGGCCCCGGAACGGCCTGGACACCACCGGCCGGGACTTCGGCGGGCGCCTGGGGCGGGGTCACGACGGCAGGTTCGGGGGCCAAGGCAGCGGGGGCTTCCGGGAAGGGGACGGGTTCGGGAGCCGCCGCGGCCGCGGGGGCCGGGGCGGCCTCGGGCGCGTGGGCGGCCTCGGGAGTCTGTACGACTTCGGGCGCCGGGGCGGTCCCGGGGACCGAAGCGGTTCCGGACGCCGGGGCAGTCCCGGGATCCGGGGCGGTCTCCGGGGCAGGGACGGCAGTCGGAGTCGGAGCCGTCTCGGGGGCCGGAGTGCCCTCAGGGGCTGGGGTGCCCTCGGAGGCTGGCGTGCCCTCGGGGGCCGGGGCGGCTTGGGCAGTCGTCACGGCTGCGGGGGCCGGGGTCGCCGGGGAGGAGGGAACCGGCTCCTGGGGAACCGGGGTGGCGGCCGCGGCCACCGTCCCGGCGGCCTGGGTGGCCGCCTCCGCGGCGGCGATCACCGCGCCGGGCGCCTCGGCGGCGACAGCCGCCTGGGGGGCCGCGGCCGACGCCGGGTCGACGGCGCCGGCAGGCTGCTCGGCGGCCACCGGGGTCTGCTCGGCAGCGACGGGTCCCTGCTCGACGACGGTCGGGGGCTGCTCGGCAACAGCGGTGCCCTGCACAGCGGAAACCGCGCCCTGCTCGGCGGAAGCCGAGTCCTGGTCGGCGGAAGCCGAGTCCTGGTCGGCGGGCGTCGGGCTCTGGCCGGGAAGCGCCTGGCCCTGTCCGGCAGCGGCCGGGACCTGCTCCACCTGCACCGGAGCGGACTCGGCGAGCACCGGCCCCTGCTCGGCCGGAACCGCGGCCTGGGCGCCCGGCTCGGTGTCAACCGCCCCCGGCTGCACGGCATCCGCGGCTCCCGACACCGCCGCTTCGGCCTGCCCGGTGGGCTCGGCCACCGCGGCCTGCGGCCCGACAGCGTCCTGAACCGCCCCGGCTTCGGCGGCAGTCGGGGCGGCCCCCTCGGGGCCGGAGGGTGCGAGGCCCGGTCCGGCAGCCTGTACGGCAGCGTCCGGTTCCGGGGCGACGGCGCCTGCTCGATCCTCCTGGGCGGGTGCCTGGCCCGCGGGTTCGGCGAACAGTCCCGCCTCCCCGAGAGCCCCGGCACCGGTTGCCTGGGCTTGCACGGCACTCACGCCCGCCGCGGCCTCGGCGGCCGGGAGGTGCCCGGCGTCCTGCGGGGCGCCCGCGGCGGGGTCGACCGCTCCGGCCTGCGCCGGCACCTGCGGCTCCGCCTGCGCGGGCTGTGCCGCCTGCGGAACATCGGCCGGGTACGGGGCCTGCGGGGCGGCGACCGCCTGGGCCGTGCCCGCCGGGGCCACTCCCGGAACTCCCGCTTCCGGAACAACCGTTTCCGCAGGGAGCGCCCCCGCGCCCATCGGGACCTGGGCCGCGCCCTGCGCGCCCCAGGGCGCGCCCGCGGGCGTCTCGGCGGCCCGGGGTGCGTCCAGGTACTCGGGGCCCACCGCCTGCGCGACGGCGGGCTGGCGCACCGGAGCGTCCGCGGGGCCGCGGTCGGCGAGGGAGCGGACCGGGCTGGCGGAGCTGTCGGGCAGGGGCGGGCCGAGGTGAAGCGGCCGGCGCGGGGAGACGGGCGGGATGGGCGGCGGATCGGGCAGTCGGACGCCACCGAGGTCCACCGAGCCGCTGTCGCGGCCGGAGAGTTCGTGCGGGCCCGGCTGGTGCACGGTCTCGACGACCGGCTCCGGCGCGGGCGGCGGGACCTCGTTGCCCCACGCGCCCTGGGCGCCCGGCAGCAACAGGTCCTCGTCCTCGGTGGAGTCGTCGGAGAGGTAGGTGTACGAACCGTGCGCGGAGGCGCCCGGCTGCTCCACCATGCCTGCGCTCTCCGGCAGTCCCTCGCCCGGGACCTGGCCGGTGTCGGTCATGCGTACCCCTCGCCCATCGGTTAGTGCTCCTACGACCAGCTCGCCGGAACGGCGCACCGACCGCCCCGCTGTGAAGAACGAGCGTGCGTCCCCAGCGGCACGAACGGCCCGCCGGAAAAGGCGACAAAGCCACTCAGTGGCATTGTTGCGGCCGTACCACCCTCACGGCAGCATGATCCGCGACGGTTCCGCTGTGGACTGCGCCACGTTGCGCGTCCTTCGGTTCTGCCGTACCACACCCACCCCAAAACGGGCGGGCTTTTTGGACATTGGCCGACGAAGTGCCGGGCGTCCGGGTGCGGTGCAGCGATCGGCCAGCCTACCGCGCGCAGTACGACAAACCGATCACGGGGACGGTCGCCGGGTCAGACGCCGCGTTTCGGCAGGACCCCGCTGAGCAGGAACGCGACGCTCCGCTCCTTCTCCGTCCAGGCCCCCGTGTCGAGTTCGACGGACTGGAGGAGGGCGCACTCGACGGTGTAGCCGTGTTCGGTCAGATCGCGGCCGACGAGTTCGGCGGCGTCGCGGGTGGCGGCGTGCGTGACGATGCGCTCGGGGCGCCGGTCGGCGACGGCCGAGACCACGGCCGCTCCCCCGCCCCCGACGCGGACGACGTCCGGCTCGGGCAGGTTCTCCAGGACGTGCGGGGCGGTGCCGTGGACGACCTGGAGCGGGACGCCGAGGCGGCGGGCGGCGGCGTCGGTGCGGGCGCAGGCGTCCGGGTCGCTGTCGACGGCGATGACACCGGCACCGGCGCGTGCGGCCTCGACGGCGAAGGCGCCGCCGCCGCAGCCGATGTCCCAGACGAGGTCGCCGAGGCGCGGTCCGAGGCGGGCGAGTTGGGAGGCGCGCAGCAGTTGCGTCTCGCCCTCGCCGGGGACGCCGTCGTAGGTGCCGGCGGGCAGGGTCCAGCCGCGCGGTCCGGTGGACGGGTCGCGGCCGGAGATCCAGCCGCCGTTCTCCCCGGCCGTCTCGGGCCGGACGGGGCCGCCCAGGACGATGACGACGTTGGGGTCGCGCCAGGTGTGGTCGGCGGCCTTGTCGGAGGTGACGACACTGACGCGTTCGCGGTCGGTGCCGAGTTCCTCGCAGACGACGAAGGAGCGGTGGACTCCTTCGAGGAGCAGGCCGAGTTCGGCGGGGCCGGCGCCGGGCGAGGTGAGGACGGCCACCTTGGTGTGGGCGCGGCACACGTTGACCGCGCGGCGCAGGGTGCGCCGGTGCGCGACGACCACCTGGGCGTCGTCCCAGGGCATTCCGGCCCGGGCGAAGGCGGCGGCGACCGAGGAGACCGCGGGCACGACTTCGACCTCGAGGCCGAACTCCGGTGCGCGCAGGGTGCGTACGACGCCGAAGAAGCCGGGGTCGCCGTCGGCGAGGACGACGGCCGTGCCGCGGTGGGCGGCGATGCGGCGGGCGGCGAGGGCCACGCTGCCGAGGCGGATGCGTTCGGCGCCGGCGGGCACCTCGGGCAGCGCCAGATGGTGGGCGGCGCCCGCCACCAGCGTGGCGGCGCCGAGGGCGGCGCTCGCCGCGGCGGTCAGCGGCGAACCGTCCCAGCCGATCACCGTGACCCGGTCGGCCATCGTCGTCAGTCTCCTGGGGGTCGCGCAGGTCTTCTGCGTGTCGTCGTCGGGGGAAGCCGCCCGGGGGCGGGCTTGGTGAGGGTACCCGGTGGGGATGTGGGAGGGGGCGCCGGTGTCGCGGCGGCCGCCCGGTCGCGGGTGCGGGCGCTCAGTTCCAGTCGCCGAAGGACGTGAAACCGTCGCGGAGCTGCTCCCCGACGCCCTCCAGGTCCTCCGGGAGCAGGCTCCAGACGATGAAGTCGGTGCGTACGTCGGCCCAGGTGCCGTCCTCGGCCCGGGCGCGGGCTATGCAGGCGTTGCGCAGGACGCCCTCGCTGATGCAGCCGATCTTCTGGGCGACCTGCTGGGAGGCGGTGTTGTCGGCGGCCGTGCGCAGCTCGATGCGCTCGAACTTCTGGTCCGTGAAGAGCCACTGGGCGGTGGCGAGGGCGGATTCGGAGGCGTAGCCCTCGCCCCGGGCCCAGGGGGCGATGATGTACGACAGTTCGGTGGAGCGCACGTGCCAGTTGGTCTTCCCGAGCTGGACGAGGCCGACCAGGCGCTGGGTGAGGAACTCGGTGACGGCGAAGTCGAGTCCGCGGCCCCGGGCGCGTTGGGTGGGGGCGTACTCGGTGATCCAGGTCCGGGCGTCGGCCTCCGTGAAGGGCTGCGGGACCGAGGTCCAGGCCGCCACCTGCTCGTCGTTCATCATCGCGGCCAGGGCGGGGACGTCGTCCTCGTCGAGTGGACGCAGCACCAACCGCTCCGTGCTGATGGAGACGTTGGGGAAGGTGCTCGTCATGCGCCGCTCCGTAACCTTCGGTGAACCTTCAGGGCATGCTGAACTGCCCAGCATGCAGCATGAAAGCAGTTGTGCGCACCACGGGGCCCCGCCTCGACCGTGAGGCGGGGCCCCGTGCGCGCGGGTGCCGTTCGCGGGCTCAGAAGGAGGCGAGCACGGAGCCTTCGTACTTGTCCTGGATGAACTTCTTGACCTCGGGCGAGGTGAGGAGCTTGGCGAGCTTCTTCACGCGCGGGTCGTCCTCGTTGCCCTTCTTCACGGCGAGGAAGTTGCCGTAGGGGTTGTTCTTCGGGGACTCCAGGATCAGGGCGTCCTCGGAGGGCTTGAGGTCGGACTCCAGGGCGTAGTTGCCGTTGACGACGGAGGCGTCCACGTCGTCGAGGGAGCGCGGCGTCTGGGCCGCCTCCAGCTCCTTGAACTTGAGGTTCTTGGGGTTCTTGGTGATGTCGGCCGGGGTCGCCGCGTTGCCGACGCCCTCCTTGAGCGTGATCAGCCCGTTGTCCGACAGGAGCTTGAGGGCGCGGGCCTCGTTCACCGTGTCGTTGGGGACGGCGACGGTCGCACCGCTCTTGAGCTCCTCGACCTTGTCGACCTTGTTCGAGTAGAGGCCGAGCGGCTCCAGGTGGACCGTGACGACGGGCACGATGTCGGTGCCGTTCTTCTTGTTGAAGTCGTCGAGGTACGGCTTGTTCTGGAAGTAGTTGGCGCCGACGGAGCCGTCCTGCGTCGCGGTGTTGGGCGTGACGTAGTCGGTGAACTCCTTGACCTCGAGGTCGAGGCCCTCCTTCTTCGCCAGGTTGTCCTTGACGAAGGTGAGGATCTCGGCGTGCGGGGCCGGACTGGCGGCGACGACGAGGGGCCCGTCGGAACCGGAGCCGGAGTCGCCCGATCCGCAGGCGCTGAGCCCGAGGGTGAGGGCTCCGGCGGCGAGGACGGCGGTGGTGATCTTGGCGGTGTTACGCACGAAAAGTGCCTTTCCTTATGGCCTGGGGGTGGTGCTGCCCCGTCATGGGTGGACGGGGAGTTCAGGAGGCGGCTTTGAGGAGCCGCAGTCTGGGGGCGGGGCCCGAGCGGGCGCCGCGGCGGTGCAGGGAGCGTGCCGCGTAGTCGCCGGCGAACTGGATCAGGGAGATGACGACGGCGAGGATGGCGACGGTGATCCACATGAGCTGGGTCTCGAAGCGCTGGTAGCCGTAGCGGATGGCGATGTCGCCGAGGCCGCCGGCGCCGACGGTGCCCGCCATGGCGGAGTAGCCGATGAGGGCGACGACCGTCGTGGTGGTGCTGGAGATCAGCGACGGCAGGGACTCGGGGACGAGGACCTTGCGCACGATGGTCCAGGTGTTGCCGCCCATGGCCTGCACGGCCTCGACGAGTCCGTGGTCCACTTCGCGCACGGCCGTCTCGACCAGGCGCGCGAAGAACGGGATGGCGCCGACGGCCAGGGGCACGATGGCGGCCTCGCGGCCGATGGTCGTGCCGGTGATCCACCGGGTGAAGGTCATCAGCGCGACCATCAGGATGATGAACGGCAGCGACCGGGCGATGTTCACGACCTGCCCGATGACCTTGCTCGCGACGACGTTCTGGAGCAGGCCGCCGCGGTCGGTGAGGACCAGCAGGACGCCCAGCGGGAGCCCGCCGACGACGGCGATGAGCGTGGACCAGCCGACCATGTAGAGCGTGTCCCAACACGCCTGGGTCAGCAGGGGCTGCATCTCGGACCAGGTCACTTGGCACCTTCCTTCACCAGTACGGACTCGTGGCCCGGGACGTCGATCTGCAGGCCCTGCTCGCGCAGGAACCCGATCGGGACGACGTTGTCCTCGTAGCGGCCGGGCAGTTCGATGCGCATCCGGCCGACCTGGAGGCCGCCGACGGTGTCGATGGCGGCGCCGAGGATCGATATGTCGATGTTGTAGGTGCGGGCGAGCTGGGAGATGACGGGCTGGGTCGCGCTCTCGCCCTGGAAGGTCACGTCGACGACGGTGCGGTCCGCGCCCGAGGCCTCGCCGTCGAGCGGGAACAGCGCGGCGGCCAGTTCCGAACCGGGGGTGGCGAGCAGTTCGCTGACCGTGCCCGACTCGACGATGCGCCCGTTCTCCATGAGGGCGGCCGAGTCGCAGACCGACTTCACGACGTCCATCTCGTGGGTGATCAGCAGGACGGTGAGACCGAGCTGCCGGTTCAGGTCGCGCAGCAGCGCCAGGATGGAGCGGGTCGTCTCGGGGTCGAGGGCGCTGGTCGCCTCGTCGGACAGCAGGACCTTGGGGTCGCCGGCCAGGGCGCGGGCGATGCCCACGCGCTGCTTCTGGCCGCCGGACAGCTGGGACGGGTAGGCGCCGGCCTTGTCGGCGAGACCGACCAGGTCGAGCAGTTCGAGGGCCTTGCGGGAGCGGTCCCGGCCGGACCGCCCGAGGATCTCCAGCGGCAGTTCGACGTTGTCCTGGACGGTGCGCGAGGACAGCAGGTTGAAGTGCTGGAAGACCATGCCGATCCGGCTGCGCGCCCGCCGCAGCTCCCTGCCGGCGCGGGGCCCGCGGCCCGCAAGGGCGGTGAGGTCCTGCCCGGCGACGGTCACGGTGCCGGAGGTGGGGCGTTCCAGGAGGTTGACGCAGCGGATGAGCGAGGACTTGCCGGCGCCGGACTGGCCGATGACGCCGTACACCTCGCCCTCGCGGACGTGCAGGTCCACGCCGTCCAGGGCGGTGACCTCGCGGCCGCGTGAGCGGTAGACCTTGGTGAGGCCCGATGTGGTGATCACTGGGTTTCCGTCACTGTCGAGTGCGCGGGCGTGGGTGTGCCCGGGCACAGGTGCATTCGGTCAGGGACGCGACACGGTTCTCACGGGAAAGGGGAACCGGGGAGAAACATGTGCGCGGGCGGCTTCGCGTCACGCGCCGCTCAGGGCGTGCGGACGGGCCGCGGTCTCGCTTCGGGGCGCGAGCTCGGGGTGGTGCGGGGGCCCTCTAGAAGGCGCACATTCGACACATACAACGAGCACCGGGCGTCATGGTCGCCTCGGTCGCGGGGGCGCGGTCGCTCGTCGTGGTCATGCGGCAAGTAAAACATGTGTACGGTCCTGACCGGCCGCTGCTGTCCGCATGCTGGACATCCATGGACAGGGGGGCGGGCGGACCGGCCCGCTCACGCCCGCGGGGAGATCTCCACGCCCCGGTCGGTGACCAGTGCGGACAAGGCCGACAGGTTCTCCACGACCAGGTCGGCCCGGAGTTCCTCGGCCCGGTGGGTTGTGGTCAACGCCACGGTGGTCATCCCGGCGGCGCGGCCGGAGGCGAGCCCGGCGGGGGCGTCCTCGAAGACGACGCAGTGGGCGGGGTCGACGCCGAGCGCGCGGGCGGCCAGCAGATACGGCTCGGGGTCGGGCTTGCCGCGGGTGATGTCGTCGGCCGCGACCAGCGTCTTGGGGCGGATGCCGACGGCGTCGAGGCGGGCCTCGGCCAGCCGCCGCGTGGCGGAGGTGACGACGGCCCAGCGGTCGGCGGGCAGCGCGTCGAGGAAGGCGCGGGTGCCCGGCAGCAGCTCGACGCCGCCGCTCGGCACGTCCTCGACCTCCAGCTCCTCGATCCGCGCGACGGCCTGGGGCACCACCTCGGCGGGCAGCAGGTCGGCGGCTATCTCGGCGGCGGGCCGGCCGTGCAGCTCGACCCGGGCGAACTCCTGCGCGGTGATGCCGTACTCCGCGGCCCACCGGGTCCAGCAGCGGTCCACCGAGGCGAGGGAGGAGACGAGGGTGCCGTCGTTGTCGAAGAGCAGGGCCTGCGCGTGGATCGTCATGCCCTCGACCCTACGGTGCAGGCCAGGGCCCGGAGCAGGGGGCCGTCCCGGGCGTAATAGGGTCGCTGCATGCTCACTGTCCTGACGCTGGTGACCGGCGTCGCCGCGCTGCTGCTGGCCGCCTGGTGCGGCTGGGCGGCCTACCGCGACCAGCCGACCAAGGACTGGCACTTCGTCGGGATGGCCGTGGTCACCCTGCTGTCGCTGGTCCAGCTGATCGTGGGGATCGTGCTGCTGGCGCGGGGCGAGGAGCCGGCGCAGGGCACGACGATCTTCGTGGCGTATCTGCTGGGGGCGTTCGCGTGCGTCCCGGCGGCGGGGTTCATGTCGCTGGCCGAGCGGACCCGGTGGGGTTCGGTGACGGTGGCGGCCGGTGGTGTGGTGCTGGCGGTGCTGGAGGTGCGGCTCTATGACATCTGGGCGGGCTGAGGCGGGCCGGCGGCGGCTGGCCTCCGGGCCGGGCACGCTGCTGGTGTGGCTGTACGGCGTGATGGTGGTCGGCGCGGTGTCGCGCTCGGCGTACCAGATCGCCACCGAGTTCGACCGGGCGCCGCTGGCGTACTCGCTGTCGGCGGTGGCCGGGGTGGTGTACGGGTTCATCACGTACACGCTGGTGCGGGGCGGGGAGACGGCGCGCAGGGTCGCGCTGGCGTGCTGCGCCGCCGAGCTGGTCGGGGTGCTGACGGTGGGCACCTGGACCCTGGTGGAGCCGTCCGCCTTCCCGGACGCGACGGTCTGGTCGGACTTCGGGATGGGCTACCTCTTCATCCCGGTGCTGCTGCCGCTCACCGCCATCTTCTGGCTGCGCTCCGCGCGTACGCGGGACACCGGCGCCGTCTGAGGTGCCCCGGGCGGCGCCGGGCCGTGCGGAGCGCTCCGTGCGCCCCGGGAGGCGGGTTCAGGCGGTCGCCGCGTAGGTCGTCGCCGGCTTCTCCAGGACGATCATCGGTACGCCGTCGGCTCCCTGGGACGTGCCCACCGTCTGGTAGCCGACCTTGCGGTACAGGCGGAGGGTGCCCTCGCTGCGGTGGCCGGTGTGGAGGCGGAAGCGGGTCGCACCGTGCCGGCCGGCCAGGGCCGCCTCGGCCGCGCGCAGCAGCCGGGCCCCGATGCCGTGCCCCTGGAGGCGGGGGTGGACGCAGAGCTTGCCGATGACGGCCGCGCCGTCCTCGGTGACCGAGCCGCGGACCGAGCCGACGACCTCGTCGCCGAGCCGGGCCACGAAGACGCAGTCGCGGGTGACCTCCTCGCGGACGGAGTCGAGGGTCTGGACGAGCGGGTCGATGCGGTAGTTGCCGTACAGCGCCGCCTCCGGCTGGAAGCACAGGTACTGCAACCTGAAGATCTGCTCCGCGTCCTGCTCGGTCGCCGCAGAAATGGTCACGCTCATGCCCATGTGCGCACGCCTTCCGCTCATCTGATCACCGATGGTCCCCCACTCCTATCCCCGTCCTCAGCGGGCCGCAACCTCCGGTGGAAGCAATCTGCGCAGACATCCCAGGCATCTGGAACGTTCCGGGCCGAGACTCCCCTGTGAGATACCCAACTCCCCTGCGATTTCCCGGTAGGTCAGGTCCTCGGGTGCGAGCAGGGCCTCCATCAGCCGGGGGCAGCGGCCCGGGAGTCGGCGCACGGCAGCGCGCAGGGCGCGCCCGCGGGCCGCGGCGAGGGCGAGCTGCTCGGGGTCGCCGCCGTCGTCGGCCGGCTCGGCGGGGTACGGCCGTTCGAGACGGCGGGTGCGGCGGGTACGGCGGGCCTCCGCCCGGACCGCCCTGCGCAGCCACTGCCCGGGGTCGTGCGGCGGGCCGTCGGCCTCCAGGCGTTCCAGCAGGCGGAGCCAGACGGCCTGCTCCAGATCACCCGCCTCGGTTCCGGCGGCATATGCCTCCGCGGCGGCCTCGGCTGTGAGCAGCGGGCGCAGGGCGGTGACCAGGTCGTGCGTCATATGCGGTGCGACGCGGCCGCCCGGGCGGTGGGTTGCCCGGGCGGCGGAACCTCACCCGACCGGGCGGTGTGAGCCGGGGAGTTGACGCGGTCAGCGGTTGCGGAAGTCCTCACGCGCCAGCAGGCCGGTGTCGGGCTGGTCGGTGAAGACCCCGTCGATGCCGGTCGCGAAGTACGCCCGGTAGGCGCCGAAGACGTCACCGTAGGCGTCCGCGTCCGTGCCCTTGCGGAACTCGGCGGGCAGGAAGGGGTTCTCGTTGCGCAGGGTGTAGGGGTGCAGGATCAGGCCGGCCTTGTGCGCGTCGGCGACCAGCGTGGTGGGCTGGGTGAGCCTGCCCTGCGCGTCACGCGGGATCACCAGGTCCAGGGTGGGTCCGATGCCCTGCGCGTACGAGGCGATCTCGCGCAGGCCGGCCGGCTTCACGAGATCGGCGACGGTGCGCGGGTCGCCGGTCTCGACGAAGTCCCAGGGGCGGGAGCCGGCCGACGACAGCAGGACGACCAGGGGGTTGTCCACGAGCTTGTCGAGCCGCTGGACGCTCGTCGGCTCGAACGACTGGAGCACGACCGGGGAGTTCCGCCGGTCCTTGCGGTGCCGGTGCAGCACCTTGGCGACGCGCTCCTCCAGCGGCAGGCCCTGCCGGCGGAAGTAGGTGGGGTGCTTGAGCTCGGGGTAGATCCAGACCTGTTTGCCGCGCCTGCGGGTCTGCTCGTCCTGCCAGCGCAGGACCTCCTCGAAGGTGGGGATCTCCCAGCGGCCGTCGTAGAGGGTGTTGTGCGGGCGGTTGGCCGGGATGCGCTCGACCGCGCGGAGCGTCTTCAGCTCGGCGAGCGTGAAGTCCTCGGTGAACCAGCCGGTGGTGGAGACGCCGTCGAGGACCTTGGTCTTCCTGCGCCCCGCGAACTCGGGGTGGTCGGCGACGTCCGTGGTGCCGCCGATCTCCGGCTCGTGACGGCACACCAGATGGCCGTCCCTGGTGGGGACGAGGTCGCCCGCCTCGACGATGTCGGCCCCCATGTCGAGGGCCAGCTGGTACGAGCCGAGGGTGTGCTCGGGGCGGTAGCCGCTGGCGCCGCGGTGGCCGATGATCGTCGGCTTGGGCAGACCGCCCAGCCCGCCGCCGCCGTGCCGGGTTCCGTCGGCTCTGGCCGTACCGGCCATGCCGAGGACCGCTCCGCCGGCGCCCAGCACCGCCGCACCGAGCAGCGCCCGCCGTCCGGTGCGGGCCGTGTCCCCGGTCGTGTCCCCGTTCGACTCTTGGTTCGACTCGCGCGTTGCCATGAGCGCCTCCTGACCGTCGTCCTCGTCCGTGCGGGCCGATCGTAGGGGCGCGTACATGACGGACGGGAGACCGCGGGCGGAACACGCGGGTGACGGGGGATGTCACCGAGGCCGGTGGGGGCGGTGAACTGACGGTTCGTCGCATCCGGGTCGGTTCGGCCGCGCCCTTCCGGGAACGCGATGAGGTGTGCCCGGAGGCGATGTGTGTCACACCCTCCGGCGCCTCACGCACCGTCGGCGGCGCGTCACCGCAGGTGAAGCCGCGTCAACAGTGCGTAAGGTCTCGGTTAAGTCGCCGTGCCCGATGTGCGCGACCACGGGCCCCGCGAGTATCGTCCTCACCTGCACAGACTCATATCGCATCCCTTGACACCGGAGGGTCCGTTGTCCCGCTTCGAGCTCATCAAGGCAGTGCTCGGCCCGATCATGCGGCTGATGTTCCGCCCCCAGGTGGAGGGCGCGGAGCACATTCCCGGCGACGGTCCGGTCATCCTGGCGGGCAACCACCTCACGTTCATCGACTCGATGATCCTGCCGCTGGTCTGCGACCGGCAGGTCGTCTTCATCGGCAAGGACGAGTACGTGACCGGCAAGGGCTTCAAGGGCCGGCTCATGGCCTGGTTCTTCACCGGTGTCGGCATGATCCCGGTCGACCGCGACGGCGGCCGGGGCGGTGTCGCCGCGCTCATGACCGGGCGCCGGGTGCTGGAGGAGGGCCGGATCTTCGGGATCTACCCGGAGGGCACGCGCTCGCCCGACGGACGTCTGTACCGCGGGCGGACGGGCATCGCCCGGCTGACGCTGATGACGGGTGCGCCGGTCGTGCCGTTCGCGATGATCGGCACGGACAAGCTCCAGCCGGGTGGGGCCGGGGTGCCGCGGCCGGGCAAGGTCACGGTGCGGTTCGGTGAGGCGATGGAGTTCTCCCGGTACGAGGGGATGGACCGGGACCGGTACGTGTTGCGTGCCGTGACCGACTCGGTGATGACCGAGGTCATGCGGCTGTCCGGGCAGGAGTACGTGGACATGTATGCCAGCAAGGCGAAGGAAGCGGCGTAGTTTTTGGGCGGGTCGGGGGCGAGGGCGCGCCGGCCGTCGGTGCCGGTGAGCGGTGGTCCGGCGGGTGCGGGTGCGGGTGCGGGTGCCTCAGGCTTTTCGCGCAGTTCCCCGCGCCCCTGAGTGCGCCGTTTCCCTGCGCCCCTGAGAGTCGGGTGCGGGTGCGTGGGGGTTTTCGCGCAGTTCCCCGCGCCCCTGAGTGCGCCGTTTCGCTGCGCCCTTGAGAGTCGGGTGCGGGTGCGTGGGGGTTTTCGCGCAGTTCCCCGCGCCCCTATGTGCGCCGTTTCGCTGCGCCCCTCGGCTTCGGCTGCCGGTCCGTGGGGGTTTTCGCGCAGTTCCCCGCGCCCCTGAGTGCGCCGTTTCGCCGCGCCCCTGAGAGTCGGGTGCGGGTGCGTGGGGGTTTTCGCGCAGTTCCCCGCGCCCCTGTCCTCAGGGGCGTTTCGGCGTTCGGGGGGTCAGGGGTGGTCCGGGGTGGTTTCCAGGCGCTGGTGGCGTAGCAGGAACCAGGCCGCCACCGCCGTGGCCAGCAGGACCGCCGCTCCGACGCCCGCCGCGAGGGCCAGCCCGTCGACGAAGGACGTGCGGGCCGCGTCCAGCATCGCGGCGGCGGTGTGGGCGGGCATGTGCCCCGCCGCCTCGACCGCGCCGCCCAGCGACTCGTGCGCCGCGTCCGGCGTGCCCGCCGGGCCGGTGAAGTCCCGGTAGACGGCCGTCACGATCGAGCCCAGCGCGGCGATGCCGAGGGCGGCGCCGAGTTCGTACGCCGTCTCGGAGACCGCGGACGCGGCACCGGCCTGCTCCTTGGGCACGCTGGAGAGGATCACGTCGGCGGTCACCGTGAAGGAGAACCCGGCGCCGACACCGACCACCAGCAGCGCGCTGCCGAGCAGCGGGTAGCCGGTGGACTGGTCGACCACGGTCAGTGCCGCCAGGGCGAGGCCGATCGCCGCCAGGCCGCCGGAGACGACGGCCCGGACGGAGTAGCGGCGGGCCGCTCGGCCGGCGATCAGTCCGGCCACCACCGCTCCGACAGCGGCGGGCAGTTCGGCCAGACCGGCCTCCAACGGACGCCTGCCCTGCACGAGTTGCAGGTACTGCGACAGGAAGAACACCAGTCCGGACAGGCCGAGGATGGTCAGCAGGTCGGCCAGGACGGCACCGCTGAAGCCGCGGTTGCGGAACAGCCGCATGTCCAGCAGCGGCGCCGGGAGCCTGAGCTGCCGGCGGACGAAACCGTAGAGGGCGGCGGCGCCCACCAGGCCCGCGGCCGCCGGGCTCCACGCGATGCCGTGGGTCGCGGTCTCCTTGACGGCGTAGACCACGCCGATCATGCCGACCAGTGACAGCACCACGCTGACCAGGTCCCAGGGGCCGGGGTCGGCCGTACGCGACTCGGGCAGCAGCTTGATGCCGACGAGGACCAGGACGGCCATCACGGGCAGGTTGATCAGGAAGACCGAGCCCCACCAGAAGTGCTCCAGCAGGAACCCGCCGACGATCGGGCCGACGGCCGTACCCGCCGAGGCGGTGGCCCCCCAGATGCCGACGGCGAGGCTGCGCTCGCGCGGGTCGTGGAAGAGGTTGCGGATCAGGGCGAGCGTGGCCGGCATCAGGGTCGCACCGGCGACACCGAGCAGCGCCCGGGCGACGATCAGCGTCTCGGGCGTGGTGGCGTAGGCGTTGAGGACGGATATCGCGCCGAACGCCGTGGCGCCTCCGAGCAGGATCCGCTTGCGGCCGATCCGGTCGCCGAGGCTGCCCATCGACACGAGCAGGCCGGCGATGACGAACGAGTAGACGTCACCGATCCACAGCAGCTGCGTGCCGGAGGGCTCGAGGTCCTCGCTGATGTAGGGGGTCGCGAGACCGAGGACGGTCGCGTCGACGGCCACCAGCAGTACGGCGAGCACCAGGACGCCGAGCGCGAGCCACCGGCCCGGACGCTTCACCGCCTCCGTCTCGGCCGCCTGCAGGGTGCTGGTCATGATTCCTCTCTTCTGACCGCGCCGCCGAGCAGCAGCTCGACGATCATGTGCTGGAAGTCCTTGGGTGCGCCCTTGCCGCTCTGCACCAGCCAGGCGCCGGAGGCCAGCAGGCCGTACAGCGCCTCGGTGAGCCAGGCGGGCGTGAGGTCGATGCGGAATTCGCCGCTGAGCTGGCCGCGCCGGAACAGGGCGGAGATCCGGTCGTCGATCTCGGTCCAGCCCGCGTTCTGCTCCTCGCCCTCGAACAACTGGTTCTCGGTGTAGAGGAAGGCGAGCAGCCCCGCGGCCGGTTCGATGGCGCCGATCAGCCGGCGTACGGCCTCGCTCGCCGTGCCCTCGTCGAGCCGGGCCGCCCGCAGTGCGGCCTCGCACTCGGCGATGCCCAGCGACTCCAGGGCGCGGACGAGCGCGTCCCGTCCGGCGAAGTGCCGGTGCAGGGTGGCACGGCTGATCCCGGCGGCCTTGGCGACCTCGTCCATGGTCGCGGTGGACTTGCGGGTCAGCAGGGCGGCGGCGGAGCGCAGCACGTGGTCGGGATCGACAGCCATGAGACAACCATACACCGAATGAGACATCAATGTCTCACCACGGGCATGCGTGACTCATGCGGGTGGGGTTCCGTCCGGCGCGGGGATTCAGTGCCAGGGCAGCTGTCCGCGGCGCTCCCAGTAGGCCCGCGGCTCCTCGGCGAGTCCGGCGAGGCGGTCCAGCTGGTCGTCGTCGAGGTCGACGACCGCCGCGTGGAGGTTCGAGGCGAGCTGGGCGGTGGTGGCGGCGCCGGACAGGACGACCCCGGCCCAGGGCCGGCGCAGGATCGTCGCCAGCGCCACCGCGTCGCAGCCCAGCCCGGTCCGGGCGGCGACCTCCCGGAGGGCGTCCGGCGCGTGCGCGCCCGCGAGGCGGCCGTTGGCCATGCCCTCCTTGACGATCACGGTGAGTCCCGCGGCGTGCGCCTCGGCGAGGGCGGGACCCGCGGAGGTCTCCAGCGCGTTGTAGGTGGACTGGACGGTGCGGAAGAGGGGCTCGCCGTCGACGGTGACGGAGAGGGCGGCCCGGACGGCGTCGGCCTGGGCGGGCCCGCTGGTGGAGAAGCCCACGGTCAGGCCCTGGGCGGCGGCCTCCGCGAGCCTCGCGTGCAGTTCCTTGTCGGTGAGGGCCGGGCTGTCCGGGGTCACCGAGTGGATCTGGTAGAGGTCGAGCCGGTCGCCGAGCAGGGCGTCGGTCTCGGCGCGCTGCCGTTCGTAGGTGGCGAGGCCGTGGTCCTTGACCTCGTGCGTCTCGGCGTCGGTGGACCAGTCGGCGGTGTAGGTGTAGCCCCACTTGCTGCCGACGACGACGTCGTCGACGGCGGGCCTGGCCTCGAGCCAGCCGGCGAGGAACTCCTCGGAGCGGCCGTAGGAGCGGGCGACGTCGAAGTAGCGGACGCCCTGGGCGTAGGCGGCGTCGAGGAGTTCGTGGGTGCGGGACCGCAGCGCGTCGACGCTGCGGTCCGCTCCGAGGTCTTCGTCCCGGCCGAGGTTGATGTAGCCGGGGCGCCCGACGGCGGCGAGGCCCAGTCCGATGTGGCAGGTGGGGGTCGTCGCGGTCGCCAGTCGCGCGAAGGGCATCGCGGGCTCCGTTCGGTCGGGTCCGGTACGGCTCCCGACCAACGTACCCGCGATGCCCTTCGGCGCTCGCGATCGGAGTCCGGCTCGAGCGGTGGCTAGGCGCGCGCGGGCTCGCCGCGGCCTGTCGCGCCTACGCGGCGCAGCCGCACACCGCTACCGCCCCGGGCCTCTAGAGGGCGCTGCCCTTGGCCAGCGCCCACTCGTGCTGGATCGCCAGGTCCGCCTTCACCTCGGCCAGCTGCACGGCCACCGCGCTCGGGGCCGTGCCGCCCCTGCCGTTGCGGGAGGCCAGGGCGCCGGCGACGTTCAGGACCGTCCGCACCTCGGGCGTGAGGTGGGCGGAGATCTTGGCGAACTGTTCGTCCGTCAGGGCGTCCAGCTCCTTGCCCTCGGACTCGGCGACCTTCACGCACTCACCCGCGACCTCGTGGGCGACGCGGAAGGGCACGCCCTGCTTGACCAGCCACTCGGCGATGTCGGTGGCGAGGGAGAAGCCCGCCGGGGCCAGCTCCTCCATGCGCTCGCGGTGGACGGTGAGCGTGGCCATCATGCCGGTGAAGGCCGGCAGCAGGACCTCCAGCTGGTCGATCGAGTCGAAGACCGGCTCCTTGTCCTCCTGGAGGTCGCGGTTGTAGGCGAGCGGGAGGGCCTTGAGCGTGGCCATCAGGCCCGTCAGGTTGCCGATCAGGCGGCCGGACTTGCCCCGCGCGAGCTCCGCGATGTCCGGGTTCTTCTTCTGCGGCATGATCGACGAACCCGTGGAGAAGGCGTCGTGCAGGGTCACGAAGGAGAACTCCTTCGTGTTCCAGATGATGACCTCCTCGGCGATCCGGGAGAGGTCGACCCCGATCATCGCCGTGATGAAGGCGAACTCGGCGACGAAGTCCCGCGAGGCCGTCCCGTCGATGGAGTTGCCGGCGGACCCGTGCTCGAACCCCAGGTCCTTCGCCACCGCCTCCGGGTCCAGCCCCAGGGAGGAACCGGCCAGGGCGCCCGAGCCGTACGGCGACACGGCGGTCCGGGCGTCCCACTGGCGCAGGCGCTCGGCGTCCCGGGAGAGGGCCTGCACATGGGCGAGGACGTGGTGGGCGAAGAGGACGGGCTGGGCGTGCTGGAGGTGCGTGCGGCCGGGCATCGCCACGTCGGGGTGCGCCTCGGCGAGGCCGACCAGCGCGTCCTGCAGCTCGGCGATCAGCCCGCCGATGACGCGGGCGTGGTCGCGGAGGTACATGCGGAAGAGGGTGGCGACCTGGTCGTTGCGGGAGCGGCCGGCGCGCAGTTTGCCGCCGAGGTCCGCGCCGAGGCGCTCCAGCAGGCCGCGCTCCAGGGCGGTGTGGACGTCCTCGTCGGCGACCGTGCCGACGAACGCGCCCGAGGCGACGTCGGCCTCCAGCCGGTCGAGCCCGGCGAGCATGCGCTCCAGCTCGTCCTCGGTGAGCAGGCCCGCCGTGTGCAGGACGCGGGCGTGGGCGCGCGAGCCGGCGATGTCGTAGGGCGCGAGCCGCCAGTCGAAGTGGACGGACGCGGAGAGCTTCGCCAGGGCCTCGGCGGGGCCGTCGGCGAAACGGCCGCCCCAGAGCCGGACATCACCGCTGTTGCTGCTCACCTGCTGTGCTCCTCTATGGGTTCCTGCCCCCGGGGTGAACGCGTCACCGAGCCGGGATCCGTATGCATGAGTATGCAGTGGTCTGCATGTTTCGTCAATCCACCGGAGGGTGGCGGGTCGGTGAAGTCGCCCGCCGGGAAATTCGGCGCTCCTTTGAACGCGAGAAACCGCTTACCCGTACCTCTCGCCGAGCGCAGGCGCCGCGTTCCCCACACCGACGACACCGACCCTAGTGAGGCACCCCCATGTCCAGGGCTCTTCCGAAGTACAACAAGCGCCGCGTCGCCCTCATCGGCGGCGCCGCCGCTGTGGCGCTGTCCGGCACGGTGATCGCCGGGTTCGCCCTGGCCGGGGAGACGTCCAAGGGCAACGGGAACGCCGCCCGCACCCTGGCCGGTCCGGGCACGATCAGCTGCCCGGACGTGCGCTCCCAGCTCCCCGCCGTCCCCGCCTCCGCCCGGGCCGAGGTCGACCGCAACCTCGCCCTGCTCGACACCCAGCTTCGAGAAGCCAACACCCGCCTCGCCGACACCGTCGGACAGGGCGGGCCCGACTTCGTCCAGAACGCCATCCTCGGCCCCCTCAAGGACAAGCGCGTCGCCACCGTCAACCGCATCGCCACCGCCATCGGCCGCACCGCCGCCAAGCCCCAGGGCCTCGACACCCTGGCCGCCTGCACGCTCAACGGCGCGGGCAACGGCGCCGGCAACGGCCAGGCCGGCAAGCCGCAGACGGGCGGCGGCACGGGCAACGCCGGGGACACAGGCAACGCCGGGAACGCGGGCAATACCGGGAACACGGGCAATGCCGGGAACGGCCGCGCCGGGACGATCAGCTGCCCGGACGTGCGCTCCCAGCTCCCCGCCGTCCCCGCCTCCGCCCGGGCCGAGGTCGACCGCAACCTCGCCCTGCTCGACACCCAGCTCCGCGAAGCCAACACCCGCCTCGCCGACACCGTCGGACAGGGCGGACCCAACTTCGTCCAGAACGCCATCCTCGGCCCCCTCAAGGACAAGCGCGTCGCCACCGTCAACCGCATCGCCACCGCCATCGGCCGCACCGCCGCCAAGCCCCAGGGCCTCGACACCCTGGCCGCCTGCACCCTCACGAAGTGAGGTGACAGGCGCCGCGGCCGCCCCGTGGGAGCGCCGGCCGGGGCGGCCGCGGTCGGGGACTGCGCGGGGTCCGGCAGAGGTGACCTGATCCCCCAATTCCTTAGACAGCCAAACTAACTACGCCCATAATGGCTGGACATGGGAAAGACACATGAGCGCATAGACGGCCGGCTCCGCTCGTTCATCGAGGCACAATCGGTCTTCTTCACCGCCACCGCACCCCTGTCCGCCGACGGCACGGTCAACCTCTCCCCCAAGGGCCTCACGGGCTCGTTCGCGGTGCTGGACGAGCACACCGTCGCCTACCTCGACTTCGCCGGCTCCAACGCCGAGACCATCGCCCACCTGCGGGAGAACGGACGGATCACCCTGATGTGGTGCGCCTTCCAGGGCCCGCCGAACATCGTCCGGGTGCACGGCAGGGGCGAGCCCGTCTTCCGCGACGACTCCCGATTCGGGGAGCTGCTCGCCCACTTCCCCGGCATCGACCCCTCGCCGCACGGCCTGCGCGCGATCATCGTCGTCACCGCCGAACTCGTCCGCGACACCTGCGGCTACGCCGTCCCCTTCATGGCGTACGAGGAGGACCGGGA
This sequence comes from Streptomyces sp. NPDC017943, assembly GCF_044328425.1. Classification (NCBI taxonomy): domain Bacteria; kingdom Bacillati; phylum Actinomycetota; class Actinomycetes; order Kitasatosporales; family Streptomycetaceae; genus Streptomyces; species Streptomyces sp. NPDC017943. Next base: position 256,104 of record NZ_JBIRHH010000007.1, on the reverse strand, counting down.
TCTGCACGGCAAGCGGTTCGCCCGCGAGGACGACGCCTCGCTCGACGCCTACTTCACCAAGAAGGAGTACATCGCCACCAGCCTGGACGGGCTCCCCGGGCTGCCGCTGCCGCTGCCGCCCTCTACGGTCTGAGGCATGCGCCCCGGTGCCGTCGCCCTCGCCGTCTCCTCCCTCCTCCTGCTCGGCGCCGGGCCGCCCGCCCCCGCTCCGCTGCCGGCCCGGATGGCGCACACCGGCGGCGGCACCCAGCTGATCACCGCCGTGGCGGCGGGCACCGCCTCGACCACGGGCACCGTGACCTGGTGGGACCGCACGGCGGGCGGGCGCTGGGTGCGGGCCGGCTCCGCCCCCGCGCGTTTCGGGGCGAACGGCCTCACCGAGGGCTCCTCGCGCAGACAGAGCACGAACACCACCCCGACCGGGGTGTACGGCCTGCCCTACGCGTTCGGCATCGAGGCGGCCCCGCGCGGGACCCAGTACCCCTACCGGCGGGTCCGCCAGGACTCCTGGTGGTGCCAGGACAACGACTCCCGCTCCTACAACCGCTGGACCGAGCCCCGCGCGGCCGACTGCCGGGCGGCCGAGTCCGAACACCTCGTCACCTACCGCACGCAGTACGCGCACGCCCTGGTCGTCGGCTTCAACTACGACCGCCCGGTGCGCGGTCGCGGGGCGGGCATCTTCCTGCACGTCCACGGGCGTGGGGCGACGGCCGGCTGCGTGTCCGTCTCCAAGGACGCGATGCGGCGCCTTCTGCTGTGGGCCGACCCGGCACGGCGGCCGCACATCGCCGTGGGGACGGCGAGCGGGCCGACGGCCGTCACCCGTCTCTGACGGAACGACGGCCGAGCGGGAGTCACCCGCGGTCATGGCCGTGCGCACACGGCTCCCGGCCGGGCTGAACACTCCCGTGCCCCCGCACGTATCTGTGGGCCAAGGGTCAAGTCCCCACGGAGGAACCGTGACCACCACGCTCGCAGGCGGACGTGCCGCCCGCCGCCAGACGATGCGCCGCATCCGCCCGCGCCGCTCCCCGGCCGTCCCGCTGCTGATCGCCCTGTGGGCCGGCGCGGCGGCCGTGCTGTGGCTGTGGTGGGACAACACGCCGTCCCTCGCCGACACCACGAGCAAGATCCTGGCCGCGGGCCGCATCACCGGCCTGCTCGCCGGCTACCTGATGGCGCTGGTGGTGCTCCAGATGGCCCGGGTGCCCGCACTGGAGCGGCGGGTGGGAACCGACCGGGTCGCGCGCTGGCACGCCATGACCGGCCGCTACACGCTCTGCCTGGTCCTCGCCCACGTCTTCCTCATCATGTACGGCTACGCCCTGCAGGCGGGCAAGGGACTCGGCGACATCGTCCAGCAGACGACCGACTCCATCGACCAGCTGCCCGACATGGGCAAGGCCGCCATCGGGACGGGTCTGCTGTTCCTCATCGGGATCCTGTCGATCGGCGGGGTGCGCCGGCTGATCGGCTACGACACCTGGTACCACGTGCACCTGCTGACCTACGCGGCCGTGTACCTGACGTTCTGGCACCAGATCACGACCGGCAACGAGTTCGCCGTCGAGCCGGCCGCGAAGACCTTCTGGTACGGGCTGTACGGGGTCGTGACGGTCCTGGTCCTCTGGTACCGGATCCTCACGCCGATCCGGCTGAACCTGCGGCACCGCATGCGCGTCGAGGCGGTCATCGAGGAGACGCCGGGGATCGTGTCGGTGCTGATCGGCGGGCGCAGGCTGCACCGGATGGGCGCGGAGGCCGGGCACTTCTTCCGCTGGCGGTTCATGGCGCCGGGGATGCGGTTCAGCTCGCACCCCTACTCGCTGTCGGCGGCGCCCCGCCCGGACATGCTGCGGATCACCGTGAAGGCGATCGGCGACCACACCGAGCGGTTGCGGGACCTCACCCCCGGCACCCGGGTGTGGGCGGAGGGCCCCTACGGCGCCCTGACCGCGCAGCGCCGCAGCCGCGGCAAGGTGCTGCTGGTCGCGGGCGGCGTGGGCATCACCCCGATGCGGGCCCTGTTCGAGACGCTGCCCGGGGCCTCCGGCGACATCACCCTGCTCTACCGGGCCAACAGCACCCAGGACCTGGCCCTGTGGGGCGAGTTGGCCGCGATCGCCGACGAGCGCGGCGCGCGGCTGATGTACGCGGTCAACAGCCCGGACGGGGAGCGCCCCGACATCTCCGCCGAGTCCCTCCAGCGCAAGATCCCCGACATCGGCGACCACGACGTCTTCATGTGCGGGCCGCCCGGCTTCGCGCAGACCGTCTACGAGGCACTGCGCGGCGCGGGAGTCCCCGCCCGCCGTATCCATCACGAGTCGTTCGAGATGTGAGCGACGGGACACCACCAGCCCTTCAGGAGTTTGGGAAACCATGAGGAAGAGTCACCCGGTCCGGCGTGCCGTGCTCGCCGGCGCAGCCACCGTCTCCGGGATCGTGCTGCTGCTGTCGCTGAAGCCGGCCACCGATCCGGGTTCCGCCCAGGCGGCGGGCGGGCAGGTCCCCCCGGCGGCCGCCGGGCAGGCCCCGCAGGGCGGGGTGAACGGCGCGGTCACCGGGGACGCGGCGCGGACGCAGTACGGCGCGGTGCAGGTCCGCCTGACCATGAGCAACGGCAAGATCACGCAGGCGGAGGCCGTGCAGGCGCCGAAGGGCGGGCGCAGCGACCAGATCACGGCCGACTCGGTGCCGCGCCTGAACCGCGCGGCCGTGGCCGCGCAGAGCGCCGACATCGACGCCGTCTCCGGGGCCACCTACACCAGCGCCGGGTACAAGAAGTCCCTCCAGTCCGCCCTCGACAAGGCCAAGGCGCAGGGCGGCGCGGAGCAGGGCTCCGGGCAGGCGCGGACGGTCACGGGTGACGTCGCGCGGACGGAGTACGGGCCGGTGCAGGTCCGGGTCACCGTCGCGGGCGGGAAGATCACCAAGGCCGAGGCGGTGCAGGCGCCCAAGGGCGGCCGCAGCGACCAGATCACCTCCTCCTCCGTCCCCCGCCTCAACCAGGCCGCCGTCGCCACCGGCAGCGCCGACATCGACTCCGTCTCCGGGGCCACCTACACCAGCGCCGGGTACAAGAAGTCCCTCCAGTCCGCCCTCGACAAGGCCGAGGCGCAGGGCGGCGCGGGCGGAGGCGGCGGGTCCTCGCAGGCCGCGGGCGCGGGGGGCGGCCAAGCGCGGACGCAGGTCCTCACCGGCAGCGCCGCGCAGACCGAGTACGGGCCGGTGCAGGTCCGGGTCACCGTCACGGGCGGGAAGATCACCAAGGCCGAGGCGGTGCAGGCGCCCAAGGGCGGCCGCAGCGACCAGATCACCTCCTCCTCCGTCCCCCGCCTCAACCAGGCGGCCGTCGCCACCGGCAGCGCGGACATCGACTCCGTCTCCGGGGCCACCTACACCAGCGCCGGGTACAAGAAGTCCCTCCAGTCGGCGCTGGACCAGGCCGGTGGCTGACACCGTGGCCGGCTCCGCTCAGGCTCCCGCCGCGGTGCGTCATGCCGAGGAGACGATGGGGACCGTCTTCTCCTTCGACGTCCGCGGCGGGGAACCGGCCGTCGTGCGCGCGGCCCTGGACGAGGCGGTCGCCGGGCTGCACCGGGTCGACGAGGTGTTCAGCACGTACCGCGAGGACAGCCAGGTCTCCCGGCTGCGGCGGGGCGAGGTGGCGGTCGGGGACTGCGACCCCGAGGTCGCTGAGGTGCTCGCCCTGGCCGCCGAGGCGGAGCGGCTGAGCGACGGCTGGTTCAGCACGACGTACGAGGGCTGTCTCGACCCGACCGGCATCGTCAAGGGCTGGGCCGTGGAGCGGGCGGCGCGGCGGCTGGCCGAGGTGCCCGGGGTGTGCGGGGTGAACCTGAACGGTGGCGGCGACGTGCAGCTCCTCGGCACGCCGGGGGCTCAGCGGCCCTGGCGGGTGGGGGTGGCCGACCCGCTGCGGCCGGGAGGTCTGGCGGCGGTCGTCTCGGCCGCCGGGGCCGAGGAGCTGTCCGTGGCCACCTCGGGGACGGCGGAGCGGGGGGCGCACATCGTCGATCCGCGCACGGGCCGTTCGGCGGTGACGGACCTGGTCGCCGTGACGGTGGTGGCGCCCCGCCTGACCTGGGCGGACTGCTGGGCGACGGCGGCCTTCGCGATGGGCTCGCGCGCGGGCCTGGCCTGGCTGGAGTCCCTGCCGGACGTGGAGGCGCTGCTGATCACGGCCGGGGACGAGGTGCGCTGCACCGGGGGGCTGGCGGCGAGGCTGGGGTGACGTCCGGCAGGGAGGCAGACGCCCTGAAGGGGGCGCGGGGAACTGCGCGACCAGCCACGGCCCACCCGCACCCGCACGACGCCCCTCAGTGGCCGTCTGCGCCGACCCACCGCCCCAGGGGCGCGGGGAACTGCGCGACCAGCCACAACCCACCCGCACCCGCACCCGCACCCGCACCCGCACGACAACCCTCAGTGGCCGTTCTGCGCCAGCCTCAGCAGATGGTCGGCCAGGGCCTGCCCGCCCGTCGGCTCCCTGCTGATCAGCAGCAGCGTGTCGTCGCCGGCGATGGTCCCCAGGATGTCGTGCAGTTCGGCCTGGTCGATCGCCGAGGCCAGGAACTGCGCGGCCCCCGGAGGAGTGCGCAGGACCACGAGGTTCGCCGAGGCCTCCGCGGAGATCAGCAGTTCCTGCGAGAGCCGCCGCATCCGCTCCTCCTTCGCCGACCCGCCGAGCGGCGCCCGCGGGGTGCGGAAACCGCCCTCGCTGGGCACCGCGTAGATCAGGTCACCGTCGGTGTTGCGGATCTTCACCGCGTTCAGCTCGTCCAGGTCGCGGCTGAGGGTCGCCTGCGTGACGGTCAGCCCGTCGTCGGCAAGCAGCTTGGCCAGCTGGCTCTGCGAGCGGACCGGCTGCCGGTTGAGGATGTCCACGATCCGGCGGTGGCGTGCGGTGCGGGTCTGCGGCACGGCGGGCCCGTTCGCCCCCGGCTGCTCGTGGTCCTGCGCCTGGCTCATCGTCGTCTCATTCCCCGGATCGTCGGTCCCCGCTTGCTGTCTGCAGGATGCCGGGCAGTGCTCCGAGGAGCGCGTCCACCTCGTCGTCGCGGAGATTCAGCGGCGGCATCAGCCGGACGACGTCGGGGGCGGGCGCGTTCACCAGGAATCCGGCCTCCTGAGCCGCCTGGCGCACCTGGGGCGCGAGCGGCTCGGTGAGCACGATACCCAGGAGGAGCCCCGAGCCCCGGACGAAGTCGATCAACTCGTGCCCCAGGCCCTCGATCCCGTCGCGCAACCTCTCGCTCTGCCGCTTGACGTTCTCCAGCAACCCCTCGTTCTCGATGGTGTCGAGGACGGCGAGCCCGGCCGCGCAGGCCACGGGGTTGCCGCCGAAGGTCGTCCCGTGCTGGCCGGGCCGCAGCAGCTCCGCGGCCCGGCCGAAGGCGACGGTCGCGCCGAGCGGCAGTCCGCCGCCGAGCTGCTTGGCGAGGGTGACGACGTCGGGCAGGACGCCCTCGTGGGCCTGGTACTCGAACCAGTGCCCGGTGCGGCCGATGCCGGTCTGCACCTCGTCGAGGACGAGCAGCGCCCCGGTCGCGGCCGTGATGGCCCGGGCCGCCTTGAGGTAGCCGGCGGGCGGCACGACGACGCCGAGCTCGCCCTGGATCGGTTCGAGGACGACGAGCGCGGTCTCCTCGGTCACGGCGGCGGCCAGGGCCTGCGCATCACCGAACGGCACGTGCGTGACGTCGCCCGGCAGCGGCAGGAACGGCTCGCGCTTGCCCTGCTGGCCGGTCAGGGCCAGGGCGCCCATGGTCCGCCCGTGGAAGGCGCCCTCGGTGGCGACGATGTGGGTCCGCCCGGTCAGCCGGCCGATCTTGAAGGCCGCCTCGTTGGCCTCGGCGCCGGAGTTGCAGAAGAAGACCTTGCCGTCCCGGCCGAACAGGCGCAGCAGCCGTTCGGCGAGGGCGACGGTCGGCTCGGCCATGAAGAAGTTGGAGATGTGGCCGAGGGAGCCGATCTGCCGGGTGACGGCCTCGACGACGGCCGGGTGGGCGTGGCCGAGGGCGTTGGTGGCGATGCCGCCGACGAAGTCGAGGTAGGCGTGGCCGTCGGCGTCCCACACGCGGGTGCCCTCGCCGCGGGCCAGCGGCAGCAGCGGGGTGCCGTAGTTGTCCATGAGCGCGCCCTGCCACCGCTCGGCGTACTCCTGATGGGCGGTCATACGGCTTCCCCCTCGTGCTCGTCGGGCACGACCATCGTGCCGATGCCCTCGTCGGTGAAGATCTCCAGCAGGATCGAGTGCGGGACCCGGCCGTCGATGACGCGGGCGGTGGTCACGCCGTTGCGTACGGCGTGCAGGCAGCCCTCCATCTTCGGCACCATGCCGGACGACAGGTCCGGCAGCAGCCGTTCCAGTTCGGCGGCGGTGAGGCGGCTGATCACCTCGTCGCTGTGCGGCCAGTCCTCGTAGAGTCCCTCGACGTCCGTGAGGACCATGAGGGTTTCGGCGCCCAGTGCAGCAGCGAGTGCCGCAGCCGCCGTATCAGCATTGACGTTGTAGACATGCCCGTCGTCCTCGGAGCGGGCGATCGACGAGACGACCGGGATGCGGCCGTCGGCGAGCAGGGCCTCGATGGCGCCCGTGTCGATCGCGGTGATCTCGCCCACGCGCCCGATGTCGACCAACGCGCCGTCGATCTCGGGCTGGTGCTTGGTGGCGGTGATGGTGTGGGCGTCCTCGCCGGTCAGGCCGACGGCGAGGGGCCCGTGCTGGTTGAGCAGCCCGACCAGTTCGCGCTGGACCCGCCCGGCCAGCACCATCCGTACGACGTCCATGGCGTCCTCGGTGGTCACCCGCAGGCCGGCCTTGAACTCGCTGACGATGCCGTGCTGGTCGAGGGCGGCGCTGATCTGCGGGCCGCCGCCGTGCACGACGACGGGCTTGAGGCCGGCGTGGTGCAGGAACACCACGTCCTGGGCGAAGGCGGCCTTGAGGTCCTCGTCGACCATGGCGTTGCCGCCGAACTTGATGACGACCGTCCTGCCGTTGTGCCGGACCAGCCAGGGCAGGGCCTCGATGAGGATCTGCGCCTTGGGCAGGGCGGTGTGCCTGCGTGTCGCTCCGCTGCTCATGACGAGTACGCGCTGTTCTCGTGGACGTAGTCGGCGGTGAGGTCGTTGGTCCAGATGGTGGCGGTCTCGGACCCGGCGGCGAGGTCGGCGACGATGTGCACCTCGCGGTAGCGCATGTCGACCTTGTCGCGGTCCTCGCCGACGCCGCCGTCCTTGCAGACCCAGACGCCGTTGATGGCGACGTTCAGCCGGTCGGGCTCGAAGGCGGCGCTCGTCGTCCCGATCGCGGAGAGCACGCGGCCCCAGTTGGGGTCCTCGCCGTGGAGGGCGCACTTGAGGAGGTTGTTGCGGGCGATGGAGCGGCCCACCTCGACGGCGTCGTCCTCGCTGGCGGCGTTGATCACCTCCACCTTGATGTCCTTGCTGGCACCCTCGGCGTCCCGGATGAGCTGCTGGCCGAGGTCGTCGCAGACCTGCCGTACGGCTTCGGCGAAGTCCTCGTACGCCGGGGTCACTTCGGCCGAGCCGGAGGCCAGCAGCAGGACGGTGTCGTTGGTGGACATGCAGCCGTCGGAGTCGACCCGGTCGAAGGTCGTGCGGGTGGCGGCCCGCAGTGCCTTGTCGAGGTCGGCGTCGTCGACGGCGGCGTCGGTGGTGAGGACGACGAGCATGGTGGCGAGGCCCGGGGCGAGCATGCCCGCTCCCTTGGCCATGCCGCCCACGGTCCACCCGTCCCTGGTGACGACGGACGTCTTGTGGACGGTGTCGGTGGTCTTGATGGCGATGGCGGCCTTCTCGCCGCCGTGCTCGGAGAGCTGGGCGGCGGCCGCCTCGACGCCCGGGAGCAGCTTGTCCATCGGCAGCAGCACACCGATGAGGCCGGTGGAGCAGACGGCGACCTCGACGGCGCCCCGGCCGAGGACCTCGGCGGCCTTCTCGGCGGTGGCGTGGGTGTCCTGGAAGCCCTTCGGGCCCGTGCAGGCGTTGGCGCCGCCGGAGTTGAGGACGACGGCGGAGACCTGGCCGCTCTTGAGCACCTGCTCGGACCACAGGACCGGCGCGGCCTTCACGCGGTTGGAGGTGAAGACGCCGGCGGCGGCACGGCGGGGCCCGTTGTTGACCACGAGGGCCAGGTCCGGGTTGCCGTTCTCCTTGATCCCGGCGGCGATGCCCGCCGCCGTGAATCCCTTTGCTGCCGTCACACTCACGGCGCGACTCCGATCGTCGTCAGTCCGGTGGTCTCGTCGAGACCCAGGGCGATGTTCATGCTCTGGACGGCACCGCCCGCGGTGCCCTTGGTGAGGTTGTCGATGGCGCTGATCGCGATGATCCGTCCGGCGGCCTCGTCGTGGGCGACCTGCACCTGAACGGCGTTGGAACCGTATACGGACGCCGTGGCGGGCCACTGTCCCTCGGGCAGCAGGTGCACGAACGGTTCGTCCGCGTAGGCCTTGGCGTACACGGCGCGCAACGACTCGCCGGTGACCCCGTCGGCGGCCTTGGCGCTGCACGTGGCGAGGATGCCGCGCGGCATCGGCGCGAGGGTCGGGGTGAAGGACACGGTGACCGGCTGCCCGGCGGCCGCGCCGAGGTTCTGGGTGATCTCGGGGGTGTGCCGGTGCACCCCGCCGACCCCGTACGGGGACATCGAGCCCATGACCTCGCTGCCCAGCAGGTGCGGCTTGGGCGCCTTGCCCGCGCCGGACGTGCCGGAGGCGGCGACGATCACCGCCTCGGGCCCGGCGAGCCCGGCGGCGTACGCCGGGAAGAGGGCCAGGGAGACGGCGGTCGGGTAGCAGCCGGGTACCGCGATGCGCTTGGACCCCTCCAGCGCGAGGCGGGCACCCGGCAGTTCGGGAAGGCCGTAGGGCCAGGTGCCGGCGTGCGGGGAGCCGTAGAACTTCTCCCAGGCGGCGGCGTCGGTCAGCCGGAAGTCGGCGCCCATGTCGACGACCAGCACGTCCGGGCCGAGCCGGTCGGCGACGGCCGCGGACTGCCCGTGCGGCAGCGCGAGGAACACGACGTCGTGACCGGCGAGCACCTCCGGGGTCGTCTCCTGGAGCACCCGGCCGGCCAGGGGCAGCAGGTGCGGCTGGAGCGCACCGAGGGTCTGCCCGGCGTTGGAGTTGCCGGTCAGGGCACCGATCTCGACCTCGGGGTGTGCCAGCAGCAGACGCAGCAGTTCCCCGCCCGCGTATCCACTCGCTCCGGCCACCGCCGCACGTACCGCCATGGAACCTCCTCCTTAGGAGGCATGACTATACGTTGCGCCGCAGTTTTATGCAATCCATTCCGGGCGCTCCCGACGGCGGCCGTCCCGCACGATCCCTGCCCGCGCGCCCCCGCGCGTACGCTCCCCGCCATGGGCAACGTCTTCCGGGCCGGCGCCGACGCCATGCACCTGCCCAACGGCGGCACCGAGGTCTTCGTGGAGGTGCTCGCGCTCGCCGTCGCAGCGCTCGCGGAGCGGCCGTGGGAGCTGCGCTTCGCCGCGCTGCTGTCCTGGCAGGACCAGAGCGTGCTGGGCCGGGGTGCGGTCGGGTTCGACCTGGCCGAGCTGGACTGGGGCGCGACCCCGGCGGAGCGGGCGGCCGCCAAGGCCTTCGTGCTGCGCGCGACCGAGCTGGCGGCCCGTGGGCACCGCTGGGCGGAGCTCGGGTACGAGCCGCCGTTCGCGCGGGAGTATCTGCGCCGCTTCCGGGAGATCGTGGAGGCGTTCGAGCCGCCGGCGGCCGTTCCGCCCGGTGACGCGCTCCCGGCCCCGGCGGTCGCCTGCTGCGTGCGCCACCGGGTGCCGAGTGCCCTGCCCCACTGGGAGGGCTGCGTCCTGTGCCACCGGAGCGGACCGGTGTGAGACGGGCGCGTCTACCTCTGCCTGATCCGCAGGAACGTCACCGAGTTCGCCGGGAAGGTGTACGTGAACGTGCTCGCCACGCCCCGGAAGGTGGAGGTCACCGGCGTCACCGGGGTGTCGGTCTCGGTGTTCACCGCGTCCTGGTCGGCGGCCAGTGTGGTCACACGGGCCGCGGCGGAGACCTCGGCGCCACCGAGGTCGACGGCCGTACGGGCCTCGGCGGGCCGGGCGTTGACGACCTTGACGACGAGGTCGCCGGTCCGGTCGTCCCGGGTCACGACCTGGCGGAACGGCTCGGCCGGCTTGTCGTCCGTGAAGCTGCCCCACTCCTCGCCGTCCAGGAACAGGGTGACCTGGCGGCCGCGCACCTTGATGTCGATGTCGTAGGCCCGTCCGGTCTCGATCGACCCGGCCTTCGTCATCAGGGTGCTTCTGCCGCCGTCCACGGCCTGCTCGATCGCGGACCGGGTGTTGTTCCAGCCGCCCAGGTTCCACCAGTAGTAGGTGCCGGTGTCCTGGACGCCGAAGGCGACGAGGAAGCCCTCCTTGCCGGACTTCTTGGTGGCCCTCACATGGAGGTCGTAGTCCTTCCAGGCCGGGTCGCCGGCGGTGACCATGGTGTTCTCGGCGGCGGTGTCGGTCTGGACGTAGGCACCGTCCCGGACGCTCCAGCTGCCGGTGCCGGTGTGCCTCCACCGGGAGGCGTCGCCGGAGAAGTCGTCGCCGAACAGGGCCGAGCCGTCCGCGGAGGTGACCCGCACGTCGTCGTAGGCGGCGCTGGTCGCCCACGTCGACAGGCCGACGGCGCCGGTGATGGGACCGCTGACGTTCGGGGTCCCGGTGGCCCTGGAGGGGACCACCCGATCGCCGACGTTGTTCATGAACAGCTTCTGGACCTCGTAGTTCGCCGAGTTCCAGGACGCCCGGTTGTTGAACCAGATCAGGTCCGGCCGCCACTGGACGTAGTCCTCGTTCGCGAGCAGCGGGGCGTAGGAGGCGAGCTCGACGACGTCCGCGTTGCGCTCCAGGCCGGTCATGTAGGCGGCTTCGGCGAGGCCGTTCCTCCAGGCGTTGCCCTGGGAGGCGTACTCGCCGAGGAAGACCTTGGGCCCGTTCCTGTCGTAGGAGTCGTAGCGGTCGTTGTGCTGCAGGAACCAGGCCGGGCTGTTGTAGTAGTGCTCGTCGACCATGTCGACCTTGCCCTCGCGGTTGAGGCGCCAGGCGGTGTCGAAGACCGTTCCGGCGTCGTCGGGGCCGGAGTTGGAGATGACGGTGATGTCCGGGTACTTCGCGTCGATGGCGTTCCGGAACCGCTCGAAGCGGGCGTAGAACTCCTCGGGCAGGTTCTCCTCGTTGCCGACCTCGATGTGGGTCAGGTGGAAGGGCGCGGGGTGGCCCATCCGCGCGCGGACCCGGCCCCACGTCGAGGTCGCCGGGCCGTTGGCGAACTCGATGAGGTCGAGGGTGTCCTGGATGTGCCGCTTCAGCAGTGCGTCGTCGTCGACGGCCTGGTTCTGGCCGCAGCCGGTGACCAGGGCGGGGACGACGGGCAGCGGCATGGCACCGATGTCCTCGGCGAAGCGGAAGTACTCGTAGTAGCCGAGCCCGTAGCTCTGGTTGTAGCCCCAGAAGTTGGCGTTGGTAGCGCGTTCCTCGACCGGTCCGACGGTGTCCTTCCACTGGTAGCTGCGCTTGCGCTGCCAGTGGGAGGACTCGCTGTAGTCCTCCATGGAGCCGGTGTTGACCAGGCAGCCGCCGGGGAAGCGCACGAAGCCCGGCCGGAGGGCGGCGATCTTCTCGGCGAGGTCCTTGCGCAGGCCGCCGGGCTGGTTCCGGTACGTCTCGCGCGGGAACAGCGACACCATGTCGAGCGCGGCGGCGTCCGAGGCGGCGACGGCGAGGCGGCCCCGGTTGCTGGTGCGGCTCGCGGTGAAGGTGGCCTGGTACTTCGCCCAGCCTCCCTCGACGGCGACCCGGCGGGCGTCCGCCAGGCTGCCCGCGGCGTCCTTCAGGGAGACGGTGAGCGTGCTGCCGTGGGCGGCGCGGGCCCACACGGAGAAGTCGTACCGCTCCCCCTTCGCGACCCGGATGCCGGTGTTGTAGCCCGCGTTCGCGACGGCCGAACCGGCGCCCAGGGACAGGTAGGTGCGGTTGCGCTCGTTGAGCCGGCCCGGGTCGTCGACGGCCTCGGCCGTACCGGTGACCGTCCAGGACGTCAGGGGCGTGTACGCGCCGTTGTCGGCGGTGGAGTACTCGAAGGACCGGTTCTGCACCAGCTCCGCGTAGAGGCCGCCGTCGGCGGCGCGGTTGATGTCCTCGAAGAAGACGCCGTACATCGTGTCGTCGATGGCCGCGCCCCGGGCGGAGGGGTCGACGGTGATCGTGTAGTCGGTGACGTCCTCGGCGTGGGCGGGGGCCGGTACGAGGGCTGCTGCCGTGAGCAGGGCGGCGGCCGTGAGGCCCGCTCTCCCTCGCGTGCGTGCGGTGCGTGGCATGGAGGCTCCGCGGCTCTCTGGTAGGTGTGTTCGAAATCTCAGACATTGGTCAGGACTTCGAACGGCAAGATAGGGAGGGGGCGACGGCGCGTCAATGGGTCGCGCGGCCACGGACGGGACGGAGAGCGGTCGGGGATGGGCGAGTTCTGGCCGGTGCCGGACACACTGGCGTATCTGGCCGGGCGGTGGCGGGTGTCGCGGACCGTGCGCGACCTCGCCGGCGGCGCGGAAGGGGAGTTCGCCGGGACCACCGCGTTCGGCGCGCTGGAGGGGGGCGGGCTGCTGCACCGCGAGACCGGCGCCTTCACCTGGCACGGCGTCACCCGGCCGGCCGAGCGGACCCTGCGGTTCCTGCCGGGGCCGGACGGCACGGCCGACGTGCGGTTCGCGGACGGGCGGCCGTTCCACGACCTCGACCTGAGGCCGGGACGGCATGTCGCCGACCATCCGTGCTCGGCCGACCTCTACCGGGGCGAGTTCACCGTCCGCGACGCCGACCACTGGCGGACCGTGTGGCGGGTGCGCGGCCCCGCCAAGGACCTCGTGCTGCGCACGGACTACGCGCGCGAGTGCTGAGCGGACGCCCCGTCGAACCGCAGGTTCCAGCGACCGGCCCGGCCCGTCACGGCCGTCGTCGACAGTGGCCGGACGTCGATGTTCCAGTAGCTCCGGAGCGGCGCCTTCAGGACGTACACCAGGGCGGCCCGGATCACGGACGGCTCGGCGACCGCGACCACCCGGCAGCCGTCCTCGACGGGCCGGGTGTCGAGCCAGCCGCCGACCCGGGAGATGAAGTCCACCAGCGACTCACCGCCGTGCGGCGCGGTCCGCGGATCGGTGAGCCACGCGTCCACCGCCTCCGGCTCACGAGCCATGGCCTCGCCCAGGGTCAGTCCGCGCCAGCGGCCCATGTCGCAGTCGCGCAGGCCCAGCTGGACGAGCGGCGCGTAACCGAGGCCCTCCCCCGTCGCACGGCTGCGCGGGGCGGGTGAGCAGTAGCGCAGGTCGGCCGCGGCGAGCGGCAGCAGCTCCGGGGCCACCCGCTCCACCTCGCTCCAGCCGGCCTGGTCCAGCGGCCGGTCGTCCTCGAAGCGCTCGGCCGGCGGCACGGAGCTGCGCGCGGCGGCGACGAACGTGACCCGAAGTGACATGCGGCGATCGTGAGCGTCGCAAGTACGCAGGTCAAGAGGTGTTGTTCGCCAGTTACCGACGGTATGCCGGCGTTCACGGCCCGGAGGCGTTCGCCGCGGGCTTTCGCCGGGCCGGCCCCGTCACCGGCTGAAGACGAGGGCCATCCAGTGCTCGGGCCGTTCCAGCGGCGCGAAGCCGTGCCGGGCGTACACCTCGTGGGCGTCGTGCGTGGCGAGGACCACGCGCCGCACCCCGAAGTCCCGTGTCTGCTCCCGCACGGCGCCCACGAGCGCGCCGCCGATGCCCTTGCCGCGCACCGACGGGTCGACGTACACGTCGCAGAGCCAGGCGAAGGTCGCCCGGTCGGTGACGACCCGGGCATAGGCGACCTGCTCCCCCGACACCGTGTCGTGGACGCCGAAGTTCAGCGACCCGTCGATCGCGCGGTCCTGCTTCTCGCGCGGGCGGCCCAGGGCCCAGTACGCGTCGGTGGACAGCCACCGGTGCACCCGTTCGCGGTCGAGGCGGGCGGGGTCGGTGGAGATCTCGTAGCCCTCGGGCAGAGGCGGGGTGGCGTTCATGGCGCGATGCTCGCAGGCCGCCCGAGGGCCCGTCGAGGAGTTATCCGAGCACCTCGTCGCGGGCCGCCCGCAGCCGCCGTACGCCCTCCGCGATCTCCCCGGTGCCGGCGACGGCGGCGAAGCCGAGCCGCAGATGGGCGGCCGGGGGCTCGGCGCTGAAGTACGGGCGGCCCGGGGCGACCGCGACGCCGGTGCGCAGGGCGGCCGCCACCAGGGCCGGCTCGTCCACACCGTCGGGCAGGCGCGGCCACAGGTGGTAGCCGCCGGACGGCACGTGGGCCAGGGTCAGTTCGGGCAGGTGCAGGGCGAGCGCGGAGGTCATCGCGTCCCGCCGGGCCCTCAACTCCGCCGAGACGGCCCGCAGATGGCGCGGCCAGGCGGCTGAACCGACGAGCTCCAGCGCGGCCTCCTGCAACGGCCGCGGCACGAAGAAGGTGTCGACGACCTGGATGGCCCGCAGCCGCTCCAGCACCGGACCCCGGGCGGCCAGGGCGCTCACCCGGAAACTCGGGGAGGTCGCCTTGGTGAGGGAGGAGACGTGGACGACCACGCCGTCGGGGTCGTCGGCCGCCAGCGGGCGCGGCAGCGGCCCGGAGTCCTCGTGCACCAGGCGCCGCACGAAGTCGTCCTCGACGACGAACGCCCCGGCCTCGCGGGCGATGCGCAGCACCTCGGCGCGCCGTCCGGGCGCGAGGACGGCGCCGGTCGGGTTCTGGAAGAGGGGCTGGCACACGAAGGCCGGGGCGCCGGTGGCCCGGAAGGCGTCGGCGAGCAGCGCCGGGCGGACCCCGTCGGCGTCCACCGGGACGGGCACCGGGCGCAGTCCCGCGGCGCGGGCGATGGCGAGCATGCCGGGGTAGGTCGGCGACTCCACCAGGACCGGGGCGCCCGGCGGGGCGAGGGCGCGCAGGGCGGTGGTGAGAGCGGACTGCCCGCCGGAGGTGATCAGCACCTCGGCGGCCGTGACGGAGCCGCCGATGCTGCGTGCGAACCACTCCCGCAGCTCGGGCAGGCCCTCCATGGGCGGCCGTCCCCACGCCCCGGGGCGGCGGCCCGCTCGCGACAGGGCCGCGGCCATCGCCCGCTCGGGCTGGAGCGAGGGGTGCAGATAGCCGCCGTTGAACTCGATCACCCCGGGTGGTGGCGCGGCCAGGGACACCAGCACCCCGGAGGCGTCCACCGAGCGGGGCACCAGGTCGGCGGCGCCCTCCGCGCTGAGGGCGACCTCCTGCCAGGAGGTGTCCCCCGCCGGAGCCGGCCCCGTCCGGGCCTGCGCGCGGAACGCGCCCGCGCCGGGGCGGGTGACCACCAGTCCTTCGGCGGCCAGTTGCGCCAGCGCCCGTGAGACGGTCACCGGGCTCACCCGGAACCGCTCGACGAGCGCCCGGCTCGACGGCAGCTTTCCACCAGGAGAGTAGCGGTCCAGCTCCCGCCGAAGCCGTTCCGCCAGTTCACCTACACTGCTACGCTCTTGCATGAGAGCAGAGAGTAGCGCTACTGCGGACACCGGGATAGCGGTCGGCGCCCCGGCGCCCGGTACGGCGGATCACCGGTCCGCGACCGGCGCACGGGGCACGGCCGGTGCGCGGCGCGCAGCCCGCGCCGGAGGCGGGCGGCCCGCGCGCGGCCCCGGGACGGACCGTGCCGGGTACGGGACCCTCCAGGCCGCCCTGGGGGTCATCGCCTTCTCCCTCACCTTCCCCGCCACCGCCTGGGGTCTGGAGGGGTTCGGTCCCTGGTCGCTGGTGGCCGTGCGCAGCGTCCTCGCCGCGGTGATCGCGGGCGGTGCCCTGCTGGCACTGCGGGTGCCGCTGCCCGCCCGTCGCCACTGGCCAGGGCTCGCCGTCGTCGCCGCCGGGGTCGTCCTCGGATTCCCGTTGCTGACCACGCTGGCGCTCGGGACGTCGACCACCGCGCACGCCGCCGTCGTGGTCGGGCTGCTCCCCCTCACCACCGCCGTCTTCTCCGCCCTCCGCGTCGGCACCCGGCCCTCGCGGACGTTCTGGTGCGCGGCCCTGGCGGGCGCGGCGGCGGTCCTGGCCTTCACCGCGCAGCAGAGCGGCGGCGCCCTGACCACCGCCGACCTGTACCTCTTCGCGGCACTGCTGGTGTGCGCGGCTGGCTACACCGAGGGCGGCCGGCTGGCCCGGGTCATGCCGGGCTGGCACGTGATCGGCTGGGCGCTGGTGCTGTGCCTGCCGCTGACGGTACCCGTCGCGGCCCTCGCCCTGGCGCACGAGCCGGTGCGGCTCACGGCCCACAGTGTGGCCGGGCTGCTCTGGGTCGCGGCCGGCTCGCAGTTCCTCGGACTGGTCGTCTGGTACCGCGGGATGGCGGCCGTCGGCATCCCGAAGGCCAGCCAGTTGCAGCTGGCGCAGCCCCTGCTCACACTGGTGTGGTCGGTGCTGCTGCTGGGCGAGCACCTGACGGTGGCCGCCCCGCTGACGGCCGCGGCGGTGCTGGTGTGCATCGCCGTCACACAGCGGGCCCGCGGCTGAGGGACGACGTCCGGCCCCCGGCCCGTGGGGGCCCGCGCCGCGGACCCGAGGCCGTGGACCGGCGCTGCACCCCTCGTGAGGAGGTCCCGATGCACGCAACCGTGGGCGACCGGCTGGTCCAGCACGGCAGGGTGGTCGGTCAGCACGACAAGGTCGGCGAGATCGTGGAGGTCCTCGGCGACGAGGGCGGTCCCCCGTACCGCGTCCGGTTCGAGGACGGGCACGAGGGAGTGTGCTCGCCCGGGCCCGACACCGAGATCCGGCACCGGGAGACCACCACCGGTCCCTGACCCGGCGGCTCAGCGCGGTGGGTCGGCCGGCAGCCCGTAGTGGTCGGCCACCACCCTCGCCATCGCCCCGATCCGGTCGGCCGCCACGTCCCGGGCGGCGAAGTAGACGTGCCCGCGCACCGGCGCGTGCTCCGCGGCGAGCGTCAGGTGCCGG
Source organism: Streptomyces sp. NPDC017943 (assembly GCF_044328425.1). Taxonomy (NCBI): domain Bacteria; kingdom Bacillati; phylum Actinomycetota; class Actinomycetes; order Kitasatosporales; family Streptomycetaceae; genus Streptomyces; species Streptomyces sp. NPDC017943. Next base: position 239,048 of record NZ_JBIRHH010000007.1, on the reverse strand, counting down.
GACAGCTCGGCCGGCTGCTGCCAGGCCGCCGGCTGCGCCGGGTCACCCGCCTTGTAGAGCGCCTCCCCCAGGTATAGCTGCGTCGAGCTGCCGCGCGCGATCTCCGCCCACCAGGGCACCAGCTTTGCGTAGTCGGCGGCGGCGAAGCCGATGTTCCAGTACAGCTGCGGCACGATGTAGTCGATCCAGCCCTCCCGCACCCAGGTGCGGGTGTCCGCGTAGAGGTCGTCGTACGTCTCCACACCGGCCCGGGTGTCCGAACCGGCCGGGTCGGTCGAGGAGTTGCGCCACACGCCGAAGGGGCTGATGCCGAAGGCGGTCCCGGGGCGGAGCTCCTTCACCCGGTCCGCCGTCTCGCGCACCAGCCGGTCGATGTTGTCCCGCCGCCACGCGGCCCGGTCGGGGAAGCCGCCGCCGTGCTCGTCGTAGGCGTCGTCGTCGTCGAAGCTCTGCCCGGCCACCGGGTACGGGTAGAAGTAGTCGTCGAAGTGGACGCCGTCCACGGGGTAGCGGGCCACCGCGTCGAGCATCGCGTCCTCGACGAACGCGCGGACCTCGGGCATCCCCGGGTTGTAGAAGAGTTTCCCGCCGTAGGCGACCACCCAGTCGGGGTTCTCCCGGGCCGGGTGGGAGGCGACGAGCCGGCCGGGGTCCGCGTGGGCGGCGACCCGGTACGGGTTGAACCAGGCGTGCAGCTTCAGGCCCCGGGCGTGGGCCTCCTCGACGGCCGTGCCCAGCGGGTCCCAGCCCGGGTCCCTGCCCTGCGTGCCGGTGAGGTACTGCGACCAGGGCTCGTACGGCGAGGGCCACAGGGCGTCCGCGGTCGGGCGCACCTGGAAGAACACCGTGTTGAGCCGGTTGCGGACGGCCGTGTCGAGGTGGGTGAGCAGCTCCGAGCGCTGCTGCGCGGCACTGAGCCCGGGCTTGGAGGGCCAGTCCCGGTTGGCGACGGTGGCGAGCCACACCCCCCGCATCTCGGTGGCCGGCGCCCCGCCCCTGCGGCCGGACGCGGCCGCCGCGGGGGGCATCATCGTGAAAGCCGACAGCGCCGCCACGGCGAACGCCCTGCGTGAGACTCGTCCCATCCGCATGCCCCAAAAAGCCGCGGATCCGCACCGTCGCGGATCGCTCCGGGCCCAGCATGCCCGAACCTGAGCCGCCCCCCGCGATCGATCATCGATACTTGGCGGTAACGTGCACGAACGGAGCAGGCGCCGGGACCCGGCCGGCCTGCCGGTCGTGGATCAGCAGCGAAAGGGACGATGTGACGGACATCCCAGCGGGAGACATTGCACGCGTCGGAGTCGTGGGCTGCGGTCAGATGGGCGCGGGGATCGCCGAAGTGTGCGCCCGCGCCGGCCTGGACGTCATGGTCGCCGAGACCACCGGCGAAGCGCTGGAGATCGGCCGCACCCGGCTGTTCACCTCCCTGGCCAAGGCAGCCGAGCGCGGCAAGATCACCGAGGAGGAGCAGGAGGCCACGCTGGCCCGCCTGAGCTTCACCACGGACCTCGGCGAATTCGCCGACCGTGACCTGGTGATCGAGGCCGTCGTGGAGAACGAGCAGGTCAAGACCGAGATCTTCCAGGTCCTGGACCAGGTCGTGACCCGGCCGGACGCCATCCTGGCCTCCAACACCTCCTCCATCCCGCTGGTGAAGCTGGCGGTGGCGACCTCGCGGCCCGACCAGGTCATCGGCGTCCACTTCTTCAACCCGGCCCCGGTGCAGAAGCTCGTCGAGCTGATCCCCGCCCTCACCACCTCCGAGGGGACGATCAGCCGCGCCCAGCTGTTCACCGAGAAGCTGCTCGGCAAGCACGCGATCCGTGCCCAGGACCGTTCCGGCTTCGTGGTCAACGCGCTGCTCATCCCGTACCTGCTCTCCGCGATCCGGATGTTCGAGACCGGCATCGCCAGCCGCGAGGACATCGACAACGGCATGGAGATGGGCTGCGCCCACCCCATGGGCCCGCTCAAGCTGTCCGACCTCATCGGCCTGGACACGGTCGCCTCGGTCGCGCAGTCGATGTACGAGGAGTACAAGGAGCCGCTGTACGCCGCTCCCCCGCTGCTCCAGCGCATGGTCGACGCGGGCCGGCTGGGCCGCAAGTCGGGCTCCGGCTTCTACACCTACTCCTGACCCTCCCCAGCGCACTCCACCCCGGCCCTCCCCGCGAGGCCGGTTACGGACGGTCAGATTTCGGCCATGCGACGGGCCCGGCACCTCCCTTGGTGCCGGGCCCGCGGCATTCACACACCGTGTGCGCGCCGGGCTCGCATATGCCCTCCGCACACTCTCCCCAGGCGCCCACCAGGCGAGTTGACTCCTCATGCGCATGCAAGGGATGTGAAGCGACTACGGAAAGGAGCGGAATCGTGACCGTCGATCCCGAGCATCCCGTCGTTCAAGGAGAACTCGCAGAGTTACGGCGCCGCCTCGACGTGGCCTACGCACGCGTCGAGGGCGGGCTGGCCCTGCTCAGCCATCGCACCGAGGAGACCGCCAAGGAACTCGACGACCTGAACACCCGGATCCACTCGCTCGAACACGCGCGCTGGCCACTGCCGACCGTCGCCGCCCTCACCGCCGTGGGTGCCCTCGTCGTGACGATCTGGCAGGCGCTCGGGCGCTAGGCGGCGCCGGGTCGGGGCAGCGTGTCGTGTCCGAGCCTGAGATGGTGCAGCAGGAGTAACGCGGCCGCCATGTTGGCGGCCGGGACCTCGCCGCGGGCGACCATGTCGGGGACGAGCTTGAGGGGCACCCACTCCCGGCGGTCCGACTCGAAGTCGTCCACGGGGTGCCCGACGTAGTCGCCCTCGTCGGCCCAGTACACGTGGTGCCGGGCGTCGGTGAGCCCGTTGGACGGCTCCACGCTCATGAGGTGGCGCAGGGGTCCCGGCCGCCAGCCGGTCTCCTCCTCCAGTTCGCGGGCCGCCGCCCGGGCGACGTCCTCACCGTCCTCGACCACTCCCGCCGCGAGTTCCCACCCCCAGCTGTCGGTGATGAAGCGGTGCCGCCACAGCAGCAGCACCTCGTTGGCCTCGTTGACGACCGTGGCCACCGCGACGGGCCGCAGCCGTATGAGGAAGTGGTCCAGGTGCCGGCCGTCCGGTAGTTCGACATCCGCGAGATTGACGCTGAACCAACGGTTTGAGTACACAGCCTGTTCGTTGTGTTTCGTCCACTGCACGGTTCTGCCACCTTCCGTCGAGTAAGTGGCAATATCGCAGCAGGGACGGTCGGGCAGCAGGCGCACGGGAAGCGGCTCGGAGCGGTCCGGGCGGCCGCCGCCCGGGTCTACAACGGTACGCGCAGCGCCCCGTCGATGAGTTCGGCCGCCTCCGAGGTGCCGGCGCACCCGTTGCGGACCAGGTGCTCCCGCACCGCGCGCAGCCGGTCGCGCAGCCGCTGGGACTCCATGCCCCGGGCCTGCTCGGCCATCTGCACGGCGATCGCCACCGCCTTGTCGGCGTTGCCCTGGCGCAGCTCGATGGTGCTCAGCATGGCCAGCCGGTGCACCCGGCCGCGGTCGTGCGCCGGGTTGTCCACGGCGGCCGCGGCATGCTCCCCGGCGGCCGCGATCTCCCCGAGGCTGAGCAGGGCCTCCGCCACCTGGACGTTGACGAGCCCCGGCTGGACATAGCCGGTCTCGTCGGGCTCGTAGCCGCGCCGGATGCGCTCGGCGGCCTGCTCGGCCCGCCGGATGCGGGACAGGGCGCTCGTGCCGTCGCCCAGGTGCGCGTAGGCCTTGGCCTGCATCGCGTACAGGTCGGAGGCGAGCGCCGGGGTGATGTGCCTGCCGGCGGTGCGCAGCGCGGCCTCCGCGAAGGCGACGGCCTGGCGGTACTCCCGCATGAACAGCGACTGGTTGACCAGCAGGGCGATGACGTACGCCCCGAGTCCACGGTCGCCGCTGGCCTTCGCCAGGCGCAGTGCCTGGTGGAAGTAGCGCTGAGCCAGCCCGTGCGCGTCGGAGTCGTAGGCGCAGATGCCGGCGACCGCCACCAACCCCCCTGTGGCACGGTGCAGTTGACGGCCCGTCTCGTCGGTGTAGCTGCCGCGCAGCAGCGGGGCGGCCTCGGAGTTCAGGAAGCCGACGATCCGGGCGCGCGTGGCGATGCCGCCGGCCTTGCGGTACATCTGCTCGTAGTGCGTGCGCGCGGCCCGCAGCATCTCCAGGTCGTCCGGAGTGACCCGGTGCCGGCCGCCGCGTGAGACGTCCACGTCCTCGGGCGGGTTCTCCCATTCCCACACCGGCATCACGGCGGGCGTGCCGGTGAGGGCGGGCGCGCCCAGTATGTGGGGTCGCTGCTGCTCGTCGGAGCGCCACAGCGCGGTGGCCCGCTCCACGAAGCCGGACAGCGAGCCGGTGTGCGGGGCGGACGGCTCTCCGGGCACGCCGAGCCCGATGTCGTCGAGGGTGACCGGCCGCTGGAGCCGGGCGGCGAGCACCTCGCAGATGAGGTCGGGCACCTGGCCCCGGGGCCGCTGCCCCTTCAGCCAGCGCGCGACCGCGGTGTGTTCGTAACGCAGGGTCAGACCCCGTGCCCGGCCCGCCTGGTTGACGTGGGCGGCCAGTCCCGCGTGGGAGACGCCCGCCTCGTCCAGGATCGCGTCGAGCAGAGTGTTGGGCTGCATGTGGCCCCCCGGGTGGCTCGGTGCGGTCAGGTTAGTGGCTCCGGATTCACACGGGGTGTGAACGGAGTACCCGAATCCGGGCTGTGTGCACGCTGTCGCTCTGCGTCGCGGTCCGGTTGACTGAGTTGCCTCGAAAGAGGCCGGCCGGGCCGCCGGCTCCCCCTCGTACAGTGCGGCGGCCCGCTTGAGCCGTCCGCCCCGCCGCCTGCCCGACACTCCGTGGCGGGGCGGGCGGCCTCGCCGGCGACGCCGTCCTCACCGCGGTGCCACCGGCGCGTCGCCGGCCGCGGCCGCGGGGCAGCCGGTGCCGCGGTCCCCGAGGGGCGTGCTGCGGCCGTTGGCGAGCAGGAGCAGGGCGATGTCGTCGGCCGGTTCGCCGCGGGTGTGGTGGTGCAGGGCGGTGGTGACCCGGGCGAGGACCGGCCGGGGGGTGCGCGGCTCGTCCCGCGCCGCGCTCTCCAGCACGGCCTGGAGCGGGAAGAACCGGCCGCGGGCGTCCCGCGCGTCCTGGGCGCCGTCCGTGAAGAGGAACAGGCCGTCGCCGGAGCGCAAATGCCCCAGGCCGACGGCGGGCAGGCCGGTGTCCGGCAGCGGGAACAGCCCCAGGGGCGGGTACGGGTCACCGGCGGCGAGCTGCTCCACCTCGGGGCCGCGCAGCCGGTAGGGCCACGGATGGCCGCAGTTCAGGGCGCGGATCTCGCCGTCGGTCCGGATCTCCACGAGCAGCAGGGTCACGAACTCCTCGAGGTCGCCGGTGGGATGCTCCTGGCGCAGATGCCGCTCCAGGGCGCGCTCCAGCCGGCGCAGCACGCCGCCGAGGTCCTTCTCGTCGTGCGCGGCCTCGCGGAAGCAGCCGAGCACGGCGCAGACGGTGCCGAGCGCGCCGATCCCGTGCCCGCGGACATCGCCCATCACGACCCGGACCCCGTACTCGGTGGCGGCGACCTCGTACAGGTCGCCCCCGATCGCCGCCCCGCGCTCGGCCGACACCTGGACGGCGGCGACGTCCAGCCCATCGACCTGGGACGGCGGCGGCCGCAGCAGCGCGCTCTGCGCGGCACCCGCGACCCGGCGCAACTGCCGCAGCTCACGCGTCAGCGACCGCCGGGCGTGGAGGATCAGCCCGGTGCCCACCGCGAAGAAGACGGCGCTGGTGAGCATGCGGGCCGGCAGCCCGGCCGCTTGCGCGAGCGGACAGGCGAGCTTGTACGTGACGGCTGCCGCGCCCCACACCACCGGCAGCGCGAGGCAACGCACCCGGCCCCTGACGCGGATCATGCCGACGGCCCCCCATCAGGCCCCTGACACACGGAATCGGACCGGCCCGAGAAGGCCGGTCCGATTCTGTGGGACGGTTCGCCCGAAAAGGCAGGGCCACCCACCTTTACCACTCAAAAGAGTGAGGTGACCCGCCCCGGCGCTAGCTCCGCAGTTCGGCCCCCACCCGCTCACCGGCGAGCGCGACGGCCGCGTCCCGAGCCGCGGACGCCTCGTCCACGGTCAGCGTCCGGTCGGCCGCCCGGAACCGCAGGGCGTAGGCGAGCGACTTGCGGCCCTCGCCGAGCTGCTCCGCGTTCTCGTACACGTCGAACAGCCGGACGGACTCCAGGAGTTCACCCGCACCGTCGCGCAGGGCCGCCTCGACGTCGGCGGCCGGCACGGCCGTGTCGACGACCAGGGCGACATCCTGCGTGGCCACGGGGAACGTGGAGATCCGGGGCGCCTCCAGCGCGGTGTCGCCGGCCGCCTGCACCGCGTCGAGGTCGATCTCCATCGCGCAGCTGCGCGCGGGCAGGCCCAGCGCCTTCACGACGCGGGGGTGCAGCTCGCCCGCGTGGCCGACGACCCGCTCGGCGCCGTCCACGACGACCACCAGCTCGGCGCACCGGCCCGGGTGCCACGGCCCGTACTGCCCCTGGCGGACGACCAGGTCGGCGCCCGCCTCGCGGGCGACCGTGCGGGCGGCCTCCACCGCGTCGGCCCAGTCGGCCGGACGGCCCTTGCCCCACCAGCCGGCCTGCTCGCGCGCACCGGTCAGGACGACGGCCGCGTGCCGCGGCTGCTCGGGCAGCGCCGCGTTCAGCTCGGCGAGCTCCGCGTCGGAGGGACGCCGGTCGACGGGCAGGACGGCGGCGGTGCGCTGCTCCTCACCCGGCAGGAAGACCAGGCCGGTCTCGAACAGCGCGAGGTCGTGCGAGCCGCGGCCGTCGTTGCGGCGCAGTGCGGCGAGCAGGCCCGGCAGCAGCGAGGTGCGCAGCGCGGGCTCCTCGTCGTTCAGCGGGTTGCTGAGCTTCACGACGCGGCGGGCCGGGTCGTCCGCCTCCAGGCCGAGCTGGTCGAAGACCTGCTCGCTGATGAAGGGGTAGTTGAGCGCCTCGACGTAACCGGCACCGGCCAGGGCCCGGCCCACCCGGCGGTGCAGCCGCTGCCGGGCCGTCAGGCCGAGGCCGGCCGGCGGCTTGGGCAGCGTGGAGGGCAGGTTCTCGTAGCCCTCCAGCCGGATGACCTCTTCGGCCAGGTCGTTCGGGTCGGTGAGGTCGGGCCGCCAGGACGGCGCGGTGACGATGAGCTCGTCCTGCCCGTACACGTCGCAGCCGATCTCCTGGAGCCGCCGGACGACCGTCTCGCGGCCGTAGACGACGCCGGCGACCTTGTCCGGGTGGTCGGCGGGGAGGGTGATGGTGTGCGGGGCGCCCGGGGCGAGGACCTCGGTGACGCCGGCCTCGGCGGTGCCGCCGGCGAGCAGGACCAGCAGGTCGACGGTGCGCTGCGCGGCGGCAGCGGCGGCCTGCGGGTCGACGCCGCGCTCGAAGCGCCGGGACGCCTCGGACGAGAGCTTGTGGCGCCGGGCGGTGCGCGCGATCGACACCGCGTCGAAGTGCGCGGCCTCGATGACCACGTCGGCCGTGGCGTTCTCCACGTTGTCGTGGTCGGCGATCTCCGTGTTCGCGCCGCCCATGACGCCGGCCAGCCCGATCGGGCCGCGGTCGTCGGTGATCACCAGGTCCTCGGCGTCCAGCGTGCGCTCGACGCCGTCGAGGGTGGTGAGCTTCTCGCCCTGCTCGGCCCGGCGCACCCCGATGGTGCCCTGGACGAGGGAGCGGTCGTAGGCGTGCAGCGGCTGCCCGAGCTCCATCATCACGTAGTTGGTGACGTCGACGGCGAGCGAGATCGGGCGCATGCCGACCTTCTGCAGCCTGCGCCGGAGCCAGATCGGCGAGCGCGCCTCGGGGCTCAGGCCGGTCACCGTGCGGGCGGTGAACCGGTCGCAGCCCGTGGGCTCGGAGATGCGCACCGGGTAGCCGTAGGCGTTCGGCCCGGGCACGTCGATCAGGGCCGGGTCGCGCAGCGGCAGGCCGTAGGCGATGGCGGTCTCGCGGGCCACGCCGCGGATGGACAGGCAGTCGCCGCGGTTGGCGGTGACGGCGATGTCGAGGACCTCGTCGACCAGTTCCAGCAGCTCGACGGCGTCCCGGCCGACCTCGGTCTCCGGCGGCAGCACGATGATGCCCTTGGTGCCGTCGTCGCCCATGCCCAGCTCGTCGCTGGAGCAGATCATGCCGTGCGAGTTGCGGCCGTAGGTCTTGCGCGCGGAGATGGCGAAGCCGCCCGGCAGGGTGGCGCCGGGCAGGACGACGACGACCTTGTCGCCGACGGCGAAGTTGCGGGCGCCGCAGACGATCTCCTGCGGCTCGCCCGTGCCGTTGGCCCGGCCGACGTCGACGGTGCAGAAGCGGATCGGCTTCTTGAAGCCCTCCAGCTCCTCGATGGTCAGCACCTGGCCGACCACGAGCGGGCCCTTGAGGTCGTGGCCGAGCTGCTCGACCGTCTCGACCTCCAGACCGGCCGAGATGAGCTTGGCCTGGACGTCACGGCCGGTCTCGGTGGCCGGCAGGTCGACGTACTCCCGCAGCCAGGAAAGCGGGACCCGCATCAGATCTCCATCCCGAACGGCCGGGTGAACCGGACGTCACCCTCGACCATGTCTCGCATGTCTTCGACGTTGTGGCGGAACATCAGCATCCGTTCGATGCCGAACCCGAAGGCGAAGCCGCTGTACTTCTCCGGGTCGACGCCGCAGGCGCGCAGCACGCGCGGGTTGACCATGCCGCAGCCGCCGAGCTCGATCCACCCCTCGGAGGAGCAGGTGCGGCAGGGGCGGTCCGGGTTGCCGACGGACGCGCCGCGGCAGACGTAGCAGACCATGTCCATCTCGGCGGACGGCTCGGTGAAGGGGAAGAAGTTGGGCCGCAGCCGCGTCTTCATGCCCTCGCCGAACAGGGCCTTGACCATGTGGTCCAGCGTGCCCTTGAGGTCGGCCATCGTCAGGCCCTCGTCGACGGCGAGCAGCTCGACCTGGCGGAAGACCGGGGTGTGCGTGGCGTCCAGCTCGTCGGTGCGGTACACCACGCCGGGGCAGATCACGTAGACCGGCAGCTCACGGTCGAGCAGCGAGCGGATCTGCACGGGCGAGGTGTGGGTGCGCAGGACGACGCCGGAGTCGGGGCCGCCGTCCGCGTCCTGCACGAAGAAGGTGTCCTGCTCGCCGCGGGCCGGGTGGTCGGGGCCGATGTTGAGGGCGTCGAAGTTGAACCACTCCGCCTCGGCCTCGGGTCCTTCGGCGACCTCGTAGCCCATGGCCACGAAGACGTCCTCGATGCGCTCCGACAGCGTGGTCAGCGGGTGGCGGGCACCGGCGGCGACACGGTCGTAGGGCAGGGTGACGTCCACCGCCTCCTCGACCAGCACGCGCGCGTCCCGCTCCGCCTCCAGCTCGGCCTGGCGGGCGGCGAGGCCCTTGTTGACGGCGCCTCGGGCCTGGCCCACCAGCTTTCCGGCGGCGGCCTTGGCGTGCGGCGGCAGGGCGCCGATCTCGCGGTTGGCGAGCGCCAGCGGGGAGGTGCCGCCGGTGTGGGCGACCTTGGCCTCCTGGAGCGCGTCGAGGGAGTCCGCGGCGGCGAAGGCGGCGAGCGCCTCGTCCCGCATGCGCTCGATCTCTTCCGGTTTCAACGCCTCGACCTCTACCGGGTCGTACGACTTATTCGGTGCCGACATCTCTTCCCGTGCTTCCGATTGGCTGGCTGAAGGTCCCCGTCACCGACTCGTGGACGGCTCGTCACGGCTTTCGGGACACAAAGGTGCCAATGGCCGAGTCTAACGGGGCGGAGGTGTGCGAATGCGCCCGTGGTCCTCAGGCGAGATACGCCGGGGCCGCCACGGGCAACGTAAATCGGAACTCGGCCCCGGCGCCGGGGGCGCGGCCGACCGTGATGGTGCCGCCGTGGGCCTCGACGATGCCCTTGACGATGTACAGCCCGAGGCCGGTGCCACCGCGCTTGCTGCCCCGCCAGAAGCGGGTGAAGACGCGGTTCATGGACTCCTCCGGGATGCCGGGCCCCTCGTCGCTCACCGTGACCGACGTGGCTGCGTTCTCGGCGTACTCGCCCTCGCGGAGGGACGCCGTGGCCGTGATGTCGATCGTGACAGTTCCCTCACCGTGCCGCACGGCATTTTCGAGCAGGTTGCTGAGCACCTGGTCGATCTTGTCGGGGTCGGCCCACAGGTCGGGCAGCGGCTGCTGGACGCGCAGCAGGAACCGGTCGGCGGGCTGGCCGGCGGCGACGTGGGCCTGGATGTGGCGTCCGACGGCGGCACCGATGTCGACGGGCTGGCGGCGCACCTCCAGGCGGCCGGAGTCGATGCGCGAGATGTCGAGCAGCTCGGCGATCAGCCGGGTGACGCGGTCGGCGTCGGCGTCGACGGTCTCCAGCATCAGCCGCTTCTGGTCGTCGGTGAAGCGCTCCCACTTGGCGAGCAGGGTGGCGGTGAAGCCCTTGACGGAGGTGAGCGGGGAGCGCAGTTCGTGGGCGACGGTGGCGATCAGCTCGGCGTGGCTGCGCTCGGTGCGGCGGCGGGCCTCGGTGTCGCGCAGGGTGACCACCAGGCGCCGCAGGGGTCCGGTGGGCCGGGTGCGCACGTAGCGCGCGCAGACCAGGACCTCGCGGCCGCCGGGCAGCAGCAGGTTCCGCTCCGGCTGCCCGACCCGGATGGCCAGACCGCCGTACGGGTCGGTCAGCGGCCACCAGCGCCGGCCCTCGAGGTCCTCCAGCGGCAGGGCCTTCTCCAGCGGCTGCCCGAGGACGTCGCGGGCGCGTACGGCGGTGACGCGCTCGGCGGCGGCGTTGAAGCAGATGACGCGGCCCTCTTCGTCGGCGACGACGAGCCCGTCGGGCAGGTCGTCGGGGTCGATGCCGAGGCCGCCCGGGTCACCGGAGGGCCGGGGCGCGGCGGGCGGGTTCCCGGCGTCCCGGGCCCCCGGTGCGCTGCTCGTGCCGACGCTCATCCCCGTCCCCCACCTCCAAGGCTCCGCAGAGGGGTCCCCGAGCTGGTCACCCTACTGGTTCCCGGTGACGGAGCGGCACCCTCCGGCGGCACGCTGTGCACGCGCCGACGCATACAGACATACGGCGGCGGCGGTGGCGAGGTTCAGGCTCTCGGCCTTCCCGTGGATCGGGACGCGCACCACGGCGTCGGTGAGGGTGCGGGTCTCCTCCGGCAGGCCCCAGGCCTCGTTGCCGAAGAGCCAGGCGGTCGGCCCGCCCATGGTGCCCTTGTCGAGCTCGTCGTCGAGGTCGCGGTCGCCGGCCCCGTCGGCGGCCAGCACCCGGATCCCGGCGGCGCGCAACCGCTCCACCGCGTGCTCGACGGGGACGCCGACGGCGACGGGCAGGTGGAACAGGGAGCCCACGGAGGCGCGGACGGCCTTGGGGTTGTACACGTCGACGGAGGCGTCGGTCAGCACGACGGCCTCGGCGCCGGCGGCGTCGGCGCAGCGCAGGACGGTGCCGGCGTTGCCGGGGTCGCGGACGTTGGCGAGGAGCGCGACCAGTCGGGGGCGGCCGGCGAGGACCTCGTCGAAGGGCGTGTCCAGGAACCGGCAGACGCCGACCAGGCCCTGGGGGGTGACGGTGGTGGAGATGTCGGCGATGACCTGCTCGGAGGCGAGGTGCACCCGCGCCCCGGCGTCCCGGGCGGCCCCCACGATGTCGGCGTGGCGGTCGGCGGCCTCGGGGGTGGTGAACAGCTCCACCAGGGTGGCCGCGTCCCGGGCCCGGTGCCCGGCCGCCTCCCGCACCGCCTGCGGCCCCTCGGCGAGGAACAGCCGCTCCTTCCCCCGGAAGTTCCGCTTGGCCAGCCGCCGGGCGGCGGAGACGCGGGGCGAACGGGGGGAGATGAGCTCGGGGGTGGCAGGGGACATCCTGTTCGCTTTCTCGGTAGCTGCACAGCAGGACCCGCAGGCCGTTCGGCCTGCGGGTCCTGTCAGTCACATCGGCTCGATGCCGGCGTCAGGCCGCCTTGGGGGCGTTGACGTCGCTCGGCAGCGCCTTCTGGGCGACCTCGACGAGCGCGGCGAACGCACCGGCGTCGTTGACGGCCAGCTCGGCCAGGATCTTGCGGTCGACCTCGATGTTCGCGGCCTTCAGACCCTGGATGAAGCGGTTGTAGGTCATGCCGTTGGCGCGGGCAGCGGCGTTGATGCGCTGGATCCACAGCTGACGGAAGTCGCCCTTGCGCTTCTTGCGGTCGTTGTAGTTGTAGACCAGCGAGTGGGTGACCTGCTCCTTGGCCTTGCGGTACAGGCGCGAACGCTGACCGCGGTAGCCGGAGGCCTGCTCGAGGATCGCCCGGCGCTTCTTGTGGGCGTTGACTGCCCGCTTGACGCGTGCCACTTCTTAACTCCTTGTAGCGGGGCCGTGGGGGTCCTCACACGGCCCGAAATCGATTGGGTCCCGGTCCTGACGTGCGGCGCTCACGCGCCGGGCGTCACTTGCCGAGAAGCTTCTTGATCTTCGCGGCGTCGCCCGGGGCCATCTCGGCGTTGCCGGTGAGGCGACGCGTCACACGGGACGACTTGTGCTCGAGCAGGTGGCGCTTGCCGGCGCGCTCGCGCAGCACCTTGCCGGAGCCGGTGATCTTGAAGCGCTTGCTGGCACCGCTGTGCGACTTGTTCTTCGGCATAGCGCCGTTCTCTCCTCGTCGGTGGCGCTCCGGTGCCCGGTCGTGAAACCGGGCACGGTGGAGCGTCGTCTTGTTTCGGTTGCTTCCTGGGACTCGCGTCCCGGGGGTCACGCCTCGGCGGGCTCCTCGGCCGGCGCCTCGGCGTCCGCGGCGTTCTGCGACTTGCCGGGGTTGGCCTTCGCGTCCGCCTTGCGGGCTTCCTGCGCCTGACGAGCCTCGGCCATCGCCTCGGTCTTCTTCTTGTGCGGACCGAGAACCATGATCATGTTGCGGCCGTCCTGCTTCGGGTTCGACTCGACGAAACCGAGGTCCTGGACGTCCTCCGCGAGACGCTGCAGCAGTCGGTAGCCCAGCTCGGGCCGGGACTGCTCGCGACCACGGAACATGATCGTGATCTTGACCTTGTCGCCCTGCTTGAGGAACCGGACGACGTGACCCTTCTTGGTGTCATAGTCGTGCGGGTCGATCTTCGGCCGGAGCTTCATCTCCTTGATGACCGTGTGCGCCTGGTTCTTGCGCGCCTCACGGGCCTTCATGGCCGACTCGTACTTGAACTTCCCGTAGTCCATGAGCTTGCACACGGGCGGACGGGCGTTCGCCGCGACCTCGACCAGGTCCAGGTCGTACTCCTGCGCAAGCTCCAGTGCCTTGGCCAGGGGGACGATGCCCACCTGCTCGCCACTGGGACCGACAAGTCGCACCTCGGGAACGCGAATCCGGTCGTTGATGCGGGGCTCGGCGCTGATGGATCCTCCTCGGTAGCACCACGCGACGGTCTGGCGGACGGCCGCGTAACGTCTCTGTTCGACAGACCTAACCGCGCCGAAGCACAAAAAATGCCCCGGACGATTCCCAGGCGGGGCTCCTCGAACTACCGGAGCACCGCCGCGGGATCCGCGGGGCGCGCTTTCGGACGGACCGCCGCCGCTGGGACGGGGTCGTCTGACCGGTGACCCGCCGCCCTGGGGGTGGTCGGGTGGGAGTTCGAAAGCCTCCACTTGTGGGCCGGGCTCGCGGGCCGTGAGGCATACGGGTCCGACCGGTCGTTACACGAGGTTACCAGCAATGGCCAGGAACGGCTAATTCAGGCGCCCGGGCCCTGGTGCGGCACGCGCCCGTGGTGCGCCTATCGTGTGGGGCATGAGTGAGACCCCTGCTGAGTCCTCGGCGAACCCCGACTTCGACGCCATGGCCCGCGACATCGCCGAGGTCCCGGCGGTCGAGGTGATCGTGACGGTCGCCGTCAACCTGATGAGCGCCGCGGCCGTGAAGCTCGGTCTGACCGAGGAGGGCGAGAAGCACAAGGACCTGGACGAGGCCCGCAAGCTGGTGCACGCCCTGGCCGGTCTGCTGGACGCCACCGCGACCGAGATCAGCTCCTTCCACGCCGCGCCCCTGCGTGACGGCCTGAAGTCGCTGCAGCTGGCGTTCCGCGAGGCCTCCCTCGTGCCCGACGAGCCGGGCCAGGGCCCGGGCGAGAAGTACACGGGCCCGGTCTACGGCTAGCAGGTCGCGACGGCCGGCAGGTCGTGCGGCGCACGCCGCTCAGCGCACGAAGAGGGGCTCGCCCGGGGGCGTCGCCTCGGCCGGCAGGAGTGCCAGGTCGAGGCCGCGCACCAGGCGGGCCCTCAGCGTTGCGTCGGCGGCCAGGCGCTCGGCGACGGCCCGCGCGGCCTCGGCCGGGTCCGCGGACGGGTCCAGGACCAGGGCCAGGGTGCCGTCGGCCTGCCCGGGGCCGAGGTGGGCGCGCAGCACGGCCGGCTCGGCGGCGACGGCCTCGCGCACGGCGCCGACGACGGCCGGGTCCGCGAGCGGATCGGCGGTGGCGCGGCCCTCGGCGAGGGCGAGCAGTGCGGAACCGGTCAGTTCGAACGGCACCGGCCCGGCCAGGTCGAGCACGACCGTGTCCGCCTTCTCGTGCGCGGCGGCCTGGAGCGCCTGGTGCAGCGGTACGGCGACGGGACGGGCGGCGGGGTCCCAGCGGGCGAGGGAGTCCGTGGAGGTGAACGCGGGCAGGGCGGTGCGGTTCCCGGCCTTGAGGGTCGGTACGGCCATGTCGCTGGTCTTCTCGCGGCGCAGCCCGTTCTCGTCCTCCTCGACCTCGCCGAGCACGGCCACCACGGGGACCAGCAGGCGGGCGCCCTTGAGCGCCTCCAGCACGGGTCCGACGGCGGTGCGGTCGGCGGACCAGGCGGCCAGGGCCGCGCTCAGCCGGGGATCGGCGGAGCCGTCGTCGTCGGAGAAGCCGGGGTCGGGGATGTTCTTGTTCGCCACGGTCGTCGAGCCTATCGGCCGGGCACCGGGGCGCCCGCGGCGGCTCAGTGCTCCTCGCGCCCCGTGCGCCGGCCGCGCCACAGCACGACCGCGGCGACCAGGAGGACACCGCCCGTGCCGCCCGCGAGGGGACCGGCCCAGGCGGCCGTGCCGTCGCCGCGGGTGGCGGCGTCCGGTCCGCTGCCGAAGTACTTGTCGCCGTACGAGGCCGCGCGCAGGCCCTCGGGCTTCAGCCGGGCGGCGGCCCTGATGGCGGCGGCCGGGTCGATGAAGCCGAAGCCCCGGGAGTCGTCGCGGCCGCCCGCCGGGGCGTTGCGGGCGGTCCGCTCCAGCAGCGACTTGACCTGGGCCGGGGTCAGGTCCGGGTGGGCCGCCTTGACCAGGGCGGCGGCGCCGGAGACGAACGCGGCGGCGGCGCTGGTGCCCCAGCCCTCGTAGTACTTGCGGTCCGGGTCGGCGATGACGACGTCGACGCCGGGGGCGCTGACGGTGGCGTACCAGCGGCGGGTGGAGAACGAGGCGCGGGTCCCGGCGCGGTCGACGGCGGTGGCGGCGACGACGCCCGGGTAGGCGGCCGGGTAGGAGATGTGGTCGCCCTTCTCGCCGCCGTTGCCGGCGGAGGCGACGACCACCACGCCCTTGTCCAGGGCGTACTGGATGGCCTGGTCCTCGGTGGGTTCGGGGTGCGCGGAGGCGGAGTCGTCGCCGAGGGACAGGTTGATGACGTCGGCGCCGTGGTCGGCGGCCCAGCGGATGCCCTCGGCGAGGGCGTTGCCGCGGGTGGTGCGGGCCTTGGCGCGGGAGGGGTCGCCGTCCTCCAGGATCACGCGCACGGGGAGGATCTTCGCCTCGGGTGCGATGCCGAGGACGCCGTCGGTGTCCCCCGGGCCGTGTCCGTGGCCGGCGATGATCCCGGCCATGGCGGTGCCGTGCCGGGCCCAGGCGCGGTTGCCGGGCTTCGCGCCGAAGCCGACCAGGTCCTTGCCGGTGAGGACGTTGCCGGCCAGGTCGGGGTGGTCGGCGTCGACGCCGGTGTCCAGGACGGCGACGGTGACGCCCTCGCCCTTCGTCGTCCGCCAGGCCTCGTCGGTGTGCATGGCGTCCAGGGCCCACTGCTGGGCGCGGATGCCGTCGGCGTGGGCCGTGGCGGCGGGCAGCAGGACCAGGGCCGTGGTGAGCAGGGCGCCGAGGGCCGTCGCCCGGCGGCGCCGGGCGGTCCGGGTGCCCGCCCGGGGGGCGGGGGTGGCGTCCGTCGGGTGCGGGGTGGGGTCCGTCACGACGGCTGCTCCGTGGCCGAGCGGGCGTTCCTGCGCAGGTCGCGTTCGATACGGTCGGCGAGGCCCTGCGCCTCGTGGCCGAGCCCGGCCTGGCCGACGGCGGAGGGGGTGTCGGTCGCCACGGCGTCCCCGGTGGGCTGCGGGGTGTCGACGGTGCGGCCGTCGGCCCAGCCGGAGACCGCGTACACGACGACCGGCGCCTCGGTCAGCACGGAGACGGTCCAGGACGCGCGCTGGGCGGCGCCGAAGCCGGCGGCGGGGGTGCCCTTCGCCGCGTACGGCAGGGGCATCAGGTCGTCGCGGCGGTCCAGGCGCTCGTTGCGGAAACGGTTCGCGAGTGCGGTCATGCCCGGGGCGTCGGCCGTGGTGAAGAGCAGGCCGACGGTCGTCACGTGGCTCTCGGTGGCGTCGGTGTACGTGGCGCGCAGGAGGCGTTCGCAGCCGACGGGTGCCAGGGCCTTGCGCAGCAGCGGGTCGAACGCGTCCCGGCAGCCGCTGTCCGGGGCGACGGCGACCCGGGTCCAGGAGCGGTCGGCTCCGCCGGGTCCGGCGCCGCGGCCCTGCACCGTGGGCGGGAACAGCCGGTCGACGGGCACGTTGTGCCACATGCCGGCGGCCGCGCCGAACGCGCTGCGCGAGCCGGCCGCGTCGGAGTCCCCGACGAGCCAGCTGCCGGTGACCGCGCCGGAGATGAGGCCGAGGCCGAGCACCAGGCACACGGCGGCAGCGGCGGCCTGCGACACCCCGCGCCGCCGCAGCGGCCGGGGCCGCGCGTCGCCGTCGTACCCCTCGGGCTCCCCGAACGACACGACGGGCCGCACGGCCCCGGTACCGCCGCCGGGCGCGAGGGGCGCACTCCAGGACAACGCGGGATCGGGACCGGGCCGCTGCTCACCGGGCAGGGGCGCGGCGTGCGTCCCAGGCCCCCCGGGCGGCGAGCCTGCGGCAGCGGGGCGGGGGCCGGGCTGCGGCTCGTGCACGGGGCGCCGGGGCGTCGCGGCAGCAGTGCGGGCATCGGCCTGCTGCTCGTGGGCCGGGCGTCGGGGGGTCGCATCGGCGGGGCCGGGCTGCGGCTCGTGAGCGGGGCGTCGGGGGGGCGCGGCAGCAGTGCGGGCATCGGCCTGCGGCTCGTAGGTGCCGTGCGGCGCGCCTGCAGCAGCAGTGCGGGCATCCGCCTGCGGATCGTGAGCCGGGCGCCGGGAGGACGCAGCAACGGGGCCGGGCTGCGGCTCGTGGGCCGGGCGCCGGGAGGTCGCGGCAGCAGTGCGGGCATCGGCCTGCGGCTCGTAGGTGCCGTGCGGCGCGCCTGCAGCAGCAGTGCGGGCATCCGCCTGCGGATCGTGAGCCGGG
>NZ_JBIRHH010000007.1:41177-221391 GCF_044328425.1 Streptomyces sp. NPDC017943 | reverse complement strand
GGCGCCGGGAGGACGCAGCAACGGGGCCGGGCTGCGGCTCGTGGGCCGGGCGCCGGGGCGTCGCGGCAGCAGTGCGGGCATCGGCCTGCTGCTCGTAGGCGCCGTGCGGCGCGCCTGCGGCAGCAGTGCGGGCATCGGTCTGCGGCTCGTGAGCCGGGCGTCGGGGCGTCGCATCGGCGGGGTGGGGGCCCGGCTGGGGGGTGTGGGCCGTGGGCGATGGCCGTGCGGTCTCGTCGCGGCGGGGTGGCTGCGGTGCCGTGGGGATCGGCCGCAGACGTGCGGTGGTCTCGGAGGTGCCCTCGGCGGGGGCGCCCGTGCGGCGGGGCGCGGGAAGCCGGAACGGGCGCGCGGAGGTGTCCGCCGGGGACTGCGCGGGGGCGTCGGTGCGGCCGGGCGGGGAGAGGCGGAACGGCCGTCCCGCCGGGGCGTCCGAACGTTCCGGCTCGGCCGACGGCCCCGGGGTGCCCGTGCCGGCCGGCGCGGGGAGGTGTCCCGGGCGGGGCGGGACCTGCCCGGCGCGGGAGCCGTGACCGGCACCGGGGGGCGAGTCGGGGAAACGCGCGGAGGCGGGAGGCGGCGGAGGTGACACCGCTCCGCTCGGGTTCGAGGCCCCGTCCCGGGTCGCCCAGGACGGACGGTGGGGGTCCGGGGTGTCGTCCGCCGCGGGGGGTTGCGCGGGGACCGGGGGGTGGGGCGGGCGGGGTGGGGCCGCGGGGCGCGGGGGGAAGGAGGCGCGCTGCGCTTCCGTGCTCATGCACCCCCCGTTTCCTCGTGCCCGGGCCGCTCGTCTCGCTCGCGGGCCGGTGCCGTGCCGTCCTGCCCGAGGCCCGGCGCGGACGCGGCCGTCCCGGGCACACCTACCCGTACGGACGGAGCGTCATCCCGGCGCGGATCCCCGGCAGGCGCGGTTCCGCCGTACGTGCGCGTCACTCTACGGCTTGTCGCCGGGCGGGCGGGAACCAGTCCGCGAGGCCGGGGCATCTGCCCGGAACGTCCCCCTACCCTGCGGTAATCCCGTCTGGCAGGCTGCGTCCATGACTGCGCGCGCCTCCGACCGGGCCCGTTACGACCGGGCCACCGCCGCTTACGACGCCCCTCTCGCGATCGTGGACCTGGAGGCGTTCGACGCCAACGCCGACGACCTCGTCCGCCGCGCCGGGGGCAAGCCCATCCGCGTGGCCAGCAAGTCCGTGCGGTGCCGGGCGCTGCTGGAACGCGTCCTGGCCCGGGAGGGCTTCGCGGGGATCATGTCCTTCACCCTGGCCGAGTCGCTGTGGCTGGCGCGGTCCGGGTTCGACGACGTGCTGCTGGCCTACCCGTCCGCCGACCGGGCCGCGTTCGCCGAACTCGCCGGTGATCCCAAGCTGGCCGCGGCCGTGACCGTCATGGTCGACGACGTCGCGCAGCTCGACCTGATCGACGCCGCGCGCGGCGACGGGCGCGAAGTGGTGCGGGTGTGCCTGGAGTTGGACACCTCGCTGCGGCTGCTCGGGGGACGTGTGCGCGTCGGGGCACGGCGTTCGCCGCTGCACTCCCCCGCCGAGGTCGCCGAGACGGCCCGCGCGGTGGCCCGGCGGCCGGGGTTCGAGGTCGTGGGGATCATGGCGTACGAGGGGCATGTCGCCGGTGTCGGGGACGCGGTGGCCGGGCGTCCGCTGCGCTCGCGGGCGATCCGGCTGATGCAGGCCGCCGCACGGCGCGAACTGGCCGTGCGGCGCGCGGAGGTGGTGCGTGCGGTACGGGCCGTCGTGCCGGGGCTGGAGTTCGTCAACGGCGGGGGCACCGGGTCGGTGCAGCACACGGCGGCCGAGGACGCGGTGACCGAGATCGCCGCCGGGTCGGGGCTGTACGTGCCGCGGCTGTTCGACAACTACACCTCCTTCCGCGGCCGTCCGGCGGCGCTGTTCGCCCAGCCCGTGGTCCGGCGCCCGGGGGTCGGGGTGGTGACGGTGCTCGGCGGCGGGTATCCCGCGTCGGGTGCGGCCGGGCCCGACCGGTCGCCGGTGCCGTATCTGCCGGAGGGGCTGCGCTACGACCCGCAGGAGCAGGCCGGCGAGGTGCAGACGCCGCTGCTCGGGTCCCCCGCGGACGATCTGCTGATCGGCGACAAGGTGTGGTTCCGGCACGCCAAGGCCGGTGAGCTGTGCGAGCGGTTCGACGCGCTGCACCTGGTCGAGGGGGACGCGGTGACGGCGACCGTGCCGACCTACCGCGGCGAGGGCCGCACGTTCCTGTAGCGGTGGCGGCCGCGTCAGTCCGGCGGGCCGATGCTGCTGCCCACGCCGCCGCCGGTGCCCGCGTCACCGATCGGGCGGATGCCCTTGGTGATGCGGTCCATGTCGGCGAGCGGCGGCCCCTCGCCGCCGGCGTCGAAGACGTACCGGACGAGGACGGGTGACTCGGTGCCGACGCTGGACGGGAAGACGAGCGACTGGACGTAGCCGCCCGGTCCCTTCGCGGTGTGGACGCGCCAGCGCACGTAGTACCCGGCGCGGCCCGCCACGGCGACCGGGCCGGAGGCGACGGTCTCGTGGGAGACCATGCCGCCGTAGGGCTCGCGGTCGAGCGTGTCGTGGTCGAAGGCGTCCTCGGCCGCGTCGGCGATGTCGCCCTTGGCGAGGGCCTCGGGGGACTTCTCGTCGTTGGCGGTCACCGTGCGGGACAGGACGAGGCCGTGGCGGCAGACGCCGCCGTCGCCGGGGCAGTCGTAGGTGCCGTCGGTCGTCATGACGGCGTCGTCCTCGGTGACGTACTTGGGGCGGACCCAGCCGTCGAGGAGGGGGAATGTGATGCCGTTGAGCTGGTCCTCCACCCGCGAGGGGTCACCGGTGGCCGGCGGGGACGAGGACTGTCCCGCGGGTTCGGACGGCTCGGACGCGGAGGGCGCGGGGGCCGTCCTGGTGCCGGTCCCGTCGTCCCCGGTGCCGAGGACCAGCGCCCCGGTGACGATCGCGGCGACCAGCACGGCCCCGGTCGCGGCCAGGGCCGCGGTCCGTCCCCGTCCGGAGCCGCCGCCCGCGGGCCGGGGCACCGCCGCGGTCGTGACCGCGGGCGCGCGGCGGTGCTCGGTCCAGGCCGTGCCGTCCCACCAGCGCTCCTGGTGGGGCGGGCGCGGGTCGGGGTACCAGCCGGGCGGCGGTGTCATGCTCATCCCGGCACTGTAGGCCGCGCCCCGGCCCGCGCGGGCACCCCCTACAGCGGTGTGACGTACGCCCCCGAGATGCCGCCGTCGACCAGGAAGTCGGTGGCGTTGACGAAGGAGGAGTCGTCGCTGGCGAGGAAGGCCACGGCGGCGGCGATCTCCTCGGCCTCGGCGAACCGGCCCAGCGGGATGTGCACCAGGCGCCGGGCGGCCCGCTCCGGGTCCTTGGCGAACAGCTCCTGGAGCAGCGGGGTGTTGACCGGCCCGGGGCACAGGGCGTTGACGCGGATGCCCTCGCGGGCGAACTGCACGCCCAGTTCGCGGGACATGGCGAGGACGCCGCCCTTGGAGGCCGTGTAGGAGATCTGCGAGGTGGCGGCGCCCATCCTGGCCACGAAGGACGCCGTGTTGATGATCGAGCCCCGGCCCTGGCGGCGCATGTAGGGGATGGCGGCCTTGCAGCACAGGTAGACGGAGGTGAGGTTGACCTCCTGGACGCGCTTCCAGGCCTCCAGGCCGGTCTCCAGGATGGAGTCGTCGTCGGGCGGGGAGATCCCGGCGTTGTTGAAGGCGATGTCGACGCTGCCGTAGGTGTCGTGGGCGGTGCGGAAGAGGGCCTCCACCTCGTCGGGGTCGGTCACGTCGACCTTCACGAAGGTGCCCCCGACCTCGTCGGCGGCGGCCTTGCCGCGGGTCTCGTCGACGTCGCCGCAGACGACGTGGGCGCCCTCGGAGGCGAGGCGGCGGGCGGCGGCGAGTCCGATGCCGCTGCCGGCTCCGGTGACGACGGCGGTACGGCCGACGAGACGACGGCAGATGCTTTCCTGGGCAGTCACTGTGCGGGGCCCTCCGTGCTGATGAAGACGTTCTTGGTCTCGGTGAAGGCGGCCAGGGCGTCGGGGCCGAGTTCGCGGCCGACGCCGGACTGCTTGTAGCCGCCGAACGGGGTCCAGTAGCGGACGCTGGCGTGGGAGTTGACGGACAGGTTCCCGGCGCGGACGCCCCGGGAGACCCGCAGGGCGCGGCCGACGTCCCGGGTCCAGATGGATCCGGACAGGCCGTACGGGGTGTCGTTGGCGAGGCGGATCGCGTCCTCCTCGTCGGTGAAGGGGAGCAGGACGGCGACGGGGCCGAAGATCTCTTCCCGGGCCGCGGGCGAGTCGGGCCGCTCGCCGGTGAGGACGGTCGGCGGGAACCAGAAGCCGGGTCCCTCGGGTGCGCTGCCGCGCAGGGCGGGGGCGTCGCCGGGCACGAACCCGCGTACCCGGTCGAGCTGCTGACGCGAGATGAGCGGGCCCATCTGGGTCTTCTCGTCGGCCGGGTCGCCCACCACCACGGCGGCCAGGGCGTCGGCGAGCAGTTCGCGTACCTCGTCGAAGACGGACTCCTGGACGAGGACGCGGGTGCGGGCGCAGCAGTCCTGGCCGGAGTTGTCGAGGAAGGAGAAGGGGTCGACGGCACTGGGCAGGTCGGCGTCGGCGAAGACGATGTTGGGGCTCTTGCCGCCGAGTTCGAGGGTGACGGGCTTGACCTGCTCGGCGCCGAGCGCGGCGACGCGCGTGCCGGTGCGGGTGGAACCCGTGAAGACGATCTTGGCGACTTCGGGGTGCCGGACCAGTGCGTCGCCCGTGATGTCGCCGCGGCCCGGCAGGACCTGGAGGAGGTGCTCGGGGAGCCCGGCCTCCAGGGCGAGTTCGGCCAGGCGCAGTGCGGTGAGCGGGGTGGTCTCGGCGGGCTTGAGGAGGACGGCGTTGCCCGCCGCGAGGGCGGGCGCGGTGCCCCAGGCGGCGATGGGCAGCGGGAAGTTCCAGGGGGCGATCACGCCGACGACGCCGAGCGGTTCGAGGATCGTGACGTCGAGGCCGCCCGGTACCGGGATCTGCCGGCCGGTGAGCCGTTCCACGCCTCCGGCCGCGTAGTCCAGCAGGTCGCGGACGTTGCCGGCCTCCCAGCGCGCGTTGCCGAGGAGGTGACCGGCCTCGCGGACCTCCAGGCGGGCGAGTTCCTCCAGGTGCTCGTCGACGGTGGTGGCGAAGCGGCGCAGCAGCCGGGCCCGGTCGCCGGGGGCGAGGGCGGCCCAGGTGCGCTGCGCCCGCTCGGCCCGGGCCACGGCGGCGTCGACCTCGGCCGGGCCCGCGCCGGTGACGGTGGCGACGAGCTCCTCGGTCGCGGGGTTCAGGACGTCCAGCTGGTGTTCGGAAGTCAACGGGGCCTCACAGGCGTTCGAAGGAGCGGCGCAGCTCCCAGTCGGTCACCGCGGCGTCGAAGGCGTCCAGTTCGACGCGCGCCATGTTGCGGTAGTGGTCGACGACCTCGTCGCCGAAGGCGGCCCGGGCGACGGAGCTGTTCTCCCACAGCTCGGCGGCCTCGCGCAGGGTGGTGGGCACGTGGTCGAGGCCGGCGGCGTAGGCGTTGCCGCGGCAGGCGTCGGGCAGGTCGAGCTTGTGCTCGATGCCGTGCAGTCCGGCCGCGACCAGGCCGGCGACGGCGAGGTAGGGGTTGACGTCGCCGCCGGGCAGGCGGTTCTCGAAGCGCAGGGAGCGGCCGTGGCCGACGACGCGCAGCGCGCAGGTGCGGTTGTCGTGGCCCCAGGCGACGGCGGTCGGGGCGAAGGAGCCGGGCTGGAACCGCTTGTAGGAGTTGATGTTGGGGGCGTAGAGCAGGGAGAACTCGCGCAGGGCGGCGAGCTGACCGGCGAGGAAGTGCCGCATGACGTCCGACATGCCGTCCGCGCCGTCCCCCGCCATGGCGTTGCCGCCGTCGGCGTCGGCCAGCGAGAGGTGGATGTGGCAGGAGTTGCCCTCGCGCTCGTTGTACTTGGCCATGAAGGTGATCGACCTGCCCTCCTGGGCGGCGATCTCCTTGGCGCCGGTCTTGTACACGGTGTGCTGGTCGCAGGTGACCAGGGCCTCGTCGTAGCGGAAGGCGATCTCGTGCTGGCCGGGGTTGCACTCGCCCTTGGCGGACTCGACGGTGAGGCCGGCGCCCGCCATCTCGTTGCGGATGCGGCGCAGCAGGGGCTCGATGCGGCCGGTGCCGAGGACCGAGTAGTCGATGTTGTACTGGTTGGCCGGGGTGAGGCCCTGGTAGCCGGCGTCCCAGGCCTGTTCGTAGGTGTCCTCGAAGACGATGAACTCCAGCTCGGTGCCGACCTGGGCGGTGTAGCCGAGTTCGGCCAGGCGCTCGAGCTGGCGGCGCAGGATCTGGCGTGGCGCGGCGACGACGGGTGAGCCGTCGTGCCAGGCGAGGTCGGCGTGGAGCATGGCGGTGCCGGCGTTCCAGGGGACGCGGCGCAGGGTGGCCAGGTCGGGGACCATGGCGAAGTCGCCGTAGCCGCTCTCCCAGGAGGACATCGCGTAGCCGTCGACGGTGTTCATCTCGGTGTCGACGGCGAGCAGGTAGTTGCAGCCCTCCGTGCCGTTCTCCAGGACCTCGTCGAGGAAGAAGCGCGCGGCGAACCGCTTGCCCTGGAGCCGCCCTTGCATGTCGGGGAAGGCCAGGACGACAGTGTCGATCTCACCGCCCGCGACGAGGGCGTGCAGCTCCTCGACGCTCAGCGGGGGTGTGCGGTCTGCCACGGGAGGGCCTCCTTGGCTCCTTGGGTCCGCCGGGAGCCATAAGGTATTGCGGAGAACCATTGCTTGGGAAGGGGGTACGGCCACATGCCGGAGGACGACGGCGGCGCCGGGGTGCGGGACGGGCTGACGCCGGTGCTGCGGCCGGTGCGCGCGGGCAACGGCTTCGAGGAGGCCCTGGAGCAGATCCTCCAGGTGGTGCGGCTGGGCCTGGTGCCCGGCGGGGAGCGGCTGCCGGCCGAGCGGGAGCTGGCCGAGCGCCTGGGGATCAGCCGGGTCACGCTGCGCGAGGTGCTGAAGGTCCTCCAGGACCAGGGTCTGGTGGAGTCGCGCCGCGGCCGCTACGGCGGCACCTTCGTGCTGCCCCGCACGGACGCCGGCGGCGAGGACGAGCTGCGGCGGCGGATCGCCGAGGTCGACCTGGAGGACGTACTGCGCTTCCGCGAGGTGCTCGAAGTGGGGGCGGCCGGGCTGTGCGCGGGCCACGGCCTGGGCGGGAAGCAGGCCGGGCGGCTGCGGGAGGCCCTGGCCCGCACGCGGGACGCGCCGCTCACCGACTACCGGCGCCTGGACACACTGCTGCACCTGACCCTCGCCGAGCTGTCGGGCTCGCCCACCCTCACCGCGCAGTACGCGGCCGTGCGCGCGCAGGTCAACGACCTGCTGGACTGCATCCCGCTGCTGGTGCGCAACCTGGAGCACTCGCAGCGCCAGCACACGGCGCTGGTGGAGGCCGTGATCGAGGGCGACGCCGACCAGGCGCGGGAGATCATGCGCGAGCACTGCGGGGGCACGGCGGCGCTGCTGAGGGGCTTCCTGGGCTGAGCCGCGGGTGTGCGGGCGCCGCGAGGATTTACCGGCGATTAACGCACGGGTCTTGCCTTCCCCCGGGCGGCACCGCAAAGGTATGGCCTCATTCCATTGAGCCGCAGCCCGTCCGCCCGTGACCGCCGGCCCGTGTCCGTCACCGCCCGTGCTGGTCACCTCCCGTGGGGAGACAGCCCATGTCCCAGGATCCCGCTCCGACACCCGCCCCGGAGGGCGACGACTATCTGGAACGCAGGGCGCTGCGCCGGGGCAGCGCCGGCTGGGTGCTGCTGACCGGCCTCGGCGTCGCCTACGTCGTCTCCGGCGACTACTCCGGCTGGAACTTCGGCCTGGCCGAGGGCGGCTTCGGCGGTCTCGCCATCGCCATGGTGCTCATGGGCACCATGTACGCCTGCATGGTCTTCGCGCTCGCCGAGCTGTCCTCGATCCTGCCCACCGCCGGCGGCGGCTACGGCTTCGCCCGCCGGGCGCTGGGCCCCTGGGGCGGCTTCCTGACCGGCACCGCGATCCTCATCGAGTACGTCCTCGCGCCCGCCGCCATCGTCATCTTCATCGGCGACTACGTCGAGTCGCTGGGCCTGTTCGGTCTGGAGTCCGGCTGGCCGATGTACCTGGTGTGCTTCGTGATCTTCCTCGGCATCCACCTCTGGGGCGTGGGCGAGGCGCTGCGCTTCAGCTTCGTCGTGACCGGCATCGCGGTGGCGGCCCTGATCGTCTTCGCGCTGGCCGCGCTGCCCGACTTCTCCCTCGGCTCGCTGGACGACATCCCGGCCGACCCCTCCGCCGCGGGGTCGAGCTCCTGGCTGCCGTTCGGGCTGCTCGGCATCTGGGCGGCGTTCCCGTTCGGCATGTGGTTCTTCCTGGGCGTCGAGGGGGTGCCGCTGGCCGCCGAGGAGACCAGGGAGCCGGCCCGCACGCTGCCCAAGGCGATCCGCTGGTCGATGGGCATCCTGGTGGTCCTCGCGGTGGTCACGTTCTTCGCCGCCGCCGGGGCGCGGGGCTCGGCGGCCGTCCAGGAGGCGGGCAACCCGCTGGTGGAGGCGCTCCAGCCGGACGGAAAGGCGACGACCCTCAGCCGGATCGTCAACTACGCGGGCCTGGCCGGTCTGGTGGCGTCCTTCTTCTCCCTGATCTACGCGGGCTCGCGCCAGCTGTTCGCCCTGTCCCGCGCGGGCTACCTGCCGCGCTTCCTGTCCCTGACCAGCCGCCGCAAGGCCCCCTACCTGGGCCTGCTGGTGCCGGGCACGATCGGTTTCCTGCTGGCGGCGGTGACCGGCGACGGGGCCCGCATGCTGAACATCGCCGTGTTCGGCGCGACCATCTCCTACGCGCTGATGTCGCTGTCCCACATCGTGCTGCGCCGCCGCGAGCCGGGACTGCCGCGGCCGTACCGCACGCCGGGCGGGGTGCTGACCTCCTCGGTCGCCCTGGTGCTGGCCTGCGCGGCGCTGGTGGCCACGTTCCTGGTGGACGTCACGGCGGCCTTCATCGCGCTGGTGGTCTACGCGGTGGCCGTCGCCTACTTCGGCCTGTACAGCCGCAAGCGGCTGGTGGCCAAGGCGCCGGAGGAGGAGTTCGCGGCGCTGGCCGCGGCCGAGGCAGAGTTGGCACGGGACTGAACCGACGAACGACGAGGGAGTTGTGGTGAACGGGCCGTTGATCGGGGTCAGCACCTACCTGGAGGCCGGTGCGCGCTGGGGCGTGTGGGAGCTGGAGGCCGCGCTGCTGCCGGTCGGCTACCCGCGCCTGGTGCAGCGGGCGGGCGGCCTGGCCGTCATGCTGCCGCCGGACGACCCGGAGCGGGCCGCGGCCGCCGTGGCCCGGCTGGACGGGGTGGTCATCGCGGGCGGGCCCGACGTCGAACCGGTCCGCTACGGCGCGGAGCGCGAACCGCGCACCGGGCCGCCGGCACCGGAGCGGGACGCCTGGGAGCTGGCGCTGATCGACGCGGCCCTGGCGGCGGACGTCCCGCTGCTGGGGATCTGCCGGGGCATGCAGCTGCTCAACGTCGCGCTGGGCGGGACGCTGGTGCAGCACATCGACGGCCACGCCGAGGTCGTGGGCGTGTTCGGCGGCCACGCCGTCACACCGGTGCCGGGGAGCCTGTACGGCCGGGTCGTACCGGAGGAGGAGTTCGTCCCGACGTACCACCACCAGGCCGTGGACCGGCTGGGCGAGGGCCTGGTGCCGTCGGCGTACGCGGCGGACGGCACGGTGGAGGCCGTGGAACTGCCGTCCGCCCGCTGGGTGCTGGGAGTGCAGTGGCACCCGGAGATGGGGGACGACGTACGGGTGATGACGGCGCTGGTGGAGGCGGCGGCCGGGCGCCCCGCTCCCGTCACCACCGGCGGGTGAGCGACAGCCGGCCAACCCCGGGTGGGCGACGGCCGGCTACCCCCGGGTGAGTGACAGCAGGTCCCGGGCCGGGCCCGTGGGGCGGTGCCCGGTGGGCCACACCGCCCGGAGGTCGCGGGCCAGGGCGACCCCCTCCACCGGCACCGACACCAGCCGCCGCATGCCCAGCTCCTCCCCCACCGCCAGTTCGCTGAGCACCGCGGGCCCGGCTCCGCCGACCGCGGCCGCCTTCACGGCCGTCGTCGAGGACAGCTCGATCAGGGGCCGGGCCAGACCGCCCAGTGCGGCGTCCAGCACCTGCCGCGTCCCGGACCCCTTCTCGCGCAGGATCAGCGGCGTCGAGGCCAGCTCGTGAGCCGCCAGTGCCCGCCGGCGCCGGGCCCAGGCGTGGCCCGGCGCGGTGACGACGATCAGCCGGTCGTGCGCGATGACGACCGAGTCCAGCCCGCTCGGCACGCTGACCCCCTCCACGAAGCCCAGATCCGCCTCGTCCGCCAGCAGCCGCTGCGCCACCACCGTCGAGTTGCCCGCGTGCAGCGACACCGCGGTGTCGGGCCGCTGCGCGCGCAGCGCGAGCAGCCAGCCCGGCAGTAGGTACTCCGCGATGGTCATGCTCGCCGCCACCCGCAGGCGCGAGTCCCGGCGGTCGCGCAGCGCCTGCGCGCCCACGTCGAACGCCTCCGCCGCCTCGACGATCCGCCGGGCCCAGTCCGTGACCAGGGCCCCCGCGTCCGTCAGCCGCGACCCCCGCGGGGAGCGGTCGACCAGCGCCACCCCGAGCTGCCGCTCCATGGACCGGATGCGGCTGCTGGCCGCGGGCTGGGTGATGCCCACCTCCCGCGCCGCCCCGCCGAGGCTGCCGACCCGCGCCACCGCCAGCAGCAGTTCCAGCGCACCGAGGTCCGGGACCCGGTGGGCCAGGGACCCGGCCGCGAGGGGCCCGGTCCGACCGTCTGCGTTGCTCATAAACCCAGCTTATGCCGCCATAGGAGAGCACTCCCTGGTGGCCCGGCTCCCCCGCCGCCACCGTGGAGGCATGGTCACCGCAGCCCGGCCCCCCGCCGCCCGCCTCTCCGTCCGACACCTCGGACCCAACTGGTACGCCACCGTCATGGGGACCGCCGTCGTCGCCACCGCCGGAGCCGGACTGCCCCCGCACGTTCCGGGGCTGCGCGCCGCACTGACCGCGGTGTGGGCCCTCTCGCTGCTCGCGCTGCTCGTCCTGCTCGGGGCGCGGGCCGCGCACTGGGCCCACCACCGCGCCCGGGCCCGCGCCGGACTGCTCGACCCGGCGACGGCGCCCTTCTACGGCTGCCTCGCCATGGCCCTGCTGGCCGTCGGCGGCGGCACCCTCACCGTCGGCCGTGACCTCGTCGGGCTGCGCGCCGCGGTGGTGGTGGACGCCGTACTGTTCACCACCGGCACGATCCTCGCGCTGGCCGCCGCCGTGGCCGTCCCGTACCTGATGGCCGTGCGGCACCGGGTGGAGCCGGGGCAGGCCACGCCGGCGTGGCTGCTGCCGCTGGTCGCACCGATGGTGTCGGCCGCGGTCGGCCCACGGCTGGTGCCGCACCTGCCGGCCGGGCAGCCCCGTGCGACGCTGCTGCTCGTCTGCGTGGCCTTGTTCGGGCTGAGCCTGCTGGCGACCGGGCTGATGCTGCCGCTGGTCTTCGCGCGGTTGCTCACCGGCGGGCCGCTGCCCCCGGCCCTGACACCGACGCTGTTCCTGGTGCTGGGGCCGCTCGGCCAGTCCACCACCGCCGTCGGCGCGTTCGCGGACGTCGCCCCCGGGGTCGTGCCGGAGCCCTACGGCCAGGGCTTCGGTGTCCTCGCGGTGCTCTATGGGGTGCCCGTGATGGGGTTCGCGCTGCTGTGGTTCTGCCTGGCCGCCGCCCTCGTCCGGCGGGCCCGGCGGCAGGGCATGGCCTTCTCGATGACCTGGTGGTCGTTCACCTTCCCGGTCGGCACCTGCGTCACCGGAGCCGAGGCGCTCGGGCGGCACACCGGGCTCTGGGCCTACGCAGGCCCCGCCGTCGTGCTCTACGCGGTGCTGGTGGCGGCGTGGGGCACCGCGGTGGCCGGGACCCTGCGCGGGCTGGTCAGCGGTGCGCTGCTCGCAGGGCCCGGCCGAGCACGCTCGGCGCCTCGCCCAGTGACGGTCCGTACCACGTCAGGTGCCGTCCGCTGACCAGCGCGCAGGGCAGGTCCGGGAACGCCTCCGGGCCGTCGTCGGCGGTGAAGCGGTAGGGCTCGTCCGGCAGGACGACCAGATCGGCGCCGCAGTCGCGCAGTTCCTCCAGCGGGATGCGCGGATAGCGGTCGGGGTGGTCCGCGTGCACCAGGTCGACGCCGAGGCGGGCCAGGACGTCGCCGGCGAAGGTGTCGCGGCCCAGCACCATCCAGGGGCGCCGCCAGATCGGCACGATCGCCCCCGGCCGGTCCGCCGGCGCGGGCAGGGCCGCCCAGGTCTCCTCGGCCCGGTCCAACCAGCGGGGACGGGCCGGCACCCCGCAGGCGTCCAGCACCCGGGCCAGTTCCCGGAAGGCCTGCGGCACGTTCCGGATCTCGGTCACCAGCACCTCGGCGCCCGTCTCCCGCAGGGCCCGGAGGTCGGGTGCGCGGTTCTCCTCCTCGTTGGCGATCACCAGGTCGGGCGCCAGGGAGGCGATCAGGTCGACGCGGGGGTTCTTGGTGCCGCCGACGCGGACGGCGTCCAGAGCCGGCGGATGGGTGCACCAGTCGGTGACGCCCACCAGGGCACCCGGCGCCGAGCGGGCCACGGCCTCGGTCAGTGAGGGGACGAGCGAGACCACCCTCACCGGCGCGGCCGGTCCCGGACCGCCTCGATGTGCTCCGCCACGGCGACGACGACGACGCGGGTGTCCGACTCCGCCGCCCGCCAGCGGTGCCGCACCCCGCCGGTCAGGTACAGCGTGTCCCCCCGCCCCAGGCGGTAGGCGCGGCCCTCCGCCTCGATCTCCACCGCACCGTCCGCCACGTACATCAACTGGTCGTTGCGGTACTGGAACTCACGGCCCGCGTCATGGTCGCCGGTGTACTCGGAGGCGTGCATCTGGTGGTGTCCGCGCACCAGGGAGCGGGTGCGGGGCCGGGGCAGCGGCTCGGGGTCGTCGGCGCGGACCACGTCCACGCTGCAGGCCGGGTCGGCCGCGGCGAGCAGTTCCACGGCGGTCGTGCGCAGGGCGTCGGCGACCTTCTCCAGGGAACTGCGGCTGGGGCGGGCCCGGTCGTTCTCGACCTGGCTGAGGAAGGGGACGGACAGGCCGCTGCGCTCGGCCACGACGGCGAGGGTGAGGTCCAGCGCACGGCGCCGCCGACGTACGGCCGCGCCGACCCGAAGGGACTGTTCTTTGTGGTCGCCCATCGCTCCGGCTCCCTCCTTCGCCCGTCGCCCGCTCCCGTGCCCCGGCGGTCCGGCGCACTCCTTCCGCCGGCCTGTCTGCACCCTACGCATGTTCGGCGGACCGCATCACGCGCCCGTCGCATCGCCGTCGTACCGGGCGGTGCGCGACCCGACGGTTCGCGCCAGGGGATCCGCCGCCCGGGGCGGTGGGGCGGGCGTCCCTCCCGGGGGAGGAACAGGGAGGGGAAAGGGGTTCGGGGGGTGGCGTAGCGCTCTGTGGTTGTCCGGATCCCGCTGGTGGGGATCGTGGGGTGGGTGGGACGCGGCGTGTCGCGCGTCCCACCCGGAACCCTACTGCGGCGTCATCCGGTTCACCATCTCCGGGTGCTGCTCCAGCCATGCGGCGACGGCCTGCTCCTCCTTGCCCTGGCCGCGGTCCTTGATCTCGCTCTCCAGGCTGCCGAGCTCGTCCTCGGTCATCCGGAAGTTCTTGATCCACTCGGTGAGCCGCGGGTACTCCTCGGGGAAGTCCTCGTGGGAGATGGTGCGGATCGTGTTGCCCTCGCCGAAGGCCCTCTTCGGGTCCTTGAGCTTGGTCAGCTCGTAGTCGCTGTACGCCCAGTGCGGCGACCACAGGGTGACGGCGATCGGCTCCTTCTTGGCGTAGGCGCGCTTCAGCTCGGCCAGCATGGCGGGCGTGGAGCCGTCGACGACCTCGTACTCGTCCTCCAGGCCGTAGCCGGGCAGGACCTTGTTCTTCAGCAGGTCCATCTCCCCGGTGCCGGGCTCGATGCCGATGATCCGGCCCTTGAAGGTGCCGGCCCTGCCCTTGAGGTCGGCCAGGGAGTCGACGCCCTTGACGTAGGACGGCACGGCGATCTCCAGGGAGGTCGGTGCGTACCAGGTCCCCAGGTCCGCGAGCCGGTCCTTGTTCTTGTCCCAGTAGTTCTTCTGCGCGTGGGGCAGCCAGGCGTCGAAGTTGAGGTCGATGTCACCGGAGGCCAGGCCGGTGTAGACCGGGCCGACGTCCATCTGCTTCAGGTTCAGCGTGTAGCCCCGCCGCTCCAGGACGTTCTTCCACAGGTAGGTGACGGCGATGTCCTCGTCCCAGGGGAACCAGGCGACGTCCAGGGGCTGCTCCGCCTCCGCCGGGGTGCCGCCGGCGCCCTTCACGGGGGCCATCCTGTCGGCGTAGCCGGGGTGCCGCTCCAGCCAGGCGCGGACGGCCTGCTGCTGCTTGCCCTTGCCCGCCTTGTTGATCTCCGCCTCGAGGCTGGTGAGCTCCTTCTCGCTCATCTCGAACTTCTTCAACCAGCCGGCGACCGTGGGGTCGTCGTCGGCGAAGCCCTTGCGGGACAGGGTGTGCACGCCGTCGCCCTCGCCCCAGGCGCCCTTGGGGTCCTTCAGCTTCTTGAGGTCGTAGTCGTTGTAGGCCCAGTGCGGCGACCAGAGGGTGACGACGACCGGCTTCTTCTGCGCGTAGGCGCGCTTCAGCTCGGCCAGCATGGCGGGCGTGGAGCTGTCGACGACCTCGTACTCCTCGTCGAGCCCGTACTCCTCTAGGACCTTGCTCTTCAGCAGGGCCATCTCGCCGGCGCCGGCCTCGATGCCGGTGATCTTCCCGCCGAACCGTGACGCCTTGCCCTTGAGGTCCGCCAGGGAGTCGATGCCCTTCATGTACGAGGGGACGCTGAGCTCCAGAGACGTCTTGTCGTACCAGGCGCCGAGGTCGTCGAGCCGCTTGCCGTACTTCTTCCAGTACGGGGCGTGGGTCGTCGGCAGCCAGCCGTCCGTCTGGAAGTCGATGTCGCCCTGGGCGAGCGAGGTGTACAGCGGGCCCGCGTCGAGCTGCTTGGCCTCGACCTCGTAGCCGCGCTGCTCCAGGACCTCCTTCCACAGGAAGGTGGAGGCGACGCCCTCGTCCCAGGGGATGTAGCCGATGCTGATCTTCTTGCCCCGGCCGACGTCCTTGCTCCCGGCCGAGGCCGGGGAGTCGCCGTCGCCGCCGAGGACGCCCATGCCGCCCGCGGTGAGCGCGAGGACGACGACGCCGATCACGGCAACCGCCGGGCGCGGCCGGTACGACCAGATCTTCAGCCCCTGGGCGGCGCGCAGCCGGGCGGCGGCGCGGCGGCCCAGCGGGGAGACCTGGGTGCCCAGCGCGCTGGTCATGCGGTCGAGGTAGATCGCGAGGATCACGATGCCCACACCGGCCTCGGCGCCGAGGCCCACGTTGAGCTGTCCGATGGCCTGGTTGACGTCGCCGCCGAGGCCGCCGGTGCCGACCATGCCGGCGATGGCCGCCATGGACAGGCCGAGCATGATGACCTGGTTGACGCCGGCCATGACCGTGGGCAGGGCCAGCGGGAGCTGGACGCGCAGCAGGGTGTTGCGGGGTGTGGTGCCGAACGCCTCGGCGGCCTCGACCAGTTCCTTGTCGACCTGGCGGATGCCCAGCTCGGTCATGCGGACACCGGGGGCCAGCGCGAAGATCAGGGTGGCGACGATGCCCGCGGAGGCGCCGGTGCCGAAGAAGAGGATGGCCGGGATCAGGTAGACCATCGCCGGCAGCGTCTGCATGAAGTCCAGGACCGGCCGGATCAGTGCGCTGACGCGGTCGGAGCGGGCCGCCCAGATGCCCACGGGCAGGGCGATCACCAGGGCGATGACGGTCGCCACGAGCACGAGCGCCAGGGTGGTCATCGCGTTCTCCCACAGCCCGAGGGAGTCGATGAACGCGAACCCGGCGAAGGCGAGGACACCGGCGAGGGTGCCGCGCAGCCAGAAGGCGATCACGGCGAGGATGCCCGCGAGGAGCAGCGGCTGCGGGGCCTGGAGCACCGCGTTGATGCCGTCGTGGAGGCCGAGGAAGACGGTCTTGCAGAAGTCGAAGAACCAGCCCATGTGGGTGGTGAGCCAGTCGACGGCGTCGTTGACCCAGGTGCCGAGCTGAACCCTAGGCACGGGCGGTCGCCTTCTCCCCGTCCTTGTCGCGCGGGGAGTCGCAGGGCTGCGGGGTGACGTCCGGCTCGTCGCCGAGGAAGCCGACCAGCCGCTGCCGGGGTATCTCGCCGACCAGCCTGTCGTGCTCGTCCACCACCGGGACCGGGTGCGTCAGGCGGGCGCTGATCGCGCACAGTTCGGTGAAGGGGGTGTCGGGCGTGGCGGTCTCGCAGTGGCAGCCGGGGGTGGCGCCGGCGACCGCGGTGTCCATGAGCTCGGCCGCGGTCAGCACGCGGGAGCGGTCGACGTCCTGGGTGAAGGAGGCGACGTAGTCGTTCGCGGGCCGCAGCAGGATGTCCTGGGCGGTGCCGTTCTGGACGATGCGCCCGTCGCGCATGACGGCGATGCGGTCGCCCAGGCGCATGGCCTCGTTCAGGTCGTGGGTGATGAAGACGATCGTCTTCTTCAGCTTCTGCTGGAGCTCCAGCAGCTGGTCCTGCATGTCGCGGCGGATCAGCGGGTCCAGGGCGCTGAAGGACTCGTCCATCAGCAGCAGGTCGGCGTCGGTGGCGAGCGCGCGGGCGAGACCGACGCGCTGCTGCATGCCGCCGGACAGCTCGTCGGGCCAGGACTTCTCCCAGCCGGCCAGGCCGCACAGGGCGAGCGCCTCGTCGGCGCGGCGTGCACGCTCGGCGCGGGGCACGCCCTGCACTTCCAGGCCGTAGGCCGCGTTCTCGCGCACACTGCGGTGCGGGAACAGGGCGAAGTGCTGGAACACCATGCTGATCTTGCGGGAGCGGACCTCGCGCAGTTCGCGGTCGCTCAGCGCGGTCAGGTCCTGGCCGTCGAAGCGCACCTGTCCGGCGGTCGGTTCGAGCAGGCCGTTCAGCATGCGCAGCAGGGTGGACTTGCCGGAGCCGGACAGGCCCATGACGACGAAGATCTGCCCGGGCTCGACGGTGAACGACGCGTCGATCACGGCGGCGGTGGCGCCCTCGGCGCGCAGCTCCTGGCGGTCGGCCCCGTCGCGCAGCCGCTCGACGGCCCGTTGCGGTCTCCTGCCGAACACCTTGTACAGGCTCTCTGCCTCAAGGCTCGCTGACACGTGCACCTCTGTTCCGTCGGCGACAAGGACGGAGCGAGACAGGGCGCAAACAGTTGAAATGCGCAACCAGCCTCGCTCCGGGGCGGCACCTCCCCCCGATCTTGAAAGCCAAACACAAGAGTGAGCCGCGTCACACGCGCGGTGCGGCGGCGACGTGCCGTGCAGCGCCGGATGCCTGTCGGTGCCGCACCGGGTGGCTGTCGGTGCCGTACGGCATGATGCGAGGCGTGACCGGACGACTGATGCTCCTCGACACCGCTTCCCTGTACTTCCGCGCCTACTTCGGGGTGCCCGAGTCGGTCAAGGCGCCGGACGGCACCCCGGTGAACGCCGTGCGGGGACTGCTCGACTTCATCGACCGCCTGGTCCGGGACCACCGGCCGAGTCACCTGGTGGCCTGCATGGACGCCGACTGGCGACCGCACTGGCGCGTCGAGCTGATCCCCTCGTACAAGGCGCACCGCGTCGCCGAGGAGCGCCCGGCCGGCCCGGACGAGGAGGAGGTGCCGGACACGCTGTCCCCGCAGGTGCCGGTCATCGAGGCGGTGC
Source organism: Streptomyces sp. NPDC017943 (assembly GCF_044328425.1). Lineage (NCBI taxonomy): Bacteria > Bacillati > Actinomycetota > Actinomycetes > Kitasatosporales > Streptomycetaceae > Streptomyces > Streptomyces sp. NPDC017943. Next base: position 203,530 of record NZ_JBIRHH010000007.1, on the reverse strand, counting down.
TGGACGCGCTGGGCATCGCGCGCGTGGGCGTCGCGCGGTACGAGGCGGACGACGTGATCGGCACCTTCACCGCGCGCGCGAAGAGCCCGGTCGACATCGTCACCGGCGACCGCGACCTCTACCAGCTGGTGGACGACGCGCGCGGGGTGCGCGTGCTGTACCCGCTGAAGGGCGTGGGCACGCTCCAGCTCACCGACGAGGCGGCACTGCGCGAGAAGTATGGGGTCGACGGGAAGGGGTACGCGGACCTGGCCCTGCTGCGCGGCGACCCCAGCGACGGCCTGCCGGGCGTGCCGGGCATCGGCGAGAAGACCGCCGCCAAGCTGCTGGCCGAGTACGGCGACCTGGCCGGGATCATGGCGGCCGTGGACGACCGGAGGTCGAAGCTGACGCCGACGCAGCGCAGGCGGCTGGACGAGGCGCGCCCGTACCTGGCGGTCGCGCCGAAGGTGGTCCGGGTCGCGGACGACGTGCCGCTGCCCGAGGTGGAGACGGCGCTGCCGCGCGGCCCACGCGACCCGGAGGCGCTGGAGGCACTGGCCACCCGCTGGGGTCTGGGCGGTTCGCTGGAGCGGCTGCTGACGACGCTCTCGGCGTGAGCGCCCGGGAACGCGGCCCCCGCCCGGGGGCGGACGACCCGGGCGGACGATCGGTGCACACCTTCCGGGCCGACGGTCGCCGGAAACCTTCCGGCCGACAGGCGTGCACAGGGCACGGGGTGCTAACTTAGGTAACCCTAACCATGCGAGACAGGGAGGTCCTCATGGCAGAGCGACCGGGACGCCAGCCGCGCAGGACGCACTCCGCGCAGGTCGTCCGCACCGAGCGGCTGACCCCGCACATGCAGCGCGTGGTGCTCGGCGGTGAGGGCCTCGCCGACTTCGCGGCGGACACCTGCACCGACCACTACGTGAAGCTGCTGTTCCCGCCGCGCGGCGTCACCTACGCGGAGCCCTTCGACCTCCAGCGCGTCCGCGAGGAACTCCCCCGCGACCAGTGGCCGGTGACCCGGACGTACACGGTCCGCCACTGGGACGCCGAGCACCGCGAGCTGACCCTGGACTTCGTCATCCACGGCGACGAGGGCCTGGCCGGCCCCTGGGCCCTGCGCGCCCGGCCGGGCGAGACCGTGCGGTTCATGGGACCCGGCGGCGCCTACGCGCCCGACGCCACCGCCGACTGGCACCTGCTCGTGGGCGACGAGAGCGCCCTCCCGGCGATCGCCCGCTCCCTGGAGTCCCTGCCGCCCGGGGCCCGGGCCCACGCCTTCGTGGAGATCTCCGGCCCCGAGGAGGAGCAGAAGATCGACTCGGACGTGGAGGTCGTCTGGCTGCACCGCGGCGACCGGCCGCAGGGCGAGGCACTGATCGAGGCCGTGCGGAACCTGGAGTTCCCCGACGGGCGTGTGCACGCCTTCGTCCACGGCGAGGCGCACTTCGTCAAGGAGCTGCGCAAGCTGCTGCGCGTCGAGCGCGGCCTGCCGCGCGAGGACCTGTCGATCTCCGGCTACTGGCGCCTCGGGCACAACGAGGACGGCTGGCAGGCCTCGAAGCGGGAGTGGAACGCCCGGATCGAGGCGGAGCAGGAGAACGCCCCGGCGGCCTGACCGGAGGGCGGGGCCGCGTCCTCGCGCCGCACCGCACTTCGGGTGTCCCGTCACCTCGCCGGGGCTCGTACGCTGACGACGATGAGACGCAAGACTCCCGTTCCGCCCTCCCCCCTCCCGCAGCGCCACGGCGTGGACGCGGTGCGCGTGCGGCTGCCGCTGTCCGGTCCGTGGTCCACCGTGCGCGACCACCTGGTCGAGCGGCTCAGCGGTGCGGGGGACGGCGTCGTCGACGGGATGCTCCGGGCAGGGCTGATCGTGACGGCCGACGGACGGCCGGTCGAGCCGGACGCGCCCTACGCGCCCGGGTCGTTCGTGTGGTTCCACCGGGAGCTGCCCGACGAGGTGCCGGTGCCGTTCCCGCTTCGGGTCGTGCACCGGGACGAGCACATCGTCGTCGTCGACAAGCCACACTTCCTGGCCACCACCCCGCGCGGCGGCCATGTCGCGCAGACCGCGCTGGCGCGGCTGCGCCGGGAGCTGGACCTGCCCGCGCTCACCGCCGCGCACCGGCTGGACCGTCTCACGGCCGGACTCGTGCTGTTCACGGTGCGCCCCGGGGAGCGCGGCGCCTACCAGACCCTGTTCCGCGACCGGCTGGTGCGCAAGGAGTACGAGGCCGTCGCCCCGTACGACCCCGCGCTCGTCCTGCCCCGGACCGTGCGCAGCCGGATCGTGAAGGAGCGCGGGTCGCTCACCGCCCGGGAGGTGCCCGGGGAGCCCAACGCGGTCAGCGAGGTGGACCTGCTCCAGCGGCACCCGGAGGGGGCGGGCGGACTCGCCCGGTACCGGTTGCTGCCGCGGACCGGCCAGACCCATCAGCTGCGGGTCCACATGAGCGCGCTGGGCGTGCCGATCCTCGGCGACCCGCTCTACCCGCGGGTCGCCGCCCCGGTCCCGCCGGGCGACTTCCGGCGCCCCCTGCAACTGCTGGCGCGGGTAGTGGAGTTCACCGATCCGGTCACCGGCCGGGAGCACCGGTTCCGCAGCACCCGCACGCTCGCCGCCTGGACGTCGTACGACCGGTGGGCCGCCGGGACGTACGACGGCCCACCGCACGGTCAGTAGCCGCGCCACCAGCTGAGGAACCGCTGCCACACTCCCCTGCGGCCGGCCTGCCCCGCCGCCGGAGCCGGCGGGACCGGCGGCGGAGGAACCGGCCGGGGCTGCACGGGGGCCGGCTGGGGCAGCGCGGCGGCGGTCGGCACGGGCGGCGCCGGCGACTGGACCTGCGGCTGCGACTGGTGCTGCGGTTGCGGCTGGTGCCGGGGCTGCACGGTGCCGATCTGCCAGTCGGAGCGCTGCGCGGGGACCGGCTTGTGGTGGGGCTGCTCGGACACGTCCTGGAGCGGCTTCGGCGAGAACGTCACCGGCAGGTCCACCAGGTGCCGGGAGGCGATGGACTCCGTCCAGCGCAGCTCCTCCTCGTCGCAGTCGAGCTCGACGTCCGGCAGCCGCATCAGCAGGGCGTCCACGCCGACGTCGGCGATGGACCGGCCGATGTCCTGGCCCGGGCACTCGTGGGGACCGCCCCCGAAGGCGAGATGGGACCGGTTGCCCTGCATGCTGGCCTTCAGGTCCGGCCGCACCCTGGGGTCGACGTTCGCCGGGAGCGGGGCGAAGAGCAGGCCGTCGCCGCGGCGGATGCGCTGGCCGCCCAGCTCGGTCTCCTGCTTGGCGAAGTAGGCGAAGACCGTGCTGAAGGGCGGCTCGTTCCACAGGGACTGCTCCACCGCCTCCGGCACCGTCATCTGACCGCCGTTGAGCTGCGCCCGGAAACGCGGGTCGATCAACACCGTGAGCAGCACGTTCGACAGCAGGTTCGTGGTGGCCTCGTAGGCCGCGAACAGCACCAGGCGCAGGTGCTCGCGTACCTCGTCGTCGCTCAGCCGGGCGGGGTGGGTGATCAGGTAGCTGGCCAGGTCCTCCTCCGGCCGGGCGCGGCGCCGGGCGGTGAGCCGGCTCAGGGCGTCCATCACGAAGGCATGGCTGGCGATCGCGGTCTCGGTGCCCTTGAGGGCGTCGCGGGCGGCCTCCACGAGGCGGTCGCTGTACTCGTCGGGCATGCCGAGGATCTCGCACATCACCGCCATCGGCAGGTGCTCGGTGAACTGGCCCACCAGCTCGGCCTCGCCCACCTCGCAGAACCGGTTGACGATGGCCTGCGTGCTGCGGTTGATGTACCGCCGCAGGCTGCGGAAGTCGATGGTGGAGATGGCGCCCATGACGGCGCCGCGCAGCCGCTTGTGCTCGTCGCCCTCGGCGTGCGAGGCGATGGGCTGCCAGGCGATGTGCGGCATCAGCGGGTGGTCGGGCTTGACCAGGCCCTCCCGCAGGGGGGTCCAGATCCGGCTGTCCCGGCAGTACTGCGAGGGCGAGCGCACCATGTGCAGGTTCTCGGCGTGGCCCAGCACGATCCACATCGGCACGTCGTCGTGGAGCAGCACCGGCGCCACGGGGCCGTGCTGCTCGCGCAGTTGCTCGTACAGCGCTCCCAGGTCCTCCACCTCGTGCAGCCGGTGCAGTCCCCCGGGCCCGAGGGCGTGCGCGGGGCAGCCGGGGGGCGGGCCGGGCCGGGAGGCGTCCGTACCGGTCGGGGCGTGGGATTCAGGCGTCACAGTGGTCGCTCCGGGGCTTTCCAGGTGTCACAGGGGGGAAGGTGCGGTGCGGATCGCGCGGATCAGGCGCGCGAGCCCGTCATGGCGAGCGAGTGCAGGAACCGCATGAGGGTCATCAGAACGTCCCGGCTGGAGGCCCGCCGCCGCGCGTCGCACTCCACGATCGGGATGTCCGCGGTGAGGTCGAGGGCCGTGCGCAGCTCCTCCAGGGCGTAACGGGGCGCGTCCGGGAAGGAGTTGACGGCGACGACGAACGGGACGCCGCGTTCCTCCAGGCGGCCCATGACGTCGAAGCTGACCTCCAGGCGCCGGGTGTCGACCAGGACCACCGCGCCGAGCGCACCCTCGAACAGGCCGTTCCACAGGAACCAGAAGCGCTGCTGGCCGGGCGTGCCGAAGAGGTACAGCACGAGCTGCTCGGTGATGCTGATGCGCCCGAAGTCCATGGCGACGGTGGTGGCCGTCTTGGTCGCGGAGCCGAAGTTGTCGTCGACGCCCACCCCGGCCTGGGTCATGGTCTCCTCGGTGGTCAGCGGGGTGATCTCGCTGACCGAGCCGACCATGGTCGTCTTGCCGACGCCGAAGCCGCCCACGATCACGATCTTGGCCGCGGCCTGCGCCGTGTGGGGCAACTGGTCCTCGGCCCGGGGGCCCGGGATGGTGTCAGAGCCGTTGAAGTCCATGCATCACCGCTTCGAGGAGGGACCGGTCGGAGCGCGCCTTGGGGACGATCGGGGCGCGCGCCTGCACCAGTTCCGCCGTCAGCAGCTCGGTGAGCAGCGTGCCCATGGCGCTGAACGGCAGGTGGAGGTAGGCCGACAGCTCGGCCACGGACAGGGGGGCGGCGCACAGCCGGAGCAGCGCCGCCTGTTCGGGCGAGGCGGAGGGCGGCGGGTCCGTGGCGCGCGCCACGATCAGCGTCACCAGGTCGAGTTCGGCCCGCTCTCCGTCCGGGCCGGCCACCACGTACATCCGCTCGGGGTTGCGGACCTTGCCCTCGCCCTCCCCGGGCGGGGGCGCGTCCGATGCGGGGTCGCGCCTCTGGCGTTGGGGAGGGGTCATACGACGTGCCCGTTCCGCCGGGGCGGACTGGTGAGGTGCCCGCCGATCCGGACGACCAGGTCGCGCATCATCGCGCTCATCCGGCCGGGTTCGCACCGGACGTCGGAGAGCACCGCGAGGAAGGCGTTGGCCCCGGCGTTCATCAGGTAGAAGTAGCCGCGGTCGATCTCGATCATGACCAGCTTCATCTCGCCGTCGCCGACGGAGAGTTCCTGGCAGATGCTGCCGGCGAGGGACTGCAGTCCGGCGCAGGCCGCGGCGACCCGGTCGGCGGCGTCGGGCTCGCCGCCGTAGCGGGCGATGCGCAGGCCGTCGGCCGAGAGCACCACGATCATCTCGATGCCGGGCACGCCGTCGGCAAGTTGCTTGAGCATCCAGTCGAAGTTGCCTCGCTGCTGGATCACTTGAGGTCCCCCTCGTCCTCGGCCTCGGTGGGGGCCGGATCGTTGATCAGGTGCAGGTACTTGGTCGGGTTGCGGATGAAGTCCGTCGGGTGGGTGCCGGGTTCGATGCCCTGCTTGAGCCCCTCCCAGAAGGCCTCCAGGCCCTTGCCGGGGGCGTCGGGCGCGCTCATGTCGCGCAGCGGCTTGTGCTCCGGCTCCTGCACCGCGGCCCAGGGGTTGTACTCGCCGCGCTCCTCGGCCTCGCGGTCGGCCTGCTCGTAGGCGGCCTGCTGGGCCAGCCGTTCGGCGAGCGGCATCTTCACGCGGCTGCGGCGCTGCGGCAGGCCGTTGGCCGTCCACTCCGTGACCTCGGGGACGTCGTCGTCCTCCAGGGAGACCGTGGCAGGGATCTTCGGGCTGGTCGGGCGGCGCTTCTTGGGCGTGCGCTTGGGGCCCTCGGGGATGCCGACGGTCATGGGGATGCCGGTGGCGCCGATGCCGTGGGCGAGGCCGACACCGGGCTCGTGGGTGATCATCTCGCTCGGCACGATGAGGATGGCGCGCACGCCGCCGTACGCGGAGGCGCGCAGCGAGACCTGCATGTTGTACGCGGTGCACAGCCGGCCGACGACGGCGAGGCCGAGACGCGGGTGCTCACCGATGTCCTGCAGGTCGACGCCCGCCTTGGCGGCCTCCAGCAGGCCCTCGATCCGGGCCCGCGCCTCCTCGTTGAGGTTGACGCCGCCGTCCTCGATCTCGATGCAGACGCCGGTCTGCACCTCGGTCGCCGTGACGTGCACCTTGGTCTGCGGCGGCGAGTAGCGCGTGGCGTTGTCGAGGAGTTCGGCGGCGGCGTGGATGACCGGCTCGACGTAGATGCCCTTGACGCTGACCTTGGCGATCGAGGACAGCTGGATGCGCCGGTACTCCAGGATGCGCGACATGGCGCCGCGCAGGGTGCTGTAGAGCGACACCGGCTCGGGCCACTGCCGCCCGGGGCGGCCGCCGCCGAGGACGGAGACGGAGTCGGCCAGGCGGCCGATCAAGGCGTTGCCGTGGTCGATGCGCAGCAGGTCGTCGAAGACCTCGGGGTTGCGGCCGTGGTCCTCCTCCATCTCCCGCAGTTCCGCGGCCTGCTGGTGGATGATCGCCTGCACGCGGCGGGCCACACTGACGAAGGAGCGCGCGGCGGCGTCCCGCATGGTCACCTCGCGGTCCACGATCCGCAGCACCGTCAGCAGCGTCTCGACCTGGTCCGCCGGGAGGTCGCGGTAGGCGGGGTCGGCCAGGCCGAGCTTGCGGATCACCTCGCGGGGCGACTCTCCCGTGCGCAGCAGGTCGAGTGCGGCGGGGACGATCTCCCGGGAGAACCGGATCAGTTCGCTCTCCCGGGCGGCGACCCGTTGTTCGAGGTACGCGGTGCGTTGTGCGTGCTCGGCCTGCCGGTTGCGCAGCACACGGCCGCGGCGCACCGCCTCGGCCGCGGTCGCGACCACCAGCACGGTGGCGATGCCACCGCACCAGCCGACGGCGAGCCGGGCCGGTGCCGTCACCAGGGCGACGGCGGCCCCGGTCGCCGCGGCCATCACTATGGCCGGGAGCAACAGGACGCGCGCGGGCGGAAGTTCACGGCGACCGGGAGGGGACTGAACACTCACCATGGGGGCCTTCTGACAGGAGTCGACTGAGGTTCGCGGGGACGTGCAAGGGGTATGTCAGGTATTGGTCCGGATCATCTGCACATTGGGGAACAAGCGCCCGAATTCACCTCAAGGCGGGGCGCTGCGGGCGAGCTTAGTCCGACCGGATCATCGCCGTGTCATGTTCGGCAACTGCCGGAAACCGGTTGCCAAGGGATAGTAGGCTCACCCGGTTGCACGCTGCGAAACCGTTCGAATGCAGTGCGTGACGGCGTACAGGCATACGAAACCCCTCCGGCCGACACCCCAGCCCGCCCGCCTCAAGTCGCCGGCAGGATCACGCAGTGACTTGTCCACCCGCGCCCCTGGGGTGCCGGTGTCCCCGCCGGGTGGCTTGCGTACTCGGGTGCCGTGTCAGTGCCGCGTGCCACACGGCCGGCCATGTCGCTCGCTGATCTCACTCTCGACCTGTGGCGGGCCGAGCGGGACGGGCAGGAGTTCGCCCGTCCATGCAGTCCTGGCCCGAGTCGCCCGACTAGGCCGAGGCCTCGGCCCCCGCGCTGGGGGCGAACCCGCTTCCTTGCTCGGCGAACACCCTGATCGCGGCGCCCAGGAACCCTGCCAGTTCGGGGTGATAGGAATCGTGGAACGCCCTCATGGCCTCGTCCTCGGCGTAGAAGAGCGACATGCCGACGTAAGCCTCCCTGGAGGGGGTGTAGAACCGGCTCACGATGTCGAAGTGCCTGCGGGTGAGCTCCTGGATCTGCTCGTCCCCCGGCAGGGAGCCGCCGTCCAGGCAAGCCGTGATCTCGCGGTACAGGACGTCCCAGTCCTGGTGGACCCGCTCCCTGTCCACATGTGCCCAGTTGTTGGTCTCGGCAAGGCTCTTCGCCTGCTCCTCGGCCAACGACCGGCGACACTGGTCCTCGTAACTGTTCCCCACGGCACCGGTTCCCATCGTTTCGTCCCCCTCTCCGGTGGATCCCGAGAGGCCGCCGACACGTCGACATCGACCGGACGCCGATGATCAACTGCCGGTCCAGGCCGAACGGTGACACACCGCCACCGAGTGGGCAAACCATTTCCACGCCCTTCGGAGATCGGGCAGCGGCACCACTCTTCGGGGGCGGGTCAGGGTGTGATCGAGGGTCACTGCGGGGTGAACCCCGACGACCACGGGACCCGCCCGCTGAAAGGGTGAGAGGCATGACCTCAACGCGCATGTCACGCAGGACTTTTGTGGGCATCACCCTGTCGGGGACGACCGCGCTGGCCGCCACCGCGGTGCTGCCCGCCCCCCGCGCCCGCGCCCTGGGCACGCCGATCCCGCCGCTGGACCCCACCGCCCTGCAGGCGGCGATCGACGACCTGGAACACCCGCCGTCGACCGCGGCTCAGCTGTGCGTCGGCGGCACGGCCGGCCACTGGCGCGGAACCTCGGGCGTGGCCGACCTCCGGACGCACCGACCACCGACGTCACAGGACAAGGTGCGCATCGGCAGCATCACCAAGGTCTTCGTCGCCACGGTGGTGCTGCAACTGGTGGCGGAAGGCCTGGTCGACCTCGACGCGCCCGTGCGGCGCGTCCTGCCAGGGCTGCTGCCGGCCCGGTTCGCTGCTGTCACCGTGGCACACCTGCTGAACCACACCAGCGGACTGCCCGACCACGTCGGCATACCGGACCCACAGACCCCGGAGGAGGTGGTCCGCCACCGCTTCGACCACTGGACGCCACAGCAGTGGGTGGCGACGGCGACCCACGGACCGCTGAAGTTCACCCCGGGCACCCGGCAGGAGTACCGCGGCATCAACTACGTCCTGGCCGCGCTGATCATCGAAAAGGTGACCGGCCGCCCGTACGGACAGGCCGTCACGGATCGCCTGCTGCGTCCGCTGAACCTGGCGCGCACCGTCGTCCCCGGCGACGACCCGCGCATCCACGGCCGGCACGTGCACGGTTATCTCGCGATGACCGACGGCAGCCTCCGGGACATCACCGTCCACGACCAGTCCTCCAGCCGCGGCGAGGGCGACATGATCTCCACGACCGGCGACCTCGACCGGATGCTCGCCGCGCTGTTCTCCGGCGAGTTGCTCCCGCCCGAGCTGCTCCAGCTGATGTTCACCCTGCCCCCGAGCGACGTGCGCATGCTGGACGGCTCCCCGGCCCGCTACAGCACCGGCCTGCAGCAGGCCACCGTCAACGGCATCACCCTCTGGGGCAAGACCGGCGAGACGTACGGCTACAAGAACGCCGCGTTCTCCACTCGCGACCGGCGACGCCGCTTCGTGCTCGCGTACCACCCGACGACCACCCGCGACGGTGCGGAGAGCCAGCTGATCGCGCGGGTCGCCGACCTGCTCACCCGCAACCGAAGCGCCGAAAGCCCAGCAGCCTGAAGGGTGTTGCGGAAGGCCTGAGGGCGGACCCGTTCACCGCGCTGGGTGAACGGGTTTGCGTACGACGCCGATCGAGCGCCCTGGCGTGACCCGCGCGGGGGTGGTCAGCCCACGGACGAGTAGGCGACCACACCCCGCAGCAGCAGATCCACGGCCTTGCGCGAGTTCCGCACGACGGAGGAACCCTCCGGTGCCGCCGCCGCGATCTGCCCCAGCACGTCGATGACCTGCTTGCACCAGCGCACGAAGTCACCCGCCGGCATCTCCGCCTCGCGCAGCACCTCGTCCAGCCCCTTGCCCGAGGCCCACATGTACGCGGCCCAGGCGAACCCGAGGTCCGGCTCGCGCTGCCCGACCCCCTCGGTCTGGCTGATCCGGAACTCCTCCTCCAGCGCGTCCAGCCGGCCCCAGATCCGCACCGTCTCGCCCAGTGCGGCCTTGGCCTTGCCCGTGGGCAGCTTCGGCGCCATGGCGTCGTCCCCGACGCGCGACTCGTACACCAGCGCCGAGACGCACCCGGCCAGTTCGGCCGGGTTGAGGCCCTCCCAGACGCCCGCGCGCAGGCACTCGCTGGCGAGCAGGTCCAGTTCGCCGTACAGCCGTGCCAGGCGCTTGCCGTGCTCGGTGACCTCGTCACCGCGCAGGTAGTCCAGCTCCGTCAGCAGCGCGACGATCCGGTCGAAGGTCCGGGCGATGGTGTTCGTCCGGCCCTCGATGCGCCGCTCCAGCTGCGAGGTGTCCCGCAGCAGCCGGTGGTAGCGCTCGGCCCAGCGGGCGTGGTCCTCGCGGTCGCTGCACCCGTGGCAGGGGTGCGCCCGCAGGGCGGTCCGCAGCCGGGCGATCTCGCGGTCGTCGGTCGCCTGGGAGCGCCGCTTGCGATGCCGGTCGGCCGGGATGGGCCCCGCCTTGGTGCGCAGGGCGGAGGCGAGGTCCCGGCGGGACTGCGGGGAGCGGGCGTTGAACGACTTGGGGATGCGCATGCGCTCCAGCGGCTCGACCGGCACCGGGAAGTCGATCGCCGCCAGCCGCTTGACCTGCCGCTCGGCGGTCAACACCAGCGGGCGCGGACCGTCGTGGTGCTCGAAGCCGCGATGGCCGTTCGACCGCCCCGCGGACAGCCCCGGGTCCAGCACCAGGGCGAGGCCCGCGTACTTGCCGGTGGGCACGTGGATGACGTCACCGGGCTTCAGCTTCTCCAGCGCCACGGCGGCCTCCGCACGCCGCTGGGCGGCGCCCTGACGGGCCAGCTCGTTCTCCCGGTCCTTCAGCTCGCGGCGCAGCCGCGCGTACTCCTCGAAGTCGCCGAGGTGGCAGGTCATGGAGGCCTTGTAGCCCTCCAGGCCCTCCTCGTTGCGCTGCACCTGGCGGGAGATGCCGACGACCGACTTGTCCGCCTGGAACTGCGCGAAGGACGTCTCCAGCAGCTCCCGCGAGCGGTGCCGGCCGAACTGCTCCACCAGGTTGACCGCCATGTTGTACGACGGCTTGAAGCTGGAGCGCAGCGGATACGTGCGGGTGCCGGCCAGACCGGCCAGGTGCTCCGGGTTCATGCCGCGCTGCCACAGCACCACGGCGTGGCCCTCGACGTCGATGCCGCGCCGCCCGGCCCGGCCCGTCAGCTGGGTGAACTCGCCCGGGGTGATGTCGGCGTGCTGCTCGCCGTTCCACTTGACGAGCTTCTCCAGCACCACCGAGCGGGCGGGCATGTTGATCCCGAGCGCGAGGGTCTCGGTCGCGAAGACGGCCTTGACCAGCCCGCGCACGAAGAGCTCCTCCACGACCTCCTTGAAGGTCGGCAGCATGCCCGCGTGGTGGGCGGCGATGCCCCGCTCCAGGCCCTCCAGCCACTCGTAGTAGCCGAGGACGTGCAGGTCCTCGCGGGGGATGGAGGCCGTGCGCTCCTCGACCAGGGAGCGGACCTTGTGGCGCGCCTCCTCGTCGTTGAGCCGGAGCCCGGCGTACAGGCACTGCTGGACGGCCGCCTCGCAGGCGGCGCGGCTGAAGATGAAGGTGATGGCGGGCAGCAGCCCCTCGGCGTCGAGCCGCTCGATGACCTCGGGCCGGCTCGGCGTCCAGATGCGGGAGCGCTGCCGGCGCTCGCGCTCGCGGTCGGCCTCGCGCATCGACCGGCCGCGCCTGCGGTCCTGGTACGACGGCCGGCTGGCCTCCATGCGCGCCATGCGCGTGAGGTCCGGGTTGACGGCCCTCTTGCGGCCCTCGCCCTCCTCGAACAGGTCGTACATCCGCCGCCCGGCCAGCACGTGCTGGAACAGCGGCACGGGCCGGTGCTCGGAGACGATCACCTCGGTGTCGCCGCGGACCGTGTCGAGCCAGTCGCCGAACTCCTCGGCGTTCGACACGGTCGCCGACAGCGAGACCAGGGTGACGGACTCGGGCAGGTGGATGATCACCTCTTCCCAGACGGCGCCGCGGAACCGGTCGGAGAGGTAGTGCACCTCGTCCATGACCACGTAGCCCAGGCCCAGGAGGGTCTGCGACCCGGCGTACAGCATGTTCCGCAGCACCTCGGTGGTCATCACGACCACGGGGGCGTCGGAGTTGACGCTGTTGTCACCGGTGAGCAGACCGACCTTGTCCGCGCCGTAGCGGCGGCACAGGTCGGCGTACTTCTGGTTCGACAGCGCCTTGATGGGTGTCGTGTAGAAGCACTTCCTGCCCTGCCCGAGGGCGAGGTGGACGGCGAACTCGCCGACGATCGTCTTGCCGGAGCCGGTGGGCGCGGCGACCAGCACGCCCTTCCCCGCCTCGAGCGCCTGGCAGGCCTCGATCTGGAAGGGGTCGAGGCCGAAGTCGTACATCTCGCGGAAGGAGGCGAGCGCGGTGGCCTGCTCGGCAGCGCGCTTGCGGGCTGCCGCGTACCGCTCGGCCGGTGAGAGGTCCTCTGTCATCGTGCTTTCGAGCGTACCGGGCCGCACTGACAACAGGACGATCATTATCCGGATCGGGTTTCCCCGCCCCTCGGATCGGCGCAGCTCAGGGGCCGACGACCCGCACGGCTCCGCGGACGCAGCGGGCACTCAGCGGCAGCGCGCCGAGCGCCTCCCCGTCGGCGTAGCCGGTGACGCCGTCGGCGGCGATCTCCACCCGGGCCGCCCGCACCACGGTCACCCGCGGGTGCTCGACATGGGTCCCCCGGTAGACACCCGGGAAGACGCGCAGCAGCGTCCTGCGGCTGCACGGTCCGACGACCGTGACGTCGAACAGCCCGTCGGTGAGGTCGGCGTCCGGGCAGATGCGCATGCCGCCGCCGTAGGAGGGGCCGTTGCCGACCGCCACCAGGGTCGCCTCGACCTCCAGGGCCTCGCCGTCGTCGAGCCGGAGACGGTAGGGCACGGGTCGCAGGCCGGCCAGCTCGGCGATCATCGCCAGGTCGTAGCGGAGGCGTCCGGCGGGCCAGCGCATGCGGTTGCCGCGGTCGTTGACGCGGGAGTCGAAGCCGGAGGCGAGCACCGTGCCGAACCAGCGGTTCCCCACCTGTCCGAGGTCGACGTCGCGGATCCGGCCGCCCTTGAGCGCGTCGGCGATCATGCGGCCCGCGGCGGCCGGTTCCCGTACGGGCATGCCGAGCGCGCGGGCGAAGTCGTTGCCGGTGCCGACGGCGACCAGGCCGAGCGGCGTGCGCGTGCCGGCGACGGCGCGCAGTGCCAGGTTGGCCATGCCGTCGCCGCCGACGGCGACCAGCGCCCCGGTGCCGCCCGCCACGGCGGCCCGCGCGCGGGCCAGGGCGTCCTCGGCGTCCTCCCCGAGCACCGTGCGCACGGAGAAGCCGGCCGCCCGCAACGCGGAAGCGGCCGGCTGCGCCGCGCGGGCGCCCCGGCCGCGGCCCGCGGTGGGGTTGACGAAGAGGGTGATCTCGCTGGTCACGGGGATGACCCTACGAGCCGGCCGGCGGTCCTCAGGTCACGTCGTCATAACCGTTGACCCGGTCCGTGCGCTCGCCGCTCGCCTGCTCGGGCAGGGCGGCCCGGCTGGTGGTCACGGGCTCGATCTCGCCGATGTCCTCGGGCGTGAGATCCAGCTCGGAGGCCTCGTCGTCGGCGGGGCCGAGGGCGTCGCGGCGGGCACGCCGCCTGTCGTTCGCGAGGGCGATCGCGCTCGCTGCGAAGTACAGAACCCAGATGGGGCCCGCCAGCGCGAGCATGGAGATCGGGTCGGTGCTGGGCGTGGCGACCGCGGCGAACAGGGTGATGCCCAGGATCATGCCCCGCCACCAGCCCGCCATCCGCTTGCCGGAGAGGACGCCCCCGAAGTTCAGCATGACCAGCAGCAGCGGCAGCTCGAAGGAGAGCCCGAAGACGATGATCATCCGCATGACCAACTGCAGGAGATCATCGAGGGGGAGCTGGTTGTCGCTGCCGATGATCGAGAACTCGAGCATCACGGACGCCATCTTGGGCAGCGACCAGTAGGCGAAGTAGGCGCCCGTGAGGAACAGGGGGAACCCCGCGGCCACGAAGGCCAGCGAATACTTCTTCTCGTGCCGGTGCAGGCCCGGGGCCACGAAGGCCCACAGCTGGTACAGCCACACCGGAGCCGCGAGTGCCACACCGGAGGACAGCGAGACCGTGAGGGCGAGCGTGAACGGGCTCAGCAGACCGTTCTGCACGATCCGCGCGCACTGCGTTTCCTCGGTACCCCTCGCCAGTTCGGCGAAGCTGTACTTGCATCCCACCGCGTCGAGGATGGGATCGGTGAAGAACTGGATGATGTCCTTGTAGAAGAAGGCAGCGACCACGGTCGTGACGACGATCGCCAGCAGGCTCTTCACGAGCCGGTTGCGGAGCTCGCGGAGGTGCTCCGCGAGGGGCATCCGCCCCTCGGGATCCTTCTCCTGCTTGCGGGCAGACTTCAGCAACCCACGTTCCCATCTCGTGCGGCGGGCCGGAGGTCACCGGCCCTGCGTCAGCGCTTGGTCGTGTCCGTGGGCTCGTTGACCGGGCGCGAGCTGGTCACGTCGCCGGGAGCGGCCTGGATGGTGCGCTGCGAGGGCTCGTCCGTGTTCGGCGGGCCGGCCGGGGTGGTGGACGACTTGTTCTCGTCCTTCATCGCCTTGGCCTCGCTCTTGAGGATGCGGGCGGACTTGCCGAGCGACCGAGCCATGTCCGGAAGCTTCTTCGCGCCGAACAGCAGGATGATGACGACGAGGATGAGAATGATCTCGGGGGCTCCGAGCCTTCCGAACATAAGTCTTTACCTTCTCACCGAGGCGGCTGTGGTGGGGTGCTGTCCGACCGGTCGGACACATGTCCGGACGATCGGGTCGACAGCGATCGTAACGCCCGGGGGTGAACGTGAGGCAATCCCTCTGCGTCCCCTGTGCGTACTCCCGTCCGCGGCCCGCGCCTCGTTAACCGGACCACGATCAGCAGCGTACCTGTCTCCGCCTGCCCGGTGACAGGGCGAGCGGGTCCACGGCGCGCTGCACGCCCGGACGGTTCACAGGGCGTCGGCCGACCGGGCCGCGCTCTCCGCGGCCCGCTCCAGATCCTCCGCGGCCCGGTTGATCCGGCGTGCCGCGTCGGTGACCTGCCTGCCCAGGTCCTGCGCGGCCACGAAGACCCGCGCGGCGAACACCGCCAGCACGGCAAGACCCACGAATCCCACGGCAACCGCGAACATCGGCCAGAACATGACGTCGAGCCTAGACCGTCCCGGGGGGAGGTACGTCCCGGCCCGTCAGAGCGTCGAGTGCAGCCGCAGCGTGCGCACCCCGCCGCCGGTGAGCAGTTCCACGATCCGCTCCCCCGCGGGCTTGCGGACCGCCGAGCCGCACCGGGGGCAGGTGAAGGAGTAGAAGGTGGTGCGGCTGGACGCGCCGATGGCGAGGCGCAGCGCACCGGCGGCGAGCTCGAAGCGCTCCCGGCAGTCCGGGCAGCCGGCCCGGAAGAGCACCGGGGCCACGGCTCTCATGCCGGTGAAGGCGGACTCCGCCGTCATGCCCGCCGCTGAGGACGTCACCGACTCGCTCACAGACCTCGCTCCTCTTCCTCGGGTCGTTCGCCTGCGGGGTGCCGTGCCGGGCGCGCCCGGACGGTCCCGCGGGATCGCCCGCACCGCGGGCACCCCCGGATCACTCGCCCGCGCCGTCCGGCCCGTCCGCGATCGCGTGCGCCGCGTGCGGCTCCGGCGCGGGGCGGCGTGCACCGGCCGCTTCGACCGCTTCGATCCCGTCGTACGCGGCGAGCGCCTCGCTTGCGGCCCGCCGGGCGCTGCCGGCGAGCTCGGGCGGGGAGACGATCCGGCCGTCCCGCCCGAGCCGCAGCGCCAGCCGTCTGAGCGACGTGGGGTCGGGGGTCCGCAGGGTGATGCGCAGCCCGCCGTCCGCGAGCTCGTCCGCGCTGTCGTGCGGGTAGTACTCGGCCACCCAGCGGCCGCCGGGGCCGACCTCGATCACGACCTCCGGGTCCTCCGCCGCGGGCTGCACCAGGGCCTCCGACAGGTCCCGCAGTTCGATCTCCGGCGGGGCGGAGGGCTCGTCGAGGATCTTGATCTCGGCGACCCGGTCGAGCCGGAAGGTGCGGCGCGCCTCGGAGCGGCGGCACCACGCCTCGACGTAGGTGTGCCCGACGCTGACCAGGCGGATCGGGTCGATCTCCCGCTCGGTGACCTCGTCCCGGGCGGGCGAGTAGTAGCGGATCCACAGGCGGCGGCGCTCGGCGATCGCCCGGTCGACGTCGGCGAAGACACCGCCCTCGGACTCGAAGGTCACCGACAGCCGCGAGCTGGCGCCCGCCGCCTCGCCGGCTGCGGTCTCCACCTTGGCCGTCGCCCGCAGCAGCGCCTGCCGGTCGCTCTCCCGCAGTCCGGGCAGGGTGGCCACGGCCCGGGCGGCGACGAGCAGGGCGGTGGCCTCGTCCGCGGCGAGCCTCAGCGGCTCCGCGGCCTCCGCCGCGAGGGCGGCCGGGTTGTGCCACCAGATGCGCTCGCCGTCGGTGTCGATGTCGAGCAGGTCGCCGCCGCGGAAGCTGGTGCCGCACATGGGCAGCACGTCGAGGTCGGAGACCAGCTCGTCCTCGGTGATGCCGAAGGCGCGTGCCACGTCCTCCACGCGCGCCCCCGGGCGCTCCCTCAGGTACGTCACCAGGGAGAGCATCCGCCGGGTCTGGTCGATGGCGTTCACGGGCCTGACCGGTTTGCCTGCCACTGTCTTGCTCCGCTCCCCCTCAGCCCTTGGCCACGGCACGCAGCCGGTCCACCACGTCGGCCCGCAGCTCCGCGGGCTCCAGTACGACCACGTCGGGCCCGAACTCCACCAGCCAGGCGTCCAGCCCGTGGCCGTACGGAATCTCCAACTCGTCCCAGCCGTCGCCGAGTTCCCGGACCGAGGTGGCCTTCGCCCGAAGGGGGTACCCGGCGTCCGACCGCAGCCGGATGCGGGCCGAGCGGTCGGCGATCTCCCCGGCCCAGCTCGCGACGGTCTCGCGGACGGTGACCACGTCGGGCACGGGGGCCGTGTACCGGCCGCCGCGGGAGCGGACCTTGCCGGTGATGCGGGACAGCCGGAACACCCGCTCCGCGCCCCGGTCGCGGTCCCAGCCCGCCAGGTACCAGTGGCCGCGCCAGCACTCCAGCGCCCACGGCTCGACGTGCCGCTGCTCGGGGTGGGCGGCGGTGGCCTTGCGGTAGTCGAAGACGACCGGGCGCCGGTCCCGGCAGGCCAGCATCAGCGGTTCGAACGCCGCCTCGTGCACGGGGATCCGGGGTTCCAGCGCGCCGTGCGACCCGTACGGGTCGACGTCCTCGGGCAGTCCGGCGGCGCGCAGCTTCTGCAGGGCTCCGCTGGCCGCTCCGGCGAGCCGGGCCTGCTGCCACACCTTGGCGGCCAGCCCCAGCGCGGCGGCCTCCTCCGCGTCCAGGGTGATGGGCGGGAGGCGGTTGCTGTCGCGGCGGGCCATGTAGCCCACCTCGCCCTCGAGGCTCTCGACCGTCTCGATCACCAGGCCGAGTTCGCGCAGGTCGTCCTTGTCCCGCTCGAACATGCGGTTGAACGAGTCGTCGGACCCGGCCGAGCCGCTGCCCGGCCCGAAGGCCTCGACGTAGGCCTCGATGGAGTCGCGCAGCTCGCGCTTGCTGAGCGGCCGCCGGGTCCCGAGCAGACACAGCGCCAGATTCATCAGCCGCTCGGCCTTGGCAATGGCCATCGACGCGCTTCGCCTCCCTATGGTGCTTACGAGCGATGACCGTACCGCCACACGGTGGTACGGCAAAAGCCGAGGGCCCATGCCGGACAGGCATGGGCCCCAGGTGATCGAGTCTGTCGGACCGTGATCAGACGCCGAGCAGGTCGACCACGAAGATCAGCGTCTCGCCGGGCTTGATCGCCGGGGTCGGGCTCTGGTTGCCGTAGGCGAGGTGGGCGGGGATGGTCAGCTGGCGGCGGCCGCCGACCTTCATGCCCTGCACACCCTGGTCCCAGCCCTTGATGACCCGGCCGCCGCCCAGCGGGAAGCGGAAGGGGGTGCCGCGGTTCCAGCTGGCGTCGAACTCCTCGCCGGTGCTGAAGGCCACGCCGACGTAGTGCACGGTGACCGTCTGGCCGGCCTCGGCGACCGGTCCGTCGCCCTCCCAGATGTCCTTGATCTCGAGGTCCGCCGGGGGCTCGCCGCCCGGGAAGTCGATCTCGGGCTTGTCGATGCTCACTTCATCTCTCCTTGTTGCGTGACCTGCGTCGGGGACAGTCTCACAGACAGCCGGGTCAGACCGCGCCCAGGATGTCCACGGTGAAGACCAGCGTGTTCTTGGACAGCTCGCTCTGGGGGCTCGCGCCGTAGCCGAGCGAGGGCGGGATCACCAGCAGCACCCGGTCGCCCACGTGCTTGCCGACCAGGCCCTTGTCCCAGCCTGCCACCACGGAGCCGTTGCCGATCTGGAAGGCCGTGGCACCGCCGTGGTCCCAGGAGGAGTCGAACTTCTTGCCGTCCTCCCACTTGACCCCGGTGTACTGGGCGATCAGGCCCTGGCCGGCCTCGATCTTCTTGCCGTCGCCCTTGACCAGCACCTGCTCCTTGAGGTCCTTGGGGGCCTTGACGCCCTTGGGGACGGTGATGGTCGCGGCCTTCTGCGAGGGGGCCTTCACCTCGGGCAGGCCCGACTCGGAGGCCGCCTGCTCGCCCTCGGCCTCGCCCTTGGCGTCGACGCTCGCCGCGCCGACCGGGTCGACCACCCAGATCAGCACGTCCTTGGCGGCGATGCCGGAGGACGTGTTCAGGCTCTGGCCGATCAGGTCGCCCGCGGTGCCCTGCACCAGGATGCGGCTGCCGGGCTTCTTGCCCTTCACCGCGTCGAGGACCTTCTCGGGCAGCTGCTGGCTCGGCTTGCCGATCTGCTCGACGGACTGCCGGCGCGGGGCGCTGCCGCCCGCCGCCCCCGCGGCCCAGGTGCCGCCCAGCTCCTTGTCGTCGCCCCACTTCTCGACGGTCCAGTCGAGGCGGACGAAGTCGGCGTTCTTGATCGCGCTGCCGCTGCCCGGCGAGAGCGTCTTGACGACGGTCTTCTCGGACGGGTCACCGTCCTCGGGCACGGAGATCTCGGGCTTCGCCCCGACCTTTCCCTTGACCTCGGCGACGCCTCCCGCCGCGTCGCCGTTGTTCCCGTCGTCCGACCCGCACGCGGCGGTGAACAACAGGGCGGGAACGGCCAGCAGCGCGGCCACGAGTCGTTTCGTGTTGTAGTTCATCAGTCCAACTGGGATCGGGGGTGGGGGGCCAATGTGCGCCACTCTACGGCGTACGCACGCGCGACCGGACCCGGCGGACGACACGGCGCCGCCCGGGCCGGTCACGGCCCGGGCGGCGCCGCCGCGTGTGCGGCTGGGGACGCGGGGTCAGGAAGCCCCGCCGTCCAGCGAGCGCAGCTCGCCGAGGAACTTCGTGCGGTCCACCCGGTCGGCCGGGCCGCCGTCGTGGGCGCCCTCCGCGTAGGTGGCGTCGACGAAGGCCCCGCCGGCCTTCCGGTACAGGAAGTTGGGCGTCAGGGCCGGGGACTTCTCCGAGTCGACGGCCTCGTAGGCGCTGCCGAACACCACGAGCGAGGCACCCTTGGCGAAGGTCTTCTTCGCCGGTGCCTCGGCTATCTCGTACCGGACCCCGTCGGCGGTGCCGCCCATCGACCGCACGACCACCTCGGAGCCCTTCTTCAGGTGCCCCTTGTGGACCCGGTCGACCCGGACCACGACCGGCGTGTACACGACCTCGAAGGTCGAGCCGTCGTCGAGGACGTCCTCGGCGTGCACGTCGGGGCGCGTGCCGACGACCGTGCCCTCGAAGACGTTGTCGTTCATCGGGAACGCGAGGGCGGCCTCCGGGCTGCTGTCCACCGCGTAGGCGTGGCCGGAGACGACGCGGACGGCCTCCCCGCGCTTGCCCGCGGCCCGGTCCCGGCCGTCCCCGCCGGCGTCGGCACATGCCGTGGCGCCGAGCGCGAGAAGGGCGAGAACGGCCGCTGCGCGCGCCGCGGTGCCGCTGTGCCGCCTGATGCGTGTTGCGCTCATTTCGTGATTCCCCCGGTTCAGTAAAGGGCGCGGATGCCGGCGATGTCGTCGCTGTTCAGCGCGCGGCGGGTGCCGGTGTTGATCGCCGTCATGACCGACTTCTTCTCGGCGTCGGTGTAGGAGGAGCCGTCGGTGCAGTGCGGGGCCCAGGGATGGGCAAGGCCGTTGAAGTGGCCGACCTCGTGCACGGCGACCGTCTGCACGTCCGCCTTGCCCTGGCTGATGTTCTGGCTGCCGTTCACCCAGCGGAAGCGGTTGGACAGGTAGAGCGTTCCGCCCTTGTGGGTGCTGCCGGACCGCTGGGTCGCGGCGTACCCGGGTGCACTGCCCATGAGGCTGGTGTAGCTGTACGAGGCGCGGAAGGCGTAGATCTGCCAGCCGCCGGTGTAGACGGGCGAGTTGTACTTCAGGGCGGAACCGCTGCGGTTCCACTGCTTCAGTCCGCCGTTGAGGCCGGCCCGCAGGCCGCTGGGGAAGGTGGTGTTGGCACCTATGGTCTTGGCGCCGGCGCTGTTCCACTTCACCATGCCGGAACGGCAGTACGCCTCGGCGTTCGACGCACTCAGCCCCACCAGCGCCGTCGTCATGACGACTCCGGCCGTGGCGAGGACGGTTGCGTGTCGGGTCCTGGTCGTGACAGAGCGCAAAGTGAGCCCCCGTTGTGTGTGGATGCCTCCGCGACCCCCGGACGGGGCCGCGCGGCACTGCCGCCCGACCCTGGTCATGGTCATGGCGGCCACCAGGAGTAAACCCGACGCCACTGACATGATCACGCGAATATTCCGGCCACCGCGGAGGTCCGCCCGGACCGGGCCGGCGCCCGTTCCGGCGTGTCGGACAGGGGTGTTCGAGACGCCGTGATATAGGCAGCCGATGCACAGCCGTCCGGCGCCGTCGTCCGGCCGGGACAAATCACCGGAGAATGGGATGGGAACGGACTATTCCGCTCCGAGGGCGCACGGGAGCGCGAGTGACGTCCTTCACAGCCGGGACAGCAAAAAGCCCGGTGTCCGGAGGGTGTGACACCTCCGGGCACCGGGACGACCGCCGGGCAGGCCGCCCGGCGGAACGCCGTCACATGCCGGCGATCAGCTTCTCCACCCGGTCGTCCACCGAACGGAACGGGTCCTTGCACAACACGGTGCGCTGCGCCTGGTCGTTGAGCTTCAGGTGCACCCAGTCGACCGTGAAGTCCCGGCGCTGCTCCTGGGCCCGCCGGATGAAGTCGCCGCGCAGCCGGGCCCGAGTGGTCTGCGGCGGGACGGACTTGCCCTCGAAGATCTTCAGGTCGTTGCAGACCCGGGCCGCCTGACCCTTCTTCTCGAGCAGGTAGTACAGGCCACGACGGCGGTGGATGTCGTGGTAGGCGAGGTCTATCTGCGCGACCCGCGGATTGGACATCGTCATGTTGTGCTTGGCCCGGTAGCGCTCGATGAGCTTGTACTTCATGACCCAGTCGATCTCGGTGCCGATGCGGTCGAGGTCCTCGCTCTCGATCGCGTCCAGCGTGCGGCCCCACAGCTCCAGCACCCGCTCGACCGTGCCGGTGCGGACGCCGCGGCGCTCGCAGAAGTCCAGCGCCTTCTCGTAGTACTCGCGCTGCACCTCCAGGGCGGAGGCCTCGCGTCCGCTGGCCAGGCGGACCTTGCGGCGGCCGGTGATGTCGTGGCTGACCTCGCGGATCGCCCGGATGGGGTTCTCCAGGGTGAGGTCGCGCATCACCGTGCCGGCCTCGATCATGCGCAGCACCAGATCGGTGGCGCCGACCTTGAGCAGGTTGGTCGTCTCGGACATGTTCGAGTCGCCCACGATGACGTGCAGGCGGCGGTAGCGCTCGGCGTCCGCGTGCGGCTCGTCGCGCGTGTTGATGATCGGGCGGGAGCGGGTGGTCGCCGAGGAGACGCCCTCCCAGATGTGCTCGGCCCGCTGGCTGACGCAGTACACGGCCCCGCGCGGCGTCTGCAGCACCTTGCCCGCGCCGCACAGCAGCTGGCGCGTGACCAGGAACGGGATCAGGATGTCCGCCAGCCGCGAGAACTCCCCGTGCCGCGCCACGAGATAGTTCTCGTGGCATCCGTAGGAGTTGCCCGCCGAGTCGGTGTTGTTCTTGAAGAGGTAGACGTCGCCCGCGATTCCCTCCTCGTGCAGGCGTCGTTCGGCGTCCACCAGAAGTCCTTCGAGAATGCGCTCGCCGGCCTTGTCGTGGGTGACCAGTTCGATCACGTTGTCGCATTCCGGTGTCGCGTATTCCGGATGCGAACCCACGTCGAGATAGAGGCGGGCGCCGTTGCGAAGGAAGACGTTGCTGCTGCGGCCCCATGACACGACACGGCGGAAGAGGTACCGCGCCACCTCGTCAGGAGACAGGCGGCGCTGTCCCCTGAACGTGCACGTGACGCCGTACTCGTTCTCCAGCCCGAAAATGCGGCGGTCCATGAGGGAACATTACGCCCGATCCCCTGAACTGAAACGGGGTTCGAGGGCACGGTTCGGATCATTTTCCGAACCGGCCGCAACGACCGCCCCCTGGCCGGGAGCTGCGACTACCCGTCCTGTGGCGATCAAAACCAGCAGGGACACGCCGCCCGCGACGGCCGGCACGGTGAAGCCCCACAGGGCCCCGCCCTGCTCGACGACGGGCCCGGCGACGCCCGTTCCGACCGAGTGGCCGACCGTGAAGGTGGTCACCAGCCAGGAGAACGCCTCGGTGACCGTGCCGCGCGGCGCGTGCCGGTCGACCAGGACGAACGCGCAGGCGATGGCGGGCGCGAGGAACACGCCGGCGAGCGCGGTCAGCGCGACCATCGCCACCGCGTCCGGCATCAGCATCAGCGGCAGGTAACACACCACCAGAAGCGCCACCAGCACGCGCAGTCGCCGCGCGGGCTCGCCCGCCCACTGCCGCGCCCCGTACACGGCGCCGCCCACCAGCGCGCCGAAGCCCAGCGCCGCCATCAGCCACCCGTAGACGGCGTCGCCGCCGTGGTCGTCCGCGTACGGCACGGAGGCGACCGTGATGGACCCGAGGGCCATGCCGATGAAGAGGAACGCCGCGAGCAGCGCCAGCAGCCCCGGCGAGCGCAGCGCGCCCAGCCAGTGCGCCTCGCGCGGCGCCGACCGCCAGGCCCGTGAGGGCTTGGAGACGACGACCGACAGGGCACCCACCACCCCGACCGCGTTCAGCACCAGCAGCGCCGCCTGGGCCGACCAGAGGGACACGCACAGCGTCACCAGCAGCGGCCCGACGGTGAAGATGACCTCCTGGGCCACGGCGTCCATGGCGTACGCCGTGTGCACCTGGTCCTCGCGCCGCAGCACCGACGGCCACAGCGCCCGCAGCCCGCCCTCCAGGGGCGGCGTGAAGAGCCCGGCGGCCGCGACGGCGGCGTAGGCGAGGGGCAGCGAGCCGACGCCGGAGAAGGCGAAGACGGCCATGGACAGCGCCGACAGCACGGCGGCGGGCAGCTGCACCCGGGGCTGCCCGCGCAGGTCCACGAGCCGCCCCAGCACCGGCTGCCCCACGGCGTTGGCGATGCCGTACACCGCCGCCAGCGCACCGGCCAGGCTGTACGTGCCGCCCTCCGCCCGCACGAACAGCACGATGGCGATGGCGCCCGTGGCGTTGGGCAGCCGCCCGACGAGCGTGCCGACGAGCAGCCGGGCGGCGTGTCGCGCCCGAAGGATCTCCAGGTATCCCGTGGCCATGTCCCCGCCCTAGGTTTTACGTATAACGTCGAGTTCCATACGTACCATGTCCGCTGTTCACGAGTCCAGACGAAAGAGCAGGCCCACGGTGGCACGAGGCAGCACCCGCCCCACGAGCCGGGACGTCGCCCAGGCCGCCGGCGTCTCCCAGGCGGCCGTCTCCCTGGTCCTCGGGGACAAGTGGCGCGGACGGGTCTCCGAGGCCACGGCGGAGCGGGTCCGGGAAGCCGCCCGCGACCTGGGCTACCGCCCCAACCTGGCCGCCCGCCACCTGCGGCTGGGCCGCACGCGCACGGTGCTGCTGGTCGTCCCGGCCCTCACCACGGAGTTCTTCGCCGGTGTCTACACGGGCGCGACCCGGGTCGCCGCCGAGCACGGCTTCGGCGTGGTCCTCTACCCCTCCCCCGAGGGCATCGGCCCCGCCCGCGACCCCTTCGCCTCCGCCCAGGCCGCGCTGGACGGCGTCATCGCCTCCTCCATGGCCGCGGACGCCCTGACCGCCATCCGCGGCGAGGCACTCCCCCTGGTGATGCTGGACAGCGACCCGCACGGCAGCCTGGGCGCGGCGACGGTCAACCTGGACATCGCCGACGGTGTCCGCCAGGCCGCGGACCATCTGCTGGCCCTGGGCCACCGCCGCTTCCTCCACCTGGCGGCGGACGTCCCCTCCTGGACCTTCGAGGTCCGCGCCCGGGAACTGGCCGCGCGGCTGGACGACGTGCCGGGCACCTCCCTGCGCACAGCCCGCTCCCCGATCTCCATCGCGGGAGCGGTGGCGGCCGCCGAAGCCGCCCTCTCGGCTCCCGGCACCCGCCCCACCGCCGTGATCTGCGACGACGACCAGCTCGCCGCCGGCACGTACAAGGCGGCCCGCCGCCTCGGACTGCGCATCCCGGACGACCTGTCGGTCACGGGCATCGACGACCTGGCCCTGGCCACGGCCATGGACCCGGAACTGACGACGGTCCGCCTCGACGCCGAGCTCTTCGGGGAGCACGGCATGCGGGCCCTCCTGGCCGTCCTGGAGGACCGCGCTCCCGAGAGCGGAGACATCCCGGTCCAGCTGGTCATACGAAACTCCACGGCGCCGCCTCGCTAGCCCTGCCGCCGCGTCGGTGCCGGGGCGGGGTGGGACCGCAACCCGGCACAGCGGGGTGCCGCCGTACGACGCAAGGGGCCGTGTCGGGGGGTGTCCGCCCGCAGCTGGTTGGCGCGTCGACGGACAGTGAGTCGGTACGCCACCCCATCGCGCCGTTCCGAGGACGGACACCCCCCGACACGGCCCCGACCCCCCACCCACGGCCAGGCGAAGCACCCGCGCCCTCACACACAGCGACGCGCCCCGGCCACAAACCCGCCGGCCAGGGCGCGTCACACCACGCAAGAACTACTCGGCGTCCTCCGACGCCCCCGCCGCGTCACCGCCGGCGGCACCCGCATCGAGCAGCCGCGACAGCTGCCGCCCGCTGATCCGCTTGAACTTGCGCTTCTGCGGCCGCGTCCGGTCCAGCACCGCCACCTCCAGCCGCTCCGCGGGGATCTCCCGCTCACTGCCGTTGGTGTCGCGCGAGAGCGCCTGGACCGCCAGCTTCAGCGCCTCGGCCAGCGTCATGCCGTCCTGGTGCCGCTGGTCCAGGTAGCTGCTGATCTGCTCCGCGTTGCCGCCGACCGCGACCGAGCCGTGCTCGTCCACGATGGATCCGTCGTGCGGCAGCCGGTAGATCTGGTCGCCCTCGGGGGTCTCCCCGACCTCGGCCACGACCAGCTCCACCTCGTAGGGCTTCTCGGCCGCGCTGGAGAAGATCGTGCCCAGCGTCTGCGCGTAGACGTTCGCCAGGCCTCGGGCCGTCACATCGGCCCGGTCGTAGGTGTACCCCCGCAGGTCGGCGTAGCGGACGCCGCCGATGCGCAGGTTCTCGTACTCGTTGTACTTGCCGGCGGCCGCGAAGCCGATCCGGTCGTAGATCTCGCTGAACTTGTGCAGCGCGCGGGACGGGTTCTCGCCGACGAACACGATGCCGTCGGCGTACTGCAGCACGACCAGGCTGCGGCCACGGGCGATGCCCTTGCGGGCGTACTCCGCCCGGTCGGCCATCGCCTGCTGGGGTGAGACATAGAACGGCGTCGACACCGGTTATCCGTCCCTCTCTTGAAGATTCCGTCGGTTCACTGGACCACCCTCACGAAGACGGCCGGCCGCTCACAGCAGCGCGGCCCGCGGCCCGTCGGGCTGCTCCAGCCGCCGCTGGAGGACGGAGCGCGCGATCTCGGACGCCTCGTCCTCGGTGAGCCGGCGGAAGCCGTCCTCGGTGATCACGGTGACGATGGGATAGATCCGGCGAGCGACGTCGGGACCGCCGGTCGCCGAGTCGTCGTCGGCCGCGTCGTAGAGCGCCTGGACCACGAGTGTCGTGGCCTCGCTCTCGCTCAGGTCGTTCCGGAAGAGCTTCTTCATCGCGCCGCGCGCGAAGATCGAGCCGGACCCGGTGGCCGCGTACCCGTGCTCCTCGGAGCGACCGCCGGTGACGTCGTACGAGAAGATGCGGCCCTTGTCCCGGTCGACGTCGTACCCGGCGAACAGCGGGACGACGGCCAGGCCCTGCATGGCCATCCCGAGGTTCGAGCGGATCATCGTCGACAGCCGGTTGGCCTTGCCCTCCAGGGACAGCTGGGCGCCCTCGACCTTCTCGAAGTGCTCCAGCTCCAGCTGGAACAGCTTCACCATCTCCACGGCCAGGCCCGCCGTGCCGGCGATGCCCACCGCCGAGTACTCGTCGGCGGGGAAGACCTTCTCGATGTCCCGCTGCGCGATGACGTTGCCCATCGTGGCCCGCCGGTCACCGGCGAGGACCACACCGCCGGGGAACGTCACGGCCACGATCGTCGTGCCGTGCGGTGCCTCGACGGCGCCCTGCACGGGCGGCAACTTCTTGTTCCCCGGCAGCAGTTCGGGCTGGTGATCGGAGAGGAAGTCCATGAAGGAGGAGGAGCCCGGCGTCAGGAAGGCAGATGGCAGACGCCCGGTGCTACGAGTGTTGGCTTCCACGCGATTCCTTCCACGTAAGCGGCAGCCCGCCCAGTGACGTCGGGCCGATCCTTGGTACAACCCCGGTCCTGCGGCCGGGGGCGCGGTATGCCTCGGACCCTACCCGTCCTTCGGCGGTGATCCACATGCCCGGCGGAACCAACTGCGCCGGGGTGACGCCGCATTCGCCCGCCCCGTGACCGGCGGCGGGCCGCCGGGCTCCGGACGCCGCCGACGCCCGGAGCGCCGCGCACGAGAGCGCCCTGTCACCGACTGCCCCGTGCACAGCGCTCCGCGCTCCGCCCGTCACCCGTGTCCCTCGCCCGCCTGCGGGACGAGAGCGAGCGCCCTACTGACCGCCCTTTTGCACGAAGGAGCGCACGAAGTCCTCCGCGTTCTCCTCGAGCACGTCGTCGATCTCGTCGAGGACGGAGTCCACGTCGTCGCTCAGCTTCTCCTGACGCTCCTTGAGGTCCTCGGAGCCCTGCGCCTCCGCAGACTGCTCCTCGACCTCCTCGGTGGACCGGGTGGCCTTCTGCTGTCCGCCGCCGGTGTCCTTGGTCGCCATATCCCTCACCCCGCTCGGTTCGCCCGACACAGTTGCTCGGTCAAGATCAGACCCTACTCGCCCGGTCTGACAAGGGCCCCGCAGTTGCTCCAACGTACGGGGACCACCTCGATGATTCCCGGACCTGGGCTTTTCCACCCTGTCCGGCGGGCCCCTCCCGGGTACCCACGCACCGCGCTCATCCGCGCTCACCCCCCGGACAGGACTCTGACCAGGTCTTCCGCGGTGCGGCAGCGGTCCAGGAGCTCCTTGACGTGATTACGCGTTCCGCGAAGCGGTTCCAGGGTTGGGACCCGCTGCAGGGAGTCCCGGCCGGGAAGGTCGAAGATCACCGAGTCCCAGGAGGCCGCCGCGACGTCGTCCGCGTACTGCTCCAGGCAGCGCCCGCGGAAGTACGCCCGGGTGTCCTCGGGCGGCACCGTACGGGCCCGTTCCACGTCCGCCTCGTCCAGCAGCCGCTTCATGCGCCCACGGGCCACCAGGCGGTTGTACAGGCCCTTCTCGGGCCGTACGTCGGCGTACTGGAGGTCGACGAGGTGCAGCCGCGCGGCGTCCCAGTCGAGGCTGTCCCGGCGCCGGTAGCCCTCCATGAGCTCCCGCTTGGCGACCCAGTCCAGCTCGCCGGCCAGACTCATCGGGTCGTGCTCCAGACGGGTGAGGGTGTCCTCCCAGCGGGACAGGACGTCCTTGGTCTGGTCGTCCGCGTCGGCGCCGTAGCGCTCCTCCACGTACTTGCGGGCCAGCTCGTAGTACTCCATCTGCAACTGGACCGCGGTGAGCGTCCGGCCGCTGCGGAGCGTGACCAGCCGCTTGAGCGACGGGTCGTGCGAGACCTGGTGCAGGGTGCGCACGGGCTGGTCGACGGCCAGGTCCACGGCGATGAAGCCGTCCTCGATCATCGACAGCACCAGCGCGGTCGTGCCCAGCTTCAGATACGTCGAGATCTCGGAGAGGTTCGCGTCGCCGATGATGACGTGCAGCCGCCGGTACCTCTCGGCGTCCGCGTGCGGCTCGTCACGGGTGTTGATGATGGGGCGCTTGAGCGTGGTCTCCAGGCCGACCTCGACCTCGAAGTAGTCCGCCCGCTGACTCAGCTGGAAGCCGTGCTCGTGCCCGTCCTGGCCGATGCCGACGCGGCCCGCGCCGGTGACGACCTGGCGGGAGACGAAGAAGGGCGTCAGGTGGCGCACGATGTCCGAGAAGGGGGTCTCCCGCTTCATCAGGTAGTTCTCGTGCGTGCCGTAGGACGCGCCCTTGTTGTCGGTGTTGTTCTTGTACAGGTGGATCGGCTGGGCACCGGGCAGCTGGGCGGCCCGTTCCGCGGCCTCCGCCATGATCCGCTCGCCGGCCTTGTCCCACAGCACGGCGTCCCGCGGGTTGGTCACCTCGGGAGAGCTGTACTCGGGGTGGGCGTGGTCGACGTAGAGCCGCGCACCGTTGGTGAGGATCACGTTGGCCAGGCCGATGTCCTCGTCGGTGAGCTGGCTGGAGTCGGCGGCCTCACGGGCGAGGTCGAAGCCTCGCGCGTCCCGCAGCGGATTCTCCTCCTCGAAGTCCCAGCGGGCCCGGCGGGCCCGGTGCATCGCCGCCGCGTAGGCGTTCACGATCTGGGACGAGGTGAGCATGGCATTGGCGTTGGGGTGGCCGGGGACGGAGATCCCGTACTCCGTCTCGATGCCCATTACTCGCCGTACGGTCATGCGGCCCTCCTTGCCCGGCGGCACCCTCGGTCGTGGGCGCCACTCAGATACCGCTGGCGCTCGGTTGCGTGTGCGGTGCCCGTCCCCGCACTGCGCGATCCGGCGGTACGGAAGAGCCTAGAACGCCTTTGCGCTGGTGGGGAGATCATTTGCGTCATTGCGTTGCTCCAGCCGTGGCCCGAAAAGCAGTCGGCTGCGGGTACCCGCCGAGGGCACCCGCAGCCGCCCTGCCTTTTACAGGTACTGACCGGTGTTCGCCACCGTGTCGATGGAGCGTCCGGTGTCCGCACCCTGCTTTCCGGTGATGAGCGTACGGATGTACACGATCCGCTCGCCCTTCTTTCCGGAGATCCGGGCCCAGTCGTCCGGGTTGGTGGTGTTGGGCAGGTCCTCGTTCTCCTTGAACTCGTCCACACAGGCCTGGAGGAGGTGGGAGACGCGCAGACCCTTCTGGTTCTTCTCGAGGAAATCCTTGATCGCCATCTTCTTGGCGCGGCCCACGATGTTCTCGATCATGGCGCCGGAATTGAAGTCCTTGAAGTACAGGACTTCCTTGTCACCATTGGCGTAGGTGACCTCCAGGAAGCGGTTCTCCTCGGATTCCGCGTACATGTGCTCCACGGCCGTCTGGATCATGTTCTGGACCGTGGCGTCCTTGTCGCCGCCGTGCTCGCCGAGGTCGTCGGAGTGCAGCGGGAGGCGCTCGGTGAGGTACTTGCCGAAGATGTCCTTGGCGGCCTCGGCATCCGGACGCTCGATCTTGATCTTCACGTCCAGCCGGCCGGGGCGCAGGATGGCCGGGTCGATCATGTCCTCGCGGTTGGAGGCACCGATCACGACCACGTTCTGCAGGCCCTCCACACCGTCGATCTCGGCGAGCAGCTGCGGGACGATGGTGTTCTCCACGTCCGAGCTGACACCGGAGCCGCGGGTGCGGAAGAGGGACTCCATCTCGTCGAAGAAGACGATGACGGGCGTGCCCTCGCTGGCCTTCTCTCGGGCCCGCTGGAAGACGAGGCGGATCTGCCGCTCCGTCTCACCGACGTACTTGTTGAGCAGCTCGGGGCCCTTGATGTTGAGGAAGAAGCTCTTGCCTGCGGCCTGACCGGTCACCTCGGCGACCTTCTTGGCCAGCGAGTTGGCCACGGCCTTGGCGATGAGCGTCTTGCCGCATCCGGGGGGCCCGTAGAGCAGCACGCCCTTCGGCGGCCGCAGTTCGTGCTCCTTGAACAGGTCCGGGTAGAGGTACGGCAGCTCGACCGCGTCGCGGATGGCCTCGATCTGGCCGCCGAGACCGCCGATCTGCTCGTAACCGATGTCGGGGACCTCTTCGAGGACGAGCTCCTCGACCTCGCTCTTGGGCACGACCTCGTAGACGTAGCCGGAGCGCGGTTCGAGCAGGAGGGCGTCGCCGGGGCGGATGGTGACGTCCAGCAGCGGCTCGGCGAGCCGCACCACCCGCTCCTCGTCGGTGTGCCCGAGCACCAGGGCCCGCTCGCCGTCCTCGAGGATCTCCTTGAGGGTCACGATGTCACCGACGCGCTCGAACTCCATGGCCTCGACCACGTTGAGCGCTTCGTTCAGCATTACTTCCTGGCCGCGCCGGAGCTCCTCGAGCTCGACGCTGGGGCTGACGTTCACCCTGAGCTTGCGGCCGCCGGTGAAGATGTCGGCGGTACCGTCCTCGTTCGCCGTCAGGAAGACACCGAAGCCGGCCGGCGGCTGTGCGAGCCGGTCGACTTCCTCCTTGAGGGCCACGATCTGGTCGCGGGCCTCACGGAGTGTGTTGGCGAGTCGCTCGTTCTGCGCGGACACGCCGGCCAGATTGGTCTGCAGCTCGACGATCCGCTCTTCGAGAATCCTCGTGTGTCGCGGAGAGTCGGCGAGCTTGCGTCGCAGGACGGCGATCTCCTGCTCAAGGTAAGCGATCTGCCCGGCCGGGTCGTCGGACCCGCGTCCCGGGCGGATGCCGCGGTTCATGTCGTCGTCGTGGGCTGCCACGGTCCTCACCTCCTCCAAGGGGAGCTGGACGCTTCCAGACCCTACCTGGGCGGGTGTCGATTGAAACCCCTAGATCACAAAGACGGTCGGGGTGTGTCCGATCTTCACCCTTGCGCTCTCCCTCACGCCAGGGGAATACCCAGCGAACATGATTGGAACCCAGCCCCAGGTAGGGTCGAAGCGTTCAACACCCGCCGGAGCTGGCCGGATTCCCGGTGCGGCACGGCGGAGAAACGGCAGGAGAGATGAGCGTGCAGCAGGAGGCGGACGTCGCCGGGGAGGCGCTGGAGGTCTGGATCGACCAGGACCTGTGCACCGGCGACGGCATCTGCGCCCAGTACGCGCCCGAGGTGTTCGAGCTGGACATCGACGGTCTGGCCTATGTGAAGAGCGCCGAGGACGAGTTGCTCCAGGAGAAGGGGGCGACGACGCCGGTCCCGCTGCCGCTCCTCACCGATGTGATCGACTCGGCGAAGGAGTGTCCGGGCGAGTGCATCCACGTACGCCGGGTTTCGGACAGGGCGGAGGTCTACGGACCGGACGCCGGGTGACCGGTTCTGCACGCTCCGTCACCACCGGTTGATCCGTCGCGCCCCCTGGCCGCCGCGCCGTCCTCACACGCTGCGCGCGCCGGCGGGCGTGGAGCGGACGAACGTGCCGTCGCGCCAACGCCATTTCGCGTCGCTCTTCTCGTCGGGGCAGCAACGGGGCACGTCCGCCGACGAGTAGCCGAGCAGGGTCGCCGTCACGGTGCCGCCGCGCACGGCGAAGTCACCGACCGTGGTGCCGTCCTCGGGGTCGAGCAGGGTGGCCACCAGCCGGGGCCTGCCGCTGTCCGCGTCCCGGGTGAGGACGTACACGCCGTCGGGCGGGGTGCCCATCGGGGAGTCGCAGTGGACCACGGCCACCGTCTCGGGGCGGCCGTCGCCGTCGAGGTCCGCGGAGGCCTTCTTCTGCACGACGGCCTTCACCGGACCGCACTCCACCGGGAACGTCACGGCGGCGGGATCGGGCGGCGCCGCGTGCGCCGGGGCGCGTCCGGCCCCGGGCGCGTCCGGCTGGGCGGCCGTGGCGGCACCGGGCTGGAGGACCGAGGAGAGGGCCACCACGCCGGCCAGTGCCGTGGCGGTGGCGAGCCAGTGGATGGGGCGGGTGTGCGTGTGGGCGAGCTCCGGAACGGCGGAAGGCTGCACTAGGAGGATCTCCTGAGGGCTGTGCCGGTGGGGTGGCCAAGATGGTGCCACACGTCACACCTGGAGGGAACGGCGGGGTGTGCACGTCCTTCGACGGGGAAGGGACAGGGGTTGGCCACCTGCCGGCGTGTCAGCGGTCCAGTGCGGGCGGCGGCCCGCAGCCTGCGGTGCACCGCCCCCGGGAGGGTCCGGTGGGCAGGTCAGCGGTCTGCGCAGGCGGTTCACTCGCCGCGGCAACGAAAGGGCGCCGCGGCCGAGTTCCGGTGGGGTCCCGGGAACTCGGCCGCGGCGGCCGTGCGTTGGGTGCGGTGACGGAGCGCCCTCAGCGGGCGGCGCCGCCGTCGGCGTTGGGGCCGGCGTAGTCCTCGCCGTAGGCGCCCTTGGCGGGGCGGCGGCGGCGCATGGGCGGCTCGACGCCGTCCGCGAGGCGGCGGGCGGTGAGCAGGAAGCCGGTGTGGCCGATCATCCGGTGGTCCGGGCGGACGGCCAGGCCCTCGATGTGCCAGTTGCGGATCATGGTCTCCCAGGAGGTCGGCTCGTTGAAGCAGCCGATCTCACGGATGGACTCCACGGTCCGGGCCAGCTGGGTGGTGGTCGCGACGTAGCAGCACAGGATGCCGCCGGGGACCAGGGCCTTGGAGACGGCCTCCAGGCACTCCCAGGGGGCGAGCATGTCCAGGATGACGCGGTCGACGTCGGTGTCGGACAGGTTGTCCTGGAGGTCGCCGACGGTGAGCTGCCAGGCGGGGTGCGGTCCGCCGAAGTAGCGCTCCACGTTCTGCTGGGCGATCTCGGCGAAGTCCTCGCGGCGCTCGTAGGAGTGCAGCATGCCCTGGTCGCCGATGGCGCGCAGCAGGAAGCTGCTGAGCGAGCCGGAGCCGACACCGGCCTCCACGACGCGCGCGCCGGGGAAGATGTCGGCGAAGGCGAG
Source organism: Streptomyces sp. NPDC017943 (assembly GCF_044328425.1). Classification (NCBI taxonomy): domain Bacteria; kingdom Bacillati; phylum Actinomycetota; class Actinomycetes; order Kitasatosporales; family Streptomycetaceae; genus Streptomyces; species Streptomyces sp. NPDC017943. Next base: position 170,188 of record NZ_JBIRHH010000007.1, on the reverse strand, counting down.
GATCTGCCCCGCGTCCTTCGGGTAGACGACGGCTGCCCCTCGGGGCATGGACAGGACGTAGTCGGGGAGCAGGGGGCGCAGCGCGAGGTAGGCGACGTTCCCCGTGGTGCGGACAACGCTGCCCTCGGGAGCGCCGATCAGCTCGTCGTGCGGGAAGGAACCCTTGTGGGTGTGGAAGTTCTTCCCGGCCTCGAGCGTGAACGTGTAGTGGCGGCCCTTGGGGTCGGTCAGCTGAACCTGGTCCCCGACCTTGAAGGGCCCGCGCCTGCGGGCGGCACCGGTCGGTTCGGACATGTGACCAGCCTACCGGCCCCGGAGAGGGCCGCCGACCACCCGGACGGCCCCCGGGTGCCCGCGCACGGCTCTAGGACGGCCGTGCCATCGCCTTGACGAAGGCACGCTCGACGTCGGCCGCCGACAGGACGCCGTAGATCTCGCCGGTCTCCTCCACCACCAGGTACTCGGTCGCGGGGGTGGCGCGCAGGGCGTCCAGGAGTTCCTCGCCGGACAGTTCCGCCGAGACGCGCATGCCGTCGGTGAGGTCCTGGGCGAGGCCGCTGACCGCGACCCAGGGCCGGCGGTGCTCCGGTACGCCGACGATGGCGGCCTCCCGCACGAGGGAGAGGGGCTTGCCGTCGGGGTCGACCACGACCAAAGCCCGGGCCCCGGCGGCGTTGGCGCGGCGCAGGGCCTCCGAGAGCGGGGTGGCGCCCTCGACCGGGACCGCGCGCCGGGTGAGGCTGCGGGCGCGCAGCTCGGGCAGGTGCTCGCGCAGACGGGCCATGCGCAGGCTGTTGCCCGCGCCGGTCCAGATGATCGCGGCGAGGATCGCGGCGAGCAGGGCGTCGAGGACGGTGTCCATGCCGACGTTGTCGACGGCCTCGGTGCCGAGGGCGCCGGACTGGGTGAGCAGGGGCAGCCCGATCAGCACGGACACGGCGAGGGCGCGGCCGACCCAGGCGGCGGCGACGGTGCCGGTCATCGGCTTGCCGGTGAGCTTCCAGACCACGGCGCGCAGCATCCGGCCGCCGTCGAGGGGCAGGCCGGGCAGGAGGTTGAAGGCGGCCACGATGAGGTTGGAGATCATCAGGCCGGCCAGCAGCACGCCCGGGACGGTGCCCGGCTCCACGGTCTGCATGGCGGCGTAGAAGAGGCCGGACAGGACGAGGGAGAGCAGCGGTCCGACGAAGGCGAGCACGAACTCGCGGCCGGGGGTCTCGGCCTCCTTCTCGATCTCCGAGACGCCGCCGAAGAACTGGAGCTGGATGCGGCGGACCGGGAGCTTGAAGCGGAGGGCGGCGACCGTGTGGGCCAGTTCGTGCACCAGCACGGAGGCGTAGAAGGCCACGGCGAAGAACAGGGAGACCAGGTAGCGGGCGGCGCCCAGCTCGGGCAGGACGCGCTCCAGCTGACCGCCGAACACCCAGGTGATCAGCGCGGCGACGAGGAACCAGCTGGGTGCGACGTAGACGGGCACGCCGAAGGGCCGGCCCATGAGCAGCCCACCCCGGGGCTCCGGCCGCTGCGGGGCGGGGCCCCGGCCGCCGGGGCCGCCGTGGTCCCCGCCGGCGTAGGCCCGCTCGGGGTGGGCGTCGCCCTCGTCGGGCCCGGGCCCGGGGGTCTTGTGGAGGTCGGTCGCAGGGCGGGGGGCATCGGCCCGGAGGTCGCCCTGCGGCGTACGGCTGCCGTCCGCGGCGGTGGCGGGAGCGACGGGGCCGCCCGCCGGGTCGCCGTGCGGGTCGGGGTGGCTGGGGGCGTCGTCAGCGGGCGCGGGGTCGCCGTGCGGGTCGCGGGCGCCGGGGGCGTCGTCGGCGGGCGCGGGGACGACGGGGGTGGCCGGGGTGCCGTGCGGGTCGCGGGTGCCGGGGGCGTTGTCAGCGGGCGCGGAGGCGGCGGGGGCGCCGTGCAGGTCGCGGGCGCCGGGGGTGTCGTCGGCGGGCGCGGGGACGACGGGGGTGGCCGGGGTGCCGTGCGGGTCGCGGGTGCCGGGGGCGTCGTCAGCGGGCGCGGGAACTTCGGGGGTGGCCGGGGTGCCGTGCGGGTCGCGGGTGCCGGGGGCGTCGTCAGCGGGCGCGGGGGCGCCGTGCGGGTCGCGGGTGCCGGGGGCGTTGTCAGCGGGCGCGAGGTCGACGTGCGGGTCGCGGGCGCCAGGGGTGTCGTCGGCAGGCGCGGGGGCGGCGGGGGCGGCGGGGGCGGGGGCCCCGGTCGGGGTGTCCGCCGGGCCTTCGGCCTCGGGGGGACCGCTCGGTGTCTGCTGGCGGGCGGGCACCGTCCGGGGGGCGGGGTCCGGCGACGTGGGAGGGGACTCCGGGTCGCCGGTCGCGGGGTGCTGGGGCGCGGACGCCTGCGGCTGCTGCCGGGGATCCGCCGGGGCGGGCGCGGAATCGGCCGGGTGGGGTGGGCCGGCGGGCCGGCGGGCCTGCGGGGCGACCGGGTGGCCGGCTTCGGTGTGGTCGTCCGCGGCGTGCCGTTCGGCCGGGGCGCGTTCGTCGGCGGAGGGCCGGCCGGTGGCCCGGGGCGCAGACCCCGTGTGACGGTCGGCCGACTCGTCGTTGCCGGACCGCGGCTGCCCGCGCCCGCCGCTCTCGTCCACCGGTGTCCCCTCGTTCGAAGCGTCTCCCGCGCCTGCCGGACGGGAGGGTCTCGAGTCGATGGTATGCGTCAGCCGGGGCGCGTTCCGCCCCGGCACCCCTGTGTTTCCCGTACGTCGACCTCCCCTGCCGGCTTCCCTCACGAACGGGTGGTGGGTGACTGTCAGTGCCGGGCCGTATGGTCTGGGGCATGGAGACGAGCACCGAGGGCGCCGCGCAGCCCGGGACCGGCCCTGCCGCCGAGGCGGCGGCCGGGCCTGCGGCCGGTCCCACCGCGGCCGAGGCAGAGGCGGTCAGGACCGTCGCGGAGGCCGCGGCCGAGACCGCCGCCGTGAGCGAGCTGGTGACCGGGGCCGCGGCCATACCTCCCGCCTCGCTGTCCCCCTCGCGCGCGAGCGATTTCATGCAGTGCCCGCTGCTCTACCGCTTCCGGGTCATCGACCGGCTCCCCGAGAAGCCGAGCGAGGCCGCGACCCGGGGCACGCTGGTGCACGCGGTCCTGGAGCGCCTGTTCGACGCCCCGGCGGGCGACCGCACACCGCCGCGCGCCAAGTCGCTGATCCCCGGCCAGTGGGAGCGGCTGCGGGAGTCGCGGCCGGAGGTCGGGGAGCTGTTCGCCGACGATCCCGAGGGCGAGCGGCTGGCGCGCTGGCTGGGCGAGGCCGAGCGGCTCGTCGAGCGCTGGTTCACCCTGGAGGACCCCAGCCGGCTGGAACCGGCGGAGCGGGAGCTGTTCGTCGAGACGGAGCTGGAGTCGGGGCTGCGGTTGCGCGGCATCATCGACCGGGTCGACGTGGCGCCCACGGGCGAGGTCCGCATCGTCGACTACAAGACCGGCAAGGCGCCGCGCCCCGAGTACTCCGAGGGTGCCCTGTTCCAGATGAAGTTCTACGCCCTGGTCGTCTGGCGGCTGAAGAACGTGGTGCCGCGCCGGCTCCAGCTGGTGTACCTGGGCAGTGGACAGGTCCTGACCTACGACCCGGTGCCGGCCGATCTGGAGCGGGTCGAGCGGAAGTTGCTGGCGCTGTGGGACGCGATCCGGCTGGCGACGGAGACGGGCGACTGGCGGCCGCGGCCCACGAAGCTCTGCGGCTGGTGCGACCACCAGGCGCACTGCCCGGAGTTCGGCGGCACTCCCCCGCCCTACCCGCTGCCGGTGCGCGCGCCGGAGGTGCCGGCGCAGCCGCTGCCGTGAGGGCGGCTGAGTCCGGCGGGTCCGCGCAGGGCAGAATGGGGCCGGACTAGCGAAGGAGACTCACGTGGCCATCCGCGTCCTACTCGTCGACGACCAGCCGCTGCTCCGGACGGGCTTCCGGATGATCCTGGAGGCCGAGCAGGACATCGCGGTCGTCGGCGAGGCCGGAGACGGCCTCCAGGCGCTCGACCAGGTGCGGGCCCTGCAGCCCGACGTGGTCCTGATGGACATCCGCATGCCGCGGATGGACGGCGTGGAGGCGACCCGGCAGATCACCGGCCCCGGGCGCGACGGCCCGGCGAAGGTGCTGGTGCTGACGACCTTCGACCTCGACGAGTACGTCGTGGAGGCGCTGCGGGCCGGGGCCAGCGGCTTCCTGCTGAAGGACGCGCCCGCCAACGAGCTGGTGCAGGCCATCCGGGTCGTGGCCGCGGGCGAGGCGATGCTCGCACCGAGCATCACGCGCCGGCTGCTCGACAAGTACGCCACGCACCTGCCCTCGGGCGACGAGCCGGTGCCGGACACCCTGCACACGCTGACCGACCGCGAGGTCGAGGTCCTCAAGCTGGTGGCGCGCGGGTTGTCCAATGCCGAGATCGCCGCGGACCTGTTCGTCAGCGAGACCACCGTGAAGACGCACGTCGGGCATGTGCTGACCAAGCTGGGCCTGCGCGACCGCGTCCAGGCGGCGGTGTACGCCTACGAGTCCGGGCTGGTGCGCCCCGGGGCGCAGTAGCCGGACCCGGGAGACGAGAAGGCCGCCCCCTGCCGGAGCAGGGGGCGGCCTTCTCGTGCGTGTGCGTCAGGCGTCGTCCTTGCTCAGCTCCCAGAAGCGGAACACGGTCGAGGCGTCGAGGCAGTACTCCAGGCCGTAGACGCCGTCGCGGACGACCGCGTACTGCTTGGCCTGCCACACGGGCAGGACGGGCAGTTCGTCGGCGACGATGTCCTGCAGCTCGCCGAACTCGCTGTCGGTCGCGCCGCGGTTGGTCAGGGCCGCGGTGCGCGGGACGAGCGAACCGGTGATCGTGCTGTTGTCGTAGTTGTTGTCCAGCACGTTGCCCTTGCCGAAGAAGGGGGCGGTGAAGTTGTCGGCGTCCGGGTAGTCCGGCACCCAGCCCTTGACGTAGACGCCGTACTTGCCGGCGGCGATGTCCTTCTCGTACTGGCCGAACGGGACGGACTCGACGCTCGCCTCGAACAGGCCGCTCGCGTTGAGCTGGCCGGCGACGGCCTTCAGCTCCTGGTCGGTGGCCGGGCCGTAGCGGACCGGGGTGGACCACAGGGTGAGCTTCACCTTGCCGGTGATGCCGTCCTCGCGCAGCGCCTCCTTGGCCTTGGCCGTGGAGGGACGAGCCCCGTACCGGTCGAAGAACGCCGTGTTGTGACCGGCGATACCGGCCGGGATGATCGAGTACAGCGGGGTCGCGGTGCCCTGGTAGACGTCCCGGATGAGGGCGTCGCGGTCGATCAGGTGGGCGATGGCCCGGCGGACGCCGAGCTTTCCGGCGACCGGGTGGTCCATGTTGAACACCAGGTGCTGGACCTCGGCGCTGCTGCCCTCGACGACCTCCGCGCCGGTGCCGTCGTCGGCCTTCTCCATGTCGGCGATGTCGCCGGCGGTGAGACCGCGGTAGGCGATGTCGACGTCCTCGTCCTGGATGGCGCGCTTGAGCGCGGCCTGGTCGCCGTTGAAGAACTTGAGGGTCACACCGGTGTTCTTCACCTTGGCGGTGCCCTTGTAGTTCTCGTTGACGGCGAAGACGGCCTGCTGGTCGTCCATCGACTCGAGCCGGTACGGGCCGGAGCCGACGGCCTCGCCGTCCTTGCGCAGCCCGTCCGCGTCGTAGGAGCGGTGGTCGACGATGGAGCCGGCGCCGGAGGCGATCTTGCTCGGGAAGGTGGCGTCCGCCGTGTTGAGCCGGAAGACGACCGTCCGGTCGTCCGGGGTCTCGACCTTCTCCAGCATCGGGAACATGATCGCCGGCCCGTCGGGGTCGTTGATCTTCAGCATGCGGTCGAAGGAGAACTTGACGTCCTCGGAGGTGAGGGCGTCACCGGTGCTGAACTTGAGGCCGTCCTTCAGCGTGCACTTGTAGACCGTGGTCTGCGTGTCGGTGAAGGCGCAGCTCTCGGCGGCCTCCGGCTGGGGCTCGGTGGCGCCGTTGGGGAAGCTGAGCAGCGACTGGAAGACGTTGTTGAACAACAGCCAGGAGCCCGGGTCGTACCCGGAGGCGGGGTCGGTGGCCAGGACGTCGTCGGACATCCCCACCACCACGTTGGAGCCGTCCCCCGCACTGTCCCCGGTCTCCGTACCGCAGCCGGTCAGCAGGCCGGAGGCCAGCCCCGCCACGATCGGCAGGACCGGCCACTGGTTGCGTATGTTCACGTGTGTGCCTTGTCGTCGGTTCTCGAGATCGCCCGGAGCATGTCCCCGGCTCCGGGCACGGCTCCCCGGGGCCGCGGTCACAGGCCCCGGGGTTCCAGTGGGCTGCGTCAGCCGCTCACGCCTCGGCCGAGCTCCCAGAGCTGCAGCGTGGAGGAGGAATTGAGGGCGTAGGCGGTGCCCGTGATGTCGTCGCGTGCGGCGATGTACTGCTTGCCCTGCCACAGCGGCAGCACGGGCACGTCGCCGGCGACGATGTCCTGAATGTCCGTCAGGCTGGAGGAGGCGGACAGCCGGTCGGCCTCGCGGCGGGACTCCGGGATCAGGTCGGTGCGGATCCGGCTGTTGGCGTACGGCGAGCCGAGGGTGTTGTCGGCGTCGAGGAACGGGGCGAGGAAGTTGTCCGCGTCGGGGAAGTCCGGGAACCAGCCCATGCCGTAGACGTCGTACTCGCCCTTCTTCTCGGCCGGGCGGAAGGTGTCCCAGGGGGTGCCCTTGATGTCGACCTGGAACAGGCCGCTGGAGTTCAGCTGCTCGCGCAGGACCTCGAACTCCTTCTTGGTGGCCGGGCCGTAGTGGTCGGTCGTGTAGTGCAGCGTCAGCTTCACCGGGGTGGTGATGTCGGCCTGGTTGAGCAGGGTCCGGGCCTTGGTGACGCTGGGCTCGCCGTACTTGTTGAAGAACGAGTTGGAGTGGCCCGTGACGCTGGCCGGGACCAGCGAGTACAGCGGCTCGGCCTGGGAGCCGTAGACCTTGGAGACCAGGGCGCTGCGGTTGACGACCTGGGCCATCGCCTGGCGCACGGCCTTGGACTTGACCGTGGGGGCGTCGGTGTTGAAGCCCAGGTAGCGGATCTCCAGGCCGGGCATCTCGACGAGGTCGATGTCGGAGTCCGTGGCGCCGGACAGCTTGCGGATCTGCTCGGGCGACATGCTGCGCGTCATCACGTCGATGTCGGCCTTGTTAAGGGCCTCGCCCATGGAGTCGGTGTCCTTGAAGGACACCATGTCGACCCGGTCGTTGTTCACCTTCAGACTCCCCTGGTAATCGGGGTTCTTGGTGAACTCGGCCCGCACGAGCTCGTTGTTCTCGACGACGGGCTTGAAGGTGTACGGGCCGGAGCCCGACATGTCGAAGCCGTCGCGCAGCTTGCCCTTGGGGTAGTCGTCCGGGTCGAGGATGCCGGCCACCGGCGTCGACAGCTTGTACGGGAAGGTCGCGTCGGCCGTCTTGAGGTGGAAGATGACCTCGCGGTCGCCCTGCGTCTCGATGGTGTCGATGGTGGACAGCAGGGCGAAGACGCCGCTGTCGGCCTTCAGGGAGCGGGCGCGGTCGATGGAGTACTTCACGTCGGCCGCGGTGACGGCGTCGCCGCCGGCGAACTTGAGACCGTCGCGCAGGGTGCAGGCGTAGCGCTCGTTGCCGGTGTCGGTGAAGCCGCAGCGCTCGGCCGCCTCGGGGACCGGCTCGCCCTCGCCGCGCGGCTGGGTCATCAGGGTCTGCACGGTCTGGCGGAGGATGTTCCAGGTGCCGACGTCGTAGGCGTACGCCGGGTCCAGGGGCGCCGGGGCCTCCTTCGAGGCGGTGAACCGGTCCGTGGTGCCGACGACGATCGCGTCGCTGTCCCCGCTCCCGCTGTCGGACCCGCCACAGGCGGCGAGCACCGGCGCGAGCAGGCCGATCACGGCCGGCAGCACCAAAGTCTTGCGGTTCATGCTCGAGTTTCTCCAGAGCTGTCGACTCCGTGTACCCGGCATGCAGGGGTGGCGCAGCGGATCACGGGATGGGGCGATGTTCTTCGCCTTGAGATTAGTCCGGGCCGGCAGGAGGGTTGACAGCCACCGGAGTTGAGCGCCCATCACGCTGCGGAACCGGGCGTGGACACACCGAAAACCCGACAGCGGAAGCTTTGGTGCAGCGTTCCACCAATCGGGACACAAGGACACGCCGACGGCCCCCCGGAGGGGGCCTTCAGCACATGCCGGTCCCCCTGTCGACCCCGATCCGCGTGGGGAACGTCACACGCCGGAACAGGTTCGATGGTACGGGAATTCGGTCATCCGGAGAGGTTCGAATTCACCTTCGGAATTCTTGCCCTAACCGCGCTGCACGCTGGGTGAACACCTAGCGCATTTCCGTCATCAGCCCCTGCAGAAATGGCAGGTCGACCTCTTCCAGGGACCCGACGACCGTGCGCCGCAGAGCCGGCTGGATCGGTGCGACGGAGGGCACCGCCACGACGTGGCAGCCCGCGGCCTCGGCCGCGGCGACACCCGTCGCGGTGTCCTCGATGACGGCGCACCGGGCCGGGTCCGCGCCGAGGCCGGCGGCGGCCGCGAGATACGGGTCGGGGTGGGGCTTGGTGCGCGCCACCTCGTCACCCGCGACCGTCAGGCGGAAGTGGTGGGCGCCGAGCGAGGTGAGCACCCGGTCGATGATGCGCCGGTGGGAGGCGGAGACGAGGGCCGTGGGGATTTCGTACGCGTGCAGCTCGGCCAGCAGCCGTCCGGCGCCGGGCATCAGCGGCAGGGCGGTGCCGATGCGCTTCTCGAAGCCGTCGTTGAGCAGCACCGAGAGCTCGTCGAGGGTGATGTCGGCGCCGGTGGCCTCGATCAGGAACCCCGCGCTGCGGGTCATGGGGCCGCCGACCACGACATGGCGCCAGGACTCGTCGAGCGTGTGGCCGAGGGAGGCGAAGACCTCGACCTCGACGTCCCACCAGAAGCCCTCCGTGTCCACCAGGGTGCCGTCCATGTCGAGGAGCACGGCCTGCAGGGCCGACCCCTCGGCCGTCCGGGTGCCGAGCGCGGGGACCGTACTGGTCATCCACCTACCTCCTTGAGGGACGATCAGGCCGGCTCCCACGAGGGGAACCGGCCTGCAGTGGACCGACCAGTCTACGTCCTGTGCGACGGAAGTGCCTCGTCGTACCGCAGTGCCCCTGCGCACACCGGCCCGCACGGGGCTGTCCCGGTGCGCGCAGGGGCCTGGCGGGCGTCAGCGGGCGTTGAAGTACTTCGCCTCCGGGTGGTGGATGACGATGGCGTCCGTGGACTGCTCGGGGTGCAACTGGAACTCCTCGGACAGCTGCACGCCGATGCGCTCCGGCTCCAGCAGTTCGGCGATCTTGGCCCGGTCCTCCAGGTCCGGGCAGGCGCCGTAGCCGAGGGAGAAGCGGGCGCCCCGGTACTTCAGCTCGAACATGCCCTGCATCTCGTCCGGGTCCTCCCCCGCGAAGCCGAGCTCGGAGCGCACGCGTGCGTGCCAGTACTCGGCGAGCGCCTCGGCGAGCTGCACCGACAGGCCGTGCAGTTCGAGGTAGTCGCGGTAGGCGTCGGCCTCGAACAGCCGGGCGGTCTCCTCGCCGATGCGCGAGCCGACGGTGACGACCTGGAGGCCGACGACGTCGACCTCGCCGGACTCCTCGGGGCGGAAGAAGTCGGCCAGGCACAGGCGCCGGCCGCGGCGCTGGCGGGGGAAGGTGAAGCGGGTGCGTTCGTTGCCCTGCTCGTCCAGGATGATCAGGTCGTCGTCCTTGGAGACGCACGGGAAGTAGCCGTAGACCACGGCCGCCTCCAGCAGGTTCTCGGTCTGGAGCCGGTCGAGCAGGCCGCGCAGCCGGGGCCGGCCCTCGGTCTCGACGAGCTCCTCGTAGGTCGGCCCCTCGCCGGTGCGGGCCTGCTTCAGACCCCACTGGCCCTTGAAGAGCGCGCCCTCGTCGAGCCAGCTCGCGTACTCCTTGAGCTGGATGCCCTTGACCACGCGGGTGCCGCGGAAGGGCGGGGTGGGCACGGGGTTGTCGGTGGCGACGTCGGAGCGGACGTGCCCCTCCTCCGGGCGCTCCTCCACCTGCGCGGAGGCGGTGGCGCGTACCCGGCGCTGCTTGAGTTCGGGGAGCTTGGCGCCGGGGACGCCGCGCTTGACGCCGATGAGGGCGTCCATCAGGCGCAGGCCCTCGAAGGCGTCGCGGGCGTAGCGGACCTCGCCCTGGTAGATCTCGTGCAGGTCCTGTTCGACGTAGGCGCGGGTCAGGGCGGCGCCGCCGAGGATGACCGGGTAGCCGGAGGCCAGGCCGCGCTGGTTCAGCTCCTCCAGGTTCTCCTTCATGATCACCGTCGACTTCACCAGCAGTCCGGACATGCCGATGACGTCGGCCTTGTGTTCCTCGGCGGCTTCGAGGATGGCGGAGACCGGCTGCTTGATGCCGAGGTTGACGACGTTGTAGCCGTTGTTGGACAGGATGATGTCGACGAGGTTCTTGCCGATGTCGTGGACGTCGCCGCGCACGGTGGCCAGCACGATGGTGCCCTTGCCGGCCTCGTCGCTCTTCTCCATGTGCGGTTCGAGGTGCGCGACGGCCGTCTTCATGACCTCGGCGGACTGCAGCACGAACGGCAGCTGCATCTGGCCCGAGCCGAACAGCTCGCCCACGACCTTCATGCCGTCGAGCAGGGTCTCGTTGACGATGTCGAGGGCGGGGCGGGTCTGCAGCGCCTCGTCCAGGTCCGCTTCGAGACCGTTCTTCTCGCCGTCGATGATCCGGCGCTTGAGGCGCTCGTCCAGCGGCAGGGCCGCGAGTTCTTCGGCCTTGCCGGCCTTGAGGGACTTGGCGGTGGCGCCCTCGAAGAGCTGCATCAGCTTCTGCAGCGGGTCGTAGCCCTCGGCGCGCCGGTCGTAGATGAGGTCGAGGGCGGTGCTGACCTCTTCGTCGCTGAAGCGGGCGATGGGCAGGATCTTGCTGGCGTGGACGATCGCCGAGTCCAGGCCCGCCTTGACGCACTCGTCGAGGAAGACCGAGTTGAGCAGGATGCGGGCGGCCGGATTCAGGCCGAAGGAGATGTTGGACAGGCCCAGCGTCGTCTGCACGGCCGGGTGGCGGCGCTTCAGCTCGCGGATGCCCTCGATGGTGGCCACACCGTCCTTGCGGGACTCCTCCTGACCCGTACAGATCGTGAAGGTCAGGCAGTCCACGAGGATGTCCGACTCGTGGATGCCCCAGGTGCCGGTCAGGTCCTCGATCAGCCGCTCGGCGATCTCGACCTTCTTCTCCGCCGTGCGGGCCTGGCCCTCCTCGTCGATGGTCAGCGCGATCAGGGCGGCGCCGTGCTCTTGGGCCAGGGCCGTGACCTTCGCGAAGCGGGACTCGGGGCCGTCGCCGTCCTCGTAGTTCACCGAGTTGATCACCGCGCGACCACCGAGCTTCTCCAGGCCGGCCCGGATGACGTCGACCTCGGTGGAGTCCAGCACGATCGGCAGGGTGGAGGCGGTGGCGAAACGGCCCGCCAGCTCCTCCATGTCGGCGACGCCGTCGCGGCCGACGTAGTCCACGCACAGGTCGAGCATGTGCGCGCCTTCGCGGATCTGGTCGCGGGCCATCTCCACGCAGTCGTCCCAGCGGCCCTCCAGCATCGCCTCGCGGAACTTCTTCGACCCGTTGGCGTTGGTCCGCTCACCGATGGCCAGGTAGGAGGTGTCCTGCCGGAACGGCACAGTCTGGTAGAGGGAGGCGGCGCCCGGCTCCGGCTGCGGGGAACGCTCGGTGGGCGCGGTCTCCCGTACCCGCTCGACCAACTGCCGCAGGTGCTCGGGGGTGGTGCCGCAGCAGCCGCCGACCAGGGACAGGCCGTAGTCGCGCACGAAGGTGCTCTGGGCATCGGCCAGCTCGGGCGCGGTCAGCGGGTAGTGGGCGCCGTCCTTGGTGAGCACGGGCAGGCCGGCGTTCGGCATGCATGACAGCGGGACGCGCGCGTGCCGGGACAGGTAGCGCAGGTGCTCGCTCATCTCGGCCGGGCCGGTGGCGCAGTTCAGGCCGATCATGTCGATGCCGAGCGGCTCCAGCGCGGTCAGGGCCGCGCCGATCTCCGAGCCCAGCAGCATGGTGCCGGTCGTCTCCACCGTCACCGAGACGATCAGCGGGACGGTGTGGCCGGTGGCCTCCATGGCCCGGCGGGCGGCGATGACGGAGGCCTTGGTCTGCAGGAGGTCCTGGGTGGTCTCCACCAGCAGCGCGTCCGCGCCGCCCGCGAGCAGGCCCTCCGCGTTCTGCTGGTAGGCGTCGCGGATGGCACCGAACGTGGTGTGGCCGAGGGTGGGCAGCTTGGTGCCGGGACCCATGGAGCCGAGGACCCAGCGCTGCCGCCCCGTGGTCCGGGTGTACTCGTCGGCCGTCTCGCGGGCGATCCGCGCACCGGCCTCGGACAGCTCGGCGACGCGCTCGGGGATGTCGTACTCGCCGAGGGCGGTGAGGTTGGCGCCGAAGGTGTTGGTCTCGACGCAGTCCACCCCCGCGTCGAAGTACTCGGCGTGGACCGACCGGACGATGTCGGGCCGCGTCACGTTGAGGATCTCGTTGCAGCCCTCGAGGTTCTGGAAGTCCTCCAGAGTCGGGTCCTGCGCCTGGAGCATGGTGCCCATGGCCCCGTCGGCCACCACCACGCGGGTGGCCAGGGCCTCTCGGAGGGCGGACACGCGGGTCCGGCTGTCTGCGGAAGGGGTCGGCGGCAACGAGGCCATGAAAAGGGCTCCCTCGGGTGCGACGGCTGTCGGCTTTTGTGCGGCTGCCCGGCTCCCGGAGGCACTCCGGGGACGGGCGCACCGCGCCAGCGTAACCGCCCGTGGGCTTGGATGGGCAGCGCGTCCACGGGGCGGACGCCGATGCCGCCGGGACGGCTCACCAGGGGGCGTCCGGGCGGCGGATCGGCCGTACGTGACAGAACTGGGGGCGACCGGGCATTAGCGAGAGGTCGGCAACGACCGGTAGTGTTCGGCATTGCCGAACGAGGGCTGAAGTGCCGCTCGTCGGCGGTCGATGGGGACGGAGGCAGTACGGCGATGGCACGGAACATCCAGTCGCTCGAACGGGCGGCCGCGATGCTGCGGCTGCTCGGGGGCGGCGAGCGGCGGCTCGGCCTGTCGGACATCGCCTCGTCGCTGGGCCTGGCCAAGGGCACCGCGCACGGCATCCTGCGCACCCTCCAGCAGGAGGGCTTCGTGGAGCAGGACGACGCCTCCGGGCGCTATCAGCTCGGCGCCGAGCTGCTGCGCCTGGGCACCACCTACCTCGACGTCCACGAGCTGCGGGCGCGCGCCCTGGTGTGGACGGACGACCTGGCCCGCTCCAGCGGCGAGAGCGTCTACCTGGGCGTCCTGCACCAGCAGGGCGTGCTGATCGTCCACCATGTGTTCCGGCCCGACGACAGCCGCCAGGTCCTGGAGATAGGGGCCATGCAGCCGCTGCACTCCACCGCCCTGGGCAAGGTGCTGTCCGCCTACGACCCGGTGGCGCACAGCGAGGCCCTGGAGGCCGACCGCAAGGCGTTCACGGACCGGACCGTCTGCGAGCCGGAGGGGTTCGAGCACATCCTCGACCTGACCCGCGCCCGCGGGTACGCGGCGGACGTGGAGGAGACCTGGGAGGGCGTCGCCTCGCTGGCCGCGCCCATCCACGACCGGCGGCGCATGCCCGTCGGCGCGGTCGGCATCACGGGCGCCGTGGAGCGGCTGTGCCGGCCGGACGAGGACGGGGCGCTGCGCCCCGAGCTGATCGCGGCGGTGCGGGACTGCGCCCGCGCGGTCTCGCGCGACCTGGGCGCCGGGCGGTTCTGACGTCGTACGAGGAGGACCGGGGCGCCGCGGGGCGCTCCGGTGTTCGGCATGCCCGCGCTCATCTGCGGCAAAGATCCATAAGTCGGGGCCGATCAGTAACGATCGTGTTTTCGCCAACACAGCTCTTGACGTGCTCGTAACGCCGAAGCAAGACTCCCGTCCATCGGTCGACATTGTCGAACAGCTACCGGCAATACGCGTTAGAGTGTGACGACGCCAGGCCGGTATCGCACTTCACCCCTGGACGAAGGACAAAGGAGTCGCGGGTGTCCAGCTCCGACATCTTCATCGGCGAGACCCTCGGTACCGCCATACTCATCCTGCTCGGCGGCGGAGTCTGCGCCGCCGTCACGCTGAAGGCCTCCAAGGCCCGCAACGCCGGCTGGCTCGCCATCACCTTCGGGTGGGGCTTCGCGGTGCTCACGGCCGTCTACACCACGGCGCCGCTGTCCGGCGCCCACCTGAACCCGGCCGTCACCCTCGGCATCGCGATCAAGGACGGCGACTGGAAGAACGTCCCGGTCTACTGGGCCGGGCAGGTGCTCGGCGCCATGATCGGCGCGGCCCTCGTCTGGATCGCCTACTACGGCCAGTTCCACGCCCACCTCACCGACCGCGAGATCGTCGGCGGTCCGGGCGCCCAGGACACCGCCGCCGCCAAGTCCGTCGAGGCCCGGGAGAAGGGCGCCGGCCCGGTGCTGGGCGTCTTCTCCACCGGCCCCGAGGTCCGGGTCGCCTGGCAGAACGTCGCCACGGAGGTCATCGGCACGATCGTGCTCGTGCTCGCCGTGCTCACGCAGGGCCTGAACGACAAGGGCAACGGCCTCGGCACGCTCGGCGCTCTGATCACCGCCCTCGTGGTGGTCTCCATCGGCCTCTCCCTCGGCGGCCCGACGGGGTACGCGATCAATCCGGCCCGCGACCTCGGACCGCGCATCGTGCACGCCCTGCTGCCCCTGCCCAACAAGGGCGGCTCCGACTGGGGCTACGCCTGGGTGCCCGTGGTGGGCCCGCTGATCGGCGGTGCCATCGCGGCAGGCATCTACAACGTCGCGTTCGCCTAGGCGCGATCCGCGCCCGACGCGAGACCTCCAGCACGCGCCGTACGTACAGCCCCGTAACCCGTACTGACCAGGAGCACACAGTGACCGACGCGCACACCGCCGGCCCCTTCATCGCCGCCATCGACCAGGGCACCACCTCCAGCCGCTGCATCGTCTTCGACCGGGACGGCCGGATCGTCTCCGTCGACCAGAAGGAACACGAGCAGATCTTCCCGAAGCCGGGCTGGGTCGAGCACGACGCCAACGAGATCTGGACCAACGTCCAGGAGGTCGTCGCCGGGGCCGTCCAGAAGGCCGGCATCACCCGGGACGACATCAAGGCCATCGGCATCACCAACCAGCGCGAGACGACCGTGCTGTGGGACAGGAAGACCGGTGAGCCCGTCCACAACGCCATCGTCTGGCAGGACACCCGCACCGACGCCCTGTGCCGCGAGCTCGGCCGCAACGTGGGCCAGGACCGCTTCCGCCGCGAGACCGGACTGCCGCTGGCCTCCTACTTCGCCGGTCCGAAGGCGCGCTGGCTGCTGGACAACGTCGAGGGTCTCAAGGATCGGGCCGAGGCCGGAGACATTCTTTTCGGCACGATGGACACCTGGGTCATCTGGAACCTCACCGGTGGGGTCGACGGCGGCAAGCACGTCACCGACGTCACCAACGCGTCGCGCACCATGCTGATGAACCTGCACACCATGCAGTGGGACGACAAGATCTGCGAGTCGATCGGCGTCCCCCGGCAGGTCCTGCCCGAGATCCGCTCCTCGGCCGAGGTCTACGGCGAGATCAAGGGCGGCAAGCTGGGCGACCTGCTCGGCGGCATCCCCGTCGCCTCGGCGCTCGGCGACCAGCAGGCGGCCCTGTTCGGCCAGACCTGCTTCTCCGAGGGCGAGACCAAGTCGACCTACGGCACCGGCACCTTCATGGTGATGAACACCGGTGACAAGATCATCAACTCCTACAGCGGCCTGCTGACCACCGTCGGCTACAAGATCGGCGACCAGAAGACGGTCTACGCCCTGGAGGGCTCGATCGCGGTCACCGGCTCCCTGGTGCAGTGGATGCGCGACCAGATGGGCCTGATCTCCACCGCCGCCGAGATCGAGACCCTCGCCCTGTCGGTCGAGGACAACGGCGGCGCCTACTTCGTGCCGGCCTTCTCCGGCCTGTTCGCCCCCTACTGGCGCTCCGACGCCCGCGGCGTCATCGCGGGCCTGACCCGGTACGTCACCAAGGCGCACCTGGCGCGTGCCGTCCTGGAGGCCACCGCCTGGCAGACGCGGGAGATCGCCGACGCCATGACCAAGGACTCCGGCGTCGAGCTGACCGCCCTCAAGGTCGACGGCGGCATGACCTCCAACAACCTGCTGATGCAGACCCTCTCGGACTTCCTGGACGCCCCCGTGGTGCGCCCCATGGTCGCCGAGACCACCTGCCTCGGCGCCGCCTACGCCGCCGGCCTCGCCGTCGGCTTCTGGAACAGCACCGACGACCTGCGCGCCAACTGGCGCCGGGCCGCCGAGTGGACCCCCCGCATGGACGCGGAGACCCGCGACCGTGAGTACAAGAGCTGGCTCAAGGCCGTCGAGCGGACCATGGGCTGGCTCGAGGACGAGGAGTAAGAAAGCATGACCACCAAGTCCACCCTGCAGTCCGTGCCTGCCCTGGGGACGCACCCGGCCTCCGGCTCGAACCCGAGCCGAGCCGAGACCAGGGAGCAGCTCTCCAAGGCGTCGTACGACCTTCTCGTGATCGGCGGTGGCATCCTGGGCATCTCCACCGCCTGGCACGCCGCGCAGTCCGGCCTCAGGGTGGCTCTGGTGGACGCCGGCGACTTCGCCGGAGCCACGTCCTCCGCCTCCTCCAAGCTGCTCCACGGCGGCCTGCGCTACCTGCAGACCGGCGCGGTGAAGCTGGTGGCGGAGAACCACTTCGAGCGCCGTGCGGTCTCCCGCCAGGTGGCCCCCCACCTGGCGAACCCGCTCACGTTCTACCTCCCCGTCTACAAGGGCGGGCCGCACGGCGCGGCGAAGCTCGGCGCGGGCGTGTTCGCCTACTCCGCGCTCTCCGCCTTCGGCGACGGCGTGGGCCACCTTCTCTCCCCGGCCAAGGCCGCGCAGGACGTGCCCGAGCTGCGCACGGAGAACCTCAAGGCCGTGGCCGTGTACGGCGACGACCAGATGAACGACGCGCGCATGGCGCTGATGACGGTGCGCGCGGCCGTCGAGGCCGGCGCGGTCGTCCTCAACCACGCCGAGGTGACCGGCCTGCGCTTCACCCAGGGCCGCGTCACCGGCGCCGAGCTGAAGGACCGGCTCTCCGGGGACGAGTTCGGTGTCGACGCCCGGCTGGTGCTCAACGCGACCGGCCCCTGGGTCGACCACCTGCGCCGGATGGAGAACCCGAACGCGGCGCCCTCCATCCGCCTGTCGAAGGGCGCGCACCTGGTCCTCAAGCGCACCTCCCCCTGGAAGGCCGCGCTCGCCACCCCGATCGACAAGTACCGCATCACGTTCGCCCTGCCCTGGGAGGACATGCTGCTGCTCGGCACCACCGACGAGGAGTTCGAGGGCGACCCGGCCGACGTGTCCGTCACCGAGAAGGACATAGCCCAGATCCTCGACGAGGCCGCCTTCTCGGTCCGTGACCAGCAGCTGGACCGCGACCTCATCACCTACGCCTTCGCCGGCCTGCGGGTGCTGCCGGGCGGCCCCGGCGACACCTCCAAGGCCAAGCGCGAGACGGTCGTGACGGAGGGCCGCGGCGGCATGCTGTCCATCGCGGGCGGCAAGTGGACGACCTTCCGCCACATCGGCCGGACGATCATGAAGAAGCTGGAGTCGCTGCCGGGCCACCCGCTGGGCGACGACTTCGAGCCGATCGGCGCGCTGCCGAAGAAGCTCCCGCTGCCGGGCATCGCCAACCCGCGTGCGGTGGCCCACCGGCTGCTGACGGACCGTCCGGCGCCCGGCCCGCGCATGGCCGCCGACACCGCCAGGCACCTGGCCACGCACTACGGTTCGCTGGCGTTCGACATCGCCCGCCTGGCCAACGAGAGCCCGGAGCTGGCCGAGCGCGTCCACCCGGACGCCCCGGAGATCTGGGCACAGGTCGTCTGGGCCCGGGACCACGAGTGGGCCGAGACGCAGGACGACGTGCTGCGCCGCCGGACCACGCTGACGATCCGCGGCCTTGCCACCGACGAGATCCGCTCCAAGGTGCAGGACGTGCTCGACAAGAAGTAGGGACCACCCGGCCGGACCGGGTCCCCGAGCGCCGCAGGGGCGGCTCCGCGCCGACGGAGCCGCCCCTGCGGCGTGCCCGGCCGCGCCGTCGGCGACAGCCCGTCCGTGTCCGGGGTGTTCGCGTGCGGATCACGGGGCAGTGATGGGGCACTCCCCCTGCGAGGGGGCTGCGGGCGCCCCCGCCGCACGCCGTAAGGTTGGGTGGTCAGGCGAGGGCACGTCGGAAGGAGGCGCTGGGTGATCGAGCTCGAGGGGGTTCCCGAGCTGATCGACCCGGTCATGGTGGCCGCGTTCGAGGGCTGGAACGATGCGGGCGACGCCGCCTCCACCGCGGTCGCGCATCTGGACCGGGAGTGGAAGGGCGAGGTGTTCGCGGCGCTGGACGCCGAGGACTACTACGACTTCCAGGTCAACCGCCCCACGGTGTTCATGGAGGCCGGCGTCCGCAAGATCACCTGGCCGACGACGCGGTTGTCGGTCGTCCGGGTCGGCGGCGAGAAGCCGCGCGACCTGGTGCTGGTCCGCGGCATCGAGCCGTCCATGCGGTGGCGCTCGTTCTGCAACGAACTGCTCGGCTTCGCGCACGAACTCGGTGTGGAGCTGGTGGTCGTCCTCGGCGCCCTGCTGGGCGACACCCCGCACACCCGGCCGGTTCCGATCAGCGGGACGACGTCCGACCCGGACCTGGCCCGCCGCATGGACCTGGAGGAGACCAAGTACGAGGGCCCCACGGGCATCGTCGGGGTGCTCCAGGAGGCCTGCACCCACGCGGGTGTGCCGGCCGTGTCGCTGTGGGCCGCGGTGCCGCACTACGTGTCGCAGCCGCCGAACCCGAAGGCGACCCTCGCCCTGCTCAACCGCCTGGAGGACCTGATCGACGTGCGCATCCCGCTGGGCGAGCTGCCCGAGGACGCGCGCGCGTGGCAGGTGGGGGTGGACCAGCTGGCCGCCGAGGACAGCGAGGTCGCCGAGTACGTGCAGTCGCTGGAGGAGGCCCGGGACACCGCCGAGCTGCCGGAGGCGTCCGGCGAGGCCATCGCCCGCGAGTTCGAGCGCTATCTGCGCCGCCGTGACGGCGGCGGGCCGACCGCACCCGGCGGGCACGCCACGGACGGCGGCGAGGGCCCGCCGTACCTGCGGGACAACCCCGGCGGCCGGACCAGACCGCCCAAGCCGTCGAAGCCGGGCACGGACGACGAGGATCCGTCGGAGGACTAGAGGATCCGTCGGAGGACTGGACGGCGCGGCGCGCACATGTGTGAGGGGCGCCTTCCCGGCCGGGAAGGCGCCCCTCACACATGTGCCGGAGGGCTAGAGAGCCACGCCCAGCAGGGCGTCCACGGCCCGCGAGACCACCCCGGGGGCGCCGGCGTCGGTGCCGCCGTCCCGTTCCTGCCCGGCCGCCCAGCGGTCGACCGCGGCGAGGGCGGCCGGGGCGTCCAGGTCGTCGGCGAGGGCCGCGCGGATCTCGTCCACGAGCGCCTCGGCCGGCGGTCCGTCGGGCTGCGAGACGGCGGCCCGCCAGCGGTCCAGCCGCGCCACGGCGTCGGCCAGGACCTGGTCGGTCCACTCCCAGTCCGCGCGGTAGTGGTGGGCGAGCAGGGCGAGACGGATGGCGGCCGGGTCGACACCGTCCCGGCGCAGCGTGGAGACGAAGACCAGGTTGCCCTTGGACTTGGACATCTTCTCGCCGTCCAGGGCGACCATGCCGGCGTGCACGTACGCCTTGGCCATGGGGAACTCGCCGGTGAGGACCTGGGCGTGCGAGGCACCCATCTCGTGGTGCGGGAAGGCCAGGTCGGAGCCGCCGCCCTGGATGTCGAAGCCCATGCCGAGGTGGTCCAGGGCGATCGCCACGCACTCGATGTGCCAGCCGGGCCGGCCGCGGCCCAGGGAGGCGCCGTCCCAGCTGGGCTCGCCCTCGCGGGCCGCCATCCACAGCATCGGGTCGAGCGGGTTCTTCTTGCCCGGCCGGTCCGGGTCGCCGCCGCGCTCGGCGGACAGCAGCCGCATCGCCGCGGCGTCCAGGTTCGACACCTTGCCGAAGTGCGGGTCGGACTCGACGGAGAAGTAGACGTCGCCGTCGAGCTCGTAGGCCGCGCCGGCGTCCCGGAGCCGCTCGACGAGCGGGACGATGCCGGGTATCGCCTCGACGGCGCCGATGTACTGCTGGGGCGGGAGCATCCGCAGGGCCGTCATGTCCTCGCGGAAGAGGGCCGTCTCCTGCTCGGCGAGGGCGGCCCAGTCGAGTCCGTCGCGCTGGGCCCGCTCCAGGAGGGGGTCGTCGACGTCGGTGACGTTCTGGACGTAGTGAACCTGCCGCTTGGTGTCGAGCCACACGCGCTGCACGAGGTCGAACGCGTTGTAGGTCGCCGCGTGTCCGATGTGCGTGGCGTCGTACGGCGTGATGCCGCACACGTAGATACGGGCGACGGGACCGGGGTCGAGGGGGACGAGACCACCGGTCGCGGTGTCGTGGATCCTCAGGTCGCGGCCCTGACCAGGCAGGGCGGGGACCTCGGAAGCGGGCCAGGCATGCATGCCTTGAGCCTAACCGGACTGAAGTTCCATATACGAACGGGAGCGGGCCGGACGGCCGAGAAGGCGCTCTTGCGGTGCGCCGGACACTGTGCTGCTGCCGGGGCGGGCCGCCCCGCCTACACGGGTGGCCAGGGAATCGCGGGCCATTCCCCGCCCGGCTCGGGATGGGTGCCCGAGGCGAGCAGCGCGCCGACCCGGGACCGGGTGGCCTCGATCTCGGCGCCGGTGATCAGCGGAGCGAGCCGTGCGGCCAGCGCGCCGCCCTCGGCCAGGTCCTTCCTGAGGCCCTCCAGGACGTCCAGGGCCTCCGGGGTGAGGGGCTCGCCCGCCCACCCCCACAGCAGGGTGCGCAGCTTGTTCTCGACGTTGAAGGTGACGCCGTGGTCGATGCCGAACAACCGTCCCTCGCCGGTGGGCAGCAGATGGCCGCCCTTGCGGTCGGCGTTGTTGATCACGGCGTCCAGGACGGCGAGCCGCCGCAGCCGTTCGTCGTCGGCGTGCACCAGCAGGGCCGTGCGTCCCTCGCCCACCTCCGCGAATCCGATCGCCTTCCAGCCCGGCTCCGGCTCCTCCCCGTCGACCAGGGCGAGCAGCTCGGCGTCCGGGGCCGCCTCGATCCACAGCTGGCACATGCCCTCGCCGTAGGGGCCGTCGCGCAGCACCGTGGGCGGGACGAGCCCCCAGCCGGTCGCCTCGGAGACGGCGTACGCGGCGACCTCGCGCCCGGCCAGGGTCCCGTCGGGGAAGTCCCACAGGGGCCGCTCCCCCGCGACCGGCTTGTACACGCAGGCCGCTTCCGCGCCCTCGTGGGTCACCGTGCAGTACAAGGCCGCGTTCGAGGCCTCACGAATGCGTCCGCGCACGGTCAGTTCGCCCGCGGCGAGCAGCGCGGCGGCGTCCTCGGGAGGCGTCACGCTCCGCGGCGGTATCCGTTCTGGCGCGGACATACGTGTCCTTCCGGGTCGAGCGGGAGGCTGCACAGCGGGCACGGCGGCCGCCCTTCGTTGACGACGTCCAGGGCGCGCTTGGCGAAGGCCCGGGCCTGCGCGCCGGTGAGCCGCACCCGCAGCATCGGGGGGCCGTTCTCCTCGTCCTGGAGCAGCCGCTCCTCCGCCTCGGCGAGGTCCTCCTCGGACTCGGCGTCCAGTTCGACGAGCGCCTGGGCCTCGACGATCATCAGCTGCTCGTCGCCGTCCCAGGCGAGCGCCATGGTGCCGACCCGGAACTCCTCCTCGATGGGGGTGTCCAGCGGGGCGGTGTCGGTGATCTCCGACGGTGCGACGGCGGGGACGGAGGCACTGCCGCCGCTCCGGCGCACGACCTCGTCGAGCAGTTCTTCCATCCGCTCGGCGAGCGCCGCGACCTGGGTCTTCTCCAGGGCCACGCTCGTCACCCGGGTACCGGCGGAGGCCTGCAGGAAGAACGAACGGCGCCCGGGCAGTCCGACCGTGCCGGCCACGAAACGCTCCGGATGGTCGTAGAGGAACACCTGACGGGACACGTCCTGTCTCCATGGGAATCGTGGGAACCGTGTGAGCACGGCACTGCTGCGACCGCTTCACCCTACTGCGGCCGACGATCACGGTGCGCCCGCACCACCCCCGACGGTGGCGTCGTCGCCCGGCGGCTCCTCGCGCGGCGCCAGGGAGGCGAGGTCGCCGGTGTCGCCGAGGCGGACGAGGTAGGGGCGCAGCCGGGTGTAGCGGATCGCCGTGACGGAACACGGTTCGACGGAGATCCGCTGGAAGAGGTCGAGGTGCAGTCCCAGGGCGTCCGCGACGAGCGACTTGATGATGTCGCCGTGCGAGCACATGAGGTAGACGGCCTCGGCGCCGTGGTCGCGCTCCACGCGCGCGTTCCACTCGCGCACGGCCTCGGCCGCGCGGGTCTGCATGGCCCGCATGGACTCGCCGCCGGGGAAGGCCGCCGCGGAGGGGTGCGCCTGCACGACCTCCATCAGGGGTTCGTCCTTGAGTTCGGCGAGCTTGCGCCCCGACCAGTCGCCGTAGTGGCACTCGCCGATGCGTTCGTCGGTGTGCGCCGTCAGCCCCGGGCGGGCCCGGAGCAGCGGCCGGATCGTCTCCTGGCAGCGCTGGAGCGGGCTGGCGACGACTTCGGCGAGGGGCAGTGCGGCAAGGCGCCCGGGCAGCGCGGCGGCCTGTGCGGCCCCGCGCTCGTCGAGCGCGACGCCGGGCGTCCACCCGGCGAGCAGGCCCTCGGTGTTTGCGGTGGAGCGTCCGTGCCTGACCAGGATCAACGTGGGCATGCGCTCCAGCGTAGGCGCACGCGCGCGTGCGGTGTCGTTCGAGTGACGGGAGACTCGCCTCGTGATCGTGGACTGTGCCATCTACCGCGACGGGCAGCGGACGGAGGGGTCCGAGGACTTCTCGGAGGCGCTGGGCGAGGCCCGGACGGCGGGCGGGTTCGTGTGGATCGGGCTGCACGAACCGACCGAGCGCGAGTTCGAGCACGTCAGCCGGGAGTTCGGCCTGCACCCGCTGGCCGTCGAGGACGCGCTCAAGGCCCATCAGCGGCCCAAGCTGGAGATCTACGACGACTCGCTGTTCGTGGTGCTCAAGCCCGTGCGCTACGAGCCGCAGAGCGACACCGTCTCCACCGACGAACTCATGATCTTCCTCGGCGACTCGTTCGTGGTGACCGTGCGGCACGGTGAGAGCGCGCCGCTCAAGACCGTCCGCAACCGCCTGGAGCAGGAGCCGGACCTGCTGTGCAACGGGCCCACGTCCGTGCTGTACGCGGTCGCCGACGCCGCGGTCGACCACTACCTGGACGTCGCGACGGAGCTGCAGGCCGACCTGGAGGGCCTGGAGGCGGAGGTGTTCTCCCCCGACGGGGGCGGTTCGCGCAACACGGCCTCGCGCATCTACGACTTCAAGCGGCAGGTCCTGGAGTTCCGCCGGGCGACCGGTCCGCTGGCCCTGCCGATGAGCCGGCTGGCGGGTACGGCGCCCTACGGCGTGGCGGTGCCCTTCGTGGACGACGGGGCCCGGCCGTTCTTCCGGGACGTCAGCGACCACCTGACGCGGGTCAACGAGTCCGTGGAGAACCTGGACCGCCTGGTGTCGGACATCCTGTCGGCGCACCTGGCGCAGATGAGCGTCCGGCAGAACGACGACATGCGCAAGATCTCCGCCTGGGCGGCCATGGCCGCGATCCCCACGATGTTCGCGGGGGTCTACGGCATGAACTTCGAGCACATGCCCGAGCTGCACTGGGTGTGGTCCTACCCCGCGCTGATGGCCCTGATGGCCGCCCTGGAGTTCATGGTGTTCCGGCTGTTCAAGCGCCGGGGCTGGCTGTAGGGCGGCCGGGTCGGGTCGCCGGTCAGGCGTACTCGGGTTCGGGCGTGGCGGGGCCGCCGAGGGCGTTGCGGCGCTCGGGCGTCGTGAGCGACACCATCCGGCGCCAGCCGCCCAGCCGCTCGTAGGCGTACACCGCGTGGATGCCGGCCGCGAGCACCGCCGACTTCGCCTTGGACCAGCCGAGGATGCGGCCCATGTGGGCCATGACCGCGAGGCTGACGTCCCGGTAGATCCGGATCTCGGCGAGCGCGCACGCGCGCAGGGTCCGCTGGATGGTCCGGCCGTGTCCGGCGCGGGCGAAGCGCAGCAGTTCCTCGTGGCAGTAGGCGAGGTGGTTGTCCTCGTCGTTGGAGATCTGGCGGACGGCCCGGCCGATGTCCGGGTGGTCGGCGAAGTGCTTGCGCAGCAGCTCCATCTGCTCGGAGGCGCGCTGTTCGGTGACCCGGCTGTGCGAGAGGTAGGTGACGATGTCTTGGACGGTGAGCTGCTCGTCGCGCCGCAGCTGCTCGTGCGCGAGGCCGATGCCGTTGCGCTCCAGGAGCATGGTGTAGTCGGTGTCCGGCGGGACCGGGACGGGGTCCAGGCCGCGCTTCTTCAGCAGGGCGTTGAAGATGCGGCCGTGCTTGTCCTCGTCGGCGCCGTGCCGGCTGATCTTGGGGGCGAGCGCGCGTTCGGTGTCGGGCACCAGGGCGGCGATACGGGCGTTCTCCCAGCCGCCCTGGGACTCGCCGCTCGCGGCGATGGAGCAGAACAGGGCGAAGGACTCGTCGTTGGCGAGGATCTCCTCGAACAGACTCTTGGCCGAAAGCATCGTGGGCACCTCTCCCGCGCACGTGCGCGTGCTGCCGATCCGCAGGTCTCCGCGGAGAACGAGTCAAGTGCGGGGTGCGGG
The DNA here is from genome assembly GCF_044328425.1 of Streptomyces sp. NPDC017943. NCBI lineage: Bacteria > Bacillati > Actinomycetota > Actinomycetes > Kitasatosporales > Streptomycetaceae > Streptomyces > Streptomyces sp. NPDC017943. Next base: position 145,349 of record NZ_JBIRHH010000007.1, on the reverse strand, counting down.
GTGCTGCAACAGGTGTGGGGGACGGCTCGGCCGAATGGTGGACGCAGGGGCACAGCGCGCCGGGTGGATCCGGTGGCGGCGCGGGCGTAACCGAGCCGGGCCCGGCGCGTTGTTCCGCGTGACGGCCGTGGCGGGGAAGACCCCCGAGCCCCCACCACGGCCGCGAAAACCTCAGGGCCCGCCCGACGGGCCCGTTCGGCCGGGGCTCAGGCGAGACCGGCGCGCTCCAGGGCCTCGGTGCCGGCGCGCAGGGACGCGAGCCGCTCGTCGAGCGTGAAGCCCGCCGGTGCGAGGGACAGGGTGGTGACCCCGGCCGCGGCGTAGGCCTTCATCCGGTCGGCGATCCGGTCCACGGAACCGAGCAGGGTCGTCCGGTCGATCAGGTCGTGCGGGACGGCGGCCGCGGCGCCCTGCTTGTCGCCGGAGAGGTACTTGCCCTGGATCTCGGCGGCCTCCCGCTCGTAGCCCATGCGCTGGGCGAGCTGGTTGTAGAAGTTCTGCTTCGGGCTGCCCATGCCGCCGACGTACAGCGCGGTGTAGGGGCGGAAGGTGTCGGCGAGCGCGGCCACGTCCTTGTCGTCGCCGACCGCGAGCGGCAGGGTCGGGCACACGTCGAACCCGTCGAGGGTCTTGCCGGCCTTCTCCCGTCCGGCGCGCAGGTGCTTGATCGTGGTGTCCTCCAGGTGCTCGGCGGAGGGGAAGATCAGCAGGGCGCCGTCGGCGATCTCACCGGTCTGCTCGAGGTTCTTGGGGCCGATCGCGGCGATGTACAGCGGGATGTGCTCGCGCTGCGGGTGCACGGTGAGCTTGATGGGCTTGCCGGGGCCGCCGGGCAGCGGCAGCGTCCAGTGCTGCCCCTCGTACGACAGCCGCTCGCGGGTCATGGCCTTGCGGACGATCTCGACGTACTCGCGGGTGCGGGCGAGCGGCTTGTCGAACTTCACGCCGTACCAGCCCTCGGAGACCTGCGGGCCGGAGACGCCGAGGCCGAGGCGGAAGCGGCCGCCGGACAGGGAGTCGAGGGTGGCGGCGGTCATGGCCGTCATCGCGGGCTGGCGGGCCGGGATCTGGAAGATGGCGGAGCCCACGTCGATGCGCTCGGTCTGGGCGGCGACCCAGCTCAGCACGGTGGCCGCGTCGGACCCGTAGGCCTCGGCGGCCCAGCAGACGGCGTAGCCGAGGCGGTCGGCCTCCTGGGCGACGGCCAGGTTGTCCGCGTCCATTCCGGCACCCCAGTAGCCGAGGTTGATACCGAGCTGCATGCCGATTCCCCTTACTGATCAGTAACGTGCCTTGTGCGCAGACCTTAGCGCGGGGCCGCCGCTCGGGACAGCGACAGGGCCACGATCTTTCACATGGGTGAACAAGGATCAAGTACGCGACCATTGACGCGTACACAGCGGATTCTCTACCGTCTCCGGAAAGCGCTTTCTAACCCCACCCGCACTCCGCACGGAAACGGAGAGGTACGGATGAAGCGAGCAATCTCCCCGCGACTCGGCGCGGCCCTGGCCACCCTGGCCCTGGCCGCCGGAACCGGAACGGTCGTCTCGGCGCCCGGGGCGTCGGCCGCGACCGGCAGCGCCACCGGCTACGCGACGCAGAACGGCGGCACCACCGGCGGCGCCGGCGGGCAGACGGTCCGGGCGACGACCGGGACCGCGATCCACGCCGCCCTGTGCGGCCGGGCCGGCAGCAGCACGCCCCTCACCATCGAGGTCGCGGGGACCATCACCCACGCCAACACCAAGAAGGTCTCCGGCAGCAGCTGCGACACCGCCGACGGCGTGATCGAGCTGAAGAAGATCAGCAACGTGACGCTGGTCGGCGTCGGCAGCGGTGCCGTCTTCGACCAGGTGGGCATCCACATCCGCGAGTCGAGGAACATCGTCATCCAGAACGTGACGGTGCGGAACGTCAAGAAGTCCGGCTCCCCCACGTCCAACGGCGGCGACGCCATCGGCATGGAGAGCAACGTGCGCAACGTCTGGGTCGACCACACCACCCTGGAGGCCTCGGGCGGCGAATCGGAGGGCTTCGACGGCCTGTTCGACATGAAGAACAACACCCAGTACGTGACGCTGTCCTACAGCGTCCTGCGCAACTCCGGCCGCGGCGGCCTGGTCGGCAGCAGCGAGAGCGACCGGTCGAACGGGTTCATCACGTACCACCACAACCGCTACGAGAACATCGACTCCCGCGCCCCGCTGCTGCGCGGCGGCGTCGCGCACATGTACAACAACCACTACGTGCGCCTCAACGAGTCCGGCATCAACTCCCGGGCCGGCGCCCGCGCCAAGGTGGACAACAACTACTTCGAGGACTCCAAGGACGTCCTCGGCACCTTCTACACCGACGAGGCGGGCTACTGGCAGGTCGCCGGCAACGTCTTCGACAACGTGACGTGGTCCCAGCCGGGCAGTGAGAACCGCCCGGCCGGCCCGAACCCGACGTCGAACACCACGGTCTCCGTCCCCTACTCCTTCCGGCTCGACGCGGCCGGCTGCGTGCCCGCGGTCGTGAACCGCACGGCGGGCGCGAACAAGGGGCTCCAGGTGTCGGACGGGAGCTGCTGACCCGGAGCGCCGGGCTGTGGCGGCCGGACCGGGGGCGGCCTCGGGGAGCTCACCGTCCGCCCCCGGAAATCGGTCGTCCACAGCCACCCACACGGTAGGTTCTGGCCAGTAATCTCGGCGTTCATGGAGCAGAGGCATCTCGGCCGCACCGGCCTGCGTGTGTCCCGCATCGGGCTCGGCACCCTGACCTGGGGACGGGACACCGACGAGCACGACGCCGCGGACCTCATGAAGACGTTCTGGGAGGCGGGCGGCACCCTCGTCGACACGGCGGACGTGTACGGCGACGGCGAGGCCGAGTACCTGCTGGGCAGGCTGATGGACGGCCTGGTCCCGCGCCGGGACCTGGTCGTCTCGACCAAGGCCGGGAGCGTGCCGGACCCCGACCGCCGCGTCGACGGCTCCCGCGGCCATCTGCTCGCCGCGCTCGACGCCTCGCTCGCCAGGCTCGGCACCGACTACGTCGACGTGTGGCACGTCCACGCCTACGACCCGGACACCCCGCTGGAGGAGACCCTCCAGGCCCTCGACCTGGCGGTCGCCAGCGGACGGGCCCGCTACGCGGCGGTCTCCAACTTCTGCGGCTGGCAGCTCGCCAAGGCGGGCACCTGGCAGATGGCCGCGCCCGGCACCCGGACCCGGCTGGCCGCCACCCAGCTCGAGTACTCGCTGCTCCAGCGGGGCGTCGAGCGCGAGGTGCTGCCGGCCGCGCTCGACCTGGGCGTGGGCCTGCTGCCGTCCTCGCCGCTGGGTCGCGGGGTGCTCACCGGGAAGTACCGGGGCGAGGCGGTGCCGGCCGACTCACGCGGCGCCTCGGAGCACCTCGCGCCGTTCATCGCGCCCTATCTGGACGACACGGCGAGCCGCATCGTGGACGCCGTCTCGACCGCGGCCGACGGGCTGGCGGTGACGCCGTTGCAGGTGGCCCTGGCCTGGGTCCGCGACCGGCCCGGCGTGACGGCGCCGATCGTCGGCGCGCGCAACGCGCAGCAGCTCACGGCGGCATTGTCAGTGGAGACCCTTAGTCTTCCTGACGAGATCTGCCGGGCGCTGGACGATGTGTCGGCGCCCGTGCACCGCTATCCCGATCACGACTGGAGCACGCTGTGAGCACGGAGCCCGAGACCACGGAGGACGCCGAGCCGGGGACGCCGGGCACACAGGGCACGGCGGGCGGCGACGCCGGGGGCGAGCTCGCCGCGGGCCAGGGCGGTGAGCCCGAGGGCGGGCGGACGTCCGCCGGCGACGGCACCGCACCCCGGGTCGAGCGGACTCCCCCGGGCGAGGGCAACGGCGACGGCGACGGCGACGGCGACGGCGAGGGCGAGGGTGACGGCGTCGGGGGCGGCCAGGTGTCCGAGGCCGAGGCGGAGTTGCTGGCGCAGCGGGCCGAGCGGGAGCGGATCGAGCAGCGCAAGGCCGAGAAGAAGGGGCCCATCGAGGCCGGTGCCAAGCTGAGCGGCAAGGCCGCCGACCTGCTCGCGGCCGTCCGTGCCGTGGAGAGCGGCGAGAAGCCGGTGGCCACGGTGTTCGAGGACCCCGCGCCCGCCCCCCGCCGCTCCGCCCCCGAGCCCGACCGGCCGTCCCGCCCCGTGGCCGCCGAGACCGTCGCGGCGTCCCCGGCGGCTCCCGCCCCCGAGGCCGTGCAGACGGTGCGGCGAGTCCTGACGGAGGGGGGTGCCCCCGAGGCCCTCGCACCGCAGGTGGCCGCCGCCCTCGGAGAGGGCGCGGACGAGCTGCTGCGCAGCGACCCCTGGCAGTTGCTGCGCGTGCCCGGCGTGCGACCCGACCAGGCCGACGGGTTCGCGCGGGCGCTGCTGGGCGCCGAGTGCGGCCCGGACGACGAGCGGCGCGGCCGGGCCCTCACGGTCTGGCTCCTGGAGCAGGCGGCCCTGGCCGGGCACACGGCCCTGGAGATGCCGGCGCTGCTCGCGGCCCTGGCCCAGCGGAGCGTGCCGGACCCCGACAGCGCCGTGCAGGACGCGATCGCGGAGGGTGACGCGCTGGTGTTCCAGGACGCCCTGGCGGAGCCCGGCGCCCCGGCCCCCACCAGCGGCGAGGAGACGGAGGACGACGAGGCGGAGCGCCCGATCCGCGTCCTGGTCGGCCTGGAGCGGTACGCGCTGGCGGAGGAGAGCCTGGCCGACGGTCTGGCCCGGCTGGTCAACTCCACGCCGAAGCAGGACGATTCGGCGGAGGAGTGGGAGCGGGCCGCAGCCGCGACCCAGGGGTCGGCGGCCGAGCTGCTGCGCGCGGTCGCCGGGCACGGCCTGGTCCTGCACACCGGCGCGGAGGCGTCCCTGGCGGAGCCGGCGGCCCTGCTGCACGCGGCACACGGCCTGGGACTGCGGGCCTGGGCGGCGACGCACGGCCCGGTCGGCCGTGACCGCTTCGCGGTGTTGCTGCGGCGGACGAGCGGCTCGGGGCCGGTGGAACAGCCGGACGACCCGGCCCGGGGACCGGGTGGCCCCTCCTCCGCGGCCCCGTCCACCGCTGCGGACCTGCCCGTCGCGACCGTGCCGGGGCTGCTGGCCGGTCAGGAGGGTCCCGGCCGGGATGCCGACGGCGCCTTCGCCCTCGATCTGCTCGTGGTCCTCGACGCGCCGCAGCTCGACGTCGAGACGGCGGCCCTGCTGACCGAGTCGCTGCCGGACGGGGCGCGGCTGGTGCTGGCCGGGGATCCGGGAGTGCTGTGGTCGGTGGGCCCGGGCCGGGTGTTCGCGGACCTGCTCGCGGCGCGGATCTGCCCGCAGATCGCCTCGCGCCGCCCGGACCCCGGGCCGCTGGGCGAGCTGGTCTCCGGCATCGGCGTCGGTGAGCTGAACCAGGTCGAGGCACCCGGCAAGGAGGTCGTGATCGTGCCCGTGCGGGACGCGGGCGAGGCGGTGCACCGCACGGTGCAGCTCGTCGCGGACTCGGTGCCGCGGGCGATCGGCGTACCGGCCGAGGACACCCAGGTCATCACACCCGGGCACGGCGGGGCGGTCGGTACGCGCGCGCTCAACGCCGCGCTCAAGGAACGGCTGAATCCCGGCCCCGGCCGCTTCGGCGGCTTCGACCCCGGGGACCGGATCGTCCACTCCCCCGTCCCGGGCCGGGCGGTGACCGGACGCGTGGTGAGGGCGGACGCCGAGGGACTGCACCTGTCGTGCGCGGGCGAGGCCGTCGTGGTGCCGAAGGAGCGGGTGGAGCAGACGGTGCGGCACGGGTGGGCGCTGACCGCGCACCAGGCGGTCGGGAGCCGCTGGCCCGCCGTGGTCGCCGTGCTGCCCGGGGACGCGGCACAGGCGCTCAGCCGGCCGTGGGTGTACACGGCCTTCGGCCGGGCCGACCGCCATCTGTCCGTGGTGCACGGCGTGGAGCAGGCGCTGCCCCGGGCCGTGGCCGAGGTCCCGGCGAAGCCGCGGACGACCCGGCTCCCGGTGCTGCTGGCCCCGCAGGTCGCGGGGGTGTGACGAAGGCGGTGGCCGGGGGCCCGGGCCCCCCGCCCCCCCCCCCCGGGCAGCCCCCGCCCCGGCGGGACCCGCGGGCCGCCGGGCGCCCCGCCCGGGGCGCATTCGACGCCCGCGAGGTGGGGGGGGGGGGGGGGGGGGGGGGGGGGGGGGGGGGGGGGCGGGGGGGCGGGGGGGGGGGGGGGGGGGGGGGGGGGGGGGGGGGGGGCCGGCCCCCCCCCCCCCCCCGCCCCGGTGACCGGCCTCGTCCGCGCTTCAGCGGCGGTCCGCGTCCAGCGGCTCCAGGTCCTCGTCCTCGTCCAGGTCGGTGTCCAGCTCGTCCTCGATGTCGTCCCCGTCGTCCTCGGTGTCGTCGTCCATGTCGTCGAAGACGGCGCTGACGTCGAAGCGGCAGACCACCTGCTGCGGGTCGACCTGCTCGAACGGCGCCTCCAGCCACTCGCCGGGCTCGGCCGGTTCGTCGGCGGCCGTCACCCAGAGCGTGGAGTCGCCCTCCTCCAGCCCGAACTCCTTGTGCCGCGAGGCGATCTCGTCGGGCTCGAACTCCCCGAACAGCAGGCCGAGAGCGCCATGCACCGTGCCGGACGCCGACGGGCCGTCGTCGCCGTCCGCCGCCTCGATCCGCTGTGCGTGGGCCAGCAGCCGCTGCGGTTCCGCGACGGCGTAGTCACGGCGGATCAGCACGCTGACCGCGCTCGGCTCCTCGGGGCCCGTGTACGGGGGCAGCGCGTCCTCCGCACCGGGGATCTCGAAGGGCGTGACCTCGTCGTAGCGGTCGTAGAGCAGTTCGTCGTACGCCTCTGCGGCCGCGGCCAGCTGGTTGAACGCCTCGTAGACGGCCGGGTCGTCCCCTCCCGACCTGCGTTCGACCGCGGCAAGGTGGCGGTCGAGCGCGGTCTTGACCGCCTCGGCGGCGGCGCGTACCTCGGCAGCGGTGGGCTGCGCAGCATCAGACATAGTGCAGACGCTATCCGTACCTGGCCCCAGCCCGCACAATAGATGCGATGCCGGAATACGAATTTGTCGACGTGTACGTGCCGCGCGGGGTGTCCCGCAAGGAGACGGCACGTCTGCTGACGGACCATGCGGAGTACGGACACTGGGAGTTGCACCGTCTGAGCCTGCTGCGCGACGGCAGTCGCAAGGTGCGGTTGCGCCGGCGGATCATCCGCCAGGTGCGGGCCACGTGGTGAGCGGGGACGGCGCACGGGAAGAAGGCACATGACGGAGCGGGCCCCGCATCGGCGGGGCCCGCTCCGTTGGGCGGGGTGGGGGCGTCAGGCCGAGGCGCGGGCCCTGCGGTAGAGGACCGCGCCCGCGAGCAGCGCGCCGGCGCCGGCCGGCAGGGCGAAGCCGAGCGGCAGGTCGCTGCCGGTGCTGGCGAGCTGGGCCTCGCCGTGGGGCCGCAGGACGAACCGGCCGTCCGGCTCGTCGCCGTGCGAGGAGCCGCCCGGCCCCTGGGCGCCGGGGCCCGCACCGCCCGGTCCCTGGCCCCCCGGTCCGTCTCCGCCGGTGCCCGGGGTGCCGGGGCCGTCGCCACCGGGGCCGCCCGGGGCACCCGGGTCACCGGGGTGACCAGGGGTTCCCGGACCACCGGGAGTACCGGGACCATCCGGGCCACCGGGGTTGCCGGGACCACCCGGGCCGCCGGGACCACCGGGGTTGCCGGGACCGCCCGGGCCGCCCGGCTGGCCCGGGTTGCCGTGGCCGCCGCCGGGCGGGGTGCCGTGGTGGCCGTTCCCGCCGTTGCCGCAGTCGTTGCCCGCGCTGGGGTTGGCGATGCCGATGACGTCCACGCTGTTGCCGCACACGTTCACCGGCACGTGGACCGGGACCTGGACGTGGTTGCCCGAGCCGACGCCGGGAGAGTCGGTGGCGTGTCCGCCCGCGTGCGAACCGCCGCCGTGACCGTGTGAACCGCCGTGACCGTGTGAGTCGCCGTATCCCCCCGACGACGAACCACCGCCCCTGTTGGCGCAGGAGTTGCCCACCGACGGATTGAGCACGCCGATGACGTCGACCGTGTTCCCGCAGACGTTGACCGGTGCGTGCACCGGCACCTGCACCGAGTTCCCGGACAGCACGCCCGGCGAGCCCGAGGCGGAGCCCTGGGCGCCCGAGGCGGCGTGCGCGGAGCCGCCCGCGGCGGCGATCACGCCGGTCGCGGCGGCCACGGTCATCAGACCCTTGCGGGTGACCTGTCGCATTGCTGAATACCTGCCTTCGACCCGTTATCGAATTCTTCTCGAATCCACCTGCGGAAGCGTTCGGTCCCGGAGCGCATGGCACGCGCTCCGGGACCGATGGCTTTGGACTCCCCTCTACGGAGGGGAAAGCGTCACTTGTTGACGCAGGTGTTGCCGAAGGCGGGGTTCAGCAGACCGATCACGGAGACCGTGTTGCCGCAGACGTTCACCGGGATGTGCACGGGCACCTGAACGACGTTGCCGGACAGGACGCCCGGGGAGTGCACCGCGGCACCCTGAGCACCCGAGTCGGCGACGGCGAGACCCGCGCCCGCGAGAACCAGGCCACCGGTGGCAGCCGCAGCAGCGACGACCTTCTTGATCATTATTCCTCCTAGTTGGCAAAGCGATCCATCGTGCGATCGCATTACCTGTAACGAGGCTGGAGTAATGAGGCTACGAGCTGATCGTCGCATTCACTCTTCCCAGTCGATCTCGCACGCCCGACCGATTAGCAGGTTTTCGGCAGTGTTTTCAGGACGCGTCGATGAAGCGGTCGAGGACCCGCACGCCGAACTTCAGGCCGTCGACCGGCACCCGCTCGTCCACGCCGTGGAACATGCCCGCGAAGTCCAGCTCCGGCGGCAGCTTCAGCGGGGCGAAGCCGAAGCCCCGGATGCCCAGGTCGTCGAAGGACTTGGCGTCGGTGCCGCCGGAGAGCATGTAGGGGATGGCCTTGGCGGTCGGGTCCTCGGCCAGCAGCGAGGACTGCATGGCCTCCACCAGCGCCCCGTCGAACGTGGTCTCGACGGCCTTGTCGGCGTGCACGTCCTCACGGCGCACCCTCGGTCCGAGGATCCGGTCGAGGTCGGCGAGGAACTCGTCCTCGTAGCCGGGCAGGAAGCGCCCGTCCACATGGGCGGTGGCCTCGCCCGGGATGACGTTGACCTTGTAGCCGGCCCCGAGCTGCGTGGGGTTGGCCGTGTTGCTCAGGGTGGCGCCGATCAGCTTGGCGATGCCGCCGAGCCGGGCGAGGGTCGACTCCATGTCCTCGGGGTCGAGTTCGGTGCCGAGCGCGTCGCCGAGTTCGTCGAGGAAGGCGCGGGTGGTCTTGGTGACCCGTACCGGGAAGGTGTGCCGGCCGAGGCGGGCCACGGCCTCCGACAGCTCGGTGATCGCGTTGTCCCGGTGGATCATCGACCCGTGGCCCGCCGTGCCGGCCACGGTGAGCTTCATCCAGTGCATGCCCTTCTCGGCCGTCTGGATCAGGTACAGCCGCCGCTCCTCGCTCACCGTGAAGGAGAAGCCGCCGACCTCGCTGATCGCCTCGGTGACGCCGTCGAAGAGGTCCCGGTGGTGGTCGACGAGGTAGCGGGCCCCGTAGATGCCGCCGGCCTCCTCGTCCGCGAGGAACGCGAGGACGATGTCGCGCGGCGGCCTGCGCCCGCTGCGCAGCCGGTCGCGGACGACCGCGAGGGTCATCGCGTCCATGTCCTTCATGTCGACCGCCCCGCGGCCCCACACGCAGCCGTCGGCGACCTCGCCGGAGAAGGGGTGGTGGGTCCAGTCGTCCGCGTTGGCCGGGACGACGTCGGTGTGGCCGTGGATGAGCAGCGCGGGCCGGGACGGGTCCTCGCCCTCGATGCGGGCCACGGTGGAGGCGCGGCCCGGGTGGGACTCGAAGATCCGCGGTTCGAGCCCGACCTCGGCGAGCTTCTCGGCGACGTACTCGGCTGCCTTGCGCTCGCCCGGACCCGAGTGGTCGCCGTAGTTGCTGGTGTCGATCTGGATCAGCTCGCGGCAGAGGTCCACGACCTCGTCCTCGCCGGTGACGTTCCTGGCCGTGTCCGTCTCGCTCACGTGCTTCCTCCCGGTGTCACTGCTGGTGGGTCCCCTTCATCCTCTCTCTGTCGGGCCCGGTCCCCAAGAGCCCTCCCGGCCCGTCACACGTCGTTCACGCGGTCCCGGGGTGCGGCCGGGGGGTGATCGGGCCACCCCGGAAAGCCTGGTAATGTTTACGTCGTCGCCGCGGGGAGAACCCACGCGACAGACACCTTGTCCGGGTGGCGGAATGGCAGACGCGCTAGCTTGAGGTGCTAGTGCCCTTTATCGGGCGTGGGGGTTCAAGTCCCCCCTCGGACACTTGGAACCGAAGGCCGCGACCGCGAGGTCGCGGCCTTCGGTCGTTCCTGCGAGAGAGGTGCCATGACCAGGCGTTCCTGCCCCTGCGGACTCCCCCAGGACTACGCGGCCTGCTGCGGCCGGTTCCACTCCGGGGCCGCGGCCGCGCCGACCGCCGAGGCGTTGATGCGGTCGCGGTACTGCGCCTTCGTGCAGGGCGACGCGGGGTACCTGCTGCGGACCTGGCACCCGCGGACGCGGCCGGGCCGGCTGGAGCTCGATCCGGGGATGCGGTGGACCGGGCTGGAGATCCTGGGCACGACCGACGGGTCGGCGTTCCACTCGGCCGGGACCGTGGAGTTCCGGGCGTCCTACCGGGGCGGTTCGCTGCACGAGCGGAGCCGGTTCGAGCGGGTCGACGGGGCCTGGGTGTACGTCGACGGGGAGTTCCCCTCGTAGCGGGTGCTACGGCGCCAGGATGTCCAGTTCCTGGAGGGCGCCGACGGTGATCTCGCGGGTCAGCTCCTCGGCGCGGGCGGCGTCACGCGCGCGGACCGCCTCGGCGACCCGGACGTGCAGGGTGACGGCGGCCGGGTCGGGGTCCTCGAACATCACGTCGTGGTGGGTGCGGCCGGCCAGCACCTCGGCGACGACGTCGCCGAGGCGGGCGAACATCTCGTTGCCCGAGGCCTCCAGGATGACGCGGTGGAAGGCGACGTCGTGCAGGAGGTACCCCTCCAGCTTGTGACCGCGTGAGTGGGCGACCATGCCGAGGGCGCGGTCGGTGAGTTCCGCGCACTGCTCGGGCGTGGCGTGCCGGGCGGCGAGGCCCGCCGCGACCGGTTCGATCGCCGAGCGCAGCACCGTGAGCGAGCGCAGCTGCCGCGCGCGGTCGGCGCCGGCCAGGCGCCAGCGGATCACCTGCGGGTCGTAGACGTTCCACTCGCACTCGGCGCGGACGGTGACGCCGACGCGGCGGCGGGACTCCACCAGGTGCATGGACTCCAGGACGCGGACCGCCTCGCGCATCACGGAGCGCGACACGTCGAAACGCTGGGCGAGCTCGTCGGTGCGCAGAACGCTGCCCGGCGGGTACTCGCCCCCCGTGATCTCGGGGCCCAGGGTGTCCAGTACACGGCCGTGCAGCCCCCGGCCCGGTGTGGTCATGCACTCAGCGTACGGGGTGGATCACGGAGCCAAAAAGTCAGACTTATTCGTCACGACCTCTTGAATTAGTCCTACCTTATGGGTTTCAGTTGCGTCGACATCACGTGTCGACGAAGACAGCAGACAGTGAGGCAGCGATGAACACCCCCCACGTCGTCGTGGTCATGGGCGTCGCCGGTACCGGCAAGACGACCATCGGTCCCCTGCTCGCGGCCCGGCTCGGCGTCCCGTACGCCGAGGGCGACGACTTCCACCCGCCGGCCAACATCGAGAAGATGTCGGCCGGTACGCCGCTCACCGACGAGGACCGCGGGCCCTGGCTGGACGCCATCGGCGGCTGGGCGCAGGGGCGGGCCGGGCTCGGCGGGGTGGTCAGCTGCTCGGCGCTGAAGCGGTCGTACCGCGACCGGCTGCGGGCCACCGCACCCGGCGTCGTCTTCCTGCACCTCACGGGCGACCGCGCGCTGATCGAGGACCGGATGTCGCACCGGAAGGGGCACTTCATGCCCACGGCGCTCCTGGACTCCCAGTTCGGCACGCTCCAGCCCCTGGAGGCGGACGAGGCGGGCGCCGGGGTGGACGTCTCGGGCACCCCGGAGGAGATCACCGAGCGAGCGGCCGCCGCCCTCGACTCGCTCCCCGCGCCCCTCCAGTAGCCCCTCCCGGCTCCCCTCTCCCCGACTCCCCAACGCAAAGGGAACTCCCCACCGTGACCAGACTCAGCGTCGAGATGCTGGCAGCGGACGCACCCGAGCCGATCACCTCGGCCGGCCACGCTCAGCTGGGCATCGCCGTCCTGGCGGGCATCGCCGTCATCGTCCTGCTCATCACCAAGGTCAAGCTGCACGCCTTCCTGGCGCTGACCATCGGGTCGCTGGCGCTCGGCGCGATCGCCGGGGCGCCCCTGGACAAGGTCCTCACCAGCTTCAGTGCCGGTCTCGGCTCGACGGTCGCCGGTGTCGGCGTGCTGATCGCCCTCGGCGCGATCCTCGGCAAGATGCTCGCCGACTCCGGCGGCGCCGACCAGATCGTCGACACCATCCTGGCCAAGGCCGGGGGGCGGTCGATGCCGTGGGCGATGGTGCTGATCGCCTCGGTGATCGGGCTGCCGCTGTTCTTCGAGGTCGGCATCGTGCTGCTGATCCCGGTGGTGCTGATGGTGGCCAAGCGGGGCAACTACTCGCTGATGCGCATCGGCATCCCGGCGCTCGCGGGCCTGTCCGTGATGCACGGTCTGGTGCCGCCGCACCCCGGCCCGCTGGTCGCGATCGACGCCGTCGGGGCCGACCTCGGGGTGACCCTGGCGCTCGGTGTCCTCGTGGCGATCCCGACGGTGATCATCGCCGGTCCGGTGTTCTCCAAGTACGCGGCCCGCTGGGTCGACGTGCCGGCGCCGGACAAGATGATCCCGCAGCGCGCCTCCGAGGAGCTCGAGCGACGCCCCGGCTTCGGAGCCACCCTCTTCACGGTGCTGCTGCCGGTGCTGCTGATGCTCGCCAAGGCGCTCGTCGACATCGTGGTGGACGATCCCGAGCAGCCGGTGCAGCGCGTCTTCGACGTCGTCGGCGCGCCGATGATCGCCCTGCTCGCCTCGGTGCTGGTCGGCATCTTCACGCTGCTGCGGCCCGCCGGGTTCTCCAAGGAGCGGATCTCCCCGCTGGTGGAGAAGAGCCTCATGCCGATCGCGGGCATCCTGCTGATCGTCGGCGCGGGCGGCGGCTTCAAGCAGACGCTGATCGACACGGGCGTGGGGCAGATGGTCCTCGACATCTCCGAGTCCTGGTCCATCCCGGCGCTGCTGCTGGCCTGGCTGATCGCGGTGGTGATCCGGCTGGCGACCGGGTCGGCGACGGTGGCCACGGTCTCCGCGGCCGGTCTGGTCGCCCCGCTCGCGGCCGACATGTCGACCACGCACACCGCTCTGCTGGTCCTGGCCATCGGTGCCGGTTCGCTGTTCTTCAGCCATGTCAACGACGCCGGGTTCTGGATGGTGAAGGAGTACTTCGGGCTGAGCGTCGGGCAGACCGTCAAGACCTGGTCCGTGATGGAGACGATCATCTCGGTGGTCGCCGGGGGCCTGGTCCTGCTGCTGTCCCTGGTGATCTAGCGGCCCTGCGGCGAGGACGGCTCACCCCCTTGCCCGGCATCGACGGCGGCTCTCCGGCCGCCGGGGCCGGGAGGGGGTGGGCCGTTCCGCGTCTCCGCGTGGCCTACGGGCGCCAGAGCGGGTGCTCGCGGTCCGCCCAGTCGCGGCTCACCCTGCCGGTGCGCAGGCCGCGGCGGGCTTCCGGGTCGGCCAGGGCCATGCCGATGTGGCCGGCCAGGACGATACCGATCGTCAGGGCCAGCCAGTCGTGGACGAAGGTGGCGCTGGTGCGCCACAGCAGCGGGGTGAGGTGCGTGAACCACATCATCAGGCCGGTGCCGAGCATGACGAGGGTGGCCCCGGCGATCCAGGACGCGTAGATCTTCTGCCCGGCGTTGAACTTGCCCGCGGGCCGGGACTCCGGGCGTCCGTCGCGGTGCAGCACCGCGCGCAGCCAGGCGCGGTCGTGCGGGCCGAAGCGGTTGAGGCGGCCGAGGTCGGCGCGGAAGACGCGGGAGGCGAGACCGGCCAGCACGGGCACGGGCAGGGCCAGGCCCGCCCACTGGTGCAGTGTGACGACCAGGGCGCGGCGGCCGACCAGTTCGGCGAGCTGGGGGACGTAGAGGCAGGCCGCCGTCACCACGCAGACGCCCATCAGCGCGGCCGTGGTGCGGTGGATCCAGCGCTGCACCGGGGTGAAGCGGCGCACGTCGGTCGTGGCGGGGGCCGGATCAGCTCGTGGGTTCATCGTCGCGTCCGTTCGAGCGGCCCACCCAGGCGTCGACGTCGTAGCCGCGCTCCTCCCAGTAGCCGGGCCGGACCTCGTCGGTGACGGTGATGCCGGAGAGCCACTTGGCGGACTTGTAGAAGTACATGGGCGCCACGTAGAGGCGGACCGGGCCGCCGTGGGAGTGGCCGAGGTCCTCGTCCTGCATGCGCAGGGCGACCAGGACGTCCGCGCGGCGGGCCTGGTCGAGGGTGAGGCTCTCGGTGTACGTGCCGTCGAAGCAGGTGAAGCGGACGGCCCGGGCCGTGGGCCGGACGCCGGCCGCGTCGAGGAGGCGGGACAGGCGTACGCCCTCGAAGGGGGTGTCGGGGACGCGCCAGCCGGTGACGCACTGGACGTCGCGGACCATCCGGGTCTGCGGCAGGGCCCTGAGGTCGGCCAGGGTGTAGGACGCGGGGTGGTCGACCAGGCCGTCGACGGTGAGGCGGTAGGTGCGGGCGGTTCTGCGCGGGACCGAGGAGGCGACGGAGTAGTAGCGGAAGCCGCCGCCGTTGGGCAGCAGGCCGGTCAGGCCGGTGGGGTCCTGGTCCGCGGCCTGGCCCAGGAAGCCCTCCAGGGCGCGTTGCAGCGGGGGCGCGGCCACCACGCCGGCGGCGCCCAGGGCGAGGGTGCCGAGGAAGACGCGGCGGCCGATCGGGGCGCCGCGCTCGGGGGGTTCGTCGTCCACACCCTGAGGTACGTGCTCGTTCACCCCTTCATTCGAACACCCGCGGCCCGGACGGGACAGGGCTCGCGGGTGCGCGTCAGACTTCCGTAAGCGCCCGTCGTGCGGGCGGGGTCAGGAGGAGGCCGCCTTGTCCAGCTGGAAGGCCTCGTTGCCCAGCCCGATGCGGGCGTGCTTCTCGGGGGCGCGGGCGCGCAGCACCAGGCCGAGGACCAGTCCCGCGACCAGGGCGAGACCGATGATGCCGGGCAGCACCCAGCTCAGCGAGGAGTCCGGGCCGGCGCCGACCAGCACGTCGAAGTCCTTCACCGTGTAGCCCGCGATGACCAGCAGGGCGATGCCGGCGACCGCGGAGGTCACCAGCCGCCAGGACTGGGTGCCCGCGGCGCCGCGGCGGACGAAGAAGACCACGACCGACAGGGAGGCCGCGGCCATCAGCAGGATCACGCCGAGGGCGCCGATGTTGCCGCACCAGGTGAACAGCTGCAGGACGGGTGCGGTCGGGTCGCCGACCGGCTTGTCGTCAGTGACGGCGAAGGCCGCCACGACCACCGCGGCGACGGCGGTCTGGAGGAGCGAGCCGGTGCCGGGGGCGCCGCTGCTGCCGCTGGTGCGGCCGAAGGCGGCGGGCAGCAGGCCCTCGCGGCCCATGGCGAAGGCGTAGCGGGCGACGACGTTGTGGAAGCTGAGCAGGGCGGCGAACATGCCGGTGACGAAGAGGATGTGCAGGACGTCGGTGAAGGTGCCGCCGAGGCGTGACTCGGTGAGGAAGAACAGCAGGCCGGCGCTCTGCTCCCGGGCGGTGCCGACGACGGCCGAGGGGCCGGTGGCGACGGTGAGGGCCCAGCTGCTCAGGGCGAAGAACACCGCGACCCCGCCGACGGCCAGGAACATCACGCGCGGCACGAGGACGTGCGGGCGGCTGGTCTCCTCGGCGTAGACGGGGGCCTGCTCGAAACCGAGGAACGCGGCGATGCAGAAGCACAGGGCGGTGCCGACGCCGGCGCCGGTCAGCGTGTCCGGGTCGAAGGCGTGCAGCGACAGGCCCTCCTTGGCCGGGTCGGTGAGGGCGGCGACGTCGAAGACCACGACCAGGAGGACCTCGATGACGAGCAGCACGCCGAGCACGCGCGCGTTGACGTCGATCTTCAGCCAGCCGAGCAGGCCGACCGCGAGCACGGCCAGGAGGGCCGGTATCCACCAGGCCACCTCCAGGTCGGCGTAGGTGGCGAGCAGCCCGGAGACCTCGAAGCCGAAGATGCCGTAGATGCCGACCTGGAGGGCGTTGTAGGCGACGAGCGCGACCAGGGCGGCGCCCGCGCCGGCGGTGCCGCCGAGGCCGCGGGAGATGTAGGCGTAGAAGGCGCCCGCGTTGTGGACGTGCCGGCTCATCTCGGCGTAGCCCACGCTGAACAGGATCAGGACGACGCCCAGGAGGACGAAGAGCAGCGGCTGGCCGACGATGCCCATGACCGCGTATGTGGTGGGCATGACACCCGCGACGACCATCAGCGGGGCGGTCGCGGCGAGGACGGAGAGCAGGAGGCCGCCGGTGCCGAGCCGGTCGGCGCGCAGGGCGCGCTCCTGCCCCTTGAACGTACTGATGCCGCCGGGGGCGGAGGTGTTCGTCCTCGAACTGTCCGTGGTCATCGGGAGGGCGTCCTCACTGTGGGATACGGGGGGGTGTCACGCCGTGCCGAGCGCACCGGCGCGGGCGGCGGCGAAGGCGGTGTGCGGATCGCGGTCGGGGTACGACCAGGGCGCCGGGGTGGCGTGCCGGCCGATGCGGTGGAACAGGGCGGCGGCCTCGGCGCCCCGGCCCTCGCAGTACTTGGCGTGGGCGAGGAAGTTCAGGTCGACGAGCCGGCGCGGATGGCCCTCCAGCTCCCATTCCAGCCACCAGTCGAAGGCGGCCTTCATCACCTGCCGGGCGCGGCGGCCGCTCCAGTGGCCCGAGGCGACGGGGTCGGCGGCTTCGTGTCCGGCGGCGGCCAGGGCGCGGTAGCGCTCGGCGTGCGCGATGACGGGCAGGATCGCCAGGGGGGAGTCGGCGGGCGCCTGTTCGGCGGCCCAGTTGGCGAAGTCGTAGACCTCGTGCAGCGGGTCCGGGCCCAGGTCCATGCGGCGTGCGGCCAGCCGGGCGACCATGAGGTGGTGCGCGTGGTGGTGGTCGGGGTAGCGGACGCGGACCTGCTCGAAGACGCGCACCGCGTCGTGGTCGGTGCCGACCGCGCACTCCAGCATGAGGACGCCGAGCCAGGGGGTGGGGTCGGCGGGGGCCAGGGCGGCGGCCTTCTCGCAGGCCTCGCGGGCCCGGGCGGGCTTGCCCTTGCCGTGCAGCACCCGACGGACCTGGGCGAGGGCCAGCAGGACGGAGGCGTCGGCGGACTCCGGCTCGGCGAGCAGCCATTCGCGGGCCCAGGCGGCGGTGTAGGACTCGCGCGCGAGGACCGTGATCCGGTGTCCGCGCCGGTCCCAGTCGTCGCCGGTGTGGACCAGCAGGGAACGGACGTTCTGCCAGCGGCCCTGCGCGAGCGCGGCACGCGCGGTCCCGAGCTCGGCGTCGTCGAGGGCCTCGTCGAAGGCCTGCGCCGCGCGCTTGCGGCCGCGGCCGAGGGGAGGCGGGGGTGGGGACACCGCGAACTTCCTCACGCGCTCTTCTTGTGTTCCGGCTCACGGCGGTCGGTCGGGCGCGTGGACGCGCACTGCCATGAATCGATCACGGAAAGCAAACCCTCCGCCAAGGGTTGTCGTCAAGGGCCGATGTTGCGTTACACGCGTCAACTGGTGTGATTCGTGAGGTTCTTGTGACACGAGAGAGCGGTGATGCTCCTGCGTCTGTGACCCGATTTTCCCGTTTCGCCCTTTTGTGGCGCAGGTCATAGCGCGCCCGGCGAGCGCCCCCCACGATGGCGGGACGTGTGGGTACGCGGGCGGAGCCGGCCGGTGCCGTCGGTCCCTACGCCATCGTGACCCGACTTGACGATCGAGGTACACCGCGTGTCGGTTCTGGTTCTGGCGCTCTCTCTCGGCGCCGCCTGCTGCCTGGGCTTCGGTTTCGTCCTCCAGCAGAACGCGGCCCAGCGGGCCCCGCTGGGCGACTTCCTCTCCTTCCGGCTGCTGCTCGACCTCGTGAAGGTGCCGCGCTGGCTCGGCGGGATCGCGCTGATGGTGGCCGGCATGGGCCTGGGCGCGGCGGCGCTGGGGCAGGGCCGGCTGTCGCTGGTGGAGCCGCTGCTCGCCACGAACCTGCTCTTCGCGCTGGCCCTGTCCCGCCGGCAGACCCGGCAGTCGCTGGGGCGCCAGGGCTGGTCGGGCCTGCTGCTGCTGGCGGGCGGCGTGACCGCGTTCATCGTGGCGGGCCGGCCCGAGGGCGGCACCGCGACGGCCGACCCGGTGCGGCAGTGGCTGATCATCGGGGTCATGATCGGGCTCGCCCTGCTGCTCACGGCCCGCGGCAGGCGCTCCCGGACGGGCTCCGGCCCGGTGCTGCTCGCGCTCGCGGCCGGGCTGCTGTACGGCGTCCAGGACGCGCTGACCCGGGTGAGCGGGCAGCGGTTCTCCGACGGCGGCTTCGCCGGGCTGATGACGGGCTGGCAGCCGTACGCGGTCGTCGCGCTCGGCGTCACGGGGCTGCTGCTGGTGCAGAGCGCCTTCGAGACGGCGCCCCTGCGCACCTCGCTGCCCGCGCTGACGGCGGCCCAGCCGCTCGCCGGGATCGTCTGCGGCGTCGGCTTCCTCGGCGACCGGCTGCGCACCGACGCGGCGGCGCTGGGCTGGGAGAGTGGCGGCCTGCTGGCGGTGGTCGCCGGGATCGTGCTGCTGGGACTGCATCCCGCGATGCCGGCCGGCGCGGCCGGCGCGCGGGCCCGGGTGGGCTCCGCCGCGGTCAGCCCGGCGTCCCCCTGACGCACCCCTCCCCCGAGCGCCCCCGGCTGCTTGGATGGGGGCATGAGCGCTGCTGACGAGATCCTCGACATCGTGGACGAGCACGACCGGGTCGTCGGACGATCCCCGCGCGGCGAGGTCTACGCCCGGGGGCTGCGGCACCGCTGCGTGTTCGTCCAGGCCCGGGACGCCGCCGGGCGGATCTTCGTGCACCGGCGTACCCCGCAGAAGCTGGTCTTCCCCTCCCTGTACGACATGTTCGTCGGCGGCGTGGTCGGCGCGGGCGAGTCCTACGACGCGGCGGCCCTGCGGGAGGCCGAGGAGGAACTGGGCGTGAGCGGCCTGCCGGCCCCCCGCCACCTGTTCACCTTCCTCTACGACGACGGGGCCGGCCGCACCTGGTGGTCGGCGGTGTACGAGGTGACCTGCGACCTGCCCGTCCACCCGCAGGCCGAGGAGGTCGCCTGGCACGCCTTCCTCACCGACACGGAGGTCGAGCACCGCCTCGCCGACTGGCCCTGGGTCCCGGACGGCCTGGCGGCGTACGCACGGCTGAAGGAGTTCCGCTCGCCGGGACGGCCGGGTCCGGCGAGCGGCGGTGCCTCCGGCGGCGCCGGGCGGGTGGGGCGCGGGTAGGGTCGCGCGTGTGATCGAGTTTGTGCGGAACGTCCGGTTCTGGTTCGTGCCCGCGGAGGTCCGGGAGGACGGGGAGACCCCCGACTACCGCTTCTCGCTGGCCAACGAGCGCACCTTCCTCGCCTGGCTGCGTACCGCGCTCGCGCTGATCGGCGGAGGGTTCGCCGTGGACCAGTTCCTGCCGGACCTGCGCTGGGGATGGCGCGTCGGGCTGGCGCTCGCGCTGCTCGCCTCGGGGGTGCTGTGCTCGCTGCGGGCCGTCAACCACTGGGTGCGCTGCGAGCGGGCCATGCGCCGGGGTGAGGACCTGCCCGTCTCGCGGTTCCCGGCCCTGCTGAGCCTCGTCGTCGCGGTCGTGGCCGTGGCGATGGTGGTCGTGGTGCTGGTGGGGTGGGAGGCGTGAGCGTCCCGGCGGGGCGCGGCGGGGGCCCCGGCCGGGATCCCGGGTTGCAGCCGGAGCGGACCCGGCTCGCGTGGCGGCGTACGACGCTGTCCGGCACGGTCGCCGCGGTGCTCGCCGTGAAGACCGTGCTGCACGGCGGCGCCTCGGCGTCCCAGATCGTCGCGGGCGCCCTGTGCTGCGGCCTGTGGCTGGGGTTCCTCGCCCTCGCCCACCGCAGGATCCGCGCCCTGGCGGCCGGTCCGGGCCGGGTGCCCTTCACGCCCCGGCACGCCGCTGCGGCGGCCCTGTGCACGGTGACCCTGGCGGTGTGCGGGGCCGCCCTGGTCCTCTAGGACCGCTCGCTCAGGCCTCCTCGCCCTCCCGGTCCACCGTCACCACGATCTTGCCGCGGGTGCGTCCCTCCTGGCTGCGCAGGTGCGCCTCCGCCGTCCGCTCCAGCGGGAACGTCTCGTCCACGTGCACGCCGACCACGCCCTGCTCCGCCAGTTCGGTCAGGTGCAGCAGGTCGGCGGCGTCGGGGCGGACGAAGTAGTAGCGGCCGCCGTAGGTCACGACGTCGTTGTCGGCGATCGACACCAGGCGGCCCTCGGGGGCCAGCAGGTTCGCCGACACCTTCAGCGCGTCGCCGCCGACGGTGTCGAACACCGCGTGCACCCCTTCCGGCGCCAGCCCGCGCACCCGCTCCGCCAGTCCCTCGCCGTACGTCACCGGCTCGCCGCCGAGGCCGCGGACGAAGTCGTGGTTGCGTTCGCTCGCCGTCCCGATCACGCGGGCGCCGAGGTGCGTGCCCAGCTGCACCGCCAGGGAGCCGACGCCGCCCGCCGCGGCGTGCACCAGCACCGTCTCGCCCCGCCTGACCTCCAGCACCCGGCGCAGCACCTGGTACGCGGTGAGCCCGGCCAGGGGCAGCCCGGCCGCCTCCTCCCAGGTCAGATTGCGGGGCTTGCGGGCCAGGGTGCGCACGGGCGCCGCCACGTACTCGGCGAAGGTGCCCCGGGAGAGGAAGTCCTCGCGCACGTACCCGATGACCTCGTCACCCACGTCGAACTCGGCGACCGCCGCCCCGGGGCGCACGACGACGCCCGAGACGTCCCAGCCGGGCACCACGGGGAAGACCGGGGCGAGGATGCCGTCGAGGTAGCCCTCGCGGGCCTTCCAGTCGACGGGGTTCACGGCCGCCGCCCGGACCTTCACCAGCACCGCGTCGGGACCCACCTTCGGGTCGCGCACCTCCCCGAACGCCAGGGCGTCGGGTCCGCCGTACCGCGCATAGCTGATCGCCTTCATGGGTCCGACCTTCCGGGCTCGCCGGGCCGCCCGCAACCCGGATCGCCTGAACGAACCGGTCCGGACCGCCCCGGACACCGCGCTCCGGGGGCGGGCGGCCTATCGTGGCTCCGATCACGTTTCCGCCCCCCTCTGGACGACATACCGACCGGTCGGCATCATGGGTCGGGAACTGTCCGCCTGCCCGTAGGAGCCACGTATGAGCCCCGATCACCCGCCCGGTCTCGATCTCGACCGGTTGCGCGCCCTGCTCGACCGCGAGCGGCCCGGCCTGGTGGACGGACCGCTGTCGGGCCGGCTCATCGAGGGCGGACGCTCGAACCTCACCTACGCCGTCTCCGACGGCACCTCCCGCTGGGTCGTCCGGCGGCCCCCGCTCGGCCACGTGCTGGCCACCGCGCACGACATGAGGCGCGAGCACCGGGTGATCAGCGCGCTGCACCCCACCGCCGTCCCGGTACCGCAGCCGGTGCTGCTGTGCGAGGACGAGGAGGTGCTCGGAGCCCCCTTCTACGTGATGGAGTTCGTCGAGGGCACGCCCTTCCGCACCGCCGACCAGCTCGCCCCCCTCGGCGCGGAGCGGACCCGGGGCGCGGTGCTGAACCTGGTGGACACGCTGGTCGAGCTGCACGCGGTCGACCCGCAGGCCGTGGGCCTC
Organism: Streptomyces sp. NPDC017943; assembly: GCF_044328425.1. Taxonomy (NCBI): domain Bacteria; kingdom Bacillati; phylum Actinomycetota; class Actinomycetes; order Kitasatosporales; family Streptomycetaceae; genus Streptomyces; species Streptomyces sp. NPDC017943. The sequence goes on along the minus strand of NZ_JBIRHH010000007.1, from coordinate 123,438 downwards.
GGTGACTTCGGCCGTCCCGAGGGCTTCCTGGACCGGCAGCTGCGGCGCTGGGGCAAGCAGCTCGACGCCTCCCGCAACCGCGACCTGGCCGGCATCGACGAACTGCACGCCGCGCTCGGCCGCGAGCTGCCCGTCTCCCCCGCACCGGCCGTCGTCCACGGCGACTACCGCCTGGACAACGTGCTGATCGGCGAGGACGACGCGATCCGGGCGATCCTCGACTGGGAGATGTCCACGCTGGGCGACCCGCTCACCGACCTGGGTCTGCTGGTCATGTACAGCATGCCGCTGGACCTGCCCGACTCCCCCGTCTCCACGACCGCGACCGCCCCCGGGCACCCGGCCCCGTCCGAACTCATCGAGCGGTACGCCGCGCGCTCGGGGCGCGACGTCTCCGCCGTCTCCTGGTACACGGCCTTCGCCTGGTTCAAGCTCGCCGTGATCCTCGAGGGCATCCACTACCGCTACACGCTGGGCCAGACGGTCGGCCGCGGCTTCGACCGCATCGGCGACCTCGTCCCCGTCTTCGTCCGCCACGGACTGACGACGCTTCACGAAGGCCTTCAGGAGGGCTGATCCGCATGGACTTCGCTTTCGACGCGCGCACCGAGGAACTGCGCGGCAGGCTCCTCGCCTTCATGGACGAGCACGTCTACCCGGCCGAGGCCGTCGCGCACGAGCAGCGCGAACGGCTCGCCTCGCCGTGGGAGACGGTCCCGGTGGTGGAGGAGCTCAAGGCCGAGGCCCGCCGGCAGGGCCTGTGGAACCTGTTCCTGCCGGACTCGGAGTACGGCGCCGGGCTCACCAACCTGCAGTACGCGCCGCTTGCCGAGATCATGGGCCGCTCCCCGCAGCTGGCGCCGACCGTGACGAACTGCGCCGCGCCCGACACCGGGAACATGGAGGTGCTCACCCAGTTCGGCGACGAGCAGCAGCGCAAGCAGTGGCTGGAGCCGCTGCTCGCGGGGGAGATCCGCTCGGCGTTCGCGATGACCGAGCCGGACGTCGCCTCCTCGGACGCCACCAACATCACGACGCACATCCGGCGCGACGGCGACGAGTACGTCATCACCGGCCGCAAGTGGTACATCTCCGGGGCGATGCACCCCGACTGCAAGATCTTCATCGTCATGGGCAAGACGGACCCGGACGGGGCGGACATCCGCCGCCAGCAGTCCATGGTCCTGGTGCCGCGCGACACCCCGGGCGTGACGATCACGCGCGCGATGCAGGTGTTCGGGTACGAGGACCACTACCACGGCGGTCACGCCGAGGTGGTCTTCGACGAGGCGCGGGTGCCGGTGTCGAACCTGGTCGGCGAGGAGGGCGGTGGGTTCGCCATCGCGCAGGCCCGGCTCGGTCCCGGCCGCATCCACCACTGCATGCGGCTGATCGGCATGGCCGAGCGGGCGATCGAGCTGATGTGCCGGCGGGCCGTGTCCCGCAACGCCTTCGGCAAGGCGCTGGCCCAGCAGGGCGTGGTGCACAACTGGATCGCCGACGCCCGGGTGACGGTGGAGCAGCTGCGGCTGCTGGTGCTGAAGACGGCGTGGCTGATGGACACCGTGGGCAACCGTGGGGCGCACACCGAGATCCAGGCCATCAAGATCGCCACGCCGCGTGCGGTGGTGGGGATCCTCGACAAGGCGATCCAACTGCACGGCGCGGGCGGGGTGAGCCAGGACTTCCCGCTGGCGGAGCTGTACGCGGGGGCGCGGACGCTGATGATCGCGGACGGGCCGGACGAGGTGCACCAGCGGTCGCTGGCGCGGCGGGAGCTGAAGCGGTACCTGTGAGTGTCCGGCCCGTGGCCCGGTGGGGGTGTCCCACCGGGCCACGCGCCGGCCGGGCGTCACGGGCTACGGGCGCAGGGCCCGGACGAGGAGGTCGGCGAGGTGGTCGGCGACCTCCTGGGGGCTGAGCGGGCCGTCCGGGCGGTACCAGGTCGACAGGTGGTGCACCGAGCCGAAGTGGTAGTCCACGACCAGGTCCGCCGGGGTCGCCCGGGAGAAGACGCCCGCCTCCTGGCCCTCCTCGACGAGCGCGCGGAAGCGCTCGTGGTACCGGCGGCGCTCCGCCCGCACCTGCTTGTTCTTCTCGGGGCTCAGGTGGTGCATCGACCGCCAGAAGATCATCGCGTCGTCGAGGTTGTCGATGGTCGTCACGACGACGTCCGCCGCCGCGGCGCGCAGCCGCTTCTCGACCGGCTCGTCGGCGCCCGCCACGGCGTCCAGCCGCTCCTGCTGGATGCGCAGCACGCGCGCGTACACCTCGTGCAGCAGGTCGTCCTTGGAGCCGAAGTAGTGGTAGAGCGCGCCCTTGGTGACACCGGCCGCCTCGACGATCTCCTGCACCGAGGTGCGGTCGTAGCCCTGCTCCGCGAAGAGCCGGGTGGCGGCGGCCAGGAGCCGCTGAGGGACGGGAGTGCCGTCCGAGTCCGTGGTCCTGGGCACTGCCGCCACCTGCCTTTCCGTTCTGCTGTCAGTTGCCGTGCGTGCGGGAACGCAGTTCCCGACGGAGGATCTTCCCACTGGCCGTCTTCGGCAAGTCCGGCAGGATCTCCACCTGGCGCGGATATTTGTAGGCGGCCAGTCTCTCCTTGCAGTAGGCGGCGAGCGCGTCCGGGTCCGCCGCGGCGTCCGGGCGCAGGCTGATGTACGCCTTGACGGTCTCCCCGCGGTACCCGTCGGGGACGCCGACGACCGCCGCCTCCCGCACGGCGGGGTGGGTGTAGAGGACGTCCTCGACCTCGCGCGGCCACACCTTGAAGCCGGACGCGTTGATCATGTCCTTCTTGCGGTCCACGACGTACAGCCAGCCCTGCTCGTCCATGAAGCCGATGTCGCCGGTGCGCAGTTCGCCGCCGGGGAAGGTGTCGGCGGTGGCGTCGGGGCGGCGCCAGTAGCCGGGCACGACCTGGGGGCCGCCGACGACGATCTCGCCGTGTTCGCCGAAGGGGACCTCCTCGCCGTGGTCGTCGACGATCCTCACGACCGTGTCGGGGCCGGGCAGGCCCACGGCGAGGGTGCCGCAGACGGGGTCGACGGGTGCCTCGAGGCCCGGCGGCACGGAGGCGCAGGGGGCGGTGCACTCGGTCAGCCCGTAGCCGTTGCGGATGTACGGGCCGAAGCCGGCCCGGAACTTCTCCACCAGGGCGGGCGGCAGCGGGGCCCCGCCGGAGGAGATCACCCGGAAGGAGGAGAAGTGGTCGCGGGTGGCGGAGGGGTGGGCGGCCAGGGCCATGAAGGCCGTGGAGGGGCCGACGGCGTAGTGCGGGCGGTGCTCGGCGAACGCGTCGAGCACGACGCCCGCCTCGAAGCGGTAGGCCAGCACGAGCGTGCCCCCGCTGGTCAGGCACGCGCCCAGCTGGCAGACCATGCCGGTGATGTGGAACAGCGGCGCCAGCGCGAAGTAGACCGGCCGCTGCGGGAGCCCGAGGCCGGTCCGCTGCCGCTCGGCGTTGTACATGATGTTGCGGTGGGTGTTGGTGGCGCCCTTGGGGGTGCCGCTGGTGCCGGAGGTGTAGCTGATCAGCGCGATGCCGGAGGGCTCCGGATCGCGGTCGCCGGGCGCCTTGTGGCCGGCCCGCGCCACAGCCGCCAGGTCGTCGGCGTCCGGGGCCTGCGGCAGGCGCTCGAAGGTGAGCACGCGGGCGTCGCCGCGCGTCTGGAAGTCCCGTTCGCACGCCGTGAGCACGATCCGCACGGGCGAGTCCGCCGCCGTGTCGCGCAGGTACCCCTCCCAGGCGCGGTCGGAGCAGATCAGCGCGGCCACCTCGCCGTCCCGCAGGACGTGCCCGACCTCGCCCGACTTGTACATGGGGTTGACGGGCACGACGACCGCGCCCGCCTTCCAGGCGCCGAGCACGGCGAGCACGAAGAGCGGGGAGTTCTGCAGGAGCACCGCGACCCGGTCGCCGCGTTCGAGGCCGCGCGCCGCGAGGTGCCCGGCGACGGAGTCGCTGAGCTCGTCGGCGTCCCGGTAGGTCAGGCGGCCGTCGAAGTAGGCCAGGAAATCGCCGTCCGGCGTCTCGGCGACGGCCCGCCGCAGGGCGTGCACCAGGGAGTCGGCGGGGTCGATCGCCCCCTTCTGGGCCTCGCTGAGCAGGGCGAGCCAGGGCTTGGCGGCGTAGCGGGACGCGGTCACCGGGTCGCCTCCCACTGCTGCTGGATGCGGTTCATGCCGGACAGCCAGCGGTCGGGCTCACCGGCCCGGGCCTGGTAGTACCCGGCGACCTCGGGGTGCGGCAGGATCAGGAAGCGGTCCTCCTCGACGCCGCGCATCAGGGCGTCCGCCACCGCCTCCGGTTCGATCGCGGTCGGCTGGAGCACCAGGTCGCCGGCGCTGCCGGTGGCGGCCAGCATGTCGGTGCGCACCCCCTGCGGGCAGATGGCGTGCACCTTCACGCCCCGGTGCCGGTAGGTGAGCGCCAGCCACTCGGCGAAGGCGAGCGCCCCGTGCTTGGTGACGGCGTAGGGCGCGGCGCCGATCATGGTGAGCAGTCCGGCGGCGGACACGGTGGAGACGAACCGGCCGCTCCCGCGCTCCAGCCAGTCCGGCAGCAGGGCGTGGGCGGCGCGGACGTGGGCCATGACGTTCACGTCCCAGGAGGCGGCCCACGCCGTCTCGTCCAGCGGCCCGTCCGCCTGCCCGCCCCCGAAGGCGACACCGGCGTTGGCGCAGTAGACGTCCACGGTCCCGTCGAGGGCGTCCCGGGCGTCGGCGACGATCGCCGAGGCGTCGCCGGCCACGGCCGTCGCGCCGATCTCCTCCGCGACGCGCTTGGCCCGCTCGGCGTCCAGGTCGTTGACGACGACCCGGGCCCCCTCGGCGGCGAAGCGCCGGGCGAGCGCGGCTCCGATCCCGCCGCCGGCTCCCGTGACAACTACCCCGGCCCCTTGAAAGGCTCCCACTGTCGGTCTCCTCGATCGCGGAACGGCAATGGCGTCAGACTAACCGGTCGGTATGTACCTGGGAAGAGGTCACCGCACCGCCCGCCGCACACCGCACGGTGCCGGGCGCGGTACCGGGCGCGGTGCCGGACGTGCGGCGCCGGGCGCACGGAGCCGGGCGCACGGAGCCGGGCGCGGTACCGGCCGCACGGAGCCTGCCGCAGGGCCGACCGCACGGAGCCTGCCGCGGTGCCGGGCGCACGGTGCCGGGCGCGGGGCCGACCGCACGGTGCCGGGCGCGGGGCCGGGCGCATGGAGCCGGGCGCACGGAGCCTGCCGCGGTGCCGGGCGCGGTGCCGGGCGCACGATGCTGGGCGCGGTACCGGCCGCACGGAGCCTGCCGCGGTGCCTGCCGCGGTGCCGGGCACGATGCCGGGCGCACGGTGCCGGGCGCGGCCGCGCCCGGCGGCTCGAGCGGCCGGGCCCCGCGGCACGAGCGGCCGTATCCGGTCCGCGGCCTCCCCACGGCCCGCCGGAGCACATACCGTGCCCATGCCGACCGTCCCCACCCCAGGAGGTCCCGCATGCGCCCTTCCAGACGAGCCGTCATCACCACGGCCACGGCGGCGGCGGCCGTCGCCGCCGCGCCCCACCCGGCGGCGGCCCGGCCCCACCGCCCCCTGCGCACCGGCTTCGAGCGCCTGGCGCGGGACGGTTACGCCCTGCTCGACGGCCAGAAGGTGGGCGTGGTCACCAACCCGACCGGCATCACCCGCGACGCCCGCCACATCGTCGACGTGATGCACGCCGACGACCGTGTCCGGCTCACCGCGGTCTTCGGTCCCGAGCACGGTTTCCGGGGCACCGCGCAGGCGGGCGGCTCCGAGGGCCGCTACGACGACCCGGCCACCGGACTGCCCGTGTACGACACGTACCTCAAGAGCGGCCGCCCGCTCGCGGACGTCTTCACCGCCTCCGGTGTCGACACGGTCGTCTTCGACATCCAGGACGTCGGTGCCCGCTTCTACACCTACATCTGGACGCTGTACGACTGCATGGAAGCCGCGCGGCTCGCCGGCAAGCGGTTCGTCGTCCTGGACCGGCCCAACCCGGTCACCGGCCGGGCGGCTCTGGGGCCCGTGCTGCACAAGGAGTTCGCGACCTTCGTCGGCCGGCAGCCCATCGCCCAGGCGCACGGCATGACCGTCGCGGAGCTGGCCCGGCTGTTCAACGGCGAGTTCCTCACCGACCCCGTGCCGCTGGAGACCGTCACCATGTCGGGCTGGGACCGCTCCGACTTCTACGACGCCTCGGGGCTGCCGTGGGTGCCGCCGAGCCCGAACATGCCCACGCCGGAGACGGCCCTGGTGTACTCGGGCACGTGCCTGTTCGAGGGCACCAACCTGTCGGAGGGGCGCGGCACGACCCGGCCGTTCGAACTGCTGGGCGCCGAGGGCGTCGACCGGCACTGGGCCGCGGCGGCGAACGAACTCGGCCTGCCGGGGGTCCGGTTCAGGGAGGCCTGGTTCGCGCCCACCTTCTCCAAGTTCCAGGGCAGGACGATCGGCGGGGTGCAGGTCCACGTCCACGACCGGGCGGCCTTCGACCCCGTGCGCACCGGCATCGGGCTGCTCGTGACCGCCAAGCGGACCTGGAGCGGCTTCGCCTGGCGCCCCGACAACTGGATCGACAAGCTCACCGGGACCACGCGCGTGCGCACGATGATCGACGCGGGCGCCGGCACGGACGAGGTCGTGGCGGACTGGCGGGCCGACCTGGCCGCGTTCCGCAGGGTGCGGCGCGCGCACCTGCTGTACCGCTGAGCCACGGGCGGCGGGCCCGGAGCCGGGCCCGCCGCCCGCCGTGCCTCACCGGTGCGAGGTGAACTCCACGACCTGCTGGTAGGTCGGCCGGTTCTGCCAGCCGATCGTCGGGTGCTTGATGCCGCCCAGGGTCCGGTGGTTGATCGAGTCGGCGCACCACTGGTCGCCCGCCGCGCACACCTCGTCGCCCGGGTAGACCTGGGCCGGGGTCGCCGCGGCGGCCTGCTTCAGGGTGGCGAGGAGGGTGTCCCGGCAGGCGCCGAGGCTGCCGCCGCCGCAGTAGGGACGGGCCAGGGGCCCCTTCACCTCCTCGCCGAGCACGGCCCGCAGGTCCTTGTCGACGTAGCTCCACCAGCCGTACTGGAAGGAGCTGCCGGCGTGCGATCCGGTCGGGCCGTGCGCGGCCGACGGTGCTTCGTCGACGGGCAGGTTCGCCGTCATCGCCGCGTACAGCTTCGTGCCGAGGCCCGGTTCGAACTCGGCCCGGACCAGCAGCGGCCACCAGGCGTCCAGGATGCGGATCGCGTCGGCGTCGGCGTACTTCCGCGAACCTGCCGAGGTCTCCGTGCGCTTGCCGCCGGCGGCGGCCCAGGCCTGGAGCCGGCCCACGGCGGCCGCGGCGGCCGGGTCGGGGACCGGCGCGCTGGTCACGACCTTCAGCAGCCGGGGCAGCACGTCCTCGGCCCGCAGGTCGGCCAGGCCCGCGTCGGCCATGGCGCGCACGAGGGACGCCCGGGTCACCCCGCCCTGCCGGACCAGCTGCTCCACCCGGTCGTCGAGGAGATTGCCGCGGTGCACGGACCCGTTGCCCCAGGGCGCCGCGGTGTAGTCCTTGGCCTGCTTGTTGTTCCAGGACACGTAGTAGTCCTGGTCGACGGAGCGGGGGTGCGCGGAGGGCGGGGTGTAGTCGGCGGTGTTGGCCGCCGGGTCCCAGCCACGCCACTCGTAGGCGGGCCGCGCCCACGCGGGGAACTCGGGGTCCACGCCGGCCGCGCGCACCGGGTTGTCGCCGCTGTTGTAGTACGCGGTGTGCTCGGAGTCGGCGTAGAACCAGTTGAAGGTGTAGTTGATGTGCTGCACCGCCTGCTGGAAGGACTCGGGGCCGCGGACGTGGCCGGGGTCGTTGAGCATCTGGAAGCCGATGATGGAGTCGGCCTCGTGCAGGTAGGAGGAGCGCAGGGTGGTGTAGGCGACCTTCTTCCCGCCCACCGTGGCGCGGTACTCGACGGGCCCGTACTTCGTGCGCCACACCCGCATCGTGTACGAGCCGGCGGCGGTGCCGTCGGCGACGGTGGGCTTCCAGGCGTTCTTCTGCTCGACCTTCTCCATCGGCGTGCAGGTGCCGCGGTGGAGGTAGTGGTGGTCGTCCTGGCAGAGCTCGACGGCGTAGGTGTCGATGATGTCCTGGCCGGAGGTGGTGGCGCTCCAGGCGTAGTCCTGGCCGCGGCCGAGTTCGACGTACATGCTCAGGCCCGCGAAGGAGGCGCCGCGGGCGCTGATGCCGGGGCCCTGGATCTCCTGGAGCAGCAGCAACTGCGGGGCGAAGTAGCCGGTCTGCGGCCCGAAGACGGCGACGGGGTGCCCGCTCGCGGTGTGCTTCCCGCTGACCACCAGGGCGTTGGACATGCCGCGGCGGGCGGAGGACAGGGCGGTGGCCGCCGCTTCTTTCGAGGCGCCGGTGGCTCCGGATCCGGCGGCGCTGCCGGTGCGGTCGTACACGAGCGGCTCGGGCCGCACCGAGCCGGGGTCCGGCAGGGCCGCGCCCTGCGGGTCCTTCGGCAGGGTCGCGTACGGGAAGCTGCCGTCGTGGACGGTGAGCACGGCCTCCGGGTCGTTGCGCTCCCGGAAGGACTCCCAGACCTCGGTGCCCTCGACCACGCCGTACTTCTCCTGCGCGGCGAGCAGGGACAGGGCGTTGTTCACCTCGCCGCCCCCGCCGGACCCGAACAGGGCGCCGACCACCGAAGCGAGCGCGACCAGGTCGGTGATCTCGAAGTGCTCTATCTCACCCGCGTTGGTGATCGAGTCCTTGTGCCCGGTCAGTACGTACTCACCGGGGAACCAGCGTCCGCTGTCGGAGGCGTCGATGTAGGCGTTGATGCCGTCGAGGTAGGCGTCGGCGTCGGCACGCGCCTGCCTGCCGCGTTCGCCGTTGCGGGCGACCGCGTTGTCGATCTGCGCCTGCAGATCGGCCTCGGTGTACGGGGCGTGCCGCCAGAACTGCTGCTCGAGGCCCTGGTTGGAGGGGGCACCGCCCGCGAAGGAGGTCAGTTGTCCGCGTCCGACGTGCCGGAAGACGTCCATGAGCCACAGCCGGTCCTGGGCGGCCGCGTAGCCGGCTCCGAACTCGGTGCCGTAGCGCGTGGTGCCGGTGATGTGCGGCACACCGGTCTTCTTGTCGCGGACGATCGTCACGTCGTCGCGCCCGGCGGGCCGGACGGTGGAGGCGACCTGGCCGGCGGGCACGCCGAAGGACGCGTCGTTGAAGAAGGCGCTGATCTTCTCGTCGGTGAGTCCGCCGTAGCCCTTGGCGAGGGCGGCGTAGGGCGCGAGCTGGTCCTCGGCGTGCTCCGGCTGGGTGCCGAAGGCCTGGTTGAGGAGGATCTGGGCGAGGGTGGCGTTGCCGTTCTGGCCGGGCGGAAGGATGTCCGAACACCGCGAGCCGCAGTGGTCGTTCACTTCGGCCGCGGCCGGGGTGGTTCCTGTTTCCGATGCGGCCGCCGGGGCAAACGGCGACAAAAGACCTGCGATCAGGGCGCATACGGAAGCCGTCTTCAGGAACCCGGGGATCGCGCCGGGAGTTCTCAGTCTGTGGGGAGCGGTGCGTGGGACACGCCGTGGCATGGGGGCTCCTCCCGTGGGGTGGGCGGGATGTTACCGCCGGTATCCCCTCGGCAGAAGATGAACAAGCGTCACTTCCCGGTGACGGCACGACAGACGCACGGACCACGGCAGTCGACCGGCGAACCCTTCGGACCGCTCACGGAGGGCATTCGAGATCGGATGGAGCCGAATCGCTTGTCGATACGTCTACTCGGCGACGTCCGTACGACGACGCCGAAGTGACCGATTTACAGGTGCAGGTGTGACGGAGGTGCAGGACGATGGCCGGTTTCCGGAGTCTGGCGAGACAGGTCCGCGATCCGCGGTGCGATCTGGCCTTGCGGCGCTACTCGCTGCGCAAGTGCCTGGAGAGGTTCGCCCCTTACGGGCACAGGGCCACCTGGGACCATCTGTGCTCCCGGGCGGGTTTCGGCCCCGAGGACCGCTCTCCCGACCCGGTGCGGCTCGTGGCCGCGCTGGAGGAACTGGAGGAGGCGCGGGCGGTCTGGCTGGCCTACGAGGTCGATTTCGCCGAGCGCCGCAGGAAGGAGAAGCACGACGGGCTGCGCAGGCCCGGCAGTGTGGACGACTGGCACCGGATGACCTGGGGCGGCTTCGGTGTGGCGTGGTGCGACGATCCGGCGGTCCATCCCCGTGAACCGCTGGCCGAGGTGCTGCGCCGGCTGATCGCCGCGCTGGAGCGCGAGCCGGGCGCCGAGTGCCCGGTCTGTGACGGGCGGCACCTCTCGTGGAGGTACGGCCTGGACCACGAGCCCTCGTCGGGGCCGGTCTGCGCGGACTGCGGGATCCTGGTGCCGCGTCCCGTGCTCACGCCCGAGGCCCTGGCGGACGCCGAGCGGGTGAGGCTGCTGGTGTCGGCCTGACGGATGCGGGTGCGCGGGGGGTGCGCCGGGGATGCCGCACCCCCACTTCGCCGGCGGTGTCCGGCTGTCGGTGGCGACTGGCACCATCGGCACATGGTGCAGGTGTGTCTGAACGGGCCGCGGACCGCGGCCGACGGTGCGGCGGTGCCGCTGACGCCCGAGGCGATGGCCGCGTCGGCCGCCGACGCCGTTGCGGCCGGGGCCACGGACGTCCATGTCCACCCCAAGTCCCCCTGCGGGCGCGACTCGCTGTCCCCGGGGGTGCTGGCGCTGACCCTCCCGGCGATCCGCGCACGGGTGGCGGTCCCGGTGGGGGTGACCACGGGCGCGTGGGCCGAGCCCGACCCGGCCGCCCGGCTCGACCGGATCCGCGGCTGGACGGCGCTGCCGGACCACGCCTCGGTGAACTGGCACGAGCCGGGGGCGGAGGAGATCGCCGCGGCGCTGATCGACCGCGGAGTCGGCGTGGAGGCCGGCATCTGGTCGGGCACGGACGCGGCCCGCCGTTTCGCGTCCTCGCCCCTCGGCCCGAAAGTGCTGAGGGTCCTGGCCGAGGTGACGGACCCGGACCCGTCGACCGCCGCGGCCTCGGCCCGGGCGCTTCTGAGCGACCTGGGCACCGCGCACGGCCGGCCCGTCCTGCTGCACGGGGAGGACGGGGGCGCCTGGCCGGTGCTGCGGCTCGCGGGGCGCCTGGGCCTGGCGACCCGCATCGGCCTGGAGGACGCCCTGCACCTGCCGGACGGCCGACCGGCCCGCTCCAACGCCGAGTTGGTGACGGCGGGGCTGCGGGAGTACGCGAGGCGCACGCCCTGAGCCGGGGCGCCCCGGGTGCGGCCCGGACGGCGCGCGCCAGGGTCTGTCGTTCGGATTAGCCCGGCTGTGAGGCTCGGCTCTGCCAGCCGACCCGAGCGGGGCCTGGTGCGTCCAGCTGCACGGCGGAGGAGGGCGTCGACGCGATGGGGGTCCCCCCGCGCGAGCGCAGCCGAGCGTGGGAGTGGGCGACCGACGACAACGCCGCAGAGGGGCGTGCCGGGCCACGCGACGCCGGAATGATCCAGACGACAGGCCCTAGGCGTCGCCCGGCTTCCGCTCGGCCATCAGCCGGGATCCCGCGCGGCGTTCGCCGAAGACGTCCCCCGGGTTGGACAGGACGCAGGTGTCCAGGGACAGGCAGCCGCAGCCGATGCAGTCCGTCAGATGGTCCCGCAGCCGGTTCAGCTGCTTGATGCGCTCGTCCAGCTCCGAGCGCCACGCCTCGGACAGGCGCGCCCAGTCCTCCCGCGTCGGCGTGCGCTCCTCGGGAAGCTGCGCCAGCGCCTCGCGGATCGTCGCCAGCGGGATGCCGACCCGCTGGGCGGCGCGGATGAACGCGACCCGGCGCAGGGTGTCCCGCGTGTACCGGCGCTGGTTGCCCGCGGTCCGGCGACTGCCGATCAGGCCCTTGGACTCGTAGAAGTGCAGTGCGGACACCGCGGCTCCGCTGCGCGCGGAGAGCTGGCCGACGGTGAGTTCATGGATCTTCTCTGAAATCTGCGGCACCCCTCGAACCCTACCGAGTCCGTTGACACGGCCCGCCCGGCCGACCATGCTAAGCAGTCGCTTAGGCATACGGTACTGAGCGACCGCGCGGACCCCGTACACGAGAGGCCTGGACGACATGGCAGAGCCGAGGATCTTCACGTCCGTCGACGAGCTGAAGTCGGCGGTGGGTGAACAACTGGGCCACACCGACTGGCTCGACATCGACCAGAAGCGGATCGACCTGTTCGCCGAGGCGACCGGTGACCACCAGTGGATCCATGTCGACCCCGAGAAGGCCGCCGCGGGCCCCTTCGGCACCACCATCGCGCACGGCTACCTGACCCTGTCGCTGCTGCCCCTCTTCGGCCCGCAGCTGATCGCCGTGGAAGGCGTGAAGATGGGCGTCAACTACGGGACGAACAAGGTCCGTTTCCCCGCCCCCGTGCCCGTCGGCTCCCGGCTGCGCGCCACCGCGCAGATCACCGGCGTCGAGGACGTGCCGGGCGGCGTGCAGGTGTCCGTCGCGTTCACCGTGGAGCGCGAGGGCGGCGACAAGCCCGTCTGCGTCGCCGAGTCGGTCTCGCGCTACTACGTCTGAGCGTCCGCCCCGGCGCCCGCCGGCCGGGCGGAACCGGCCGCACCCACCATCCGCAGGACGAGGTCGGCGTACAGCTCGCCGACCTCCTCCGGCGTGCGGGGCCCACCGACGTTGAACCAGCGGGCCACGTCGATGCACAGCGACAGCACGGCCAGCGTCGTCCCGTGCACGTCGACGACGTCGAACTCGCCGGAGCGCGCGCCCTCCTCGATGATGCCGCGGATCTCCGCGTCGACCAGCCGGCGCAGGCCGAGGATCTCGGCGCGGGCGTCCGGCCCGAGGGAGTCCAGTTCGTACTGCACGACCCGTGCGGTCGTCCGGCCGCCCGCGTGCCAGCGGACGAAGGAGCTGACCGCGTCGGCGAGGCGCTCGGTCGGGCCGCCCTCGCGCCGCGAGGCGGTGCGCAGGATCTCCAGGGCCTTCTCGTGGCCGATCCTGCTGATGCGGTGCAGCAGCTCTTCCTTGGTCTTGTAGTGGATGTAGAGCGCCGCGGGGCTCATCCCGGCCCGGCCCGCGATGTCACGGGTGGTCGTCGCGTGGTACCCCCGCTCGGCGAAGGCCTCCACCGCGGCGATCAGCAGCCGCCGCGCCGCGTCGGGCGTGACCTCGCCCCACGCCTGCGCCTCGCCGCCGGCCGTCTCCTCCGCCGTACTCATCACTCGCCCCTCTCCACCGACAGGGGCACCACCATACCGCCGAAGGTGAGCGGGCGCTTAGTGCGGCCGCTCAGCGCTTCTCGAACGGCGCGTAGGACGGCCCGGCCGGCGGACCCTCCTGCCGGTCGCGGATGACCTTGGCCAGGGTGAAGGAGGAGGTGACGAGGTACAGGACGGCGATGGCGAGGAAGCCGCGCACCCAGGCGTCGGCGCTCAGCCGGTAGATGCCGACCGCGGTGGCCGCCATGGCGACGGCGAAGGAGGCGACGGCCTGGCCGTAGAAGGCGGCCGTGTTCTGCTGCTTGCCCGGTGTCTCACTCATGCGGACAGCGTGCGCGCGCCATGGCCCGCGCCGCATCCGCCGCCGTACTCAGGTGCGCTACTCAGAACGCCGAGACGCCCGTCAGGGCCCGCCCGATGACCAGCTTCTGGATCTGGCTGGTGCCCTCGTAGAGGGTCATCACCCGGGCGTCGCGCAGGAGCTTGCCCGCCGGGTACTCGTCGATGTAGCCGTACCCGCCGAAGACCTGCAGGGCGTTGTTCGCGGCGCGCACGGCGGCCTCGGAGGCGAACAGCTTGGCCTTGGAGGACTCGACGGCGAACGGCTGCCCCCGGTCGACGAGGTCGGCGACCCGCCAGGTCAGCAGCCGGGCGGCGTCCACGTCGACCGCGATGTCGCTGATCAGCTCCTGCACCAGCTGGTGGCGGGCGATGGACTTGCCGAACTGCTCGCGCTCGCCGGCGTACCGGACGGCGGCGTCCAGGGCGGCCTGGGCGATGCCGACGCATCCGGCGGCCACCGACATCCGGCCCTTGGCGAGGGCCGACATGGCGACGGAGAACCCCTTGCCCTCCTCCCCCAGCAGGGCGGAGGCCGGCACGCGCACGTCCTCCAGGACGAGTTCGGCGGTGGCCTGGCCGCGCAGCCCGAGCTTGCCGTGGATGGTGCGCCGGGTCAGCCCCGGCGTGTCCGCCGGGACGAGGAAGGCGGAGACGCCCTTGTGGCCGGGGGCGTCGGTGGAGCGGGCGAAGAGCAGCACGACGTCGGCCCAGGTGCCGTTGGTGATGAACATCTTGGTGCCGTTGATGACGTAGTCGCCGCCGTCGCGCACGGCCCGGGTGCGCAGGCTGCCCGCGTCGGAGCCGGTGCCGGGCTCGGTCAGGCCGAAGCAGCCGACCGTCTCGCCGGAGGTGAGCCCGGGCAGCCAGCGCCGCTTCTGCTCCTCGGTGCCCCAGGCGGCGACGGTCTTGGCGACCAGCCCCAGCGAGACGGAGACGATGCCGCGCACGGACGAGTCGCCCCGGCCCAGTTCCTCGGTGACGAGGCAGTAGGCGAGGTGGTCACCGCCGCTGCCGCCGTGCTCCTCGCCGATCGTCAGACCCAGGAACCCGACCTCGCCGAGTTTCTTGACGATCGACCGGTCGACCTCCTCGGCGCGGTCCCAGGCGACGACGTTCGGGGCGATCTCCCGCTCCACGAAGTCCCGCGCGAGCTGCCGTACCGCGCTCTGCTCCTCGCTGAGCTCCAGGTTCACCACGCGTCACCCCACTCGAAAGCTGCACACTTAAATTAGCACTGCTAGTTTCTGTCGGCAGCCCTACTATGTGCGCCATGGCCCGACCGCGCAAGCCCCTGCTCAGCACCGACCGGATCGTCGAGACGGCCCGGGCGCTCGTGGACGCGGAGGGTCTCGCGGCCGTCTCCACCCGGCGGCTCGCCGCCGAACTGGGGGTCAGCGGCCCGTCCCTGTACAACCACTTCCGCACCAAGGACGAGATCCTGGAGGCGGTCGCCGACTCCGTGAGCGGCCAGGTGGACCTGTCGATGTTCGACGACGGCCGGGACTGGCGGGCCGCGCTGCACGACTGGGCCGTGTCCTACCGGGCCGCCCTGCGCGACCACCCCAACATCGTCCCGGTCCTGGCCCGCGGCCCCGGCCGCCGCCCGGCCGGGCTGCGCCTGGCGGACGCCGTCTACGGCGCGATGGTCGAGGCGGGCTGGCCCCCGGCCCAGGCCACCTCCATCGGCGCGCTGATGCGGTACTTCGTGATGGGCTCCGCGCTCGGCTCCTTCGCCGGGGGCTTCGTCGACGACGCCAGCGCCTACGACCCGGCCGACTACCCGCACCTGCAGCAGGCCCACCGCCTCGCGGAACAGCAGGAGAAGATCGACGAGCGCGCGTTCGAGACCGGGCTGACGGCCCTGCTGGACGGGCTGGCGGGCCAGTACGAACGGGTCCGCGGCAGCGCGTAGGACGGTCCGGGCGACACTTCGGCGCCGGCCGAACGGTCCGTGCGCGATGCTGGTGGCATGACCACGAGGGATCCCCAGGCCACGGCGCTGGCACGGCTCGCCGCGCTGTTCGCGGACGAGACGCGGGCCGCGTGCCTGCTCGCGCTGCTCGACGGCCGGGCGTGGACCGCGGGTGAACTGGCCCGGCACGCCGGGGTCGCCGCGTCGACGCTGAGCGAGCATCTGGGCCGGCTGGTGGCGGGCGGGCTGCTCACGGAGGAGCGCCAGGGCCGCCACCGGTACGTACGGCTGGCCGACGCGCGGACCGCGCAATTGGTGGAGGACCTGGCCGCGCAGGTCTCCCCGGGCGCGGCCGCCCGGCCGCGCAGCCTGCGCGAGTCGAGTGCCGGTTCGGCGATGGCCCGGGGCCGCACCTGCTACGACCACCTCGCCGGGCGGCTCGGGATCGCCGTCACCGACGCCCTGACGCGGCGCGGGCTGCTGCGGCAGGACACCGGCTTCGCGCTCACCGAGGCGGGACTGGCCTGGTTCGCGTCGGCCGGGATCGTCCTCGCGGCGCACGGCCGCCGGCCGCTGGCCCGGTCCTGCCTGGACTGGACCGAACGCCGGCCTCATCTGGCGGGCGTGGCGGGCGCGGCCCTGTGCCGGCACGCCCTGGACGCCGGGTGGTGCGTGCGGATCGGCTCCGAGCGGGCCGTGAAGGTGACGGCGGACGGCGAGCGGGCCCTGTCCGACCTGCTGGGCGTGGAACCCGCCGAGCTGCGCTAGGGGGTGTCCGCGAAGCCCCTCCCCCCGAGGGGATCCCCGTCCCCGCGAGGCCCGGCACGCGCCCTGGCCGCCCCGTCCGAAATCCGCGAGCGTTCCGCCGCGGTCCCCTCCTAGCCTCAGGAGCATGATGAACGTCTCCCCATCCCGTCCCGCCCGCAGGGCCGAGCTTCTGGCCGCCGGGGCGGCCGCGGTCACCGTGGTGCTGTGGGCGTCGGCCTTCGTGTCCATCCGCAGCGCGGGCGACGCGTACTCGCCGGGCGCCCTGGCGCTGGGGCGGCTGCTGGCCGGGGCGCTCACGCTGGGCGTGATCTGCCTGCTGCGGCGGGAGACGTGGCCGCCGCGCTCCGCCTGGCGCGGGATCGCGATATCCGGCGTGCTCTGGTTCGGCTTCTACATGGTCGCCCTCAACTGGGGCGAGCAGCAGGTCGACGCCGGGACGGCCGCCCTGGTGGTGAACACCGGGCCCATCCTGATCGCGCTGCTGGGCTCGCGGCTGCTCGGCGACCCGATGCCGCCGCGGCTGCTGGCGGGCATGGGGGTGTCGTTCGCCGGTGCGGTCACCGTGGGGCTGTCGATGTCCGGTGAGGGCGGCTCATCGGTCCTGGGCGTGGTGCTGTGCCTGCTCGCGGCGATCGCCTACGCCGGCGGGGTCGTGGCGCAGAAGCCGGCGCTGGGTACGGCGAGCCCGCTCCAGGTGACGACGTTCGGCTGCCTGGTCGGGGCGGTGGTGTGCCTGCCGTTCGCGGGGCAGCTCGTGCAGGAGGCCGCCCGCGCGCCCGCGTCCGCGACGCTCAACATGGTGTACCTGGGCGTCTTCCCGACCGCCCTGGCGTTCACGACGTGGGCCTACGCCCTGTCCCGGACGACCGCGAGCCGGATGGGCGCGACGACGTACGCGGCGCCCGCGCTGGTCGTGCTGATGTCCTGGCTGTTCCTCGGCGAGGTGCCCGGGCTGCTGACGCTGGCCGGCGGTGTGCTGTGCCTGGCGGGGGTGGCGGTGTCGCGGTCGCGGGCGCGCTCGGGCGGGGCGAAGGCTCCGGGAGCGGCCGGGGAGCCTTCGCCCGAGCGGGCCCCGGACTCAGCCCGCTGAGCCGTCCACGGGTCCGGCCGCGGACGGTTCGGCGGGTCCGTCCGCGGGCTCCGGCTCCCCGGACCGCGCCCGGCCCGCGAGCACCTTGATGGAGAGCAGGGCGATCACCGAGAGGGCGATGATGTAGCCCGACACGGCCATCGAGGTGCCGGTCGCCTCCAGCAGCAGCACCATGACGAAGGGGGCCAGCCCGCCGCCCGCGACGGCCGCGATCTGGTAGCCGAGGGAGGCGCCGGTGTAGCGCATCTCGGGCGTGAACAGCTCGGCGAACAGGGCGGCCTGGGGCCCGTACATGACGCTGAGGAAGCAGCTGGCGACGAAGGTGCCGACCGCGAGCCACAGCAGCGAGCCGGTGTCGATGAGCAGGAACAGCGGGACCGCCCACACGGCGATGCCGGCGGCGCCGAGGGCGTAGATCCGGATGCGGCCGATGCGGTCGGAGAGCGCGGCGGCGGCCGGGATCAGCACGAGCTGGGTGAGGCTGACGCAGAGCGAGACGGTCAGCACCGGGCCCTTGGCCATGTCCAGTTCGCGGGTGGTGTAGTCGAGAACGCCGGTGATGAGGATGTAGAACGTCGCGGTGTTCACCGCGAAGGAGCCGCCGGCCAGCAGGACGGTGCCGAGGTGGCCGCGCAGGATCGTGCGCAGCGGTGAGCTCTGCTCGGTCCTCTCCTTCTCGGCGAGCGCCTTCTCGGCCTGCCGGAACGCCGGGGTCTCCTCGACGCGGGTGTGGATGTACCAGGCGAGGCCGAGCACCAGCAGGCCGACCAGGAACGGCACGCGCCAGCCCCAGGCGGTGAACGCCGAGTCGGTGGTGAGCGCGCCGGCCAGCAGGAAGACGGTGTTGGCGGTGACCACTCCGATGGGCACGCCGAGCTGGACGACGCTGCCGTAGACGCCCCGCTTGCCCTGCGGGGCGTACTCGGTGGCCAGGAGCATGGCGCCGCCCCACTGCGCGCCGACGGCGACGCCCTGGGCGACGCGGAGCAGCACGAGCAGGATCGGGGCGGCGACGCCGATGGTGTCGTACGTCGGCAGCAGGCCGATGGCGGTGGTGGACACGCCCATGAGGGTGAGCGCGAGGACGAGCATCGGCTTGCGGCCGCGCCGGTCGCCGAGGTGGCCGGCCACGATGCCGCCGAGCGGCCGGGCGAGGAAGCCGACCGCGAAGGTGGCGAACGAGGCGAGGACGCCGGCGGTGGAGCTGCCGGCGGGGAAGTAGAGATCGCCGAGGACGAGGGCGGCGGCGATGCCGAAGACGAAGTAGTCGTACCACTCGACGGCCGAGGCGAGCGCCGCGGCGGTGGCCACGCGGCGGCGGTGGCCGGCGGGGGGTGCGGTGGCGGTGGCGGGTCGAGCGGAAGGTGCCGTGTCCATGTGGTGCACGCTCCGGGGGGTGCGGGGAGGGACGGGGGGTGCGGGAACGGAACGGGGGGGTGGCGCGGGTTCCGGGGAACGTACTGACCGGACGGTATGTGCGTCAACGGGTCGTGCACCAGGACTTCTCGCCGGTGCGTGGCCGTCGCGGTGTGCGGGCACGGCGAAGGCCCCGGTCCCGTGGGAGACCGGGGCGCGGGTGTGTGCGGGCTAGAAGACGACCAGGGCGCGGCCGCCCTTGCCCGCCAGCATGTTCTCGAAGGCGGCCGGGATGCCGTCGAGGGAGATGCGCTCCGTCACCAGGGCGGAGAGGTCCAGGCGGCCCGCCCGGACGTGCTCGGCCAGCACGGGCAGGTCCCGGGCGGGGTCGCAGTTGCCGTAGACGCAGCCGGAGAGGGTGCGGCCCCAGTGGAAGATCTCCAGGGCGTTGAAGGTCACCTGCTGGTCCTTGCCGCCGATGCCGACGACGGTGGTCCGGCCGCCGCGGCGGGTGGAGTCCCAGGCCGTGCGGATGGTGACCGCGCGTCCGGCGCACTCGACGGCCACGTCGACGCCCTGCTTGCCGGTCAGACCGCGGATCTCGCGGGCGGTGGTGTCGGAGGCGACGAGGTAGTCGGTGGCACCGGCCGCGCGGGCCAGGTCCTCCTTCGCCGGGGAGACGTCCACCGCGACGATCTTCGAGGCGCCCGCGATCCGGGCCGCCTGGATCGCCGCGAGCCCCACTCCCCCGACCCCGAACACCGCGACGGTCTCGCCGGCGCCCACCCGGGCGGAGTGGTGGACGGCGCCGTAGCCGGTGAGGACCGCGCAGCCGAGGAGGGCGGCGTCGGCGAGCGGGATGCCGTCCGGGGCGGTCAGGACGCAGTCGGCGGGGACGACGGTCTCCTCGGCGAACGCGGCGACGTTCAGGCCCGGGTGGAGGTCGGTGCCCTCGGACGTGCGCGCGTGGACGCGGGCGGCGCCGTTCAGCGCGTTGGCGCACAGCCAGACCTCGCCCAGCGAGCAGGCGTGGCAGGAGCCGCAGGACGGGGCCCAGTTGAGGACGACCCCGTCGCCGGGGGCGAGGTGGGTGACGCCCTCGCCGACGGCGACGACCCTGCCGGCGCCCTCGTGCCCGAGGACGGCCGGGACGGGCAGGCGCATGGTGCCGTTGGACAGGGACAGGTCGGAGTGGCAGACCCCGGCGGCGGCGAGCCGGACCCGGACCTGCCCGGGTCCGGGGTCGGGCAGTTCGATGCCGGTGATCTCCAGCGGGGAGCCCACGGCGGGCAGGACGGCGGCGCGGACGGCCATGGCGGAAGGACTCCCCTGACTAGAACTGGAGGGACTTGGTCTGGAGGTACTCGGCCAGGCCGTGGACGCCGAGTTCGCGGCCCACCCCGGACTGCTTGTAGCCGCCGAAGGGGGCGAGGGGGTTGAAGCGGCCGCCGTTGATGTCGACCTGGCCGGTCTCCATCCGGCGGGCGAAGGCCACCGCCTCGGCCTCCTCCCCGGCCCAGACGGCCCCGGCCAGGCCGTAGACCGTGCCGTTGGCGATGCGCAGGGCGTCCTCCTCGTCCTCGTAGGCGAGGATCGACAGGACCGGGCCGAAGATCTCCTCCTGCGCGATGGTCATGCCCTCGGTGACGTCGGCGAAGACGGTCGGGCTGACGAAGTAGCCGGTCTCGCGCGGCGCTTCGGGGCCGCCGGCGACCAGGCGGGCGCCCTCGGCGACGCCCTTCTCGATGTAGCCGCGCACCCGGTCGCGCTGCTTGGCGTTGACGACCGGGCCGATGCGCTCGCCGTACTTGGCGGCGGCCGTCGCGGCGAGCTCCACCGCCTCGTCGTAGCGCTCGCGGTGGACCAGCATCCGCGTCCAGGCGCTGCACGTCTGCCCCGAGTTGGACATGACGTTGGCGACGCCGACGTTGACCGCCTTGGCCAGGTCGGCGCTCGGCAGGATGACGTTGGCGGACTTGCCGCCGAGTTCGAGGGCGACCTTCTTGACCTGCCCGGCGGCGATCGCGGCGATGCGGCGGCCGACGGCGGTGGATCCGGTGAAGGAGACCAGGTCGACACCGGGGTGCTCGGCGAGTGCCTGGCCGGCGACCGGGCCGAGGCCGGTGACCAGGTTGAAGACGCCCGCCGGGACCCCGGCCTCGTGCACGGCGTCGGCGAAGAGGCGGGCGACCAGCGGGGTGTCCTCGGCCGGCTTCACCACGACCGTGCAGCCGGCGGCGAGGGCCGGGGCGACCTTGGCGACGATCTGGTGCAGCGGGTAGTTCCAGGGGGTGATCGCGGCCACGACGCCGATCGGCTCGTGGTGCACGACCGAGTTGCCGGTCTTCTCCTCGAAGGAGTACGTCGCCGCCAGCTCGGCGTAGGAGCCCGCGACCGCGATCGGCACGGCCGCGTGGACGGCCTGGGAGAACTTCAGCGGCGAGCCGAGCTCGGCCGTGACGGTCTCGGCGATCTCGTCGGCCCGGGCCGCGAGCACGTCCCGCAGCGCGGACAGCCGTGCCGCGCGCTCGGCGGGCGGGGTGGCGGCCCAGGCCGGCAGGGCCGCGCGGGCGGCCCGGACGGCGGCGTCGACGTCCTCGGCGGTGCCGGCCGGGACCGTGCCGACGACCTGCTCGTCGACCGGGTTCACGACCTCGATCACGTCCTGGCCGGCGGCCGGGCGCCAGGCACCCCCGATGTACATGCCGTCGTATGCCTTCATCGCGCTTCCTCCGGGGCGGGGCGTCGTCGTCCGGTACATAAACTAGCGACGATAGTTTTCCGGCGCCAGACATCCCCGGGTTCGGCTCGTCACAGCACGCCCGGGGCCACGCCCGGGTGTGCCGCCGCTCACTCCTCCAGGTCGGGCAGGCGCGCCGGATCGGGGCAGATGCGGTCGCCGTGCTGGTCGAAGACGAACAGGTGGGCGAGGTCGACGAGGAGCGGCACCTGCATGCCGTGGCGCAGGGCGAGGTCCGGTGTCGTCCGCACGATCAGGTCGCCGGGCAGGCGGGGCTCGGCGGATTCCTGTCCCGCTCCGCTGTCCCGGCGGTCCTCCAGGTCGACCACGGGCCCGGCGCGTCCGGCCAGGGCCCGCTCCCGCAGCCGGGTCAGCACCGAGACCTCGCGGCGGCGGCGCCGCACCTGACGGCCGGGGCGGGGGCGCGGTGCCTCCAGGTCGGGCACGACGGCGGGGCTGGAGCCGGTGTCGAAGTGCACCAGGATCTCGTGCCCCTGGAACTCCACGTGCTCGACCAGCCCGGTCAGGGGGACCTCGCCGGGCCGGGCCGCACTGTGCTTGGCGATCCGCACGGCTTCCGAGCGCAGGCCCACGATGACCTCGCGGCCCTGCTGCACGCGCAGCAACTGGTGGTCCAGGGACAGCGGTTCGGGCAGGCGCAGGAACTGCTTGCCCAGGCTGATGGTCATCGCCCCGTCCAGCGGTGCGCGCACCAGGCCGCGCAGCAGGTTGATGCGCGGGGTGCCGATGAACGCGGCGACGAAGATGTTGTTCGGCAGGGCGTAGACCTGCCTGGGCGTGCCGATCTGCTGGAGGACCCCGCCGCGCAGCACGGCGACCCGGTCGCCGAGCGACATCGCCTCGGACTGGTCGTGGGTCACGTACACCGTGGTGACACCGAGTTCCTGGGTCAGCCGGAAGATCTCCGCGCGCAGGTGGGTGCGGAGCTTGGCGTCGAGGTTGGACAGCGGCTCGTCCATGAGGAAGGCCGAGGGGTGGCGGGAGATGGCCCGGCCCATCGCGACCCGCTGGCGCTCCCCGCCGGACAACTGCCCGGGCAGTCGGTCCAGGAGGTCCTCGATGCCCAGCATGCGGGCGGTGGCGTCCACCCGGGCGCGGTGGTCGACGCCCGGGGCCTCGATGCGCAGCGGGAAGCCGATGTTGTCGCGGCTGGTCATGGTCGGGTACAGGGCGAAGTTCTGGAAGACCATCGCCATGTCCCGGCCGGAGGGCGGCAGGTCGTTGGCGTACTCGCCGTCGAGCAGAAGCATGCCCTCGTCGATCTCCTCCAGGCCGGCGATCATTCTGAGCACGGTCGACTTGCCGCAGCCGGAGGGGCCGAGCAGCACGAGGAACTCGCCCGGGGCGATGTCCAGCGACAGCCGGTCCACCACGCGGGCGCCGCGCGTGTAGGCCTTGCTGACGTCGTGCAGGGAGATGGCGCGTGTCATGAAGGGCCCCCGAGGGGTCGTCAGGGCGCTGGTGCTCCGCGGTCGGGAGCCCCGTACGGGTCGTACGGGGCTGTGGGTCACGGAAGTTAACGGAATGTGTGCGGCGGGGGGAAGACACCGGGCGGGATCGGGTGCTCCCGTCCATCTGGTGAGAAGGCGGACGGCCCGGTGCGGCCGGGCCGTCCCGGTCAGCGGACGGCGGTGAGGTGGGCGAAGACCACGACGTTCCCCGAGTAGCCCTTCCTGCGGTCGTAGCTGCCGCCGCAGGTGATCAGCCGCAGCTCGGGGCGTCCGCGCGCGCCGTACACCTCCTGGCTCGGGAAGTGCGCCTTCTCGTAGGACCTGACCCGGTCCACGGTGTAGACGGCGGTCCGGCCGTCGGCGCGGCGGACCTTCACGATCCGGCCCTTCCGCAGTTCGGGCAGCCCGGCGAACACGGCCGGGCCGCTGTCGGTGTCCAGGTGCCCGACGGCCACGGCCGTGCCCTGCCCGCCGGGTGCGGCGCCCTGCTCGTACCAGCCGACGAGTTTCGGGTCGTCGCCCGGCGGTGCGGTCAGCCGGTGCTCGCGGTCGAGGCCGAGGGACATCACCGGGGCGTCGGTCTGGAGGTAGGGGATGAGCAGCCGCGTGGCACGGGAGTACGGCAGCGGGCGCAGCGCGGGACGGGGCCGGGGTGTGCGGGCTGCGGCGGCGGGCGGGCGTGCCCGGGCGGAGCGGGCGGCTGCGGGCCGGTTGGGACGGGCCGGGTGGTCGTCGGTGCGGGACCCGGGGGCGGAGGGCCCGCGGCCCGGTGACGCCGTGGCCCGCGCGCCGGGCGTGCGGGACGGCATCGCGGCGGGTTCGGTGCGGCGGGGCCCGGCCTTCGGGGCGGCCGGAGCCGCGGAACGCCGGGCGGGGGCCGCGGGGAGGGCTGCGGCGGAGCGGTCCGTGACCCCGGGGACGGCGGCCGTGCCGGTCCCGGAGCCGTGCGCGGGCGCGTCGGCGCCGGTTCCGGAACCGGCCCGAGGCGCGGCCGAGCCCGCACGGGGGTCGGCCGGCGGACCGGCCGCGGCGGCCCGGGCGGAGCCGGGCGGGAGGGCAGCGACCGTGTCCCCGGTGTCGCCGCCCCAGTCCAAGGAGAACCCCATGACCAGCACCGACACCCCCACGACTACGGTCCGCGCCAGCCGGAAGGCCCGGGTCCGGTACCAGGGCCGCCGCGCGCGGGGCCACCGCCCACCGGGGCCGGTGGGCCCCCCGTCGAAGCCGCCGGAACCGGAACCGGAACCGTGGCCGCCCCCGGAACGCTGCGGCCGCTCCGCCCCGGGGGCGGGCGCCCACCGCCCGGCCGGGCGGCCGCCGTGAGCGGCATCGCGACGCTCACCGACCGGCCGCCGGGCCCGGGGGTCGGCCCTCCCGACGCCCCCCGGGGCACGCGTGGCCCCGTACCGCCCTTGCGACAACGGCCCGGACCCGCGCCGCTCCTTGTGAACGGGGATGCCGCTACGCCCCTCGGCAGCCACGGAGCTACGCCCGCGCCCCGCGTACGCCACGAGGCCGACGCCATTCCCCTCGTAAACCACGAGCCCGGTGCCAAGCCCCTCGGACGACACGAGGCCGGTCCCTCGCCCTTCCCGAAGATCAGGGCCGCCGCCACGCCGCCCCGACGCCACGGAGCCGCCCCGACGCCACTCCGGCCGCGCAGGGCTGGTCCCATGCCCCTCGGGCGGCAGGGAGCCGGTCGTACGTTCCTCCGGAAGGCCGGGGCCACCGACACGCCGCTCCGCCGACACAGAGCCGCCCCGACGCCACTCCGGCGGCGCAGGGCTGGTCCCGCGCCGCCCCTCGGGCGGCAGGGAGCCGGTCGTACGTTCCTCCGGAAGGCCGGGGCCACCGACACGCCGCCCCACCGACACAGAGCCGCCCCGACGCCACTCCGGCCGCGCAGGGCTGGTCCCACGCCCCTCGGGCGGCAAGGAGCCGGTCCCACGTGGCTCCCGCAGCACGGGGTCGGGCCTGCGCCGCTCGGGCGGCATGGGGCCGGGCCGGTGTCGCTCCGGCGGAGCGGAGCCGGTGTCCCGTCGGCCCTTCGGCGGGAGGGGGCCGGGACCGCGCCGGCCCGCCGGCGCGGGGGCGGAACCGCGCCGCCCCGTCGGGGCCGGGCCGGGTTCCGGCCCGGCCCGGCCCCCACCCCGTTCCACCCGAGCGGAGCGATCCGCGGAGCCGGTCCTACGCGGCGCCATCGGGGCGGCGACGGAGCCGGAACCAGACCGTCCCGGCGACGGCGGCCAAGCCGACCGCCGCCGCGCCGGCCACCGGGGTGAAGGCCTCGCCGCGGGCGATGCCGCCACCGCCCGCCGGCGGACCGCCGACCGGCGTCGTCGGCTTGGAGGTCGGGCAGTCGACCTTGAACACCTTGAACTTGCCCGCGCCGTTGGCCTGGTCGGTCAGCCAGGTCAGCTTGTACTGCCCGTTGGGCAGGTCGACGGCCTTGCTGCGGGCCCGCCCGGTCGGGTCGGCGGTGACCGTGCCGCTGCGGGTCGCCCCGCCGGGGACCTCGGGCTCGGTCTGGATGGTCCAGTTGACCCTCTCGCCGGCGTCGAAGTTGAACGCGGCGAGGTAGAAGTCGCAGACCTTCGGGTCGTTGCGCTGGTTGTCCGCGGTCGTCGTGGTGGCGTGGATCTTGACGTCTCCGTTGTCCCCCGGGATCGGAGCGGCGACGGCGGGCACCCCGCTCAGGGTGATCCCCGTGAGGGTGAGGGCGGCGAGGACGGCGGACCGGGTGCCGGCACGGCGCGCGAGGGGTACGACGGGCATGAAGATGCCTCCAAGTCAGATGATTTTCATACAAACACCGTCACCTGACTCTCTGTCACCTCACCGCCGATTCGCGTGCAGCCCCGCCCTGCGACACGTCAGATATCGCTCTTACGGCGCAGCGGCACCCCGCGCCGCCGGCCACGGCGCGCACTGCCCGGCTTCGCGCCGAGCTCCCCGACGGGCTCCCCGCCGGGCTCCGCGTCCCCGGCCGTCCCACCTCGCGGTCCCCCCGGCGAGCGCACGGCGACCCCCGAGGACAGCAGCAACAGCACCCCGAGCATCACGAACGGCGCCGCCACGCCCGCGACGCCGGCGACGAGCCCGGCCGCGGCGGGGGCGGCGACCTGCCCGAGCCGGTTGCCGGTCAGCCGCAGCGCCAGGGCCGTGGACCGGGCGCCGTCGGGGGCGGCCTGGACGACCGTCGTCATGGACAGGGGCTGCCCGACACCCAGGCAGAAACCGAGCGCCACCAGCAGCAGGCCGAGCGCCCACACCGGTACCGGCAGGGCGATACCCGCGCACAGCAGGGCCGCCAGCAGACACGTCACGGTGAGCAGCACGGTACGGCCCAGCAGCCGCAGCAGCGGCGTCAGCACCAGGCGGCAGGCGATGGTGGCCGCGGCGCGCAGACTCAGCAGGACACCGACCACGGAGGGCGCGATCCCCCGGTGCTCGCCCACCACCGGGAGGTAGGCGGTGAGGATGTCGGTCGCGGACAGCACGGCGAGGCTGATGAGGATGCCCGCCGGCACGCCCCGGGTGCGCAGGATGCGCCCGACCGGGACCCGCTCCCCCGAACCGCCGCGGGAGGCCGCGGCCGTACGGCGGTGCTCGATGCGCCACAGCGAGGTGAACGCGACGGCCGCGGTCGCGCCCGCCGCGATCAGGGCGAGGGCGCTGGTGGCGGCCATGTCCTCGCCGCCGATCAGGACGCCCGCGGCGATGGGGCCGACGAGCTGGCCGAGCGCGGCCCCGATGGTGAAGTGGCCGAAGTTGCGGTCCTGTTCGTGCGGCGCGGACTGGCGGGCGACGAGCGACTGGGCTCCGATGACGAAGCAGAGGTGCCCGAGGCCCATCACCCCGCTCCACAGGGCCATCGTCCCCAGCGAGCCGGCGACGCCGCTGAGCGCGCAGCCCCCGGCGATCAGGACCACGCCGAACGGCAGCAGGGGCGCGCAGCGGCCGTGGTCGGTACGGCGGCCCAGGGGCACGGCGGCGAACAGGGGCAGCAGCGCGTAGACGCCGGCGATCACGCCGACGGCCCGTTCGTCCGCGCCGAGCGCGAGGGCCCGGTAGGAGACGGCGGGCCGGGCCATCGACACGGCCCCCTGCGCGAAGCCGAAGGCGATGACGAGGCGGAGCAGCCAGCCGCGGTTCCCACCGGGCCTCACGATGACGTCCTCCATCGGGTTCTCAGATGATCCCGAAGAGCATGCCCGCCGCGAGGATGGCGAGACAGGTGAGGGCGGCCCACTTCACGACGAACCTGGTGTGGTCGCCGAACTCCACCTTGGCCATGCCGACCAGCACGTACACGGCCGGGACGAGCGGGCTGGACATGTGCAGCGGCTGGCCGACCAGGGAGGCGCGGGCCATCTCCAGCGGGGAGACGCCGTGCGCGGCGCCGGCCTCGGCGAGGACGGGCAGGACGCCGAAGTAGAAGCCGTCGTTGGACATGAAGTAGGTGAGCGGCAGGCTCAGGATGCCGGTGACGAGGGCCATGTGCGGGCCCATGCCGGCCGGGATGACGTCGACCATCCAGGTGGCCATGTGGTCGACCATGCCGGTGCCCTGGAGGACGCCGGTGAAGACGGCGGCGGCGAAGACCATGCCGGAGACGTTCAGCACGTTGTCGGCGTGTGCGGCGAGCCGGGCCTTCTGGTCGGGGATGTTCGGGAAGTTCACCGACAGGGCGATCGCGGCGCCCAGCAGGAACAGCACGGGGATCGGCAGCAGCTCCGTGATCATGGCGGTCAGCAGGGCGACCGTGAGCAGCGCGTTGAACCAGTAGAGCCTGGGGCGCAGGGTGGAGCGGTTCGGGTCGAGGCCCTGGAAGCCGTCGTCCCCGGCGGGGGCGCCCGTGCCGCCGGCGCCCTCGGGGGCGTCCGTGCCGGAGCCGGTGCCGGCCGCGCCGCTCTTGCGCAGGGAGACCGTGCCGTCGCCCGGGCCGCCGGCGCCGACCAGGACCGTCTCGGTCTCCTTCTCCTCCTCCAGCACCTGGTCCAGCGTCAGCACGCCGAGCCGCCGCCGCTCGCGCACGCCGAGGACGTAGGAGAGGCCGAACACGAAGAGCAGGCCCACCGCGAGCGCCGGGATCATCGGGACGAAGATGTCGCTGGCGTCGAGCTTGAGCGCGGTCGCGGCGCGGGCGGTCGGGCCGCCCCAGGGCAGGGTGTTCATCACGCCGTTGGCCATGGCGGCGACACCGGTCATCACGACCATGCTCATCTTCAGGCGCTTGTACAGCGGATACATCGCCGAGACGGTGATCATGAAGGTGGTGGAGCCGTCGCCGTCCAGCGACACGATCGCGGCCAGCACGGCGGTGCCGACGACGATCCGCATGGGGTCGGCTTTGCAGAACTTGAGGATGCCGCGGACGATCGGGTCGAAGAGCCCGACGTCGATCATGACGCCGAAGTAGACGATCGCGAACATGAGCATCGCCGCGGTGGGGGCGAGGCTGGTCACGCCGTCGATGACGTAGTCACCGAGGTGGGCGCCCTTGCCGACGAACACGCAGAACAGCGCGGGGATCAGCACGAGCGCCGCGATCGGCGACATCTTCTTCATCATGATCAGGACCAGGAAGGTCGCGATCATGGCGAAGCCGAGGATGGTCAGCATGAGTGGATACCTAACGTTCGCCCTTGAACATCCCACCAGGGCCGGCGGTGTCCGCGACGTTAGGTGCCGTCGAGCAGCGTTAACAAGACGTTGACGTGCGAGCAATAAGCGCAAAACTGCTGGTCACAGCTTTGCTCAGGTCAGCGCGCCGAACTCTCCGGCCGAGGGCGTGGCGCCCGGGGCGGTCTGCGGGACGGTCTGCGGGGCCACCTCGACCGGCACTCCGTTGAGGACCGCGTTGCCCGACAGCGGGTCCAGGAGGCGGCCGTCGAGGAGCTGGTTGACGTTGACGCCGGGGTCCTTCGCGGCGTGGCCGAGGCGGGTCCCCGGGCGGTCGTGGCCCCAGCCGTGCGGCAGGCTCACCACGCCCCTGCGGACCGAGTCGGTGACCTCGGCCGGGGCGGTGACCTCTCCCCCGGCGCCCTTCACCCGCACCGGTGCCCCGTCCGTGACGCCGAGCCGTTCGGCGTCCTCGGGGTGGATGTGCAGGGTGCAGCGGTTCGAACCGCCGGTGAGGGCGGGCAGGTTGTGCATCCAGCTGTTGGCGGAGCGCAGGTGCCTGCGGCCGACCAGGACGAGCCCGGCGGGGCGGTCGGCCAGGGCCGCGCGCAGCCGGGGCAGGTCCGCGGCGATCGGGCCGGGCAGCAGCTCCACCTTGCCGCTGCGGGTCTTCAGGGGCTGGGGCAGGCGGGGCTGGAGCGGGCCGAGGTCGATGCCGTGCGGGTGTGCGAGCAGCTTCTCCAGGCTGAGCCCGTCAGGTCGTACGCCGAAGCCGTCGCCGTAGGGGCCGAGGCGCAGCATCATGTCCAGGCGCCGTTCGGGGCCGGTGTCGCCGGTGAGTTGGCCGGCGAGCTCGTGCGGGTCGCGGCCGTGGACCGGCGAGTGGGGCTCCTGCACCGCCTTGCCGAGGGTCTGGTCGACGACCATCCGGTCGACGGCCTCCGGATCGGCTCCGTGGATGCCCGTGACGGCCAGGATCAGCCGCGCCAGGATCTCCGTCTCGGCCATGCGGTCCGGCTCCAGCGGGATCGCGGGGCGGGTGTAGCGGACCTGGTTGCGCACGGCGAGGGTGTTGAAGGCGAAGTCGTGGTGCGGGCTGCGGGAGGGCGGGGGCGGGGGCAGGACCACATGGGCGTGGCGTGAGGTCTCGTTCAGGTACGGGTCGACGCTGACCATGAAGTCCAGCGAGTCGAGGGCCTTGTCGAGCCGGTCGCCGTCGGGTGCGGACAGCACCGGGTTGGCGGCGACGGCGATCAGCGCGCGCACCGGTTCACCCTCCTCGGTGGCGGTGTCGATCTCCTCGGCCAGGGCGGACAGGGGCAGTTCGCCCTTGGCCTCGGGGTGCCGGCTCACGCGGGAGTGCCAGCGTCCGAGGGCGAAGCCGCGGCCGGGCCCGGCCGGGCGCGGGGTCCGGTCGGTGGCCGCCTGCGGGAAGAGCGCGCCGCCGGGCCGGTCGAGGTTGCCGGTGAGGACGTTGAGGACGTCGACGAGCCAGCTGGCGAGCGTGCCGTGCGGGACGGTGCAGCTGCCGATGCGGCCGTAGACGGCGGCGGTGGGGGCGGCGGCGAGGTCGCGGGCCAGGGCACGGATGAGGCCGGCCTCCACGTCGCAGGCCTCGGCCACGGCCTCGGGCGTGAAGTCCCGCAGGGCTTCGTCGAGTTCGTCGAGGCCCTGGACGTGCGGGGTCGGGTCGGCGAGGCCCTCGTCGAGGAGCACGCGGGCCATCGCCGCCAGCAGCAGGGCGTCGGTGCCGGGCCGGACGGCGATGTGCCGGTCGGCGAGCTTGGCGGTGCGGGTGCGCCGCGGGTCGATCACGACGAGGGTGCCGCCGCGAGCCTTGAGCGCCTTGAGCTTGCCGGGGAAGTCGGCGGCGGTGCACAGACTCCCGTTGGACTCCAGCGGGTTGGCGCCGATGAGGAGCAGGTGGTCGGTGCGGTCGAGGTCGGGTACCGGGATCGCGTTCGCGTCGCCGAAGAGCAGGCCGCTGGAGACGTGCTTGGGCATCTGGTCGACCGTGGAGGCGGTGAAGACGCTGCGGGTGCCGAGCCCGGCGAGCAGGACGGGCGGGTAGAGGGCGCCGGCCATGGTGTGCACGTTGGGGTTGCCGAGCACGACGCCGACCGCGTGCGGGCCGTGCCGCTCGACGATCGGGCGGATCCCGGTGGCGACGGCGTCGAAGGCCTCTTCCCAGGTCGCCTCGCGCAGTGCGCCGTCCCGCCGGACGAGGGGGGTGCGCAGCCGGTCGGGGTCGGAGTCGACGGCGCCGAAGGAGGCGCCCTTGGGGCAGATGAAGCCCCGGCTGAACACGTCGTCGCGGTCGCCGCGGGCACGGGTGACCTGCGTTCCCTCGATGGTGAGGGTCAGGCCGCAGGTGGCCTCGCACAGGGGGCAGATACGCAGGGCGGTGCGGGACACGGGTCCTCCCGGGACGGCGGCGGTGACGCGCTGACCCGCCCGAGCATACCGACCGGTATGCATGGAGGGGAGGCCCTTGCCGGCATCGCCTGCCGGCGGCAGGACCGGCCGGACGCCGTTGTTCTCCGGGAGGTCAGTCGAGCACGCGCGAGAGGTAGGACCGCAGCATCTGCCGTGCCTCCTCGATGACCTTGGGATCGCCTTCGGGCGCGACCCGGAAGGCCAGGTGCACGAGGGTGTCGGCGGTCTCGACGGCGACGAGGAACACCCGGCGCAGGTCCTCGTCCGGTTCGCGGTCGAGGTAGCCGCCCAGCAGCTCGGTGAGGCGGTCGGCGACGCGGTGGTTCGGTTCGGCCTGGCGGGCGCCGACCGGGATCTGGTTGCCGAAGTCGACGAGGGAGAAGCCGGGGGCGGTCCGCTTCATCTCCAGGTACTCGTCGAGCACGGCGTCCATGGCCCCGCGCCAGCCTGCCTCGACACCGGCGCCCTCCAGGCGCTGGGCGATGCGCACGGTGTAGCGCTCGAGGTTGCGCTGCGCCAGCGCGTCGGCCATCTGCCGCTTGTTGCCGAAGAAGCGGTACACCGAGCCGATGGGCACTCCGGCGCGCTGGGCGACGGCCCGGGTGCTCAGGGCGTCGTAGCCGACCTCGTCGAGGAGGTCGGCGCAGGCGTCGAGGATCCGGGTCAGTCGTTCCGCGCTGCGCCGCTGCACGGGTGCGCGGCGGAGGGGTGTCGTGGGGGGCACGGGTTTCATGATGCCCCTAGGCCCCGTCCGGGTGAACCCAGCCCCCGCCCGGCACCGGGATCCCGGCCGGGGAGACCGCCGCCGAGGCCGGCCCTTCGGGGAGGGAAGCGACAACGAATCGGCCACCCCCCGAGGACGACACCCCCACCCGGCACACCGGCGCCGCGGCCCGCCCGTCGACGAGGAACCCCGCGCGGAGCCGGCCGTCCCCCGAGGGCGAGCCCTCCTCCGGGCATGCCGGCCCCGCGGCCCGCCCGTCGGGGGAGGGACCGGCGAGCAGGCCGCCCACCGGGGGCGGGGTGTGCCGGCCGGTCTCCTCCTGCGGAGCGTGCCCACCCGCGGCGCCGGGCAGCACCGGCCGGCCGGTGGCGCCCCTTGCCGCCGTTCGCCGGTCGACCCGGGCGGCCACGCCGCGCCGGCCGGTGGCGGTGCCGGGCAGCGCCCCTGCCCCGCTCCCGCTCGGGTCGGTCCGCCCGGCTGCCGGGCGGGGTGGCGCGGGTCCGTCGATCCCGCCCTGTGGCGCCTTCCCGCCCTCGCTGCCGGGGGACCGCTCCCCCGGGTCCGGCCGGGAGGCCGTGATGTCGGCCGTGCTCTCCACCGGCTTCCCGTCGACCGCCCACACCGTGCCGTCGTCGGCGTGGAGCCGGGCCGTGACGTGGTGGGTGCCGCGGGGGACGAGGTCCGCGGCCAGCCGGTACTGCGGGGCGCGGAGCCGTGCGACCAGGTGGCCGTCGACGTAGAGGTGGGCGAGGCCCCGGCCCGCGGCCGCCCGGGGGGCGGTACCGGCCGGCGAGAAGCGGAAGTTCCGCACGCTCAGCCGCACGTCCCAGGCGCCGGCCGCGTCGGGCTGCACCTCGACCCCGACGTCCGGGGCCCCTTCCGGCTCCACCTCGCGATACGCCCGCCCCTGCTGGTCCCGGTCGTCCAGGAGCCGGCCCACGGGTGCGGGCGAGTCCTGCCGCTCCGGGGCGTCACCGCCGGAGCCGCAGCCCGCGAGTCCGGCCGGCACGAGGACGCAGACCGCGAGCACGGCGCGAGGTGCACGTGTCCACGACATGCCCGGGAGCGTAGAACACACGTCCGGAGCGGCGGATCGTCCTCAAGTCGGGTTCCGGTCATCCGTGAAGAGGAGGGCCGCGTCCCTATTGCGCCGGGGAAATCGCAATCCTACGGTGCTCCATAGGAATCCGAACGCAAGGGAGCGGCACACATGGGCGATGGGGGCACCACCCGCGCGAGCGCGGTCGAGCGCGGGGAAGCGCGGAAGACCGCCGAAGGGCTGACCTATCTCTCCGGCTTCGGCAACGAGCACAGCTCGGAAGCCGTCCCGGGCGCACTGCCCGAGGGCCGCAACTCACCCCAGCGGGCGCCGCTGGGGCTCTACGCGGAGCAGCTGAGCGGCACGGCCTTCACCGAGCCGCGGGCGCACAACCGCCGCTCCTGGCTGTACCGGATCCGGCCCTCGGCCGCGCACCCGGCGTTCACCCGCACCGACAACGGCTCCCTGTGCACCGCCCCCTTCACCCAGACCGTGCCCGATCCCAACCGCCTGCGGTGGAACCCGCTGCCGGACCCGGCGCCCGGGACGGACTTCCTCGCAGGGCTGTGGACCCTCGGGGGCAACGGCGACGCCACCCAGCGCACCGGCATCGCGGTCCACCTGTACGCCGCCGACGCCTCCATGGACCGGGTGTTCAGCGACGCCGACGGTGAGCTGCTCATCGTCCCGGAGCGGGGAGGGCTGCTGCTGCGCACGGAGTTCGGTCTGCTCCATGTGGAGCCGGGCCATGTGGCGCTCATCCCGCGTGGTGTCCGCTTCCGTGTGGAGCTCCTGGACGATTTCGCCCGCGGCTATGTGTGCGAGAACTACGGCGCTCCCTTCCGCCTGCCCGACCTCGGGCCGATCGGCGCCAACGGCCTGGCGAACCCGAGGGACTTCCACGCCCCCGTCGCGGCGTACGAGGACGTCGAGGGCCCGGTGGAGGTGGTGAACAAGTTCTGCGGCAACCTGTGGACGGCCACCTACGACCACTCCCCCCTCGACGTCGTCGCCTGGCACGGCAACCATGTGCCCTACGTCTACGACCTGCGCCGCTTCAACGCGCTCGGCACCATCACCTACGACCACCCGGACCCGTCGATCTTCACCGTCCTGACGTCACCGTCGGACACCCCGGGCCTGGCGGTGGCCGACTTCGTGGTGTTCGCGCCGCGCTGGCTCGTCGGGGAGGACACCTTCCGGCCGCCGTACTTCCACCGGAACGTGATGAGCGAGTACATGGGCCTGATCGAGGGCGCCTACGACGCCAAGGCGGAGGGCTTCGTGCCGGGCGGCGGCTCGCTGCACAACATGATGTCGGCGCACGGACCGGACCGGGAGACCTTCGACCGGGCGAGCGCCGCCGAACTGAAGCCGCAGAAGATCGACGACGGGCTGGCGTTCATGTTCGAGACGCGCTGGCCGCTGAGCCTCACGCCGCACGCCGCCGGGGCGGACCATCTCCAGCAGCGCTACGACGACGTGTGGCAGGGCCTGCAGCGGCACTTCCGCCCCTTGCACTGATCATTTCCTGACGGTACGGATGACCCCGTGACCTCCTTCGCCCCGGACTCGATCGTCCTGAACCGCAAGCTGCCGCTCTGGTACCAGGTCTCGCAGTCGCTGCGCGCCTCGATCCTCGGCCGCTCGCCCCAGGACCCGCTGCGCCTGCCCACCGAGGAGCAGCTGGCCGGGCACTACGGCGTGAGCGTGCTGACCATGCGGCAGGCGCTGAAGGAGCTGGAGGACGAGGGGCTGATCTCCCGCCACCGCCGGCGGGGCACGTTCATCGAGCCGGACGCCCGCCGGGGTTCCCCGGTGCGGCTGCTCGGCTCGGTGGACGCGATCGTGGCCCAGCAGTCCGGGATGACGACCGAACTGCTGGAGCACGGCACGGTCCCCGTCCCGGGCGAACTGGCCGAGTTCTTCCCGGACCTGGCCCAGGTGACGGCGTACCACCGGCTGCGCAGCGACGAGAAGACCGGGGAGCCGACCAACCACGCCCGCAACCACGTGCGTTCCGAACTGGCCGCCCAGATCGACCTGGACGACCTCGTGCGGTGGCCGATGACGAAGGTGCTGCGGGACGTGGTGGGGGCGGACATCAGCCGCATCACGGACACGGTCGAGGCCCGGCTGGCCGACCCGGAGACGGCCCGGCTGCTGCGCGTGCCCTTGCTGAGCCCGATCCTGCACTACACGGGCGTGACCTACGACGCGGACGGGCGCGTCCTGGACGTGGCCGTCATCCACTACCGCGGTGACCGGTTCTCCTTCACCGTGACCCTGGACGCGACCTGAGCGCCGCGGACCGGGCAGGGCGTGCGGGGTGGTTCCCCGCGCCCCCTGGCGAGCCGGCGCACGTCGTACGATGCGGGGCGTGACGCACGACGACGCTCCGCCGCTGGCGGACCTCATGCCGTGGTCCGTCGCACCGCCGCGGCTCGGCCGGGGGTGGCCGGCGGGCCCCGACGCGGCAGCTCTGAAAGCCCGTTGGGACGCGCTGGTGAAGGCCGAGGGGCCCGACCGGGAGGCGCTGTTCCAACCGAGCCGCTCGCGCACCCTGCACACGGCGGTCGGCCGGCTTCCGGGCCGGACCGGCGCGGGCACGGAACGGCTGGCGCGGGCGTCCGGTCCCTGCCCGGAGCCGGTGCGGGTCCTGCTGGCGCCCTTCGACGAGCAGTGGCTCATCCCGGACCAGCGGCTGATCGACGCCGCCCGCCCGGAGCTGTGGCGGGTCGCCGACGAGAGGCAGGTGTTCGTCGTGGAGGCCCCGGGGACGCTCGGCTCCCCGCTGCTGTTCACCTCGCTGCTCCCCCTGTTGCGCCCCGGCCGGGTCCGCCCGCTGTTCCGCCGCCCCGGCGGCCTGGAGCCGAACCTGGCGCCCGGGCTGGTGGAGTGGCTGGGCCGTCGCCTCGGTGCCGCACCGTCGCCGCTCGACGTGCTGGCGTGGATCGCGGCCGCGGTCCGGCCGGACCTCACCGTCCCGCTCACCGGGGACCCGGACACCTGGGCGAGGGGCCTGGAGCGCGGGCACCGGTTGCTGTGGCTGATGCGCCGGGACGGGGAGCGCCCCAAACTGCCCGGCGGCCGCCGTCCCTACGTCCGCGCGCCGCTGCCGTCCCGCCCCGTGGCCCTGCGCTACGACCGCGAGGAGGAGGCCCTGTTCGTGGACGAGGGTCGCATCTCCCCGGTGCCGCCGCAGGCGTGGGACGTCGAGGCGGGCGGGGTCCGGGTGCTGGAGCAGTGGTTCGCGGCGCGTGTCGCCGAGCCCGAGCCGGGAACGCTCGCGGCGATCCGCCCGACCGTGTGGCCGCAGGCCTGGACCTCGGAGCTGCTGGAGCTGATCACGGTCCTGGCGCTGCTCGCCGACCTGCGGGCGCCGCAGGAGGAGCCGGCGGTGCCCGATCCGGTCACCGCGACGGAACTGACCGAGGCGGGCGTGCTCCCGGCCCCGGCCGCGGCCCGCCGCCCCGCGTCGGTCCTGGACGGCCTCGAGGAGGGCCCGGAAGGTCAACTCCCCCTGCTCTAGCCCTCCGGAGGCTGTCCGACGCGACCGGGTGGGGAGGCGTCGCGGGGTCACTGCTGCGGTGGGCCGTGGTGCTGCTCGCGCTGTTCGTGCCGCCGACGGTGCGGGAGTACGCCCGCGGAGAGCGGTGAGCGGGCGTGCTGCGGAACCGGAGCCGGGTGCGGCCCCCGGTCACGGCCGGGCGGGGGGGGGCGTCGACGGGGGGCGTGCCGCGCTCGGGAACACACCCGGCGCCTGCTGCGTGCCGTGGGGATGACGGACGACGAGTGCGCAGCGGACGCGGGGCGGTGTGACCGCCCGAGCGCGGGACCCTACCTGCCGCCGAACAGCGAGCGGCGCAGTCGGCGCAGTGGCGCGAAGAGCGAGACGCGGCGCACGCGCGCGCCCCTGCCGCTGCGGTCGTGCGGCCGACGCGCGGTCAGTTCGCGCATCAGCGAGGTGGCCTCGACCGTCTCCCGCTGGGGGACGGCGGGGCCGCCCAGCACCGCGAGGTGGCGGTCGAGGCGCGAACTGGTCGCGCTGCTCCCGCAGGTGATCGCAGGGACCCTGGCCCTGCTGCGCACTGTTATCTGTTCCATGTCACTCCCCACCCGTACGAGTCCACCCGGCCCGGGCAGGTTAACCCTATCGTCCCGACCGGGCACACGTGTATCGCGGTCACAGGATTCACCTTCCCCGTAAGGGGGTTGACGATGTGTCGTCGACTACTCTCCGAATCCGACACTTTTCAGGGCGAGTTGGACGATGGGCCGGCTGGTGGGCTGCGGCGAGCCTCCCGCGGGCTCGACGGTCACGGCCAGTGACGTCGCGGAGGGCCCCAAACCCGTGGTGACCAGGGGCGTGTCGCCCTCGAACAGCCCCAGGGAGCGAGGTGGTGCGCCCGGGCGCATGAGCCACAACTGGTGCACGCGGCCACCCGCCGGGGCGCCGTATCCGCCGAGGGTGACGACCGCGCTCCCCTCCGTGGCGGAAGCGATCACTCCGATCGTGCGGCCCCGGGCGTCCCGTCCGCTGCTCGCACGGGCGTCCGGAGCAGCGAGAACGTGGGCGATCTCACGTGACCGGTCCCGCTCGGCGGTCAGTTCGTCCTGGGTCCGGTTCGCCTGCACCGCGAACAAGGAGGCCACGACGAGGGCCGCGGCGGCGGTGGCCGTCGCGAAGGGGACGAACAGCGGGATCCGCCGCCGCACCCGCTGGCGCGGCGGCGGCCGGACCCCCCAGACGTGCGGCGGCAGTTGCGGGGCGTGCGGCCGCGCCGCCTCGCGCGCCCCCTGTGGTGCGGGCTCCTGCGCGGTGGCGCGGACGGCCGCCATGACCCGGTCGCGCATCGCGGGCGGGGCCGGGACGGCGGCGGACCAGGCGAGGCGGACGGCGTCCTCGGACAGCGCGCGCACCTCGTCGGCGCACCGGGCGCAGCCCGCGAGGTGCTTCTCGAAGCGGACCCGCTCGGCGGGTTCCAGGGCGTCGAGCGCGTAGGGCGCGGCCAGGGAGTGCGGGTCCTCGCGTCGCAGCAGGCTCATGCCACCCCTCCCAGGCACTCGCGCATCCGGGTCAGTCCGTCGCGCATCCGCGTCTTGACCGTCCCCAGCGGCAGGGACAGGTGCTCGGCCACCTCACGGTAGGTGTAGCCCTCGTAGTAGGCGAGGGTGACCGACTGGCGTTGCAGCACCGTGAGCCGGTCCAGGCAGCGGCGCACCCACTCGCGCTCCAGCCCCGCCTCGACCTCCTCCGTGACGTGGTCGAAGGCGGGCTGGTTCGCCCGCAGCGCCTCGCGCTGCTCGCGTTCCCCGGCCGCGCGGGCGCTGCGCACCCGGTCGACCGCCCGGCGGTGGGCGAGGGTGAGGATCCAGGACAGGGCGCTGCCCCGGCCCGGATCGAACCGCGCGGCGGACCGCCACATCTCCAGCAGCACCTCCTGAGCCACCTCCTCCGACTGGGCGGGGTCGCGCACCACACGCCGTACGAGTCCGAACACCGGGCCGGACACCAGCCCGTACAACTCCTCGAAGGCTCCCTGGTCCCCGCCTGCCACGAGCAGCAGCAGCTCGTCCGCCTCCACTCGGTCCCCCTCTCCGAGGCCGCACCGGGCCTGTCCCCTCACACGAGGCATTCGCAACGCACACACCTCCGGACGGTGTTACGGATCCCGGCGGCGAAAACGCGGGTCACGCGGCGATGAAACAAGATCCCGGACCGGCCGTAAGAACGGTTGAGATTCGACCAATCCGCTTCGCCGACCGCTCCGAATGGCGTGTGTCAGGCAAGTTGGCACGGAGGACGGACGGCATGACACCTATCTCCAGGAACGGTGCGGGACGCAGGAGCATCGCGACCGCGGTGTGTGGCGCACTGGCCGCCGGCGGGCTCGCGGCCGCCGGCGTGACCGCGCTGGAACCTGAGGCGGCCTCCGCCTCCAGCCACCGCGAGGCCCCGCTGATCTCCGGCACCCCGCAGTACGACAACACCGACGTGTACGCGTTCGTCAGCCCGGACAAG
This sequence comes from Streptomyces sp. NPDC017943, assembly GCF_044328425.1. Classification (NCBI taxonomy): domain Bacteria; kingdom Bacillati; phylum Actinomycetota; class Actinomycetes; order Kitasatosporales; family Streptomycetaceae; genus Streptomyces; species Streptomyces sp. NPDC017943. The sequence continues at coordinate 84,709 of NZ_JBIRHH010000007.1, read as the reverse complement.
CCGGACACGACCACCATCGTCGCGAACTGGATCCCGTTCGAGGAACCGGCCGGCGGGCCGAACTTCTTCCCGTTCGCCGAGGACGCCCAGTACGACCTGCGCATCGACCGGAACGGGGACGCGCAGGAGGACCTGGTCTTCCGCTACACGTTCAAGACGCACACCAAGAACAAGAAGACGTTCCTCTACAACACCGGCCCCGTCGAGAGCCTCGACGACCCCGACCTCAACGTCACGCAGACCTACGACATCGAGCTGATCAAGCTGCGCCACCTGAAGGCCGTGTCGAAGACCAAGGTCGCCGACGACGTGCCCGTGGCCCCCTCCAACGTGGGCAAGGCCTCGATGCCGGACTACGCGACGCTGCGCAAGCAGGCCGTGCACGAACTCGCGGGCGGGGCACAGACGTTCGCGGGCCAGGCGGACGACCCGTTCTTCCTGGACCTGCGCGTCTTCGACCTGCTGTACGGCGGGAACCTCTCCGAGGTCGGCAACGACACCCTCAAGGGCTACAACGTCAACTCCATAGCCCTGCAGGTGCCCAGCAGTCTCGTCGCCGAGTCGCACGAGCAGCCCGTCATCGGCATCTGGTCGACGACCCAGCGCAAGAACGCCCGGGGCTACTTCACGCAGGTCTCGCGCCTGGGCAATCCGCTGGTCAACGAGGTCGTCAACCCGCTGAAGGACAAGGACCGGTTCAACGCGGCCACGCCCCGCGACGACGGGAAGTTCCTGAAGAACGTCACCAACCCGGAGCTGCCCAAGCTCATCGAGGCGATCTACAAGATCCCGGCGCCCGCCGAGCCGCGCAACGACCTGGTCGACGTGTTCCTCAAGGGCGTCAAGGACCTCAACCAGCCGCCGCACGTGACGCCCTCGGAGCAGCTCCGCCTGAACACCTCCATCAAGCCGGCCGCCGAGCCCAAGCGGCTGGGAGTCCTCGACGGCGACAACGCCGGCTTCCCCAACGGCCGCCGCCTCACCGACGACGTGATCGACGCCTCGCTCCAGGTCGTCGAGGGTGAGCTGGTGGGCTCCAAGAACGACCTGGGCGACGCGGTCGACAAGAACGACAAGGAGTTCGAGAAGTCCTTCCCGTACGTCGCCCTGCCGACGGAGGGATCGCGCGGCCGGCTCGCCAAGGGCGTGGACGGCGGCAACGACGTGCGCAGCCAGCTCGGCGACGCGCTGCGGCCCGCCGGTGCGCAGGGCGCGGACGACACACGCCTGATCGCCGCGTCCGCCGGGGCCGGGGCGGGCGGCATCGTCCTGATCGGCGCGGCCCTGATGTGGTGGCGCCGCATGCGGAACCGGGCGTACTGAGCCCTTCCGCCCCGCAGACAGGCGCGGCTCGTTCCCGTCCCCCACGGCGCGGGCCGCGCCGCCGATCTCCGCCCCGCCCAGCCGACCGACCGAGGAATCCCATGCCTGCGCACACGACCGACAGCACACCGGACGAGCCGGACGGCACCGGCGGTCCGGAGGAGGCGGACACTCACGCCGACCCCTCGGGCGCGGCCGGTGTAGTGGGTGAGGGCGGGGCCGGAGAGGCCGGTGCCGGTACTCAGGGCAGGGCCGGAGAGGCCGGTGCCGGGACCGAGGGCGGGGCCGGGGAGGGCGATGCCGCCCGGCGCGCGGCCGTGCTGCGGCGGGCCGCCGCGGGGGGACGGCGCCGGCGGGCCCTGCATCTGGCCGGGTGCGCGGCCCTGCTGGCCGTGGCGCTCACCGGCGGGGCCGTCGCCCTCACCGGCGCCCCGGACGGCCGGGGCGGGGACGCCGCCGTGTCCGCGGCCGCGGCGCTGTCACCCGGTGATCTCGCCCGGGGCGACCTGGGCGCGGCGGTCGGGTCCCTGCAACGACACCTGCGTGCCCAGCCGAAGGACTTCGGGAGCTGGGCCACGCTCGGGGTCGCCTACGTGGAGCAGGCCCGGACCGCGGGCGACCCCTCCCGGTACCCGCAGGCCGAGCGCGCTCTGCGCCGGTCCCTCGCGCTCCGGCCGGGCAACGACCAGGCCCTCGCGGGCCGCGCCGCCCTGGCCGCCGCCCGGCACGACTTCACCGGCGCCCTCGCGGACGCCGACCGGGCTCTGAAGCAGAACCCCTACAACGAACGCGCCCTGTGCACCCGCGTCGACGCGCTCGTCGAACTGGGCCGCTACGACGACGCGGCCGAGGCGGCCCGGACCGCCGACGACCGGCGCCCCGGTGTGCCGGTCTTCACCCGCTACGCGTACGTGCACGAGCTGCGCGGCGACGTGCGCACGGCGCGTCGGGTGCTGCACCGTGCGCTGGACGCGGCCCGCTCCCCCGCGGACGTGGCGTACGTGGCCACCGCGCTGGGCCAACTGGCCTGGAGCCAGGGCGATCACCGGCGCGCCCTGGCCCACTACGCCTGCGCGCTGGCCGCCGACGACGCCTACCTCCCGGCGCTGGAGGGCCGCGCCCGCGCCCAGGCCGCGAGCGGTGACCGCGCGGCGGCGGTGAAAGGGCTGGAGCAGGTCGTCGCCCGCTCGCCGCTGCCCGGGCCGCTCGTCGCCCTCGGCGAGCTGTACGAGGAGCGCGGAGACGAAGGCGACCGGGCGAAGGCACGCGACCAGTACGCGCTCGTCGACGCCTGGACGGCCCTGGCCCGCGCGGGCGGGGTGAACGCCGACCTCGACTCGGCCATGGCGGCCGCCGACCACGGCGACAAGAGGGAGGCCCTGCGCGCGGCACGCGCCGAGTGGGACCGCCGGCACAGCGTGCACACCGCGGACGCCCTCGCCTGGGCCCTGCACGTCAACGGCCGTGACGCGGAGGCCCTCCCCCTGACCCGGCGGGCGACCGCCACCGGCTACCGCAACGCCGCCTTCCTTTACCACCGCGGGGTCGTCGAGCGTGCCGCCGGAGACCCGCGGGCGGCCCGGACACACCTGAAGGCGGCCCTGGAGCTGAACGCCGGTTTCTCGCCGCTCGGTGCGCGCGAGGCCCGTACCGCACTCGACGACCTGGAGGGGAACCGGTGATCCTGCGCCGGCTGTCCGCGTCCGGTGCCGCCGTCCTCACGGCCGCCTGCGCGCTCACCCTGCTGCCCGCCGCCACGGCGAGCGCCCACCCGCTGGGCAACTTCACCGTCAACCGCTACGACGGCCTCGTCGCCGCTCCCGGTGAGTTGCGGGTCCACCACGTCGAGGACCTCGCGGAGATCCCGGCGACCCAGGCGAAGCCCGACGTCGAGCGGCTCGGCCTGCGGATGTGGGCGCAGGAGCGGTGCGCCACGGCCGCGGCGGACAGCAGCGTCACCGTCGGCGGCCGGACCGCCGTCCTCACCGTCGACAGCGGCCACGCGCGCGTGCGGCCCGGCCAGGCGGGGCTGGACACCCTCCGCGTGGAGTGCGAGCTGAGCGCTCCGCTGCCACGCGGCGAGGAGACCGTGTCCCTGTCCTTCCGGGGCGCGGGCGCCTCCTCGGGCCCTGGCTGGAGGGAGATCACGGCGCGGGGGGACCGAATGACACTCACCGCGTCCGACGTCCCGGGGACGTCGCTGTCGCGAGAACTGACCCGCTATCCGGAGGAGTTGCTCTCCTCCCCCGCCGACACCGCGTCCGCCGCCCTGCGCGTGCGCCCCGGCGGCCCCGCCCTGGCCGGGGAGGAGCGCGACGCCCCGGCGGCCTCGGTGCTGCCGCGCGGTGCCGACCGCTGGACGCGCGCCCTCGACGAACTGGTCGCCCGGCACGACCTCACCGCCGGATTCGCCGCTCTGGCCCTCGGCATCGCCGTGGTCCTGGGCGCGATGCACGCGCTCGCACCGGGCCACGGCAAGACCATCATGGCCGCGACGGCGGCGGCCCGGGGCGGCCGGGCCCGGATGAAGGACGTCCTGCCCATGGCCGCCTCGGTGACGGTCACCCACACCCTGGGCGTGGTCGCCCTCGGCCTGCTGGTGACGGCGGGGTCGGTGGCGGCCCCCTCGGTGATCGCCTGGCTGGGAGTCGCCAGCGGGCTGCTGGTGACACTGGCGGGCGCGAGCCTGGTCCGCCGCGCCCTGCGCAACCGCCCGCACGCCCTCGCGCACGACCACCCGCACGAGCACGGCCACGACCACCCGCACGAGGAGCACGGCCACCACCACGGCCCCGAGCACGAGCACGAGCACGAGCACGAGCACCCTCACCCGCACGGCCACGAGCACGACCACCCCCACCCGCACGGTCACCACCACGACCACGACCACGACTCCTCGCACGACGGCCGGCACCCCGATCACCACGCCCACGGGGTCGTGCACACCCACGGCGGGTTCACCCACTCCCACCCCGTGGCCCCCACCCTGCGCGGCACCGTCCTCATGGGCTTCGCCGGCGGCCTCGTGCCCAGCCCGTCGGCCGTCGTCGTGCTGGTGGGTGCCGCCGCCCTCGGCCAGGCCTGGTTCGGGCTGCTCCTGGTGGTGGCGTACGGCGTCGGCCTCGCGCTGACCCTGACGGCCGCCGGGTACGCGGTCGTCAAGGCCGGCAGCGGCATGACCCGGCTGCTGGAGCGGCGCCCGCGCTGGACGGCGGGCCCGGTGGCCGCCCTGGTCCGGCGCACCGCCCCGCTCGGCTCCGCCTTCGCCGTGGTCGTCCTCGGCGCCGGACTGGTGTTCAAGGGGGCGGCATCCGCACTGGGCTGAGTGACGTGCGTGAGGAAATCCGGCGAGCCGGGGAAGACAGACCTCGTGGAGATTCCGCCCGGCTGCGAATGGGGGCGCCGTGTCCGAAGAACCGGGTCGCGAACGGGTGATCGCGGGTCGCTACCGACTGCTGTCCCCGCTCGGCGAGGGCGGCATGGGAACGGTGTGGCGCGCCCGTGACGAGGTGCTGAACCGTGAGGTCGCGGTCAAGGAGGTGCGGGCCCCCGCCGGGCTCGGGGCCGACGACGTGCAGCGCCTGTACGCCCGGCTGGAGCGGGAGGCGTGGGCGGCCGCCCGGGTGGCCGACCGCAATGTGGTCACGGTGTACGACGTGGCGACGGACGACGACCGGCCCTGGATCGTCATGGAGCTGGTCCGCGGCCTGTCCCTGGCCGAGGTGCTGGACGCCGAGGGCCCGATGGCGCCGCAGCGGGCCGCGCACATCGGCGCCGAGGTGCTGGCCGCGCTGCGCTCCGCCCACGGGGCGGGGGTGCTGCACCGGGACGTGAAGCCGGCCAACGTGCTGATCGCGAACGACGGCCGCGTGGTGCTCACCGACTTCGGGATCGCCACGGTCGAGGGCAGCTCCGCGCTGACCATGACCGGCGAGGTCATCGGCTCGCCCGAGTTCCTCGCCCCGGAGCGCGCGCTCGGCCGCACACCCGGCCCGGAGTCGGACCTGTGGTCGCTGGGGGTGCTGCTGTACGCGGCGGTCGAGGGCCACTCCCCGTTCCGGCACGACACCCCGCTGAGCACCTTGCGCGCCATCGTGGACGAGGAGTTGCCGCCGCCGTACCGGGCCGGTCCGCTCACCCCCGTGATCGAGGGGCTGCTGCGCAAGGACCCCGGGCAGCGGTTGCCGGCCGAGCGGGCGGAGCAGGACCTGCGGCTCGTGGCGGCGGGCGGTTCGCCGCGTGCGGACGCGACCGGGGCGGTGGCCTTCCCGCCGACGGCCGCGGTCCGCCCCGGGCATTCCCCAGCCCCGCCGGTGCCGTTCCCCGGCCACGGCACGGGAACGGGCCCGGACACCACGTCCGCCACAGGTCCGGACCGCGACCGCAGGGCGGGCCGGGTGCTGGTCGCCGGGGTGATCGCGCTGGCGCTCGCCGTGGGCGGGCTGACGTACGCACTGCTGCACGACGACGGCGACGGCGGCGGCGGCGGCGGGAGGGACGACAGCGGCGCCGGGGCGAGTTCGCCCGCGGGGACGGGGGACACCGGGGAGAACGAGGGGAACGGGAAGCCGAGTCCGTCCCCCACGCCGAGCGAGCGGGAGAGCGGGAAGAGCAGCCCGCCGCAGCAGTCGGTGCGGGTCGGCCTGGACGGGACGCGCACGCGCTATTCGGGCACATGTCCGCCGCCGGGCGTCAGGGCGCCGCGCTTCACCGCGACGCTGACGGTGGGGACGCTCCCGGCCGAGGTGCGCTACCGCTGGCGGACGGGGGACGGCCAGGTCCTCGACGAGGGCTGGAAGACGCTGTCGTTCCCGGAGGGCGGCAGCCGTACGAAGCGGGACACGGTGACCGTGACGACGGACGAGGAGTCCGGGAGCTTCGAGAACGAGATCAGGGTCGAGGTGCGGGAGCCGGTGCGGACGACGTCCGACGCGGTGCCGTTCTCGATCACCTGTGAGACGGAGACCCCGACGGACGGGGCCTCCCCTTCTCCTTCGGTGACGGACGAGGGCACGGAGCCGGGATCGGACTCCGGCTGACCGCCCGGGTGGGCGGCCGGTGGGGAGCGGTCAGTCGTTGGCGTTCAGGACCGGCAGGTAGCCGCCCGACTGGCCGGGGGCCTTCGGGTGGTAGGACTCGCCGATGTTCAGCCAGTTGACGCTGTGCAGCCAGGAGTCGCCGGAGCAGATCTCGTGGCCGCCGAAGGTGGAGCGGACGTCCCCGAAGGCGAAGCCGTGGTCGGCGGCGCGCTTGCCGATGGTGGTGTTGAGGAGGTCGGAGGCGTCGTTGATGGCCTTGCGCTTGGCCTCGGACAGGCCGAGGCAGGTGGTGCCGAGCTTGTAGAAGCGGGGGTAGCCGAGGACGACGACCTTGGCGTTGGGGGCCTTGGAGCGGATCGCCGAGTACACGCCGTCGAGCTTGCCGGGGAGCGTGGAGTCGACGTAGGCGCGGGCGGTGTTGATGCGGGAGATGCAGGCGCTGTCGGACTGGGTCACACAGGTCGTCATGACGTCGGCGAAGCCGGCGTCGTTGCCGCCGATGCTGATGGACACGAGCGCGGTGCTGCCGCTCAGCGGGCCGAGCTGTCCGGACAGAACATCACCCGTTCGGGCGCCGGAACAAGCGGTGAAGTCGAACGCCGAGGGTGAGTTGGCGGCGGCCCAGAGGTAGGGGTAGGCCTTCGTGCTGCGCTTGCAGTCGCCGCTGGAACCGATGTAGCTGCCGGCGCCCACTCCGGAGGAGTAGGAGTCACCGAGCGCTGCGTACGGGCCGGTTGCGGCGAGTGCGGACGCCTGCGCCGTGGCCGCGCCGGTGAGGGCGGTGCCGGCGGCGAAGAGGAGCGAGCTCACGAGGACGACAAGTCGGGAACGTCTCATGGAACCTCCCTTTAGCAGGATCTCTGCCACAACCGTGGTAGCAGCTACGCGTGTTGACAGGAAGTGTCCATGCCAAGTTCTTTTCGGTCCCTTCACGGACCGGGGCACCCGTGCGGCACCTTCCGGGAACCATCTGCGATGCCTACTGGGGCGCTTGTTGCGTGCTCATGACAGGTTTGTTGAGAGGTTCTCAACTCCCTTGTCGCGTACGGCAGTCCGGCCGAGGCTGATCACAGGCCGGGAGCGGAACAGCGCACTCCCGGTCCGTGTGCGCGAGCACGCGCACACCCCCCACAGGACGCGCGCCCCACCCGGGCGCGCGCCGCCCGGAGGAGGACTCCCCCGTCATGGCAGAACCGCGAAGCAAGAGACTCGGAATCGCCGCGCTCACCTCATTGGCGACCGCCGCCCTCGTGGGCGCTCTCACCGCCCTGCCGGCCCAGGCGGCCGAGGCGGAGGGACGGGTGCTCGCCGCAGACTCACCGACCGCGGTGAAGAACAGCTATATCGTCACGCTCCACACACGCCCCGGACTGAAGGCGTCCTCGGCCGCCGGCAAGAGCCTCGTCAAGGGCTACGGCGGCTCGGTGGACAGGACGTTCGGATCCGCGCTGAACGGCTACTCCGCCACCCTGTCGGCCACCGAGGCCCGGCGGCTGGCCGCCGATCCCGCGGTGGCGTCCGTCGAGCAGAACCAGCGCGTCTCGCTCGCCGCGACCCAGACCTCCGCCCCCTGGGGCCTGGACCGGATCGACCAGCCCTCCCTCCCGCTCTCCGGCACCTACACCTACCCGGACAGCGCGGGCAGCGGCGTCACCGTCTATGTGGTCGACACCGGTGTGCGCATCACCCACCAGCAGATCAGCGGCCGGGCCGCACACGGCTACGACGCCGTCGACGGCGACAACGACGCCTCCGACGGCAACGGGCACGGCACGCACGTGGCCACGACGGTCGCGGGAACCACCTACGGCGTCGCCAAGAAGGCGAGGATCGTGGGCGTGCGCGTGCTGAACAACAGCGGGTCCGGCACCACGGCCGGTGTGATCGCGGGGATCGACTGGGTCACGCGCAACCACTCCGGCCCCTCGGTGGCCAACCTGTCGCTCGGCGGCGGGGCCTCCACCGCCCTGGACACGGCGGTCCGCAACTCCATAGCGAGCGGCGTCACGTACGCCGTCGCCGCGGGCAACAGCAACACCTCCGCCTCCTCGTCCTCCCCGGCCCGGGTCGCCGAGGCCATCACCGTCGGCGCCACCACCAGCACCGACGCCCGGGCGAGCTACTCCAACTACGGCTCGGCCCTGGACCTGTTCGCCCCCGGCTCCTCCATCACGGCCGGCTGGCACACGAGCGACACCGCCACCAACACCATCTCCGGCACCTCGATGGCCACCCCGCACGTGGCGGGCGCGGCGGCGGTCTACCTGGCGGGCCACCCCTCCGCCGCCCCCGCACAGGTCGCCTCGGCCCTGGTGGCGGGCGCCGCCACCGGCAAGGTGACCGGCGCGGGTTCGGGGTCACCGAACCGCCTGCTGCAACTCGTCCCCTGACGCCCCCCGTCCCCCGGCACCCGGGCACGGACACCTGAACAGCCGTTCCCCGCAGGCCCTGGCCGCCTGCGGGGAACGGCTCTTGATACGCCCGAAAACGGTCAACTTGTGTCTCACCGAGCACACCGAGCAACGGCCAAACCAACAAAAACGTGAGTGGCCGTTCCAGGTCTTGCCATACGGGTTCAATCGTCAATACCGTCATACATCTCACCCGCATCGGTCCGTCAGTACGCGGCTCCAGGGGAGGGCTCAGGGACCGCGACGTACCGGCGCGGGGCGCGGTAGGGGGGTGCCGTGCTCGGTGACCGCAGTGGTCTCCGGGCCGTGCCGCGCGGTCGGCTGCCGTTTTCGCGGCCGGTCAGCTTTGCCAGCTCACCCGGCGTGCCGGAGCTCCACTTCGGCATGCCTCGCCGTCCCGGCGTGCCTCGGGTGAGAACCCCCCTTTCGACCCGGACTGGATCCGGACTGCCCTGGGGGGGCGGTCCACCGGACGAGAGGGCCCAGACTCATGAGTTCAGCTCTGCAGCCGGCCGTGACGGAAGAGCATCCGCCGACCGCAGCCACGTACCGCCCCGTCTCCTCACACCTGGCCATCGCGCCGCCCGTGAGCGTGGTCATCCCGGCGATGAACGAGGCGGAGAACCTGCCGTACGTCTTCAAGACCCTGCCCGACTGGATCCACGAGGTGGTCCTGGTCGACGGCAACTCCACCGACGACACCGTCCGGGTGGCCCGCGAGCTGTGGCCCGGCGTCAAGGTCGTCGAGCAGCGCGGCAAGGGCAAGGGCGACGCCCTGATCACCGGCTTCCAGGCGTGCACCGGCGACATCATCGTGATGGTCGACGCGGACGGCTCGGCCGACGGCAACGAGATCGTGTCGTACGTCTCCGCCCTGGTCTCCGGCGCGGACTTCGCCAAGGGCTCCCGCTTCGCCAACGGCGGCGGCACCGACGACATGACCTTCGTCCGCAAGCTCGGCAACTGGGCCCTGTGCACGGCCGTCAACCGCAAGTTCGGCGCCCGGTACACCGACCTGTGCTACGGCTACAACGCCTTCTGGCGGCACTGCCTGGACAAGATCGACCTGGACTGCACCGGCTTCGAGGTCGAGACCCTGATGAACATCCGGGTGGTGAAGGCCGGACTGAAGGTGCAGGAGATCCCGAGCCACGAGTACCTGCGCATCCACGGCACGAGCAACCTGCGGGCCGTGCGGGACGGTCTGCGGGTCCTGCGCGTGATCCTCCAGGAGCGCTCCAACCGGCGTGCCCTGCGGCGCCGTTCGTCCCGGCCGTCGTCGGTGGCGGCGGCGGTGCGGGGAGAGGTGTCTTGAGCGGTCCCGACGTCTCCGTCGTGATTTGCGCGTACACCGAGGACCGCTGGGAGGACATCCTCGCGGCGGTCTCCTCGGTGCGGGCGCAGTCCCGGCCCGCGGTGGAGACGCTGCTGGTCGTCGACCACAACGAGACGCTCCGGGACCGGCTCGCACAGGAGTACAAGGAGACCGGCGAGGTGCGGGTGCTCGCCAACGCCGGCCCCCGCGGCCTGTCCGCCGGCCGCAACACCGGTATCGCGGCGGCCCGCGGCGAGATCGTGGCCTTCCTCGACGACGACGCCGTGGCCGAGCGGGACTGGCTGCGGCACTTCGCCGAGGCGTACGCCGATCCGCGGGTGATGGCGGTCGGCGGGCGCACGGTGCCGGTCTGGGCGTCGGGGCGGCGCCCGCACTGGTTCCCGGAGGAGTTCGACTGGGTGGTGGGCTGCACCTACCGGGGACTGCCGCGCGGCCGGGCCCGGGTGCGCAACGTGCTGGGCGGCAACGCCTCGTTCCGCCGCAGCGCCTTCGACGCGGCCGGCGGCTTCGCCACCGGCATCGGCCGGGACGGCGACAAGCGCCCCCTGGGCTGCGAGGAGACGGAACTGTGCATCCGTCTGTCGCGGGCCCTGCCCGACGCGGTGCTGCTGATCGACGACCGTGCGGTCATCCACCACCGCGTGCCCGCCGTGCGCGAGCGCTTCCGCTACTTCCGCACCCGCACCTGGGCCGAGGGCCTGTCCAAGGCCCTCGTGGCCCGCAGTGTCGGCGCGGACAAGGGCCTGGAGTCCGAACGCCGGTACGCCACCCGGGTCCTGCCGGCCGGAGTGGCCCGGGGCCTGCGCGACGCCCTGCTGGCCCGGCCGGGCGGAGCGGGCAGGGCAGGCGCGATCGTGGCCGGGGCGCTCACGGCGGCGGGCGGCTACGTCGTCGGCGGCTTCCGCGTCCGCCGCGGCGGCGCCGCGTTCCGGGTGCCCGAGGTGCCGCGGGGCGTCGGCGCCCCCGACGCGGCGGCGTCTCCCGCCCCCGTGCCGCGGGCCGTACGGGAAGGAGCCGGTTCGTGACCGACGCGCGGGTGCCGATCCTCATGTACCACGCGGTCGCCACCGATCCGAACCGGGCGACGCGCGCCCTGTCGGTCACCCCGGAGGCGTTCGCCGAGCAGATGGCGGTGCTCGCCGACCGCGGCGTCACACCGCTCACCACGGCGGGGCTCGCCGCGTGCTGGCGCTCGGGCCGCCCGCTGCCCGCCCGGCCGGTCCTCGTCACCTTCGACGACGGCTACGAGGGCGTGCACCGGCACGCCCTGCCCGCCCTCGCCAAGCACGGCTTCCCGGCGTCCCTGTTCGTCGCGACCGGCTGGCTGCGCGGACCGTACGACACCGGGGGCGGGCTGGACACCATGCTCGACTGGGACCAGGTCCGCGCGCTGGCGTCGGCCGGCGTCGAGATCGGCGGGCACAGCCACAGCCACCCGCAGCTCGACCAGGTCTCGGAGGCCACCCTGCGGTTCGAGCTGATCCACTGCAAGGAGATCCTCTCGGACCAGCTGGGCGCCGTCCCGGCCTCGTTCGCCTACCCCTACGGCTACTCCACCCGCCGGGTCCGGCAGGTGGTGCGCGAGACGGGGTACGCACAGGCCCTCGCCGTCGGCAACGGCCTGGCGCGCCGGGCCCAGGGGCCGTACGCCCTGCGGCGGGTGACGGTCCGCCGCGACACGGGCATCGAGGAGTTCGAGCGGATGGTGGAGGGCCGGGCGATCGCCCGGACGTTCGCCCGGGACCGGGCCCTCACCCGCGGGTACGCGGTGGTGCGCCGGGCCCGGCGGGCGGCCCGCGCGGTCGCCCGGTCCGGCGGCTGACCCGGCCGGGCGGGACCGCCGCGTGCACCGGAAAACGGGTGCACGCGGCGGTCCCGTGCCGGATCATGGCGGCATGTCTGGAAACCCGCACGAAACGCTGCCGATCCGGCTCAACGTCGACGACTCCGACTCCCCGTCCGACGTCGTCGACGCGCTGTTCCTCGGCCGCTTCGCGACGGGCGAGCAGCCGTACTCCCACGCGGCGAACATCGACCGGGTGCGCTCCGGCGCGACGCTGATGCCGCCCGGCGCCCGGGTCCTGCGCGTCGCCCGGGACGACGACCGCAGCGCCACCCTCGCCGAGGGCGACGGCTGGACGCTGCTCATCTCCCGCTGGAACCGCGGCGCCGACGTCACGGTCACGGCGACCAGCGCCGAGCTGGCACAGAAGATCCTCGGCCAGGCCACCGACGGGGCGGCGGACGAACCCGAACCGCAGCCCGAGAACGTCACGATGGGCTTCTGGTACGTCTCCCCGCGCCGCGGCCCGCATCGCACCACCCGGCAGATCGCGGCGGGCACCTGGGACGAGGTCCGGCCCAACTACACGGCGCCCGTCGCCGAGGCGATGGACCGGCTGATGAAGACGACACCCGAGGACATCGCGGGCCGGCTCCTGCTGCTCCACGGCCCGCCCGGCACCGGCAAGACCTCCGCGCTGCGCACCCTCGCCCGGTCCTGGCGCGACTGGTGCCAGGTGGACTGCGTCCTGGACCCCGAACGGCTCTTCTCCGACGTCGGCTACCTCATGGACATCGCCATCGGCGAGGACGACGCCACCGGCAAGGGCCGCTGGCGGCTGCTGCTCCTGGAGGACTGCGACGAACTGATCCGCGGCGAGGCCAAGCACACCGCGGGCCAGGCGCTGTCCCGGCTGCTGAACCTGACCGACGGGCTGCTCGGGCAGGGGCGCAACGTACTGGTGGGGGTCACCACCAACGAGGACCTGGAGCGCCTGCACCCGGCCGTGGTCCGGCCGGGCCGCTGCCTGGCGCGCATCGAGGTGGGCCCGCTGACCCGCGCGGAGGCGGTGGGCTGGCTGGGCCGCGAGGACGGGGTCGGCCGCGAGGGGGCCACGCTGGCGGAGCTGTACGCGCTGCGCCGGGGCACCTCCCCGACGTCCCTGCCCGAGCCGCGCGGTGACGCGGACGCGGGCCTGTATCTGTAGGAGGTCCGTCTGCGCCGGTGTTTTGATGGGGCTATGACCCTGTTCGTGGGCACGTCCGGCTGGCAGTACAAGGACTGGCGGGACGTGCTGTACCCGGCCGGGCTCCCGGTGCGGCTCTGGCTGGAGGAGTACGCGGCGCACTTCGCCACGGTCGAGATCAACAACGCCTTCTACCGGCTGCCGTCGCGGGAGACCTTCGAGGGCTGGCGGGAACGGGTGCCCGGGGACTTCGTGGTGGCCGTGAAGGCGAGCCGCTACCTGACCCACATCAAGCGGCTCAAGGAGCCCGAGGAGCCGGTGCACCGGCTGATGAGCCACGCGGCGGGGCTCGGCGGCCGGCTCGGCCCGGTGCTGCTCCAGCTCCCGCCCACCCTGCGGGCCGACCCGGGCCTGCTGGACGCCTGCCTGGCCCGCTTCCCCGCCCCGACCCGGGTGGCGGTGGAGCCCCGGCACGACTCGTGGTGGACCCCGCAGGTCCGCGCGGTGCTGGAGGCCCGGGGCGCCGCCCTGTGCTGGGCCGACGTCCTGGCCCGCCCGGCGACCCCGCTGTGGCGCACCACCGACTGGGGCTACGTCCGCTTCCACCAGGGACGCGCCCGGCCCTGGCCCCGCTACGGCCGGCGCTCGCTGGCCACCTGGCTCGACCGCATCGCGACCACCTGGCCGGACGGCGAGGACGTCTACGCGTACTTCAACAACGACCCGGGCGGCGCCGCGGTGGAGGACGCCACGGCCTTCGCCCGCCTCGGGCGCTCGGCGGGCCTGGACCTCACACGGACGCCCGGCCGTCCCGTCCGCGGCTGAGGGGTGCGCCCGGCGGACGGGGAGCTCACCGCCCGTGGACCGCCCGCAGGGCGTCGCGGACAGCGGCCAGCGCGGCGTCCTCGTCCAGCCCGAGCCGGCGGGCCCGCTCGGCGTACGCCTGCGCGGCCGACGCCAGTTCCCGGTCGGCCGCCGCACCGGCGGCGGCCACGAACGTGCCGTTGCGCCCGCGCGTCTCGATCACCCCGTCCGCCTCCAGCGCCCGGTAGGCCTTGGCGACCGTGTTCGCGGCGAGGCCCAGCGACTCGGCCAGGCCCCGCACGGTCGGCAGCCGGTAGCCCACCGGCAGCGCACCGGAGCGCGCCTGTTCGGAGATCTGCGCCCGCACCTGCTCGTACGGCGGGGCGCTGTCGTCGATGTCGATGCTCAAGCTCACCGGCCGATTGTCCCGTACCCGGCGGAAAATGAGAGGCACCCGTGAGGAGTGCCCGCGTAACGTCCGCCCCCATGACCGTGATCGTGCGCGACCTGCGACCCGATGTCCGAGCCGACGCCGAGGGGTTCTCCGCGACCCGCCGCCTGGCCCTGCCGTACATGCTGTCCACGCCCGAGTCGGTGCTGCACGACCTGACGCACGCCCCTCCCGGCGCCCACTTCGGCCAGCTGATCGCCGAGGAGGACGGCGAGGTCGTCGGCACGGCGCAGATCAGCGTCGCCCACGACAGTCCGGAGCCCGGCCAGGGTTCGGCCAACATCTACGTGCGCCCCGGCCGCGAAGGGCGCGGCGCCGGTTCGCTGCTGCTGCGCACCGCGGAGGAGCGGCTGGTGGCGCTCGGGGTCCGCAGGCTGTTCACCTGGGTGCTGGACGAGCCGGGGAACCGCGCGTTCGCCGAGCGGAGGGGCTTCTCCGCCAGCCGCTCCGCCTGCTTCCTGCGGCTGGACCTGGCCGGGGGCACGCTGCCGCCCCGTCAGGACCCGCCACCTGGTGTCGAGCTGCGCACCGCCGCCGACTTCGCCGGTGATCCGCGTCCGCTGTTCGAGCTGGACGCCGCGGCGTCGTCGGACGAACCGAGCGACATCGACGTCGAGTTCACGGACTACGAGGCCTGGGTCGAGGCGAACTGGAAGCACCCGCTGCTGGACCTCGAGCTGACCACGGTCGCGCTCGTCGACGGCCGGCCCGCCGCCTTCACCGTGGCGTACACCGACGGCGACCGCCGCTACGGCACCGCCATGACCGGCACGGCCCGGGAGTTCCGCGGCCGGGGCCTGGCCAAGCTCGTCAAGAACGACTCCCTGCACCGCGCCCGCGCGGCAGGGTGCACGGAGGCGTTCACCGGCAACGACACCGGGAACGAGCCGATGATCGCCATCAACAAGTGGTTCGGCTACGAGATCTGTGCGAAGGAAGTGCGCCATGTCCGCGAACTCGGCTGAGGGGACCCCGCAGCTGGACGTCGTGCTCGTCAAAGCGGGCCGTACGAAGATCCGTTACGCCGGCGAGCTGCTGTCCGACGATGGCACGCGCATCGCGCTGCGCGCCCCGTGGGCGGGCGGCGGTGTGCGGGACTTCGGCTTCGTCCGCTTCGAGCCCGGGGACGTCTTCACGGAGTACTACTGGCGGGACCGCTGGTACGCGATCAAGGAGGTGCGCTCCGCGACGGGCGCGCTGAAGGGCTGGTACTGCGACGTCACCCGCCCGGCCCGCCGCTCGGGAGCGGAGCTGGTCGTCGAGGACCTCGACCTGGACCTGTGGTGCGGCGCGGACGGCCTGGACGTACGGCGTCTGGACGAGGACGAGTTCGCCGAGAGCGGCCTGGCCGAGTCGGACCCGGACGCGGCCCGGGCCGCGTCGGCCGCACTGGACGAACTGGAGTCACTCGCCCGGGGCGGCGACTTCACCGCACTGCTGGCCTGAGCCACCGCTCACGGCGACGACCGCGTACCGCTCGTCGGTCACCGGGCCGCCCCACAGCAGGGGATCGTCCGAGAGCCGGTGCACCCGCACCCGCCCGGCGACGGGTGCGAGCAGACCGGTGAGCCGCTCGGCCGGTATGCCGACCGGCTCGGCACTCCCCCAGACGCCCTCGACCAGCACGAGCCGCCCGCCCGGCCGGAGCAGCCCGTACCAGTGCCGCAGGATGCGGGCGGGGTGGGGCAGGGCCCATAGGACGTGCCGGACGAGCACGGCGTCGAAGCGCCGGTCGCCGACGGGCGGTGACGCGGCGTCCCCGAGGAGGAACACCGCGTCGCGCCCGGCGAGCTTCCGCCGGGCCAGGGTCACCATGGCCGGGGAGCGGTCCACGCCCGTCACCCGGTGCTCCTGCTCGGCCGCGAGCAGGGACAGGCTGCCGGTGCCGCAGCCGAGGTCCAGCACGTCGCCCGGGCGCCCCGGCAGCCAGTCCCGCAGCCGTCCGGCCCAGGCCAGGCGCACCTCGGGGTCGCGCAGGCCGTGGTCGGGCTCCTCGTCGAAGGAGGCGGCTTCGGCGTCCCAGTCCACGTCGGTCATGGCCTCAGGGTGACACCCACCACTGACATCCGGATCGTGACTGCCGCCACTGACACCACGGAAGCGATGAGTAAACCTCCCCCGAAAGGTCTACCTCCGTGAGAACGCGGAACCCGGTGGACCGGTAAGGAGGCCGTCATGCGCCGTACGACCGTGCAGAAGCCTGTGAAGAAGACGGACGTCCGCCGGGTCCGCGAGGAGGCCGACGAGCGTCCCGCCGGACGCCCGGAGGTCCGCAGGGACATCGCCCGCACGTGGTGGCCGGACGTGTGAGCGGCCGGGGCCGGCCGGGGGACGCACGCGTCCGGACAGCCGCTCGCGGGTGCCTACCTGATGTCAGGCTGAGCACTCCCTTAAGCGGGCCATAAGGATCTCCTCCACCCCTCCTCAGCAGGCGATTTCGCGGTCCGGTCGGGCTAGCTTCGGATCACCCCACGGGATCCGGCCCGATCGGGCCCGGCCCACGCACTGTTTCGAGGAGTTCCCGCATGTCCGCACGCCGCAAGGCCGCCGCCGTCGCCGCCCTCGGCGGTCTCCCGCTCGCCCTGACCGCGCTGAGCACCGCCCCGGCGGCGGCGCACGGTTCGATGGGCGACCCGGTCAGCCGGGTCGCGCAGTGCTTCGCCGAAGGCCCGGAGAGCCCCAAGTCGGCCGCGTGCAAGGCGGCGGTGGCGGCGGGCGGCACCCAGGCCCTCTACGACTGGAACGGCATCCGGATCGGCGACGCGGCCGGCCGGCACCAGGAGCTCATACCCGACGGCAAGCTGTGCAGCGCGAACAACGCGCAGTTCAAGGGGCTCGACCTGGCCCGCTCCGACTGGCCGGCGACCGGGGTGAAGAGCGGCGCGTACACCTTCAAGTACCGGGTGACGGCCCCGCACAAGGGCACCTTCAAGGTGTACATCACCAAGCCCGGCTACGACGCGGCCGGGCCGCTCTCCTGGAGCGACCTGGATCTGCGCAACCCGGTGGCGACGTCCACCGACCCGGCGGCCTCGGGCGGCTTCTACACGTTCTCCGGCACGCTGCCCCAGCGTTCGGGCAAGCACCTGCTGTACGCGGTCTGGCAGCGGTCGGACAGCCCGGAGGCGTTCTACTCCTGCTCGGACGTCAGCTTCGGCGGCGCCGCGACGGGCGGCGGGAACGCCGGTGCGGCCCCGGCGCCGTCCGCCTCGGCCCCGACCGGGAAGCAGATCGAGGACGGCAACGACAAGTCGACCGTGGAGAACCACGGGCACGGCGACCACGACGCCCGCACCTCGGCCGAGCCCGCCGCGGCCCCCGAGCGCGACGACGAGGGCGGGGCGAAGGAGTCCGAGCCCGCCGCCGAGCGGACGGAGGCGGCCGCGGCCGCACCCAACCGGCCCGAGGCGGCCGGTGCGACGGAGAAGCTGGCCGAGACCGGCGGCGACAGCAGCACCCCGTACGTCGCGATGGGCGGTGCGGCCGCCCTGGCGCTCGGGGCGTCGGCCCTGTTCCTGACCACCCGGCGCCGGGCGGCGACGGGCGGCCGGCACGGCCGGTGACCCGGCCCACCGCCCCCTGACCCGGGGCCTGTCCGGCGGCTCAGGCCGGACAGGCCCCGAAACGTTTCACTGACACGTGTCAGCTGAACACCGAAGCGCAGGTGGTCGGGGTGGCCCGCGCCGGATCGAGGGCGTTGGCCACCTCGTGGAAGGCGATCCGGTCCGTCAGCCCGATCACCACGTGCTCGGAGAGGTCGACGGGGCAGAGGTCCTGGAGCAGGACGTTGCGCACCCCGGGTCCGGTCAGGTACTGGCTGCGCCAGGGCGTGACCACCTCGTCGTACCTGGTGGCGATGACGGTGTAGCGCACGCCGGGCACGGTGTCGCCGCCCGCGTTGAGCCGGCGGAGGAAGTCGGAGCCGGTGACCTGGTCGGCGAGGGCGGGGGTGTTCTTCGACAGCAGGTCGGCGGCGCCCGGGAAGTAGGGCAGCAGCGCGGTGAAGCCGTTCAGGTCGGTGCCGTGGTTGCTGGGCGCGATGCCGACCAGGGCGTTCACCTTGTCGGCACCGCCGAGGAAGCGCAGGTACCAGCGGGGCATCATGCCGCCCTGCGAGTGGCCGACGATGTCGGTCTCGGCGGCGCCGGTGGCGGTGAGCACCCGGTCGACGAAGTCCCTGAGCTGGTGGGCCGACTTCTCGACCGGACCCAGGCCGTGGAAGAAGGGGACGCCCTCCAACTGGCCGTAGTCCAGGGAGAAGACGCAGTAGCCGCGGACCTGGAGGTAGGGCGCGAGGCCCAGCCAGTTGTCGACGGAGTTGCCGAGGGTGCCGTGGACGAGGACGACGGGCCGGGGGTGGGCGGCGGACGGCTTGCAGGAGTAGTCGTTCCAGCCGGAGCTCGGGGCCCCGGCGGCCCGGGCGGTGGAGGCGGGGACGGTGACGGCCGCGGCGGTCAGCAGCAGGGCGGCCAGGGGTCTGAGCACTCGTTTCCAGGGCAGCATCGGGTGATCTCCTTGCGGCTCAAGGGAGGTGCGACGGCACGACGCCTGTGATCCGGATCACGAGGATGCTGTTCACTCGTCAAGTTACGGGCGAGTAGCCACCGGGGGAAGTTACGCGTCGGTAAAAACTCGCGAGGGTGCCCGGTCCCGCGGGCCGGCCTCTCCCCCGGCGGCGCCGACGCCGCCTCACCAGGCGGGTCGCAGCGGCCCGCCGGGCGCGATCCGCAACAACTGCTCCCGCAGCGCCCGCAGTTCGCCCTCCCCCACCAGACCCTCCCATGCACGTACGGCCTCGGCGGCCGCCTCCTCGGCCGCGCGCGTGCACGCCCGCCCGCGCTCCGTCAGCACGACGAGACGCGCCCGCGCGTCCCCGGGGTGCGGCCGCCGCTCGGCATAGCCCTTGCGGACCATCTCGTCCACGAGCTGACTGGCCGCCTGCTTGGTCACCCCGAGGTGGACGGCCAGGTCGGTGACCGTCGCGCCGTCCGGGACGAGCCGCGCGAAGGCGAAGCCATGCGCGGGCCGCAGCCCCTCGAAGCCGCGCGCGACCACGCCCTCGTGGATGCGCTGGGTGAGCCCGCCGGCGGCGGCGAGCAGGGCGGCGGACAGGGCCATGGCCTCGGAGGTGTGCACGGATGCATTGAAACACCCTTGACGATTCGGTCAAGCCGCTTGACCATATAGTCAAGCAGCTTGACCATATCGCCCACCGGAGGCCGCCATGCCCGTCGTCCGCTCGTCCGAGGCCGTCACCCACGAGATCCACGGCGCCCGTTTCGTCTCGTACGCCGCCCCCCGCAGCGGCAGCAGGGAACTGTGCGCCTGGCGCGGGGAGATCCCGCCCGGGCTCCGCGCGCCGGCGCACACCGTCAGCCGCGAGGAGATCTTCCACCTGCTCGACGGTGAACTGCTCGTCACCCTCGACGGCCGCACCGAGCGGATCACCGCGGGCGACACGGTCATCGTCGGGGCCGGCGCCACTTTGACCGTGGAGAACCCCACCGACCGGACCGCGCACTCCTGGGTCACCACCTCCGTGGGCCTGGAGGCGACGCTGGCCGACGGCACCCGCCTGGTGCCGCCGTGGGCCAACTGACGTCAGGCGGACGGCTCTACGCCGCCGCCCCGCCCAACCCCCCGGGCATCACCGCCCGCGGGCCGAACTTGGCCCGGGCGCGGTCCGCGACCTCCTCGATCCGGCGGACCCTCTCGTCCACGGGGTCGAAGGTCAGCTGGTGGGCGGCCCGGTCGGCGGGGTCGAGCCCCTCGGCGCGCAGGGCGATCGCGCGGACCCGGGCGCGCTGCAACCCGAGCGCCTCGTACATGCCGTACGCGGCCCTGGTCAGCGCCGGGGAGTGCGCGGACGGTTCGGGCAGGGTGCGGCTGCGGGTGGTGGCGGACCTGTCGGCGTAGCGCACGGTGAGGGTGAGGGCGCGGCAGACCTTCTCCAGGGCGCGCAGCCGGGCCCCGATCTCCTCGGCGGCCGACAGCAGGGCCCGCCGGTGCCGGTCCGGGTTCAGCTCGTCGCGTTTGAAGGGGCGCTCGGTGGCGAGGGAGCGGGAGACGGCGTTCGGTACGACCCGGCCGCGGTCGACGCCGTTCGCCTTCTCGCGCAGCTCACGGCCTGCCTTGGCGCCGATCAGCCGCTGGAGCGTGGACAGGGGGGCGGCGGCGACCCGGCCGAGGGTGTCGAGGCCGTAGTCGGTCAGGGTGCGGGAGGTCGCGGCGCCCACTCCGGGCAGCGCGGCGACGGGCTTGTCCGCGAGGTACCGCGCGACGGCCTCCGGCTCCCCGGGCACCACATGGGTCTCTCCGGGCCGGGCGTCGTCCAGCGCCATGCGCGCCAGCATCGGCCCGGGCCCGGCCCCGATCACGCAGTCGACACCGTGCAGCGCGAGTGAGCGGACCCGGATCACGGAGGCCAGTTCGACGGCGTCGCGCCGGAAGTACCGCTCGGCGCCCCGCAGATCGGCCAGCGCCCCGTCCGGCGGCAGGGCCTGGACGACCGGTGTGAACTCCTCGAGCATCCCGAGCAGGTGGGGCAGGTCGGCCTCGCTCGTCGGAGGCAGCTGGAAACGTACGCAGAGGATGGTCATCCCGCACTCCCCGGACTCTGGTGCCACAACTTCCTTCCCACCGCGGGCCCTTCCCCCGCGGGACGCAGATCGGCCCAGGGGTGCATCTCGTACCCCGTGGCCATGCGGATCTTCCGTCGCCGCATCGGGTCCTCGGCCGCGGATCCGGCCGGCGCGGGCAGTCCGTCCGATCCGGCGAGCCGGCGGCGCGCCGCGCCCTCGCCGTCGTCGCCGGACCCGTCGGGGCCGCCGGCACCGGCCAGCCGGGCGGCGACCCCTTCCAGCCCTTCCTCCCGGCGCACGTCGAGCAGGTCCGCGAGGTTCCAGACGGCTGCGCCCACCACGCTGAAACTGCGCGGGCCGCGGCGCTGCACCACCCCGCGCACCAGCAGCAGCCAGGAGTGGAAGACGGTGTGGGCGCAGGTGTCGTGCGAGTCGTCGAAGAAGGCGAGGTCGACCAGGCCCGTGCCGTCGTCCAGGGTGGTGAAGATGACCCTCCGGCCGGAGCGGATGGGCGGTGTCTGGGTGGCCGCCTTGGCGCCCGCGACCAGCACCGTCTCCCCGTTGCGGACCTCGCGCAGCCGCCGCGCCGACACCACGCCCAGCTCGTCGAGGAACTCCCGGTGGTCGTCCATCAGATGGTGCGTGGCGTCCATGGAGAGCACGCCCAGCTCGGCGCTGAGCCGCTCCGAGGAGGTGAGGTCGGGCAGCCCGGCCGGGGCCGTCCTCCGTCCGCCGGCCAGCGGCAGCTGCCCCCCGCCGCCGCCCCGCGCCCCCCGGTGCAGCTCGGTCAGGTGCAGTTGCAGGTCCCGGCGGTTGGCGCCGAACGCGTCCAGCGCGCCGACCTGGGCGAGCCGTTGGGCCAGCGGGCGGCTGGGCCGGCCCCGCTCCCAGAAGTCGACCAGGGAGGCGTACGGCTGCCCCTCGGCGATCCGCGCCGCCTCGGCCTCGCTGATGCCGTGCACGTCCGAAAGGGCCAGCCGCAGCCCCCACTTACCGGACACCAGTTCGATACGGTGGGCGACTCCCGACTTGTTCACGTCCAGCGGCAGCACGGGCACCCCGCGCCGCCGCGCGTCCGCCAGCAGCAGCCGCTTGGGGTACATGCCGGGGTCGTGCGTGAGCAACCCCGCGTAGAACGCGGCCGGGTGGTGCGCCTTCAGCCACGCCGACTGGTAGGTCGGCACGGCGAAGGCGACCGCGTGCGCCTTGCAGAAGCCGTAGCTGCCGAAGGCCTCGACGATCTCCCAGGTGCGCCGGATCGTCTCCGCGTCATAGCCGTTCGCCGCCGCGTGCTGGGCGAACCACACCTTGATCCGCGCCTGCGACTCGGGGTCGGACAGTCCGCGCCGCACCCGGTCGGCCTCGCCGCGCCCGCAACCGGTCATGCGGGCGACGATGTCGATGATCTGCTCGTGGAAGACGACGACCCCGTAGGTCTCCTTCAGCGGCTCCTCCAGGTCCGCGTGCGGGTAGCGCACCGGCGCCCGCCCGTGCCGGGCCTCGATGAACGGCCGCACCATGTCGGCGGCGACCGGGCCGGGCCGGAACAGCGAGATGTCGACGACCAGGTCGTGGAAGCCGGCCGGCTGGAGCCGCCCGACCAGGTCCCGCTGCCCGGGCGACTCGATCTGGAAGCAGCCGAGCGTCTCCGTGGACTGGATCAGCCGGTACGTGGCGGGGTCGTCCGGCGGGAGGGCGTCCAGCTCCACCCGCTCCCCCGACGCCCGCTCCACCTCCCGCACCGCGTGCGCCATCGCCGACTGCATCCGCACCCCGAGCACGTCCAGCTTCAGCAGCCCGAGCTCCTCCACGTCGTCCTTGTCGAACTGCGACATCGGAAAGCCCTCGCCGCTGGTCGGCACGACCGGCGTGCGCGACAGCAGCGAGGCGTCGGACAGCAGCACCCCGCACGGGTGCATGGCCACCCCGCGCGGCAGGGCGTCCAGCGCCTCGACCAGTTCCCACAGCTTCCCGTACGTGTCCTTCTCGCCCGCCAGCGCGCGCAGCTCGGGCAGTTCCTCCAGCGCGGCGCGGGCGTCGCGGGCCCGGATGTGCGGGAAGGCCTTGGCGATCCGGTCGATCTCGGCCGGGTCCATGGACAGGGCGGCCCCCACGTCGCGGATGGCGTGCCGTACGCGGTACGTCTCGGGCATCGCGACCGTCGCCACCCTCTCGGTGCCGAACCGGTCGATGATCGCGCGGTAGACCTCCAGCCGGCGGGCGGACTCGACGTCGATGTCGATGTCGGGCAGCACGACCCGCTCCTTGGACAGGAACCGCTCCATCAGCAGCCGGTGCTCGATCGGGTCGGCGTGCGCGATCCCGAGCAGGTGGTTGACCAGCGATCCGGCCCCGGACCCCCGGGCGGCCACCCGGATCCCCATGGCCCGCACGTCGTCGACCACCTGGGCGACGGTGAGGAAGTAGGAGGCGAACCCGTGGTGGGCGATGATGTCCAGCTCGTGGTGCATCCGCTCCCAGTACGCACGCCGCCGGTCGTAACCGTGCAGCACCATCCCGGCCGCGGCCCGCGAGGCCAGGGTCCGCTGGGCGCTGCGGCGCCCGGCGCCGACCAGATGCGGTTCGGGGAAGTGGACGGTGCCGATCCCCAGGTCCCCCTCGGGGTCGACCCGGCACTCGGCGGCGGTGGCCTCGGTCTGCTCCAGCAGCCGGTGGGCGGTGCCCGGCCGGAATCCCGCGGCCTCCATGATCCGCTCGGCGGCGTGCGCCATGTCCCCCGGGCCCTTGAGCCAGGCCTCACCGGAGTCCAGCTCCCCGGCCGGGTCGATGGGCACCAGCCGCCGGGCGGCGTCCAGGACGTCGGCGACCGGCCCCAGCCCGGGGTCGGCGTAGCGCACGGCGTTGGTCAGCACGGGCCGGATCCGCTGCTCGGCGGCGAACCCGACGGTACGGGCGGCCAACCGCAGCGAGCCGGGGCCGGTCCCCTGCCGGCCGTGCCAGACGGCCTCCAGCCGCAGGTCGTCGCCGTAGACCTCGCGCCAGGGCACGAGCAGCCGCGCCGCCCGGTCGGGACGGCCCGCGGCCAGGGCGCGCCCGACGTCGGAGCCGGGTCCGAGCAGCACGGTCAGCCCGTCGCCGTGGTGGCGTTCCCAGGGCAGCAGCGGGGTCCCCTCGCCCTCGTGGGCGGCCGAGACGAGCCGGCACAGCCCGGCCCAGCCGCGGGCCCCGTCCCGGGCCAGGAAGGTGACGCGGGGAGCCGATTCGTCGACGAAGGCCCCGCCCCGCACCGGGGTCCGGCGCCGCCCCCGCGGGCCGGCCGCCTCGGGCGGTTCAGCCGTCGCGACCGCCAGGTCGGCGCCGAACAGCGGGCGGACCCCCGCCTTGGCGCAGGCCTTCGAGAACCGGACCGCCCCGGCGAGGGTGTCGCGGTCCGTCAGTGCCAGGGCGTCCATGCCCCGCTCCAGGGCGCGCTCGGCCAGCCGCTCCGGGTGCGAGGCTCCGTGGCGCAGCGAGAATCCGGAGACGGTGTGCAGATGCGTGAACCCCGGCACACGCACCTCCCGCACTCGTGAGCGACTGCTCTCGAACATCTGTTCCCAGCTACCTCACCCCCACCATAAACCAATTTTCGAATAAGTGTGCGACATCCGTTCGGCCCCGCCCCACCTGCGGAAACACCGGGTGTCCCCTGACCGTGGAGGCATGCCGCACCGCTCGTTCCGCACCGAGGTCAGAGACGCCGTCACCCCCCGGGCGACCCTGCTCGTCGTGGGCGTGGTCGCGCTCCAGCTGCTGTTCATCGCCTCGTACGTGGGAGCCCTCCACGACCCCCGGCCCAAGGACGTGCCCTTCGGCGTGGTGGCGCCCCGGGCCGCGGCCGAGCAGGCGAGGGCCCGCCTGGAACGGCTCCCCGGCACTCCCCTGGACCCCCGCGTCCTGCCCGACGCGGCGACGGCCCGGGCGCAGATCGAGAACCGCGACATCGACGCCGCCCTGGTCGTCGACCCGCGCGGCACCACCGACACCCTCCTGGTCGCCTCCGGCGGCGGCAGGATCCTCTCCACCACCCTGACGAGCCTCGTCACCACGCTGGAGAAGTCCGAGCGGCGCACGATCCGCACCGTCGACGTGGTCCCGTCCGCGCCGCACGACCCCAACGGGCTGTCGTCCTTCTACCTGGTGATCGGCTGGTGCGTGGGCGGCTACCTGGGTGCGGCGGCCCTGGCCATCAGCGCCGGGGCGAAGCCCTCGAACGTCTCCCGCGCCGCCATCCGGCTGGCCGTGATGGCCCTGGTCGCCATCGCCGGCGGACTCGGCGGAGCCCTCATCGCCGGCCCGGCCCTGGACGCCCTGCCCGGCGGCACGGCCGCCCTGTGGGGGCTGGGCACGCTGGTCATCTTCGCCGTGGGAGCGGCCACCCTGGCCCTGCAGGGCCTGTTCGGCACGGTCGGCATCGGCCTGGTCATCCTGCTGGTGGTGATCCTCGGCAACCCGAGCGCGGGCGGCGCCCTGCCCCCGCCGCTCCTGCCGCCCTTCTGGAAGGCCATCGGGCCGGCGCTGCCCCCGGGGGCCGGCACCTGGTCGGCCCGCTCCATCGCCTACTTCTCCAGCAACGCCCTGACCGGCCCGATGCTGGTCCTGGCGGCGTGGGCGGTGGCGGGGACCGCCATCACCCTGGCGGCGGCCGCCCTGCGGCACCGCAGGAACGGCCCTCCCGCGACGAGGGCGGGGGAGCCGGCAGCGGGAGAGCCGGCCTAGGACAGGGCGCAGGACGGCGAACGGCCCCGCCCCCAGGAGGGGCGGGGCCGTTCGCTCAGGGTGCGCTCGCGCGTCAGCCGATCTGCGTCCCGGTCGCGGACAGCGCCTCGGTCACCGGCTGGAAGAACGTCTCCCCGCCCGAGGTGCAGTCACCGCTGCCGCCGGACGTGAGGCCGACGGCCTTGTCACCGGAGAACAGCGAGCCGCCGCTGTCGCCCGGCTCGGCGCACACGTCGGTCTGGATGAGGCCGTTCACGATGTCGCCGTTGCCGTAGTTCACGGTGGCGTCCAGACCCGTGACCTTGCCGTCGTGCACCTGGGTCGTCGACCCGCTGCGCGTGACCTGCATGCCGACGGTGGCGTCCGCGGCACCCGAGATCTTCTGGGTGGACCCGTTGTACAGGTTCACCTCGCTCGGGTGGTCCACCTCGGCGGTGTACTTGACCAGCCCGTAGTCGTTGTCCGGGAAGCTGGAGTCGGCGTTGGTGCCGATCTCCTGGCCGCTGGAGTCGGACCAGGTGGAGATGCCCTCGGTGCAGTGACCGGCGGTCAGGAAGAACGGCTCGCCGCCCTTGACCACGTTGAAGCCGAGCGAGCAGCGCCCGCTGCCGCCGGTGATCGCGTCGCCGCCGGCGACGAAGGGCTTGTACTCCCCCTTCGTGCGCTTCAGTTCGGCCTTGGCGCCGAGCCCGTCGACGACCTCGGTGAGCTTCGCCCACTCGGCCTTGGAGACCGTGCGGTCGGCGGTCACGACGACCGTGTTCGTCGTCGGGTCGGTCACCCAGGAGGTGCCGGGGATCGCCGCGTCCTGCTTCAGCGTGCCGCGGGCGCTCTTCAGCTCGGCGAGCGAGTTCTCCACGACTCTCGCCCGGGCGCCCGCCTCCTCGACGGTGTGTGCGGCGGCCTCGTCGAGCACGTTCACCACGAGGCTCTTGGCCTTCGCGTCGTAGTACGTCCCCGCCGCGTCGCCGCCCAGGTCCTGCGCCAGCGTCGAGGCGAGCTTTCCGGCCGCCGTGACCGACAGGGTCCGGGGGGCGGACGGCTGGGGGCTCTCACTGGCGTTCGCTGTCTGGAACGTCACTCCCGCAGCCACCAGCGCGGCGATGCCCGCGCCTGCCACGGCTGCACGCCGCCTGGGTATGCGTCGATGCTTCAACTTCGGTCCTCCTGTGGGGGGTCGGCCGGAGGAGGTTGTGGGGACCTCGGCAGGCCGGAAGGCTTCGTTGACGAGCGCCCACTATTCCGAGATCAACACGGAGCACACAAGGTCGAGTTCGAGACGCGCACGGACGGCGGTGCGCACGCCCCCTCATAGTGACCGCGCGCGGTCAAAACGGACCCAACCAACTCCCTTTCGCAGAGCAAACATTACGCGCGAGTAATGGGCGCACACGCTGCGCGGTCCGGCCATGGCCGAAAATCGCCCTCCCTGCCCTGCCAACCGGGCGCCCCAAAAAGTACATTGATGAACCATCGCACCATCTCCACACAGTCCCCACCGAACGAGGCGCCGCACGGCACAGGAAAAGCCCCCGCACGCGATGCGTGCGGGGGCGGGAAACGCTTGGACTGCTGCCCGGCAGGGCCTAGTAGACGCTGACGCCGTAGGCGCTCAGGGCCTCCGTGACGGGCTGGAAGAACGTGGTGCCGCCGGAGGAGCAGTTGCCGCTGCCGCCGGAGGTCAGACCGTAGGCGGTGCCGTTGCTGCCGTAGAGCGGGCCGCCGGAGTCGCCCGGCTCGGCGCAGACGGTGGTCTGGATCAGGCCGGAGACGACGTCGCCGCCGCCGTAGTTGACGGTGGCGTTCAGGGCGGTGACCCGGCCGCTGTGCGTACCGGTGGTGGAGCCGTCACGGATGACGGTGGTGCCCACGGCCGGGGTGGCCGCACGCGTGATGTCCACACCGTTGGCGGTACCGGGCCGGCTGACGGAGCCCGAGTAGCGGACGATGCCGTAGTCGTTGCCCGGGAAGCTGGAGCCGGTGGTCGAGCCGATCACCGTGGTGCGGCCCGAGTTGGAGTACCAGGTGCCGGCGCCGTCGGTGCAGTGGCCGGCGGTCAGGAAGAACTGCTGGCCGCTGCTGTTCTGCACGTTGAAGCCGAGGGAGCAGCGCCAGCTGCTCGCGTAGATGGCGTCGCCGCCCTGGATCAGCTTGTTGAAGGTGCCGGGCGTGCGCTTGATCGTGAGCGCGTCGGCGTTGCCGCCGGCCTGCTGCTTGATCTTCGCGATCTCGGCCTGGGTGACCGTGCTGTCCACGGTGACGAGCACCCGGTTGGTCTTGCTGTCGACCGCCCAGGCGGTGCCCGGGATGTCGGCCTTCAGTATGGAACCGCTGGCGCTCTTGAGCTCCGCGGTGCTGAAGGCGGTGGGGGTGTCGGACGCGTTCGCGCTGGGGATCGCGATCGCGGCGGCGGCGACGAGACCGGTGGAGACGGCGATCAGCCGGGTCCGTCTCGAGATGCCGCTGCTGGGGGTGGTGCGCTTGATCCTCACTTGTCGTTCCTCCACAAAAGGAAGTCGGGGGCCCTCGTGGGGTTTCGGGCCCGTGAGGCGCAGCCGGGGGCGGGCCGTCCGGATTCCGAACACGCCGTGCCCCTGACAAGCGCTGAGGGGGAGTATTCGGCCGAACGGCCGGTCGGCGCAAGGGTGCCTTTCGGCCGTCAACTTTTGAACGATCTTTGCATTCCGCCCCCGAGGGCACACCCGTCACGCAAGTAGGCGCTCTCCGGCGGCAATAGGGACGTCCAGGGTGTTCCCCGGCGGCGGGAAGGGGCAGACGAAGTGGTCGGCGAAGGCGCACGGCGGCAGGAGCGCCCGGTTGAAGTCGACCGTCGTACGCCCCTCGGCGTCCGGGGCGCCGGGCTCGAGGAACCGGAAGCGGTAGCTGCCGTTCCCGCTGGTGGCGTCGCCGAACACGGCCCACAGCGACCCGTCCTGCCGGACGGTCACCTGGAGGGCCAGGTCCCGGCCGTCCAGCTCGAAGGCCAGCTCCCCGCCGAGTCCGAGACCCCGCTCCCGGCCGTCGGCGTTCGGCACCCGAACGGTCCGGCCGCCGGCGTCGTAGGGCGTGAAGCGCCCCGGCACCGCCCAGCGCGGGTCGTACGAGGTCACGCGCAGACCGCCGAAAGCCCGGCGCGCGGGAGAGTCGGGGTCGTAGTCCCGCACGCCCCACACCCCCTCGCGCACCAGGACGACCAGCCGGCGCCGGCCGTACGCCACCCTCGCGCGGGCGACCGGTCCCGGGTCGGCCGTGAGCCGCACCTCTCCGGTGAGCGGCTGTCCGTCCACCGTGAGTCCGTCCGTTTCGGCGGCGATCAGCACCACCGCGTCACCGTCGGCCCGCCACTGCCCGGGGATGTCCGGAAGTCGACCGTCCGGATAGTCCTCGATCCAGTGCGTGCCGATGAGCGCGAGCGGCCCGTGGGGCGCCGCGACCGTCTCCACGCGCCGCTCGTGCCACCGCTGCCAGTCCTGGATCGCGTCGCTCGTCATACGGGCGACCCTGCCACACGCGGCGGGTCAGCCGTCGCAGGGGCAGCAGCAGTCGCACCCGTCGCAGTCGCAGTCCCGGCAGACGCCCTCGCGCTTCTTGCGGGACCACGGCCCCTCGTACTCCTTGGCGCAGCACATCTTGCAGGTGCAGCACAGCAGCCAGAACATTCCGCAGCCCGCCCAGAACCCGCGCCGGCGGGGCGGCTGGGGCACCGGAGCACCGAACCCGCCGAAGCCACCGCCGCCGAACCCGCCCCCGCCATAGGGGCTCCCGCCCCCGCCGGCGTACGGGTGCTGCGGCGCACCGCCGTAGGGGCCCTGCCCGTGGGGCCCCGGCTGCCCGTACGGCCCCTGCGGCGGCTGCTGCCCGTGCGGTCCGCCGCCCTGGTGCGAGGCGCACACCGGCACCGTGCCGAACGCCCGGTCCACCGAGCGCCGCAGTTCGTGCACCAGGAGCAGGTGCACGAGCCGGCCGTCGGTGAACTCGGCGTCCTCCAGGGCCAGCCGCACCCCGTGCACCGCGTCGTCGGCGAGCCGCCGCACCTCCGCCGGCGGCGTACCCGTCGCGGCGATCGGGTTCCAGGCGCCTGCCGCGGCGTCCGCGTGCAGGTCCTCCACGGCGTCCAGCAGATGGGCGAGGCGCCCGAACAGCCGCCCGGCCTCCGCCAGCGGCGCCGCGTTCTCCGGCCGCCCGGCGAGGACGGCCGTGTGCGCGAAGGCCGCCGCCGTGGCGGTCTCGGTGGGCTCGGTGACCGTCAGCAGGGAGGTCCCGGGCCCGGCCAGCGCCTCGATCCCGCCCTGCCGGTCCACCGCGTCGAGCAGGACCGCGGTGTCGAAGCCCACGGCGGTGCCGGTGCGGGCACCGGCCGCGTCCCAGCTCGCGGCGACCCGGCGCGCGGCCCGCGCCACCGGCCGGCGGGCCAGCAGCCCGTCCCCGTCGCCGATGTGGTCCCGCACCTTCGCCGAGGCCAGCACCAGCGAGACGGCCGCCGCCAGGCGGGCCCCCTCGCCGTGCGCGACGGAGGCGGTGCGCATACCGCGCAGCGCGCAGGGGCCGGCCGTGCGCCGCGCGCTTCCGCCCGGCTCGGCCTGAGCCTCCGTCAACACCGATACGAGAAGCCCGTCATAGTTCGTCACGATACGGGCGAACTGTCCGTGGTCACCGCGCAGTGCGAGGCAGAGTCCGCACAAATGCGCCATCCACTGCCCGGCGAGCTTCTCCCCCAGCCGGTGTCTGCAAGGCCTGACGATTCCGAACACGACGTTCCCCCGAGGTTCGTTGCGACGATGAGCTGCGGCATCGTATCGGCACCCGCATTCACCCGTACGCCCCGGCCGTCACCCGTACGCCGAGAAGAATCATATTTCACTCACAGTCAGCAGCCGTTTGGGAAACGACCCTTGGGACACACGGACTCTCGACGGATTCGCTGTGCACCAGTACCGTCACAAACCCCCCGCGCGGCGTCTATCCACTTGGCGCGCCATCCGCATCATGGACGACCATAGGGATGCGGAAAGAGAAAGACCGCTGTGAGAGGAGGCGTCCATGGGATCGGTACGCAAGGCAAGTGCCTGGCTTGGCCTCGTCGACGACAACGAAGACGAGCGTTACTACGACGACGACTACTCCGACGGGACCGAGCCCGGGGAGGCCTGGGTCACGGATCCGCGCGTCAAGGTGGCCTCGGACGTCGCCGAGGAGAAGGGCCGGCGCATCGGCACGGTCACCCCGGACAGCTTCCGGGACGCCCGTGCCATCGGCGAGCTGTTCCGCGAGGGCGTGCCGGTCATCATGAACCTGACGGCCATGGAGGCGTCCGACGCCAAGCGCGTGGTCGACTTCGCCGCCGGGCTGATCTTCGGCCTGCGCGGTTCGATCGAGCGGGTGTCGACCCGGGTGTTCCTGCTGACCCCCGCCCACACCGAGATCGTCAACGGCGACCCGGCCGCGCACCGCGCGGACGGATTCTTCAACCAGAGCTGAGGCAGGGCCGCTCACCGGCCCCGCCCCCGCGCGGGGTGCGACCGGATCCGCCTACCGGAAGGCGTCGAGTCCGGTGAGCGCCTTGCCCAGCACGAGCTGGTGCATCTCGACGGTGCCCTCGTAGGTGAGCACCGATTCGAGGTTGGTGGCGTGCCGCATCACGGGGTATTCGAGCGAGATGCCGTTGGCCCCGAGGATCGTGCGCGCCGTCCGGCAGATCTCGATGGCCTCCCGCACGTTGTTGAGCTTGCCGAAGCTGACCTGCTCGGGACGCAGGCGGCCGGCGTCCATCCGCCGCCCCAGATGATGGGCGAGCAGGATCCCCTTGTGCAGTTCGACGGCCATGTCGGCGAGTTTGGCCTGGGTGAGCTGGAAGCCACCGATGGGCCGGCCGAACTGCTCCCGTGACTTCGCGTAGTCGACCGCGGCCTCGAAACAGCTGCGGGCCGCCCCCATGGCGCCCCAGACGATTCCGTACCGGGCGTGGGACAGGCAGCCGAGCGGTCCGCGCAGCCCGGTGACCCCGGGCAGGACGGCGTCGGCGGGCAGCCGTACGTCGTCCATGACCAGCTCGCTGGTGACGGAGGCGCGCAGGGACCACTTGTGCCTGATCTCCGGCGCGGAGAAGCCGTCGCTGTCGGTGGACACCGCGAACCCGCGGATGCCCTCCTCGGTCTGCGCCCACACGACGGCCACCCCGGCGACCGAGCCGTTGGTGATCCACATCTTGCGGCCGTTGAGGATCCAGTCCGTGCCGTCGCGCTTGGCGTAGGTGCGCATGGACGCGGGGTCGGAGCCGTGGTCGGGCTCGGTGAGCCCGAAGCAGCCGATGACCTCGCCGGCGGCCATGCGGGGCAGCCAGTGCTGCTTCTGCTCCTCGCTGCCGAAGCGGTGGATGGCGTACATGGCGAGGGAGCCCTGCACGGAGACGAGCGAGCGGATGCCGGAGTCGGCGGCCTCCAGCTCCAGGCAGGCGAGCCCGTACTGCACGGCGCTCGCGCCGGCGCACCCGTAGCCCTCCAGGGACATGCCGAGGGCCCCGATACCGCCCAGTTCACGGGCCAGTTCCCGGATCTCGGGCAGCTCGCCCTTCTCGTACCACTCGGCGACGTTCGGCAGGACCCGGTCCGCGGCCCAGGTCCGGACGGTGTCCCGGATGCCGAGGTCCTCCGGCTCCAGCAGGTCGTCCACGCCGAGGGGGTCGGCGGGGTCGAAGGGAGGCAGCTTGGACGAACCGGACATGATCGACACCCTCCGAAGCTCTTTAACTAGCACTGCTAACCGAGACGCTACGGCTTCCCCCGCCCCGCGCACCACCCCACGCCGCCGGCAGTGCGGGCCGGGAACCCTCCGGGCCCCTGCCCTCGGGCGGCCGGATGGCCGAAGGAGCGGTCAGACCGAGACGCGGGACTCCGTCGCGTCCCGCTGGGCCGGGACCTCGACCGGGCCCGCCGGCGCCGCCTCGCACTGCATCGCCCGCGGCAGCCGCAGTGCCATCGCCGCGCCCAGGAGCAGCAGCCCCGCGCTCACCAGCAGCGTGACGTGCAGCCCGTGCACGAACGCGTCCCGGGCCGCGTGCCGCAGGGCGGTCCCGGCGGAACCGCCCAGCTGGGCGGCCACCTCGTAGGCCTCCCCGAGCGAGTGCCCGGCAGCGGAGGACGCGTCCTCCGGCACCCCGGGCACACGCGACAGGCCCGGCGCGTACGCCGCGTTCATCACCGTGCCGAGCAGCGCGATGCCGATGCCCGCGCCGAGCTGGTACGACGTCTCCCCGATCGCCGCCGCCCCGCCGGCCTGCTCCGGCGGGGCCTCGCTCAGCATGGACTCGTAGGCGCCGAACAGCGTGGTCTCCAGCCCGAAGCCCAGCAGCACGAAACCGCCCAGCATCAGCGCGCACTCGTCGGTCCGCCCCAGCCCGGTCAGCAGGACCACCGCGAACGCGGTCAGGCAGAAACCCGTGCACACCATCCGCCGCGGCCCGAACCGCCGCAGCATCCGCGCCCCGGCCAGTCCGGCCGCCATGGCGGCGAACGTCAGCGGCAGCAGCCGCAGCCCGGTCTCCAGCGGCGACAGCCCGAGCACCAGCTGGAGGTACTGCGCGGCGATCAGCTCCAGGCCCACCAGGGCGAGCATGGCCAGCACGATGCACCCGACGGACGTGCTGAACGCCGGGCGCGCGAACATCCTCAGGTCGACCAGCGGATGCGTCCGCCGCCGCTGCCGCCGTACGAACGCGGTCAGCAGGGCCGCACCGGCCACCAGCGGCAGCACGGTGAGCAGGCTTCCCACGGACTCGCCGCTGCCCAGGCGCTTCACGCCCAGGACGACACCGAACAGGCCGGCCGCCGCCATCAGCGCCCCGACCACGTCCCACGGGCCCGTGCCGTCGCCCTTCGACTCGGGCAGCAGCAGCCGTCCCACCGGGAGGCTGACCAGCATCAGGGGGATGTTGACCAGGAAGACCGAGCCCCACCAGAAGTGCTCCAGCAGGAAGCCGCCGAGCAGCGGCCCGACCGCGGCGCCCACCGCGGCCACCGCGCTCCAGATGCCGATGGCCAGCGCGCGCTCGCGCCGGTCGGGGAAGACCTGCCGCAGGATCGACAGGGTCGCGGGCATGATCATCGCGCCGCCGACGCCGAGCAGCGCCCGCGCCACGATCAGGACCTGGGCGCTGTCGGCCAGGGCCGCGAGACCGGAGGCCACGCCGAACAGGGCGTATCCGAGCAGCAGGACCCGTCTGCGGCCGACGCGGTCGCCCAGCGTGCCGAAAAGGATCAGCAGCGAGGCGCAGACCAGTGGGTAGACGTCGACGATCCAGAGCAGCTCCATCCCGCCGGGCCTGAGGTCCTCGGTGACGGCGGGGACCGCCACGTGCAGCACGGTGGCGTCGACCGCGACCAGCAGCAGGCTGACGCAGAGGACGACGAGGACCACCCAGCGGTTGGCACCGGCCCCGGCCGCCCGACGGCGCAGCGCAGCGGCGGCCGTGGTCGTCCCGGACATGTACGTACCTCCCAGATGTTCCCTCGCGATCGGCGGGCTCACGGGGTGGGGGACGCCCCCGCGACTCGGCCGGAGAGGAGCGGTGGATCTCCGGCCCGCGCAAACGAAAAGCGAGTGACACGTCAGCGTACGCGAGTCCGCGCCGGTGCCCAGTGGCGGACCTCTCACGACTTCGGCGGAACGATGTGGCGTACACCACTGCCGCTCGCCGTGGGAAACGCCCCGCCGGCCCGGCCGGTTCCCGCCGGGGCCGATAATCGGGCCCGTGACCGATCTGCAGACGCGCACGGCCCCGCCGCGCGCCGGGGCGCTGCGCCGGGCGGCCCCGGCCCTCCTCGGCTACGCGGCCGTCCGCGCCCTGGGCCTGCTCGCGCTGCTGCTGTGGAGCGCAGCGCGGGACAAGAGCGCGTACACGCTGCTCACCGCCCGCTGGGACGCGCTCTGGTACGTCCGGGTCGCCGAACTCGGTTACGGCTACGAGGTGCGGCTGCCGAACGGCGACGTCCACTCCAACCTGGCCTTCTTCCCGTTGCTGCCGTGGCTGGAGCGGTTGGTGGCGGCGGTGTCGCCGCTGTCGTACGCGGACGGCGGGTTCGTCGTCAGCCTGGTCGCCTCCCTCGCCGCGGCCTGGGGGATCTTCGCGGTGACGGACCACGTGTACGGCCGCCGGGCCGGGGTGTGCGCGGTCCTGCTGTGGGCGGTCCTTCCGGTCGGGATCGTGCAGTCGATGGCGTACAGCGAGTCGTTGTTCACGGCTCTGGCCGCGTGGTCCCTGTACGCGGTGCTGACCGGCCGCTGGGTCGCGGCGGGGGTGCTGGGCGCGGCGGCGGGGCTGACCCGGCCGGTGGGGGTGGCGGTGGTCGCGGCGGTCTGGGCGGCGGCGATCGCCTCCTTCGCCGCGGAGCGGCGCGCGGCCCCTTCCGGGCGGGTGGCGGACGCGGCCGGGGCGCCCGGCGGGCCGGACCCGGCCTCCTCCCCCGCCCGGCGCCTGGCCGGCATGCTCCTCGCTCCCCTGGGCGTCGCCGGATACATGCTGTGGGTCGGCCACCGCACCGGTGCGGGCCCGCTCGGCTACCTCGACGTCCAGGCCGGCTGGCGCAACGGCTTCGACGGCGGGTACGCCTTCGCCGGGTTCGTCGCCGGCAAGTTCACGTCGTTCCCCTCGGCCCTGGCCGGTGCGGGGCTCGTCCTGGGGGTCGCGTCAGTCGTCTGGCTGTATGGGGTGGGTGTACGTCAGCGCCAGCCGCTCCCGCTGCTGGTCCACAGCGGCCTGGTGACCCTGCTGGCGCTGTGCGCGTCGAGCTACTTCGGTTCGAAACCGCGGCTGCTGATGCCCGCCTTCCCATTGCTGCTGCCCCTCGCGCTCCTCCTGGCGCGTGCGCGTCCGCGCAGGTCAGCTGTGGTGCTGGGGGGTCTCGCGGTGGCCGGTGCGGTGTACGGGGCGTTCTGGCTGAACGGCTCCGGTCCCCCCTGACCCGCTGTGAGCGCCGGGGGAATTCCAGCCCATGCCCGGGTGAACGAATTCAAAAGCGCGATAAAACCCGCCCCCGGGATGATCAAAGGAATTGAAGGCCGCAGCGCCCGGCGATTACAGAATCGCTGGAAATAAACCCCCTGTTGAGAGGAATCCCACATCACATCGTCATCACAAAGCCGTTGATTCGACCGGGATCTCAGCTCACTCGCTGTAACGTCGATTGGGTGCGTACCGAACCGAAGCTCACCCGTCTGGACCGGGTGTTCGCCCGGCTGGACCGTGAGCCGGAACGACCCGCCCACCTCGATGTGCCGAAGATGAGCAGGCACCGCGTCGTGCTCCTCGCGGCGACGCTGGCCTTCTACGGCGCGATCGTGTGGGCCGTGGTGATCACGTCCTGGCTGGTCCGGCTCGACTGGCAGGTCATGTTCTTCCGGCCCTACCAGCAGTGGTCGCAGATCCACTGGTTCGTCGACTACTACGTCGTCCTCGGCCAGCGCGGCCCGACGGCCGTGATGGTCGCGGCCTGGCTGGGCTGGCGCTCCTGGCGGCAGCACACCCTGCGTCCGCTGCTCGCCCTGGGCGTCTCGCTGCTGCTGCTGAACGTCACGGTCGGCGCCGCCAAGTACGGCATGGGCCGTCTGGGGCCGCACTACGCGACCGTGATCGGCTCGAACGAGATGTGGCGCGGCGGCGATATATTTCCGAGCGGTCACACCGCGAACGCCGTGGTGACGTGGGGGATCCTGGCCTACATGGCCTCCACCCCGGCGGCGCGCCGCTGGCTGTCCGCCGTGTCGGCGGTGACCTCCCTGGGCGTCGGGATGGCCACGGTCTACCTCGGTACGCACTGGCTGAGCGATGTGCTCCTCGGGTGGGTCGCCGGCCTGCTGATCCTGCTCGCCCTGCCCTGGTTCGAGCCGCTCATCGCCCGTGCGGAGGCCCGCATTTTCGAGCTGCGCGACACGGTGCGGTCGCGCCGGCGCCGGGCCTCGGCCGTTCCGGCCGGCGTACCGCCCCTGGTCGTCACACCGCTGCCGGCCGAGCGGGACGACGTGACGGCCCTGTCGCCGCGGACCCCCGTCTACCTGGCGCCGGGACCGCACACCAGCCGCGCGGAGCGCACCCCGACCACCCCGGCCGGCAGTCGCCGGCCGCCGCACCCGGAGCGCCACCCCCGCGGTTCCGCCTCCTCGGCCCGCCCCGTGGCGGGCGGCTGACCGTCGCGGACCTCCCGGTGCGCGGCCGCCTCCCGGCACGGCGAAGGCCCCGGTCCCTCGGTGGACCGGGGCCTTCTGCGCGTCTCAGCCCTTCCAGGCGCGGGCCACCCGGCCGCCCTTCACCTCGAAGTTCAGCCGGCCCACGCGGTACTCCATGGTGATGATCGCCCCCGGCGGCAGCGAGCGCACCGTCGGCCAGCCGCGCTCACGCGCGAGGTGCTCGGCCCGGCCGGCCTCCAGGCCGACGTAGGTGTCCGGGGTGTCGTCGGGTTCCGCGGGAGGTGTCGGAGTCGGTGCCATGCCGCCACGCTATGTCCTGCCCGGCTGCGGCGGAAGTCCGCGCCCGGCCCCCGTCACCGTGCGCGTCAGGTCACGCTTCTGTCACAAGATCACGACAGGTGTTCGGGGCGCCACCCGTCACCCGCACGAGCGGTTCGCCGCCCCTCGGGACGACATTCGAGCGTAATTCCCCGCGTCCCCGTTCGCCGGTGGAAAGGCCCACCGTAAAGCGAATGGGTGAAGTGCCCCGGGCCTTTCCGCATTCCGCCGCCGGACCGGCCGGGCGACGCGGCGCTCCCACGAAATTGCCGGGGACTTCACGAGGCCGGGCCGGATCCGCTCCGAGCCGCCGGGGTGCGGCCGGCACCCCGTGCGGTGCGCGGCGGTGACGGCACGGACCGGGCCAGAGCGCGGTCGAGCCGGTCGCGCGTCCTCCTGATCGCGTCGACCAGTCCGGCCGGCTCCAGCACCTCGAAGTCGAAGCCCAGCATGACGACGTGGATGACCATCACGTCCAGGCTGCCGGCACCGCAGCGCAGCAGGCAGGTGTCCGGGCCCTCGGCCTCCAGCACCCCGGCGGAGGGCGAGATGTGCTCCCGGGCCTCGGCCAGGGGCGCGAGGAGCCGCACGACGGCGTGGGTGGCGTAGGCGCGCGTGGACACGCCCTGCGAGACGTAGGCCGCCAGGTCCTCGGCGGGCGGGTCGCGGGGGACGAAGCGCGGGCCGTGCGGCGGTTTCGGCGTGATGCGGTCGACGCGGAAGGTGCGCCAGTCCTCCCGGTCGAGGTCCCAGGCGACGAGGTACCAGCGGCGCTCGGTGCACACCAGGCGGTGCGGTTCGACGCGGCGGCGGGACGGCGTGCCGTCGTGGCCCTCGTAGGCGAAGCGCAGCGTCTCGGCGTCCCGGCACAGGTGGGCCAGTTCGGTGAGCACGGCCGCGTCGACCGAGGAGGGGAGCGAGCCGCGCAGCATCGGCACCGTGAAGGAGTTGAGGGCGCTCACGCGGCGGCGCAGCCGGTCCGGCAGTACCTGCTCCAGTTTGGCGAGGGCGCGCACCGAGGTCTCGCCGATGCCGTCGATGCCCTGCCCGGCGGCCGTGCGCAGCCCGACGGCCACGGCGACCGCCTCGTCGTCGTCCAGGAGCAGCGGGGGCAGTTCGGCGCCCGCGCCCAGCCGGTAGCCGCCGCCGGTGCCCGGGCTGGCGTTGACCGGGTAGCCCAGTTCGCGCAGCCGGTCCACGTCCCTGCGCAGGGTGCGGGCGCTGACGCCCAGCCGGCCGGCCAGCTCGGCTCCGGGCCACTCGCGGTGGGCCTGGAGCAGGGACAGCAGACGCAGCAGTCGGGCCGAGGTCTCCAGCATGGGGCCGAGTCTGCCAGCCCTCGCGGACAACCACTGTCCTCAAGGGCGGTAGGCCAGTTGGGGGACGTTGAAGCAGGTGCGGTCCATCTCGCCCTGGCTCACCCAGCCCCTGCCGTCCTGCCAGCGGGCCACGGACAGGCAGGTGTGCCGGGTCCTCGGAGGTGCGGCGTCGTGGGCGAACTCGACGGGC
Source organism: Streptomyces sp. NPDC017943 (assembly GCF_044328425.1). Classification (NCBI taxonomy): domain Bacteria; kingdom Bacillati; phylum Actinomycetota; class Actinomycetes; order Kitasatosporales; family Streptomycetaceae; genus Streptomyces; species Streptomyces sp. NPDC017943. Next base: position 46,071 of record NZ_JBIRHH010000007.1, on the reverse strand, counting down.
AGCAGCAGTCCGCCGGCGGTGTAGCCACGGCTGCGGTCCATGTAGCGGTCGACGCACGCGCGCGTGACGCCCTGCTTCACGCAGGACCGGGCGGCGTCGGTGAACCAGCGCGCGGCCGCCCACCCCTCCAGCTGCCACTGGGAGTGGGTCTTCAGAGCACGGGTGGCCGCGCGGAACTCCCGGACGGCCGGGTGGCCCGTGTCCTCGTAGTTGCGGCTGGCGCCGGTGGCCCAGAGGGCGTTGCGGCAGCGTGGGGCGTCCTCGTAGTCGTCGGCGACGGTGGAGGTCCAGTTCTGCACGTTGGTCACCTTCGCGGTGAGCCGGACGTCCTCCTCGTCCAGGGCACGGCACAGCCGGGCGTTGCCGTGCCCGTCGAGGGCGTCGAAGACCAGGACGGCTCCCTGTTCCTTCAGGTCGGCCGCGACGGCACGGAAGTTGGGCAGGGCGAAGTCGACCTGCTCGGTCACGACCTTGTAGCCCTCGGCGCGCAGGCCGCGTTCGACGAGCCGGGCGTAGGCGGCCGAGGCGGACTGGTTGTAGGAGACGACGGCGGCGGTGCGGGCGCCGTGCTCGCGCCGGAAGTAGCGGTAGACCTCGGTGCCGCCGTACAGCCTGCCGTCCCAGCCGGTGGTGCCCTCGCGGGGGGCGAGGCTGCCGTAGATGCCGTAGAGGTGGGGGTAGGTGTCGTAGGCGCCGCCGATGGGCTGGCCGCCGATGTCGGGCACCCGGGCGGCGGACACGCGCGAGGCGCCCGCGTAGTCGAGGGCGGTGGTCGCGACGAGGGCGACGACCCGGTCCTCGTCGACGAGCCGGTGCACGCACGCGTGGTTGCCCACGCCGCTGCCCCCGTCGTCGCAGGCGCGCACCTCGACCCGCCGGCCCCCGATGCCGCCGCGGGCGTTGAGCCGGTCGAACCAGGCCCGTGCGCCGTCCCGCGGGCCGGTGAAGGCGTCGCCGCCGACCGGGCTGGTGGCGCTGGTGATGATGCCGACCCGCAGGGGCGCCGCCTCGCGGGGTGCGGGGCTGCGGCTGCCGTGCGTGAAGTCGCTCTCCGGCAGCCGGCTGCCGCAGGCCGCGCTCAGGGCGAGCAGCAGCACCGCGGCGAGCGTCTCAGCAGCCCGGCACCGGCGACGCATTGCCGCTCAGTTGCACCAGCGCGCACAGCGTCCTGGCCGACACCTTCCAGGTGCCGTCCTGCTCGACGGCGCTGCCGGAGGCGTCCGGGAGGACGGTGGCGCCCTTCAGGGTGAGGGTGTACGTGACGTCCGCCCCGGTCGCCGAGGTGAACTCCACCTTGTCGACCTGCGCCCGGACCTGCCCGCCGCGCTCGTCGCCGCTGAAGGCCCGGAGGACCGGGCCCAACCGGTCGCCGTTCTCCAGGACGGCCTGCTTGTCCTCGGTGGAGGTACCGGGGTCGAAGAACTTCTGCCAGTTCTGCCTGATCTCCGCCTCGGCCGCGGCGCGGTCGGCGGGGGCGCTGGCCGGGGCGCTGGTGGTCCGCTCGGCGGTCGGCGTGGGCGGGGTGCTCGGGCCGCCACCGCCGCTGTCGTCGCTGCAGGCCGCCAGCGCCGGCACCAGGGCCAGGACCACGGCGGCGGCCACCGCCGTGCCGCGTCCCGCGGTACGTGCAGGCCCCGTCGCGTTCCCCCTCCTGAGGTCGCTGCCGAGAACCATCTGGCTCACCACCGGGTGTCGGTCCGGGCCGTGGGCGCCCGGTGCTTTCAGGGTCGGCTTCCACAGGGCATAGTGCAAGCGATCGGCGGGCGTGCACAGGCAGCCGGACACGTGCACGGCCAGCAACGACGTGTGGGAGCCGGTGATCCAGGTGATGCGGACGAGCCGACTGCGGACCGTGCCTTCCCTCCGGTGGGCGGGCTGGGCGGCGCTCGCCGCCGGCGCCGTGCTGTGCGTGGCCGGCTGGTACGGCGTCTCCGGCGAGCGCTACGCCGAACGGCAGCTCCCCTACCTCGCCTCCTGCACGATCCCCGGTGCCGCGCTGATCGTCGCGGGGGCGGTGCTGCTGGCCCGCGGCGGGCAGGCGGTCGCCGCCGCGCGCGTGGAGGAGCTGTACGGCCTGCTCGTCCAGCCTGGCCCCGGCGACGAGGAGGCGCCGGGCCAGGACGTCTCCGCGCCGCTCGCGGTGAGCGGCCGGCTGCTCATGGTGCCGGGCGGCACGCTGTACCACCGGGCGGACTGCCCGCTGGTCGCCGGGAAGGCGGAGGCGGTCCCGGTGGACTCCGAGCCGGTGGCGAGCGGCGAGCTGGGGCCCTGCCCGATCTGCGAACCGGCCGAAGAGACCGACTGATGTCCTCGCTGACGTACGACCTCACCCTCGCGGGTCTGTCCGTGGGCGCAGCGGCGGCCCTGACCGGGATCGGCCTGATCGTGACCTACCGCGCGACCGGGGTGCTGAACTTCGCGCACGGGGCGATCGCGATGGTGTGCGCGTACGCGCTGCGGCAGTGCGTGGTCGAGTGGGGCTGGCCGCTGTGGCTCGGGGCGGTGGTGACGCTGCTGGTGCTGGCGCCGGGGCTGGGGGCGGTGCTGGAGCGGTTCGTCTTCCGGCCCCTTTCGGTGCTGGGACCGGACCCGGCGCGGGCCCTGGTGGCGTCCCTCGGCGTGTTCGTGCTGCTGGTGGGCGGGGCGGCAGTGCTGTGGGGGCAGGGGGCGCGGGACGACGCGCCGGTGCTCGTGCCGGACGAGCCGTGGGGGCAGCTGGCGGTGGTGCTGGTGCTGGCGGCCGGGGTCGCGGTGGTGGTCCGCCGGACCCGGTTCGGACGGGAGTTGCGGGCCGTGGTCGACGACCGGCGGCTGGCGGTGCTGGGCGGCATCGACGCGGACCGGGTCGCGGCGGCGGGCTGGGCGTTCGGCGCGTTCACGGCGGGCCTGACGGGCGTGCTGCTGGCGCCGTACGTGCGGCTGGACCCGTACGGGTTGCCGCTGCTGGTGATGGAGGTCGTGGCGGTCGCGGTGGCCGCGCGGATGCGCGGCACGGCCGTCGCCGTGGTGGTGGCCCTGGCGATCGGGGTCGCGCAGAGCCAGCTGACCCGGCTGCACCCGCCCGGCTGGGGCGAGCCGCTGCTGCGGGCGGCCGGCACGAACCTGTTCGTCGTCGCGCTGCTGGTCGCGGCCCTCGTCCTGCCGGGCGTCGGGACCCGGGACGCGCTGCCGCGTCCGGCCGCGGCCCGGGCGCCCGCGTCGCCGGGGGCCCGGGTCGTGGCGCTGGTGCTGTTCCTGCTGCCGCTGGGCCTGGCGGGCCGGGACCTGCACACCTCGGTCCAGGTGCCGGCGCTCGCCGTGATCCTGCTGTCCCTGGTCGTGGTCACCGGCCGCGCCGGCCAGATCTCCCTGGGGCAGGCGGCGTACGCGGGCCTGGGCGCCCTCTTCACGGCGCTGCTGGCGGCGGGCCGCTTCCCGGGCCTGCCCCGGCTGCCGGAACTGGTGGCCCTCGCGGTGGCGGTGGTGCTGGTGGCCCCGCTCGGGCTGCTGACGGGCGGGCCGGCGATCCGCCGCCGGGGTCTGGCCCTGGCGCTGGCGACGTTCGCCGTCGGCGTCGGCGTGAGCCGCTTCGTCCTCACCCAGCCGTACGCCACGGCGGGCCTCACGCTCGGCCGCCCGGCGGGCTTCGACGGGGACCGGGCCTACTACGCGTTGGAGCTGCTGCTCCTGGCCGTGGCGCTGGCGGTGACACACCTGCTGCGCCGGGGGCGGACCGGCCGCGCGCTCGCGGCCCTGCGCGACCACGAGGCGGGCGCGCGGGCGGCGGGCGTCCGCGTGCCGTCGCTGAAGCTGCTGGCCTTCGTCGTCGGCGCCGCGCTGGCCGCACTGGGCGGCGGGATGCTCGGCATGGGGCTGCGGGCCTTCGACGCCGCAGCGTACGACCCGGTGCGCGGTCTGCTCTGGTTCGCCGCGGTGGTCGTCCTGGGCGCCGACAGCACGCTCGGCGCACTCGCCGCGGCGGCCCTCCTGGTCGGCCTGGACGCGGGGGCGCGCGGTGGTGTCGCGGCGGCGCTGATCGGTGTGCTCGCGATCCTGGTGGGCCGCTTCCCGGGCGGGGCCCCGGAGGTGCTGCGCACCGCCCGGGCCCGCCTGCGCCCCCGGCCGACGGCGACGCTGACGTCGGCGGGCACCCGGGTGCGCGAGAAGCTGCGCGCCGCGGCCCCCGGCGGGTACGGGACCGGACGGGTGCGGGTGCCGATGCCGCTCGGCGCGACGGCGACGGGCGCCGGCACCCCGAGCCGCCTCCGCTCCCCCACCCGGACGCCCCACCCCGGCCGACGGCCGCCGAACACCCCCGGCACACCCGCCGCACCACCGACGAGTGCAGCCGGTACCGCCACTACCAGCCGCCTCCGCCGCCTTCTCCCCCGAGCGACCCGCCCCGGCCGACGGTCCCCGAGCACCCCCGGCGCACCCGCCGCCCCGCCGACGAGTGCAACCGGTACCGCCGCAACGGCTGCCCCCGCCACCTCCAGCCGCCTCCGCCGCTTCCTCGCCCGGGCGACCTACCCCGGCCGACGGCCGCCGAACGCCCCCGGCACGCCGGGCGTATCGCCGCCGGACACCGGCACAGGCCGCCGCACCCTCCTCGCCCGAGCGACCCGCCCCCGCCGACGGTCCCCGAGCACCCCCGGCGCACCCGCCGCCCCGCCGACGAGTGCAGCCGGTACCGCCGCAACGGCTGCCCCCGCCACCTCCAGCCGCCTCCGCCGCTTGCTCCCCCTGGCATCCCGCCCCGGCCGACGGCCGCCGAACACCCCCGGCACGCCGGGCGTACCGCCGCCGGACACCGGCACGGGCCGCCGCACCCTCCTCGCCCGAGCGACCCGCCCCCGCCGACGGTCCCCGAGCACCCCCGGCGCACCCGCCGCCCCGCCGACGAGTGCAGCCGGTG
>NZ_JBIRHH010000007.1:37788-41079 GCF_044328425.1 Streptomyces sp. NPDC017943 | reverse complement strand
TGCCCCCGCAACGGTTGCCCCCGTCACGTCCAGCCGCCTCCGCCGCCTTCTCGCCCGAGCGACCCACCCCGGCCGACGGCCCCCAGCCGCACCCGCCGCTCCCGCCTCCCACCCGGAGGCCACCCCCGGCAGCCCCGGTGAGTCGGACATGCCCGCCGCATCGCGCACACTGCTCCCTCCTTCCGGTCCCGCCCCTCCCCTCCTCAGCGCCCGTCGCCTCCACGTCCGCTACGGCGGCGGATTCACCGCGCTCGACGGCGTCGGCCTGGATCTCTTCCCCGGGCGGATCACCGCGGTGGTGGGGCCGAACGGGGCCGGGAAAAGCACCCTGTTCCACTGTCTGGCCGGGACCGTGCGGCCCGCGCGTGGCGCCGTGCGGTTCGACGGGCGCGACATCACCGCGCTGCCCGCCCAGGCCCGCACCCGCCTCGGGGTCGCCCGCACCTTCCAGGAACTGGCCGTCTTCCCGTCGCTCACCGTGGCCGAGAACGTCCGGGTCGGCGCCGAACAGGGCCGGCCGGGCGGTCCGGGCGGTCCGGGCGCCGTGGAGCGGACCCTGCGCCTGCTCGGCCTGGACGGGCCCGTGCGCGCCCGGCCCGCCGCGGGACTGCCCACCGGCACGCTGCGCCGCGTCGAACTGGCCCGGGCCCTGGCCGGAGACCCGCGCGTGCTGCTGCTCGACGAGCCCGCCGCCGGCCTCGACACCGCCGAAGTCGCCGCGCTGGCCGCAGTCCTGAAGGCCCTGGCCGCCGACGGGACGGCCCTGCTGGTCGTCGAGCACGACCTGGACCTGGTCGCGGACCTCGCCGACGTCGTGCACGTGATGAACGCGGGGCGGATCGTCGCCTCGGGTCCGCCCGCGCGGGTCCTGGACGCGCCGGGGACGGGGGCCGGGGCATGAGCACGATCGCCCTGCGCCACGCGCGCGTGCACTACGGCCCGCTGGAGGCCCTGCACGGCGTCACCCTCACCGCTCCCGGACCGGGCCTGACCGTGCTGCTGGGCCGCAACGGCTCCGGCCGCACCACCGTCCTGCACGCCCTGGCCGGCACCGTCGCGCTGTCGGGCGGTGCGGTCGTCTGGGACGGCACCGACGTCACCGGCGTCCCGGCGCACCAGCGGGCCCGGCGGGGGCTGTGCCTGGTGCCGGAGCGGCGGGCCGTGTTCGGCTCCCTGACCGTGCGGGAGAACCTCGGTCTGACGTCCGCCCGCCTCGGCCCGGCCCTGGACGCCTACCCGCAGCTGCGTCCGCTGCTGGAGCGGCGGGCCGGGACCCTCTCCGGCGGTGAGCAGCGGATGCTCGCCGTGTCCCGGGCCCTGCTGGCACGCGCGCGCGTGGTGCTGGTCGACGAGCCCGTCCAGGGCATGTCGCCCGAGGTCGCGGCCCGGACGTACGAGCTGCTGAGCGGGCTGGACGCGTGTGTCGTGATCGCCGAGCAGCGGCTGCCGCCCGTCCTGCGCGGACGGCCGGCCGTCGTCTACGAACTGCGGCGCGGCGCGGTGGTGTTCGCGGGCGAGGCGGGGGAACTCACCCGCTGACGGGTGGAGCGGACACCCCGCCCGGGCGGGCCGTTCGCACATACCTCGGGTAACGGCGATTTTCAGCCACCCATTTCATTCGCGGATTTCCTGATTTGTCGACCCACACGGACACGCGTGCGGGACCGTCCGGCAACCTCCAACGGGACCTGATACGGGATGAGTTGGCGGCAGACGGTGCGCCTCACCACGAACGGGCCCCCGTGCGCTGGTTGGTTCGATTCCGTTCGCCCCGGGGCGTTACTCCCGCCACAGATCGCCCGTTGTCTTCTTCATGAGCCGGGGCCCACCCGGACCACGGGCCGGGAGCCACCCGGCCTCGCCACGCACCGCATCCCCGAGGGAGCCACCCGTGCCGCGCATGCTCGACGTCAGCGACGAGGTACGCGCCGAGATCGGCGACGAAGAAGCCGACCGCCTGCTCGCCGGAGAGACCGCCCCGGGCAGTTACGACTGCACGTCCTGCCGCACTCCGGGCGACTCCGCGCAGGAGCGCACCAGCACCGTCCTGTTCATCGGGGACGAGACCGCCGTCCTCGCCTTCGCCCACGCCGGCTGCCTGCCCTCCCAGGTCGTCCAGGTCACCGAGGAGCAGCTCCAGGGTGCGGTGAAGTCCATCACCGGCGACACCGTCGACCTGGAGCCCGACAGGACGGTGCCCGAGCAGGCGGTGCTCGGGGTGACCAGCGGGCTGGTCCTGATCGGCGGCGAGCTGCACCCGGCCCTGGTGGTGGAGCCGACCGCGCCCATCGCCCGGCCCGGCACCTTCGGCGGCGGGGACGACTTCCTGCCGCTGCTCATCGAGCAGGGGTTCATGCCGCTGACGGAGCTGTCGGCGGTGCCGCCGGTGCTGCACGGCTGGTCCGTGCTGCTCGCGGTGGGCCAGCTGCACGCGGTGCTCCAGCCCGGGACCAACGGAGGCCAGCCCGTGGCCTGGTGGCAGGCGCACCAGCCGCTCCAGGTCACCGACGCCTGGCGCGCGGCCGCCAACAAGCACCAGCAGGTGTTGATGTTCGCCGCGCCCGTCGGCTCGATCGGCCGCCAGCCGCGCGAGGACCTGCTGCGCGACGCCCTGGACAAGGCGGCGGCCAACGGCAAGCTCGTCGCCGCGGCACTGCCGCTGGCCGGCACCTGAGCGCCGCGTCACCCGCGCGGCCCCCGCCCCCGCGAAAGCCGTAACCACGGCCGCATCCCTTGACCCACGAGGTCGTTTGGACATACGTGCACGCATACGACGTTCCCCGCCGCCAGTCCTTCTCGCCGATCCCCTCCGCGCGATCGGCGCAGGACGCCCAGGGCGGCCCCTCGGCCACGCCGATCTACGACGCGCTCTACGCCGAGTACGTCAAGTCCTTCCGCGCGCTGCCCGGTGACCGCAGCGGCGAGGAGAAGCTGGGCTTCACCGCCTTCGGGAACATCCCGCACAGTACGACCGGCTCGTACGGCAGCGGCTACAGCAGTTCGTACAGCGCGTACAGCGCGGGCGCCCAGAGCGCCCGGCACGCGGCCGGGCAGCAGCCGCAGTGGCAGCGCGTCGGGGCCGTCGGGCCGCACGGCACGCAGATGCACTACGTACCGGCCGCGCTCCCGCCGGGGCGGCGCGGGCACGGCTGAGCGCGCACACAGCAGGAGGGGCGGCCCCCCCCCGGGGGGCGCCCCGCCTGCTGTGGCGTGCTAATTATTGCGGCCCCGCTTCTCGCGCACCCCCACCGAGATGTGGATAGGCGGTCCCACCAAGCCGAACTACACACG
>NZ_JBIRHH010000007.1:0-37778 GCF_044328425.1 Streptomyces sp. NPDC017943 | reverse complement strand
GGCCCCCCGCGCCCCCCTAGCCCACCCCCCCCCCCCCCCCCCCGGGGGGGGGGGGGGGGCCCGGGGGGCCCCCCCCCCCCCGGGGGGGGCCCCCCCCCCCGGGGCGCCCCCCCCTCCTGCTGTGCCGTGCTACTTCTTGCGGCCGCGCTTCTCGCGCACCCGCACCGAGATGTGGATCGGCGTGCCCTCGAAGCCGAACTCCTCACGCAGCCGGCGCTCGATGAAGCGTCGGTAGCCCGCCTCGATGAACCCGGAGGCGAACAGCACGAACCGCGGCGGCTTGGTACCGGCCTGGGTGCCGAACAGGATGCGCGGCTGCTTGCCGCCCCGCACCGGGTGCGGGTGGGCGGCCACCAGCTCGCCCAGGAAGGCGTTCAGCCGGCCCGTCGGGACCCGGGTCTCCCAGCCGGCCAGGGCCGTCTCGATCGCCGGGACCAGCTTCTCCATGTGCCGGCCGGTGCGGGCCGAGACGTTCACCCGCGGCGCCCACGCGACCTGGCCGAGCTCGGTCTCGATCTCCCGCTCCAGGTAGTAGCGGCGCTCCTCGTCGAGGGTGTCCCACTTGTTGAACGCCATGACGACCGCGCGGCCCGCCTCGACGGCCATCGTGACGATCCGCTGGTCCTGCACCGAGATGGACTCGGTGGCGTCGATCAGGATGACGGCGACCTCCGCCTTCTCCACGGCGGCCGCGGTGCGCAGCGAGGCGTAGTAGTCGGCGCCCTGCTGGAGGTGGACCCGCTTGCGGATGCCCGCCGTGTCGACGAACTTCCAGGTCACACCGCCGAGTTCGATCAGCTCGTCGACGGGGTCGCGGGTCGTGCCGGCCAGCTCGTTGACGACGACGCGCTCCTCGCCGGCCACCTTGTTGAGCAGGGAGGACTTGCCGACGTTGGGGCGGCCGATCAGCGCGATGCGGCGCGGGCCGCCGATGCCGCCGCCGGCGAACGTCTCGCGCGGCGCCTCCGGCAGGACCTCGAGGACCTGGTCGAGCATGTCGCCGGTGCCCCGGCCGTGCAGCGCGGAGACCGGGTACGGCTCCCCCAGGCCCAGCGACCACAGGTAGGCCGCGTCAGCCTCGCCGCTCGGGCCGTCGACCTTGTTGGCGCACAGCACGACGGGCTTGCCGGCCTTGCGCAGCAGCCGCACGACGGCCTCGTCGGTGTCCGTGGCGCCGACCTTGGCGTCGACGACGAACACGACCGCGTCGGCGGCCTCGATGGCGTACTCGGCCTGGGCGGCGACGGAGGCGTCGATGCCGAGGACGTCCTGCTCCCAGCCGCCGGTGTCGACGACCTTGAAGCGGCGGCCCGCCCACTCGGCCTCGTAGGTCACGCGGTCGCGGGTGACGCCGGGCTTGTCCTCGACGACGGCCTCGCGGCGCCCGATGATGCGGTTCACGAGGGTCGACTTGCCCACGTTGGGGCGGCCGACGACGGCGAGCACGGGCAGCGGGCCGTGGCCCGCCTCCTCGAGAGCGCCCTCGACGTCCTCGAGGTCGAAGCCCTCCTCCGCGGCGAGCTCCATGAACTCCGCGAACTCGGCGTCGCCGAGCGCCCCGTGCTCGTGCTCGTGCGCGCCCTCGTACGCGTCCGAGCCGTCGGGCTGGCTGTGGTCGTTCATGAAGTCCGTACCTCGTCGTTCATCGTGGTGGTCGGTGGAGCACCCGCGGTCGGTGCGGCTGATCCACTACTCAGTGTCGCCTAGCGCCCGGTCAGGCGCCTGGCGTTTTCCAGGTGGGCGGCCAGTTGCTTCTGGATGCGCCCGGTGGCCTCGTCCAGCGCCTTGCGCGTGCGGCGGCCGCTGCCGTCGCCCGCCTCGAAGGGCTCGCCGAAGACGACGTCCACGCGCGAGCGCAGCGGGGGCAGCGCCTTTATCAACCGTCCGGGGCGCCCGGAACTTCCCAGCACGGCCACCGGTACGACCGGGGCCCCGCTGCGCACCGCGAAGTACGCCAGGCCCGCGCGCAGCGAGGCGAAGTCGCCCTCGCCCCGGGTGCCCTCCGGGAAGATGCCGAGCACGCCGCCGTCCTTCAGCACGCCGAGCGCCTGGGTGACGGCCGTGCGGTCGGGGGTGTCGCGGTCGACCTTGACCTGCCCGATGCCGAGCAGGAAGGGGTCGAGCGGGCCGACGAACGCCTCCTTCTTGATCAGGAAGTGCGTCGGCCGGGGTGCCACGCCCATGACCATCGGGCCGTCGATGTTGTGGGAGTGGTTGACCGCCAGGATCACCGGGCCCTGCGTGGGCACCCGCCAGGCGCCGAGCACGCGCGGTCTCCACAGCCCGTACATCAGGCCGACGCCGATGCGCCGCCCGACCTCCGCGCCGCGTGCCGAAGGCAGCTCGGTCACTTCCCGGCCCGCTTCTCCTCGACCAGGGTGACGACGCACTCGATGACCTGGTCGAGCGTGAGCTCGGTGGTGTCCACCTCGACGGCGTCGTCCGCCTTGGCGAGCGGCGAGGTCTTGCGGCTGGAGTCGGCGGCGTCCCGCTTGATCAGGGCCTCGCGGGTGGAGTTCACGTCGGCGCCCTTGAGCTCGCCGCTGCGGCGGGCGGCGCGCGCCTCCGCGGAGGCGGTGAGGAAGATCTTCAGGTCGGCGTCCGGCAGGACGGTGGTGCCGATGTCGCGGCCCTCGACGACGATGCCGCCTGGCGCGGAGGCCGCGATCGAGCGCTGCAGCTCGGTGATCCGGGCCCGCACCTCGGGCACCGCGCTGACCGCGCTGACCTTGGAGGTGACCTCCTGGGTGCGGATCGGGGCGGCCACGTCGACGCCGTCCACCGTGATGGTCGGCCCCTTCGGGTCGGTGCCGGAGACGATCTCGGGCTTGCCGGCGGCGGCCGCGATCGCGCCGGGGTCCTCGATGTCGATGCCGTTGTTCACCATCCACCAGGTGATCGCCCGGTACTGGGCGCCGGTGTCCAGGTAGCTCAGTCCGAGCTGCGCCGCCACGGCCTTGGAGGTGCTCGACTTGCCCGTGCCCGACGGGCCGTCGATGGCGACAATCACTGGCGTGGCGCTTTCCACTGTGGGGACCTTCCTGAACCGGGCCTGAGGGGGTGAGGGCGCGACCGCCCCGCACAAGGTTACTGGGTACGCGTCACTCGTCCGGCCGCGCGTCCCGGGGCCCCGCGGCCGCCGGCCGCGCACCCCCTACTGCCGCAGGGCCCAGCCCCGCTCCCGCAGCGCGGCACTGAGCACCGGCACCGCCTTCGGCTCCACGATCAGCTGCACGAGACCGGCCTGCTGCCCCGTCGCGTGCTCGATCCGCACGTCCTCGATGTTGACGCCGGCCTGCCCCGCGTCGGCGAAGATCCGCGCCAGCTGTCCCGGCTGGTCGTCGATGAGTACGGCCACGACCTCGTAGGCCCGTGGGGCGGACCCGTGCTTGCCGGGCACGCGGACCTGCCCGGCGTTGCCCCGCCGCAGCACGTCCTCGATCCCGCCGGCGCCCGTGCGCCGTTCGTCCTCGTCGGACGACTGCAGGGCGCGCAGGGCCCGTACGGTCTCCGCCAGGTCCGCTGCGACGTCCGTGAGCAGGTCGGCGACCGGCGCCGGGTTCGCGGAGAGGATGTCGATCCACATGCCTGGGTCGGAGGCTGCGATCCGCGTCACGTCCCGGATGCCCTGCCCGCACAGCCGCACCGCGGACTCCTCGGCGTGCTCCAGACGCGCGGCGACCAGGCTGGAGACCAGGTGCGGCATGTGGGAGACGAGGGCGACGGCACGGTCGTGGGCGTCGGCGTCCATCACGACCGGCACGGCCCGGCAGTGCGAGACCAGCTCCAGCGCGAGGTTCAGCACCTCGGTGTCGGTGTCCCGGGTCGGCGTCAGCACCCAGGGGCGGCCCTCGAAGAGGTCGCCGGTCGCGGCGAGCGGGCCGGACTTCTCCCGGCCCGACATCGGGTGGGTGCCGATGTACGCCGAGAGGTCGAGGCCGCGTGCCTCCAGCTCGCGGCGCGGCCCGCCCTTGACGCTGGCGACGTCGAGGTAGCCGCGCCCGGCACCCCGGCGCATGGCGTCGGTCAGCACGTCGGCCACGTGCGCGGGGGGCGCGGCGACGATCACCAGGTCGACGGGCCCGTCGGGGGCCTCGTCCGTGCCGGCGCCGAGTGCGGCCGCCGTGCGGGCCTGCTCGGGGTCGTGGTCGGCGAGGTGCACGGTGACGCCCCGCTGGGCCAGGGCGAGGGCGGCCGACGTGCCGATGAGCCCGGCTCCGACGACGAGTGCGGTTCTCACTGGGCGATGTCCTTGCGCAGGGCGGCCGCGGCGCCGAGGTAGACGTGGGCGATGCCGGAGCGGGGCCGGTCGGACTCGATGTGCGCGAGGACCCGGACGACCCGGGGCATGGCGCCCTCGATGTCCAGCTCCTGGGCGCAGATCAGCGGGACGTCGACGATGCCCAGCTTGCGGGCGGCGGCCGCCGGGAAGTCGCTGTGCAGGTCGGGTGTGGCCGTGAACCAGATGCTGATCAGGTCGTCGGCGCTGAGGTCGTTGCGTTCCAGGATGGCCGTGAGCAGGGCTCCGACCTGCTCGTCCATGTGCCCGGCCTCGTCCCGTTCGAGTTGGACGGCGCCCCGGACCGCTCGTACCGCCACGGCGATGCTCCTTGCTGACGTACGTGTCGCTGTTGTCCGGCCAGCCTAGTCAGCCCGTGCGGGCCGGGTGCGCGGCGCCCGCCCGGTGAGACGCCGGGACGGCGGCCCGTTGGGTATTTTCGTGGCAGCGGCCCGGAATGCCCCTTTTTCCGGCCACTCCTTACGTTTCCCTTTCTCCCTGTTCTTCTGATTCTCGGTTTCTCGGTTTCTCGACATCCGGAGTGACGACATGACGTACGAGACCACGCGGCGCATGGTTCTCCTGGCGACGGGGGCGACGGGCGCGGCGGTGTTCGCCGCCGCCTGCGGCGGGGGCGGAGACGGCTCCTCGTCGGCCGAGTCCCCCGCCGACGAGGGCACGAAGGCCGGCGGGCGGCTCGCCGCCACCGGTGACATCCCGGTCGGCGGGGGCAGGATCTTCAAGGACGAGAAGGTGGTGGTCACCCAGCCCGAGAAGGGGCAGTTCAAGGCCTTCTCGGCGATCTGCACCCACCGGCAGTGCCTGGTGGGCTCCGTCTCCGACGGCACGATCGACTGCCCCTGCCACGGCAGCCGCTTCCGCGTCTCCGACGGGTCCGTCGTCAACGGCCCGGCGACGCAGCCGCTGCCCGCGGAGCAGATCACGGTGGAGGGAGGTTCGATCCGCCTGGCCTGATCGCCGCGCGTACGTTCCCGGGGGCATGCAGCCCGAGAGCCTGATTCGCGGCCACGCCGCGCCTCAGCCCTGCAACCGGACCCGTACGACGAGGTCGTGCAGGGCGTCGTGGGCGGTGGGGGCCGGCGGCAGGGCCGAGTCCTGCTGCGCGGCGTCCAGCACCGCGTGCAGCCGCTCGACGTCCTCGAGCACGCGCGCCCGGTCGACCCCGGCCGGGCCGTGTTCGCGCTCGGCCTTCGCCGCGATGAGCTCCGGCAGGCAGGCGGGCGCGTCGACCTCGCCGATCAGCGTCGGCAGGTGCGCCTGCACCTCGCCGCTGCGCATCAGGTGGATGCCGGTGAGCAGGACGCGGAACGTGTAGAGCAGCGGCTTGAGTTCGCCGGTCCTGTCGAACAGCCGCCACTGGGTCTTCGCGAAGCCCCGGTAGTGGTGGGCGTGGTGGCTGGTGAGGACGCCGGGGGCGAGCGCGGCCAGTTCGCGGTGCGTGTCGGTGGTGTGCACGACGAGCGGGGAGAGCAGCTGCTCCAGCACGTAGCCGTTGCGGCGCAGCATCAGGCGGACGAACTTGCGCAGGTCGTGCGTGACGAGGTCCATCTCGATCCCGTCGCGGTCCCACATGAGGGAGCGCGTCTCCTGGGGCTCGCGCAGGCCGACCAGGTCGGCGGCCGGCAGCAGGTGCACGCCGCGCAGGTCCACGTCCGAGTCGCGGGACGGGAAACCGTAGAGGTGGGCTCCGGAGACGGTGGCGAACAGCACCGGGTCGGGCTGCTCGGCCACCACCGGGCTCAGGTCGACGCCCATGGCGTCCAGGGTGCCGGTCATGGCTCACGCGTCCCAGAGGGCGCCGAGCGCGACGAGGTCGCCGCGGTACTCGATGCGGTCGGCCCACTCGGCCGGCCAGGCCTCCGCGCCCAGGTACGCGCCGGCGAAGGCGCCGGCCAGGCAGGCGAGGGAGTCCGAGTCGCCGGCGGTGCAGGCGGCGCGGCGCAGGGCCGTCAGGGGCTCGTCGACGAAGAGCAGGAAGCACAGCAGCCCGGTCGCCAGGGCCTCCTCCGCGATCCAGCCCTCGCCGGTGGCCAGGCACGGGTCGGTCTCCGGCGAGACGGTGCGCACGGCGTGCTGGAGCCGGTCGAGGATCGCCAGGCACTCGTCCCAGCCCCGCGCGATGTACTGCTCCGGACCCGGGTCCCCGGCCCGCCGCCACAGGTCGCCGAGCCAGCGCTCGTGGTAGTGGCCGCGGTTCTCCAGGGCGTACGAGCGCAGGCGCCCGACCAGGCCGGTCGGTTCGGTGCCCCGGGCGAGCAGGTGGACGGCGTGCGCGGTGAGGTCGGAGGCGGCCAGGGCGGTGGGGTGCCCGTGGGTGAGGGCGGACTGCAACTGGGCGGCCCCCGCACGCTGTTCGTCGCTCAGGCCGGGGACCAGGCCCAGGGGCGCGACGCGCATGTTGGCGCCGCAGCCCTTGGAGTGGATCTGGCTGGCGTCCTGCCAGGGGAGGTCGGTCCGTTCGAGCAGGGCGCAGGCCCGCAGGCAGGTGTTGCCGGGGGCGCGGTTGTTCTCCGGGGAGCGGTTCCAGGCGATGAACTCCCGGCGTACGGCCTCGGCCATGCTCGCGGGTTCGAGCACGCCCCGGTCCATGGCGGTCCGCAGGCCCCGCCCCAGCGCCAGCGTCATCTGCGTGTCGTCGGTGACGATCGCCGGCGTCGGCAGCTCCATCCGCCGCCAGGGGCCGCACTTGGCGAGGATCGCCGGTACGTCGTGGAACTCGGTCGGGAACCCGAGCGCGTCCCCGAGGGCGAGACCCGTCAGTGCGCCGGTGGCGGCTTGTTTGTGGACGAGGGTGGTCATGCGGGGCGTCCTTCCCGGGTCGGCCGCAGGAGAGGCGGGTGGAGTGCGGTGGCGGTGCCGGCGCGGTAGAGCGCGGCGGGCTTGCCCCGGCCGCCGGTCAGCCGGGCGGCACCGGGGACGGGTTCGACGAAGCCGGGGGTGGCGAGCACCTTGCGCCGGAAGTTGGGCCGGTCGAGTCCGGTGGCCCAGACGGCCTCGTAGACCTGCTGGAGCTCGCCGAGGGTGAACTCGGGCGGGCAGAAGGCGGTGGCGAGGCAGGTGTACTCGAGCTTGGCGCCCACCCGGTCGTGCGCGTCGGCCAGGATGCGGTCGTGGTCGAAGGCGAGCGGCCCGGCCGTGCCGTACGGCACCCAGCGGGCCTGGGCCGCGTCGCTGCCGCCGTGCGCCTCGGGGGCGTCGGGCAGCAGCGCGGCGAACGCGACCGACACGACCCGCATCCGCGGGTCGCGGCCGGGTTCGCTGTAGGTGCGCACCTGCTCCAGGTGCAGCCCGGAGACGTCGGACAGGCCGGTCTCCTCGGCGAGTTCGCGCCGTGCGGCCGTCTCCGCGGACTCGTCCGGCTGCACGAACCCGCCGGGCAGTGCCCACCGTCCCGCGTACGGTTCCTGCCCGCGTTCGACGAGGAGGGCGTGGAGGACGCCCTCGCGCAGGGTGAACACGGCGAGGTCGGCGGTGACGGCGAACGGTTCGTGGGCGTACTTGTCGTAGCCGTCCACGACCCCCACCCCCTTTTATAGTCAGGACGACTATAAAAGGGGGTGGGGGTGGCTCACAAGGCCTAGAGGTCGACTTCCTGCATCAGCATGCCGACCTCGGTGTTGGACAGCCGGCGCAGCCAGCCCGACTTCTGGTCGCCCAGGGTGATCGGCCCGAAGGCGACCCGCACCAGCTTGTCGACCGGGAAGCCGGCCTCCGCCAGCATCCGGCGCACGATGTGCTTGCGGCCCTCGTGGAGCGTCACCTCGACCAGGTAGTTCTTGCCGGTCTGCTCCACCACCCGGAAGTGGTCCGCGCGCGCGTAACCGTCCTCCAGCTGGATGCCGTCCTTGAGCTTCTTGCCCAGGTCGCGCGGGATGGGGCCGACGATGTGCGCGAGGTAGGTCTTCTTCACGCCGTACTTCGGGTGGGTCAGCCGGTGCGCCAGCTCGCCGTGGTTGGTGAGCAGGATGACGCCCTCGGTCTCGGTGTCGAGCCGGCCCACGTGGAAGAGCCGGGTCTCGCGGTTGGTGACGTAGTCACCGAGGCACTGCCGGCCCTCGGGGTCCTCCATCGTGGACACGACCCCGGCGGGCTTGTTCAGCGAGAAGAACTGGAAGCGCTGCGTGGCGACGGTCAGGCCGTCGACCTTGATCTCGTCCTTCTCGGGGTCGACCCGCTTGCCCTGCTCCAGGACGATCTCGCCGTTGACCTCGACGCGGGCCTGCTCGATCAGCTCCTCGCAGGCGCGCCGGGAGCCGAAGCCGGCCCGGGCGAGGACCTTCTGCAGCCGCTCGCCCTCCTGCTCGGCGCCGGGGAAGGTCTTGGGGAGCTTGACCTCCGGCTTGCCGGCGTAGCGGTCGCGGTTGCGCTCCTCCGTCCGCGCCTCGTACTCACGCGAGCGCGCGGGGGCCGTCCGTCCGCCGGAGCGCTGCCCCTGCTTGGGGCCGCCCTTGGCACCGCCGCGGGCGGAGGGGCCGCGTCCCCACTTCGGGCCGTCCTGCGTCGCGCCGGGGCCGACGTCGTAGCGCCGCTCCTCCGGGCGCGGCTTCTTCGGACGGCCGCTGCCCTGCTTGTCGTCGCGGTTGTTGCCGGCGCCGCGGTAGTTGCCGCGGCCACCGCCACTCCCGCCGCGGCCGCCGCTGTTGCCACCACGGCTCCCGCCGTTGTTTCCGCTGCTGTTCCTGCCGCTGCTGCTTCGCATCAAAGTTCCGTCTGGTCGTCTTCGTCGTCGGTCCCCGGGCTCACCGGGCGGCCCGGCGCGTCGTCGTCGGGCGCGTCCGGATCGAACGACGGTACGCCCTCCTGGGTCTCGGCCTCGATCGCCTCCGCCTCCGGGAGGAAGGGCGCGAGCTCCGGGAGCTCGTCCAGACCGCGCAGGCCCATCCGCTCCAGGAAGTAGTTCGTCGTCCTGTACAGGATCGCACCTGTTTCGGGTTCCGTGCCCGCCTCCTCCATCAGACCGCGCTGGAGGAGGGTGCGCATGACACCGTCGCAGTTCACTCCGCGCACGGCGGAGACCCGGCTGCGGCTGACCGGCTGGCGGTAGGCGACGACGGCGAGGGTCTCCAGGGCGGCCTGGGTAAGCCGGGCCTGCTGGCCGTCCAGCACGAAGCGCTCGACGGCCGGGGCGTAGGCGGCCCGCGTGTAGAAGCGCCAGCCGCCCGCGACGTACCGCAGCTCGAAGCCGCGTCCCTGTGCGCTGTACTCGTCGGCCAGCTCGCGCAGCGCGTCCGCGATCCGGCGCCTGGGCCGCTCCAGGATCTTCGCCAGGTGCTCCTCGGTCGCGGGTTCGTCCACGACCATGAGGACCGCCTCCAGGGCGGGCTTGAGGTCGAGGTCCGCGACACCGCGGGTGCCGGCCGGCAGGCCGTCGGTCGGCTGGCTCACGTCTTCTCCTCCTTCGGCGGCTCGGGCGGCCGGTCGAACTCGTCCGTGACGGCCGGCGCCTCGTCCCCGTCGCCGCCGGTCCACCGCACGAGCAGGTCGCCCAGTGCCGTCTCCTGCTCCAGTGCGACGGCCTTCTCGCGGTACAGCTCCAGCAGGGCCAGGAAGCGGGCCACGACCGTCAGGGTGTCGTCCGTGTCCTCGACGAGCACCCGGAAGCTGGCCTCGCCGAGGTCCCGCAGCCGGGCCACGACGACCTGCGCCTGCTCCTGCACACTGACCAGGGGGGCGTGGATGTGGTCGACGTACACCTGCGGCTCGGGCCGCGGCTGCATCGCCTTGACGGCCAGCCTGGCGAACCCCTCCGCCCCGATGCTGATGACCACCTCGGGCAGCAGCTCGGCGTGCTGCGGCTCCAGCCCGACGGTGCGCGGGTAGCGCCGGCCCTCCTCGACCAGCCGGCCGTGGAAGATGTCGGCGATCTGCTTGTACGCGCGGTACTGCAGCAGCCGCGCGAAGAGCAGGTCCCGGGCCTCCAGCAGGGCGAGGTCGCCCTCGTCCTCCACCTCGGCGGCGGGCAGCAGCCGGGCCGCCTTCAGGTCCAGCAGCGTGGCTGCGACCACCAGGAACTCGGTCGTCTCGTCCAGGTCCCAGTCCGGCCCCAGCGCCCGGATGTGGGCCATGAACTCGTCGGTCACCTTGGACAGCGCGACCTCGGTGACGTCCAGCTTGTGCTTGGAGATCAGCTGGAGCAGCAGGTCGAAAGGCCCCTCGAAGTTGGCGAGCCGGACCTTGAAGACCTTGCCGTCACCGTCGACGCCGTCGCTCGCCCCGGTCTCGACGGCGGGGTCTGCGACAGGCGTGCCGGTCCCGGCAGCGAGCACCGCGGTCGCCACCGCCCCCTGGGGAGCCGCGGCGGCCTCCTCGGCGCCGGCACCCGGCCCGTCCGAGCGACCCGCTCCGGCGCCGGGCCCGGATGCGAATGCCCCGGACTCGGGCACGACGGCCTCGGAAGCCCCGGACTCGGGCACGACAGCCCCGGAAGCCCCGGACGCGGGCACGACAGCCTCGGAAGCGGCGGACTCGGGCACGACAGCCCCGGAAGCCCTGTACGCGGGCACCACGGCCTCGGGGCCGGCAAACCCGGGCGCGCGGCTCGGACCGGTCGCCGTGACCGCCGCCTCCGACGCGGCCGGGACCCGCGGTCCCCCAGCGGCGGGCGGCTCCCCCGCGACGGCCCACCGGGCAGCCTCAGCCGCCCCGGGCGACGGGACACCGGCGCTCGCGGGGCCGGCCGTCTCGGGGGCCGCATCTGCGCGCGGCTCGTCGGGGGCCTCCTGCGGTTCCCCGGGCCGGTCCGTGTGCGGCGGCTCGGGCCGGGGAGCCCCCGGGCCCCTCCCCAGCGCACGCCTGCGGCCGGCCGGGCCGCCGGGGGGTGGTGGGGAGACGTTCGAGGTCATGACCCCCGCAGGCTACCGCTACCGCCCGCGCAGCCGTCGTACGAGGATGCTGGCGTCTCCCCGGGTCTCCAGGTCGGCGAGGACCACCGCGACCGCCTCGCGGACGATGCGCCCGCGGTCGACGGCCAGGCCGTGCTCGCCGCGGAGCACGAGCCGGGCGTGCTCCAGGTCCATGAGCTCCTCGGCGGACACGTACACGGTGATCTTCTCGTCGTGCCGCTCACGGCCGCTGGGCCGGCGTGCGGCCGCCCGTCCGCGCTTGCGCGGGGCCGCCGCGTCCGCGGCAGAACCTTCCTGCGCCGCCGGCCGCCGGCCGGAGCCGGAACGGCTGCGGGACTCCGCGGCCTCGGACCGGTCCGTGTCCGCCGCGACGTGCTCCGCACCCTCGCCGTCGCCGCCCTGCGCGGGCACCGACTGCGGGGCGTCCTCCGCCGCCGCGCCGCCCTCCCCCGCCGGAGCGGGCACCCGGGCGTCGCCGTTGGCCGGACGCCGGGGCGAGGACGGCTGCAGCCCCATCCCCCCTGTCGTACGGAAGAGTTCGTCGGCCCCCGGCAGACTCACTCGGCGTGACACCGGGCGAGCACCTCCCTGGCGAGCTGGCGGTAGGCGGCGGCACCGACGGAGTTGGAGGCGTACGTGGTGATCGGCTCACCGGCGACCGTGGTCTCCGGGAACCGGACCGTGCGCCCGATGACCGTGTGGTAGACGTGGTCGTCGAACGCCTCGACGACCCGCGCGAGCACCTCACGGCTGTGCACCGTGCGCGAGTCGTACATCGTGGCGAGGATCCCGTCGAGCTCCAGGTCGGGGTTGAGCCGCTCCTGGACCTTCTCGATGGTCTCGGTCAGCAGGGCCACACCGCGCAGCGCGAAGAACTCGCACTCCAGCGGCACGATCACCTTGTGCGCGGCCGTCAGGGCGTTGACCGTGAGCAGGCCGAGCGAGGGCTGGCAGTCGATGACGATGAAGTCGTAGTCGTCCAGCAGCGGCTTGAGGGCGCGCTGCAGCGTCGACTCGCGGGCGACCTCGGAGACGAGCTGGACCTCGGCCGCCGACAGGTCGATGTTGCTGGGCAGCAGGTCCATGTTGGGGACCGCCGTCTTCAGCAGCACCTCGTCGGCCGCCATCCCCCGCTCCATGAGCAGGTTGTAGACGGTGAGGTCGAGCTCCATCGGGTTGACGCCGAGTCCGACCGACAGCGCGCCCTGCGGGTCGAAGTCCACGAGCAGGACACGGCGTCCGTACTCCGCGAGCGCGGCACCCAGGTTGATGGTCGACGTGGTCTTGCCGACGCCGCCCTTCTGGTTGCACATCGCGATGATCTTCGCGGGTCCGTGGTCGGTCAGCGGGCCCGGGATCGGGAAGTACGGCAGCGGGCGCCCGGTCGGGCCGACGCGCTCCCGGCGCTGTCTGGCCGCGTCGGGCGCGAGAGTGGCCGCGTACTCCGGATCGGGCTCGTACTCCGCGTCGGGGTCGTAGAAGTGCCCCTCGGGCAGTTCGTCGTAGTCGGCGAAGTGGTTGTGGGGCGCGCCACTTCCGTCGCCGGCCATGGCGTTCACGTGATGGCCATCCATCTTCTGGTGTGCTGTGTGAGTCGCCTGCTGACTCTGGTGGGCTGCGAAGGTGCGCACAGCGACGGAGCCGACAGCCGCGAAGCCCGCGGGCTCCTGGTCCCGTGCAGGCATTCCTGGTTGACCACCTCCGGGAGTAAATGTCGACTCATTCACAAGTCGTCTTACCTCCTTGGTGACCAGGAAACTTCTAGACAGGTCAGCGTGGCACCATGCCGACGGTTGGCGACTCTATGGCGTGTCGGGCGTCCGCAGCAACACAATCCGCCGGACCCGGCCCGATGTGTCGGCAATGAAACATCCCGCTGTCAAGGGCGTACGGCCGTCGCACGGCAGGTTTCACCGGTGTGCGAATCGGTTGAAGGGTTACGTTCGAGGCGAGTTGCCCGAGAACCGCGAAGTGACCATACACACATCCGGCCGGACCTTGCGGGCAAGGTCCGGCCGGATGCGCGGCGTTGACGACGTGTGTTGACGTATCGCCTTTGCCGTGGGGTGACTTAGCCGACTTACCGGCTGCCGGGGTGTCGGTGCGCGGCTCAGCCGAGCAGCGAGGACAGCTCGACGTGCTCCACGCCGTGCGCCTCCGCGACCTCGCGGTAGACGACCTTGCCGTCATGCGTGTTGAGGCCCTTGGCCAGCGCCGGGTCGCGGCGCAGCGCGTCCACCCAGCCGTGGTTGGCCAGTTCGACGATGTAGGGCAGCGTGGCGTTGGTCAGCGCGTAGGTGGAGGTGTTGGGCACCGCGCCGGGCATGTTGGCGACGCAGTAGAAGACCGACTCGTGGACCTTGAAGGCCGGTTCGGCGTGCGTGGTCGGACGGGAGTCCTCGAAGCAGCCGCCCTGGTCGATCGCGATGTCGACAAGAACACTTCCGGGCTTCATGCGCGAGACCAGCTCGTTGGTGACCAGCTTCGGGGCCTTGGCGCCGGGGATCAGCACCGCGCCGATGACGAGGTCGGCCTCCAGGCAGGCCTTCTCCAGCTCGAAGGCGTTGGAGACGACGGTCTGGATCTTCGTGCCGAAGATCTTGTCGGCCTCGCGGAGCTTGTTGATGTCCTTGTCGAGCAGGGTCACGTGGAAGCCCATGCCGATGGCGATCTGCGCGGCGTTCCAGCCGGAGACACCGCCGCCGATGACGACGGCACGGCCGGCCAGCACGCCGGGGACGCCGCCGGGCAGCACACCGCGGCCGCCGTTGGCGCGCATCAGGTGGTAGGCGCCGACCTGCGGGGCCAGCCGGCCCGCGACCTCGGACATCGGCGCGAGCAGGGGCAGCGCGCGGTTCGGCAGCTCGACGGTCTCGTAGGCGATGGCCGTGGTGCCGGACTCCAGCAGGGCGTCGGTGCACTCCTTGGACGCGGCCAGGTGCAGGTAGGTGAAGAGCGTCTGGTCCTTGCGGAGGCGGTGGTACTCCTCGGCGATGGGCTCCTTGACCTTCAGCAGCAGGTCGGCGGCGGCCCAGACCTCGTCGGCGGTGTCCAGGATCTGGCCACCGGCGGCGACGTACTCCTCGTTCGTGATCGAGGAGCCGACGCCGGCGTCGCGCTCGATGACGACCTCGTGGCCGTGGCGCACCAGCTCGTGCACGCCGGCGGGGGTGATGGCCACCCGGAACTCGTTGTTCTTGACCTCGCGGGGGATGCCGACCTTCACGTCGATCACGGTCCTTGGCTCAGAGGGTATGGGGGGTATTTCTCAGACATACCCGGGCACGCACGGGCACACCGGGAGAGACCGCAGGGAACGTGCGGCAGAGCCAGTCTAATGAAGGCGTTCCACCTGTCTAGCCTTTCATTGCATCAATCTTCAGCGGATGCGGTACGGATTTCGCAGGCGTCTGGGTCGTTTTGCAGGTTTGAGCCGCCCAGAATCTGCTCTGCGGCACTGCGGTGCAGCCCGGCCGAGGCCGGATCCCCGAGGCGTTCCAGGGTCTCGGCCGCCCGCTGGTGCAGGGCCGCCTGGAGGCGCGGGTCCTCCGCCCGCCGCGCCCACTCCACGGCCTCCCGGCAGGTACGCAGCGACTCCTCGGACCGGCCGGCGTACTCCTGGACCCGTGCCAGCTCGCCCAGCGCCCGCGCCTGGGCGCCCGCGTCGCCGCCCCTGCGGTGTCCGGCGACCGCGGCGCGCCAGTTCCGCAGGGCCTCGCCGTAGCGGCCCGCGACGGTGTGCGCGGCGGCGATGCGCCCGTACAGCCGGGCGGCGTCGGCGCGCTCGCCGCGGGCGAGCCGCTCGACCAGGGCCCGGCCGAACCAGTCGGCGGCCCGGTCGACGTCCCCGAGCTCCAGGTGCGCCGCCCCTACGGATTCCATCGCGCGGCCGGTCGCGTACGGGTCGTTCACCTCGCGTCCGGCGTCCAGCGCGTCCCGGTAGCGCACCAGGGCGTCCTCGGTACGGCCGCTCCGCGCGTCCAGGTCGCCGAGGTTCAGCAGGGCGGCGGCGCGCTCGCGGGGCAGGTTCCGCCGCGCGGCCACGTCGAGGACCAGGCTGTGGATCTCGTACAGGTCGGGCGCCGCGGCCCGGGTGCCGACGTGGGCCGCCGTGGCCCGCACCAGCTGGGACATCAGACGCCGGGCCAGGGTGTCCAGCTCGCCGTCGGCCACCGCGAGCCGAGCGGCGGCCAGCAGGGCGGGCCGGGTCAGCCGCAGCCACTCCGCGGCCGCCCGGGGTGTGGGGAAGCGCAGGGTGCGCGGCATCTCCAGAAGCTTCTGGCGGGCCTGCGGGCTGTCGGTCTCGGTGATCGCCCGGCAGGCCTGGAGCAGCCGCACGATCCGCTCCAGCATGCGGGCGCGGGCGAGCTGGAGCTCGGCGGGACGTTCGTGGTGCGCGGCGAGGACCCGCAGCTCGGGGTGGAGGCACGCGGGCACCTCGTACTGCGGCAGCGGGCAGTCGACGGCGTGCAGGAAGCCCAGGGCCACGAAGTCGTCGAGGATGCCGCGGGCGCTGTCGACCGAGCAGCCGGCCAGCGCGGAGGCCGTCTGCGGGTCGACCAGCCCGGCCGGGGCGAGGGCGAGCAGGCGCAGCATCCGGGCGGCGCTCGCGGGCAGTGCGGCGTGGGCGAGCCGGAACACCCTCGTCAGGGCGGTGCCCTCGGCGTCCTCCGCGCGCAGCTGCTTGGCCAGGTCGGAAACAGCCGCGTTGGGCCGGGCCGCCAGCCAGCCGCCCGCCAGCACCAGCGCCGCCGGCTGCCCCTGGCACTCCTCGGCGAGCCCCTCGGCGGCCCGCGGATCGACGGTGACGCGGACGGAACCGGTGTGCCGGGCCAGCAGCTCCACCCCCGACTTCGCGTCCAGTCCGCCCAGGGTGCAGGGGCGGACGTCGGAGATGCCGGTCAGCGGACCTTCGGAGACCGCGACGACGAGGCAGTCCGGGCTGTCGGGCAACAGGGCGTCGACCTGCTCGGCGTCCGCCGCGTCGTCCAGCAGGAGCAGGACCCGGCGGTCGGCCAGAGCGGTGCGCAGGGCGTCGGTGAGGTCGTCCTCGCCGGCTCCGGCCGGGGCCGGCTCCTCCAGGGCGGCGAGCAGGTCCCGCGCGGCGCGCTCCACGGGTACGGGGGTGCCGTCGGGGTCGGTCAGGCGGGCGCGCAGCACCCCGTCGGGGTAACGGTCCGCGACCTGCCGGACGAGTTCCGCGGCCAGTGCGGTGCGGCCGGATCCGGGCCGGCCGGCGATGAGCAGCACCCGCGCGCGGGGCGCCTTGCGGCCGGCCAGGGTGTCCAGTCCGGCGCGCTCGATGTCGGCGCGCAGTTCCTTCAACTCCCGTGTGCGGCCCAGGAACTCGGGCTGCACGGCAGTGCTCCCGGCCGGACGCGCGTCGTCCGTCTTCACGACCTGATCCGTCACGGGCCACACTCCCGTCCCACCGCACACGCCAGCCCGCCGGGACTCCGGTTCGGGCGTGCCCCAGAGCCTAGTTCACGCTCTGCAACGCCCCCGGAGGAGCACGACGGGCACGACGGACACGTCCCCCGATCGGATCAGCAGATCGTACGACCGAACACCGCCCCACCCCCGAAAGGAGCCCGCCCACCCACGAAGCCCCCCGGGGGACCCGCCGCCCAGCCGCCACCCACCCAGGGCCGCGGGGAACTGCGCAACGAACCACGACGGCGCCGCACCCGCCGACAGCCGGCACAACCCCACCCGTCGCCCCGCCACACCCGGCGGAGCGCTACACCTCGAACGGCCGCGCCGGCCAGGCAGCCTGAGCCGGCCGCAACGCGTCGAGCCCGTCCCCGGACCGCGCGGCGACCAGGGACAGCACCCCCACGACCAGGCAGTTGTTGTGCAGCTCACCGGCGAGCACACCCCGCACCAGGTCCTCGACCGGCACCCGGTCGAGTTCCATGTCGGCCTCCTCCTCCGCGACCGCGAACCGCTCACCCACCGCCTCGGACAGATCCCGGGCGAGGAAGATGCGCACGGCTTCGTCGCAGCCGCCCGGCGTGGTGTAGACGTCGGTCAGCACCCGCCAGTCCTCGGCCTTGACGTGGGCCTCCTCGTACAGCTCGCGCTGCGCCGCGTGCAGCGGGTTCTCGCCGGGGACGTCGAGCAGACCGGCCGGGATCTCCCACAGCTTGTGGCGCACGGGGTGGCGGTACTGGCGCAGGACCAGGACGCGGTCGGCCTCGTCGAGGGCGAGGACGGCCACGGAGCCGGGGTGGACCTGGTAGTCACGGCCGACCACGGTGCCGTCGGGCATGACCACGTCGTCGGTGCGCACGGAGGTCTTGTTTCCCACGAACGGAGTGTTCGTCGCCCGGACTTCCCACTCCTCGGGAGTGTCCTTGATCGTCATGCCTGTCCTTCCACGTGCCACGTGCCCTGCACGGCCTGCCGAAAACGAAACCGGGGTGCACACCCGTTGAAGGAATGCACCCCGGCCACCGTACAACCGGTGTGTTACTTCGAGATCTTCCGCTCGACCGCCGCCTTGACGAGCCCGGCGAACAGCGGGTGCGGACGCGTCGGGCGCGAGCGCAGCTCCGGGTGCGCCTGCGTGGCGACCAGGTAGGGGTGGACGTCACGCGGGTACTCGACGTACTCGACGAGCTTGCCGTCCGGCGAGGTGCCGGAGAACAGGATGCCCGCCTGCTTCTCCAGCTCGGCCCGGTAGGCGTTGTTCACCTCGTAGCGGTGCCGGTGGCGCTCCTCGACGTACTCCTTGCCGTCGTACACCTCGCGCACGATCGAGCCCTCGGCCAGCTTCGCCGGGTACATGCCGAGCCGCATCGTGCCGCCCATGTCGCCCTCACCGGCGACGATGTCCATCTGCTCCGCCATGGTGGAGATGACCGGGTGCCCCGTGGCGGGGTCGAACTCGGTGGAGTTGGCGTCGGCGATGTCGGCCAGGTTGCGCGCGGCCTCGATCACGATGCACTGCAGGCCGAGGCAGAGTCCGAGCAGCGGCACCTTGTTCTCGCGGGCGTAGCGGATGGCGCCGACCTTGCCGTTGACGCCGCGCTCGCCGAAGCCGCCGGGGATGCAGATGCCGTCGACGTCGCCGAGCTGGGCCGCGGCGCCGGCGGGGGTCTTGCAGTCGTCGGAGGTGACCCACTTGATCTTCACGCGGGCCCGGTTGGCGAAGCCGCCGGCCCGCAGCGCCTCGGTGACCGACAGGTACGCGTCGGGCAGGTCGATGTACTTGCCGACCAGCGCGAGGGTGATCTCGTGGTCGGGGTTGTGGACGCGGTCGAGCAGGTCGTCCCAGGTCGTCCAGTCGACGTCGCGGAACGGCAGGTCCAGCTTGCGCACCACGTACGCGTCCAGTCCCTCGCCGTGCACGGTCTTGGGGATGTCGTAGATCGAGCGGGCGTCGGGGCAGGCGACCACGGCGGCCTCGTCGACGTCGCACATCAGCGAGATCTTCCGCTTGATCGCGGTGGGCACCTCGCGGTCGCAGCGCAGCACGATGGCGTCCGGCTGGATACCGATGTTGCGCAGGGCCGCAACCGAGTGCTGGGTCGGCTTCGTCTTCAGCTCACCCGAGGGGCCGATGTACGGCAGGAGCGAGATGTGGACGACGAAGACGTTGTCACGGCCGACCTCGTGACGGACCTGGCGGACGGTCTCCAGGAACGGCAGCGACTCGATGTCGCCGACCGTGCCGCCGACCTCCGTGATCACGACGTCGACCTCGTCCGTCGCCATGCGGCGGATGCGGTGCTTGATCTCGTTGGTGATGTGCGGGATGACCTGCACGGTGTCGCCCAGGTACTCGCCGCGCCGCTCCTTGGCGATCACGGTGTTGTACACCTGGCCGGTGGTGACGTTCGCCGAGCCGTCGAGGTCGCGGTCGAGGAAGCGCTCGTAGTGCCCGATGTCCAGGTCGGTCTCGGCGCCGTCGTTGGTGACGAACACCTCACCGTGCTGGAAGGGGTTCATCGTGCCGGGGTCGACGTTCAGGTACGGGTCGAGCTTCTGCATCACCACGCGCAGGCCGCGGGCCTTGAGCAGCATGCCGAGGCTGGAGGCCGTCAGGCCCTTGCCGAGCGAGGAGGCGACACCCCCGGTGACGAAGATGTGCTTGGTCGTCGTGGAATTGGGCATGGCCAAGAGGGGGCTCCCGTGGTCGCGATCTGGAGGTGCGGTTCGGGGGTCAGACGCCCACCGGTCCACGGGCTACCAGCGTATCAGCGCCGCGAGGTGATGGCTTCCGGCCACGCTCCGCGCACATCCCGACACGGCGCGGTCACCGTCACCGGTTCCTCACCCCTTGCTCACTCGTTCGGCGTACCCGCCTTGCCGCGACGGGCACCCGGAACATCCGTGTGCGTCGTATCCTGCTCGGACACTCGCTGCCGAGCCCGCCCGGCCCCACGGCACCACCCCCCGCCCGTACGAACCGGAACCACGCGAGCTCGTCAGTTCGTTGAGCAACAATCGGCGCTTTGCTTCACGGCCGAGTGACCTGTTTTGCTTCATCGCTCAACGACGGATTGCAAGATCTGCTGAACCCCCTTGACCGCACCAAGCGACAGCCCCCTTGCGGGGTGACGTGGCCGTTCGACTGGAGTTGCACGTGGCCGGGCGCATCGAAGACTACGCACTCATCGGAGACATGCAGACCGCTGCCCTGGTCTGCCGGGACGGAACGGTCGACTGGCTGTGCCTGCCCCGCTTCGACTCGCACGCCATCTTCGCCGGCCTGCTGGGCACCGAGGAGCACGGCTTCTGGCGGCTCGGCCCCGCGTACGCCCCCGACCAGGAACCGCCCACCGCGGCCCGGCGCCACTACCGCGGTGACTCGCTGATCCTGGAGTCCGAGTGGGACACCCAGCGCGGTACGGTCCGGGTGACGGACTTCATGCCGCCGCGTGACGGCGCCCCCCAGCTGATCCGCATCGTGGAGGGCGTCTCGGGCCGCGTGCCGATGCGGTCCGAGCTCAGGATGCGCTTCTCCTACGGCCGGGTGGTGCCCTGGGTACACAAGCACGAGGGGCGCACGGTCGCCGTCGCGGGCCCCGACTCCGTGTGGTTCGACACCTCCGCCGAGACCTACGGCAAGTCGCTGACGACCTACGCGGACTTCACCGTCTCGCCGGGCGAGCGGATCGCGTTCACGATCTCCTGGGAGCCCTCGCACAAGCAGCCGCCGCCGCTGCCCGAGCCGGAGCAGTCGCTGGAGGCGACGGAGAACTTCTGGCGCGAGTGGGTGGACCACTGCACGTACCACGGCCCGTACCGCGAGGCCGTGGTCCGCTCGCTGATCACGCTGAAGGCGCTGACGTACGCCCCCACCGGCGGCATCGTGGCCGCGCCGACCACCTCCCTGCCGGAGGACATCGGCGGCGTCCGCAACTGGGACTACCGCTACACCTGGCTGCGCGACGCGGCCATCACCCTGTCCTCGCTGCTGCGCACCGGCTACCGCGAGGAGGCCCGCGCCTGGCGCGAGTGGCTGCTGCGCGCGGTCGCCGGCGACCCGGAGAACCTGCAGATCATGTACGGCATCGCCGGCGAGCGCGAGCTGGGCGAGGCGGAGCTGGACTGGCTGCCGGGCTACGAGAACTCCGCCCCGGTCCGGGTCGGCAACGGCGCGGCCCACCAGCTCCAGCTGGACGTGTACGGCGAGGTCACCGAGGCCCTGCACCTGGCCCACATGACGGGCCTCGCCCGCAACGACTACGCCTCGCTGCTCCAGCTCAAGCTCATCCGCTACCTGGAGGGGCACTGGCAGGAGCCGGACGAGGGCATCTGGGAGGTGCGCGGCCCGCGCCGCCACTTCGTGCACTCCAAGGTGATGGCCTGGGTCGCCGTCGACCGCACGATCAAGCTGATCGAGTCCGGCGACGCCGACGGCCCGCTGGAGCGCTGGAAGGAACTGCGCGAGGAGATCCACCGGGACGTCTGCGAGAAGGGCTACGACAAGGAGCGCAACACCTTCACGCAGTCCTACGGCTCCAAGGAGCTGGACGCCTCCCTGCTGCTGATCCCGCAGGTGGGCTTCCTGCCGCCGGACGACAAGCGCGTCATCGGCACGATCGAGGCGATCCAGCGGGAGCTGTCCACGCCGGACGGCTTCATCCTGCGCTACCCGACCGAGGGCGACGACGAGGGCGTCGACGGCCTGCCCGGCGACGAGGGCGCGTTCCTCGCCTGCTCGTTCTGGATGGCCGACGACCTGGCGATGATCGGCCGGGTGGACGAGGCCCGCCGGCTGTTCGAGAAGCTGCTGTCGCTGCGCAACGACCTCGGGCTGCTCGCGGAGGAGTGGGACCCGCGCCTGCAGCGTCAGGTGGGCAACTTCCCGCAGGCCTTCAGCCACGTGCCGCTCATCGACACGGCGCTGCGGCTGACGGCCTCGGGCGCCTACGGCGGCTGACCGGCACCGCCCGCCCAGGCGCTCACCCGGCCCGCACCACGGCGCTCCCTCCGGCGCTCCCCCTGGCGCTCACCCCGGGGCGAGCGCCGTGAGCGTGCGCTCCCCCGCCGGGTCGCCCGCGGTGGCCGGGACCAGGGCGATCTCGTCCAGCCCGGCCTCGGCGTAGGCGTCGATCCGGGCCCGGACGGCGGCGGCGTCGCCGACGAGGGCGACGGTGGCCGCGGCCTCGGGCGGCAGGGCCTGGACGAGGGTGTCCCGGTCGGCGCCCTTCACGGCCAGTTCCACGACCTCGGCGAAACCGGCGTCTATGAACATGTCGCTGTAGCCCGGCACGGCCAGGTACCCCGCGACGCTCTGCAGGATCTGTGTGACCGCCTCCGGTTCGGGGTCCACGGCGGCGGGCAGCCAGGCGGCCAGCCGCGGCGGGGTGCGTCCGGCCGCCTCGGCCGCCGTGCGCATCCGCTCGCGCAGCATGCGCACCTGCCCGGGCGAGACGATGTCGAGCAGCATCCGGTCGGCGTGCGCCACGGCCGCGGCGACCGCCCGCTCCCCGAACGCGGCGACGGTGAGGAGGCCGCCGGGCGGCGGCAGCCGGCGCGGGAAGCCGCTGCCGGGCACCACCGGCTCGCCGGGCAGGCTGTCCATCAGCGCCCGTACGGCCGCCGCCGACTCCGCGAGGGTGGTGGCGGGGCGGGTGCGCGGCCGGCCGTGCACGCCCTCCACGACCCGCTTGCTGGAGGTTCCGAGGGCGACGCCCACGCTCCGGCCCGTGACGGCTGCGGCGGAGGCCGCGCCGCGGACGACCGTGAGGGGATCGCGTACGTTCACCGGCACGGGCCCGGCGGTCACGGCCACCCGCCCGGTCGCCGCGCCGATCGCCGTCGCCAGCACGAACGCGTCCCAGGTCGGCCCCTCGCCCGCCCACACCTCCCGGTACCCGAGCCGGTCGGCGAGCACCGCGACCCGCAACGGCTCCTCGACCGGACTGTCGTCCTCCCGCCCCGCCGCCACCACGCTCATGTCCATGACCGCGCCGGTACCCGGCCGGCCACGCGGTAATCCGGCGCCGTCCGCGGCGGGTGGGCGCGGCGGTGATCGTTCCGCTGCCGCCCTGAGATGTCCGCGGGGCACCGGCCCGGGTACCGTCCGGCACATGGACAGCGGGACGGACAGCGCGTACGGCACCCAGGGCGCCGGGATCACCGTGCAGCGGGCCCTGGAGCTGCCCGCGTTGCGCAGCGGGCTGCCCGAGGTGCTCGCGGGCGCCGAGCGGCTCGGGCGCACGGTGCGCTGGGTGCACGCCGGCGAGGTGCCGCACATCGCCTCGCTGCTCAAGGGCGGCGAACTCCTGCTGACCACCGGCTACGGCCTCGGCACCCGCCCCGCCGAACAGCGGGCGTTCGTGCGCACCCTGGCCGAGCGCGGCATCGCCGCCCTGGTGGTGGAGCTCGGCCCGCGCTTCACCCGGCTGCCCGCGGCCCTCGTCGACACCGCCCGCAGCGCCGGGCTGCCCCTGGTCCAGCTGCACCGCGAGGTGGCGTTCGTCACGGTCACCGAAGAGGTCCACACCGAGATCGTCAACGGCCACTACGCCCTGCTCCAGCGGGCCGAGGAGGTGCACCGGCGGTGCACGCAGGCCGTGCTGGGCGGCGGCGGGGTGCCCCAGGTGCTCGGCATCCTCGCCGAGTTCGCCCACAACCCGGTGTTTCTGGAGACGGCGGAGGGACAGCTGCTGTACGCCGCCGGACCCGGTCCCGAGGGCGCCGACCCGTTGCAGGTGTGGGAGGGGCTGCGCGGCCAGCACAAGGGCGAGCCCCCGCTGGCCGGTTCGGTCCTGGTCGACGTGCCGGGGGGCGGGCCGGGCAGCGGTGGCGTCCGCGCGCGGCTGGTGCTGCTGCCCGTCCGTGCCGCCCTGGCCCCTGTGCACCGGATGGCCGCCGAGCGCGCCGCCGGGATCCTCGCCGTGGTGCTGATGCAGGCCCGGCAGGAGGAGGAGCTGGCGGCGCGCGGGCGCGGCGACTTCCTCACCGACCTGGCCGAGGGCCGGGTCACCGCGGAGGACGCCCCGGCGCAGGCGCGGGTGCTGGGGTTCCGGCCGGGTGAGGGCCCGCTGCTGCCGGTGGTGATGCGGCTAGGTGACACCCTGCCGTCCGGCGGTGGCTGGGCGGTGCTGGCGAGGGCGGTGTCGGAGGAGCTGGCCGGGGTGGGCGTGCCGGTGCTGCTCGGGGTGCGGCCGGTGGAGGGGCGGCTGCTGGTGCTGCTGGGGCTGCGCGCGGAGTCCGAGCGGGAGACGGTCGCGGACCGGGTCGCGGCGGCCCTGCGGGCGGGGGTGGGCCGGGCCGGGATGCTGCGGCCGGGCGGGCAGCCGCCCGTGGTGGTCGTGGGGCTGGGCGGCGGCTGGGCGGCGGTGGCCTCGGGCCTGCGGCACGCGGCCGAGACGGCGACCGCGGCCCGGGGGCTGCCGGACCGGCCCTGGTACGACGCCCGACGCCTCGACATCGACCTGCTGTTGTGGCGGCTGCGCGACCAGCCGGATCTGGCGGCGTTCGTCGACCGGGCCCTGGGGCCGGTCCTGGAGCACGACAGGCGCTCCAAGCCGCCGCTGCTGCCCACCCTGGCGACCTACCTCGCCCACGCCGGCCGCAAGGCGGAGACCGCCCGGGAGCTGCACCTCAACCGGCAGACCCTCTACAACCGCCTGGCGCGCATCGGGGAGTTGCTGGGCACGGACCTGGACGACCCGCAGACGGTCCTGGCGCTGAGCCTGGCGCTGCGCGCCCGCAGGCACGTGCCGTAGGGCGGCTCAGACGAGGGGCTGGGGCCGGGTCAGTTCGTCGTAGACGCTGAGCACTTGGGCGACCGTCTCGTCCTCGCTCGGCCAGGTCGCCGCCTGCCGGGCCCCCTTGACGCGCAGCAGCTCCCGGCGGGCGGGGTCGCCGAGCAGCCGTACGACGGAGTCGGCGAGGGCTCCGGCGTCGCCGCCGGGGACGAGTTCGGCGGCGTCGCCGACGAGTTCGGGGATGCCGCCCACGGCCGTGGCGACGAGCGGCACGCGCGCGTGCAGCGCCTCCTGGGCGAGGACGGAGCGGGCCTCCCACCGGCTGGGCAGCACCGCGAGGTCGGCCGCGGCGAGCAGGTCGGCGATGTCCTCACGCCGCCCGAGGAGCCGGACCGGCAGGTCCTCCCGCTCGATCCGGGCCTGGAGCTCCGCGCGCAGCGGCCCCTCCCCGGCGACGGCGACCAGGGGCACCGGGTCCAGCCGGCGCCACGCGCGGGCGGCGTCCAGCAGCACGTCGTAGCCGCGGTGGCGTTCCAGGGAGCCGACGGCCATCAGCAACGGCCGCCCGATGGAGCCCAGTTCGGCCCGCACCTTGGGGCGCAACCGGTCGGGGTCGTCGGGGTCGAGGGGCCCGCGGGGGCCGGGCAGCGCGACGGCCGCGAGCCGGGCGTCCCGCGCGCCGGTGCGCCGGGCCCGGTCCACGAGCGCCGACGAGGTGCCCAGCACCACGGTGGCGGCCTTCGAGACGCGCCGCTCCAGCACCCGCAGCAACTGGGCGCGCGCACCCTCGGCGTGCGCCCGGTCGTGCCACGTCACGACCAGCGGTGTCCGCACACGCCGGCCGCTGAGGGCGAGCACGGCGCGGAAGGAGGCGTGCAGGCCGTGCGCGTGCACCAGGTCGGCGTCCGCGCAGGCGGCCCGCAGGGCGGCCACCGCCACCGGGTCGCTGCTGCGCGGCACATGGACGTGGGCCGCCCCGGCGCCGCTGAAGTCGTAGGAGCGGTCGGCCTCGTGCGGGGCGCAGACCGTGACCCGTACTCCCCGGGCGACCAGCCCCGCGGTCAGCGAGCGCACGTGCGCACTGCTCGCGGCGTTGCCCCCGCCGAGCACCTGCACGGTGCGCAGCGGCGACCGGCCGTGCGATGGGTGGCTGCTCGCGGGGGTCACGTGGCCGGGGGCTCCTGGTTCGGGTCGGGCGTCACGACGCGGTCTCGGCGCGTACTCCGCCAAGCATGCCAGGACGCACGGGGGTTCCGGGAACGCCCGGCGCCCCGGCGCCACGGGCCCGGGGCGCCCTTACGGGGGAACCGCCAGGGCCGAGGTCACCCACACGAGTGAACTTGGGTGACCGGCCCGGGAACCGGCCGCGCGACCGCCCGGGGCGCCGGGGACTACCCGTCGGCTCTGGCGGTCGCCAGCAGCTCCTCGGCGTGCGCCCGGGCCGTCTCCGAGTTCTCCTGCCCGGCCAGCATCCGGGACAGCTCCCGGACCCGGTCCTCACCCTCCAGGACCTTCACACCGGAGCGGGTCACGGACCCGTCGTCGGTCTTCTCCACCAGCAACTGGCGGTCGGCGAAGGCCGCCACCTGCGGCAGGTGCGTCACGACGACGACCTGTGCGGTCCTCGCCAGCCGCGCGAGCCGCCGCCCGATCTCGACGGCCGCCTTGCCGCCGACACCCGCGTCGACCTCGTCGAAGAGGTACGTGGGCACCGGATCCGTCCCCGCGAAGACGACCTCCACGGCCAGCATCACGCGGGACAGCTCACCACCGGAGGCGCCCTTGGCGATCGGCCGGGGCGGCGCGCCGGGGTGCGGGGCCAGCAGCAGCTCGACCTCGTCGGCACCGGCCGGGCCGTAGGCCACCGGGCGCCCGCCGACCTCGACGCCCTCGGGGTCCTCGGTCTGCCGGATCTCGAACGACACGCGCGCGTGCGGCATGGCGAGCGAGGCCAGCTCCGCGGTCACGGCGGCGGCGAACCGTTCGGCCGCCTCCGTCCGGGCGTCCGTCAGCGCCTGCGCCAGCCCTCCCAGCTCCGCGCGCAGTGCGTCCCGTTCGGCGGTCAGCTCCCCGATCCGCTCGTCGTCCCCGTCGAGTTCGGTCAGCCGGGTGGCGCTGCTCTCCGCCCAGGCCAGCACGGAGGCGATGTCCTCACCGTACTTGCGCGTCAGCCCGGTCAGCGCGGCCCGCCGCTCCTCGACGGCCGACAGCCGCAGCGGGTCGGCGTCCAGGTCGTCGGCGTACCCCGCGAGATCGCCGGCCGCGTCGCGCAGCAGGATGCCGATCTCCCCGATCCGGTCGGCCAGGGCCGCCAGCGCCGGGTCGTGCGACCGTACGGCGTCCAGGGCCCGCTGGGCGCCCGCGACGAGCGTGCCGGCGTCCACGCCCTCGGGGTCCTCCGGGTTGCCCGCGAGGGCGGCGTGCGCGGCCGCGGCGGCGGAGGCCAGCGCCTCGGCGTGCCCGAGCCGCTCGGCCTCCTCGGCCAGCTCCACGTCCTCCCCGGGCCGGGGCTCGACGGCGGCGATCTCGTCGAGCCCGAAGCGCAGCAGGTCGGCCTCCTGGGCCCGTTCCCGCGCGCGGGTGGTGATCTCCTCGAGTTCGGCGGAGACGGCCCGCAGCCGCTTGTACGCCTCGCCGTACTTGGCCAGCGGGACGGCGACCGCGTCACCCGCGTACCGGTCGAGCGCCTGCCGCTGCCGGGACAGCTTCAGCAACCCCTGCTGGTCGGTCTGCCCGTGCACGGCCACCAGCTCGTCGGCCAGCTCGGCCAGCACGCCCACGGGCACGCTGCGCCCGCCCAGGTGCGCCCGCGAGCGCCCCTCGGCGGAAACGGTCCGGCTGATCAGCAGCGCCCCGTCGTCGAGCTCCGCCCCGGCCTCCTCGGCACGCACGGCGGCCGCGGCGCCCGGGGGAACGGTGATCCGCCCCTCCACGACCGCCTTCCCGGCCCCGATGCGCACGAGCGCCGGGTCGGCCCGCCCGCCCAGGAGCAGCCCCAGGCTGGTGACGACCATGGTCTTGCCCGCGCCCGTCTCACCCGTGACCGCGGTGAACCCCGGCGACAGCTCGACCACGGCGTCGTCGATCACGCCCAGCGACCGTATCCGCATCTCCTCCAACACGGACACGACCTTACGAGGTCCGGGCCGGGGATTGCGACCGGCCCACCCTTGTCACCCACTCGAGTGGACCGGACCCAGGGGCGCGGACACTGCGCGCCGCTAGTGAGGCGCCCCCCGCCACCCGGAGACGGGCAGCGCGAACTTGGCCACCAGCCGGTCCGTGAAGGACGCGTGGTGCAGCCGGGCCAGCCGCACCGGCACGGCGCCCCGCCGCACCTCCACCCGCGCGCCCGCGGGCAGCTCCACGGTCCGCCGCCCGTCGCACCACAGCACACCCGGCGGGATGTGCGGCAGCACCTCCACGGCCAGCACGGAGTCGGGCGAGGTCACCAACGGCTTGGCGAACAGCGCGTGCGCGGAGATCGGCACCATCAGCAGCGCCTCGACCTCCGGCCACACCACCGGCCCGCCCGCCGAGAACGCGTACGCCGTCGACCCGGTGGGCGTGGCGCACACGATGCCGTCGCAGCCGAACCCCGTCACCGGCCGCCCGTCGATCTCCAGGACGACCTCCAGCATCCGCTCGGCGGACACCTTCTGCACGGCCGCCTCGTTCAGCGCCCAGTCCGTGTGCACGATGTCGCCGTTCTGGTGCACGACGACGTCGACGGTCATCCGCTCCTCGACCTCGTACGCCCTGCTCACCACCCGGTCGACGACCTTGTCGAGGTCGTCCCGCTCGGCCTCCGCGAGGAACCCGACCCGGCCGAGGTTGACGCCGAGCATCGGCACCCCGGACGCCCGGGCGAACTCGGCGCCGCGCAGCAGCGTGCCGTCGCCGCCGAGCACGATGAGCAGCTCGCACCCGTCGAGGCACTGCGGCGTCGCCTCCTTGACCAGCACCACCTCGTCCGGCAGCGGCAGGTCCCGCGCCTCGTCCTCCAGGACGCGCACGCCCAGACCGGAGCGGAGCAGCCCCTTCACGACGAGTTCGGCGCTGCGCACGGCCGCGGGCCGGCCCGTGTGGGCGAGCAGGAACACAGTACGAGCTCGGTTCTCGGTCAACGCGGCCCCTCCGCCACTGCTCGGTCGACGTCGGCCGGGTCGAGTTCCGCTGCCCCGGCCCGCAGCCACAAGAAGTATTCGACATTCCCCGACGGCCCGGGCAGCGGACTGGCCGTCACGCCCCGCACCCCGAGGCCCAGCCCCCACGCCTTCTCCGCCACACCGCGGACCGCCTCGGCCCGCAACTGGGGGCTGCGGACGACTCCCCCGCTGCCGAGGCGCTCCTTGCCCACCTCGAACTGCGGCTTGACCATCATCACCAGATCGGCGTCCGGCTTCACGCACCGCACCAGGGCGGGCAGGACCAGCCCGAGCGGGATGAAGGACAGATCCCCCACGACAAGATCCACAGGCTCCCCATCGATCGCCTCAAGCGTCAACTCGCGTACGTTCGTACGGTCCTTGACGGTGACGCGTTCATCGTTGCGCAAGGACCACGCGAGTTGGCCGTATCCGACGTCCACGGCGACGACGTGGGCGGCGCCCGCCCGCAGCAGGACGTCGGTGAAACCGCCGGTGGACGCGCCGGCGTCGAGCGCCCTGCGCCCCTCGACGACGAGACCCTGCGGCACGAACGCCTCGAGCGCGCCGGCGAGCTTGTGGCCGCCGCGGGAGACGTAGTCGGGGTCGCCGTCGTCTTGGGCCACCACGATGGCGGCCGCCGTCTCCACCTGGGTGGCGGGCTTGGTCGCGACGGTCTTGCCGACGGAGACGCGCCCGGCGGCGATCAGCTGGCCGGCGTGCTCGCGCGAGCGGGCGAGCTTCCGGCGGACCAGCTCCGCGTCGAGACGGCGGCGTGCGACTCCTGCCACGTTCGGTTCAGCTCCTAGGTCCAGGCGGCGACGGGGACGAGAGGGGTGCCGGGGGTCCCGGGCGTGCGTCGAGCGCGGTGAGCGCGTCGCGCAGTCCCCGGTGTACATCCTCGTACACCTCGACGTGTCCGTCCGTGGCGAGGTGGTCGGCGTCGCCGAGCCGCTCCAGGGTCGCGTCCACACCGGGGTCGCCGGTGGGGGTGCGGGGCACGTCCAGGGGGGCGGGGGCGGCCGGGTCGGCGGCGGGCTCCTCCGCCGCGGCCGGGGGCGTCCGGGGAACTGCGTCGTCCATGCCCCGACGCTACCGCGAACCGCTGCGGTACCGTCGATCGCGATGGCCACGATCGAGGAGTGCCGCAGCGCACTCGACAAGCTCTCGGACAGCATGCAGCACGCCGAAGGGGACGTCCGCGCGGCCGCGGCCCTGGACCGTTCGGTGAGCTGCCACATCACCGACCTGGACGTCACCTTCACGGGCCGGATGCGGGGCGGGCGGATCGAGGTGCACGACACCGTGACCGGTCCGCCGCCCGGCAAGGCCGAGATCAGACTCGCCATGACCGGCGACGACCTGGTGGCGCTGGTCGGGGGCGAACTGAACTTCGCCAAGGCCTGGGGCTCGGGCCGGGTCAGGCTGCACGCGGGCGTGCGGGACCTGCTCCAGCTCAGGAAGCTTCTCTAGCGGCGGTCCTGTCCGTCGCGGTCCCGGCGCCCTGCCCTGCGCTCGCACCGGCGCGTGCCCGGCGGGCCGCGGGCACCACCAGCGGCGTGCCGGTCTCCGGGTCGTCGATGACCTGGCAGCGCAGCCCGAAGACCTCCTCGACCAGCTCCGCCGTCACGATGTCCCCCGGCGCCCCCTCGGCGACGACCCGGCCCTCGCGCAGGGCGATGAGGTGGGTCGCGTAGCGGGCGGCGTGGTTGAGGTCGTGCAGCACGGCGACGAGCGTGCGGCCCTGCTCCTCGTGCAGCTGCGCGCACAGGTCCAGGACGTCGATCTGGTGCTGGATGTCCAGGAACGTCGTCGGCTCGTCGAGCAGCAGCAGCGGGGTCTGCTGGGCGAGCGCCATGGCGATCCACACGCGCTGGCGCTGGCCGCCCGACAGCTCGTCGACGTAGCGGTCCCCGAGCTCGGCCACGCCCGTCTGCCGCATGGACTCCTGCACGACCCGCTCGTCCTCGGCCGACCACTGGCGCAGGATGCCCTGGTGCGGGTACCGGCCGCGTCCGACGAGGTCCGCGACGGTGATGCCGTCGGGCGCGATCGACGACTGGGGCAGCAGGCCCAGGGTGCGCGCGACCTTCTTCACCGGCATCGACTGGATGACCTGCCCGTCGAGCAGGACCCGGCCCCGGTTCGGCTTGAGCATCCGCGACAGCGCCCGCAGCAGCGTGGACTTGCCGCACGCGTTGGGGCCCACGATCACGGTGAAGGAGTGGTCGGGTATCTCCACCGACAACTGCTCGGCGATCACCCGCTGGTCGTAGGCCAGGGTGACGCTCTCGGCGGACAGGCGGTTCACGGGGCTCCTTCGGTTGTTCGGTCCGCTGCCGGTGCCGCTCCCGGCGTTCCGGCCGGCGCTCATATCCGGCCCGCCTTGCGCTCGGTGACCAGCAGCCACAGCAGGTAGACACCGCCGAGCACACCGGTGACCACGCCGACGGGCAGCTGTTCGGCGCCGAGCGCCCGCTGCGCGACCCAGTCGGCGACGACCAGCAGGGCGGCGCCCATGCACAGGGAGGGCACCAGGTTCGGCCCGGGCGAGCGGGTCAGGCGCCGGGCCAGTTGCGGGGCGGTGAGCGCCACGAAGGCGACCGGTCCCGCCGCGGCCGTCGCGGAGGCCGTCAGCAGCACGGCCGCC
Source organism: Streptomyces sp. NPDC017943 (assembly GCF_044328425.1). NCBI lineage: Bacteria > Bacillati > Actinomycetota > Actinomycetes > Kitasatosporales > Streptomycetaceae > Streptomyces > Streptomyces sp. NPDC017943. The sequence goes on along the minus strand of NZ_JBIRHH010000007.1, from coordinate 6,666 downwards.
ACCATCAGCAGCAGCCGCACGCGCTCCACCCGCACCCCGAGGGCACAGGACACGTCGTCGCCCATCTCCATCATGCGCAGCCCGCGGGAGTTGACCAGGACGAGCGGCACCAGCACCGCCGTCAGCGCCAGCAGCGGCCACACCTGGTTCCAGTCGCGGCCGTCGAGGGAGCCGGTCATCCACACCACCGCACGGGCCGCGTCGACGATGTCGGACTTGGTGAGCAGATAGCCGTTGACCGCCGTGGCGATCGCGGAGACGCCGATGCCGACCAGGACCAGCCGGTAGCCGTGCACACCGCGCTTCCAGGCCAGCACGTAGATCGCGGAGCCGGTCACCAGACCGCCCACGAGCGCCCCCAGCGCGACCTGGCCGGCGCTGCCGGAGAACAGCACGATCACCGTGAGCGCCCCGGCGGTCGCCCCCTGGCCGAGGCCGAGCACGTCCGGACTGCCCAGCGGGTTGCGGGAGATGGACTGGAACAACGCGCCGCCCAGTCCCAGCGAGGCGCCGACGAGCAGCCCGACCAGGACGCGTGGCAGCCGCAGTTCGTTGACGATGAACTCCTGGCCCGGGTCGCCCCGGCCGGCCAGGGTGCGCAGCACGTCGGCGGGCGGAATGGGGAAGTCGCCGGTGCCGATGAGCACGACGCCCGCCACGAGCGCCGCCACCGCCAGCGAGAGCACGACGGTCAGGGCCCGCACGTCCAGGCGTATCGACAGCCCGCCCGGCGTCCGCACGGCACGGTTGGTGGTCTTCACAGCTGAGCCGTCCTCCGCCGTCGTACGAGAAAGATGAACACCGGGCCGCCGAGGACGGCGGTGACGATGCCCACCTGGAGCTCCGCGGGCCGGGCCACCATCCGGCCGACGACATCGGCGCCGAGCAGCAGCACGGGCGACAGGACCGCCGCGTAGGGCAGGATCCAGCGCAGGTCCGGCCCGGTGAACGAGCGGACCACGTGCGGCACCATCAGGCCGACGAACACGATCGGCCCGCAGGCGGCGGTCGCGGCCCCGCACAGCACGGTCGCGGCCAGCATGGACAGCGCCCGTGTGCGGTTCAGGTTCGCGCCCAGGGCCCGGGCGGTGTCGTCGCCCATGGACAGGGCGTTGAGCGGCCGGGCCAGGGCGAGCGCCAGGACGAACCCGGCCAGCAGGAACGGCAGGACCTGCTCGATGGTCGCGTCGGTCGCCGACGACAGCGAGCCGACCGTCCAGAACCGCATCTTGCCGAGCGCCGCCTCGTCCATGATCATCACGGCCTGGAGGTAGCCGTACAACGCGGCGCTGATCGCCGTGCCGGCGAGCGCGAGCCGCACCGGTGTCGCGCCCCGGCTGCCCCCGAGGAACCACACCAGCGCCCCGACCGCCGCCGCCCCGAAGAAGGCGAACCACACGTAGCCGGTGAGCGAGGTGACCCCGAGGTACGTGACGGCCGTGACGACCGCCGCGGACGCGCCCGCGTTGATCCCCAGCAGCCCGGGATCCGCCAGCGGATTGCGCGTGAGCGCCTGCAGGACCGCCCCGGCCAGGCCGAGGGCCGCGCCGGCGAGCAGCCCGAGCACGGTCCGCGACAGCCGCTCGGCGACGACGACGTCACCGTAGGACCCCGTGTCGTCGAACAGGCCGTGCCAGACCTGCGCCAGGGAGAGCTCCTTCGCGCCGATCGCGATACTCGCCAGCGCGACGAGCACCAGGATCGCCGCGGACAGCACCAGCCCGACGGCTCGCACCGCCCGTCGCTTCGGGGGCGCGGGGGCGGTCTCCGCGCGCTGTTCGGGGGGACTCTCGACCAACACGCAGTTAGGTTAACCTAACCTCGCTATCGGGCAAGATCCGGTGCCCGCCCCCGCTTCCGCGACCCGGCGGCCGGGACCGTGCACGCCCTCCGGCGCCGCCCGGAGCCCCACCGCGTGCGGCCTCCTCACAATCCCAGCCGCGCCAGCGCCTTCTCCCCGTCCAGCTCGCACCCCTCCTCGCCCGCGGCCGTCCACGCGGCGGCGCACAGAGCGCGCAGCCCGTCCAGCGCCTCGCCGTCCCCCTCCAGCTCCAGCCGGCCCGCCCGGGCGGCCGCCGTCCAGCCGCCGCACCGGAACCCGCCGTCGCCCGCTTCCGCGATCTCCGGCTGACCGCCCAGCATGCCGCGCAGATCGGCGTCCACGTACGTCGGCCGGTGCTGCGGGGGCGCGGCCAGCAACTGCGCCCCGTCCGTGACCCCCGTGAGGACCAGCAGCGAATCGACCTCCCCGTTGAACGCGCCCTCGATGTCCGTGTCCAGCCGGTCGCCCACCACCAGCGGCCGCTTCGCCCCGGTGCGCAGGATCGTCTCCCGGTGCATCGGCGGCAGCGGCTTGCCCGCGACCTGCGGCTCGGCGCCCGTGGCGATCCGCACCACCTCCACCGCCGCGCCGTTGCCCGGCGCGATGCCCCGGCCGCTCGGGATCGTCAGGTCGGTGTTCGACGCGAACCACGGCACGCCCCGGGCCACCGCGTAGGAAGCCTCGGCGAACCGGCCCCACGGCAGATCGGGACCGCCGTACCCCTGCACGACCGCCACCGGGTCGTCGTCCGCGGACTCCACGGGCTCCAGCCCCCGCTCGCGCAGCGCGACCCGCAGTCCCTCACCGCCGATCACCAGCACCCGGGCGCCGCGCGGCACCTGCTCGCTGATCAGCCGCGCGACCGCCTGCGCCGAGGTGATGACGTCCTCCGCGCCCGTCGGTATCCCCAGCTCCGTCAGGTGCCCGGCCACCGCGTCCGGCGTGCGCAGCGCGTTGTTCGTCACGTACGCCAGGCGCATGCCGCCCTCCCGGGCCGTGGCCAGCGACTCGACGGCGTGCGCGATCGCGCTCCCGCCCGCGTACACGACGCCGTCCAGGTCGAGCAACGCCGTGTCGTACGCCTCGCTCAGGGCCTGCCCACTGCCCTCGGGCCTCGTCCTGACGCTCCGGCTCATCCCGTATCGCTCCTCGTTCGGCGGCTTTTCCCCCGATCATCCCCCATGGCACCGACACCCGTACGATGCCGGGATGAACACAGCAGGTCACTCGGAGGCAACGGCGCACCGAGGCCTGGAACTCAACCCGTTCCGAGGCCTTCGCTACGACCCCGACCGGGTCGGCAGCCTTGCCGCCGTCACCTCCCCGCCGTACGACGTCGTGGTGCGCCCCGACGGCCTGCACCACCTCGAGTCCTCCGACCCCTACAACATCGTCCGCCTGATCCTCCCTCAGGCCGCCACCGCCGGTGCCCGCAACGAGCAGGCCGCCGAGACCCTGCGCCGCTGGGTGGCCGAGGGCGTCCTGACCACCGACCCGGATCCGTGCCTGTACGTCTACGAACAGCGCGACGGCGAGGGCATGCTGCAACGCGGGCTCATCGGGGCCCTGCGCGTGTCCGACCCGGACGAGCAGGTCGTGCTGCCGCACGAGGACGTGATGCCGCACGTCGTCGCCGACCGCGCGGACCTGATGCGGGCCACCTCCGCCAACCTCGAACCGCTGCTGCTCACCTACCGCGGCAACGGCGCCACGACCGCCACCGCGGACCTGATCGAGCGCACCGCGGACCGGCCGCCGCTGCTGGAGACCACCACCGAGGACGGCTTCCGCCACCGCCTGTGGTCGCTGACCGACCCCGCCGACCTGGACACGGTCCGCTCGGACCTGGCCCGCCAGCAGGCGCTCATCGCCGACGGCCACCACCGCTGGGCCACCTACCGCCGCCTGCGCGCGGAGCACCCCTCGCCCGGCCCGTGGGACCACGGCCTGGTCCTCCTGGTCGACACCGCCCGCTACCCCCTGCGGGTACGCGCCATCCACCGCCTCCTGCCCGGCCTCCCGGTCAGCACCGCCCTGGCCGCCCTGGGGGACCACTTCCGCGTCCGCCGCCTCGAGGCACCGCTGTCCGAGGCCCTGGAGACCCTGGCCGACGCGGCCTGCGCGGGCAACGCGTTCCTGCTCGCCGGCGACGGCGCCTTCCACCTCGTCGACCGTCCGGAACCGGCGCTCCTGGACCGCACGATCCCGGCCGACCGCCCCGCCGCCTGGCGCACCCTGGACGCGACGGTCCTGCACGCCACGCTCCTCAAGCACGTCTGGCACATCCCGGAGGACTCCCCCGACCGCATCGCCTACATCCACGACACGGCCGCCACGGTGGAGAAGGCGGAACGCGACGGCGGTACGGCGGTGCTGCTGCACCCGGTCCGCGAGGAGGTCGTCCGCGACCTGGCCCGGCAGGGAGTGACGATGCCCCGCAAGTCCACGTCGTTCGGCCCGAAACCGGCCACCGGGCTGGTCCTGCGCGCGCTGGACCTCTGACACCGGACATGCGAAGGGGGCGGGTCCCGGCCGGGACCCGCCCCCTTCGCGTGTGCGCTGCTCTCCGTCAGTCCTTCTTCTCGGACCCGTCGTCCGAGGAGCCGTCCGAGGAGCCGCCCTCTACCCGGGCCTCGTCGACGGCGTCGACGTCGTCCGAGCCCTCGCGCTCGACGTCCTCGTCCGCGTCCGTGTCTGCGTCCGTGTCCTCGTCCTCGGCCATGACGTCGACGAACTCCACGCCGTCCAGCTCGGCGAGCCGGTCGGAGGCGTCCGTGCTGCCGTCCCGGTCGGCCTCGACGGCCTTGGCGAACCAGTCCCGTGCCTCGCCCTCACGGCCGGCGGCGAGCAGCGCGTCGGCGTAGGCGTAGCGCAGACGCGCGGTCCACGGCTGCACCGAGTTGGCGGCCAGCTCGGGGCTCTGCAGCGTCACGATGGCCGCGTCCAGCTGCCCCATGTCCCGCCGGGCCCCGGCCGCGACGAGCCGCATCTCGACCTGCCCGGCCTTGTCGAGCTTGTGCACCTCGGGAGCGCCGGCCATGTCGAGCGCCTTCTCCGGCCGCCCGAGCCCGCGCTCGCAGTCGGCCATGACGGGCCACAGGTCGATGTTCCCGGTCATCCGCTTGGCGGCCCGGAACTCGGCCAGCGCCTCGCCGTACTTCTGACTGGCGTACGCGGCGAACCCGGCGGCCTCCCGCACGGCGGCGACGCGCGACGCCAGCCGCAGCGCGACCCGGGAGTACCCGTAGGCGCCCTCGGGGTCCTCGTCCAGCAGCCGCGCCACCATCACCAGGTTCCGGGCGACATCGTCGGCGAGCGTCTTGGGCAGGCTCTGGAGCTCCTGCCGTACGTCCTTGTCGATCTCCTCACCGGTGACGTCCTCGGGGATCGGCAGCCGCTTGATGGGCTCCCGGTCCCGGTCGCGCTCTTCGCGGAACCGGCCACCACCGCGCCGGTCGTCGCCACGCCGGTCGTCGCGACGGTCGTCACGCCGGTCGTCCCGCCCGCGGAACCCGCCGGGGCGCCCACCGCGGTCGTCGCGACGGGGCCCACGACCGCCACGGTCGTCCCGCCCGCGGAAGCCTCCGCGCTCGCCGCGGTCACCGCGGTTGTCGTCGCGACGGAAGTCACCGCCGCGGTCGGTGCGGGGGCCGTCGTCGCGGCGGAACGCGGGACGCGCGCCCCGGCCGGCGTCATCGCGCCGGAACGCAGGCCGGTCGCCGCCACGGTCGCCACGGTCGTCCCCACGGCGCTCGTCGCGGCCACGGAACCCACCGCGGTCGTCACGCCGGAACCCGCGGTCGCGATCATCACCACGGAAGCCACGGTCCCGGTTGTCACCGCCGCGGAAACCACGGTCGTCACGGCGGTCGTCACGCCGGTCGGCACCCCGGTCGTCGCGGCGGGGGTACCCTCCACGGTCGGCGTCGCGCCGGTCATCGCGCCTGTCGTCGCGGCGGTCGTCACGACGGAACCCGCCGCGAGGTCCGCGATCGTCACCCCGGCGGTCATCACGCCGGCCATACCCACCGCCCCGGTTGTCGTCGCGTCGGCTGTCGTCCCGACGGAACCCGCCGCGCTCCCCACGGTCGTCACGACGGAAGGCGGGGCGGTCGCCGCCGCGGTCGTCACGACGGTCGTCACGACGGAAGGCGGGGCGGTCACCACCGCGGTCGTCACGACGGTCGTCACGACGGAAGGCAGGGCGGTCGCCGCCGCGATCGTCACGACGGTCGTCACGACGGAACGCGGGACGGTCACCACCGCGGTCGTCACGACGGTCGTCACGACGGAACGCGGGACGGTCACCACCGCGATCGTCCCGGCGGGGTCCGCGATCGCGATCGCGGTCGTCGCGTCGGCCGTAACCGCCGCCCCGCTGGTCGCCACCGCGGTTGTCGTCACGCCGGCTGTCGTCCCGGCGGAACCCGCCGCGGTCGCCCCGGTCGTCGCGACGCCCGTACCCACCACGGTCGTTGTCCCGACGGAAGCCTCCGCGGTCTCCGCGGTCTCCGCGGTCGTTGCGGTCACCCCGGGGGGCACCGCGGTAGCCGCCGCGGTCGCCCCGGTCGCCCTCCCGTCGCCGCTGGTCGCGCTCCGGTCGGTCGTCGGGAGAGTTGGTGGACATGGTGACTCCTGTCTTCGTACCGCAAAGTCATTCTCGCGCAGCCGGGTGCCCAGCGCGCACTGCAAAAACCAAAAAGGACCCTCGGCCCCAGCTGAACGCTGGGACCAAGGGTCCTTCCAAAGATTGTTCGGCGGCGTCCTACTCTCCCACAGGGTCCCCCCTGCAGTACCATCGGCGCTGTAAGGCTTAGCTTCCGGGTTCGGAATGTAACCGGGCG
>NZ_JBIRHH010000006.1:0-599755 GCF_044328425.1 Streptomyces sp. NPDC017943 | reverse complement strand
CCCGAACCGACAAGCTCGCGATCGCCTACCAGGCCGCACTCCACCTCGCGGGCATCCTCATCTGGACCCGGCGCTGACCAAAGAGACAGAACCTAGGGCTGCCTGCCCTCCATGGCCAGCAGTTCCTCGTTCGGGATCGCCCCGCCGAAGCGCCGGTCCCGGGAGGCGAACTCCAGGCAGGCCCGCCACAGGTCACGCCGGTCGAAGTCGGGCCACAGCACGTCCTGGAAGACCATCTCGGCGTAAGCGCTCTGCCACAGCAGGTAGTTGGAGGTGCGCTGCTCGCCGCTGGGGCGCAGGAACAGGTCCACGTCCGGCATGTCCGGGTAGTACAGGTACTTGGCGAAGGTCTTCTCGGTGACCTTGGACGGGTCGAGCCGGCCGCTCCTGACGTCCTCGGCGAGCGCCTTGGCCGCGTCAGCGATCTCGGCCCGGCCGCCGTAGTTCATGCAGAAGTACAGGGTCAGCCGGTCGTTGTCCTTCGTCTGCTCCTGGGCGACCTGGAGCTCCTTGGCCACCGAGCGCCACAGCTTGGGCATCCGGCCCACCCAGCGCACCCGGATGCCGAGTTCGTCGAGCTGGTCGCGGGTCTTGCGGATGAAGTCCCGGTTGAAGTTCATCAGGAAGCGCACCTCGTCGGGCGACCGCTTCCAGTTCTCGGTGGAGAAGGCGTACAGGGAGATGGCGCCCACGCCCATCTCGATGGCGCCCTGCAGCACGTCCAGCACGCGTTCGGCACCCACCTTGTGCCCTTCGGTGCGGGGCAGGCCGCGGTCCTTGGCCCAGCGTCCGTTGCCGTCCATGACGATCGCCACATGCTGCGGCACGAGTTCCCCGAGCCTCGGGGGCCGCGCGCCGGACGGGTGCGGCTCCGGCGTCCTGTACTCGCGGCGCTGGCGTCCCAGGATCCCGCGTACGGCCATGTGTGTCTCGTCTCCTCGGCTTGCTTGCTTGTCACTTCTCGCTTGTTACTTCTCGACGTAGCGCAGCGAGCGCAGGCCGCGCTCCATGTGCCAGTGCAGGTAGGCGGACACCAGCCCGCTGCCCTCCCGGACGTGGCGCGCCTCGCACGCGTCCGCGATTGCCCAGTCTCCCGTCAGCAGCGCGCCGAGGAGCTCCAGGGCCTGGGGCGAGGGTACGACGCTGCCGGGCACCCGGCAGTCCGCGCAGACGGATCCGCCCGAGGCGACCGAGAAGAAGCGGTTGGGTCCGGGCATCCCGCACCGCGCGCAGTCGCCGAAGGTCGGGGCGTACCCGTTGACGGCCAGGGAGCGCAGCAGGAAGGCGTCGAGGACCAGGTGCGGGGCGTGCTCGCCCCGGGCCAGGGTGCGCAGGGCGCCGACGAGCAGCAGGTACTGCTGCACGGCCGGCTCGCCCTCGTGGTCGGTGAACCGCTCGGCGGTCTCCAGCATGGCGGTGCCGGCGGTGTAGCGGGCGTAGTCGGTGACGATCCCGCCGCCGTAGGGCGCGATGGTCTCGCTCTGGGTGCACAGCGGCAGCCCGCGCCCGACCAGTTCGCTGCCCTTGGCGAAGAACTGCACGTCGACGTGGGAGAACGGTTCGAGGCGTGCGCCGAACTTGGACTTGGTCCGGCGCACGCCGCGCGCCACGGCCCGTACGCGCCCGTGACCGCGGGTGAGCAGCGTGATGATCCGGTCCGCCTCACCCAGCTTCTGGGTGCGCAGCACGATGCCGTCGTCGCGGAACAGACTCATGCGCCCATTCTCGCCTACGCGCGCACCCCCCGGGCCGTGAGGTGGGTCAAGGGACTTCGCCCCGGCTGCGCGCGTTGGCGTGGGCCGTCGCCGCGCTCAGCCGCTCGGCCGGGGTGGCGTGCCGGACGGCGCGGGGGTCGGCGTCCCACTCCCGGCCGCCTCCGTACGGCCTGAGCTGGACGTAGGGCCCCTCGTGCCCCATGACGATGCCGATGCGCTCGCTGCGGGTGTCCACGACGTACGCGCCGACCGGGGGCCTCATCGCGGCACCGCCGTGGGCCGACGGACGCCGCACGAGGTGGTCCGGCCCCTCCCGGGGGCCGTTCCGGGGAGCGTCCAGAGCGCCTTCCGCGCGAAACCCGCCGGGTCGGGGCCCCATGACGGCCGGCTGTTTCCGGCCCCGGCGAGTACGGCCCGCAATTCCTTCACCGCGTCCTCCGCTTCTGTGGCGCCGAGCGCCGCTGACCTGGCTTTACCGTGCTCCCCTCCCCCTCGCATTTTCACTCTTCGCGTCCTCTCGGTGACGCTCCGCGCCTATACTCGGTGACGGTCTGTGCCCTGCGCCCCGCACGCCGCCGCACAGGTCTCCGGCGCGGCGCCCCCCACCCCGGGCAGGGGGTAAACCCCCTGCGCGACAAGGGAGTTGGCCGCATCCTCGGCAGGGGTGATCCGGTGTCAGGCTCCTGGCATGAACAGGAAACAGCTCACGCGCATCGCCTCGTCGGCCGCGGCCTGTGCCGTCCTGCTCGGGCTCGCCGTCCCGTCGGCGTCGTCCGCCGCCCCGGCCCGATCCCGCTCCCTCACCTGGACCCCGTGCGAGGGGCCCGGCCTCGACCCCCGGCAGCAGTGCGCCACCGTCGCGGTCCCCATGGACCACTCCGATCCCGGCGGGCGGCAGATCGAGATCGCCGTCTCCCGGATCGCGAGCGAGAAGCCCTCCGCCCGGCGCGGGGTCCTGCTGCTCATCCCGGGCGGTCCCGGCGGGGACAGCCTGTCCGACCCGTCCGGCAAGGGCCAGAAGCTCCCGCAGAAGGTGCGCGACGCCTACGACCTGGTCGGATTCGCCCCGCGCGGCATGGCGCCCTCCACCGCCGTCGACTGCGGTCTCGACCGCGCCGACCTGGGGCCGACCAAGCTCCTGCCCTGGCCGGGCCCGGACGGGTCGCTCGACGAGAACATGGCCACGGCGCGGCGCACGGCCGGGGCCTGCGCCCGCGCCGGGGGCGACCTGATCCGGCACCTCGGCACCGCCGCCGAGGCCCGCGACCTGGACCGGGTCCGGGCCGCCCTCGGGGAGGAGCGGATCTCCGCCTGGGGCGTCTCCTACGGCACGTACGTCGGCGCCGTCTACAGCCAGTTGTTCCCCCATCGCACCGACCGCGTCGTCCTCGACAGCAACAACGACCCCGATCCCACACGTGTCACCCGCGGCTGGCTCGCCGCCTTCGAGACGGGCGTCGAGGACAACTTCCCCGAGTTCGCCGCGTGGGCGTCCCGGCCGGGCAACCCGCTGCGGGTCGCCCGGACCCCCGCCCGGGTGCGCTCCGGCTTCCTGCGCCTCGCCGCGCGCCTGGACCGCGTCCCCCTGCCCTGGCCCGGTGCCAACCCGCCCCGGCTGGACGGCAACGCACTGCGCCAGACCATGCTGTCGAGCCTCTACGACCCGGACGACTACCCGGTGCTGGCCCGGGCGATCCTCGCCGCGCGCCGGGGCACCGTGCCGCCCGTGCCCGACACCCCTCCCGAGCCGGTGCTGCAGAACGTCACCGCGGTCGGGGTCGGGACGATCTGCAACGACGTCGACTGGCCGGACTCCGCCGCGGCGTACCGGAAGAGCGTCGACGAGAGCCGGGTGAGGCATCCGCTGACCGCGGGCATGCCGCGCGGGCCGATGGCGTGCGCGGCCTGGCCGTACGCGCCGAAGGAACCGGCCGTGCGGATCACCGGCCGCGGCCCCTCGAACATCCTGCTCGTGCAGAACGAGCGCGACGTCGCCACCCCGCTGGCCGGTGCCCTCCGGCTGCGCAGGGCCCTCGGGCAGCGGGCCGTGATGGTCACGGTGAACTCCACCGGCCACGACGCCTACCTGGCCAACGGCAACGCCTGCGGCGACCGGACGGTCTCCCGCTTCCTGGCCACGGGGAAGCGTCCCGCGGCCGATCTCTACTGCGGCTGACCCGGCCCGTGTCCGGTCCGGCGGGCCCCGGACGGTTCGCCGAACCGGCGTGCGTAGCGCCGCTGCCAGGGCGTCTCCACCGCGTGGCGGTCGTAGTGGCGGCGGACGTACGCCACCGCCTGCGGGCCGGGGACGCCGTCCAGCACGGCGATGCAGGCCAGGGCCGTGCCCGTGCGTCCCCGGCCGCCTGCGCAGGCGATCTCCACGCGTTCGCCCGCGGACCGCTGCCATGCCCGGGTCAGTGCGGTGCGGGCCGCCGCCCGGTCCGCCGGGAGGCGGAAGTCCGGCCAGCGGATCCAGTCCGCCTCCCAGGGGACCTCCGGTGGCGGTCCGCCCAGCAGGTACAGGCCGAAGGCGGGAGCGGGGGCGGCCGGATCGAGCGGGCGGCGCAGGCCCCGGCCGCGGATCAGACGGCCGGAGGGCAGGCGCAGGACACCGGCGCCGCTCTCCTCCCACAGGTCGTCCGTCCCGTCCACGCCGCCCCTTCCGTCCCTCGCCCCTGTCGCTCCTCGCCGCTTCCCGCCGCTCCCGCTGGGACCATCCCAGCCCCACCGGCCGGGCCCGGCAAGCCGGTTCACCTACAGCCGAAGCGGAGGCGGACCTGCCACCATCGTGCCGGTGAGGACGGGCCGGCCCCGGACCCCGTCCACCGACGCGACCCGATGGAGGCCCCATGCCGAACGCCCCGTGGACCGGCGTCGTCCCGCCCGTCTGCACACCCCTGACACCGGACCGCGAGGTGGACGTCCCGTCGCTGCTCAGGCTGGTCGACCACCTGGTGGCCGCCGGGGTGCACGGCCTGTTCGTGCTCGGCTCGACCTCCGAGGCCGCCTACCTGACGGACGCCCAGCGGACCCTGGTCGTCCGGTCGGTCGCCGCGCACGTGGGCGGGCACGTGCCGGTGCTGGCCGGGGCGATCGACATGACGACGCCCCGTGTCCTCGGCCACGTCGCGGCGGTGACGGCGGCGGGGGCGCAGGCCGTCGTCGTCACGGCCCCGTTCTACGCCCGCACCCACCCGGCGGAGATCGCCCGCCACTACCGCGCGGTCGCGGCGGCGAGCCCGGTGCCCGTCCTCGCCTACGACATCCCCGTCGCGGTCCACACGAAGCTGCCGGCGGAGGTGGTCCTGGAACTGGCCGCGGACGGCGTGCTCGCCGGGCTGAAGGACTCCAGCGGCGACCTGGCAGCCTTCCGCCGGGTCGTCACCGGGGTCCGGGACCACCGGCCGGCCTCCGGGTTCAGCGTGCTGACCGGCTCCGAGCTCCTGGTCGACGCGGCCCTGGCGATGGGCGCCGACGGGGCCGTGCCCGGCCTCGGCAACGTCGACCCGGACGGTTACGTGCGTCTGGACCGGCTGCACCGCGCCGGTGATCTCTCGGGGGCCCGGGCCGAACAGGAGCGCCTGTGCGCCCTGTTCGGTCTGGTGTCGGCGGGACACGCCGCCCGCATGGGCCCGAACTCCTCGGCGATCGGGGCCTTCAAGGCGGCCCTGCACCTGCGGGGCGTCATCGACTGCCCCGTCACGGCGGAACCGCAGGTGCCGCTGTCGCCGGACGAGGTGGAGCGGGTCGCCCGGCACCTGCAAGCGGCCGGACTGCTCTGAGGCGCTCCTGCGCCCTCCCGCCGGGAGCCCGGGAGCCCCGGGGGCCCGGGAGCCCGCAAGGGCCGGAGGTCAGGACGTCAGGACGTCGGGACGTCGGGACGTCAGGACGGCGTGCGCGCGGCCGCCGCCAGCAGCCGGGTGACGTCGTCCGTGCACAGGGTCAGTGCCGCCCCCACGGTGGCCAGGACGTCCCGCTCGGCCGGGGTGTAGGGCCCGTCCGCCAGGGCGATGCGGGCGCCCTGGAGCAGGATGGACTCGCGGCCGACGGTGGCCAGGTGCGGGGCGAGCGGGTCGAGGGCCTCGTGGAGTTCTATGGCCAGTCCCGCGCCGCAGGGTTCGCCGGTGATGCGGCCGGTGTCCGCCTCCAGCGCCTCGACGAGGGCGGCCAGCTGCTCCTCCGTGCAGTCGTCGAAGCCGGCCGCGCGCACGGCGAGCACGGCGGCCTCCAGTGCCGAGCGGGAGGAGGCGCCCCCGGCGGCGAGCACCGCCAGGGCGACGGTGTGCACGGCGTCGCGGAGCATCGCGGAGAAGCGGGTGGTGGTCGGGTGGTCCAGGACGTCGGTGCCGAAGTGGCGGCGGCAGGCGGCGCACTCGACCACCGGTCCGGTCTCGCCGCGCGGCAGCACCGGCACACCGCACACGGCGAAGCGCCGTTGCCCGGTCAGCCGCTGGTAGTTGCGGTCACCGCCGCAGCCGGGGCAGAAGAACTCCCCGTCACCGGCGGCCGTCCACGCGGTACGGGTGCCCAGGATGCGGGCAAGCCCGGCGGCACGGCCGTTTCGTCCCCGTCCTGGCAGCACGTCGCACCTCCGTCACGCCGCGCGGCAACGTCGCCGCGCTTGCGTGATGTTAGCCACATCCGGGACGAGGAGTCAGCACCCCGGAGGAGACCTTTCCGTGACCCTCACAGCAATTGGCCGGTATGTGACGGGGCTCCGCCCGCCGGACCACGGCGGACGGAGCCCTCGAATCGCCTGCAGGGCTGGTCAGCGCGTCGTGCGGTTGACGGCCGAGACGACGGCCTTCAGCGAGGCGCGCGTCGTGTTCGCGTCGATTCCGATGCCCCACAGGACCTTGTCGCCGATCGCGCACTCGATGTAGGAGGCGGCCTGCGCGGAGGCGCCCTCGCTCATCGTGTGCTCCTGGTAGTCCAGCAGGCGTACGTCGATGCCGATGGACTGGAGCGCGTCGAAGAAGGCCGAGATCGGGCCGTTGCCGGTACCGGTCAGCACGGTGTCCTTGCCGTCGACGGTGGCTTCGACGGTGAGCGTGTCGACGCCGTCGCGGTCGGTGGTGGACTGGCCGTTCCTGACCTGGATGCGGCCCCAGGGGTTCTGCGGGTTCGGCAGGTACTCGTCCTGGAACACGGCCCAGATGTCCTTGGGCGTGACCTCGCCGCCCTCGGCGTCGGTCTTCGCCTGGATGATCTTCGAGAACTCGATCTGCATCCGGCGGGGCAGTTCCAGCTTGTGGTCGTTCTTCAGGACGTAGGCGATACCGCCCTTGCCGGACTGCGAGTTGACCCGGATGACCGCCTCGTAGGAGCGGCCGACGTCCTTGGGGTCGATCGGCAGGTACGGCACGGCCCACTCGATGTCGTCGACGGTGACGCCCTTGGCGGCCGCCTCGGCCTCCATCGCGTCGAAACCCTTCTTGATGGCGTCCTGGTGGGAGCCGGAGAAGGACGTGTAGACCAGGTCGCCCACGTACGGGTGGCGCGGGTGGACCTCCATCTGGTTGCAGTACTCCCACGTGCGGCGGATCTCGTCGATGTCGGAGAAGTCGATCTGCGGGTCGACGCCCTGGGAGAACAGGTTCATGCCCAGGGTGACCAGGTCGACGTTGCCGGTGCGCTCGCCCTGCCCGAACAGGCAGCCCTCGACGCGGTCGGCGCCGGCCATCAGCGCCAGCTCGGCGGCGGCGACGGCGGTGCCGCGGTCGTTGTGCGGGTGCACGGACAGGCAGACGTACTCGCGGCGGGAGAGGTGGCGGCCCATCCACTCGAAGCGGTCGGCGTGCGTGGAGGGCGTGGAGCGCTCGACGGTGGCGGGCAGGTTGAGGATGATCTCGCGGCCCGGTCCCGGCTGGTAGACGTCCATCACCGCCTCGCAGACCTCCAGCGCGAAGTCCAGCTCGGTGTCGGTGAAGATCTCCGGGCTGTACTGGTAGCCGAACTCGGTCTCGGGGCCCAGCAGCTTCTCGGCGTACTCCATGACCAGGCGCGTGCCGTCGACGGCGATCTGCTTGATGTCGTCCCGGGAGCCGCGGAAGACGACCCGGCGGAAGACGGGGGCCGTGGCGTTGTACAGATGCACGGTGGCGCGCTTGGCGCCCTTCAGCGACTCCACCGTGCGCTCGATCAGGTCCTCGCGGGCCTGGGTCAGTACGGAGATGGTGACGTCGTCGGGGATGGCCCCGGGCTCCTCGATGATGGAGCGCACGAAGTCGAAGTCGGTCTGGCCGGACGCCGGGAAGCCGACCTCGATCTCCTTGTAGCCCATCTTCACCAGCAGGTCGAACATGGCGCGCTTGCGGGCGGGCGACATGGGGTCGATCAGGGCCTGGTTGCCGTCGCGCAGGTCGGTGGAGAGCCAGCGGGGGGCGGTGGTGACGCGCTGGTCCGGCCAGGTGCGGTCCGGGATGTCGACCTGCTCGTAGCGGCCGTACTTGTGGATCGGCAGGGAACTGGGCTGCTGGCGGTTCGCCATGATGCGGTGGCTCCTCAAGGGGTGTCCGGAAGGACGGCCGACGACGCAGCACCAAGCTCCGCGGGGAGGGAGTCGGCCTCGACTACAGGCCCTCGCCGCGGCAGCTAAGGAGAAGCAGCCCGAAACGCATGATGCGCAGCATGCTAGCCGAGCCCTCTCCGGCGCGCGGGGTCGTATCAGTATGCGGGACCGGACGCCCATACGGGACAAAAAGTGCGCCATACCACTCCGCTACAGCGCGTGAGCACCTGTGTCCCGGTATTTCACCAATCATGGTGGCGAGTAGTGACAGCACGGTCACGCAGTGCAGAGGTGCCGGACATGACGACGCACGGGGGCTTCGAGCCCGTCTTCTGCACCATCGTGCCGCCCCACGTCCTCGACCGGCTCGCCCAGGCCGAGGACCCCGCACTCGCCGGTCCCGCCCGCCGCACCCTGCAACGCGACGCCTTCGAGCGCACCCGGCGCCGGCTGACCACGGTCCTCGGCGCCGCGGCCGTCCCCTCCGCCGCCGGGGGCCGGCCGCGGCGCACGATCCACGACGCCCGGCACGGCACCGACCTGCCCGGCCAACGGGTCCGCGGCGAGGGCGACGAGCCGGGCGGGGACGCCACCGTCAACCGCGCCTACGCGGGCCTCGGCGCCACCTTCGAGCTGTTCCTGAACGCCTACCGCCGGGACTCCATCGACGGCGACGGCCTGCCCCTGGACGCGACCGTGCACTACGACCGCGACTACAACAACGCCTTCTGGAACGGCGAGCAGATGGTCTTCGGCGACGGGGACGGCGAGATCTTCCTCGACTTCACGCTCCCGGTCGACGTGATCGGCCACGAACTCGCGCACGGCGTCACGCAGTACACGGCCAACCTCACCTACTTCGGGCAGCCTGGCGCGCTCAACGAGTCCCTCTCGGACGTCTTCGGCGCGCTGATCAAGCAGTACACGCTCGGCCAGACCGCCGCCGAGGCCGACTGGCTGATCGGCGCGGGCCTGCTCGCCCCGCGGGTGACGGGCACGGCCCTGCGCTCCATGAAGGCACCCGGCACCGCCTACGACGACGACGTGCTGGGCAAGGACCCGCAGCCGGCGACGATGGACGACTTCGTGCGCACCGGACGGGACAACGGCGGTGTCCACATCAACTCGGGCATCCCCAACCACGCCTTCTACCTCGCGGCCACGGCCCTGGGCGGCCACGCCTGGGAACGGGCGGGGCAGATCTGGTACGACGTGCTGACCGGCGGAGAGCTGAAGCAGCAGGCGCTGTTCGCAGATTTCGCCGCGCTCACCGTCGCGGCCGCCCGGGCGCGGTACGGGGAGGGGGAGGAGCTGGACGCGGTGTCGAAGGCGTGGGAGAGGGTCGGGGTGCGGACCCCGTAGTTCCGTACTAGACAGGTGCCATGCGGATTCAGGTGAGGCGCACGGGCGGGTTCGCGGGCATCGAGCGGTACGCCGAGGTCGACACCTCGGGCCGCTCCGACGCCGGCGAGTGGCACGCCCTGGCCGAGCAGGCCGTCGCCGCGGGCCGGAGCACACCGCCGGTCGGCGTCCCCGACGGGTTCAGCTACCAGATCTCCGTCGACGGCAGGACGGTCTACGCGGCCGACCCGCGGCTGACGGACGAGCAGCGCAGACTGATCTCGCGCGTACTGAAGGAAGGGGCGTGACGGGGGCGGGGCGTGACGGGCAGCGGGGCCGACGGCCCGTTCCCACGCGGCCGTTGACTTCCGTTACCGACGGTACGGATGATCCAGCGCATGGCGACTGACGCAGGCAAGGCGATCCCCCGCTTCCCCGACGGCTTCCTCTGGGGCGTGTCGACCTCGGCGCACCAGATCGAGGGCGCGGCCGGGCTGCGCGAACCCTCCGTGTGGGACGCCTTCACGGCCGGGCCGGGGCGGGTGAAGGACGGTTCGACGGCCGAGGTGGCCTGCGACCACGTCCACCGGTACCGCGAGGACGTGGCACTCCTGGCGGACCTCGGCGTGGACGCGTACCGCTTCTCGGTGTCCTGGCCGCGGGTGCGCTCGGCCCGGGGCCTGGACTTCTACGACCGGCTGGTGGACGAGCTGTGCGCGGCGGGCGTCCGGCCGGTGCCCACGCTCTTCCACTGGGACCTGCCGGCGGACCTGGACTGGCTGGAGCGGGACACGGCCGCGCGCTTCGCCGCGTACGTGGAGCGGGTGGCGGGCCGGCTCGGTGACCGCGTGACCAAGTGGATCACGCTGAACGAGCCCGCGGAGCACACCCTGCTGGGCCACGCACTGGGCGTGCACGCGCCCGGCAGGCGGCTGCTGTTCGACGCGCTGCCGGTCGCCCACCACCAGCTGCTGGCCCACGGGCTGGGGGTGCGGGCCCTGCGGGCCGCGGGCGCCACGGACATCGGGATCGCCAACTCGCACGGGCCGACCTGGCCGGCCTCCGCCGCGACGGCGGACCGGGAGGCCGCCGACTTCTACGACCTGCTGCTGAACCGCCTGTTCGCGGACCCGCTGCTGCTGGGCCGCTACCCGGACGGCATCGGCGACCTGATGCCCGGCGACGTGGCCGCCGATCTGGAGGTGATCTCCGAGCCCCTCGACTGGTACGGGATCAACTACTACGCCCCGACCAGGGTGGGGGCGCCGCAGGGGACGGAGATCGAGTTCGGCGGTGTCACCATGCCCGCGGAACTGCCCTTCTCGGTACGGCGGATCGAGGGCCGGCCGGTCACCGACTTCGGCTGGCCGGTGGTGCCCGAGGGCCTCACGGAACTGCTCACGACGTTCCGCGACCGCTACGGCGACCGCCTCCCGCCCGTGGTCATCACCGAGAACGGGTGCTCCTACCCCGGTCTCGACGACCAGGACCGGATCGCCTATCTGGACGGCCATGTGCGGGCGCTGCACGCGGCGCTGGAGGCGGGCGTGGACGTGCGCGGCTACTTCGTGTGGTCCCTGCTGGACAACTTCGAGTGGGCGGAGGGCTACGCGCGCCGCTTCGGCCTGGTCCACGTCGACTTCGCCACCCAGGAGCGCACACCGAAGTCCTCGTACCACTGGTACCGGGACATGCTGAAAGACCGGACGAAAGGCCGGACGGTGAAGGACTGATGCGTATCGCGAGGATGGTTGCAGTCTGAACTGCGCTGCGAGCATAGTTACTTGTTCTTCCACCCCCCACGGAAGGCGACCCCCCGTGTCCCCCCACACGACGTCCGTCCCACGGTTCCTCGAGGCGGTGCGCCCCGGCCGCGCCGACTGGCTGGAGCTGCCGCCGCTGCGGACCAGCGCCGGTCTGGCCCGGCGGGCCCTGCGCGACCGGCTGGTCTCGTGGCAGGTGCCCGACGAGGTGTGCGCCGACGCCGTGCTGCTGGTGTCCGAACTGGTCACCAACGCCGTGCTGCACACGCTCGGCGAACGGATCCTGTGCGGGGTGCAGTTGCTGACCGACGCCCGGCTGCGGATGGAGGTGCACGACGGGGACCGCACCGGGCGCGGCATCCCCGCCTGCTGCCCGGGCCCGGACGACGAGGGCGGGCGGGGTCTGCTGCTGGTCCGGGAGGTGGCGGACGCCTGGGGGGTCGTCCGCTCGCCGCTCACGGGCGGCAACGCCGTGTGGGCGAGCTTCGCGACCGCGTCCTAGCCAGCCCGGGATCAGAACCCCAGACGCCGCAACTGCTTGGGGTCCCGCTGCCAGTCCTTGGCGACCTTCACGTGCAGGTCGAGGAAGACGGGCGTGCCCAGCAGGGCCTCGATCTGCTTGCGGGACTTGATGCCGACCTCCTTCAGGCGCTTGCCCTTGGGGCCGATGACGATGCCCTTCTGGCTGGAGCGCTCGATGAAGAGGTTGGCGTGGATGTCCAGCAGGGGCTTGTCGGCGGGGCGGTCCTCGCGGGGCAGCATCTCCTCGACCACGACGGCGATGGAGTGCGGCAGCTCGTCACGGACCCCCTCCAGGGCGGCCTCGCGGATCAGCTCCGCGACCATGACCTGCTCGGGCTCGTCCGTCAGGTCGCCCTCGGGGTAGAGCGCGGGGCCCTCGGGCAGCAGCGGGATCAGGAGGTCGGCCAGCAGCTGGACCTGCTGGTCGCCGACCGCCGAGACCGGGACGATCTCCGCCCACTCGATGCCCAGTTCCCTGCCCAGCTGGTCGACGGCGATCAGCTGCTCGGCGAGGGTCTTGCCGTCGACGAGGTCCGTCTTGGTGACGATCGCGACCTTCGGCGACTTCTTGATCCCGGCCAGCTCCTTGGCGATGAAGCGGTCGCCCGGGCCGATCTTCTCGTTCGCGGGCAGGCAGAAGCCGATCACGTCGACCTCGGCCCAGGTGGTGCGCACCACGTCGTTCAGCCGCTCGCCGAGCAGCGTGCGCGGCTTGTGCAGGCCCGGGGTGTCGACCAGGATCAGCTGGGCGTCCTCGCGGTGCACGATGCCCCGCACGGTGTGCCGGGTCGTCTGCGGCCGGTTGGAGGTGATCGCCACCTTCTGCCCGACCAGAGCGTTCGTCAGGGTGGACTTGCCCGCGTTGGGGCGGCCGACGAAGCAGGCGAAGCCGGCACGATGGGCGGTCTCGCCGGACTTCTCGGAGGACTCTGCGCGCACACTCATGCCGCCATTCTCCCTGATCCTCCGGGCCGCTCCGCACAGCGGTCCGTCCGCCCCGCACCCGTGTGCTCCCCGGGCCCTCCGCAGCGCGGTGCGGCTCAGTCGAAGACGAACGGGCCGGGCGACTGCGGCCCGGCCGCGGTGCAGGTGGCGGTGAGGCCGAAGGCCGTCAGCCGCAGCGACCCGCCGTGGGCCTCCAGGCGGTCGCCGCGGGCGACGGTGCCGCGCAGGGGGCCGACCTGGACGGGGGCGCCGGCCGCCAGGGCCGGGTTCGCCCTGCCGGTGAAGGAGACCGTGCCGCCGCCGGCCCGCACCAGGGTGAGGGTGGACGTGAGCGTGTCCTTGCCGAGGGAGATCGGGGCGGTGATCGCCGAGGACCTGACCGTGACGGTGACGGCGGTGCCGCTCTGCGTGGCGGTGAGCGTGCCCCGGCCGCTGCCGAAGCGGCCGCAGTCGGCGCTGATCGTCGCGGTCACCGGGGTGACGGCGTGGGCCGCGGGGGCGAGGGCGAGCACGGCGGCCGCGAGGGCCGAGGCCGCCGGCGCCGCACCCGCGGCGAAGCTGTCGCGTCTCATGGGATGCCGGTTCTCGTTTCTCCCCCCCGGTCGTGGGGGGAGTTCAGCCGGCGGTCAGCGTGGCCCGGACCGTCCCGTCGGGCCCGGCCAGGAGCACCGGCGTCCGCGCGCTGCCGAGGTCCCGGACGGCTGCCCGGTCCTCGTCGGCGACCGACTCCGCGTCGGTGACGACGGCCGCCGCCTCCAGGGAGCGGGCGCCCGAGGCGACGGCCATCGCCACCGCCGTCCGCAGGGCGCTGAGCCTCAGCGAGTCGAGGGCCACGGTGCCGGCGACGTAGGTCCGCCCGGTCTCGTCCCGTACGGCGGCCCCCTCGGGCACGCCGTTGCGGGCCCGTGCGGAACGGGCCAGGGTGACGATCTTGCGGTCCTCGGGGTCGAGCGCGCTGCTGTCGGTCATGATCCGAGCATACGGAAGGGTCAGGGCCGGTCCAGGCGGAGGCGGTCCGCCCGGGGCAGCCCGGCGACGACGAGGTCGTAGGAGTCCTCGACGAGTTCCCGGACCAGCCGGTCGGGGAGGTCCCCGTCGGCCGTGACGGTGTTCCAGTGGCGCTTGTTCATGTGCCAGCCGGGCACGACGAGCCCCGCGTGCTCCCGGCGGAGGCGGACGGCCTCGTCCGGGTCGCACTTGAGGTTGACCTTCAGGGGCCGGGCGTCCAGCGACGACAGGGCGAAGAGCTTCCCGCACACCTTGAAGACCGAGATCTCCGGGCGGAACGGGAAGTCCTCCTCGGCCGCCGCGAAGGACAGGCAGAGGGCGCGCAGTTCCTGAGGGGTCACGGCGCCTTCTCCTCCTGCGGGGCCTCCTGCGGCTCGACCGGCTCCACCAGCACGGTCACGATCTTGTTCCGGCGGCCGGCCGCGGCCTCCGCGGTCAGCCGCAGCTCCCGCCCGTCGGGCAGGGCGACCACCGAGGACGCACCGGCGATGGGCACCCGGCCCAGCTCCTTCGCGAGCAGACCGCCGACCGTCTCCACGTCCTCGTCGTCGAACTCCTCCAGGCCGTACAGCTCGCCCAGGTCGCCGATGTCGAGGCGGGCGGTGACCCGGAAGCGGTCCTTGCCGAGGTCCTCCACGGGGGGCAGTTCGCGGTCGTACTCGTCGGTGATCTCGCCGACGATCTCCTCGAGGATGTCCTCGATGGTGACGATGCCGGCCGTGCCGCCGTACTCGTCGATGACGACGGCGACGTGGTTGCGTTCCTTCTGCATCTCGCGCAGCAGGTCGCCGGCGTTCTTGGTGTCGGGCACGAAGAAGGCGGGCCGCATGGCCGTGGAGACCTGCTCGGTCTCGGCGTCCCGGCTGATGTGCGTCCTGCGCACGAGGTCCTTCAGGTAGACGATGCCGACGATGTCGTCCTCGCTCTCGCCGGTCACCGGGATGCGGGAGAAGCCGGAGCGCAGGGCGAGGGTGAGGGCCTGGCGGATCGTCTTGAAGCGCTCGATGACCACCAGGTCCGTGCGCGGGACCATGACCTCGCGGACCAGGGTGTCGCCGAGCTCGAAGACCGAGTGCACCATGCGGCGCTCCTCGTCCTCGATCAGCGACTCCTTCTCGGCGAGGTCGACCAGCGCCCGCAGCTCCGCCTCGGAGGCGAACGGGCCGCGCCGGAAGCCCTTGCCGGGGGTGAGGGCGTTGCCGATGAGGATGAGCAGCGAGGGGATCGGGCCCATGATCCGCGCCAGCGGCACCAGGACGTACGCCGAGACCGTCGCGGTGTTCAGCGGGTGCTGGCGGCCGATGGTGCGCGGGGAGACCCCGACGGCGACGTACGACACGAGGACCATGACCGCGATGGCGACCAGCAGCGCCTCGGTCGTGCCGTCGAACTCCTTGAGGCAGCCGTAGGTGATCAGCGCGGCGGCTGCCATCTCGCAGGCGACGCGGACCAGCAGCGCCACGTTCAGGTAGCGGGTCGGGTCGGCGGCGACCTGGGAGAGCTTGGCGCTGCCGCGGCGGCCGGAGCGCACGGCCTCCTCGGCCCGGAAGCTGGAGACCCGGGCGAGGCCCGCCTCGGCGCAGGCGGCGAGCCAGGCCACGACGACCAGGGCGATGGCGCCCAGTGCGAGTTGAGGACTCATCGGCGGGCGCTACGAGACCGTCGGCGCCGGGGACGGGCCGGTCAGGCCCCGCTCCGCGCGCCAGCCGTCCACGATGGCCGCCTGGAGGCCGAACATCTCGGCCTTCTCGTCCGGCTCCTCGTGGTCGTAGCCCAGCAGATGCAGCACTCCGTGGACGGTGAGCAGCTGGAGCTCCTCGTCCATGGAGTGCTGGGTCTCCGCGTCCTTGCCCTGCTTCTCGGCGACCTCGGGGCACAGCACGATGTCGCCGAGCAGGCCCTGCGGCGGCTCGTCGTCGTCCTTGGACGGCGGGCGCAGCTCGTCCATGGGGAAGGACATGACATCCGTCGGGCCCGGGAGGTCCATCCACTGGATGTGGAGCTGCTCCATGGCGTCGGCGTCCACGACGATCACCGACAGTTCGGAGAGCGGGTGGATGCGCATCCTGGCGAGCGCGTAGCGGGCGATGTCGAGGATCGCCTGCTCGTCGACCTCGGTGCCGGACTCGTTGTTGACGTCGATCGACATGGTGTTGTGCTTGTCTACTTCCCCTTGTGCGCGGACTTGCCCCGGCTCTTGTGCGTGCCGTTCTGGGTGCCGTGCGTGGTGTCGTACTTCTCGTACGCGTCGACGATACGGCCCACCAGCTTGTGCCGGACGACGTCCTGGGACGACAGCCGGGAGAAATGCACGTCCTCGACGCCGTCCAGGATGTCCTGCACCTGGCGCAGACCGCTCTTCGTCCCGTCGGGCAGGTCGACCTGCGTCACGTCACCCGTGATGACGATCTTCGAGTCGAAGCCGAGGCGGGTGAGGAACATCTTCATCTGCTCGGGGCTGGTGTTCTGGGCCTCGTCCAGGATGATGAAGGCGTCGTTGAGGGTGCGTCCGCGCATGTAGGCGAGCGGCGCGACCTCGATCGTGCCCGCCGCCATCAGGCGCGGGATGGAGTCCGGGTCGAGCATGTCGTGCAGCGCGTCGTAGAGCGGGCGCAGGTACGGGTCGATCTTCTCGTAGAGGGTGCCCGGCAGGAAGCCCAGCCGCTCTCCGGCCTCGACCGCCGGGCGGGTCAGGATGATGCGGTTGACCTGCTTGGACTGCAGGGCCTGCACGGCCTTGGCCATGGCCAGGTAGGTCTTGCCGGTGCCGGCGGGGCCGATGCCGAAGACGATGGTGTGCTTGTCGATCGCGTCCACGTAGCGCTTCTGGTTGAGCGTCTTGGGGCGGATCGTGCGGCCACGCGAGGACAGGATGTTCTGCGTGAGCACCTCGGCCGGGGTCTCCCGGCCGTCGCTCTCGCCGTTGTCGCTCGCCTTGAGCATGGCGATGGAGCGTTCCACTGCGTCCTCCGTCATCGGCTGCCCGGTGCGGAGCACCAGCATCATCTCGTCGAACACGCGCGCGATGAGGGCGACGTCCTTCGGGTCGCCGACCGCGCTGATCTCGTTGCCCCGGACGTGGATGTCGGCCGCCGGGAAGGCCTTCTCGATCACGCGCAGGAGGGAGTCGCCGGATCCCAGCACGGTCACCATGGGGTGCTGGGCGGGGACGGTGAACTGCGCTCTCGCCTGCTCCTGCGCGGAGGTGTGAGCTGTCGGTGATTGAGTCATGGGCCGGCGCTTAAGGCCTGCGGTTCCTCCTCGTCACGGCCGCGCAGCTGAGGGCGGCCTCGCGATTCCCAGGGTACGACGGTGCGGTGACAACGCCGTAGGGGTTTTGGGGACGCGAGGACGAGCGGACGAGCGGACGAGGAGCAGCGGACGAGCGGAGGACGAGGGGAAGCCGCGGCGGCTCCCGGCGGGCGGCGGGCTCCCGGGGCGGCCGGTCACGCCGAGCGGCGGAATCCGATCGTCGGCACCGCACGCCGCAGCGGCCACGGCCGCACCAGCTCCTCCGGCACCAGCCCGGCCAGGAACCCGTACCGCCGCAGCGCCTGGGGGTCCTGCCCCTCCACGGACTGCACCCTGCGCCACCAGGCCGCGATCTCCGACCACCCGGGCGCCGACAGCGACCCGCCGAACTCCTGCACCGACAGCGCCGCGGTCAGCCCCGCGAACGCCAGCCGGTCGGCCAGCGGCCAGTCCGCGAGCGTCCCGGCCACGAACCCGGCGACGAACACGTCCCCGGCCCCGGTCGGGTCGAGCGCCTCGACGTCGATCGCCGGCACCTCCGCCGTCTCCCCCGTCCGCCGGTCCACGGCGTACGCCCCCTCCGCGCCGAGGGTGACGACGGCGAGCGGCACGTGCTCGGTGAGGGCGTGCGCGGCGGCCCGCGGGCAGTCGGTGCGGGTGTAGCGCATGGCCTCCTGCGCGTTCGGCAGGAACGCCTCGCAGTGCCTGAGATCGGGCAGCCGGGCCAGGTCCCACATCCCGGTGTCGTCCCAGCCGACGTCGCCGAAGACGCGGGTGCCCTTGCTCGCGGCCTGCGCGATCCAGGGCGCGCTCACCCCGGGTGCGAGGGAGGCGACGGCGGCCCGGGCGCGGGGCGGGCAGGCGGGGGCGGGCTCCTCCGGGGGCGGCTCGTGGCCGTGCGAGACCATCGTCCGCTCCCCCTCGTAGGCCATGGAGACGGTCACCGGGGAGTGCCAGCCCGGCACCGTGCGCGAGGCGGACAGGTCGATGCCCTCGCCGTGCTCCAGGGCGTCCCAGCAGTACTCGCCGTAGTGGTCGTCGCCGAAGGCCGCGGCGAGGGAGGTGCGCAGCCCGAGCCGGGCGAGCGCGGTGGCCATGTTGGCGACGCCGCCGGGACTCGACCCCATCCCGCGCGCCCAGGACTCCGTCCCGCGCACCGGGGCGGAGTCGAGCCCGGTGAAGACGATGTCGAGGAAGACGGTGCCGGTGAGGTAGACGTCCCAGGGCGGGTCCTCCGGCGCGCGCAGCGGGGCGAGGGGATCGACCTGGTTCTGCCGGTGCGATCCCTTTCCGGACGGGCCCTTTCCTGCCGGGGCGGTGGACGCGATCACGATGCGCTCCCTGACGTGGTGCGGATCAGGCCAGTCTGCACCACACCGCGGGGGAGCGGCGGCTACCAGCGGGGCATCGCCGGCGTCACCCACCCCGGGTCGGCGACCCGCATGGCCGCCGCGTCGTCCCGGTCCCGCAGCGCCCCGTCGTCCTCCAGCCAGCGCCGGTGGAGCACGGCCAGCCGCTCGTGGTCCAGCTCCACGCCGAGCCCGGGGGCGTCGGACACCGCCACCCGTCCGCCCTCGAAGGCGATCCGCTCGGTGAGGACGTCCTCCGACTGCCACGGGTAGTGGGAGTCGCAGGCGTGGTGGAGGTCCGGGACGGTGGCGGCCACCTGCGTCATCGCGGCGAGCGAGATGCCCAGGTGGGTGTTGGAGTGCATGGACACCCCCACCCCGAAGGCCCGGCACACGGCGGCGAGTTGCTGTGTGGCGCGCAGCCCGCCCCAGTAGTGGTGGTCGCTGAGCACGACCTGGACGGCGTCGCGGGTGAAGGCCTCCTCGATCTCGGCGAAGGTCGTCACGCACATGTTGGTGGCCAGCGGCACGCCGGTCTTGGCGGCGACCTCGGCCATGGCGGGCGTGCCGAGGGCGGGGTCCTCCAGGTACTCGAGGACGTCCCCCAGTTCCCCGGCCACGCGCAGGGAGGTCTCCACCGACCACGCGCCGTTGGGATCCAGCCGCAGCGGGTGCCCGGGGAAGGCCTCCGCGAGGGCGCGCACGGCCGCGATCTCCTCCTCGGGAGGAAAGACGCCGCCCTTCAGCTTGAAGGAGGTGAAGCCGTGGCGTTCGGTGAAGCGGCGGGCCTGCTCCACCACTCCGGCCGGGTCGAGGGCGGCGCCCCAGTCGTCGGTTTCGGCCGGGACGCCCTCGGGGTGGGCGGCCCACTTGTAGAACAGGTAGGCGCTGTACTCGACCGCGTCGCGCACCTTGCCGCCGAGCAGCGCGTGCACGGGCAGGCCGAGGGCCTTGCCGAGGGCGTCGAGGCAGGCGACCTCGAAGGCCGAGACGACGGACAGCCGGAGCTTGTCCGCCGTCTGGACGCCGCGCAGCCCGCCGACGTCGACGGCGGTCTCCACCCGGGAGCCGTCCACCGCGACGCGGTCCGCGAGGGTGGACAGCCCGTTCAGGTCGCTGACCCGGTGTCCCGCCAGCTGTTCGGCCAGGGGCCGGGCAAGCTCCAGGTACTTGGTGTCGCCGTAGGTCTCCCCCACGCCGGTGACCCCGTCCGCCGTGACCACCTCGACGATCAGCCGGGGCGTGTACGGCTGGTGGACGCCCTGCGTGTTCAGCAGCGGCGGGTCCGCGACCAGGATCGGCGTCAGCCGTACGTCGGTGATGGCGAGGTTCACAGGGCGGCTCCCACGAGGTCGAGTCCGGCGGTGAGGAGGGTGCCGAGGGCGGCCAGGTCGGCCGGTGCGGGGTCGGTGAGCGGGGCGCGTACCGGGCCCACGGCCTGGCCGCGCAGGCGGGCGGCGGCCTTCACCAGCGACACGGCGTACCCGGGGACGCGGTCGCGCAGCTCGACGAACGGGACGTAGAAGCCGCGCAGGAGCTTGTCGACGGTGCCGTCGTCGCCGTCGCGCAGGGCGGTGAAGAAGGCGCCGGCGATCTCGGGGGCGAAGGCGTGCACGGCGGAGGAGTAGGCGGGCACACCGACCGCGGCGTAGGCGCGGGCCTGGACCTCGGCGGTGGCGGCGCCGTTGAAGAACAGGAAGTCCTCGGGCGCGGCCAGGGTGAGGCGCTGGAGCCGGTCGAGGTCGCTGTGGCCGTCCTTGAGGCCGATGACGTGCGGCAGGGCGGCGACGCGGCGCAGGGAGTCGGCGGTGAAGGCGGTCCGGCCGCGCTGGTAGACGATCAGCGGCAGCGGTGTGCGGGCGGCGATCTGCTCGACCTGGGCGGCGAGGCCGTCCTGCGGCGCCTCGACGAGGTAGTGCGGCAGGACGAGCAGGGCGTCGGCTCCGGCGTCCTCGGCGATGCGCGCGAACCGGGCGGCCTGGGCCCAGCCGTAGCCGATGCCGGCGACGACGGGGACCCGGCTGGCGGCCTCCTCGACGGTGAGGGCCACGACCTGCCGGTACTCGTCCTCGTCCAGGGAGAAGAACTCGCCGGTCCCGCAGGCCGGGAAGACCGCGCCGGGGGACGCGGCCAGCCGGTCCGCGACATGGGCGCGGCAGCCGTCCGCGTCGAGCGTGCCGTCGTCGCGGAAGGCGGTCAGCGGGAAGGACAGCACCCCGTTCGCCATGCCCTCGCGCAGCCGCCGCGCGACCGCTACCGCACCAGCGCTCACGTCATCTCCTCACGTAGACGTCATCCATGTATGAGAATGCTGGCTGCGTATGCGAACGTCAACAGGTGCGACCACAGAGGGGTGCGGCAGAGGGTCCGACCAGGCGAAGGCCCGCGTTTACCCGTGCTTCACTCCACCAAACGCGATGTGCTCCAGATCACACCGATCGGGCTCCCGTGTCCGAGTACTTGCTTGATACAAATTGCCCGCGCGTTCCTGTCCGTCGACGGTCGTCGCCCCTCCCCCCTGATCGCCGCTCCTTTCGCACGCCCTGGGAACGCCCGTGTTCGCCCCCCGCACCACTCCCTGGCCCCTCGTCGCCCTTTTCACGGCCGGGTACCTCGCCCCGTATCTGCTGCCCACCACCGTGGGCCGCCTCGACTCCGGGCTCGCGCTCTCCGCCACCCAGGCCGGGGCCGTCGGCAGCGCCCTGCTGCTGAGTTCGGCCGCCGCCGGATTCGCCCTGGCCTCACGGGTCGAACGGATCGGCGCCCGCGCCCTCGCCCGGCTCGGCCTCGCCCTGGCCCTGCTCGGCTACGGCGGCGCCGCCCTGACCACCGCCGTCCCGGCCGTCGTCGCCGGCGCGATGATCGGCGGGGTCGGCTCCGGCACGGCCACCACCGTCGCCGCGACCCTCATCGCCGGGCAGAAGGACCCCCACCGGGCCTCCACCGCCGGGCTGCTCAGCGTCTCCGCCCTCGCGGGCGCCGTGTACCTGACGGTGCCTCACCTCGGCCCGGGCCACGGGCTGCCGCTCGCCGCGATCGCCCTCACGGCCGCGGCCGTGTGGCCGCTGACCGGCAGGCTGCCCGCCGGGACTCCCCCGACCCCCGTCCGGACCGGCACGGCACGACTGCCGCACGCCCGTTCCGGACTGGTGCTGGCCGCCGCCATGGTGTGCTGGTCGCTCGCCCAGAACTCGCTGTGGGGCGTGAGCGGCCGGATCGGCCTGGAGCAGGCGCACCTCGGCGAGGCCACCGTCGGAGCCGTCTTCGCCGTGGCCCTGGGCGCCGGGCTCACCGGCGTGCTCGCGGCCGGCGCCCTCGGGGCGCGACTCGGCCGGGCGGTGCCGATCGGCCTGGGCACCACGCTCATCGCCGGCTGCATCGTGCTGAGCGCCTCCGCCACCGGGTTCGGCAGCTTCGCCGCCGGGGAGATCGCCTGGAACACGCTGTACCCGGTGGTGCTGTCGTACCTGATCGGGCTGGCCGCCTCGCTCGACCCGCGCGGGCGGTGGGCCGTCCTGGTCGGCTCGGCCTCCTCGCTCGGCACGGCGGCCGGGCCGCTGACCGGCAGCGTCCTGTCGGCGCAGGCCGGTTTCCCGGCGATGGGCGCCGTCCTCGGGGCCGGGCTGCTGGTGATCGCCCTGCCGATGACCGCCGTCGCCCTGCACACCGGCGGGCGTCCGCTGCTCCCCGGTGCGATCCGGCGCCGCGGCGGCCACCCGGCCGCGCTGGTCGCCGCCGCCACGGGCACTCCCACCGGCGCGGTCCCGGAGATCGGCGCCCCGGAGCAGCCGGTGGTGGAGATCCCCGTGGAGGCCCCGGCCGTCGCCGCCCAGCGCGCGTACGGCAAGGCGGGGTCCGAGGCCCTGTGACGGCCTGGCGGTGACGGCCTAGCCGAAGGTGTACGCCTCGACCTCGGCCAGGTAGCGCGCCCGCAGCTCCTCGTCGTCCTCCAGGAACGAGGCGAGGAAGGAGTTGCGGGCCAGCTCGCGCAGCCGCTCCTCACCGAGTCCGAGCGTCTCGCGCACGGCGTCGAAGTTGTCCCCGGCGTAGCCCCCGAAGTAGGCCGGGTCGTCCGAGTTGACCGTGCACATCAGGCCCGCGTCCAGCATGGCCGGCAGGGGGTGCTCGGCGAGGGAGTCCACCGTGCGCAGCCGGACGTTGGACAGCGGGCACAGCGTCAGCGGCACCCGGTCGCGCACCAGCCGCTCCACCAGCGCCGGGTCCTCCACGCAGCGCAGCCCGTGGTCGACCCGCTCGACGCCGAGGACGTCCAGCGCCTCGGTGATGTACGCGGGCGGCCCCTCCTCGCCGGCGTGCGCGACCCGGCGCAGTCCCAGCGCCGCGGCCCTCTCGTACACCTCGCGGAACTTCACCGGCGGGTGCCCGACCTCGGCGGAGTCCAGGCCGACCCCGGTGATCCGGTCCAGGTAGGGCTGGGCGGCGTCCAGGGTGGCCAGGGCCGACTCGGCGGACTCGTCGCGCAGGAAGCACAGGATCAGCCGGGTCGAGACACCGTGGTTCGCCTCGCTGCTCCCCAGCGCGCGCCACAGCCCCTCGACGACCGTGCCGAGGTCCAGGCCGCGCCCGGTGTGGGCCTGCGGGTCGAAGAAGATCTCGGCGTGCCGCACGCCCTGCGCGGCGGCCCGGGCAAGGTAGGCGTTGGCCAGGTCCTCGAAGTCCCGCTCGGTGCGCAGCACGGCCATGAGCTCGTAGTACAGCTTCAGGAAGGACTGCAGGTCCGCGAAGCGGTACGCCTCGCGCAGTTCGTCGGTGCCGGCGTAGGGCAGGGTGACGCCGTTGCGCGCGGCGAGTGCGAAGGCGAGCTCCGGCTCCAGGGTGCCTTCGATGTGAAGGTGCAGTTCGGCTTTGGGGAGGGGCATCAAAGCATCGTACGGGCGTTTCACCGACGCTTCGGAATCGGCACCCGCAGCAGGTCGCGGGCCACGCTGAGCTCGCCCTCGTACCCGGCGGCCCGCGCCTGCCGCTCGAACTCCTCCGGATCGCCGTAGCGCTGGCTGAAGTGGGTCAGCACCAGGTGCCGCACTCCGCTCTCCCGTGCCACCCGCGCCGCCTGACCGGCCGTCAGATGACCGTGCTCGACGGCGAGTTCCTCGTCCTCGTCGAGGAAGGTCGACTCGATGACGAGCATGTCGCAGCCCTCGGCCAGCGTGTACACGCCGTCGCACAGCCGGGTGTCCATGACGAAGGCGAACCGCTGCCCGCGCCGCACCTCGCTGACGTCCTCCAGCGAGACGCCGCCGAGGGAGCCCTCGCGCTGGATGCGGCCCACGTCCGGGCCCTTCAGGCCGTGCGCGGCGAGCCGCTCGGGCAGCATGCGCCGGCCGTCGGGCTCGACGATGCGGTAGCCGTAGGACTCCACCGGGTGCGACAGCTTCCGGGCCTCCAGCACATAGCCGCCGGTGCGGGCGAGGGGGCCGTCGGCGGCGACCGGCGCCTCGGTGACGCCGACGGTCTCGCGGTAGGCGGTGGCGTACCGGAGCCGGTCGAAGAAGCGCTGCCCGGAGCGGGGGTAGTGGGCGGTGACCTGGTGCGGCACCCGGTCGAGGTTGATGCGCTGGATCACGCCCGCCAGGCCCAGGCTGTGGTCGCCGTGGAAGTGCGTGACGCAGATCCGGTTCAGGTCGTGCGCGGCCACCCCGGCACGCAGCATCTGCCGCTGCGTGCCCTCGCCGGGGTCGAAGAGGATGCCCTCGCCGTCCCAGCGCAGCAGGTAGCCGTTGTGGTTGCGGTGCCGGGTCGGCACCTGGCTGGCGGTGCCGAGGACGACCAGTTCACGTACGGACAAGGCGCGTCATCCCGGGGGCCACTGCAGGCCGCGGCCGCCGAGCACGTGGCCGTGGACGTGCCAGACCGTCTGGCCGGCGCCGCTGCCGGTGTTGAACACCAGGCGGTAGCTGTCGAGCTTCTCCTCCTCCGCGACGGCCCGGGCCTCGCGGAGCACGTCCGCGGCGAGGGCCGGGTCGGCTTCGGCGAGGGCGGCGGCGTTCTCGTGGTGCGCCTTGGGGATGACCAGGACGTGCGTCGGGGCCTGGGGGTTGATGTCGCGGAAGGCGAGGGTCGTCTCCGTCTCACGCACGACCGTCGCCGGGATGCTGCCCGCGACGATCTTGCAGAACAGACAGTCGTCCTGGGGTTCCCCTGCCATGTCTCCTCCGAGGGTTGGCCGACGTCGAGGTCCGACCCGGGCATCGTATCGTCGTCTTGTGCGGGTGCGTTGTGGCTGGTCGCGCTGCCGCGGCGGAGCCGCACATCGACAGGGCCCCGCGCCCCTCACAGGGTCGGAACAGCCGGGGGCCTCTTGGCGGGGCTGGACTCCAGTGCCTCCAGCGCCAGCCTGATCGCCTCGTCCAGCTGGGTGTCCCGGCCCGCCGCGTGGTCCTGCGGGCGTTGGACGATCTCCACGTCGGGGTCCACGCCGTGGTTCTCCACGCCCCACTCGTACCCCTCCAGCCAGAACGCGTACTTGGGCTGGGTGACCAGGGTGCCGTCGACCAGGCGGTAGCGGCTGTCGATGCCGATGACGCCGCCCCAGGTGCGGGTGCCGACGACCGGTCCGAGGCCCAGCGCCTTGATGGCGGCGTTGACGATGTCGCCGTCCGAGCCGGAGAACTCGTTGGCGACGGCCACGACCGGGCCGCGCGGGGCGTCCTCGGGGTAGCTGTAGGGGCGCATGCCGCGCGGCACGGCCCAGCCGACGACGCGCCGGGCGAGCTTCTCCACCACGAGCTGGGAGGTGTGGCCGCCGCGGTTCTCGCGGACGTCGACGACCAGGCCCTCGCGGGCGACCTCGACGCGCAGGTCGCGGTGGATCTGGGCCCAGCCGGGCGCCTGCATGTCCGGGACGTGGAGGTAGCCGAGACGGCCGCCGGACTTCTCGTGGACGTAGGCGCGGCGGTCGGCGACCCAGGCGTGGTAGCGCAGCGGCTCCTCGTCGGCGAGCGGGACGACGACGGCGTACCGGGGTTCACCGCCGCCGGCCGGGGAGATGGTCAGTTCCACCGGCTTGTTCGCCGTGCCGACCAGCAGCCGTCCGGGGCCGGTGACCGGGTCGACCGGCTGCCCGGCGATCGCCACGAGGGCGTCCCCGGGGCGTACGGCGACACCGGGCGCGGCCAGCGGGCTGCGGGCATCCGGGTCGGAGGTCTCCGAGGGCAGGATGCGGTCGACGCGCCAGCTGCCGTCCTCGTGACGGGAGATGTCGGCACCCAGCAGTCCCTGCCGGGGGCCCTTGCCGTGGCTGCCGCGCGGGGTGACGTAGGCGTGGGACGTGCCCAGTTCGCCCTGGACCTCCCACAGCAGGTCGACCAGGTCGTCGTGGGTGGCGCAGCGGTCCACGACCGGGCGGTAGCGGTCCAGCACGCCGTCCCAGTCGACGCCGCTCATGTCCGGCCGCCAGAAGTGGTCGCGCATGATGCGGCCGTTCTCGTCGAACATCTGCCGCCACTCGGCGGCCGGGTCGACGAACTGGCGTACGCGGCCCAGGTCGACGGTGATGTTGGAGTCGCTGTCGTCGTCGCCGGAGGCGCGCCGGTCGCTGGGGACGACCTTGAGCCGTCCGTCGGTCCACAGCAGCACCCGCTTGCCGTCGCCGCTGACCTCGAAGTGGTCGGCGTCCGCGGCGAGATGCTCCAGGCGCTGCTGGGCGAGGTCGTAGCGCTCCAGTTCGGTCTTGGGCTCCGGGGCGTCCGGGGTGGCGCGGGCCGCGCCGAGCACCCCGCTGACCGGGTGCCGCAGCCACAGCACCCCGTCCTTGGCGGCGCGCAGGCCCGAGTAGCGGGCGGCCTCGACCGGGAAGGGCACGATGCGGTCGGCGAGGCCGTCCAGGTCGATGCGCGTGGTCGGGGTGCCCTCGCTGTCGGGGGTCTCCTCGCGGTCGGGCGTCTCGAAGGAGCGGCCGTGCCGCTGCGGGCCGAACGGGGAGGGCGTGGTGGCCGCGAGGGTGATCAGGTGCGGCCGGGCGCCCTCCACGAAGGCCAGGTCGAAGACGTGCTCGTCGTAGACCGGGTCGAAGGCGCGGGTCGACAGGAAGGCGAGGTGCTTGCCGTCGGCGGTGAACGCCGGCGCGTAGTCCTGGAAGCGCAGCGGGGTGGCCTCGGTGACCGACAGGTCGGTGGTGTTGGCGAGCTTCAGCTGGCTCAGGGGGCGCGGGCCGGGGTGGGACCAGGCGAGCCAGGCCGAGTCGGGTGAGAAGACCAGGCCGGACATGTCGCCGTCCTCGCTGCGGTCCACGGTCCGCACCTCGCCGGTCTCCCGCTCCACCAGCAGCAGACGCCCGTCGTGGGAGGCCACGGCGGCACGGCTGCCGTCGGGCGCCATGGCGAGGTCCAGCACCCGGCCGAGCTGCCCGGCGGCGAGCCGGCGCGGGGTGGCGCCCGGGGCGAGGCCGGTGGCGGGCGCGAACTCCAGGGCGTCGTCGCCCTCGGCGTCCGTCACCCACACCACCCACTCCTCGCCGTCGGCGCGGAACGTGCGGGGCAGCCGGGCCCGGACGCCGGGGGTGGCGGCGAGCGCGCGGGCCGGGCCGGAGCGGTGGGTGACCCAGTGCACGGAGCCGCGCACGGACACGGCGCTGCCGCGGGCGGTGTGGTCGGGGGAGGCCGAACCGAACCAGCGGGAGGCGTTCACCGTGAACGGCTGGAGGTCGACGCGCTGCCCGCCGAGGCGCACGTCCAGCCGGCGCGGCTCGGATCCGTCCAGGTCGTCGAGAAGCCACAGCTCACCGGCGCTGGAGTAGACGACGCGGCTGCCGTCGGTCGCGGCGTGCCGTGCGTAGAAGCTGTCGAGGGGGGTGTGCCGGCGCAGGTCGGAGCCGTCGGCGAGGGAGGAGTACAGGGCGCCCGTGCCCTCGTGGTCGGAGAGGAAGCCGACCCGGCCCCCCACCCACAGCGGGTACTCGAGGTTGCCGTCGAGGTCCTCGTGCAGCCGCACGAACTCCCCGTCGTCCTCGCGGTCGATCCACAGCTTGCCCGCGGTACCGCCGCGGTACCGCTTCCACCAGGCCGCCTCGCGGCCCATCGGCGCGGACAGCAGCACCGTGTGCGGGCCGTGGGCGACGTCCCCGACGGGTCCGTAGGGCAGGGTGGCGGCCGGGCCGCCGTCCAGCGGCACGGCACGGGCCCAGGTGCGGCGCAGACTGGCCTGCCCCTCGGTGCTGATCGCCAGGACCTCGCCCGCGGTGGTCCAGCCGCGCACCTGGGTCCGCATGCTGCCCCAGTACGTCAGTCTCCTCGCCGGGCCGCCGTCGACCGGGGCGATGTGCACCTCGGGGGCGCCGTCGCGGGTGGAGGTCCAGGCGACGGTGGTGCCGTCGGGCGAGATCCGGGGGTGGGTCACCGGCACGTTGTCGGCGCTGACCCGCCAGGCCCGGCCGCCGTCGAGCGGGGCGAGCCACACGTCGTCCTCGGCGGTGAAGGCGACCAGGTCGCCGTGCACATGGGGGAACCGGAGGTAAGCAGGCGATGTCACCCGATCACCCTATGCAGGGACGCCGTCGCGCGGACAGGGTTCGGATCACTTGCCCTCGACGGGACGGCAGTCCGGGTAGCGGTCGCACCAGATGGTCTGGGTGACGGTCACGGTCACGGTCGGTCCGGGCTGCCCGTTCCCGCCGCCGCCCCCGCCGACCGGCGGCGGGCTGGTGCGGTCGCAGTCGCCGAGCCCGTCGACCGTGAACCAGGTCTTGCCGTCGACCTTCGCGGTGATGGTGCCGCGGACGCAGGCGCCCTCCACGGCGTGGGTGACCCGGCCGGTGACGTCGATGTCCTTGCCGTCCTTCGTCTCCCCCTGGCAGTCGACGGAGGCGACGGTCCGCTCACCGGCCCCGCCCGCCGACGGCGACGCCTTGCCGCCGTTGCCGTAGGAGGCCGTGCAGGTCAGCCAGCGCACGCCCGCCTTCTGCCGGTTCAGCTCCTTGGTCACGGTCTCGTCGACGGTGTACGCGACGGACGCGGGGCTGATGCCGCCGGGCTCGCACGCGACGGCCCCGCCCACGGCGACCACCGCGAACACCGCCGCCACCGCCGTGCGCCGGCCTCGTGCCCCCCGCCGAATCCTCCTGAATGCCCCCATCATGGGGGCAGCCTGCCACCGACGGGGACGGCGCGGTAGGGCGCAAAGGCGTCAACCGCGCAAACCGAGACTCCTCCTGAGGCACCGTCAGCTCCCCCTCGGGGCAATGCCTCCCGAGGGGATCAGGACCAGCGTCCGGTGCGGGCCAGGAGCACGGCGGCCGCCGCCGTCCCGGCCGTCGACGTGCGCAGCACACTGCGCCCGAGGCGGAACGCCCCGGCCCCCGCCTCCTCGAACAGCGCCAGCTCCTCCGGCGCCACGCCCCCCTCGGGGCCCACGACCAGCACGATCTCGCCGGTGGAGGGCAGGCCGACCGTCGCCAGGGGCTCCTCGCCGCTCTCGTGCAGCACGGCCGCGAAGTCCGCCCCGGCGAGCAGCGCGGCGACCTGCTTGGTGGTCGCGGCGTCCGCGACCTCCGGGAAGCGCACCCGGCGGGACTGCTTGCCGGCCTCGCGGGCCGTCGCGCGCCACTTCGCCAGGGCCTTGGCCCCGCGCTCGCCCTTCCACTGCGTGATGCACCGCGCGGCCGACCAGGGCACGATCGCGTCGACACCGACCTCGGTCATGGTCTCGACGGCCAGTTCGCCCCGATCGCCCTTGGGCAGGGCCTGGACGACGGTCACCCGGGGCTGCTCCGCCGGCTCCTCGCTCACCGAGTCGAGCTGGACGATCAGCCGGTCCTTGCCCTCGGTGCCGAGCACGACGCAGTCCGCCCAGCGTCCCGTGCCGTCCGTGAGGACGACGTCCTCGCCGGCGCGCAGCCGCTTCACCGAGACGGCGTGCCGCCCTTCGGGCCCGTCGAGCACGTACCGGCCGCCGCCGCCCGCCCGGAAGTGCTCGACCACGAACACCGGCGCGGTCATCGCGCACCTCCCGCCAGCGCCGCACGGGCGGCGGCGAGTTCCCCGGCGAGCACCTCGACCAGGTGCCCGGCGGGCATCTCCCGCGCCATCCGGTGCCCCTGCCCGGCCCACAGCGCCATCCCCTGGGCGTCGCCCGCCTTGGCGGCGGCCTTGCGCAGCGGCGCGGTGAGGTGGTGGACCTCGGGGTAGGCGGCGGGCGCGTAGGGGCCGTGCTCGCGCACGAACCGGTTGACGAGGCCGCGGGCCGGGCGGCCCGTGAAGGCCCGGGTGAGTTCCGTGCGGACGAAGAGGGGGTGGGTCAGGGCCTGCTTGTGCAGGGCGTGCGCACCGGACTCGTGCGTGGGGACGAAGGCGGTGCCGAGCTGGGCGGCGGCGGCCCCCGCCGCGAGCACGGCGGCGATCTGGCCGCCGCGCATGATGCCGCCCGCGGCGACGACCGGGATGGTGACGGCCTCGCGCACCTGCGCGACCAGGGAGAGCAGTCCGATGCCGCCGCCGTCGGTGTCGGGGGTGTCCCGGTGGGTGCCCTGGTGGCCGCCGGCCTCGAGGCCCTGCGCGATGACGCCGTCCGCGCCGGCCCGCTCCACGGCGCGGGCCTCGTCCGGGGTGGTCGCGGCGGCCAGGACGAAGGTGCCGACGCGGTGCAGGGCGTCGATCACCTCGCGGTCCGGGACACCGAAGTGGAACGACACCACGGGCACGGGGTTGTCGCGCAGCACGACGAGTTTGGCCTCGAAGCCGTCGTCGCGCCCGCTCTCGGGATCGCCGAGCCCGGTCTCGTACCAGGTCGCCTCACCGGCCAGCTGGTGGGCGTAGACGTCCACGGCGGCGGGGTCGGCGAGATCCGGGTGCGGCATGAAGACGTTGACGCCGAACGGCCTGCCCGTGAGGCTCTTGAGCTGCTTGATCTCCTGGTACATCCCGTCGGCGGTCTTGTACCCGGCGGCGAGGAACCCGAGCCCGCCCGCCTCGCACACGGCGGCGGCGAGCTGCGGCACGGAGATGCCGCCCGCCATGGGGGCCTGCACGATCGGGAGCGGGAAGAGATCGGTCAGAGCGGAGGACATGACCGCATGTTGTCACGTCCTCCGCGCCCGTCCGAAACCGGCCTGCCGTGTGGCACAGGCCAGGGGAATGCCTGCTTCCGCCCGCGCGGGAGTCGCCCCGGTCGCCGGCTCAGCGTCCGTTGAACGCGTCCTTCAGCCGCGAGAACAGCCCCTGCTGTCCGGGCTGGAACTGGCCCGTGGGGCGCTCCTCGCCGCGGAGCTTGGACAGTTCGCGCAGGAGGCGCTCCTGCTCGGGGTCGAGCTTGGTCGGCGTCTGGACCTCGACGTGCACGATGAGGTCGCCGCGCCCGCCACCGCGCAGGTGCGTGACACCGCGGCCGTGCAGCGGGATCGACTGGCCGGACTGGGTGCCCGGGCGGATGTCGACCTCCTCCATGCCGTCCAGCGTCTCCAGCGGCACCTTCGTGCCGAGGGCCGCCGCGGTCATGGGGAGTGTCACCGTGCAGTGCAGGTCGTCGCCGCGCCGCTGGAACATCGGGTGCGGCAGCTCGTGGATCTCGACGTAGAGGTCGCCGGCCGGACCGCCGCCGGGCCCGACCTCGCCCTCGCCGGCGAGCTGGATCCGGGTGCCGTTGTCGACACCGGCCGGGATCTTGACCGTGAGGGTCCGGCGGGAGCGCACCCGGCCGTCGCCCGCGCACTCGGGGCAGGGCGTGGGGACGACCGTGCCGAAGCCCTGGCACTGCGGGCAGGGGCGGGAGGTCATGACCTGGCCCAGGAAGGACCGGGTGACCTGCGAGACCTCACCGCGGCCGCGGCACATGTCGCACGTCTGCGCGGAGGTGCCCGGCGCGGCACCCTCGCCGTTGCAGGTGTTGCAGACGACGGCCGTGTCGACCTGGATGTCCTTCGTCGTGCCGAAGGCCGCCTCGTCGAGCTCGACCTCGATGCGGATCATGGCGTCCTGGCCACGGCGGGTGCGCGAGCGCGGTCCGCGCTGCGACGCCGTGCCGAAGAAGGCGTCCATGATGTCCGAGAAGTTCCCGAAGCCACCGGCTCCGAAGCCGCCGGCACCGCCGCCGGCCTGCGAGAGCGGGTCGCCGCCGAGGTCGTAGACCTGCTTCTTCTGCGGGTCCGACAGCACCTCGTAGGCGGCGTTGATCTCCTTGAACCGCTCCTGGGTCTTCGGATCGGGGTTGACGTCCGGGTGCAGCTCGCGGGCGAGCCGCCGGAAGGCCTTCTTGATCTCTTCCTGCGACGCGTCGCGGCGCACGCCGAGTACGGCGTAGTAGTCCGTGGCCACTACGACTCCGCCAGGATCTGTCCGACGTACCGTGCCACTGCGCGTACCGCTCCCATCGTTCCCGGGTAGTCCATGCGGGTCGGTCCGACCACGCCGAGCTTGGCGACTGCCTCGCCGCCCGAACCGTAGCCGACCGACACGACGGACGTGGAGTTGAGTCCTTCGTGGGCGTTCTCGTGACCGATCCGTACGGTCACGCCCGGATCCTTCGCCTCGCCGAGCAGCTTGAGGAGCACGACCTGCTCCTCCAGCGCCTCCAGCACGGGCCGGATCGTGAGGGGGAAGTCATGACCGAAGCGGGTCAGATTGGCGGTGCCGCCGATCATCAGCCGCTCCTCGTTCTCCTCGACGAGCGTCTCCAGGAGTGTGGAGAGCACCGTGGAGACCGTACCCCGGTCCTCGTGCTCGAACGCCTCCGGGAGATCCTCCACCAGACTCGGCACATCCGCGAAACGGCGGTTCGCCACGCGGCTGTTGAGGCGCGCGCGCAGATCCGCGAGCGAGGCCTCGCCGAAAGGCGCCGGGCAGTCCACCACGCGCTGCTCGACCCGCCCGGTGTCCGTGATCAGCACGAGCATCACCCGCGCGGGCGCGAGGGACAGCAGCTCCACGTGCCGCACGGTCGAACGGGTCAGCGACGGGTACTGCACGACGGCGACCTGGCGGGTGAGCTGCGCGAGCAGCCGCACCGTGCGCGCCACGACGTCGTCGAGGTCGACGGCGCCCTCGAGGAAGTTCTGGATCGCGCGCCGCTCGGGCGCGGTCATCGGCTTGACCCCGGCGAGCTTGTCGACGAACAGCCGGTACCCCTTGTCGGTGGGGATCCGCCCGGCGCTGGTGTGCGGCTGGGCGATGTACCCCTCGTCCTCCAGGGCCGCCATGTCGTTGCGCACGGTCGCCGGGGAGACGCCGAGGTTGTGCCGCTCGGTGAGGGCCTTGGAGCCGACCGGCTCCTCGGTGCCGACGTAGTCCTGGACGATGGCGCGCAGCACTTGCAGTCTGCGTTCACTGAGCATCGCGCACACCTCCAGAAGTCGTCCGCCCGTTGCCCGCCGTTCGCGGCCTGGCACTCTGCGCGTGCGAGTGCCAGCATTCCCCGGCCCAGTGTACGGCGGTGGGGTACGCCCCCGGCAAGGCTGGTCGTGCGGCGTCGTGCCGCGGGCGGGGCGCACCGCTAGCGTCCCGGTATGACGGTGACTTGGGAAGACCTCGGGTGGGAGCGCGTGGCCACGGGTGTGGGGCGGTGCCGACTGCCGGTGTGGGACTGCACGATCGGGCTGGTCGTCGGCGAGGGGGCGGTCCTTCTGATCGACGCGGGGTCGAGCCTCGCCGAGGGCGCGCGGCTGGGTGCGCAGGCGCGGGCGCTCACCGGTCGGCGTGTGACACATCTCGCGCTGACCCACCCCCACTTCGACCACGTCCTCGGCGCGGCCGCGCTCCCGGGCACCGAGGTCTTCGGCGCGGTGGGCGTGGACGCGGTGCTGTCGCGGGCGCGGGACCGCGAGGAGCTGCGCGAGGACGCGGTGCGCCAGGGCCTGGCGGCCTCCGCGGCCCGGGAGGCGGTGGAACGGCTGGCTCCGCCCGGGCACCTGGTCTCCGGCGAGTGGACCCTCGACCTGGGCGGCGGCCGGCAGGTGCTGCTGGCGAACGTGGGCCCGGGGCACACCGCGCACGACCTGGCCGTGCTGGTGCCGGGCGATCCCGAGGTGGTGTTCTGCGGCGACCTGGTCGAGGAGTCGGGTGAGCCGCAGGCGGGTCCGGACGCCGTGCCCGCGCGGTGGCCGGCCGCCCTGGACCGCCTGCTCGCCCTGGGCGGCGAGGACGCGCTGTACGTGCCCGGTCACGGAGCGGTGGTGGACGCGGCGTTCGTCCGCGCCCAACGCGACGCGCTGGCCGCGCGTTTCGGCGTGTCGTCGTGAGCGTCCGGCGGCTTTCCCTATCGTCGTGCGAATGCGCCAGTACTCGACCGATCTGACCCCGCCGTGGAAGAAGCCGAAGCCGGTTCCCGAGGTCCCGGCCGAGCCGGGCCTGGTGGTGGAGGAGCCCGGGAGCGGGTTCTGCGGGGCGGTGATCCGCTGCGAGGCGGGCACGGTGACCCTGGAGGACCGCTTCGGCAAGCACCGGGTGTTCCCGATGGAGCCGCGCGGCTTCCTGCTGGAGGGCAAGGTGGTGACGCTGGTCCGCCCCGCGCCGGGTGCTCCGGCCCGCCCCAGCCGCACGGCCTCCGGCTCGGTGGCGGTCCCCGGCGCACGCGCCCGCGTGGCCCGGGCGGGCCGCATCTACGTCGAGGGGCGGCACGACGCCGAGCTGGTGGAGAAGGTCTGGGGCGACGACCTGCGCATCGAGGGCGTGGTCGTGGAGTACCTGGAGGGCGTGGACGACCTGCCGTCGATCGTCGAGTCCTTCGCACCCGGCCCGGACGCGCGCCTCGGCGTCCTGGTCGACCATCTGGTGCCGGGCTCGAAGGAGTGGCGCATCGCCGAGTCGGTGACGAGCGAGCACGCGCTGGTCGTGGG
This sequence comes from Streptomyces sp. NPDC017943, assembly GCF_044328425.1. Lineage (NCBI taxonomy): Bacteria > Bacillati > Actinomycetota > Actinomycetes > Kitasatosporales > Streptomycetaceae > Streptomyces > Streptomyces sp. NPDC017943. The sequence goes on along the minus strand of NZ_JBIRHH010000006.1, from coordinate 565,571 downwards.
CCACCCGTACATCGACGTCTGGGAGGCGGTGAAGCCGTCGGCCCTGGGCATCGCGTCCTGGCCCCGGGTCCCGCGCGGCCAGGACTGGAAGACGGGCGTGTGCCGTGCGCTGGGCTGGCCGGAGAACACGGGCGCGGCCTGGCAGCGGATCCTGTCGTGCGTCCACTCGTACAAGGACCTGGAGCCGGAGCTGCTGGGCCGGGTGGAGGAGTTGATCGACTTCGTGACGGCCCCCTAGCCGCGGGCATGCGCGCCGCGGGGGGCGCGCGGCGCCCCGGCCCGGGCGCCTCAGTCCACGAGGTCCCGGACGACCCCGTCCGCCAGCAACCGCCCGCGCAGGGTCAGCACTGCCCGCCCCTGCGCATAGGGCTCGTCCTGGAGCAGCCCCTCGGACAGCGCCCGCCGGGACGCCGCAAGCCCCTCCTCCCGCAGCAGCGACAGCGGCACCCCCTCCCGGAGCCGCAGCTCCAGCAGGATCCGCTCGACCCTGCGGTCCTCGTCGGACAGCACCTCACGTCCGGCCCCCGGCGACCTCCCCGAAGCCAGCGCGGCCGCGTACGCCCCCGGGTGCTTCACGTTCCACCAGCGCACGCCGCCCACGTGGCTGTGCGCGCCGGGTCCCGCGCCCCACCAGTCGGCTCCCCGCCAGTACAGCTCGTTGTGCAGGCACCGGCCCGCCTCGGAGGTCGCCCAGTTCGACACCTCGTACCAGTCGAACCCGGCGCCGGAGAGCACCTCGTCGGCGATCAGGTACCGGTCGGCGTGGACGTCGTCGTCGGTCATCGGCACCTCGCCCCGGCGGATCCGCCGCGCGAGCTGCGTGCCCTCCTCGACGATCAGGGCGTACGCGCTGACGTGGTCGGGTCCGGCGCCCAGCACCGCGTCCAGGGAGGCCCGCCAGTCGTCGTCGGACTCCCCCGGCGTGCCGTAGATCAGGTCCAGGTTCACGTGCTCGAACCCGGCCGCCCGGGCCTCGGCGACGCAGGCCTCGGGCCGCCCGGGCGTGTGGGTGCGGTCCAGCACCTTCAGCACGTGCTGCCGCGCGCTCTGCATGCCGAAGGAGATCCGGTTGAAGCCGCCCTCGCGCAGGGCCGCCAGATACGCCGGGTCCACGGACTCGGGGTTCGCCTCGGTCGTGATCTCGGCGTCCGGCGCGAGTCCGAACTCCTCGCGGACCGCCCGCAGCATCCGGACCAGGTCCTCGGCGTCCAGCAGCGTGGGCGTGCCCCCGCCCACGAACACCGTCCGCACGGCCCGCGGGTCGTCGCCCAGCACCTTGCGGGCCAGCCGGACCTCGTCCACCAGCGTCCCGGCGTAGTTGTCGCGCGAGGCGAGCACGCCGCCGGTGCCGCGCAGCTCGGTCGCCGTGTAGGTGTTGAAGTCGCAGTAGCCGCAGCGGGTCGCGCAGTAGGGGACGTGCAGGTAGAACCCGAGGGGGCGGTCGGCGGCCCCGGCGAGCGCGGACGCGGGCAGCGCGCCGTCGGCGGGGACGGGCTCGCCGTCGGGGAGTGCGGAAGGCATGCCTTCCATTGTCCAGCACCGGCGGGCTCACTCCGCCTGGAGCACCAGCAGCGCCAGATCGTCCGCCGGGGGCCGCTCCCCGAAGTCGTGCACGAGCTGCTGGATCCGCTCGGCTATCAGCTCGGCCCGGAGCCCGGCGCACCCGGCCAGCGCCGCGGCGAGCCCGTCCCCGTCGTCGAACTGCCGGGAACCGGAGCGGCGCTCGGTCACGCCGTCGGTGACGCACAGCAGGGTGTCCCCGGGGCGCAGGTCGAAGCTCTCGCTGGTGTACGTGGCGTCCTCGACGACGCCAAGGAGGGTCTGCGGCTGCGCGCAGGGCTCGACCTCGCCACCCGCCCCGAGCAGCAGCGGCAGGGGGTGCCCGGCGGAGGCGACCGTGCAGTGGACCCCGCCGTCGAAGGGGACCAGTTCGCCGTAGAGCAGGGACAGGAAGCGGGTCTGGGGACCGTCGCCGGGCGGGGTCGGGCGCGCTCCCGCGGCCACCAGCGCCCGGGCCGCCGCGTCGGCGGCCTCGGTGGCGTCGTCGAGCAGCAGCTGGTTGAGGCGGTCGAGGACGTCGGCGACGCGATAGCCCTCGCGGGCCAGCAGGCGCAGCCAGGGGCGGGCCAGGCCGATGACGACGGCCGCCTCGGGGCCCTTGCCCTGGACGTCGCCGACGGCGAAGCACCAGCGGCCGTCGCCGGCCGGGAACAGGTCGTAGAAGTCGCCGCTGGGTCCGCCCTTGTCGCAGGGCTCGTAGACGAGCGCGCTGCGCACGCCGGGGATCTCGGCCACGGCGCCGGGCAGCAGTCCGCGCTGGAGCACGGCGCTGATGGTGGCCTGGCGGGCGTACTGGCGGGCGGCGCCCACGGCGAGCGCGACGCGGCGGCTGAGGTCCTCGACGAGGCCGGTGATCTCGTCGGGGAAACCGGACGCCCCCGACCGTCCGACGACGAGCGTGCCGAGCGGCCGTCCCCCCGCGACCAGCCGGTACGCCAGGGCCGCCCCGGGCTCGCCGAGGGCCTCACCGGGCCAGTGGTAGGCGGCGGGCCCGGGGCGGGACGGGTCGGACGGCTGCGGCGGTTCCTTCTCCAGGGCCCGGCGCAGTTCCTCGACGCGGTGCTCGCTGCCGTGCCAGACCCGGCCGAGACCGGGCCCGTCCGCGCCGCTCCAGCCGCCGGTCGCCTCGTCCTCCATCCACATCGCGCACCAGTCGGCGAGCCGCGGCACGATCAGCTGCCCGGTGAGGGCGGCGACCAGGTCCTCGTCGAGCTGTCCCGCGAGGAGGTCGGAGGCCTCCGCGAGGAAGGACAGCGCCCCGCGGCCCAGCCAGCCGTCGTCCTGTTCCCCGTGCCGCTCCCAGCGGTCGCCCGGGCCGGCCGGGTCACGCGGCCCGGCCTGGTCACGGGGCCCGGCCTGGTCACGGGGCCCGGCCGGCCTGTCCGCGTGTGGCGCATCGTTCCGCCGGGTCCGTTCCCCGGGCCCGGCGGGCCCCGGCGGCCCGGGCGCGAGGCTCTCCGCGACCCGCAGGTCGCGCGCCAGCGCGTGCTCCCCGGCGTACGCCTCGGCCTGTGCCTCCGCCGCGCATCCCGCCGCGGGCAGCCGTGCCCACACGGTCTTGCGGCCGGTGCGGTAGGTGATCCCCCACGCCTCGGACAGCGCGCCGACGAGCCGCAGGCCGCGCCCGTACTCGGGGGGTTCGTGGGACGGGTCCGGCCCGGCGCCGCGCGGGGCGCGGGAGGGGTGGTGGTCGCAGACCTCCACGACCAGCGCGACCGTGTCCGGCGCGTCGCCCTCCAGCCGGCACTCCAGCTCGACGTCGGTTCCGGCGTGCACGACGGCGTTGGTGACGAGTTCGCTGACGACGAGCCGCGCGTCGGCGGCCAGGCGCTCGCCGAGGTGCTCGGACCCGGGCAGGCCCGCCTCCGTCCACTCGGCGAAGGCGGTGCGCAGCAGGCTGCGGGCGGCGCCCGGAGCGAGGGAGCTGCCCGGCAGGGTGGCGTGCGCCCGCGCGTGTGTCATCGCGAGCGCCTGCGCGGCGGGCGCGGGCTCCCCGGCGGCGGGCTCGGCGAGCCCTTCCTGCGCGGGCACGGACGGCTCCCGGGCATGCGCAGGCGCCTGCGATGCACGGGAGACGGTCTCCCGTTGCGTCGGAATGGCCCCCATGGACGGCTCCCCGGGCAGTTCGTACGAATACGCCACAGTCGATGCCGACAGGGTGACAGACCGGCCACGCCCATAAGCACGGAGTTACGGAAGAAGGCCGCCATGAGTGAGAAGAGTGCTACGGATGTGGTTGAAGAACGGTCGAAAGACGGTCGGATCCGAGCATCCGGGCGTCATCACCCGCTCGCCCCGCCCGCCGGGGGCGAACGGCCGGTGGCACGACGAAGGGCCGGCGCCTGCGCGGCGCCGGCCCGGAACGGGTCACCCGGGGCGGACTACGCCTCGCGGGACCCCTCGTACATCTCGTCGATCAGGTGCTTGTACTCCCGCTCCACGACCGGCCGCTTCAGCTTCAGGCTCGGCGTGATCTCGCCGTGCTCCACGTCGAGGTCCCGCGGCAGCAGCCGGAACTTCTTGATGGTCTGCCACCGCTGAAGCCCCTCGTTGAGCTGCTTCACGTACCCGTCGACCATCTCCACCGTCGCCGGCGCCGCCACGATCTCCGCGTACGGCCTGCCCTCCAGGCCGTTCTCCTTGGCCCACTCGGTGATCGCCGCCTCGTCGAGGGCGATGAGCGCCGTGCAGAAGTTCCGGTCGGCGCCGTGCACCAGGATGTTGGACACGTACGGGCACACCGCCTTGAACTGCCCCTCGACCTCCGCCGGGGCGATGTACTTGCCGCCCGAGGTCTTGATGAGGTCCTTCTTGCGGTCGGTGATCCGCAGGTAGCCGTCGGCGGACAGCTCCCCGATGTCGCCGGTGTGGAACCAGCCGTCCGGCTCCAGCACCTCGGCGGTCTTCTCGGGCAGGTTGTGGTAGCCCTCCATGATGCCGGGGCCGCGCAGCAGGATCTCGCCGTCGTCCGCGATGCGCACCTCGGTGCCGGGCAGCGGCTTGCCGACCGTGCCCGTGCGGTAGGCCTCGCCCGGGTTGACGAAGGACGCGGCCGAGGACTCGGTGAGGCCGTAGCCCTCCAGGACGTGGATGCCGGCGCCGGCGAAGAAGTAGCCGATCTCGGGGGCCAGGGCGGCCGAGCCGGACACGCAGGCCCGCAGGTTGCCGCCGAAGGCCTCCCGGATCTTGGCGAACACCAGCGTGTCGGCGACCTTGTGCTTCGCCTTCAGCCCGAAGGGCACGGTCGCGGTGCCGGTGCGCCGGAAGTTGTCCTGCGAGACCTTGGCGTACTCGCGGGCGACCTCGGCGGCCCACTGGAAGATCTTGTACTTGGCCCCGCCGCCCGCCCGGGCCTTGGCGGCGACCCCGTTGTAGACCTTCTCGAAGATGCGCGGCACGGCGGCCATGTACGTCGGCTGGACCACCGGCAGGTTGTCGATGATCTTGTCGACCCGGCCGTCCACGGCGGTGACGTGCCCGACCTCGATCTGCCCGGAGGTGAGCACCTTGCCGAAGACGTGCGCGAGCGGCAGCCACAGGTACTGCACGTCGTCGCCGCTGACCAGCCCGGTCGCGGCGATGGCCTTGGCCATGTACGACCAGTTGTCGTGCGGCAGCCGCACGCCCTTGGGGCGGCCGGTGGTGCCGGACGTGTAGATGAGCGTGGCGAGCTGGTCCTTGGTGATGGCCCCGACCCGCTCCTTGATCAGCTCCGGTTCCTTCTCCAGTCGGGCGGCGCCGCGCTTCTCCAGCTCGTCGAGGGTGAGGATCCAGTCGGCGCTCTCCGCGCCGGCCGGGTCCACGACCACGACATGGGTCAGCGCGGGCAGCTGGGCCCGCTTCTCCTTGGCCTTGGCCAGCTGCTCGGCGTTCTCCGCGATGAGCACCCGGCTCTCGGAGTCCGACAGGATGTACGCCGACTCGTCGGCGTTGGTCTGCGGGTAGACCGTGGTGGTGGCGGCGCCGGCGCACATGATGCCGAGGTCGGCCAGGATCCACTCGATGCGGGTGCTGGAGGCCAGGGCGACACGCTGCTCGGGCTGCACGCCCAGTTCGATCAGGCCCGCGGCGATGGCGTAGACCCGCTCGGCGGCCCGCGCCCAGGTGAGCGACTTCCACTCGTCCGGCCCCTCGCCCGAGGCCGCGGGAACCGGATACCGGTAGGCCTCGGCGTCCGGCGTGGCGGCCACGCGCTCCAGGAAGAGGCCCGCCACGGAGGGCGGACGGTTCTCGATCAAGGTCTGTGTGTCGCTCACGACATCCTCCGGGCCCGCGACAGCGCGGCTGGCTCAGGTGCGGCTGGTTGGTCCTCACGAGCTGCAGGTCACGCCTGTTGTTTAACTGGTGAGTAACTATCGAGCAGGGGATCAGAGTAAAGGTCGGCCCGTTCCTGCGTAAGGGGCCGCGGCCTGTCACTTCGTACAGAGAGCTACCCCCCGGACGCACCGGGGCCCGCCGCGCTTTCGCACGACGGGCCCTTGTTCTACCCGGTTTGCGGTGTAACCCGCGGTAATCGGCGGTTACTTCTTGACCTTGCCCGACCCCGCACTGTCATCACTCGACAGGACGGCGATGAACGCCTCCTGCGGAACCTCCACGGAACCGACCATCTTCATCCGCTTCTTGCCCTCCTTCTGCTTCTCCAGCAGCTTCCGCTTCCGGGAGATGTCACCGCCGTAGCACTTGGCGAGGACGTCCTTGCGGATGGCGCGGATGGTCTCGCGGGCGATGACCCGCGAGCCGATGGCGGCCTGGACCGGCACCTCGAAGGCCTGCCGCGGGATGAGCTCCTTGAGCTTGGCGACGAGCCGGACCCCGTAGGCGTACGCCTGGTCCTTGTGGGTGATCGCCGAGAAGGCGTCCACCTTGTCGCCGTGCAGCAGGATGTCGACCTTGACCAGGCTGGAGGTCTGCTCGCCGGTGGGCTCGTAGTCGAGCGAGGCGTAGCCGCGGGTCTTGGACTTCAGCTGGTCGAAGAAGTCGAAGACGATCTCCGCGAGCGGCAGCGTGTAGCGGATCTCGACCCGGTCCTCGGAGAGGTAGTCCATGCCGAGCAGGGTGCCGCGCCGGGTCTGGCACAGCTCCATGATCGAGCCGATGAACTCGCTCGGCGCGAGGATGGTCGCCCGCACGACCGGCTCGTACACGTCCGAGATCTTGCCCTCGGGGAACTCGCTCGGGTTGGTGACCGTGTGCTCGCTGCCGTCCTCCATGACGACGCGGTAGACCACGTTCGGCGCGGTCGCGATCAGGTCGAGCCCGAACTCGCGCTCCAGCCGCTCGCGGATCACGTCCAGGTGCAGCAGGCCCAGGAAGCCGACGCGGAAGCCGAACCCGAGCGCGGCGGAGGTCTCCGGCTCGTAGACCAGCGCGGCGTCGTTCAGCTGGAGCTTGTCCAGGGCCTCGCGCAGCTCCGGGTAGTCCGAGCCGTCGAGCGGGTACAGCCCCGAGAAGACCATCGGCTTGGGGTCCTTGTAGCCGCCGAGGGGCTCGGTGGCGCCCTTGGACTGGCTGGTGACCGTGTCACCGACCTTGGACTGGCGGACGTCCTTCACGCCGGTGATCAGGTAGCCCACCTCGCCGACGCCCAGTCCGTCGGCGGGCAGCATCTCCGGCGAGTTGGTGCCGATCTCCAGCAGCTCGTGCGTGGCGCCCGTGGACATCATCTTGATGCGCTCGCGCTTGTTGAGCTGCCCGTCGATGACGCGGACGTAGGTCACGACACCGCGGTAGGAGTCGTAGACCGAGTCGAAGATCATGGCGCGCGCGGGGGCGTCCGCGACACCCACCGGGGCCGGCACCTCGGCGACGACCTTGTCCAGCAGCGCGTCGACGCCGACACCGGTCTTGGCGGACACCTTGAGGACGTCGCCCGGATCGCAGCCGATGAGGTGCGCGAGCTCCTCGGCGAACTTCTCGGGCTGCGCCGCCGGCAGGTCGATCTTGTTCAGCACGGGGATGATCGTGAGGTCGTTCTCCATCGCCAGGTACAGGTTGGCGAGGGTCTGCGCCTCGATGCCCTGGGCGGCGTCCACCAGGAGGATGGTGCCCTCGCAGGCGGCGAGCGACCGCGAGACCTCGTAGGTGAAGTCGACGTGCCCCGGGGTGTCGATCATGTTCAGGATGTGCGTGTTGCCCTTGTCGTGGGTCGGGGCCCACGGCAGACGCACCGCCTGAGACTTGATCGTGATGCCACGCTCGCGCTCGATGTCCATGCGGTCGAGGTACTGGGCGCGCATCTGCCGCTGCTCGACCACTCCGGTCAGCTGGAGCATCCGGTCGGCGAGCGTGGACTTGCCGTGGTCGATGTGCGCGATGATGCAGAAGTTGCGGATCAGAGCCGGGTCGGTACGGCTCGGCTCGGGCACGTGGCTGGGGATCGCGGGCACGCAGGGTCCTGATTCTTGAGGCGTCCGCAGTGTCTGCGGTCTCGGGTCGGATCGATACGTAGCCTCCATGGTCCCACGGGTGCGGACCACGGACGGGTTTGGGCCGGGAAAGGCCGCGCTGGTAGCCTGGGTGGCTGTGCCTCATGCCCTCTCGCAGGAGGCACGACTCAAGAAATCACCGGTACGGGGCCCGAGCGGTGCCGTGCCAGAACCTGAGAAGGCTCATTCGTGGCGAACATCAAGTCCCAGATCAAGCGGATCAAGACCAACGAGAAGGCGCGGCTGCGCAACAAGGCCGTCAAGTCCTCCCTCAAGACCGCGATCCGCAAGGCCCGCGAGGCTGCTGCCGCGGGTGACGTCGAGAAGGCCACCGAGTACCAGCGCGCTGCCGCGCGTCAGCTCGACAAGGCCGTCTCCAAGGGCGTCATCCACAAGAACCAGGCCGCCAACAAGAAGTCGGCGCTGGCTCAGAAGGTCACCGCGCTCAAGGGCTGACATCTGATGTGACGCCGGAGGGAATCGAGCGGGCCCTCTCTCATCCGCTCCCGTCCGGCACCCCTTCGGATCCGCGCGCGGCCTGCGTTCGCCACGCGGGCGCGGATCCAGCAGCGTGAACCGAACGGCCGGGTGTCCTCCTTCCCCATGGGAGGACCCCCGGCCTTCGGCTTTTCCGGGCCGCCACGGCCTTCGGCTTTTCCGGACCCCCGGCCTTCGGCTTTCCGGGCCGGTCTCCTCAGGACCAGAACTCGTTGTTCGCGTCGATGTCCTCGACGCATTCGTCGAGGTCGGTGACCTTGTCGCCGACGATCCGGAAGACGATGCACCCGGTGTCGTCGAGGTGCCTGCCGTTGCGCTCGGCGGTGAAGCGGGTCATCCCGACCGCGTGGCCGCGACCGTCGACCGCGATGCCGATCAGGTCGGCACGCATCGTTCCCCGGGTCTCCGCGCCGAGCCGTTCGTACATCTCGATGATCGCGTTCACCCCTTTGAAGTCCCCCGACAACGGGTGGTCACCGGGCACGTGGTGCGTGGCGTCGGCGGCCATCATCCCGCGCAAGGTGTCCATGTCCCCGCGCGAGAAGGCCTCGTAGCCCTTGCGGACGAGCACTGCGTGCGGGTGCTCAGCCATGATCCTCGCCACCTTTCGCTCACTCGGCGACGTACGGCTGACGGTTTCGATTGTCCCTCCGGCCGGGTCCGGCGGCACCGTGGGGAGAGGGCCGGTCCCCGCCGCGAAACTCCGGCCGCACCCCGCCGGCGAACGGCGGCGCGTCCCCGTCGTCGGCCGGCCCTGCCTCACGACCGCGTCCGCCGGTGTACCGAACCGCCGCGCGCGTCAGCCCCGGCCCCGGGAACGGGCCGCCCGGGCGATGGTGACGACCGCTTTCTCCAGGGCGTACTCCGGGTCGTCGCCCCCGCCCTTCACTCCCGCGTCCGCCTCGGCGACGGCCCGCAGCGCCGCCGCCACGCCGTCGGGGGTCCACCCGCGCATCTGCTGCCGCACCCGGTCGATCTTCCAGGGCGGCATGCCCAGCTCCCGCGCCAGGTCCGCCGGCCGGCCCCCGCGGGCCGACGACAGCTTCCCGATGGCGCGGACGCCCTGCGCCAGCGCGCTTGTGATCAGCACCGGTGCCACGCCGGTCGCCAGCGACCAGCGCAACGCTTCCAGGGCCTCCGCGGCCCGGCCCTCGACGGCCCGGTCGGCGACCGTGAAGCTCGACGCCTCCGCCCGCCCGGTGTAGTAGCGCCCGACGACCGCCTCGTCGATCGTCCCCTCGACGTCCGCGACCAGCTGAGAGACGGCCGACGCCAGCTCCCGCAGGTCGCTGCCGATCGCGTCGACGAGCGCCTGGCACGCCTCCGGGGTGGCCGACCGCCCGGCCGTGCGGAACTCCGCCCGCACGAACGCCAGCCGGTCCGCCGGCTTGGTCATCTTCGGGCAGGCCACCTCGCGGGCCCCGGCCTTGCGGGCCGCGTCGAGCAGGCCCTTGCCCTTGGCCCCGCCGGCGTGCAGCAGGACGAGGGTGATCTCCTCGGCGGGCGAGGCGAGATAGGACTTCACGTCCTTGACGGTGTCGGCCGACAGGTCCTGCGCGTTGCGCACGACGACGACCTTGCGCTCCGCGAACAGCGACGGGCTCGTCAGCTCGGCGAGCGTGCCGGGCTGCAACTGGTCGGGCGCGAGGTCCCGCACGTCCGTGTCCGCGTCGGCGGCCTTCGCGGCGGCCACCACCTCCTGCACGGCGCGGTCCAGCAGCAGGTCCTCCTGGCCGACGGCAAGGGTCACCGGCGCGAGGGGGTCGTCGTTCGCACTCTTCCTGGGCATCGCGACAAGCATCCCACGCAGCGGTGACAGCGAGCCGGGAAGGCCCGGTCCGCGGACCGGCCTACGGCTCCTCCCGCCAGCCCTCCCACTCCCCGGCGAACCGGTCCAGCTCGGCCGGGTCCAGCCGCTCCTCCTCGTCGCGCAGGACGACCAGCCACTGCGCGTCCTCGGCGTCGTCCTCACCGGCCAGGGCGTCCCGCACCAGCCGCGGCTCCTCGGCGATGCCGAACCGCTCCCCGAGCGCCTCCACCACTTCCTCGGCCGCGTCCCGGTCGGGCAGCACCAGCACATGTCGCACGTCACTCACGCCGGACATTGTCCGGCACGGCACCCCGGACCCGGCTCCCGGCCCCGGGCGGAGCAGGGGCGGACAGGGAGCCGGGCTTGGGCGGGGCAGAGGCTAGGTGTAGGGCGGCGCGCTATGCGGGGACGCGCAGGGCCGGCACCGCGGCCAGCTCGATCCCGAACCGCTCCCGGTAGGCCGCGAGCACCTCCTCGTCCGTCCCCAGCTCCCGCTCCTCCCGCGTCCCGTCGGCGGCCGTCGCCGTCAGCTTCCGCCCGCTGAGCGTGATGCGCCCGCCCTCCTCCGTCACGCGGGAGCAGACCAGCGACCGTGTGAAGTGCGACTCCGGCGACGTCCGGTGCCACCACGCCCCGGCCGCGAAGTCGCCGAGCACCCGCGGCCGCACCTCCAGGCGGTACTGCGGCCGGCCGTCGCGGACCACGTCCAGGTCCGCCGCCTGTGCGGCCTCGTGCCCGCCGCGCACCCCGGCCGCGTCCGGCCCCGCCTCGACGATCCGGAACGTGCCCCCCGGATCCTCCTGCTCACCGCGCTCGCCGAACGCCAGCGGCAGGTGGCTGTGCGCCCCGAACCCGACGTCGGCCAGCCAGTCCCCCGCGTCCACCGTGCGCACCCGCAGCGCGAGATGGTCGTACGGGATCCCGAGCAGCTCCCCGTCCCCGTGGACCCGCGCCGCCAGCAGCACCACGTCGTACCCGAGCGCGGCGAGCAACGCCCCGAAGGCGCCGTTGAGTTCGTAGCAGAATCCGCCCCGGCGCGCCCCCACCACCTTGTCCAGCAACCGCTTCTCCTCCAGCACGATCTCCTCACCGAGGTGGACCGAGAGGTTCTCGAACGGCACCGTCTGCAGATGCCGCAGGTGCAGCTCACGCAGTGCGTCGACGGTGGGCCACGCCGGCTGCTCGACTCCGAGACGGCGCAGATACGCATCAACCTGACTTGGATTCATGCCCTCAGTCTCGCGCCACGTTCAGCTCTCCGTCCTCCCCCGTGACCGCCAGGGCGCCGTCCCGGTCGGTGCGCAGCACCACCGCGCCCCCGGCGCGCAGCGCCCCGACCGTGCCGGGGGCGGGGTGCCCGTAGGGGTTGTCGTCGCCGCAGGAGATGAGGGCCAGCCGCGGGGCCACCCGGCGCAGCAGGCCCGGGTCCTGGTACGCCGAGCCGTGGTGGGCGACCTTCAGCACGTCCACGCCTTCCAGTGCCCGGGCGGCCGGTGACCGGGCCAGCGCCCGCTGGGCCGGGGGCTCCAGGTCGCCGAGCAGCAGCATCCGCAGTCCGCCGGACCGGACCAGCATGGCGACGCTGGCGTCGTTCGGACCCTCCGGTACCGGGTGGGCCGGGAGCGGCTGCGGGGGCACGTCCGGAAGCCGGCTCTCGGGCGGGCCCCCGGGCGGACTCGGCGGTGGGCTCAGGGGTGGACCCGGGGACGCACTCGGAGGTGGCCACACCACCTGCCACGACAACTCCCCCGCCCGCAGCTGCTCCCCCGCCGCCGCCCGCGTCACGGGCACCCGCCGCAGCGCCGCTTGTCTCCGCACGAACGCGGCCTGGTCCGCCGGCTCGTCGAGACCCGTGGTCGTGATCGCCCCCACGTCCCGCCCGCGCAGCACCCCGGGCAGGCCCGCGACGTGGTCGGCATGGAAGTGGGTGAGCACGATCAGCGGGAGACGGGTGATGCCGAGGTCGCGCAGGCAGTGGTCGGCGAGGGACGGGTCGGGCCCCGCGTCCACCATCACCCCGGCACCGTCCCCCGCGGCGAGCACCATGGCGTCGCCCTGGCCCACGTCGCACATGACCATCCGCCAGCCCGGCGGCGGCCAGCCCGTGAGGGTGCGGGTGAGCGGTGGCGGCTGCACCACGGCCAGCACCAGCAGCACCCCGCAGGCCCCGCACCACCAGGGACGGCGGAGCAGCCACCGCCCGACCGGCACCAGGACGAGCGTCACGACGCCGAGCAGTGCCGCCCCCACCCAGCTCGCGGGCCAGTCCACTCCCGCGCCGGGCAGCGCGGCCCCCGTCCGGGCGATCGACGCGATCCACCCCGCGGGCCACCGCGCGCACCACGCGAACGCCTCGGCCACCGGCATCGCCACCGGGGCCGTGGCCAGGGCGGCGAAGCCCAGGACGGTCGCCGGCGCGACCGCGATCTCGGCGAGCAGGTTGCACGGCACCGCCACCAGGCTCACCCGCGCCGACAGCACCGCGACGACGGGCGCGCACAGGGCCTGCGCGGCCGCCGCGGCGCCCAGGGCCTCGGCGAGCCTCGGCGGCACCCCTCGCCGCCGCAGCCCGGCGCTCCAGCGGGGCGCGAGCGTGAGGAGGGCGCCGGTGGCCACCACGGAGAGCAGGAACCCGTAACTGCGCCCCAGCCACGGGTCGTGAAGCACCAGCAACAGGACCGCCGTCGCCAGCGCCGGGATCATGGATCTGCGGCGGCCGGTGGCGAGCGCGAGCAGCGCGACGGCTCCGCAGGCCGCGGCCCGCACCACGCTCGGGTCCGGCCGGCACACCACGACGAACGCGAGGGAGAGCGCGCCGCCGAGCACGGCCGTCCCGCGCAGGGAGATGCCGAGCCGCGGCGCGAGTCCTCTCCGCTCGGCCCGTTGGGCCAGGCCCGGCGGGCCGAGCAGCAGGGCGAGCAGGATGGTGAAGTTGGCGCCGGACACGGCGAGCGTGTGGGTCAGGTCCGTCTCCCTGAACGCCTCCTCCAGCTCGGGGGTGACGCGCGAGGTGTCCCCGACGACCAGACCGGGGAGCAGGGCCCGGGCGTCCGAGGGCAGCCCCTCGGTCGCCTCCCGCAATCCGGCCCGCAACCGCCCGGCGAGCCGCTGGGACCGGGACGGCTCCCGCACCACCTGCGGTGGACCTTTTCCGCGCACCCGCAGGACGGCCGCGATCCGGTCACCGCCCGTCAGGGCGGGCGCCGACCGTGCCTCCACCCGGAGCCGCGTGGTGGGAAGCAGCCCCAGCCACGGCGAGGGCGCCGGCCCGTCGACGGCCCGGTGCGGCATCGACGCCCTGACGTCGACGATCAGCAGCACCGGCGTCCGCGTCGCCACCGCCGCTCCACCCGGCTCGTGCACGCGGCGCACCTCCGCGTCGATCAGCACGACCGTCGGAACGAGGTGATCACCCCTCACTTTCGGCCTGCTGAGCCGCGGATCGGAGGTCACCTCCACCTCCGCCGACACCGACCGGTACTCCCGTGCCAGACCGGGCACCGGCCCCCGGCGCAGATCCGCTCCGTGCAGCCCGGCCGACGCGGCGGCAGCGGCCACGCACAGCAGCACCGCGGCGGCCGACGCCCGCGCCCAGGACGGCACTGCGAAACGCCGGGCGCACGGCAGCAGCGCGACAGCGGCCAGACAGCCCGTCACCAGGCCCACGACCCAGCCGGGTGGTGCGTCCGGCAGGAGGGCCGCCGTGGCCCAGGCCGCGAGCGCGGGCGGCACGAGACGCAGGTCGGTCGGACCCTCCTGCCGAGGGCGGGAACTGCCCAGCCGATGGCCGGAGGCGGCGTGCACGGCCGACCGGGCGGGGCGGGGCTGCACAGGCGCGACCTCGTCCGGGGCCACCGGTGTGCCGGCCGCGTGCCTCATGGCCGTACGAGGGCGCGCAGGTCGGCGAAGCGACGGTCGCCGATGCCGTTCACCTCGCGCAGCTCGTCCACGGAGCGGAAACCGCCGTGGCGCGTGCGGTAGTCGACGATGTGCTGCGCGAGCACCGGCCCGACGCCCGGAAGGGTGTCGAGTTGGTCGAGGGTGGCGGTGTTGAGCGAGACGGGAGCCGTCGGAGCCGAGCCGTTCGCCGCGCCGCCCGGAGGCGCCGCCCCTGCCGCTCCGGCCGCCCCGGCGATCCCCCCGGGCGGTGCTCCGCCCGCGCCCGAGCCCGGCGCGCCGACGAGCACCTGTTCACCGTCCACCAGGAAGCGGGCGCGGTTGAGGCCGCCGGTGTCGGTGCCCGGCTTCACCCCGCCCGCCGCACGCAGGGCGTCCGCGACCCGGGAGCCGGCCGGCAGCCGGTGGATCCCCGGTTCGCGGACCTTGCCCCCGACGTCCACGACGATCTCCCCGGCCCCGGCCCCGGCCTTCGCCGCCCCGCCCGCCGCCCCTGCGGAAGCAGCGGCGGAGCCGGCGGACGCGCCCTCGGCCGCTCCCGCGCCGCCGGACCCGGGCGCCTCCCCAACCCCTCCGGACTCGTCCTGCTGCCCGTAGGGAACCGCCGCCCTCACCACCTCCGGCGGCCGTACGGTCTCGGTCCGGCCGGACCAGAAGTGCTGCGCGGCGAACGTCGCGGCGAGCACCAGCACCGCTGCCAGAGCGAGGACGCTCCGCCGCTCCAGACCGCACCGCGCCTGCATCCACACCGGCATGCGCTCCCGCAGGGCAAGCCCGGACCGCTCACGCCAGGTCCCCCGCACGGGGAAACCGCCTGGGCCCTCGGCAGCCGAGCCGCCCCGGCCCTCGTCAACGGAACCACCCCGGCCCCCGGCACCCAGCCCGCTCACCCCCTCGGTCACCAACCCGCCACGGCCCTCGCCCGCCGAGCCGCCCCGGCCCTCGACGACCAGGCCGCCCCGCGACCCGACTGCCGGACCGCCCCGCCCCTCGGCCGCAAGCCCACCCCATCCCCGGGCCGCCGAGCCGCCCAGACCCAGCCCCCGGCGCTCGACCCCGGCCGCATCCCCCGCCCTGTCCTCGACGACCCCCCGCTGGTCGAAAGCCGTCCCGTGATCTCCGCGCCCGGTCCGCGGCCCGCCCCTCGGAACCTCCCCGGCAGGGGCGGAACCCGGCGGCGGCCCCTGCCCCGACTCCCGCCGCCGCCCTGCCTCTTCAGCAGGCCCCGCGGACCCGCCGAACAACAGCCCCGCCCGCCGCCGCAGTTCCTCCTCCGAGGCGCGCGCATGCGCACCCCGCCTCCGGGATCGCCCGGGTCGCTCGGATCGCTCGGATCGCTCGGTCAGTCCGGTTCGCCCGGCTCCCCCGCGCATGCCGAATCGGTGCCGCCGGTCCCGGCGGTGCCGTACGCGTCCGTCCGACGTCGGCCCCCGGCCCGGCCCGCTGGTCGCCGGCCCCGTGTGTGAACGTGATCGAAGTGCCATGCGAGGAGGATCGGCCACACCGGCCCACCCGCGATGATCTTGGTCGAATCCCGTGGACAACCCACAGCCTGTGGACAACTCCGCCCCTCACAGGAGTGATCCGCCCGACAGGGGAGATCCGCCCGCACAGGGGTGATGCGCCCGCACAGGAGGGATGCGCCCGCACAGGAGGGATGCGCCCCTCACAGACGTGATGCACCCACCGCGCTCACCGAGCCGAGACCACGACCCCCAGCAGCCCGGGCCCGGTGTGCGCCCCGATCACCGCCCCGACCTCGCTGACATGCAGATCCGCCAGCCCGGGCAGTCGCGTCCGCAACCGGTCGGCGAGGGCCGACGCCCGGTCGGGGGCGGCGAGATGGTGCACGGCGACGTCCACGGGCGCACTGCCCGCGCGGTCGGCCGCGATCTCCTCCAGGCGGGCGATGGCCTTGGACGCGGTGCGCACCTTCTCCAGGGGCTCGATCCGCCCGTCGGCCAGTTGCAGCAGCGGCTTGACCGCGAGCGCCGAACCGAGCAGGGCCTGTGCCGCACCGATACGGCCGCCCCGGCGCAGGTAGTCGAGGGTGTCCACGTAGAAGTAGGCGGAGGTGCCCGCGGCCCGCTTCTCCGCGGCCGTGACGGCCTCGTCCACCGTGCCGCCCGACTCGGCCACCTCCGCCGCCGCGAGCGCGCAGAAGCCGAGTGCCATGGCGATCATGCCGGTGTCCACCACCCGCACCGGCACCGGCGCCCGGCGCGCGGCGAGGACGGCCGCGTCATAGGTGCCGGACAGCTCGGCGGACAGATGGAGGGAGACGATGCCCGTGGCGCCGGACTCGGCGACCTCGCGGTAGGTCTCCTCGAAGACCGCGGGCGCGGGTCGCGAGGTCGTCACCGGGCGCCGCTTCTGCAAAGCCTGGGCGAGGGCCCGGGTGGAGATCTCGGTGCCCTCTTCCAGGGCGCGGTCGCCGAGGACCACGGTCAGGGGGACCGCGGTGATGCCGTGCCGCTCCATCGTCCGGGCCGGCAGGTAGGCCGTTGAATCGGTGACGATCGCGACATGGCGGGACATGAGCTGGAGGTTACCTGCCGTAGTGGCCGTGCGGCAGCCCGGCCCCGGGGCGCCGGGGCACGCGTGGCCGGATCAAGTGGTGCTCTCGGGGCGGGGCTTCTTCTGCCAGGGGTAGGTCGGGCGGGGTGCGGGCGCCGTGATGGCGGGTCGTGCCCCCGGCTCCTGCTCCGCGCCGGACCGCGTGGTCCCGGGCCGGGTCTGCCCGGCGGCGGAGGTCTCGCCGGCCCTCCCCGTCCCGCTCGCTCCCTGCGGGGCCGGGGCGGCGGGCGGGGCCTGCGCCGCCGTCCAGTGCCGCAGGGCGCCGGCCTCCACGTCGATCTGCGCGCTGAGGGTGTCCAGGTCGTCGCCCGAGAAGCGGTGGGCGCGGTCGCGGACCGCCCAGCGCAGCGCGTCCGCCGACTGCGTGATGCGCTCGGTGCGCTCACGCAGCTCGGGCAGGCGCTCCCGCAGGGTGGCGCGGTCGGGCTCCGACTCCAGGCGCTTCAGCTCACCGTCCAGCTCGTGGCCGTGCACACCGAGCCGCTGGAAGAGGCCGAAGGACTCCTTCACGGACTCGTCGTCGGTGGCGGCCGCGTTCAGAGCGTCCTGGGTGGCACGCATGGAGGTGCGCAGCTTCAGCCGCAGCTGGGCGAGTTCTCCCGCGGCGCCGGTCTGGGCGAGGGACTTGGCCCGCAGGGTGTGGTCCTCGACCGTGCGGCGGGCCTGGCTGATGCCGCGGTCCACGCTGCGCTTGGCGGCGCCGACGGCCTTCACGGTGGCGTACGCGCCGAGCGCGACGAGAAGCACGAAGAGCAGGGCGAAGACTGCGATCACTGCTTCCACAAGGGCTCCTCCTCAGGGCGCCGCGGCACACCTCACATCGCTCTCCACGGTAAACGCAACAGGCAGGTCCGGAGTTCCAGAAGAACCCCGAACCTGCCCGTAGGGGACCCATGGGGGACGACCGGCAGGTCATCCCCACGGCTGCCGCGGAGTCCGGGCGCTCACGCCGGGACGATGTTCACCAGCTTCGGCGCGCGCACGATGACCTTGCGGATCCCGGCGCCGCCCAGTGCCGCGACGACCTTCTCGTCCGCCAGCGCGACCTTCTCCAGCTCGTCGTCGGAGATCGACGGCGGCACCTCCAGCCGCGCCTTGACCTTGCCCTTGATCTGCACCACGCAGGTCACCGTCTCGTCGACGACGTACGCCGGGTCGGCCACCGGGAAGTCCCGGTGGACCACCGAGTCGGTGTGGCCCAGCCTGCGCCACAGCTCCTCGGCGATGTGCGGGGCCAGCGGCGCGATCATCAGCACCAGCGGCTCGGCGACCTGGCGGGGCACGGCCCCGCCCGTCTTGGTCAGGTGGTTGTTCAGCTCGGTGACCTTGGCGATGGCGGTGTTGAACCGCATGCCCTCCAGGTCCCCGCGCACCCCGTCGATCGCCTTGTGCAGGGCGCGCAGCGTGTCCTCGTCCGGCTCGGCGTCGACCACGGTGACCTCGCCGGTCGCCTCGTCGACGATGTTGCGCCACAGCCGCTGCAGCAGCCGGAACTGGCCGACCACCGCGCGCGTGTCCCACGGCCGCGAGACGTCCAGGGGACCCATCGCCATCTCGTACAGGCGCAGGGTGTCGGCTCCGTACTCGGCGCAGATCTCGTCGGGCGTGACGGCGTTCTTCAGGGACTTGCCCATCTTGCCCAGCAGCCGGGAGACCTTCTCGCCCTGGTACCAGTACGCGCCGTCGCGCTCCTCGACCTCGGCGGCCGGCACCGCGATGCCGCGGCTGTCGCGGTACACGTAGGCCTGGATCATGCCCTGGTTGAACAGCCTGTGGAACGGCTCGGCGGAGGAGACGTGGCCCAGGTCGTACAGCACCTTGGACCAGAAGCGGGCGTACAGCAGGTGCAGCACGGCGTGCTCGGCGCCGCCGACGTACAGGTCGACACCGCCGTGCGGCATGCCCTCGCGCGGACCCATCCAGTACTGCTCGATCTCGGGGTCGACCAGGCGCTCGCTGTTGTGCGGGTCCAGGTAGCGCAGCTCGTACCAGCAGGAACCGGCCCAGTTGGGCATGGTGTTGGTCTCACGGCGGTACTTCTTCGGGCCGTCGCCGAGGTCCAGCGTGACGTTGACCCAGTCCTCGTTGCGCGACAGCGGCGTCTCGGGCTGGGTGTCGGCGTCGTCCGGGTCGAAGGTGCGGGGGCTGTAGTCCTCGACCTCGGGCAGCTCCAGCGGCAGCATCGACTCGGGCAGCGCGTGGGCGATGCCGTCCTCGTCGTAGACGATCGGGAACGGCTCGCCCCAGTAGCGCTGGCGGCTGAACAGCCAGTCGCGCAGGCGGAAGTTGACGGTGCCCTCGCCGACACCGGTCCGCTCCAGCCACTCCGTGATGCGCGCCTTGGCCTCGGCGACGCCCAGGCCGTCCAGGCTGACCTGGTCGTTGGACGAGTTGATGATCCTGGCGTCGTAGGAGGAGAAGGCGTTCTCCCACGTGGCGGTGTCGGTGCCGCGGCCGTCGGTGGGCTCGACGATGCAGTGGATCGGCAGCTCGAAGGCGCGCGCGAACTCGAAGTCCCGCTGGTCGCCGGCCGGCACGGCCATGATCGCGCCGGTGCCGTAGCCCATCAGCACGTAGTCGGCGATGAAGACCGGGACCTGTTCGCCGTTGACCGGGTTGGTCGCGTAGGCGCCGATGAAGACGCCGGTCTTGTCCTTGGCCTCGGCCTGGCGCTCCACGTCGGACTTGGACGCCGCCTGCGCGCGGTAGGCGGCGACGGCCTCGGCCGGGGTCGCGTGGCCGCCGGTCCACACCTCGTGGGTGCCCTCCGGCCAGGCGGCCGGGGTGAACTTCTCGACCAGCGGGTGCTCGGGCGCCAGCACCATGTAGGTGGTGCCGAACAGGGTGTCGGGACGGGTGGTGAAGACCGTGATGCGCTCGCCGTCGATGGGGAAGTCGACGCGGGCACCCTCGCTGCGGCCGATCCAGTTGCGCTGCTGCAGCTTGATGGCCTCGGGCCAGTCCAGCGCGTCCAGGTCCTCCAGCAGCCGGTCGGCGTAGGCCGTGATGCGCATGTTCCACTGACGCAGCTTGGCCTTGAAGACCGGGAAGTTGCCGCGCTCGGAACGGCCTTCGGCGGTGACCTCCTCGTTGGCCAGGACCGTGCCCAGGCCGGGGCACCAGTTGACCGGCGCGTCCGAGGCGTAGGCCAGCCGGAACCCGCCCAGGACGTCGGCCTTCTCGGCGGCGCTCAGCTCGCTCCACGCGCGCGTGTGCCCCGGTACGGGCCGCTCACCGGACTCGAACTCGGCGACCAGCTCGGCGATCGGGCGGGCCCGGCGGGCGTCCTGGTCGTACCAGGAGTTGAAGATCTGCAGGAAGATCCACTGGGTCCACTTGTAGTAGTCCGGGTCGATCGTCGCGAACGAGCGGCGCTTGTCGTGGCCCAGGCCCAGCCGGCGCAGCTGCGCCTTCATGTTCTCCATGTTGGCCTCGGTGGACACGCGCGGGTGCGTGCCGGTCTGCACCGCGTACTGCTCCGCGGGCAGGCCGAAGGCGTCGAAGCCCAGGGTGTGCAGGACGTTGTGGCCGGTCATCCGCTGGAAGCGGGCGAAGACGTCCGTGGCGATGTAGCCCAGGGGGTGGCCGACGTGCAGGCCCGCACCGGACGGGTACGGGAACATGTCCATGATGAACTTCTTGGGCCGGGCGACGGTCTCCGGGTCGCCGGCCAGGTCGCCCGTGGGGTTGGGCGCCGCGTAGGTGCCGTCGGCGTCCCAGAAGTCCTGCCAGCGCGCCTCGATGTCGGCAGCCATGGCTGCCGTGTAGCGGTGCGGCGCCGCCACCTCGGAGGCGGCGGCGGGGTTCGTCTCGCTCATGATCCTCAAAGCTCCATCGATCGTCTCTGCCTGCGGCTGTCTGGTTCGAGAAACGAAAAATCCCCTCGCACAGGAGGGGACGCCGCGCCGATTCCGGCCACTCGTGTCGTCCGGTGGCCGGGACTGATCAGCGCGGCCCGCTAAGCAGAAGGCGTACGGCACGCATGGCGTCAGGGTACCGCAGGCCCTCAGCGCACCGCGACGCGCTTGTCGAGGGGCCTCGGCCGACCAAAAGCTGAACCTTGGTCAATAGTTACTTCGCGTAACGGCCGCTATGGGGCATCACAACGACCACATTGTCCTTTGATAACAACGCAATAACTCAAACCTGCTACCGATCGGTATGGCTCCGCTTAGAGTGCGGCAGCGGGACCGCTGCTTTCCCGAACCGCTCGGAGTTGCCCCCATGAACCCTCTTCGCAGTATCAACTCGCCACACCCGCTCGCCGGGACGTGGGGAGACCGGTCGTGAACCCCTACGACTCCACGGCAGACGACTCGTTCGCCGAGTTCCTGAACTTCGGCGCCGGTGTGCTGTCCCTCGTGTGCCTGTCGTGCTCGGTGATCTGGGGCCTGGTCGCCCAGGACCGGATCCTGCTCGACGCCCGCAGGCGCATCCTGGCGCAGGCCGTGCACCGGACCACGGCCGTCGCCTCGATCGTCTTCCTGCTGGTGCACATCGGGGTGAAGCTGGCCCTGGCCCACACCTCGTGGATCGCCGCCGTGATCCCCTTCGGGCTGCTCCTCACCGACGAAGAGCTGGTCACCGGCCGGGCGTTCCTGATCGGTCTGGGCACCCTGGCGGGACTGCTCATGATCTTCGTGGGGATCACCGGCGCACTGCGCAACCGCTTCGCCTCCCCCGCGCCCGTCGCGGCCCGCTGGCGCGCCATGCACATGCTGGCCTACCCGGCCTGGTGCGCCGCCCTCGTGCACGGCCTCTACGCGGGTCGCGCGGCCAAGCCGATCTTCATCGTCCTGTACGGCCTGTCCCTGGCCGGTGTGACCGCCGCCCTCGCGCTGCGGGCCGCCCCGCGCCCGGTGAAGCGCAAGGTCGCCGACCGGTTCGCCGCCCTGATCGGCCCGGGTGAGGGCCAGGGCCGCAGAAGCCTGGAGGAGAGCCGGGCCCGGGCGGCCGGCGGCTCCGCACTGCCCGGCTACGAGAGCCGCAAGGCCGGCGCCGGGCGGGAGGCGTCCGCGCCGCGCTTCGAGCAGGCCGAACGCCCCTCGCCGCAGGAGTCCACGGGCGGTTTCGCCGCGGCCTACCGCGCGGTCTCGGCCCCTCCCCTGGGCCGCCAGGCCTTCGCCCCGGGGCCGACCACCAGCATGGAACTGCCGCTGGACCTGCAACCCACCCAGGTCGTCCCCACCGTGGACGGCCCCTCCAGCACCTCGGGCAACTGGCCGATACCGTCCCCGCCCCCGGTCGGCGAGGCCCCGCCCTCGGCCTACGACCCGCTCCAGGACACGGGCTTCAACATCCCGCCCTACGACCCCCTGCAGGACACCGGACAAAGCATCCCGGCCTACGGCAATCCCGGCACAGGCGGTTACGGATCGAGTGATGTGTACGACACGGGTGAGTCGAACGCCCCGCGCGACACGTACTACCCGGACGACACGTACAACAGCGGTCCCGCCACTGAAACACTGCCCGGTGCGTCCTACGACTTCGACGCACCGGGATCGGGCGAACCTTGGAACACGCCTTCCGGAGGCTTTAAGTGAACGAGGCCCTGCCCGACGTTCCCGAAGTCCGCGTCGTCGGCCTTCCCCAGCTCACGTCGGGCTTCGACCTTGTCGATCGGCTCGATCTGCCCATGCACCTGAAGGTGCACGGGCCGCTCGAGCCGATGGGCGGTGAGCAGCTCGCGCAACTCGCCGAACGCATCAACCTGAAGGGCCGCGGCGGCGCGGGCTTCCCCTTCCACAAGAAGCTGCGCTCGGTCGCCGAGGCGGCGATCAAGCGCGGCGTCCGGCCGGTCGTCGTCGTCAACGGCAGCGAGGACGAACCGGCCTGCCGCAAGGACACGGTGCTGATCAACCGCGCCCCGCACCTCATCCTGGACGGCGCGCTGCTGTGCGCCGAGGCCCTGGGTGCCCGCACGCTCGTGGTGGGGGTCACCCGTGAGTCGACGCAGCGCTCCATGGAGGCCGCACTGGCCGAGCGCGGTCTCAGCAACGGCCGCAGGTCGGCCCTGCGCGCCCGCGTGCAGCGCAACCCGGTCCGCATGGTCACCGGCGCCGCCGCGTCGCTGATCCGCTCGATCGACGGCGGGCCCGCCGTCCCGCCCGGCCGCAAGGTCAGCGCCTCGCAGAACGGCGTCGGCGGCGCGCCCACCCTGCTGTCCAACGCCGAGACCTTCGCCCAGCTGGCCATCGCCGCCCGCATCGGCCCGGAGCGCTACGGCAACACCGGCCTGTACGACGAGCCGGGCACCGTCATGCTGACCGTCTCCGGGGCGGTCGCGCGGCCCATGGTGATCGAGGTCCCCACGGGCGTACCACTGCGCTACGTCCTGCAGCTGGCCGGCGCGCCGCCGGTCCCGCAGGGCGTGCTCACCGGCGGCTACCACGGCAAGTGGATCGACGCGGCGACGGTCAACGAGGCGATCGTCTCCCGCAACTCCCTGGACGCGGTGGGCGGTTCCCTCGGCGCCGGGGCCATCCTGCCGATCAGTCAGGACACCTGCCCACTGGGCGAGTCGCTGCGGGTCGCCCAGTGGCTGGCCGAGGAGAGCGCGGGCCAGTGCGGCCCCTGCTACCTCGGCCTGCCGGCCGCGGCGCGCGGTCTGGAGGACATCCTCAACGGCGGCGGACCGGCGGCCCTGGAGGCCCTCAAGCAGGTCGCCAAGAACGTGAAGCGGCGCGGGGCCTGCTCGCACCCCGACGGCTCCGCGATGTTCCTGGAGTCGACCATCAAGGCGTTCACGGACGACCTGGCCGCCCACGTCCTCGGCAACGGCTGCGGACGGCGCGTGGAGGGCGTCCTGCCGCTCTTCGAGGGGGGCAGGGCCCCGACGGGCATCCCGGGCGGTGAGACGGAGGAGAACGGCCCCAGCCGCCAGAAGATCTTCGTGGACTGGACGCTGTGCCGGGGCCACGGCCTGTGTGCGGACATCCTGCCCGAGGTGTTCCAGCTGGGCGCCGACGGCTTCCCGACGGTGGCCCAGGCGCAGGTGCCGCGCTACGCCGAGGCCAAGGCTCTACGCGCGGTGCGCCGCTGCCCGGCGCTGGCCCTGCGCATCGAGGAGGACACGCGCGGCCAGGCGCCCTCCCGCAACCTGCCGGTCCTCTCCCAGGGCCGCGGCCGCCGCGCCCTGGGCCGCTGAGCAACGGCTGCGGGCGGTTCCCCTCCGGGGGTCCCCGCCCGCAGCCGCACGGACGACACGGACGACGTACGACACGACAAGGACGACGAACGACAAGAAGGCGGGCCATCCATTCGGATGGCCCGCCTTCTCATCTGCTGTGGAGCTAAGGAGAATTGAACTCCTGACCTCCTGCATGCCATGCAGGCGCTCTACCAACTGAGCTATAGCCCCTTGCGGTGTTGCCCTCCGGGTCTCCCCGGCGGCGACGCCAACATTACTGGTCCTGCGGGCCCAACGCCAAATCGGTTTCGCCGCGCCCGATATGACCGATTTGCCACCCTGTTGCCCTGTCGCCCTGTCGCCCCTCAGGCCGTCACGAACGAGTAGAACCGCTTGAGGGTGCAGTGCTCCTCCAGGAGCCGGCCGTAGATCGGCTCACCCTCCAGTTCGCGGTACGTCTCGATCGGGTCGCCCTTTATGATCAGCGCCCGCGCGCATTCCTCGCACCAGTACTGGTAGTCGGGGTTGATCGGTTCCATGTCGCGGACGATCGGCGTCCCGCTGCCGCACCAGTCGCACTTCCGCCTGTGTGCACCCATCGATCAGCTCCAGCTGTGGCCGCAGGCCGTGCACACGTAGGAGACACCGCCGTTGTCGCCGAGCATCTGGGCCACATGCGCGGATCCGCAGGAAGGGCAGCTGAGGCGGGTGGACATCACCGGTGGCACCGCTGAGCCGAGGAGGTGGTCGGCCTCCTCGAGGATGCTCGCAGGCATCGCTACTCCCTCCCGTCGGGTCGCGCCCCCTTCCGGCCGTTTGATTCTGCCACGGCCGGACCAATACGGTCAGCGACGCCTCAGTACCAGTCCGGACACGGCACCCCGGCGGGGCTGTAGAGCTATACGGCCGGAACGGCCCGGACGACTCAACCGCGCGCATGAAAAATCCCGCCCCCTGACGGGAACGGGATCTTGATGTGGAGCTAAGGAGAATTGAACTCCTGACCTCCTGCATGCCATGCAGGCGCTCTACCAACTGAGCTATAGCCCCTGGTGTTCTCTCCCCGCTGGCGGGGCGAACAAGAAGAACTTTAGCCTGCGACCTGCCGGAAAGTGAAATCCGGGGTCAGTCGTCGTCTCCGAGCACCGGCTCCGGCAGGGTGCCGGCGTTGTGCTCCAGCAGCCGCCAGCCGCGGGCGCCTTCGCCGAGCACGGACCAGCAGCAGTTGGACAGGCCGCCCAGGCTCTCCCAGTTGTGCGCGTCCAGCCCCAGCAGGCGGCCGATGGTGGTGCGGATGGTGCCGCCGTGGCTGACCACGACGAGCGTGCCGTCCTCGGGGAGCTTGTCGACGTGCCGGAGCACCACGGGGGCGGCCCGGTCGGCCACCTCGGTCTCCAGTTCCCCGCCGCCGCGGCGCACGGGTTCGCCGCGCTTCCACGCGGCGTACTCCTCGCCGTACCGGCTGATGATCTCCTCGTGCGTCAGGCCCTGCCAGACGCCCGCGTAGGTCTCGCGCAGCCCCTCGTCGTGGGCGACGTCGAGGCCGGTGAGCACGGCGAGCTCGGCGGCCGTCGCCGCCGCGCGCCTGAGGTCGGACGCGACGATCGCGTCCGGCTTCAGCGAGGTCAGCAGACGGGCCGCGCGGCGGGCCTGGGCGACACCGGTCTCGGTGAGCTCGACGTCCGTACTGCCCTGGAAGCGGCGCTCCACGTTCCAGGAGGTCTGGCCGTGCCGCCACAGGATGATGCGGCGGCCGCGGCCCGGCCTGCCGGCCTCACCGAGGGTGCTCACCGCCAGTCACCGTCCAGCTCCGCCGCCTCCTCGGCCGCCTGCAGCTTGGCGTGCTCCTCGGCCTTGCCGCGGGTGGCCCGGGCGTCCTCGGGCAGCTCCAGCTCGGGGCAGTCCTTCCACAGCCGCTCCAGGGCGTAGAAGACGCGCTCCTCGCTGTGCTGGACGTGCACGACGATGTCGACGTAGTCGAGCAGGACCCAGCGGGCCTCCCGGTCGCCCTCGCGGCGCACCGGCTTGGCGCCGAGTTCCTTGGACAGCCGCTCCTCGACCTCGTCGACGATGGCCTTGACCTGGCGGTCGTTGGGCGCGGAGGCCAGCAGGAAGGCGTCCGTGATGGACAGCACGTCACTCACGTCGTAGGCGACGATGTCGTGCGCCAGCTTGTCTGCGGCCGCCTGGGCGGCGGTGTTGATGAGCTCCTGGGAGCGGTCGGTCACGGTCACTGCAAGGCTTTCCGTCGGTGGACACTTGTCCTCAAGGGTCTCACGGACGGCAGCGGGCCCCCCACGCGATCACGACGGATCGCGCGGAGGGCCCGCCGTCACGGCCCGCTCTCGCCACGGGGCCGCGTCAGCCGGACGACGGCCGGTAGTCCTGGCCGAGGAGCACGGCGACGTCCGCGCTCGCGGGGGTCTCCCCCTTGGCGACGGAGCTCGCGGGCAGGCCCAGGGTCTTGGCGACCTCGGCGGCGTGCTCCTTGCCGGCGGCGTCGGCGTACACGACCTTCGACGTGGCGCGGGCGGTCGCCGTGCCGCCCTCCAGGAAGGTGAAGCCGCCGTTGAGCAGGACGACGCGGGCCTTCTCCGTGTTGTCCTTCACACCGGTGGCGTTCCGCACGGAGACGGTCGTGGCGGCGTCCTTGTCCGGGCTCTTGGCCGTGCCGCCGAGGACCTCCCGGACGATCTTCGCGCCGGCCTGGGCGGCGAGCGTGCCGTCGCCCTGGACGGGCAGCAGGTCGGTCCGGTGGTCGCCGCCCTTGGCGAGGTCGGAGAGCCCGGCGAGGAAGGTGCCGAGGTCCTTGTCGGTCAGGGACGGGTCGAGGATCTGCGCCAGGGTCTGGATGGTGGTGGTCGCGGCCCCCGGGTCGGAGGACAGCTTGCGCAGCACGCCCTGCATGACCTGACCGAACCGCTCGAGCTGCGCGGTCTGCGCCTCGCCGGGTGCGCGGTAGGTGGCGTAGGCGACGGCCGCTTTGCCGCTGAGGGTCTGGTCCGCTCCCCGGTGGACCAGCGGGGCCTCGCCCTTCTTCTTCGCGGCCGGGTCCGGCACGTCGGTGTCGGTGTCGGCCTCGATGTTGCCGACGAGGTCGACGAGGTTCTGCAGGTACGGGGTGTCCAGGCGCCAGGTGCCCTCGATGTCGGTGCCGAGCACCGTGTCCAGTGCCTCACGGGTGCCGTCGGAGCCGTCGTCCTCCACCGACTTCGCCAGGGTCGTCGTGGTGCCGTCGTCGCCGGTCAGGGCGAGCGAGTTGGGCAGCAGGACGGTGGTGCCCCGGTGGGCGGTGGTGTTGTCGACGAGGAGGGCCGTGGAGGTGCCGCCGCCCTTGGTGTCGTGCAGGTGGACGACGATCACGTCGCGCTTCTGGGCGCCGGCCGCCGTGGTGGTGCCGGTGCCGGAGTCGCCGGAGGACAGGCCGGGCAGTTTGCCGGCGTACCAGAGCCAGCCGACGCCGCCGGCCGCGACCAGCGCGAGGACGACGGTCAGGGCGACGATCCGGCTGCGGGCGCGGCGCCGGGCCTCCTCGCGGCGCTCGGTGCGGTTCTCGGTGAACTTCAGCCAGTCGATGACGTCTTCGGAGTTGTCGTCCGGTTCCTCGACGAAGGCGAACTGCTCGGTGTGGTACTCCCGTTGCGGCTCGTCGGGCTCCTCGCGTCCGGCCGGGCCCGTCTGCTGCGGGATGTGGGCGGTCTGCGGGAAGGGCTGCTGCGAGGTCTGCTGGGAGGTCTGCTGCGCGGTGTGCCCGGCCGCCTGGGACTGTCCGCCGTAGGGGTCCTGATGCCCGCCGTGGTGCCCGGTGGAGCCGTACGGGTCGTAGCCGTGGTCCTGCGGGTACGTGGGGGCCGCGCCCTGGTCGTACGCGGCCGGGGGCTGCTGCCCGCCGGTGCCGTAGGGGTCGTAGCCGTAGCCCTGCTGGTGCTGCTGGTGCTGCTGGTGCTGCTGGTGCTGCTGGGCGTACGGGTCGTAGGTGTGCTGCTGGGTCTGGACGTGCCGGTAGACGGGCCGGCCGTACTCGTCGTAGCCGACGAGCTCGTACTGGCCGGCGCCGTGGTCGGCGGCCCCCGCGTCGTATCGGTCGTTCACCGGTGCCCCTCTCGGCTCACTCGCCGCGGTACAGCTCGCGCTTGTCGATATAGCGCACGACTCCGTCGGGCACCAGGTACCAGATGGGGTCGCCCTTGGCGACTCTCGCCCGGCAGTCGGTGGAGGAGATGGCCAGCGCGGGCACCTCCACCAGCGAGACGCCGCCCTCGGGGAGTCCGGGGTCGTCCAGCTGGTGGCCCGGGCGGGTCACCCCGATGAAGTGCGACAGGGAGAACAGCTCCGCCGAGTCCCGCCAGGTGAGGATCTGGGCGAGCGCGTCGGCGCCCGTGATGAAGAACAGGTCCGTGTCCGGGTTGAGGGCGCGCAGGTCCCGCAGGGTGTCCACGGTGTAGGTGGGGCCGCCGCGGTCGATGTCGATGCGGCTGACGGAGAACTGCGGGTTCTCGGCGGTCGCGATGACCGTCATCAGGTAGCGGTCCTCGGCCGGCGAGACGCTGCGGTGGCTCTTCTGCCAGGGCTGCCCGGTGGGCACGAAGACCACCTCGTCGAGGTGGAACGCCGCGGCGACCTCGCTGGCGGCCACCAGGTGCCCGTGGTGGATCGGGTCGAAGGTGCCGCCCATGACACCGAGCCTGCGCTTGCCGGGCCGCGACGGGCTCGTGCCGGGGCCGGCGGTCCGGCGCGCCGTCCCGGCGGCACGGCGCGGCCCGTCCGGGTGCCGCTCGGTGCCGCTCGCCGTGTCCGCTGCCGGGTCGTGCGGCGTCTCGTTCGCCGGACCGGTAGGCATGTCCTGCTCTCCCATGCGAGCAGACCCTACCGGCCCCGCCCGAGGGCTCCGGCCGCCCCCGTGGTCCCCGGGGCGCCCCGCGGGGGGCGCCCGGCCGGGCTCAGCGGTCGCGGTTGAAGCGGGTGGTGATCCACAGCAGGAGCAGCAGGATGAACAGGGCGCCGCCACCGGTGAGGTAGGGGCTGAGGCTCTCGTGGTTTCCGCCGTGCTCCTCGCCCTCGGCGGCGAGGGTGACCAACTGGGCAGCGGTGCTGTGGAAGCTCATCTTCGGCAGGACCTATCGCGTGTGGGCGGGATAAAGACGTCGGCTCATCGTAAGCGGGAGCCCCCGCCGCGATCACCCCGACTCCGCCTGTCGGTGCCGCGAGCGCCCCGCCGCACCTCCGCCGGTGCCGCCCCGCACTTCTCCGCCGGTGCCGTCCCGCGCGCCCCGCCGGTGCCGCCCCCGCGCCCGGCGGGGAACCTTCCCGATTCCTCAGTCGTCCTTGTGTCTGTAGCCGCGCAGCAGGAACCACGCGGTCAGCGCGGAGCCCACGAGCATCACCAGGAGCACGACGCGGAGGATCCCCGGTCCCCCTCGTCCGTCGGTGGTGTTCGCGGCCTGCGCGAGCCAGGCGGCCGCGAGGTGGTGCTCCATGGCGGTGGTTCCCTTCGCTGTACTGCCCGACCACGGTAACTCCGCCTAGGCTGGGCTCCGCCCAGGGAGGGCAAAGGGCCGCACAAGGGGCCGCAAAGGCCATACAGACGCATGGGGGAAGACATGTCCGACGGCCACGAGCACCACGGGCACGAGCGCGTGCCCGGCAGGCAGCGCAGGCGCTTCCCCGGGATCTCCTCACGCGCCTACGAGCATCCCGCCGACCGCTCCGCCCTGGTGGCGCTGCGCAAGCTCAGCGGCTTCGACACGGTGTTCAAGGCCCTCAGCGGCCTGCTGCCCGAGCGCAGCCTGCGGCTGCTGTTCCTGTCCGACTCGGTGCGCGTCTCCGACCAGCAGTTCTCGCATCTGAACGTGATGCTGAGGGACGCCTGCTACATCCTGGACCTGGAGAAGGTCCCGCCGATGTACGTGACGCAGGACCCGCAGCCCAACGCGATGTGCATCGGCCTGGACGAGCCGATCATCGTCGTCACGACGGGTCTGGTCGAGCTGCTGGACGAGGAGGAGATGCGGGCCGTCGTCGGCCACGAGGTCGGGCACGCGCTGTCCGGCCACTCGGTCTACCGGACGATCCTGCTGTTCCTGACCAGCCTGGCCGTCCGGGTCGCCTGGATCCCGCTGGGCAATCTCGCGATCATGGCGATCGTGACCGGGCTGCGCGAGTGGTTCCGCAAGTCGGAGCTGTCGGCGGACCGGGCGGGGCTGCTGGTGGGACAGGACCTCCAGGCGTCGATGCGCGGCCTGATGAAGATCGCCGGCGGCAACCACCTGCACGAGATGAACGTGGACGCCTTCCTCGCCCAGGCCGAGGAGTACGAGGCCGGCGGCGACCTGCGCGACTCGGTGCTGAAGATCCTGAACGTGCTGCCCCGCTCCCACCCCTTCACCACCGTGCGGGCGGCCGAGCTGAAGAAGTGGGCGGCCTCGCGGGACTTCCAGCGGCTCATGGACGGCCACTACGCCCGCCGCGAGGACGACGGGGACACCTCGGTCCGCGACTCCTGGCGCGAGTCGGCGAACCACTACGGCAGCAGCGTGAAGAACTCCAAGGACCCGCTGATGAAGCTGGTCACGGACCTCGCGGGCGGCGCCGGCGACCTGGGCGACCGGGTCCGCCGCGGCTTCGGCGGTTTCACCGGTTCGGCCCAGCGGCCGCCCCGCGACCCGGACGCGCCCGGCTCCCCGGGCACGCCCGGTGACGAGCGCCCGCCGGGCGAGGGCGGGTAGCGGACCGGCCGGACGGCGGCGGGTCCGGCGCGGCCGGATCAGACCTTCGGCTGCGCGCTCGTCGCCAGGGAGCCGCACAGCGCGGTCGCGCTGCCCGTCGCGTAGGGGTCGGTACCCGCGGGCCCGCCCTCCCTGGCCGTCTGGCCGGCCAGCAGGGGGCGGAGGTAGTTCGTCGAGTCCTCGGCGCAGGACAGCGGGCCGGCCTGGACGTAGGAGACGACGAGCCGGGCCTGGTGCAGGCGCAGGTCGTCGCGGTCGAAGCGGAACTGCAGCTCGCGCCGCAGGGTGAACAGGGACACGTCGTCCTCGGCTGCGGCCCCCGCCGGGCGCAGGGCGTAGACGAAGGTGTGGTCGGTGGTGACCTCCAGCGTGGAGGAGTCGGTCTCCGCGGCCTGGAGGGTGCCCTGCACCCGGACCTCCCGCTCGGCCAGTTCGGCGCGGGTGGGGTCGAAGCGGACCAGCCAGCCGGTGGGGGCGTGGCGTCCGTCGGCGGTCGGGCGGGCGAAGCTCTGGTCGAACTGCCCCAGCTGGTCGGGGTCGAGCAGGACCCGCACGGAGCGCACCTCGCGCCCGGTGAGCACGTCCGGGTCGAGGGCGGAGCGGACGATGTAGTCCTTGGCCGTGGTCAGGGCGGCGACGACCTGGCTGTCGGAGAAGTGCGCGGTGCGCCGCGAGGCGGGCAGCGGTACGCCCTCCGCGCCGGACTTGAACTGCGCGGCGGGGCTGTGCGCGTACAGGGACGCCGGGTCGGACGTGCCGGGCACCTTGCCCTCGGGGGCGAGCGGGATGACGGTCATCCGCAGCGGCTCTCCGGGCTGACGGGCGGCCGGGGTCTGGTAGGGGTGGCGGACGCCCATGTAGAGGGCGGTGCCGAAGGCGACGGCGATGAGCACGACCAGTACCAGCGCCTGCCGGGACAGGCCCCGGCGCACGGGCGGGCGGCGGCGTACGGCGGGCGAGTGGTCGGCGATGCGCTCCTGGGCGGAGAACTCCTGGAGCCGGGCAGCGCGGACGAACGATTCGTCGAAGACGACGGATCGGTACTCGTCCTCGCCACCTCCGGGAACGCCCTCGGGAGTCCCCTCAGGTGGGTTGCCAGGCCCGCCCATATCTTCACTGTAGGTTCCCGGGCGCCCGGGTAAACGCCGGGTTGCTCCACAAGTTCTGACAGGTTCTCACCAAGGCGGGCGGGTTCCGGTCAGGGGGTGCGCGGGATCACCGACATGGCCGGCCGTGAGTGGTCGGCGGATGCGGAGGGGGCGGCCCCGCTGCCCTGCTCCGGTCCGGTCGAGGTGGGCGGGGGCAGGGGTTCGTCGTGGTCGGCGGAGGCTCCGCGGTAGACCGCCGTGAAGGCCAGGGCGACCATGCCGACGCCCATCACGAGGGCGAGGACCCAGGCGACGGGCCGGTGCCAGCGGACCTGCCGGGAGTAGGGCCCGGGGTGGCGGCGGTCCTCGAGGACGTCCGGGTCGTCGAACTCGCCGAGGTCGGGATCACGACCGTGGGCGCGGTGGGTGTCCGGGCCGAACCCGTCGTCGTAGCGCTCGCCTCTGGCGTGGGCGCGGCGGGCCTCCGCCTCGGAGGCCTCGGCTCTGGCCTGGGCGGCGGCCAGGAGACGCTCGACGGCGGTCGGCTCGTGCACCACGGCCGCGCGTACGAAGGCCTCGTCGAAGACCACGGAGGCGAACTCTTCGTCCGACACCCCGCGGTCGTGGTCGTCGTCGGGCTCCCTGCCGTCCGGAAACGGCGTGCCCCCCACGTCCTCCGGCACGGATCCAGAGTAGACCTGGGGGGTCGTTCTGGGCAGACGGTATGCATATTTCGTCCCCGTGCGGGGCGGATCGCGTGGGGCTCCGGGGGGCGCGCGTCCGGCCGGTCAGCGCCCGTACCACGCGGGTGGACCGCCCGGAGCCGCCTGAGCCGCCCCGGGCGGGTATGCGGGGACCCGCATACCCCGTTACGCCGTTCGGGTCAGCGCCGCACGTGGCCGTCGCCGGTCACGATGTACTTCGTGCTGGTCAGCTCCGGCAGGCCCATCGGGCCGCGGGCGTGCAGCTTCTGCGTGGAGATGCCGATCTCGGCGCCGAAGCCGAACTGGCTGCCGTCGGTGAAGCGGGTGGAGGCGTTCACCGCCACGGTGGTGGAGTCGACCAGCTGGGTGAAGCGGCGGGCGGCCTGCTGGGAGGTCGTCACGATGGCCTCGGTGTGGCCGGAGCTCCACAGCCGGATGTGCTCCACGGCCTTGTCCAGGGAGTCCACGACGGCCGCGGCGATGTCGTACGACAGGTACTCCGTCTCCCAGTCCTCGGCCGTCGCCTCGACGACGGTGGCCTTGGTGTCCTGGGCGTGGGCCCGTACGCGCTCGTCGGCGTGCACGGTGACCCCGGCTTCCGCCAGGGCGTCCAGCGCGCGGGGCAGGAAGGCGGCGGCGATGTCCTGGTGGACCAGCAGGGTCTCGGCGGCGTTGCAGACGCCGACCCGCTGGGCCTTGGAGTTGACCAGGATCTCCACGGCCGTGTCCAGGTCGGCCCGGGCGTCGACGTAGACGTGGCAGTTCCCGGTGCCGGTCTCGATGACGGGGACGACGGACTCCTGCACGACCGTGTTGATCAGGGATGCGCCGCCGCGCGGGATCAGCACGTCGACCAGGCCGCGGGCGCGCATCAGCTCGCGCACGCTGTCGCGGCTCTCGCCGGGCACGAGCTGCACGGCGTCGGCGGGCAGCCCGGCTCCACCCACGGCGTCGCGCAGGACCCGCACGAGGGCGGTGTTCGACCGGTACGCCGAGGAGGAGCCGCGCAGCAGGACGGCGTTGCCGGACTTCAGGCACAGGGCGGCGGCGTCGACGGTGACGTTCGGTCGGCCCTCGTAGATGATGCCGACGACGCCGAGGGGCACGCGGACCTGGCGCAGGTCGATGCCGTTGGGCAGCGTGGAGCCGCGGACGACCTCGCCGACCGGGTCGGGCAGGGCGGCGACGTCGCGCACGTCGGAGGCGATGGAGCGGACCCGCTCGGGGGTGAGGGTGAGCCGGTCGATCATGCCGTCGGCGAGACCGGCCTCGCGGGCCCGGGCGACGTCCTCGGCGTTGGCCTCGACGATCTCGCTCGTGCGGACCTCCAGCGCGTCCGCGATGGCGAGCAGCGCGTCGTCCTTGTCGGCCCGCGGCAGCGGCGCGAGGGACGCGGCGGCGGCCTTGGCGCGGTAGGCGGCCTCGGTGACCGGGGACATGGAGTCGTACGGAGAGAGCGTGGTCATGAGGGAAGGGTAGTGCGCCGGACGCGCCGGTTCACGGCGCGTTCCACAGCCCGAGACGCTCCCCGGACGGCCGTCAGAACGGGTGGATGCCCACGGGCGAGGCGGGCGGCGGGCCGTAGCCCTCGGCGACGCGCTGGTGGTAGGTGGCCCGGTCGATGACCTCCAGGCCGACGATCTCCCAGGGCGGCAGCCCGGCGGTCTGCCGGTGCTCGCCCCACAGGCGCAGGGCCACCGCTGCCGCGTCGTGCAGGTCGCGGGCCTCCTCCCAGTAGCGGATCTCCGCGTGGTCGACGGCGTAGCGGCTGGTGAGGAGGAAGGGGTGGTCGTGGGCGAGCTGCTCCAGGGCGCGCCGGACCTCGGGCAGCGGGGCCCGCCTGCCGGAGACGCTGAGGGTGACGTGCCACAGGCGCGCGGTCTCCGCGGGCTGCTCCCCGTCGAACCGGTCTCCGGCCGCCACGCTGGTCAGGGCGCGCTCCTCACCGGCCGTGCGGGAGCCGGCACCACCACGGGACACGGTGGCCCCCGGGCGCACTCGTCTCACGACGGCCTCCTTCGCTCCATGGCGATGCTGCGGGACAGTTCCCCGAGACAAAGTTGAGCAGGCCGCAAGGGTTCGTGGGGCGGTTTTGCGGAACGTCCACCACCGGGGGCGGACGTTTCGGAACATTACGGATGCAGGACCACCAGGTCGTCCCTGTGTACGACCTCGCGTTCGTACGCGGGGCCGAGGTCCCGGGCCAGCTCCCGGGTGGAGCGGCCGATGAGCCGCGGGATCTCCTTGGCGTCGAAGTTGACCAGCCCCCGGGCCACGGCGTGCCCCGCGCCGTCGCGCAGCTCGACCGGGTCGCCGGCGCTGAAGTCGCCCTCGACGGCGGCGATGCCGGCGGGCAGCAGCGACTTGCGGCGGTCCACGACGGCCTGCACGGCGCCGTCGTCCAGGGTGAGCGCGCCCTGCGGGGTGGAGGCGTGCTGGAGCCACAGCAGCCGGTCGGCGGAGCGCCTGCCGGTGGGGTGGAAGTAGGTACCGGTGTCCTGCCCGGCCAGTGCGTCGGCGGCGTGGACGGCGCTGGTCAGGACGACGGGCACCCCGGCGGCGGCCGCGATGCGGGCGGCCTCGACCTTGGTGACCATGCCGCCGGTGCCGACACCGGCCCGGCCCGCGCTGCCGATCTCGACGTGGGCGAGGTCGGCGGGGTCGCGGACCTCGGCGATCCGGGAGGTGCCGGGCCTGGCCGGGTCGCCGTCGTAGACGCCGTCCACGTCGGACAGCAGGACCAGCAGATCGGCGTGGACGAGGTGGGCCACGAGGGCGGCCAGACGGTCGTTGTCGCCGAAGCGGATCTCGTCCGTGGCGACGGTGTCGTTCTCGTTGACGATCGGGAAGGCGCCCATCGCCAGCAGCTTGTCCAGGGTGCGCGAGGCGTTGCGGTGGTGGGCGCGGCGGCTCATGTCGTCGCTGGTCAGCAGCACCTGGCCGACGCGCACGCCGTAGCGGGCGAAGGAGGCGGTGTAGCGGGCGACCAGCAGGCCCTGGCCGACGCTGGCGGCTGCCTGCTGGCGGGCCAGGTCCTTGGGGCGGCGGCGCAGGCCGAGCGGGGCGAGACCGGCGGCGATGGCGCCGGAGGAGACCAGGACGATCTCGCGCTCCCCACCGCTGCGGACCTTGGCGAGCACGTCGACCAGCGCGTCCACCCGGTCCGCGTCCAGGCCGCCCGAGGCGGTGGTCAGCGAGGAGGACCCGACCTTGACGACGATCCTTCGGGCCTCGCCCACGGCCTGCCTTGCCCCTGTCACGTCCCGGTCCGTCCCCTCGCGCCGCCTCGGTGCCTCACCGGGGGATTCTCCGCCGTCCCACCAGGAAAGTCCTCCGGTTTGCCACCAGGGAATCTACGGGACGGCGGGGCGTGGCGCCTCGCCGGTCCACGCTGCGGACGGTGCGTCTCGCCTGACGTGACCACGATCTCCATACCCCGATGACGACAGCCGCGCAATCTTCCGCTACGGTCCCTGGGCACGGCTCCCTACACTCAGACGGCACGCACGTGTCGTCGGGAGACAGCCGCGCGTTAACCCGGACGGCCGATGTGCGCCGAACCGACGCATCTGGAGTGACCGCAGTGCCCCTATCTCTCCCTCGTCCGCCTGCCCTGTCCAAGGGGCTGGCGGCCGTCGCCCTGGCCGCAGCCTTCGCCGCTCAGGCGGTCGCCGCTCTGCTGCCCAACGTGCCGCTGCTGCTCGCCTCGACCGCCCTCTCCCTGGCCGTGGAGGGGGTGCTGTACAAGTGGCAGCGCGGGGTGCAGTCGATGTTCGCCAAGTCCCACGCGGACATCACCGTACGGCACGTCCTGCGGGACCTGCTGCTCGTCGTGGGCCTGCTGCGGCTCGGCGAGCAGGACCGGGAGACGGTCTACGCCCCGCTCGTGGCCGGGCTGCTGCTGTTCTACGTGCTGCACTTCGCGGTGCAGGCCGTCTCGGTCCTGGTGCGGCGCACCCGCACCCTGCCGGTGGTGACCCGGAACATAGACGCCTCCGCCCTGCGGCTGTCCCCGGCCCCGGCCGCGGTGCTGCGCCGCCCCGGCCAGCGGCTGCTGCTGTTCGGCCTGCCGGCGACGGTCGGCCTGCTGGCCGCCGCCCCGGGCGACGACCCGGTGTACGCCGCGGTGGGCATCGCCCTCTCGGTGGTCCTCGCGCTGGGGGGCCTGTGCGCCCTGCTGCTCCGGCTGCTGCCGAGCCGCCGGCCGGCCGGCGAGGAGGAGGTGCTGGCGTGGTTCGACCAGTGGCTGGCGGAGTACCGGCCGACCGCCGGGCTGTACTTCTCCGGCGGTGTCTCCTCGGCCTACCAGGCGAACATGTGGCTGGAGCCCCTCGCGCAGATCGACGGCAAGCCGATCATCGTGCTGCGTGAGCGGTTCATGGTGCAGAAGATCGCGGCCACGGACATCCCGATCGTGTGCCTGCCGAAGGTCTCCACGCTGATGCGGCTGGAGCACTCCACGCTCCAGGTCCTTATCCACCCGTCGAACTCGGGCAAGACCTCCCAGGTGCTGCGCATCCCGACGATACGGCACACCTTCGTCAACCACGGCGAGAGCGACAAGCTGTCCTCGTGCAACCCGTACGCGAAGGCCTACGACGAGGTGTGGGTGGCCGGGCCCGCGGCGCGCGAGCGGTACGCCCTGGCCGAGGTCGGCGTCGAGGACAAGGACGTGGTCGAGACCGGCCGCCCGCAGCTGGACGGCGTGCTGCCTCACGCGGGCCCGCCGAAGGGCGCGTACACGACCGTGCTGTACGCCCCGACCTGGGAGGGCTGGGACGGCAACCCCGGCAACACCTCCGTGGTCGCGGCCGGGGAGAACCTGGTGCGGGCGCTGCTGGCGGACCCGGGCGTGCGGCTGCTGTACAAGCCGCACCCGCTGACGGGCTCGGTGGACCCGCGCGCGGGCGCTGCCGACCAGCGCATCCGCGAGCTGATCCGCGCCGCGAACCGGCAGCGGCAGCAGACCCAGCCGCGGGCCGCCGGTGAACTGGCGCGGCTGACGGCCGAGCTGGAGCGGCTCACCACCTCGAGGTTCCGGTCCGGGGCCGACGTGGCGGAGCGGATGCTCGTGCAGTCGGCACCCGAGCCGGGCCGGGCCGCCGCGGTGCGGCGGGCGACGGCCGCGTGGGAGGAGGCGTACTGGGCCTCGCTGCCGGCCGGTGAGCACCAGATCATCACGGACGCCCGGCCCACGCTGTACTCCTGCTTCAACGTGGCCGACCTGCTGATCAGCGATGTGTCGAGCGTGATCAGCGACTTCCTGGCGAGCGAGAAGCCGTACGCGGTCGCCAACACCAGCGGACTGCCCGAGGACGCCTTCCGTGCGGCGTTCCCGACGGTGGTCGCGGCGACCGTGCTGACCCCGGACGCGGCGGGCGTGCCCGCGCTGCTGGAGGCGGTCCGGAACCCGGAGAGGGACGAACTGGCCGAGGCCCGCGCCGCGTTGAAGCTGCGGCTGCTGGGTCCCGCCGAGCCCTCGTCGCAGGAGCGCTTCAACGCGGCCGTGCAGGCGCTGTGCGAGGAGGCCCGCGAGCACCGGGCCCGGGTGGCGGAGCGGCTGACGACGGAACGGCTGGCGGCGGAACTGCCGG
The DNA here is from genome assembly GCF_044328425.1 of Streptomyces sp. NPDC017943. NCBI lineage: Bacteria > Bacillati > Actinomycetota > Actinomycetes > Kitasatosporales > Streptomycetaceae > Streptomyces > Streptomyces sp. NPDC017943. The sequence continues at coordinate 527,558 of NZ_JBIRHH010000006.1, read as the reverse complement.
GCCAGCGCACCGAGCCGGCCGTGCCCACCGCACCGCGCTGACGGGCGGCGGGAGAGCCACCGCGGGGGCCGCCGGCGATGCCGGCGGCCCCCGTCGCATGTGTCCACGCCGCTCACGCCGCCGCCCTGGGTCCGCGGGCCCGCCACACGCCGCGCGCCTTGCGCACGGCCCGGCGTACGAACAGGCCGGCACCGCCCTCCCGGTAGCCCGGGAACGTCCGCGTCTCTCGGGCCACCGGCGAGGTAGACGTGGTCCGCGATGCCCGCGGCGGGGTCGCGGAAGTACGGGGAGGCCAGGCACACGGCCGGAAACGTCAGGAGTCCGGCCTCCGGGGCGACTTCCCCGGGAGGCCGGGCTCCTCGGTGCGGCAGCCGGTCAGGCCGTGCCGGCTCCGCCGGGGTCACCGGCGGCGGGCACACGCTGCCCGGACACGGCGTCGGTGAGCTCGGCCTCGGCCTGCGTCTCGGCCTCCGCCTGGTCGAGAGCGGCCGCGTCCCGCGACCGCAGGCCGACGTTGCGCGTCTCGGCCTTCAGCGCCAGGTTCGCGACGGCCGTGTTGAACTGCTGGAGCGAGCTCGGCTCGTCCGGGCCCAGCAGGTACTGCTTGAGCTTCCTGCGGTCCTCGGCCAGCGGGTCGGCGGCCGGGTCGCGGACGGCACCCAGCAACTCGTCCAGCCCGGCGGCGCTGTTGGTGAGGATCACCGCGGCACGCACCGCCGTGTTGTTCCGCTTGAACTCCTCGGCCCCCACCCCGGCGGAGTCGGTGACCGCGTAGGGCTTGCCGCTGGCGATGAAGTCGGACACCACGCTGGAGATGTCGGAGACCATCGCGTCGGAGACGTTGAAGCAGTCGTACAGGGGCGGTTCGGTGCCGGTGATGACGCGGTGCTCCCAGGACGGGAAGGAACGCCAGTAGGCGTCGTTCCACTCGGCGCGCAGCCGCGCGACCTCCTCGTGCCGGGCGGTGTCGAGCAGCCCGTCCCGGCTGGCCTCGGCCTCGTCGACCCGGTCGGAGCCGAGACCGGCCAGCTCGGCCAACCGGGCCTCGATGCGCCGCAGTTCGGCCTCGGCGTCCGCCTGGGCGGCGGTGTCCGGGACGAACCGCGCATCGAGGGCACGCTCGGCGGCGGCCTTCTCCACCAGGGCGGTGATCCGCCGGTGCGCGGCGTCGGCCTCCTGGCTGACGGTGCCGGTGAACGGGTGCGGCTTGTACAGGACGCGGACGGGCGGGTCGGCCGCGACCAGCCCGCGCACGATGTTCTCGCCGGCCAGCAGGATCGAGGTGTTGCCCGGGTTGTCGTCCCAGCCCTCCCAGGTGGGGGCGTACAGCACGGTCGGCATGCGGCCCTCGGGCACGCCCTGCCAGGTCCGGATCGCGGCGAGCTGGGGGCGGCCGACCTCGACGATGTCCTCGTCGAGGACACCGACGTCGGCGAGGGCGTAGCGGTCGCGGCCCGCGCGGCCGGCCGTCCAGACCTCGTCGTAGACCTTGCTGTACGGGTTGACGCTGGCGAGCTTGTCGCTGTCGCCGTGGCCGATGAAGACGTGCTTCATGGTGGGCACGCGCAGCAGGTGGATGTTCTTGCCGACGTTGGCCGCGTAGAGCGCGACGCGCACGGTGGACAGGTCCAGGTTCATCAGGTGCACCCCTCCGGGCACGCAGACGACGGGGACCGTGGTGGGCGCCAGGTTGGCGAGGATGACGCGCTCACGCAGGATGATCAGCGGTCTGGAGTCCAGCTTCTCCATGGTGTCCAGCCACATGTTGACCTGGTACGCGGAGTCCTTGGACCCGGAGAAGTACAGGACGGTCTCCGGCTTGTACTCCCCCAGCCAGTCGTCGACGGCGGCCAGCACCCGCTCGGCGTTCGGCGGGATCCGCCGGCCCCACACATAGGGCGCGAGCGCGAGGACGTACAGGGTTCCGAGGACCAGCGTGCAACCGATGCCGACGAAACCGATCAGCGACGACTTCACCTGGGCGGCGACCAGTATGCCGGCGACCGCCGCCAGGTCCAGGTGCAGCATCTTCTCGGCGGAGCGGTGCAGCAGCACGTGCGGCGGGGCGTCGGGGATGCGGATGCGCGCGGCGAGGTCGACGTTGCGGGTGGCGACCGGCATGCGGCGGCGGTTGCGGATGAGCTGGACCAGCGCGCCGTGCGGGGCCTGGAGACCGTAGAAGGCGATGAAGCACGCGATCGCCCCGTAGTAGATCAGGTTGTCCGCGAGGGACAGCCGGGCCAGCAGCAGGACGAGCAGCAGTTCCCGGATCAGGAAGCGGATCGGCAGGCCGGCCCGGACCTTGCCGAGGCGGTTGATCAGGTAGCTGCCCTTGTGGTGCAGATAGTGGTCCGCCAGGTACGTCACGGCGGCCGCTGCCGCGAAGGCGGGGACGCTCGGCACGAGCGCGGCCAGCATGAGGGCGGGGAAGCCCGCCACCATGAGGAGCGCCGCGGCGAGTTCGGCCGCGCTGCCCACCCTGGCTACGCGAATGGCTGTGGATATCACGGAGGAACCTGCTCTTGTGAGGGATGTGCCGGTCTTGCTCACTGATGCGGCTGGTCTGTGAATCTGCCCAGGGGTACGGGTGCAGGCCTCTGCGCACACGACGGTGGTCCGAATGGACGACAAGAGTGCACAGAGGCCCGATTTGCGGGGGTTTAGCGGGCGGCAATATTACACGCCGTCCTGCCGGTCCAGAACCGAGGCCAGGGCCTGCTCGAAACCGGACGCCCGGGCCGCGCCGGCGGTGGGGTCCTGCTGGCGGACGTCGATGACGTGGCCGGTGAGTGCGCTGAGCAGCACGTCGAGCGAGGCGCGTGCCACGGCCTGGGAGGACAGCAGCGAGCCCGTCGGCTCCTGACCGAACGCCTTGGTGCGCATGGGAGTGGCGGTGCGCTCGGGGTTGATGCAGTTGACGCGGATGCCGTCGCCGGCCCACTCGTCGGACAGTGCCTGGGTGAGGTTCACCATGGCGGCCTTGGTCGAGGAGTACAGGCTGTACTCGGCGCGGCCGCGGGTGTAGCTGCTGGAGGTGTAGAGCAGCAGCTGGCCCTTGGTCTCGGACAGGTACTTGTGCGAGGAGCGGGCGATCTGCACGGGGGCCAGGTAGTTGACCTTCAGCGCCTCCTCGATGGTGGCGTTGTCGGTCTCGGCGAGCTTGCCGATACGCAGCACACCGGCGGTGTTGACGACGTAGTCGATCCGGCCGGTCTCGGCGTACGCCTTGGACAGGGCGTCGTCGACCTCCTCCGGGTTCTCCACGTGGGTGCCGGTGGTGGAGCGGCCCAGGGCGTAGACCGCGGCGCCGTAGGACCCGGCCAGCTCGGCGATGTCCTTGCCGATGCCGTAGGAGCCGCCGAAGACGACCACGGTCCTGCCGGTCAGCAGCTCGCGGTACGCCTCCTCGGTGACCTGCTCGGGCGCGGCGGTGGAGGCGAGCTGGAACAGCTTGTCGGCGATGAAGACGTCGACGGGCTGGGTGACCTTCATGTTGTACTCGTCGCCCGCGACGACGTGGATCGGCACGTCCGGCAGGTACTTGAGCACCACGGAGCAGTCGTCGGTGGCCTGGAAGTTGGGGTCGCCCGAGGCGACCTCGTAGGCCCGCTTGATCGTGGACAGCTTGAAGGCCTGCGGGGTCTGGCCGCGGCGCAGGCGGGACCGGTCCGGGATCTCGGTGATGAACTCGCCGTCCTGGCCGTGCGTGCGCGTGACGATGATGGTGTCCGCGGACGGGATGGCCACGTCGACGGCCTCGTAGCGCTCCAGCGCGGCCACGCAGTCGTCGATGACGCGCTGCGACAGCAGGGGGCGCACGGCGTCGTGAAAGAGGACGTTGAGGTCCTCGCCCTCGGCCAGTCCCTCACCGAGGGCGGCGATGGCGCGCTCGGTGGTCTCGTTGCGGGTGGAGCCGCCCTCGATGACCCGCGAGACCTTGCTGAACCCGGCCTTCGCGACGATCTTCTCGACGTCGGGCACATAGCCCTGGGCCATCAACACGATGACGTCGTCGATCGAATCGGCGTTCTCGAAGGTGGCGAGAGTGTGCTCGATGACGGCCTTGCCGGCGATCTTCAGCAGCTGCTTGGGGATCGACAGTCCCACCCGCTGACCGGTGCCCCCGGCCAGGATCACCGCGGTGGTACGGGGCTTGGCTATGTGCTGAGGCACAGGTTACCTACCTTGAGACGACAGGGAACCCCAAAAGGTTCCCACTGGCGGTTGACGCAGTGCAAGGTGAGCGACCTGTACCGCTTATGTACGCGCAACCTGTCATTCACCTCGCGCTGCTGGTGATCGGTAAGACGGTCGTGCGGGCCATTTGGAGGCCCCACTGTGAGTTATTCCACAAGATCGACAAACCCTCGGGTGAAGTACCCTGCGCGGCAGGCGTGTTGACGCGTCGATCGATCAGGCGGGGACAGCACACGGGGGCCGGGCGGCGCGAAGCACGGCGCACCGCCGAGAGATCGTCGAGATGCACCGATGACCGGCCGGTGCCGAATTCGAAGCGCCCGTCGGCCCCTCGCGAGGCAATTCCGCTCTGGGTTCGCACGGGGTCCGCACGGGATTTCCGCGCCATGAGGAATACGGCGGGGAACGACCCAGAACAGGGGCGCCGATTCGTCAGCTCAGGTGGGTAGACGTGCGGAGCCCGGGACCCGGACGGGCCCCGGGCTCACACTCCCGCCGGAGAGAGGGCGGGAAGCGTCACGCTCGCGGGCGATCGGCCGGCTGCTCCGCGGGGCCCAGGTGCATGACGACCGAGCACGCAAAGGAAGACCCGCCGCCGGCGCTGGAACGAGCCTGTGCCGGGGCGGTCTGACGGACGCTCGACTACAGGCGCGTCCGAAGCCTGTTCAAGGGGTGAAGCCGGCGCCCGGACGGGCTCCGGTGGCGGTCGCGCCGAGGAGCGCGCCGCAGGCACCACGCCCCGCCGGGCCGAACCGGCTGCGGCGGGGGCACGTCCCCGGGGCGCAGCCGGTGCGGTCAGCCGGCGGGAGGGCCGGTCAGAACGGCTCGAAGTCGTCGAACTCCTGCTGAGCCTCGTCGCGTTCGGCCTGCCGGTCCTTGCGGCGCTGAGCGGCGGGCCGCGCCGCCTCCAGCCGGTGGTCCTCGCCGCGCCGGCCGAGCATCTCGGCACCGGCCATCATGGACGGCTCCCAGTCGAAGACGACCGCGTTCTCCTCGGGGCCGATGGCGACGCCGTCGCCGCCGCGGGCGCCCGCCTTGAGCAGCGCCTCCTCGACACCGAGCCGGTTGAGCCGGTCGGCGAGGTAGCCGACCGCCTCGTCGTTGTTGAAGTCCGTCTGCCGCACCCAGCGCTCGGGCTTCTCGCCGCGCACCCGGTACAGGCCGTCCTCCTCCTGCGTGACGGTGAAGCCCGTGTCGTCCACGGCCTTGGGCCGGATGACGATGCGCGTCGCCTCTTCCTTCGGCTTCGCGGCCCGCGCCGTCGCGACCAGCTCGGCGAGCGCGAACGACAGCTCCTTCAGGCCCATGTGCGCCACGGCCGACACCTCGAACACGCGGTAGCCGCGCGCCTCCAGGTCGGGCCGGACCATCTCGGCCAGGTCCTTGCCGTCCGGCACGTCGATCTTGTTCAGCACGACGATCCGCGGACGCCGGTCCAGACCGCCGTACTGGCGCAGCTCCTCCTCGATGATGTCGAGGTCGGACACCGGGTCGCGGTCGGACTCCAGGGTCGCCGTGTCCAGGACGTGCACGAGCACGCTGCACCGCTCGACGTGCCGCAGGAACTCCAGGCCGAGGCCCTTGCCCTGGCTCGCCCCGGGGATCAGCCCGGGCACGTCGGCGATCGTGTAGACCGTCGAACCGGCGGTGACGACCCCGAGGTTGGGCACGAGGGTGGTGAAGGGGTAGTCGGCGATCTTCGGCTTGGCGGCGCTCAGCACCGAGATCAGCGACGACTTGCCGGCGCTCGGGTAGCCGACCAGGGCCACGTCGGCGACGGTCTTCAGCTCCAGGACGACGTCCCGCAGGTCACCCGGCTCACCGAGCAGCGCGAAGCCGGGCGCCTTGCGCCGGGCGGAGGCCAGCGCGGCGTTGCCGAGGCCGCCCCGGCCGCCCTGCGCGGCGACGAAGGAGGTGCCGTGGCCGACCAGGTCGGCGAGGACGTTGCCCGCCTTGTCCAGCACCACGGTGCCGTCCGGCACCGGCAGGACCAGGTCCTGGCCGTCCTTGCCGGAGCGGTTGCCGCCCTCGCCGGGCTTGCCGTTGGTGGCCTTGCGGTGCGGCGAGTGGTGGTAGTCGAGGAGCGTGGTGACGGACTGGTCGACGGTGAGGATCACGTCGCCGCCACGGCCGCCGTTGCCGCCGTCCGGGCCGCCGAGCGGCTTGAACTTCTCACGGTGGACGGAGGCACAGCCGTGGCCTCCGTTACCCGCGGCGACGTGCAGCTCGACGCGGTCCACGAAGGTGGTCATGGGATGTGCCTCCAGTTACTACTTACTGCGGGGATGTCTCTTGGGTAACACGCGAAAGGCGGACCCGCTTCCCCTGGGGGAAGTGAGGCCCGCCTCGCGAAAGGTTTCCGATCAGGCGACCGGAACGATGTTCACGACCTTGCGGCCACGGTGGGTGCCGAACTGCACCGAACCGGCCTGCAGGGCGAACAGCGTGTCGTCGCCGCCGCGGCCGACACCGGCGCCCGGGTGGAAGTGGGTGCCGCGCTGGCGGACCAGGATCTCACCCGCGTTGACGACCTGACCGCCGAAGCGCTTCACGCCGAGCCGCTGGGCGTTGGAGTCGCGACCGTTCCGGGTGGACGATGCGCCCTTCTTGTGTGCCATTTCTCCTCAGTCCCTTACTTCGCAGCCGCGGGGATCTCAGTGACCTTGATCGCCGTGTACTGCTGGCGGTGGCCCTGGCGACGGCGGTAGCCCGTCTTGTTCTTGTAGCGCAGAATGTCGATCTTCTGGCCCTTGTGGTGGTCCACGACCTCGGCCTGGACCTTGATGCCGGCCAGCACCCACGGGTCGCTGGTCACGGACTCGCCGTCGACAACGAGCAGGGTCGAGAGCTCGACCGTGTCGCCAACCTTGGCAGTGGAAATCTTGTCAACCTCAACGATGTCGCCGACAGCAACCTTGTGCTGGCGACCACCGCTGCGCACGATGGCGTACACGCGGAACTCACTCTCTCGCTCGGGAAACGGCACCCCCGCAGGCCAGCAGCCCGACACAGCGGGCCGCCTCTCCTGGGCGCCCGGCGCCCTGGAGGATGAGGTTTACGGGGATGTGACGCGTCAGTCGACACGCCGACGGTCAAGGTTACGGGGCCGCGGCCGAAAGGGTCAAACCGAGCCGGGCCGGCCCCCTGTGCGACCGGTCACGCCGGTCCGGTCCCCCGGGGCGGGCGTGTGCATCACGCCCGCCCCGGGGGAGTCCGGGCCGGTCAGGCCTCGTCGGTGGAGGCCGAGACGGAGGTCCCGGAGGACTGCTCCGCCGCGACGGTCTTCTTCGACGTGGCCTTCTTGGCGGCGGTCTTGGTGGTCTTCGCCGCCTTCTTGGCCGTCGTCTTCTTGGCCGCGGTCTTCTTGGCCGCCGTCTTCTTCGTGGCGGCCTTCTTCGCCGTGGCCTTCTTGGCCGTCTTGCGGGCCGTCTTCTTGGCCGGAGCGGCCTCCTCGGACGCCTCCTCCGCGCCCTCCTCGGCGGCCTGCGGGGCCTCCTCGGACGCGACCGACGGGACGACCACGACGGCCGCCTCCTCGGACGCGGTGGACACGGTGGGCTTGCGCACGGCCCGGCGCCGCGGACGGGCCGGAGCGGCGCTCTCGGCGGGCGCCTCGGCGACCGCCTCGGGCTGCGCGGCCGGCTCGGGCTCCTCCGTGGCCGCGGGGGCCTCCGGAGCGGCGGGCGCGGTCTCGGCGACCGTCACCACGGCGGCCTCGGCGCCCGCCGGCGAACCGGCCGGAGCGGACACCTTGCGCGTGGCGCGGCGACGGCCACGGCCCTTGGGAGCGGCCTCCTCGGCAGCCGGAGCCTGCTCGGACACCGGGGCCTGCTCGGCGACCGGGGCCTCGACCACCGGGTCCTCGACGGCCATCGGCTCGGCCTGCGCCTCGGCGGCGGTCTCGGGCCGCACCGGGCGGGCGGCCTCCTGCTCGGCGGTCACGTCCTGCGCGGTCGGCGCCTGGGTCCGGTCCGAGTCCGGCTCGGCCTTGCCCCTGCCCTTCTCGGGCCTGGACTCCGCCGCACCACCGCGCGGGGCACCGGCCGGGGCCGACGCGCGCCGGCTCGCCCGGCGCCGCGACCTGCCACGACCCGCCGCGGCCTCGGCCTCGGCGGCGCTGCTGTACAGCTCCTCGTCCGGCTCGAAGGCCGGCTCCGGCAGGGCCGCCGGCTCGGCGGTCTCGGCCACGACCTCGGCTTCGGTCTCCGCCTCCTGCTCGGCGGTCTCGACGGCCGCCTCGTGCACGTGCGGCTGGTCGGCGGCACCGGCGCGGGCGCGCTTCTTGCGCTTGCCGCCGCCCCCTGCGGAGGTCGGCTGCTCCATGTGCACGATGACGCCGCGCCCGTTGCAGTGGACGCAGGTCTCGGAGAACGACTCCAGCAGCCCCTGGCCGACCCGCTTGCGGGTCATCTGCACGAGCCCCAGCGAGGTCACCTCGGCCACCTGGTGCTTCGTACGGTCCCGGCCGAGGCACTCCAGCAGGCGCCGCAGCACCAGGTCCCGGTTCTGCTCCAGCACCATGTCGATGAAGTCGATGACGATGATGCCGCCGAGGTCGCGCAGCCGCAGCTGGCGCACGATCTCCTCGGCCGCCTCCAGGTTGTTCCGGGTGACGGTCTCCTCGAGGTTGCCGCCCTGGCCGGTGAACTTGCCGGTGTTGACGTCGACGACGACCATCGCCTCGGTCCGGTCGATCACCAGCGAACCGCCGCTGGGCAGCCACACCTTGCGGTCGAGGGCCTTGGCGAGCTGCTCGTCGATCCGGTAGGTGGCGAAGACGTCCACCTCGGAGGTCCACTTCTGCAGCCGCTCGGCGAGGTCGGGCGCCACGTGCGAGACGTACCCGTGGATCGTCGACCACGCCTCGTCGCCGCTGACGACGACCTTGGAGAAGTCCTCGTTGAAGATGTCGCGGACGACCCGGACGGTCATGTCCGGCTCGCCGTAGAGCAGCGTCGGGGCGTTGCCGCTCTTGGCCTTCTTCTGGATGTCCTCCCACTGCTGCTGCAGCCGCTCGACGTCGCGGCGCAGCTCGTCCTCGCTCGCGCCCTCGGCGGCGGTGCGCACGATGACGCCCGCGTCCTCGGGGACGATCTTCTTGAGGATCGTCTTCAGCCGGGCCCGCTCGGTGTCGGGCAGCTTGCGGCTGATGCCGGTCATCGAGCCCTCGGGCACGTACACGAGGTAGCGGCCCGGCAGGGAGACCTGGCTGGTCAGCCGGGCGCCCTTGTGGCCGATCGGGTCCTTCGTCACCTGGACGAGCACGGACTGGCCGGACTTCAGGGCGGACTCGATGCGGCGCGGCCCGTGGGCCATTCCGAGCGCCTCGAAGTTGACCTCGCCGGCGTACAGCACGGCGTTGCGGCCCTTGCCGATGTCGATGAAGGCGGCCTCCATCGACGGCAGCACGTTCTGCACCTTGCCGAGGTAGACGTTGCCGACGTACGAGGTCGCCTGCTCCTTGTTGACGTAGTGCTCGACGAGCACGTCGTCCTCGAGGACGCCGATCTGCGTGCGGTCGCCGTGCTGGCGGACGACCATCACGCGCTCGACGGCCTCGCGCCGGGCCAGGAACTCGGCCTCGGTGATGATCGGGACGCGGCGGCGGCCCTGCTCGCGGCCTTCGCGGCGGCGCTGCTTCTTGGCCTCCAGACGGGTCGAGCCCTTGATGGACTGCACCTCGTCGGCGGCGTCGGAGCTCTTCTCGCGCTGGGGGCGGGGCTCGCGGACCTTGACGACCGTGCGCTCCGGGTCGTCGTCGGAGGGCTCGGGGTCGGCACCGGAGTCACCGGCGCGGCGACGGCGGCGACGGCGACGGCGGCTGCTGCTGGAACCGCCTCCGGCCGACTCGTCCCGGTCGCCGTCCTCGGAGTCCTCGCGGTCCTCCTCGGTCTGCTCGGCGGTGTCCTCGGCGTCCTGCGCGGCCTGGGCCGCGGCGGCCTGGTCGGAGTCGTCGTCCCCGGTCTCACCGGACTCGCCGTCGAGGTCGGCGGAGTCGCCGCGGCGACGGCGGCGGCCGCCCCGGCGGCGGCGACGGCGCGAGCCGCCGCCCTCGGACTCGTCGTGGTCCTCGCCGTCCGCCTGGTCGTCGGACTGGTCGTCGGCGTCGTCCGTGTCGTCCTCGGCGGCCGGGGCGTCCTGCGCGGCGGGCTCGGCGGTCCGGGTCTCGGCGGCGCGGTCCTCGGTGTCCTCGGCGGAGCCGCGGCGGCGACGGCGGCGACGGGCACCGCCGGACTGCTCCTCGCGGGGCTCCTCCGCCTGCGCGGTCTCCTCGGCTTCCGCGGGCTCCTCGGAATCCGCGGGCCCGGCGGCGGCCGCCGCTGCGGCCCGCTCCGGGGTCTGGAACTGGGGCTCGGCGAACACGGGGGCCTGGAACAGGGCGACGGCGGGCCGGGCCGGACGCGCCGGGGCCTCGCTCTCGTCGTCGGCGGCACCGGCGTCGGACTGCGCGGCGCGCTTGGCGGACCTGGCGGGCCGGGCGGGCTCGGCGAAGCCGCCCGCGGCCCGGCGCACGGCCCGGCGACGGCGGCGCGGACCGGCGTCCTCGGCCGGCTCGGCGGACTCCTCGGCCCGGTCGGCCTCGGCGGCCGGGGCCTCGGTGGTCTTCTCGGCGGCGGCCTCGACCTCGGGGGCGGGCTCGGCGGCCGGGACCCCGGTCACGGCGGGCTGCGCCTCTTCGGCGCTCCCGTCCGCGCCGGCGGGCGCGGACGCGGGTGCGGAGACGCGTCGCGAGGCGCGCCGGCGGGTGCGGCGCGGGGCGGCGTCCTCGGTGTCGGTGGCAGCGAGCTCGGCGTCGCCCGGCGCGGCGGCCGCGGGCTCGGCCTGCACCGCGGCGGGCTCGGCGGCGGCCGGTGCGGCCTGCGCCGTCTCGGCCTGCGCGGTCTCGGCCTGCGCGGCGGTGGGCGAGGTGACCGTGCGCGTGGCGCGGCGCCGGGTGCGGCGGGGAGCGGGCTCCTCGGACACCTCGGCGGTCGCGGGAGCCGCGGCGGGCTCGGGAGCGACGGGGGCGTCCGCGGCGGAGGTCGCGGGAACCACGGTCTCGGCGGCCTCGGCGTCGGCCGGGGAGCCGGCGGGCGCGGAGGCGCGGCGCACCGCGCGCCGCCGCTTGGGGGCGGGGGGTGCGATGTCCTCGGCAGCGGCCTCGGGGGTCTCCTCGAGCTCGGCGGCGGCCGCCTCGACCTCGTCGGACTCCACTCCGTCGGCGGCGAGCTCGTCGGCCTCGGCGGCCGGCACGGCCGGAGCGACGGTCTCCGCCGTCGCGTCGGAGGCGCCACCGGCGGGGGGACCCGCCGGCCGGGAGGCGGCACGCCGCCGCCGGCGGGGCGGCAGGGTGTCGCTGGGGGTGTTGTTGTTCTCGTCAGAGCCGGTCGAGGACTCTGCGGGTTCGGTCGGTTCGAGCATGCGGGCTTTTCTCCCGTCAGGCTCCCGGGCGCCGCGCCTGGCCCGGCGATGCCGGTGACGTCCGCGGCTCGCGCTGTGCGCGTCGCCGCCGTCCGGGGCGCGGGCGCCGCACGGGAGCTCTCCGTGTCCTGTCTCGCCGGTTCCGTACGCCGAATGCGTACGGCCTGGCGAAAGTCTTCTGGTCGGTGCGCTGCCCGACCCAGGTGGCTCCCGAGTCCGAGGGCGGCGCTACGACGTCCGTCCCTACGCGGTGCCTACACCGGCGCCGTCGCGGCGGCAGTCTCCTCGGCCGTTGAGGGGGCCTCGGCTGCCTCGCGGTCGGGCGCGAGCGGGTCGGTCACCGTGCCGGTCTCTTCATCGAGCAGCCCCTGCGCCAGCCTGGTCACCGCTGCGGGGACCGGCGGCGCCAGGTCGGCCACGGCGCGGAGACCGGACAGGACGTCGTCGGGTCGTACGGCAGGCGTCACGTGCCGAACAACCAGCCGCAGTATCGCACAGGGCTGGTCGGTCGGCCTATCAGCCTGCGAACCGTGGGTCTCCGGGAGGTCGCGCACCTCCAGGCGCACGACGGCGGAGCGGGCGTCGAAGGTGCGCACGCCGTTCTTGGCGAGTCGCTGGACCTCGACGGTCTCGGCCCGCTCGAAGGCGTCCGCCGCGCGGCGGGCCTCCTCCGGCGCCACGCCGTCCAGCCGCAGCTCCCACACGGAAGCCGTCAGCCGGTCGGCGAGTCCCGAGGTGCGGGCCTCGACCGCCTCGACGATGTCGAGCCCGGTGGGCATGGCCTCGTCGAGGAGGACCCGGAGCTGCTCCGGGTCGCGCGGCGCGGTGAGCGCGATCTCCAGGTACTCCGCCTCACTGCCCGTGCCGGTGGGTGCGGCATTGGCGTACGACACCTTCGGGTGCGGTGTGAAACCGGCCGAGTACGCCATCGGCACCTCGGCACGGCGCAACGCACGCTCGAAGGCGCGCTGGAAGTCACGGTGGCTGGTGAACCGGAGGCGGCCGCGCTTGGTGTAACGCAGTCGGATGCGCTGCACCGCGGGTGCGGGCGGCGGGCCTTCGGGCTGTCGCTTGCCCAGTGTCGTTCAGTCCTTCGTGAGAGCGGTCGTACTGCTGCCAAGGGTACGCGGCTCGCGCCCGGAAGGTTCCCCGAGGGCGGCGGACCGGGGCCGGCTCGGGCCGCCGAACAGCATCCGCCGCAGATCGGCGCGCGCCTGGCGTGCGGACTCCCGCGCGGCGGCCAGGGCCTGCCGCGCGGCCCGCCCGGCGGCGCGGGCGGCCTCGGCGGCGGGCCGCAGGACGGCGTCCCGTACGGCGTGCCCGACGGGGGTCAGGACCCTGCGGTACACCCACCGCACCGGCTCCACGAAGATCCACCGGAAGACGGTGGCGAGGAACCGGCCGACGGCGAGGGAGACGTGCCCGGCGACACGCCAGGCGTGGCCGAGGGCGTCCCCCACCTCGCGTCCGACGACGGCGAGGACGCGGCCGACCGGGGCGAGGACCCAGCGCCACACGGCGAGGGCGGGCAGGACGAACAGGATGCGCGCGATCCAGTACAGGCCCGTCCCGACACCGCCGACCACGGTGCTCACCAGCCACACCAGGCCCCTGACGCACCGGGCGACCGCACGGCCGACCGGTACGAGCACCCAGGTGTACAGCAGGAGCGCGGGCACCACGACGAGGTACTTCGCGAGCCGGGCCGCCCCCGTCCAGAGGCCGCTGCCGAGGGCGGCGAGGACGGCGCCCAGCCCCCTCACCACCCACATCACGGCTTGACCGACGGGTGCGAGGAGGCCCGAGTACACCCAGCCGAGCGCGGCCCACAGGCCACGGGCGACCCAGGCGGCCGCCCGGCCCAGCGGGGTCAGGAGGTGGCGGTAGAGCCACACGGCCGGGACGACGAGGAGCACGTGCCCCAGCCAGGCCAGGGCCCTGCCCACCGGCACGGCCACGTACCGCCACAGGCCGACGAACGGCCAGACGAACACCGCCCGCGCCAGCCACAGCAGGGTCCGGCCGAGCGGCCGGAGCAGCACGTCGTTCAGGAACCGTCCGGACACGACCAGCGCGTCCCACAGCATGCGCACGGGAACGACCAGCACGAGCACGACGATCCGCACGGGGATCCGCACGGCGACGGCGAGGCAGCCCCCGGGCTCTTCCGGTACGTGCCGGGGCTGCCCGCTTGCGCGCCGGGGCTGCTCCCGGGACGGTTTCTCCAGGTCCATACCGGCGTAGACGCCTGAGGGCCCGGTTCGGATGCAGCGGGTCAGGGCACGGCCGGTTCCGCCGGTACGTCCGCCTCCCAGCGCAGCAGGTCCCCCGGCTGGCACTCGAGCACCTCGCACAGCGCGGCGAGGGTGGAGAAGCGGACCGCCTTGGCCCGGCCGTTCTTGAGCACGGCCAGGTTGGCGGGGGTGATGCCGACCCGCTCCGCCAGCTCGCCCACGGACATCTTCCGCTTGGCCAGCATCACGTCGATGTCGACGACGATCGGCATCAGATGACCTCTTCCAGCTCGGCCCGCAGCCGGCCGGCCTCCAGGTCGCGGGCGACGGCTTGAGCGAGCAGCATCCGCAGCACGAGCACGACGAGCGCGACCCCCAGCACGGCCACACCGACGCCGCCCAGCAGCAGCACCACTCCCGGGGCGACCGCCTCACCCGGGGCGAGGACCACGCCCAGCGCGAAGACCAGGCACGCGGCCGCGACGAACGCGCCGATCACGAGGTGCACGTACCGGAAGGCACCGTGCGAGAACACCGTGCCCCGCCGCACCATCGTCACCAGCCGCCACACGCACACCGCGACGACCTGGGCCGTGAGCACCCCCAGGACAAGGATCACGAGGATCGGTGTGCGCAGATACGCGTACTCCGGCTTCAGCCCGTTCATGTCGACCGCCAGCAGCGGGACCATCACGCCCTGCACGAACAACGACCCGGCGAGCAGCACCACGAGCACCACACGCAGCGCCCCCACGGCCAGCTTTCCCATCGCTCACTCCCTCGATCGACCTACGATGGAAAACTATCGAGAATCGATAGGTTCGGCAAGTGGTCGCCGTTCCCGGGCGTGGAACTCGTGGCACCGTGGCATGAGGAACCCAAGCCGGGGTGTGACGAGGAGGAGACCGTGGACTGGCGCGTGTTCGCTCGGGAGATGGCCGCCATGGCGCGCGACCTGCTCGCCCAGGACTCGGTCGAGACCACCCTCCGGCGCATCACCGGCTCGGCCACCGAACTCGTCGAGGGCTGCGACGCGGCGGGGATCCTCCTCCTGCACGGCACACGCGTGGAGTCACTCGCCCCCACCCACGACCTGGTCGTGCGGAGCGACCGGTTGCAGGAGCGCCTCGCCGAGGGGCCGTGCTTCGACGCGGCCCGCGCCGGCACCGGTGACCGGGTGTTCCGCATCGCCGACGTCACCACCGAGCGGACGCGCTGGCCCGCCTACGCCGCAGGAGCCAGTGAGCTGGGCCTGGGCAGCATGATGGGCTTCCTGCTGTACACCGAGGACGAGGAGTTCGGCGCGCTCAACTTCTACGCGAAGCGGCCCGGGTCCTTCTCCGAGGACAGCGAGACCGCGGGCTGGCTGCTGGCCTCCCACGCGGCTGTCGCCTTCTCCAGCGCCCGCAGCCACGCGCAGATGGAACAGGCGATGGCCACCCGCCACACCATCGGCGAGGCCATGGGCATCCTCATGGGCAGCCACCACCTCAGCGAGGAGCAGGCCTTCGACGTGCTGCGCCGCTACTCGCAGGAGAAGAACGTCAAGCTCCGCGAGGTCGCCCGCCAGGTCTGCGAGAAGGGCGGCCTGGCCTGACGGCTCCCCCGGCACACAGTCTGAACCGGGGGAGCCTTGGCCGGGCCCATCCCCCGGGGGAGCGTCACCGACCCGGCCTGTTCAGCGGGTCCCCCGCGAAACGGCCCTCTCACCTCCCGCCGGCGCGACGCCCGGGAGGTCCGCCCGCACCGGGGCGTGCGGCAGCGGGCAGCACTCCACCCGCACCGGCCCCGGGGGCCGGAGCGGGCACCGGATGCCCGACGCCGAACGCCGGTCAGTTCGCGAGCGAGCCGTCGTGGGCGTGGGACGCGGAGTCGTGCCACGCCTGCACGCCCGCCCGGGACGCCTCCTTGGCCTGATGCCACTTCGCGGCCGCCTGCTGGGACGGCGGCACGTCCATGGTGCGGATCATGCGCCGGCCCGCCGCGAACACCGCGACGGCCCCGAGGGCCATGCCCACGCTCGCCACCACGGCACCGGCCGCGGTGAGCAGGGCACCGGCCCGCACGAGGCGGGTGTCGATGTCGATCGTCCGGGAGGAGAGCTGATGGTGCTGGTTCATGCCAACACCATCCGCCGGGACGCGGTCCTCCGCATCCCGGCAGCCGCTGCCCGCCCCGGTTTCCCGGCCTCGGGCCTCAGTGCGCGTGGCCGCTCGGAGCCGGCGCCGCGTTCTTGACCGTCAGGGGCAGCAGCTTCTTGCCCGTGGGGCCGATCTGGATGTGGGTGTCCATCTGCGGGCACACCCCGCAGTCGAAGCACGGGGTCCAGCGGCAGTCCTCGACCTCCGTCTCGTCGAGGGCGTCCTGCCAGTCCTCCCACAGCCAGTCCTTGTCGAGGCCCGAGTCGAGGTGGTCCCAGGGGAGGACCTCCTCGTAGCCGCGCTCGCGGGTGGTGTACCAGTCGACGTCCACGCCGAACGGCTCCAGCGCCTTGTCCGCGCACGCCATCCAGCGGTCGTAGGAGAAGTGCTCCCGCCAGCCGTCGAAGCGGCCGCCGTCGTCGTACACCGCGCGGATGACCGCGCCGATGCGGCGGTCGCCGCGGGAGAGCAGGCCCTCGACGATGCCGGGCTTGCCGTCGTGGTAGCGGAAGCCGATGGAACGGCCGTACTTCTTGTCGCCGCGGATCTTGTCCCGCAGCTTCTGCAGACGGGCGTCGGTCTCCTCCGCGGACAGCTGCGGGGCCCACTGGAACGGCGTGTGCGGCTTGGGCACGAAACCGCCGATGGAGACCGTGCAGCGGATGTCGTTGGAGCGGGAGACCTCGCGGCCCTTGGCGATGACCTTCGTCGCCATGTCCGCGATCTGGAGGACGTCCTCGTCGGTCTCGGTGGGCAGGCCGCACATGAAGTACAGCTTCACCTGGCGCCAGCCGTTGCCGTAGGCCGTCGCGACCGTGCGGATCAGGTCCTCCTCCGAGACCATCTTGTTGATGACCTTGCGGATGCGCTCCGAGCCGCCCTCGGGGGCGAAGGTCAGGCCCGAACGGCGGCCGTTGCGGGTCAGCTCGTTGGCCAGGTCGATGTTGAACGCGTCCACGCGGGTGGACGGCAGCGACAGGCCGATCTTGTCGTCCTCGTAGCGGTCGGCGAGGCCCTTGGCGACGTCGCCGATCTCGCTGTGGTCCGCCGACGACAGCGACAGCAGGCCGACCTCCTCGAAGCCGGTGGCCTTCAGTCCCTTCTCGACCATGTCGCCGATGCCCGTGATGGAACGCTCACGGACCGGGCGGGTGATCATGCCGGCCTGGCAGAAGCGGCAGCCCCGGGTGCAGCCGCGGAAGATCTCCACGGACATGCGCTCGTGGACCGTCTCGGCCAGCGGCACCAGCGGCTGCTTGGGGTAGGGCCACTCGTCGAGGTCCATGACGGTGTGCTTGGACACCCGCCACGGCACGCCCGACCTGTTGGGCACGACCCGGGCGATACGGCCGTCGGGCAGGTACTCCACGTCGTAGAACGCCGGGATGTACACGCCGCCGGTCCTGGCCAGGCGGAGCAGGACCTCCTCGCGGCCGCCCGGACGGCCCTGCGCCTTCCACTCGCGGATGATGCGCGTCATGTCGAGCACGGCCTGCTCGCCGTCGCCGATGACCGCGGCGTCGATGAAGTCCGCGATGGGCTCCGGGTTGAACGCCGCGTGGCCGCCGGCCAGGACGATCGGGTCGTCGACCGTGCGGTCGCGGGACTCCAGCGGGATCCCCGCCAGGTCCAGGGCCGCCAGCATGTTCGTGTAGCCCAGCTCCGTGGAGAAGGACAGGCCGAACACGTCGAAGGCCTTCACCGGCCGGTGGCTGTCCACCGTGAACTGGGGGACGCGGTGCTCGCGCATCAGCTCCTCCAGGTCCGGCCACACGCTGTACGTGCGCTCGGCGAGGACGCCCTCCTGCTCGTTCAGCACCTCGTAGAGGATCATGACGCCCTGGTTGGGCAGGCCGACCTCGTAGGCGTCCGGGTACATCAACGCCCAGCGGACGTCACAGGCGTCCCAGTCCTTGACCGTGGAGTTGAGTTCTCCGCCGACGTACTGGATCGGCTTCTGCACGTGCGGGAGCAGAGCTTCGAGCTGCGGGAAGACCGACGCAGCGACTTCGGCAGGCATGTCGCGCACCTTCGTGAGCTGGACTGTACTGACAGGGGTGACCATCCAGCCTAACGCGAGCGCGGAGCACCTCCGTACGCCCGCCGGATCACAGGCCCGACGCGGAGCCCTTGATCCGCTCCCACAGGCCCGGCAGTTCGGCCTCGGCGCGCAGGGCGCGCTGCTCCTCGCGCTCGTGGAGCAGGCCGTAGGTGAAGGTGTTCTCGCCGGCGGCGTGGGCGACCGCCGACAGCTCGCGCAGGGTCTGCCGGGCCATCACGCTGTCCTGGTGCTCGCCGAGCAGGTTCTGCAGGGTCTTCATGGACTTGGCCAGCTTCTTGGCCGGCTTGCCCAGGACCGGGCGGGCGGCCTCGGCCGCGTAGCGGGTGCGCTTGGCCTTCTTGCGGGCCTCGTGCAGGGCGACGTCCCGCTCGGTGCCCGGCTCCAGCTCCAGGGCCCGGCCGACCAGCCCGGCGACCTTGCGGAAATCCTTGGTCACCGCCCGGGTGACCGGCTTACCGGGCTTCTTCGCGGCCGCGTCGAGCAGGGGCGGGTCGGCGAGCAGCGCGTCGAGGGTGTCCAGCAGGGTGAGGTAGCGGCGCGAGTCGAGCACCCCGGCGAGGCGGCCCCTGGCGCCGCCGTGCTCGGCCTTCGACCAGGCGAGCATCCGCTCCTTCACCGGGCCGCGGACCAGGGCGGCGGGCACCTCGTCCAGGGTGTCCGTGAGCCGCTCGGTGAGGACCTCGCGGTCCCGGTCCACACCCAGTTCGCCGGCGAGCCACTTCAGCTCGTCGGCGAGGGGGTCCGTGGCGGTCCGGTCGAGGACGGTGCGGAACGTCTTGAAGGTGCTGCGCAGCCGGCGGGTGGCCACGCGCATCTTGTGCACCGAGTCCTCGGTGTCCTGCCGCACGGCCGGGTCGAGCCCGACGATCGCGTCGCGCTGTTCCCGCGCGTAGGCCAGGACGTGGTCGCCGGCGGTCTCGGGCCTGCCGGCGGGGGCGGACGGGCGGCTGCGTGGCGGCGGTGCCGTGTCGGCCAGCGCCCGGGCCAGCTTCGACGCCGACCGCGAGGGCCGTACGCCCGCCTTGCGCAGCCGCTTGTCGACCTTGTCGAGGAAGGCCGGGTCGCCGCCGTCGGCCAGTTCCACCTCGATCTCGGTCCAGCGCACCTCTCCCCCGGCGCCGGTGAGCCGCTCGGCGTGCACCGCGTCCGTGCTGACCTCGGCGAGCAGCTGTCCGGTGGCGTCGAGCAGGTGCCGCACGTCGCGGTCCGAGCGCAGCCGCACCAGCGGCAGCAGCTCCCCGTCGCGGACCCGGGAGCGGACCAGGGCGGCGAGCTCCGCGGGGAGGGTGTCGCTCAGCGGGGCCCGGATCTCGTCGCGTACGCCGGGGCCGACCGGGAGCTTGAGGTGCCAGCCCGCGTCGGAGCCGCCGGTGCGGCGGCGGAGGGTGACGGACGACGCCGCGAGGCGTTCGTCGGCGGTGTCGTAGTAGGTGGCGTCGAGGTGGGTGATCCCCCGGTCGGCGACGGTGGCGACCGCGCCGACACCGGTCAGGTCGGGCAGGCCCCCGTCCGGAGCCTCGTACTTCCGCTCGATCTCGCGCTTGGTGTCCGCCATGGAGCGAATCTAACCGTCCGGGCCGGAACGCGGTACGGGACGCCGCGAGACGCCCCGTACCCGCTCAGGCCGACATCGGCCGCTGCACTCTGATCGACTGCAGCAGTCCTACCGCTATCCACACGGCGAACATCGACGAGCCGCCGTACGACACGAAGGGCAGGGGCAGGCCGGTGACGGGCATGATCCCCAGGGTCATGCCGACGTTCTCGAACGTCTGGAAGGCGAACCAGGCGATGATGCCGGCGGCGACGATCGTGCCGTACAGGTCCGAGGTGTCCCGGGCGATCGCGCAGGCCCGCCACAGGACGATCCCGAGCAGCAGGATGATCAGGCCGCCGCCGAGGAAGCCGAGCTCCTCCCCCGCCACCGTGAAGACGAAGTCGGTCTGCTGCTCGGGCACGAACTGCCCGGTGGTCTGCGAGCCGTGGAAGAGGCCGGAGCCGGTCAGTCCGCCCGAGCCGATGGCGATGCGGGCCTGGTTGGTGTTGTAGCCGACGCCGGCCGGGTCGAGCTCGGGGTTGGCGAAGGCGGCGAAGCGGTTGATCTGGTACTCGTCGAGGATGCCGAGCTGCCAGACGGTGACCGCCCCGAGGGCGCCGGTGCCGATCAGGCCGAACACCCAGCGGTTGGAGGCCCCGGAGGCCAGCAGCACGCCCAGCACGATGATGACCATGACCATGACCGACCCGAGGTCGGGCATGAGCATCACGATCGCCATGGGCACGGCGGCCAGGCCGAGCGCCTGCACGACGGTGCGGTGGTCGGGGTAGGTCTTGTCGCCCGCGTCGACCCGGGCCGCCAGCAGCATCGCCATGCCCAGGATGATCGTGACCTTCACGAACTCCGAGGGCTGCAACGAGAAGCCGCCGGGCAGCTTGATCCAGGAGTGGGCGCCGTTGATCGTCGAGCCGAGCGGGGTGAGCACGAGCAGGATCAGCAGCACCGAGACGCCGTACAGCAGGGGCACGACGGTGCGCAGGCCGCGGTGGCCGAGCCAGATCGTGGCGACCATCAGGGCGAGCCCGATGCCGGTGTTCAGCAGGTGCCGGACGAGGAAGTAGTACGGGTCGCCCTGGTTGAGCTCGGTGCGGTTGCGGGTGGCCGAGTAGACCAGGAGCGTGCCGAGCAGCGACAGGGCCAGCGCCGCGAGCAGGATCGGCCAGTCGATGCGCCGTGCCACCGAGTCGCGGGCGAGCAGCCGCGTCCAGCCGGAGCGCTCGGGCCCGTAGCCGGAGACCTGGAAGCTGTTCACACCGCCGGTCATGTGGGCAACCTCCGGCTTCCCCGCCGGCGCCTGCGCCTGCGGGTGTCGCGGTTCTCGGGCGACGGCGGGGCCGACGTCGCGGGCTGGAGCGGATCGGCCGGGGCGTTCGGGTCCTGCTTCTTCGCCTGCTGGTCCTTGGCCGGGTCCTTGGGCAGCTTCGGCGAGGCGATGGTGCCGTCGACCTTGATCTTGGGCAGGGTCTTCTGCGGCGTGGGCAGCAGGGCCTTCTTGGTGTCGATGTCGCCTTCCGGGGAGACGCCGTAGAGCGCGTTGTAGATGTTGCGCACGGCGGGGCCGGAGGCGCCGGAGCCCGTACCACCCTGGGAGATCGTCATGACGATCGAGTAGTCCTTGGTGTACGTGGCGAACCAGGAGGTCGTCTGCTTGCCGTAGACCTCCGCCGTACCCGTCTTGGCGTGCATCGGGATCTTGTCCTGCGGCCAGCCGCCGAACCTCCAGGCGGCGGTACCGCGGGTGGCGACTCCCGCGAGGGCGTCGTCTATCTCGTCGCGCGTCTTCTGCGTCATCGGGAGCTTGCCGTGGGACCGGGGCTTGATCGGCGTCACGGTCCTGCCGTCGGCGCTGATGACCGCCTTGCCCACGGAGGGGTCGTACATCGTGCCGCCGTTGGAGATGGCCGCGTAGATGGTGGCCATCTGGATCGGTGTGACGAGGGTGTCGCCCTGTCCGATGGAGTAGTTGACGGAGTCACCGGCGCGCAGGCGGTTGCCTTCGAGGCAGTTCTCGTAGGCGATCTTCTCGGCGTAGCTGCCGTTGCGCTTGCCGGTGCGGCACCAGGCGTCCTTGTTGGCCTTCCAGTAGTTCAGCTTCCACTGGCGGTCGGGGACGCGGCCGGTGACCTCGTTGGGGAGGTCGATGCCGGTCTCCTTGCCGAGGCCGAACTGGTGGGCGGTCTTGTAGAACCAGTCGTTGGCCTTCTTCTTCGGCTTGTTGCCGCCGTCGCGCTTCCACTCCTCGTGGGAGAGGGCGTAGAAGACGGTGTCGCAGGACACCTCCAGGGCGCGGCCGAGGCTGATGGGGCCGTGATTCTGGGACTCGAAGTTCTTGAAGACCTGGCCGCCGATGGAGTAGGAGCTGGAGCAGTTGTAGGGGCCGTTGAAGGAGTAGCCGGCGTTGACCGCGGCGGCCGTCGGGATGACCTTGAAGATGGAGCCCGGCGCCGACTGGCCCTGGATGGCGCGGTTCAGCAGCGGGTAGTTGGAGCTCTTGCCGGTGAGGCGGGCGTAGTCCTTGGCGGAGATGCCGCCCACCCAGGCGTTCGGGTCGTAGGTCGGGTTGGAGGCCATGGCGACGACGCGGCCGGTCTTGGCCTCCATGACGACGACGGCGCCGGAGTCGGCCTTGTAGTTCGTGCCCGTGTTGCGGTCGTGCTCCTTGCGGGCCTGCTTCATGGCCTCGTTCAGCTCGTACTCCGCGATCCGCTGGACGCGGGCGTCGATGCTGGTGACGAGGTTGTCGCCCGGGTGCGCGGGGTCGGCTTCCGCCTGGCCGATGACGCGGCCGAGGTTGTCGACCTCGTAGCGTGTGACGCCGGCCTTGCCGCGCAGCTGCTTGTCGTACTGGCGCTCCAGGCCCGAGCGGCCGACCTGGTCCGAGCGCAGGTACGGCGAGTCGGTGTCCTGGGCCTTGGTGATCTCCTCGTCGGTGACCGGGGAGAGGTAGCCGAGGACCTGGGCGGTGTTGGCCTTGCCCGGGGCCGGGTAGCGGCGCACGGCCTGCGGCTCGGCGCTGATGCCGGGGAAGTCCTCGGCGCGCTCGCGGATCTGCAGGGCCTGCTTGGCGGTGGCCTCGTCGGTGATGGGGATGGGCTGGTAGGGCGAGCCGTTCCAGCAGGGCTGGGGCGTCTCGGCGTCGCACAGCCGGACCTTGGCCTGGACCTCCTTGGGCGACATGCCGAGGACCCCCGCGAGCTTGGTGAGGACCTCCTTGCCGTCGTCCTTCATCTTCAGCAGGTCCGTGCGGGACGCGGAGACCACCAGCCGTGTCTCGTTGTCGGCGAGGGCCACGCCCCGGGCGTCCAGGATGGAGCCGCGCACGGCGGGCTGGACGACCTGCTGGACGTGGTTGCCGGAGGCCTCCTTGGCGTAGGCCGCGCCCTCACGGATCTGGAGGTACCACAGGCGTCCGCCGAGGGTGAGCAGGAGGGAGAGGACGAGGACCTGGATGACGACGAGCCGGATCTGGACGCGTGAGTTCCGCCCGGTCTCGGGGATGTTGGTCACTGCGGCTGCCTCCCCCTCTCGGTGTGCGTACGGCGGTGCGCGACCGGCTGTCCGCCGGCGCACGTGTGTGCGGTGTCGAGTGATGAACGCCCGGTCCCTGAACCGGCGTTCCCACCGGACCGGCCCGTTCGGGTGAACTTCTCCGTGCGTGCCCCCGGGTTCACAGGCGCTTGACCCCCTTGATGCGCCCGGCGCGCGCCATCCGTGCCCGGGCCGCCTTCACCCGCAGGCCGTTGCGCTGGCTGCCGATCTTCAGGCCGGTGCCGCCGGCGAGCCAGCCGGAGGAGATGTCGGTGGCCTTGGCGGCCGCCGAGGTGGACTCGGCGAGCGGATCGTTGTCGACCTTGCGGGCCAGCGCCATCACGCCCGGCACCACGAACGGGGCGAGCAGCAGGTCGTACAGCGCGGCCGTGAACAGCAGCCCGCTCAGGCCCACGTGGCGGGCGGCGGTGTCCCCGACGAGGGCGCCGACCCCGGCGTACAGCAGGGTGGAGCCGACGGCGGCGGCCACCACCACGACCATGGGCCCGGTCGCGGACTTCAGCTGGCCGGTCTCGGGCTTGACCAGGCCCGCGAGGTAGCCGATGACGCACAGCACCAGGGCGTACCGCCCGGCCGCGTGGTCGGCGGGCGGGGCGAGGTCGGCCAGCAGTCCCGCGCCGAAGCCGATGAGGGCGCCGCCGACGTGCCCGTACACCAGCGCCAGCCCCAGCACGGTGAGCAGCAGCAGGTCCGGCACCGCGCCCGGCAGGTGCAGGCGGGCGAGGACGCTGACCTGGATCACCAGGGCGACGACGACCAGGGCGGAGGAGAGCAGGATCCGGTTGACGCGCATGGGATGTGAGCTCCTACTGCTCTTGCTGGTTCTGGCCGTCCACGGGGGCCTCGGCGGACGGCGTCACGGTCACCGTCACCGTCGGCCTCGGGGTGGGCTTGGGCTTGGGCGGGAGCACCGTGTCGCGCGGGTCCTTCTTCGGGGCCTGGACGACGACACCGACGATGTCGAGCTTGCTGAAGGCGGCGTACGGCGTGACGTAGAGCGTGCGGGTCAGGTCGCCGCCGGAGGGGTCGACGCGGGAGACCACGCCGACGGGCACGCCGGGCACGAACGGCCGGTCGGCCTGCGAGCCGAAGGTGACCAGGCGGTCCCCCTTCTTCACCTCGGCCTTGCCGTTGAGCAGCTCGACGCGCAGCGGGCGGTCGCCCTGGCCGGAGGCGAAGCCGAGTTCGTCGCCGGACTCCATGCGGGTGCCGACGGTGAAGTCGGGGTCGTTGGCGAGCAGCACGGTGGCGGTGTGCGGGCCGACGGTGGTGACGCGGCCGACGAGCCCGTCGCCGTTCAGGACGGTCATGTCGCGTTTGATGCCGTCCTGGGCGCCGACGTCGATCGTGATGGTCCAGGAGAAGCCCTGCGCCGCACCGATGGCGATGACCTCGGCGCCCTTGATGCCGTACTGGCCCTGGCCGGCGACCTTCAGCATCTTGTCGAGCTGCTTGAGCCGGCTGCGGCTGCGGTCGTCGCTGCCGAGGCGGGCCTTCAGGGCCGCGTTCTCCTGCTCCAGCAGAGCGAGGCGGTCGTGCCGCTCCCCGGAGTCACGGATGGCGGAGACCGCGTTGCCGACCGGGTCGACCGCGGCCGAGACGCCGCTCTCGATCGGGCCGAAGACCGTCGCCGCACCCTGACGGGCACCGTCGACGGGCGAATCCTCCCCGCCGCGGATGTCCACCGTGATCAACGCGAACGCGATGGCGATCAGCAGCACCAGGAGCAGCCGGCTCTCTCGTGTGTCCCTCACGTGCGGCGGCCGTGCCTTCCTCGTAGGAATTCGGGAAGCCCCAGGGAATACCGAGGGGCTGCTTTTGCGGGAGCTTATGCCTCTATATCAACGATCCGCCGTACGAGAGGAGATCGTCCCGTACGGCGGAATCGAAGAGTTATGTCATCTGCGCGGCTGGGCGTCCAGCACCTGCTGGAGTGCCTCGAACTCCTCGACGCACTTCCCGGACCCGAGCGCCACGCTGTCCAGGGGGTCCTCGGCGATGTGGATCGGCATGCCGGTCTCCCGGCGCAGCCGCTCGTCCAGGCCCCGCAGCAGCGCCCCACCGCCGGTCAGAACGATTCCTCGGTCCATGATGTCGCCGGACAGCTCCGGCGGGCACTTGTCGAGGGTCGTCTTGACGGCGTCGACGATCGCGTTGACCGGCTCCTCGATCGCCTTGCGGACCTCCGCGGCGGAGATGACGACGGTCTTCGGCAGCCCGGACACCAGGTCCCGGCCGCGGATTTCGGTGTGCTCGTCGGTGTCGAGGTCGTACGCCGAACCGATCGTGATCTTGATCTGCTCGGCCGTCCGCTCACCCAGCAGGAGCGAGTACTCCTTCTTGATGTGCTGGATGATCGCGTTGTCCAGCTCGTCGCCCGCGACGCGGATGGACTGGGCGGTGACGATGCCGCCGAGGGAGATGACCGCGACCTCCGTCGTGCCGCCGCCGATGTCGACCACCATGTTGCCCGTGGCCTCGTGGACCGGCAGGCCGGAGCCGATGGCCGCGGCCATGGGCTCCTCGATGATGTGCACCTGGCGGGCGCCGGCCTGGGACGACGCCTCGATGACGGCACGGCGCTCGACGCCCGTGATGCCCGAGGGCACGCAGACGACGACCCGCGGACGAGCCAGATAGCGCCGCTTGTGGATCTTCAGGATGAAGTAGCGGAGCATCCGCTCGGTGATCTCGAAGTCGGCGATCACGCCGTCCTTCAGCGGACGCACGGCAACGATGTTGCCGGGCGTGCGCCCGATCATCTTCTTCGCTTCGGCGCCGACCGCGAGGATGCCACCGGTGTTGGTGTTGATCGCGACGACGGACGGCTCGTTGAGTACGATCCCGCGACCCCTGACGTACACCAGCGTGTTGGCGGTCCCGAGGTCGACAGCCATGTCACGGCCGATGAACGACATTGAGTTCCCCATCGAGATTCGTCTGGCCTTCCTGTGGGCTTTTGAGGGCTTTTCAGGTCGGCAAAGGTGGGTGCTGTGACGTGAAGGCTTCCATGGTAGACGCGCCTTCGCGAACACTGCGGGAGGGTCCTGGCCATTGTCAGCAGATGGCGACCGCATCCGCTTGTGGAGACGGGCGTTCGGGGCCCTTCGTTCCCTCGATCGCCACGCATATGCCGCAAAGCCCGGGGACCTCCGCCCCCGGACCCGCCGGATGTGCCGGTGCCGTGCGGACGTTACGAACGGCCGGGGAAGAAGATCTTCACCTCGCGCTCGGCGGACTCCTCGGAGTCGGAGGCGTGGATCAGGTTCTCCCGGACGATCACACCGAAGTCGCCGCGGATGGAACCGGGCGCCGCGGCGATCGGGTCGGTCGGGCCGGCCAGCTGCCGCACACCCTCGATGACCCGCTCGCCCTCGACGATCAGCGCCACGACCGGGCCGGAGGACATGAACGCCACCAGCGGCTCGTAGAAGGGCTTGCCCTTGTGCTCGCCGTAGTGCTGCTCCAGCGTGTCCTGGTCCAGGGTGCGCTGCTCCAGCGCGGTGATCGTCCAGCCCGCCTTGCGCTCGATGCGGCTGATGATCTCGCCGGTCAGGCCGCGACGGACGGCGTCGGGCTTGAGGAGGACGAGGGTGCGCTGGCTCACGACGGGCTCCTTATGCAATCAAGGTGGTGCGGTGGGACGAGGTTACCCGGCGTGTCGGCGTGCCCGTCACGCAGCGTCAGGCGTGGAGGATGCCGCCTGGGCCGCGAATCTCGCCTTGGCCGCGTCGACCTTCCGGCCGTAGTGCACCGACGCCCACCACAGGGCCGCGAAGACCACGCCCAGGAAGAACATCATCGGCACCGCGAAGCCCGCCGCGACGAGCGCGATCTGCAGCGCCCAGCCCAGGACGACCCCGCCGGGGCGCGTCACCAGGCCGCACAGCAGCAGGCACAGGAACATCGCGACACCGCTGACCGTCCACACGGTCGTCATGGACAGGTCCGGGTCCTTCATGGCGACCAGGCCCGCGAAGCCGATGATGAAGAACTCGCCGATCAGCGTCGAGGAACAGAGCGTACGCACGGGATCTCAGCCCCTTCCCAGCAGCAGTCGGGCCTCGCCGACGGTGATGACGGAACCGGTGACGAGCACACCGCCGCCGGCGAACTCGCCCTCCTCCTCGGCCAGCGTGATCGCGGCCTCCAGGGCGTCCGGCAGCCGCGGCTCGACCTGGACACGCTCCTCGCCGAACACCTCGACGGCGATGCCCGCCAGCTCGTCGGCGTCCATCGCACGGTGGCTGGAGTTCTGCGTGACGACGACCTCCGCGAACACCGGCTCGAAGGCCTCCAGCAGCCCCCGGACGTTCTTGTCGCCGCTCGCGCCGACGACCCCGATGAGACGGCTGAACTGGAACGCCTCCCCGATCGCCTCGGCCGCGGCCCGGGCGCCCGCCGGGTTGTGCGCGGCGTCCAGCACGACCGTCGGGGAGCGCCGCACGACCTCCAGCCGGCCCGGCGAGGCCACGGCCGCGAACGCCCTGCGGACCGTGTCCAGCTCCAGCGGCTCGGGCCGCTGGGCGCCGACCCCGAAGAACGCCTCCACCGCGGCCAGCGCCACCGCCGCGTTGTGCGCCTGGTGCGCCCCGTGCAGCGGCAGGTAGACCTCCGGGTACTCGCCGCCCAGCCCGCGCAGCGTCACCAGCTGCCCGCCGACGGCCACCTGCCGGTCGACGACGCCGAACTCCAGGCCCTCCCGGGCCACCGTCGCGTCCACGTCGACGGCCTTCTTCAGCAGCACCTGCGCGGCGTCGACCGGCTGCTGCGCCATGATGACCGTCGCGTCCTGCTTGATGATCCCGGACTTCTCCGTGGCGATCTCGGCGTGCGTCGAGCCCAGCCGGTCGGTGTGGTCCAGGCTGATGGGCGTCACCACGGCGACGTCCCCGTCGATCACGTTCGTGGCGTCCCAGGAGCCGCCCATGCCGACCTCGACGACGGCGACGTCCACGGGGGCGTCCGCGAAGGCCGCGTACGCCATGCCCGTGAGCACCTCGAAGAACGACAGCCGGTACTCCTGCTGCCCGTCGACCATCTCCACGTACGGCTTGATGTCCTGGTACGTCTCGATGAACCGCTCGGGGGCGACCGGGGCGCCGTCCAGGCTGATGCGCTCGGTGATCGACTGCACGTGGGGCGAGGTGTAGCGCCCGGTGCGCAGCTCGAAGGCGCCGAGCAGGGCCTCGATCATGCGGGCGGTGGAGGTCTTGCCGTTGGTGCCCGTGATGTGGATGGAGGGGTACGAGCGCTGCGGCTCGCCCAGGACGTCCATCAGGGCGGCGATGCGGGCGACGGACGGCTCCAGCTTGGTCTCGCCCCAGCGCGTGGCGAGCTCCGTCTCGACCTCGCGCAGGGCCTTGTCGACCTCGGGGTCGGCGGGCCGCGCGGGGACGTCGGCGTCGGGCGGGCCGCCCTGGGTGCGCAGGGTGCGGCTGCCGGCCTCGATGACGGCGAGGTCGGGGTCGCGGGTGGTCTCCTCCGCGATGATCTCGTCGAAGGGGTCGAGGGGGTCGGGCTGGTCGTCGGCGCTGTGGTCCGGGGGGAGCTCGCTCACGGGGCCCAGTCTACGGAGACCGACTGACATCGTTTGCGGTGGCTTGCGTCGTCGGGTGCGTGCCCGTTCGCCGTGGCTTGCCGCGCCCACGCGGCGGAGCCGCACATCGATACAGCCCCGCGCTCCTGAACTGCACGAAGGCCCCCGGCGCCGACGAGCACCGGGGGCCTTCGCACCGTACGGACGGACGGACTACGCCTGGGGCAGGCGCTCCAGCTGGGACTGGATGCGGGCGATGTCCTCCTCCGCCTTGGCCAGGCGGGTGCGGATCTTGTCCACGACGTGGTCGGGGGCCTTCGCCAGGAACGCCTCGTTGCCGAGCTTGGCGTTCGCCTGCGCCTTCTCCTTCTCGGCCGCGGCGAGGTCCTTCGCCAGGCGCTTGCGCTCCGCCGCCACGTCGATCGTGCCGGACAGGTCGAGCGCGACCTCGGCACCGGCGACCGGGAGGGTCGCCGTCGCCGTGAAGGACTCGCCCTCCGGCTGGAGGCGCAGCAGCTGGCGGACGGCGGCCTCGTGCGGCGCGAACGGCGTGCCGTCCAGGGTGAGCCGGGCCGGGACCCGCTGGCCGGGCTGGAGACCCTGGTCGGCGCGGAAGCGGCGGACCTCGGTGATGACCGACTGGAGGGACTCGATCTCACGCTCGGCGTCGGCGTCCCGGAAGCCGCCCGGTGCGTCGGCACCAGGAACCGACACAGCCTTCGGCCAGTCGGCGATGACGACCGACTCGCCGCCGGTCAGCGTCGTCCACAGCGTCTCGGTGACGAACGGGACCACCGGGTGCAGCAGCTTCAGCGTGACGTCGAGGACCTCGCCCAGGACACGCTTGCTGACCTCGGCCGCCTCGCCGCCCGCCTGGAACGTCGTCTTGGACAGCTCGACGTACCAGTCGAAGACCTCGTCCCACGCGAAGTGGAACAGCGCGTCGGAGAGCTTCGCGAACTGGTAGTCGTCGTAGTACGCGTCGACCTCGGCGACCACCGAGTTCAGCCGGGACAGGATCCAGCGGTCCGTCGACGACAGCTTCGACACGTCCGGCAGCGGGCCGTCGACCGTCGCGCCGTTCATCAGCGCGAAGCGCGTCGCGTTCCAGATCTTGTTGGCGAAGTTCCGCGAGCCCTGGACCCAGTCCTCGCCGATCGGCACGTCGACGCCCGGGTTGGCGCCGCGGGCGAGGGTGAAGCGCAGGGCGTCGGAGCCGTACTTGTCCATCCAGTCCAGCGGGTTGACCGCGTTGCCGAAGGACTTCGACATCTTCTTGCCGAACTGGTCGCGGACCATGCCGTGCAGGGCGATGGTGTGGAACGGCGGGGTGCCGTCCATCGCGTACAGGCCGAACATCATCATCCGGGCGACCCAGAAGAAGAGGATGTCGTAGCCGGTGACCAGGACGGAGTTGGGGTAGAACTTCGCGAGCGACTCGGTCTGCTCGGGCCAGCCGAGCGTGGAGAACGGCCACAGGCCGGAGGAGAACCAGGTGTCGAGGACGTCGGTGTCCTGACGCCAGCCCTCGCCGGTCGGGGCCTCGTCGTCGGGGCCGACGCAGACGACCTCGCCGTTCGGGCCGTACCAGACCGGGATGCGGTGGCCCCACCACAGCTGGCGCGAGATGCACCAGTCGTGGAGGTTGTCGACCCAGTCGAAGTAGCGCTTCTCCATCTCCTGCGGGTGGATCTTGACCCGGCCGTCGCGGACGGCGTCACCGGCCGCCTTGGCCAGCGGGCCGACCTTGACCCACCACTGCATGGACAGGCGCGGCTCGATGGTGGTCTTGCAGCGCGAGCAGTGGCCGACGGAGTGGACGTAGGGCCGCTTCTCGGCGACGATCCGGCCCTCGGCGCGCAGTGCGGCGACGATCGCCGAGCGGGCCTCCAGCCGGTCCAGGCCCTGGAAGGGGCCGTGGGCGGTGATGACCGCGTGCTCGTCCATGATCGTGATGGCCGGCAGGTCGTGGCGCTGGCCGATCTCGAAGTCGTTCGGGTCGTGCGCGGGGGTGACCTTGACGGCGCCCGTGCCGAACTCGGGGTCGACGTGCTCGTCGGCGACGACCGGGATGGAGCGGTCGGTCAGCGGCAGCTTGATCTGCTTGCCGACCAGGTGCCGGTAGCGCTCGTCCTCGGGGTGGACGGCGACGGCCGTGTCACCGAGCATCGTCTCGGCGCGGGTGGTGGCGACGACGATGGTGTCGTCCCCGTCGCCGTACGTCATGGAGACGAGCTCGCCGTCGTCGTCCTGGTACTCGACCTCGATGTCCGAGATGGCCGTCAGGCACCGGGGGCACCAGTTGATGATGCGCTCGGCGCGGTAGATCAGCTCGTCGTCGTAGAGCCGCTTGAAGATGGTCTGGACGGCCTGGGACAGGCCCTCGTCCATCGTGAAGCGCTCGCGCGACCAGGCGACGCCGTCGCCCAACCGCCGCATCTGGCCGCTGATCTGGCCGCCGGACTCGCCCTTCCACTGCCAGACCCGCTCGACGAAGGCCTCCCGGCCCAGGTCGTGCCGGGACTTGCCCTCCTTGCCGAGCTCGCGCTCGACGACGTTCTGCGTGGCGATGCCGGCGTGGTCCATGCCGGGCTGCCACAGCGTCTCGAAGCCCTGCATCCGCTTACGGCGGGTCAGGGCGTCGATGAGGGTGTGCTCGAAGGCGTGCCCGAGGTGCAGGCTCCCGGTGACGTTCGGCGGCGGGATGACGATGGTGTACGGCGGCTTCTCGCTCTTGGCGTCCGCCTCGAAGTAGCCCCGCTCCACCCAGCGCTCGTACAGCGGCCCCTCTACGTCGGCCGGCGCGTACTGGGTCGGCAGGTCGGTGCTGGGCGCTGGTGGCTGCTGCTGAGCGTTCTCGGTCACGGGGGTCAGTTTAGAGGTGTCACGACCCCGTCCCGAAACGCGTTTCGTTTGTAACGGTGGCGGCCCCGATGCCATGCACACGGCGGGTCTGCGCCAGGATGTCGGTAAGACCCGAGCATCTGGAGGGGAACCCAGAAGATGAGCTACAACCAGCCGGGCCCGTACGGCGGGCAGCCCCAGCAGCCCGGACCGTACGGCCAGCCGGGCCCGTACGGCCAGCCGCCGCAGGCGCCCCAGCCCGGCTACGGCTACCCCCAGCAGGCCCCTCCGCCCCAGCCCGGATACGGCTACCCGCAGCAGCCCCCGCAGGGCGTCCCGCCGCAGCAGCCCCCGTACGGCCAGCAGCCGCCCTACGGCCAGGCCCCCTACGGCATGCCGCAGCCTCCGGCGCCGGGCGGCGGCAAGAAGAAGACGGGCCTGATCATCGGCGCGGTGGCGGTCGTCGCGGCGATCGGCGTGGGCGCGTACTTCGTCCTCGGCGGCAGCGGCGGCGCGGGCGCGCTGGAGGACGACGGACCGCACAAGCTGGCGACGCCGGCGAAGGTGCTCACCGACTACCAGCGCACCACCAAGGACGGGCAGACCGCCGGCGACGACTCGACGGCGGAGCTGGAGAAGAGCGGCGTGAAGAACGCCAAGACGGCGGCGGGCCTGTACTCGACGGTCGACCTGAGCGACTACGACCCGAACGACCCGGCGTCCGCCGCGAAGATGGCCACGGCCAAGACCCTGTCGGTGGCCGGTGCCTACGGTGAGATCTCCGACCCGGAGGCCACGCTGGACCTGTTCTTCACCAACTTCAGGAAGTCGGCCGAGAAGGAGTCCTCCACCGGTTCCGACAAGCCCGAACTGGTCGGCGAGCCGGAGTCGGCGGATCTCGACGGCGCGGTCATGAAGTGCCAGTCGGTCAAGGGCCAGGACCAGCTGACCAAGAAGGAGAAGGTCAACTGGTTCTGCGCGTGGGCCGATTACAGCACCATCGCCATCATCTCCCCCGGTGACGCGGCGCAGGGCGTCACCAAGGACGTGGCGATCGACCTCACCACGAAGGTGCGCGGGGAAGTCCGCGTCAAGGCCTGACGCCAACTCGGCAACGGCAAAGGCGCCCGGCGATGTCGCCGGGCGCCTTTGTGTGTCGGGGGGTGGGTCAGGCCGCCATTGAGGAAAGCCACAGCGGTGACCTGTCACTCGACCGGGGAGAAGCGAGGTCGGGCGACGCCATCCACCAGCGCGCCGTCCTTCGCGATGGCGGCCAGGTTGGATAACGTGGGCACGTCAATCGAACATATGAAGGGTTTTCTTGTGCGTACATGGCCTTCATTACTCGTCGCGACGTCTGTCGCCGTGCTTGCCATTCCCCTCACGGCCACTCCCGCTGCCGCGTACGAGGCATCGAGCAGTTGCCAAGCGCAGCAGCCGGGCGGAGTGGTGGTACCGGACGGCGCACGGGCCATCGGGTCCTGGAACTGGGCATCCGCCAACTCCTTGTCCAGCCTTCATCTGGAAGCGAAGGATCTCAGGGCCGACGGTTTCAGCGCGGCGGTCCGACTCGTGACGAAGCAGCGCGACGGGGAGACCCGCTACTGGAGTTGGCACAAGAACACGAAGGGGTCCGGAACCACGGACTCCTGGGACACCTCGGCGACTGACGCCCAGGGCATCAGGTCCGCCTGGGTCCAGGGTGGCCTCTTCAACGGCTCCACGCTGATCGGCTTCTGCAACGGCGAGAAGCGCACGAACCCTGACTAAGGCCTGACGCCGACTCGGCAACGGCAAAGGCGCCCGGCGATGTCGCCGGGCGCCTTTGTGTGTCGGGGGGTGGTCAGGCCGTCTTCTGCTCGCCCGGGCCTCGGCCGCGCGCGTCCCTCGGGATCAGGGTCGGGTTGACGTTGGACTGGACGACGTCCGCCGTGATGACGACCCGGGCCACGTCCTTGCGGGACGGGACCTCGTACATGACGCCCTGGAGGACTTCCTCCATGATGGCGCGCAGGCCGCGCGCGCCGGTCTGGCGGAGGATGGCCTGGTCGGCGATGGCCTCCAGCGCCTCGCGCTCGAAGTCCAGCTCCACACCGTCGAGTTCGAACAGGCGCTGGTACTGCTTCACCAGCGCGTTGCGCGGCTCGACGAGGATCTGGAGCAGCGCCTCGCGGTCGAGGTTGTGCACCGAGGTGATGACCGGCAGGCGCCCGATGAACTCGGGGATCATGCCGAACTTGACCAGGTCCTCCGGCATGACCTCCTGGAACTGGTCCTTGGACTCCATCTCGCGCTTGGAGCGGATCTGCGCGCCGAAGCCGATGCCCTTGGCGCCGGCCCGGGCCTCGATGATCTTCTCGAGTCCGGCGAAGGCACCGCCCACGATGAACAGCACGTTCGTCGTGTCGATCTGGATGAACTCCTGGTGGGGGTGCTTGCGCCCGCCCTGCGGCGGCACGGAGGCCGTGGTGCCCTCCAGGATCTTCAGCAGGGCCTGCTGGACACCCTCGCCCGACACGTCACGCGTGATCGAGGGGTTCTCGCTCTTCCGCGCGACCTTG
The DNA here is from genome assembly GCF_044328425.1 of Streptomyces sp. NPDC017943. NCBI lineage: Bacteria > Bacillati > Actinomycetota > Actinomycetes > Kitasatosporales > Streptomycetaceae > Streptomyces > Streptomyces sp. NPDC017943. The sequence goes on along the minus strand of NZ_JBIRHH010000006.1, from coordinate 493,472 downwards.
TCGATCTCGTCGATGTAGATGATCCCGGTCTCGGCCTTCTTGACGTCGTAGTCGGCCGCCTGGATCAGCTTCAGCAGGATGTTCTCGACGTCCTCGCCGACGTAGCCGGCCTCCGTCAGGGCCGTGGCGTCGGCGATCGCGAACGGGACGTTCAGCATGCGCGCGAGGGTCTGCGCGAGGAGGGTCTTGCCCGAGCCCGTGGGGCCGAGCAGGAGGATGTTGGACTTCGCCAACTCGATGGCGTCGTCACGGCCGTTGGCCCCGCCGTTCTCCCCGGCCTGGACGCGCTTGTAGTGGTTGTACACCGCGACGGACAGGGCCTTCTTGGCGGCCTCCTGGCCGACCACGTAGCCCTCGAGGAACTCGTAGATCTCGCGCGGCTTCGGGAGTTCCTCCCAGCGGACCTCGCTGGTCTCCGCGAGTTCTTCCTCGATGATCTCGTTGCAGAGGTCGATGCACTCGTCGCAGATGTACACACCGGGCCCTGCGATGAGCTTCTTGACCTGCTTCTGGCTCTTGCCGCAGAACGAGCACTTGAGCAGATCGCCGCCGTCACCGATGCGTGCCACGGTGTGCTTCCCCTTCGCCTGGGAGACTCCTGGACGTCGACGTCCAGCGGACTCCTGGTGCTGCCTTATGTCCGACGGTACCTTGCCGGGCCCCCCGTCCGGGCCCCCCTTGGCGCGGTTCGCTTCGACGTGGACCGTGTCAAACCGTGCCAAGGGGCGGCAGACGTTACAGCCTCTCGCCTCAGCGCAGGCTCGAGTTGTCCATCTTCCGGGTGGTGATGATCTGGTCGATCAGGCCGTAGCTCAGGGCGTCCTCGGCCGTGAGGATCTTGTCGCGCTCGATGTCCTCGCGGATCTTGTCGATCGTCTGGGTCGAGTGCTTGGCCAGCATCTCCTCCAGCTGCGTGCGCATGCGGAGGATCTCGTTGGCGGCGATCTCCAGGTCGGACACCTGGCCGCGGCCCGTCTCGCTGTAGGGCTGGTGGATCAGCACGCGCGCGTTCGGCAGGGCCATGCGCTTGCCCGGCGTGCCGGCGGCGAGCAGGACGGCGGCGGCGGAGGCGGCCTGGCCCATGCAGACCGTCTGGATGTCCGGCTTGACGTACTGCATGGTGTCGTAGATCGCCGTGAGCGCGGTGAAGGAGCCGCCCGGGCTGTTGATGTAGACCGAGATGTCACGGTCGGGGTCCATCGACTCCAGGCACAGCAGCTGCGCCATGACGTCGTTGGCGGAGGCGTCGTCGATCTGGACGCCGAGGAAGATCACGCGCTCCTCGAAGAGCTTCGCGTACGGGTCGTACTCGCGGATGCCCTGCGAGGTGCGCTCGACGAAACGCGGGATGACGTAGCGGGACTCGGCCTGCGGGCCGGTGTAGCGGCCCTGCGAGCCGCTCATGTCCTGCATGGCGTGCATACGGTCGTAGATCCCACTGCCGGGGAACTGGTTCACGGTGTCTCCTGGAAAGGGCTGAGGCGGTCGGCTGGGGCTGACTGGGGTCCGCTGGGGCCCCTGGGCGGGGCTCCGTGGCCTCACGGGGCGCCACAGGCCCCGTGAGGACCGCTCAGGCCCCGGTGCCGCCGCCGCCCGGCATGCCGGCGGCCGTGGGGATCACGTCGTCGATGAGGCCGTACTCCTTGGCCTCGAAGGCGTCGAACCAGCGGTCGCGGTCCGAGTCGCGGGTGATCTGCTCGACCGACTGGCCGGTGTGCTGAGCGGTGAGCTCGGCCATGCGCTTCTTGGTGTGCAGCAGCCGCTCGGCGTGGATCTTGATGTCCGAGGCCGAACCGGCCAGACCCGCGGAGGGCTGGTGGATCAGGATCTCGGCGTTCGGCAGCGCGAAGCGCTTGCCGGGGGTGCCCGCGCTGAGCAGGAACTGCCCCATGGAAGCCGCGAGACCCATGGCGATGGTCACCACGTCGTTCTTGATGAACTGCATCGTGTCGTAGATCGCCATGCCGGCCGTGATCGAACCGCCGGGGCTGTTGATGTACAGGTAGATGTCCTTGTCCGGGTCGGCGGCAAGGAGCAGCAGCTGTGCGGTGATCTTGTTGGCAATGTCGTCGTCGACCGGCTGGCCGAGGAAGATGATCCGCTCGTTGAGCAGCCGGTTGTAGACCTGGTCGCCGAGGCCACCACCGATGGAAGGCTCGCCGGCGGCTGAAGGCATCAGATTCGTCACGTATCCACCTGCTCGTCTTACGACGGCGCCGGGCCGTCTCACGTTTCCCTGCGGGGCTCGGAGCCGTTCGGGGACTCCTCTGCCCTGGTATTCATGGACCCTAACGCGCGGGTCCTCCCGGGGAATCCCGGAGATGGGAGTGTTCGCCGGGGGCGTAGCGCGGTGGGCTCCGCCGGGAGGCCGTGCGGTCTCGCCGCGGGTGGTTCGGCCCTCGCCGGGCTGCGGGCGGGTGGGGGCTCGTCGCGCGGTTCCCCGCTCCCCCGAGGAGCGCTGCCCCCTGGGTGACAAGAAGGCCCCGGGGCACGCCCCAGGGCCTTCTCATGAACTCACGCGACCGGGGATCAGCCCTCGGTCTTCTCCTCGGCGGACTCGGCCGGGGTCTCCTCGGCGGAGGCCTCGGTGGTGTCCTCGTCCTCGTCGTCGAGGTCGACGACCTCGCCGTTGGTGTCCTTGACCGTGGCCTTCTCGACCACGACGGCCAGGGCCTTGCCGCGGGCGACCTCGCCGACCAGGAGCGGAACCTGGCCGCCCTCGACGACCGCCTGGGCGAACTGGTCGGGGGACATGCCGGAGGAGGCGGCGCGGCGCATGAGGTGCTCGGTGAGCTCCTCCTGGTTGACGTTCAGCTTCTCCTGCTTGACCAGCTCGTCGAGCACGAACTGGGTCTTGATGCCCTTGACCGCGGCCTCACGGGTCTCGGAGTCGAACTCCTCCTCGGTCTTGCCCTGGATCTCCAGGTACTTCGCGAGGTCGAGGCCCATCTGGCCGAGCTGGTGGTGCTCCAGGTTGTGCTTGCGGGTGTTGATCTCGTCCTCGAGCAGCTTCTCGGGGACGGGCACCTCGACCAGCTCGAGCAGCTTCTCCAGGACGCGCTCCTGGGCCTGCGTGGCCTGGTCGTACTGCTTCATGTTCTCGAGGCGCTTGCGGCTGTCGGCGCGCAGCTCCTCGAGGGTGTCGAACTCGGAGGCGAGCTGCGCGAACTCGTCGTCCAGCTCGGGCAGTTCGCGCTTGGCGACCTGGGTGACCTTGACGGTGACCTCGGCCTCCTTGCCGGCCGCCGAGCCGCCCTTGAGCTCGGAGGTGAAGGTGGCCTCGCCACCGGCCTCCAGGCCCTTCACGGCGTCGTCGATGCCGTCCAGCAGCTCGCCGGAGCCGATGGTGTAGGAGACGCCGTTGGCGATGCCGTCCTCCAGGACCTCGCCCTCGACCTTGGCCTCCAGGTCGATGGTGACGACGTCGCCGTCCTCGGCGGCACGCTCGACCGGGGCGGTGGAGGCGAAGCGCTCGCGCAGCTCCTCGACGGCCTTGTCGACGTCCTCGTCGGTGACCTCGACCGCGTCGACCTCGACCTCGATGCCGGAGTAGTCCGGGATCTCGATGGACGGGCGGATGTCGACCTCGGCGGTGAAGTTCAGCGTCTCGCCGTCCTTCAGCTCCGTGATGTCGACCTCGGGCTGGCCCAGCACGCTGAGCTCGGCCTCGTTCACCGCGTCGGTGTAGAACTTCGGAAGCGCGTCGTTGACGGCCTCCTCCAGCACCGCACCGCGGCCGAACCGCTGGTCGATGACCCGGGCCGGGACCTTGCCCTTGCGGAAGCCCTTCACCGTGACCTGCTGGTTGATCTTCTTGTACGCCGCGTCGAGGCTGTCCTTGAGCTCCTCGAAGGGCACCTCGACAGTGAGCCGAACCCGAGTCGGGTTCAGGGTCTCCACGGCGCTCTTCACGGTTCGGTCTCCTTGTGGCTGACTGCTTGGGTTCTGCCGGGGCCAGAGCGGCCCGGCGGATTTCGCCGCCCGGAGGACTTCAGACGCTGAGACACACGGGCGTGCAGCTTGCATAGTAACGGCAGGGACTACACCGCCCAAAAGGCGATCACGTCAGTGACCGGGAGACGATCACGCGAGGTGACCGGGTGGCTGGTCGGGGTGGCGGGATTTGAACCCACGGCCTTCCGCTCCCAAAGCGGACGCGCTACCAAGCTGCGCCACACCCCGTCTGGTGCGACACGTAGGGTACATGCCGGCAGGCCGTGCGGCCGCCGCATTTCCGGGGTGCCGGCGCCGCGTCGGGCGGAGCGGGAATGCGGTGTGCGGCGAAGGGGGGCGACCCGCTACGATGCCTGCAGTGCCGCGGTCACCCGACCTGCGGCGCGTGCTGTGCGGGCGTAGCTCAATGGTAGAGCCCTAGTCTTCCAAACTAGCTACGCGGGTTCGATTCCCGTCGCCCGCTCTTCATGGCTCAGGGCCAGGTCGGAGGATCATTCCTCCGCCTGGCCCTGAGTGTTTTTGCCTGCGCGGAGGCCCAGGACGATCTGGTCCGGGCGTCAGAGGTCGCGGACGTTCAGGGTGTAGACGGAGCGGGTGCCGTAGGGGACGTACAGGGCGTCGCCGACCAGGGTGGGGGGCGCGCCGGTGGTGTCGTCGGGTTCGCCGCTGTCGTCGCGGCCGTCCTGGTCGCCCTCGACCTTCCCGGTGCGCACGTCGAGGGCCGCCACCCGGCCGCTGGGCGACGCGAAGTAGACGTGTGTGGCGGAGGCCGCCGGGGGGCCCTGCCGTTCCACGGTGGAGTTGCTGTTCCAGAGCGTCCGCCCGGTGCGCGGCGAGACCGCGCTCACGCCGCCGCTGCCCCGGGTGAAGTAGACCCTGCCCCGCAGCAGGTGGGCGGCGGAGGCGTCGGCCTGCTGGGCGGAGACCCGGACGGTGGTCACGGCGTGGGTGCCGGTGTGGACCCGGGTCAGGCCCTTGCCGGGCGCGTCCCGGACGGCCAGCACCAGGTGGTCGCCGTCCCGGCCGAGCAGCTCCAGGTCGCCCTCCGCCCAGGCCGTCCAGCGGGCCTTGCCGGTGGCCGCGTCCAGCTCGGACACGGTCGTCCGGGCGGTGTCCTGCTGCCACATGCCGGTGGTGCAGATCAGATAGGGCCGTTGCGCCACGGCGTGCAGGGCGCAGGTCTGTGCGCCCTGCGGTTCGGGACGCCTCCAGCGGACCTCGCCGGTGGCGGCGTCGAGCAGGGCGTACTCGTCGCCCGTCGCGCCGTAGGCCGTGAGCACGCCCTCGGAGAGGGCGGCGGCGCCGCCGACCTCGGCGTCGGGCGCGCCGGCGGTCTGGCCGTCGGCCGTCCGGGTCCGCCAGAGCACCTCGCCGGTCCGGGCGGACAGGGCCGCGACCGTGTAGGTGAACAGAGGGCCGGCGCCGTCCGCCATCTCCCGGCTGTCCGCCTGGTAGGCGTAGACGCGGTCGCCGTCCGCGCCGATGATCGAGCCCTCGTCCGAGGCCAGGCCGTCCGGCGCCGTCGGGTCGACGAAACGGGTCCAGGTGCGCTCGCCGCGGGCGAGGTCGTAGCGGGTGGCCATGACCTGGCCGCCCGCACACACCAGGGACGTGTCCACGGCGGTGCACCGCCGGAACGCGGCGGAGTCGCCGGGCCGGCGATCGGCACCCTTCAGCGGCACCGGCCCGGCGGCCCACGCCCGCCAGCCCTCGGGCAGGTCGGCCGCCTCGGCGGAGGACGAGGGCGTGCGGCCGGTGTCGCGGGTCAGGGTGAGCGTGGTGGTGACCAGCGCGGCGAGAACGACCGAGACGGCGGCCCCCGCCAGCATCAGGGCGTTCCTGCGGCGCCTTGGGGCACGGCCCGTGCCAGGGGCCGGAGGCTCTGCCTGCGGGGTCCCGGGGCCGGGCGGGGTGCGCTCCTCGTCTCGCGCCGGGGTCCCCGGGCCGGGTGGGGTGGTGTCGGTGGGGGGTGACGCGGGTTCGGCCTGCGAGGCCTCGGGGCCGGGCGGGGTGTGGTCCGGGCCGGGTGGGGTGGTGTCGGTGGGGGGTGCCGGTGGGGGCGGGGCGGGGTGGCGTCGGGTGTGGTGTCCGGCGTCCGCCTCCCCGGGCGGGGACTGGGGGGTCCTCCCCCGCTCGGTGCGGGCCGGCTCGGGCCAGACCGTGCCGGACGGTTCGGTCGGGCGGGGGACCGGCCCGGGGCGGGCGCGTCCGGGGGCGGCGGCGCCGGCCCGGGGATGCCCGGCGGACGCGCCGGGGGCCTCGCGCAGCAGCGTGAACAGTTCGTCCGCGGCGGGGCGGGCGAAGCGGTCCTTGTCCAGGCACAGGCGCAGGCAGGCCAGCAGTTCCCGCGGCACGCCCGTGAGGTCGGGCTCGCCCTCGACGACCGCCAGGGCCGTCTCGTAGGCGCTCGGGCTGTCGAAGGGGCCGCGTCCGGTGGCCGCGTAGGTGAGGACCGAGCCCAGGGAGAAGATGTCGGCGGCCGGACCCACGTCCTGCGGAGAGGCGAACTGCTCGGGGGACATGAAGGGTGGTGTGCCCATGACGCGTCCGGTCTGCGTCAGGGCGTCGGAGGCGGCGGCCTCGGTGGCACGGGAGATGCCGAAGTCGATGACGCGCGGGCCGTCCTCGGCGAGCATCACGTTGGCCGGCTTCAGGTCGCGGTGGACCACTCCGGCGCGGTGGATGTCGCGCAGCGCCTCGGCGAGACCGGCGGCGAGTTCGCGCAGGCGGGGCAGCGGGAGCGGGCCGTGGGTGCGGACGTGGGTGCCGAGGTCCGCGCCCGGTATGTACAGCGTGGCCATCCAGGGGCGGGGCGCGTCGGCACCGGCGTCCACGACGGGGGCCGTGAACGCGCCGCTCACCCGCCGTGCCGCGGCCACCTCGCGGCGGAACCGGGTGCGGAACTCGTCGTCGTCGGCGTACTGGGCGTGCACCACCTTGACCGCGATGCGCCGGCCGGAGGCCGAGCGGGCGAGGTAGACCACCCCCATGCCGCCGGAGCCCAGGCGGTCCTCGATGCGGTAGCCGCCCACCTCGGCCGGGTCGGAGTCGCGCAGCGCCATCCCCGTACGTTCCCCCCGTCACGCACCGTCTCGGTCGGGGCGAGCGTATCCGCCCGGGCCGGGGAACCGCGGCGCGGGGCGGGCCCCGCCGGTCAGAAGCTGATGGAGTTGATGGTTTCCGCTATCGAGTTGAGGAACCTGTTGATGGACGGGGCCATGCCGGTCGAGGCGAGGAAGAAGCCGAAGAGGATCGCCACGATCGCGGGACCTGCCTTGATGGAGCCCCCTCTCAGCAACACCACAAGGATGATCGCCAACAGCAGCACCACAGACAGTGAAATGGCCACAACTGATCACACCCTCGGTCGGTCCGCTCTCCCGGCCCGGGGAAGCGACCCGCGCACCCCCGCCAGAACCATCGTGCCACCAACACGGCCCCGCTATGCGGCCGGTGACACAACGGCCACGCTCCGGTGGGGCCGGACCGGCGTGTCGCCCGGCGGCGGACGGCCAACGGCTGCCGGTCGCACGGCAATTCGATACACCACCCGCGCAGGGAATTCATTCACATCGTTGCCGTCCCCACACAACGCGTTCGCAGCTAATTCAAATCACCGCCACGGACCCGCCGACAGCCACCGGACAAGCCCGCGAAGAGGGCGGAAGCAGACATTCCACCGGAGTCGCCCGCTGGCCTTATGCCCGGCTTAGTCGGGATGTATCACCCCAAGCAGGGGCCGATGGGGGCACGGGCCGCACCCCGGAAGTGTGGCGCCCGTCACGCATGTTGCGATGTCAACTACCCGTTATCCGGGGGTATCCGAGCTGAATAGCCAGGATTCACGTCCGGCGTTTTACGAATAGCCGCAGGGAACGCTAGGGTGCCTCGAATGTTCCACGCTGCCTCGTCCCCCGCACGCGCAGCGAGGTCCCGGATCGTCTCCCCGAGCTCCTGGTGGGAGGGTCTGTGACGAACTCGCTGCGACCGAACGGCGACCAGAGGGCGCCACTTCCCCCGGCACAGCCGCCGGCGGGAGGAGTGCCGAGCCCTCGCTCGCCGCAGAGCCCGCAGAAGAAGCAGAACGGCAAGCAGCGCGACGCCTTCTTCGACAACGCGAAGTACCTCGCGATCGTGCTGGTGGCGATGGGCCACTCCTGGGAACCGCTCCGGGGCGACAGCCGCGTGATCGACGCCGCCTACCAGGTCGTCTACGCCTTCCACATGCCGGCGTTCATCATCATCTCCGGCTATTTCTCCCGCAGTTTCGACATGCGGCCCGACCGGCTCAAGCGCCTGGTCACCGGAGTCGCCGTGCCGTACGTCGTGTTCGAGACGGCCTACTCGCTCTTCAAGCGCTGGATCGACGACGACCCGGGCCACGAGATCAGCCTCCTGGACCCCTGGTACCTGACCTGGTTCCTGGTCGCGCTGTTCGTGTGGCGGCTGACCACGCCCCTGTGGAAGGCGGTGCGCTGGCCCCTGCCGCTCGCCCTGGTCCTCGCCGTGCTGGCGACCGTCAGCCCCTCGATCGGCGACGACCTCGACCTCCAGCGCGTCCTGCAGTTCCTGCCGTTCTTCGTCCTGGGCCTGACGATGAAGCCCGAGCACTTCCACATGGTGCGCCGCCGTTCGGTGCGGATCGCCTCGGTGCCCGTCTTCGCGGCCGCGGTGGCGTTCAGCTGGTGGGCGGCGCCGCGCATGAACGCCGCCTGGTTCTACCACCGCGACTCCGCGCAGGAACTGGGCGCGCCGTGGTGGACCGGCCCGGTGATGGTGCTGGCGCTGTTCGGCTGCTCCCTGGTGCTGACCGCCTGCTTCTTCGCCTGGGTGCCGCGCCGCCACATGTGGTTCACGTCGCTGGGCGCCGGCACGCTCTACGGCTACCTGCTGCACGGCTTCCTGAAGAAGGCCGGCGACTACCAGGGCTGGTTCGAGCCGTCGTGGCTGCACCACCCGGCCGGTGAGATCGCGGTGACCGTCCTCGCCGCCGCCGCCGTGACCGTGCTGTGCACCGCGCCGGTGCGCCGGGTGTTCCGGTGCGTGATGGAGCCGGCGATGGACTGGGCCTTCAAGCGGGACGCGGCCGAGGCCGCGCGTGAGCGTCAGGGCGTGGAGCGCCGCGAGCGCGAGAAGGCGACCGTGGGCTGAGCCCACCCACCCGATCCGGGCGACGCGGACGGCCCGCACTCCGTACGGAGTGCGGGCCGTCCGCCGTGTTCCCGAGGGTGTGGCCTACTCGCCCTTCAGATGGCGCATGAGGCGCTCGAAGTCCTGCCAGCCCGCGAGGTCGGAGGGGTTGCCCGGGAATGCGTAGTAGAGCGCGGGGCGGGTCTTCGGGCCCAGCTCCCGCGGCGCCTCGGGCAGCGGGGTGCGCCGGGCCCGGTCGCCCGGCATCTCGCGCACCTCCTCGGCGCCCAGGACGAACGCGTAGGGCACGCCCGGGCCTTCGAAGCGCGGCGGGACGGACAGGTCGCGCCGGGCCCGGCGGATCTGTACCAGCATGGATTGCAGGTCGTGCCGGGTGGCGAGGGCTTCCGCGGCGGTGATCACGGTGTCCGTGGGGATGTGCTCGCCCGGTCCGTAGCCGAGGACCATCGTGACGTCCTCCTCCACCCCGGCCTTGGTCCGGGTGACGCGGACCGTCGCCAGGCCCGGCCGCTCCGGGGTGCCGACGACCACGAACCAGCTGGGCTCGGGGGCCCGTTCGTGGGCGACGTCGGTCAACTGGCGCAGCGACCAGGGCAGGTTGGCGGGCTCCTCGGTGCCCCAGCCGGCCGGGGGCTCCCCCGTGATCTCCCGCCACACCGCCTCCACGGCGCCGCCGAGCACGAGCCGGTCGTCGGCGGGGTGGACGGCGCGGAAGGAGATCGCCAGCTGGCGCTCCCCCGTGTCGCCCTGCTCGACGACCCCCTCCTGGAAGGAGGCGGCCACGGGCGTGCGCGGGTCCTCGGCGGTGGCCTGCGGGGACTCCACCGTCACGAACAGGCCGTTGCTCCACTGCAGTACGGCCCCGGTGAGGCCGTCGTAGTAGCCGTCCCGCTCGTCCTGCACGACCCAGCGCGAGGGCCAGCCCGGGAGGCTGTTGCGCACCGCCGGGGACAGGCGGGTGCCCGCCGGGGTGACGATCTGCAGACCGAGACCGGCGTTTGCGGCGGCGCGGAAGGCGTCCGACAGCCAGGCCGTCATCGCGACCACGGGACGGTCCTGGATGACGACGGCGACCTTGTCGGTCAGCACGTCCACGGCGGGCTGCGCGGCGGCCGGGGCCGGCGCCACCGTCATCCCGTCCGTCCTGACCACCGCGAGGGACCACGCCGTCTGCGGCGGCCAGGCCGTACCGCCGACCAGGGTGGCGATCCGCGCCGCGAACGTCCCGGCGAGCTCCTCCGCCTCCTTGACCCCGGTGGTGGCGCGGGCCTCCGTCCACCAGTAGGGCACCTCGGGCTCCCGCGCCCCGAGCAGCCGCTCGGCCTCCCCCCTGACCTGCACCAGCAGCGGCGCCTCCACGGACACCAGCGGGCGGCCCTGCGGGTCGCACAGCTGCACCACGGCGCCCTCGCCCTCGGCGCCCACCAGCAGGTCCGGGCCCCCGGACAGCAGGCCCGCCAGCACGCTGAGCGGATCGGGCATCTTGCTGGTGAGGGCGATGACATCCTTCGTCACGCGTTTACCTCGTCCCCTCGTAGACGGTCTGGATGAGCCGGCTCGGTTCGCCCCTGCGGACCAGCACGCCGCGGCCGGGCGGCTGGTGGCTCGCGTACACGTTCGAGAAGAGCTGTCCCTCGCTGCGGTCCCCCGCCATCACCAGCGCCGAGGCGCCCGACTCGCGCAGGCTCTGCATCAGCGGCTCGTACAGGCCGCGCGAGGCGCCCGCGACCCGGCGGGTGAGGACGAAGTGCAGCCCGATGTCGACGGCCGAGGGGATGTACGGCACGAAGGGCGCCAGCGGCTGCTGCCCGGCCGTGGTGAGCACGTCGTAGTCGTCGACGAGGATCACGATGCGCGGGCCGGAGAAGCTGCCCGGCTCCAGGTCGGCGTTGTCGGCGGTCTCGTCGGGCAGCCGCTTGTCCAGCTCGGAGGCGATGCCGGCGGCCAGGCCGGCGCACAGCTTGGCGTTGTACGCGTAGCCGCCCCGGTACTCCTCCGGGACGACCCCGCGCAGTCCGCGGCGCGGGTCGAACACGCCGAAGACCAGCTCGTCGTCGCCGTAGCGCTCGATCAGGCCCCGCGCGATCACCTTCAGCAGGTTGGTCTTGCCGCACTCGCTGTCGCCCATGATCAGCAGGTGCTGGTCGCGGTGGAACAGGTCGACCAGGACGGGCGCGAGCTGCGTCTGGTCCAGGCCGATCGGCACGCGCCGCGGTTCGGCGGCGGGGCCGGGCAGCTGGTGGGCCTCCAGGACGTGCGGCAGGACGCGCACGGGCTGGGCGACCTCGCCGGTCCAGGTGGCGCGGATCGCCCGGGCGGTGGTCTCCAGGACGGCGCCGAGGTCCGCGGTGTCGGCGGCACCGTCGGTGCGGGGCAGGGCGACCTGGGCGAAGAGCTTGCGGTCGATGAGGACGCGGCCCTTCTCCTCGGGCGAGAGGGTCTCGCCGAGCTTGCGGTCGATGCTGGACTCGCTCGGGTCGTTCAGGCGCAGTTCCACGCGGGTGCCGAACTGGGACTGGGTGGCGATGCGCACGTCGTTCCAGCGGAGCATGCCGGCGACGACGTGGATGCCGTAGCCGCTGCCCCGCTTGAGGATGTCCACGACCGGGTCGTCGAGGTCCTCGAAGTCGTCGCGCAGGGCGCCGAACCCGTCGATGAGCAGCACGATCTCGGTGCTGGCCAGGTCGGGCAGGCGGCCTGCGGCGCGCAGGGCGCGCAGCTGCTCCAGCGAGTCGATGTTGTGGATGCGGAAGAGTTCCTCGCGCTGGTCGAGCATGGCGCGCACCGAGTCGATGGTGCGGGCGGCGCGCTCCCGGTCGGCCCGGCCCGCGATGCCGCCGACGTGCGGCAGCCCGGACAGGGCCTGCAGACCGCCGCCGACCAGGTCGAGGCCGTAGACGCCGACCTCCTGCGGGGTGTGGGTCAGGGCCAGGGAGAGGGCGAGGGTGCGCAGCAGCGTGGTCTTGCCGGACTGGGGGCCGCCGATGATCGCGGCGTGGCCGCCGGCCAGCGTGAGGTCCAGGTACCACTGGCCCTGCCACTGCCTGGTCGGGTCGTCGAGGACACCCAGCGGCACCTGGAGCGGGCCGCGGCGCTTGGCGAGCTGCATGCCGCGCGGACCGACCTGCACGGGGCCGGCGACCTTGTCGAGCGGGACCGCCGAGGGCAGCGGGGGGAGCCAGATCTGCCGGACCGGGCGGGCTCCGGAGCGCTCCAGCTGGTCGATCATCATGCCCATCTCGGTGGGGCCGGTCTCCCGGCGCCGCATCTGCGGCTCCTCCGGGGAGGCGGCGTCCTCCTGGCCCAGCGTGTTGTACGCGTCGTACTCCAGCACGAGCGGGCCCGTGTCCTCCTCGCTCTCGCGCCGGACGGGGCCGCGGTAGGCGCCGGAGACGTAGCCGGCCTTGAACCGCTCGTAGTGGCTGGTGTCGACCTTGAGGTAGCCGAAGCCGGGCAGCGGGGGCAGGTGGAAGGCGTCGGTGGTGTCCAGCACCGTGCGGGACTCGTCCGGGGAGAAGGTGCGCAGACCCAGCCGGTACGACAGGTAGGTCTCCAGGCCCTTCAGCTTGCCGGCCTCGATGCGCTGGCTGGACAGCAGCAGGTGCACGCCGATGGACCGGCCGATGCGGCCGATGGACAGGAACAGGTCGATGAAGTCCGGCTTGGCGGTGAGGAGTTCACCGAACTCGTCGATCACGACGAACAGGTGCGGCAGGGGCTCCAGGTCGGGCCGCTTCTCGGCGCGCAGCGCGGCGTAGTGGCCGATGTCGGCGACGTTGCCCGCGTCCTTGAGGACCTGCTGGCGGCGCTTGACCTCGCCCGCCAGGGAGGCGTGGACGCGCTCGACCAGGCCGGCCTGGTTCTCCAGGTTGGTGATGACGCCGGACACGTGCGGCAGGTTCGCGAACGGGGCGAAGGTGGCGCCGCCCTTGTAGTCGACGAGGACCAGGGCGAGATCCTCCGGCGGGTGGGTGGCGACCAGGGCGAGGACGAGGGTGCGCAGCAGCTCGGACTTGCCGGAGCCGGTGGCGCCGACGCACAGGCCGTGCGGGCCCATGCCCAGCTCGGAGGACTCCTTCAGGTCGAGCAGCACGGGTTCCTTGGCGTCGCTCACGCCGATCGGCACGCGCAGGAACGCCCTTTCGCCGCGCGGCGCCCACAGCCGGCTCAGGTCGAGCCCGGCGACGTCGTCGATACCCAGCAGTTCGGCGAAGTCGACCGGGCCGGTCAGGGGGGCGTCGACCATCGACTCCGCGGACAGGCGCAGCGGGGCCAGCATCCGGGCCAGGCCCTCGGCGAAGGGGGCGCCGATGTCGTCGACGGTGCCGTGCGCGCTGACCGGCTCCTTCTCGCGCAGGTCCTCGATGAGGACGCGTTCGCCGTCGACGGTGATGCGCACGCCCACGCTGCCGGGCTCCTGGACGCGCTGGTCGAGCAGGTGCAGCACGGTGACGCTCATGTCGCGCAGGCCGACCGCGTCGTCGGGGCGCGGCAGGTCGACGGCGTCGCCGCCGTGCGCGTCCGCCACGACGAGCAGGCGCGAGGACATGGCCAGGGCGTCCTTGTCGGACAGGCCGCGCCGGACCTCGGCCGCGTAGGAGGCGCGGCGGCGCAGTTCGCCGCCGATCTGGCGGGCCAGCTGGGGCAGCGAGGGGGCGATGCGGCGGGCCGCGACCGGGCCGTCGAACTGCTCGGAGTCGAGCAGGTGCGGCAGCCACTTGGCCCAGGCCCAGTCGGCGATCCGGTCGCCGGGCGCGGCCAGGGCCATGGCCACGTCGTCGGGCGCGTGGGTGGCGGCGGCCTGCGCGAGGAGTGCACGGGCGACGCGGAGCGTGTCCTCGCGCCGGCCGATGACGGTGACGTTGCCGACGCGGTCGAGGGGGACGGTGAGGGGCAGTTCGGTGCCGTTGCCGAAGCGGGCGACGAGGGCGGAGGCCTCGTTCAGCATGAACTCGTCGGGCGGGGTGAGCACGGAGGACCCGGGCGGGTCCACCTTGAGGTCGCGCACGGGCATCTCGCCGGTGCCGACGCGCACCCGCAGGAAGTCGGCGTCCAGGCGCCGTCGCTCCCACAGCCGGGCGGGGTCGCGCACGATGTCGTACAGCGCGTCCGGCGGCGGGTTCAGCACCTGGGTGCTCTCGCGCCGCTCGCGCTCCTCCCCCGACAACTCCTCGCGCAGGTCCTCCAGATAGGCCAGGTAGGCCTCGCGCTGGGTGCGGCGGGTGCGCTGGGCCTTGCCGCGCTGGGAGAAGACCAGGACGAGCGAGCCGACGATGGTGACGACGAGGATGATCGCGCCGAGGCCGGCGAACTGGCTGTTGCGCACGACCGTCATCATCACGACGGAGGACATGACGCCCGCGACGGGCAGCAGCGAGGTCGCGATCGAACCCGTCTTGCCGTCGGGCAGGTTGGGCGGCGCCTCGATGGAGCGCGGTTCGGGTGCGGCCGGCGGGCGGGTGGTGCGGGCCGGCCGGTGGATCAGTCGGGTGCTCATCGTCGTCGCCTCGTCCTGTGAGTCCTCGGGTTCCCTTCGTGCAGGGCGGGTTCAGCGGCGCCGGTGGGAGAGCTGGAAGGCCTGTGCCGCCAGGCGGGCGGCGGCCTGCCGGGTGCCGCGCGCCAGCAGTTCGGTGCGGATGGTGCCGCCCGCCGCCAGGTGCCGGTCGTAGGGCAGGACGCACACGCTCGCCCCGGTCGCCTTGAGCTGCTCGGCCGCCTTGTCCGGGTCGACGCCGGTGTGCGGCGCGGTCTCGGTGAGCACGACGACGGTGGAGGTGGTGATGTCCCGGGGCAGGCCGCGCATCCACTCCAGGACTGCGTGGGTACTGGCGATCCCCTCCAGCGTCGCCGGCACCGTCAGGATGCGTGCCTGGGCGGCGGACAGGGCGGTGCGGGCGACCTCGGCGGGCAGCGTCTCGCAGTCGGCGACGGTCACGCCGAAGTAGCGGCGCATCGACACCATGATCCGCTCGTAGCCCTTGGTGTCGAGCATCGCCCCGACCTGCCCCTGGCTTCCGGGCAACAGCCAGGCGTTCTCGGGCAGTTGGACCAGGTAGCCGGTGATGTCCAGGAGCGTCATCTGCGGTTCGAGGACGTCGGCGAGGTCACCGGTGGTCCACCGCAGGTTCTCCGCGCCGAGCCGCAACGGCAGGGAGCCGAGCGCCGGATCGGCCTCGACGACCAGCACCGGGTCCTGGCGGTAGTGGGCGTACGTGGTGGCCAGCAGCGCGGCCACGGTCGTCTTGCCGGAGCCGCCGCGGATGCTGGTCACGGCTATCTGCCGGCCGGTGGTCACCGGCTGCTGGAGCGTCTCGGCGGTCGCGGTGGTCTCGGCGACCTCCCGGGACGCCGAGGAGGCGAGGGTGCGGCGGACCGCGCGCACGGCCCGGGCCGCGAACGGCTCCCCGCGCCGGGGTCCCTTGCCCGCGCCCAGCAGCTTCTTGTCGACCACCGGCCGGCTCTCGGGGGCGGTGCGGGAGGAACGGGCCCGGGGGGCGGGGGCCTGCTCGGCGTACTGCACCGGCCGTTGCCGGTGCTGCGGGGCGTACTGCTGCTGCGGTGGCTGCGGCTGCCCGGGGTGCGGCTGGTGCGGGGCCGCGTACTGGCCGGCGTGCGGCTGCGGGGGCTGGGCGTACTGCTGACCGGCCGGGGCGGGCTGCTGGGGTTGCTGCGGCTGCTGCGGGTGGCCGGAGGTGCCGTGGAGGGCGGCCTGCGGCTGCTGCTGCGGAGGCACCTGCCGGGACGGCTGCTGCTGCGCGGGCGCGGGCGGCTGCTGCGCGGGCGCGGGCGGCTGCTGCGGGGAGGCCTGCGCCTGCGCGGGCGGCTGCCCGGGTGCCGGCGCCTGCTGCTGCTCGTCCGGTCGCCCGGCACGCTGCGGGGGCGTGCCGCCCCGCAGGTCGCGCAGCACGTCGTTCTGCCAGTTGTCGCCGGTCGGCATGTCGCCCTTCTCTCCTGCCGCGCCCTGCCCTGCCGTACCGCGGAGGCGGTGGCGGGCGGACGCCTGGTCCTCGAAGTCTCAGAACTTGTCGAGCAACTGCCCGTAGATGCCGAACGCCCCGATGGCGAGCGGGAAGAGCGCGATCACGCCGAGTGACTCGACCAGGTCGGCGCTCCTGCGCAGCCGCACCCGGACGTGGTCGGGCGGTTCGACGCCGAGCACCAGCAGCGGCAGCAGCGCCGCGGCGCCCAGCAGCACCAGGGCCCCGACGCCCCCGGCGTGGTCCAGCCACAGCACGGCGAGGCGGACGACGAGCACCGCCGCCGCCGCGAACAGCGCCACCACCTCGGCGACCAGCGGGAACGCCCGCGCCCGGGACAGCAGCACCACGGCCACGACGGAGGCGAGGGCCACCGTCCAGACCGACGGCTCCTGCGCGGTGGTCAGCATCCAGCCGCCGGCGGCGGCCGAGGCCGCGGTGACGACGGTGGCGAGGGCGAGCCCGCGGTGGGTGGCGGCCAGGGCGTTGCCGACCTGGTGCCGGCTCACCGAGGTGCCGGTGGAGCGTTTGTCGTCGAGCGCGGTGAGCCCGGAGGCCATCAGCGCGAACCGGGGCAGCAGCCCGAGCAGGACGATGGAGAACACGGCCATCACGGCGCCGATCCGGTCCGTCCGGTCCTGGAGCAAGGCGACGCCCTCCCACACCAGGGTGACCGTGACGATCGCCCCGGCCCCGATGAGCCCGCCCCGGCCCAACGGGGAGCAGTAGGCCAGCAGGACGAGGGTGACGACGAGCGCGGCGGTGATCCCGGCCAGCCGGGCCGTTCCGCCCCAGCCGTACGCGTCGGCGGCCGTCCATGCCGTGAGCAGGCCGAGCCCGCCGGCGGCCAGCAGCAGCGCGGTCGCCAGGCCCTGGTTGCCCGTGCCGATCTTCGCGGTGGCCGCACCGGCGAGCAGGAAGAGGACGGTGACGACGGCGAGGGTCGTCGTGACGGCCTCCAGGGAGAACTCCCGGCGGGCCAGCACGGCGGCGGCGACCGTGAACACCACGGTCGCCACGCCGGCGCTCACCCGGCGGGCCGCCGGACGCCAGCGCCAGGTCCGCAGGTCCAGGTCGTCCGCGACCTGGTCGGTGACGTCGTGCACGACCGGCGCCGGAGGCGCGGCGTGGGCACGGACGAGCCGGAGCACGGCACCGTCGGGCACTTCGGCCGACGACAGCGTCGCGTCATGGGGCAGCGCCGAGCCGTCGGAGGTGATCAACTGCCGGGTGGTGGGCCTGGCGGCCGCCCGGTCGTCCAGCAACTGGAGTATGTCGGGGAGCAGTTGGCCGATCGGGGTGTCCGACGGCAGAACGAGGTCGGCTCGTCGTCGTTCGCCGATCAGGGTGACCCGGCTCAGCTGGGTCCGAGACGTCGTTGCTGCGCTCACCACTCACCGGAACCTATCATCGCGTCGTTGGAGGCCCGTCCGCGTCCCGGACGCCTGGCGCCGGCCGCACACAGCCCGTTCACTGCTTCTCCGCACCCTTGCCGCCCGCCCCGCTCGCGGAGGCGCCGGGCGCCGGGTCGTACATCTGCTCCTGCTGCTGCCGCTGCTTCCTCTCCTCCGCCTTCTGCTTGGCCAGCGTGGCCTGGAGGAAGGACCAGCCGATGCATCCGGCGCAGAGGACGGCCGCGATCGCGATGCCCGCGAAGAGCTTGCCGAACCGTTCGTCCGCCGTGCGCCGGGAGCGCTGGGCGCCGAAGAGCAGCGCGTCGCGCATCCGGCGCCGGCGCACCGCCACCGACTCCAGCAGCTGGCTGTCGTAGTCCCGTGCCATTCAGTCGTCCTGTGCCTCGTCGATGCGTCCTGTGGTGTGCGTGTGCCGCGCTGTGCCGTGCCGTGCCGTGCCGTGCCGTGCTGCGCTGTGCCGGTGCGTGCGTTCCGTGCGTTCCCTGCGTGCCGTGGCGTGCCGTGCCGTGCCGGTGGGTGCCGCGCGTGCCGGCCGGTCAGTCGTCCGGGCCGAGGCCGAGGCGCTCGCGCATGTCGGCGTACTTCCGTGTGAGCCGCCGGGCGGTGGCCGGGTCGAGGGCGGCGAGGCGAACGGGGTCCGCGTTGTGCGCGAGGTCGGCCGTCTTCACCAGCCGGGCGCCCGGCGTGGCCAGGATCCGGCGCGCGTACGCCTCCGGCTCCTCCCCCGGCCGTCTGGTCATGGCCCGTACGACGTCCTTGGTGTACTGCGGGAGCGCCGCCGCGTCGAGCCAGTCCTCGCCGAGGACGCCGTCCTCCAGCGCGTCGTGCAGCCAGGCGGCGGCGACCAGCCGGTCGTCCCCGCCGCGTGCGCGCACCCCTGCGGCGACGGCCGCCAGGTGCTCCGCGTACGGGCGACCCGCCTTGTCGGTCTGCCCGGCGTGCGCGGCGCGAGCGACGGTCTCGACCTCGGCGACACTCATTGTCTGCGGCATGCCGACCCCCCTAGCTACGCCTCCGCAACATAAGACATGGACGCGCCAGGAGTACAACCGGGGTGCGCCGGGCCCGCGCGTCCCCCCAGGGCGTTCACATCCCCCGGGACAGCCCCGTCACGGCCAGGAACAGCAGCCACAGCACGGGGATCAGGGCGATGTAGGCACGCGGCCTGCGGCGCACCGGCACCCCCGGGTCGTAGCGGGGCCCGAGGGTGCCCGGACCCGGCGCGGGGAGCCGCTTCACCTTCCGCACGGCCAGGACGTTGCGGACCAGCGTGAGCGGCGCGAACAGGAAGAGGGACAGCGGGCTCCACCATCCCCAGGCGAGGGTGTGGGCGGTCAGCGCCCGGTACACCGCCAGTCCGCACGTCAGGCACATGGGGCCGTCCGTCCGCCGGAAACCGAGGAGCAGGACCAGGCCGCGGTGGGCACGGAAGGCGACGTCCACGGCGGGAGAACCTCCGCAGAACCTGCACATGAGGAGGGCGCGGTCCGGCAGCTCGGCGGGTGGTGCGACGGCCGGGTGAGCGGCAGCGGCCACGCCGCCCGGGGCCGGGTCAGGGTCAGGGTCAGGGTCAGGGTCCGGGTCCGGGTCCGGGTCAGGATCGGGGTCCGCAGGATCGGGGTCCTGCGGGTGCGCGTACCAGGCGCGCAGCGAGGTGGCGACGGCGTCCAGGAGGCCGTCGTTCAGTGCCTGGTCGATGATCCCGTCGCAGAACTTCTCCCCGCGCACGACCGCGGTGGCGGCCCGCACGGCGTCGGCTGGCCGCAGTGCGCCGTCGGGTCCGGGCGTGGGGACGGGGTTGTCCATCCATCGGTGCTCGGGGGTGACCGCACCGATGCGGCGGAGGGCTCCCACGGCCCGGTGGACGCCGTCGCTGTACTTGGGGAACGGCACATGGATCGCCCCGCCGGGCGACTTCTGCCCGCCGCCCCACTGCACGTCGCGGTCCTCGCCCGTGAGCGCGTCGAAGGCGTCGGCGAGCTCCCGCCACGCCTCCGTGTCCGCGCGGTCGAGCTGTGCGAGCAGGCGGCGGTCGTCGGCCGGGGTGACGATCCGGGCCAGCTCCTCCACGGCCGCCGCATCGGCGGCCCCGGTGACGGGGCCCACGCCGGGTTCGCGGCTGAGCAGGTGCAGGACGCCGAGGGGGGTCAGCCCACGCTCTCGGGCCTCGCGCACCTTGCGGTACCACTCGGTTCCGAGCTCGTAGGCCCTGCGGCTGCTCGCCGCGCGGCTGATCCACTCGACGTCGCCGGCTTGATCGTCGGCCCACGCATATCCGACGATCTCGCCGTCGTCGGGGGCGGTGACGGCGACGTACCGCACGGCCCCGGTCGCGGTGCCCGCCGGGATGCGCGGGCGCTCCGGCGCGGAGTCGGCGTCGGGTGCTTCGCTAGGCATCCTTGGCGAGGGCCTCGACGGCGGCGGCACTCGGGGCGTCGGCGAGGGAGCCGGGCAGCGGACGGGTCCTGCCACGCGGCTCGGCCTCGGCGTACAGCTCGGCGAGGGTCTGCGTCGGACGGAGACCGCGCTCCTTGCCGTCACGCAGCCGGCTGATCCAGGCGATGCCCGCGTTCACGGCGCGGGGGCCGCCTGCCTGACGCGGCTCGTAGGCGGCGGCGTCGTCCTCGTCACCGGCCCAGAGGTATCCGAGGGCCGTGCCGCTCTCCTTGTCCACCACGGTGAAGTACCGCACCGGCTTCTCGGTCCAGTCCCGGTACCGCGCCGGCCCGCCCGGCTTCTCACGGAACTGCAGGTCCTCCTCGAAGCGCGAGGGCACCGGCTGCTCACTGCTCATGGGTTCATCCTCCTTGAGTCGCCCGTCGCGTCCGCGACAGTGACGCGGCTACGACCCGGCCTTCGGCACGACCTGGCAGTAGACCTGCCACTTCCCGGCCTCGTCCTGGAAGACCCGCGTCACCTTGTATTCCACACCACGGGCGAGCAGCAGCTCCCGCTCCCCCTTGTTCACGGAGATGTGGTCGATCCAGAGGGCAGGCGTGCCCTGCGGCACCCGCAGGTGCAGGTGGACGGGCTGATAGGCGAAGGCCGGGTCCTTGCCGAGGGACGTGGACATGTACCCGAGCTCGTCGTAGACGTTGCCCTGCATCTCGAGCGGTGACCGCAGGTTGAGGTAGCTCACGTCGGTGCCCCGGACGACCATGATGTCCTCGGGCACCGGGCGCGAGCCCATGACCCGGTCCATGTTGTCGACGAGATCCGCGACGGGGCGTTCCAGGGGTACGTCGACGTTCCGCAGCTGACCGTTGATGTTCTGGTAGTAGAAGCTGCTGTACCTCTCCAGGGCGCCCCTGGCCTCGGGATCCAGGTTGTCGAGGTGGTCGTTCCAGTACGCGTCGCCGTACTCCTGGCCCGCCCTGTTGCTGGTGCTGGGGTACGGGTTGGTCCCCCGCTCCAGCTCGGCGGTGGCCACCGCGTGCCGCTCGGCGTCGGTGGCCAGGTCGGCGAAGTCCTCCGCGGACATGGTCGGCCGGTACTCGAACGGCTCCCCGGCCGCGCCGCCCGGCACGTCCACACCCTGGTGCCCGGCACCGACGGGAGCATCGGTGCCGTGGGGTACGGCGGCGTCCCCGGCATCGGCATGCTCACCGGCGTGCGCGGCGTCGTCCGCGTACTGCCCGGCATCGGCGTCACCGTGGTCGCCGGCGTGGGAGGCGTCGTCGGCGTGCCCGTGCCCCGCGCCGTGCCCGGCGTCGTCCGCGTGCCCGGCTCCCGGGAAGTCGTGACCGCCGGTGTGCGTGTGCGGCGTGGCCGTCGGCGAGGTGTCGTAGGAGGACGGCGACGGCGCGTGGTCGTAGGCGGACGGGGCCGGTGACGGGTCGAAGGCTCCGCCCGGGGCGTGGATCGGAGCGGTGGGCGGTGTGTGGTGGTACGCACCGCCGGCCGCGTTGTCCACGGTGTGCGCGGTGTGCGCGACGCCGTCCGGCCCCGCGTGCACCCCGGCGTACGAGGGCGTGGGAGAACCCTGCGTCGTCCAGTGAGCGGGAAGCGTCGGCGTGGTGCCGTGCGGGACGGGGGGAGTCGTGCCGTGCGGGACGGCGGGAGTCGTGCCGTGCGGCGCCGGAGTCGCGCCGATCGTGCCGTCCGGGGCGACGAGGTCGCCGTTCGGGGTGAGTTGGTGGCCGTCGGGCAGATGGACCGAGCCGTCGGGCAGGGTGGGGATGTCGATGTTGCCGACTCCGCGCAGGCCCTTGGTGATGTCGCCGATCTTCGACAACCCCGCGCCGGCGCCCTTGGCGATGTAGGTCATCGGGTCGATCACCCGACCCGCCTTGCCCGCCACCGACAACGCCTTCGCCACCGCACCGGCCTTGCCCGCACCCGACGCCGCAGCCCCCGCACCACCCGTGAACACCGTCGTGACCACGTTGAACGTCACCGCACCCGCAGCACGCGCAGGGTTCTTGCCCCACTCGTCCCACGCCACCAGGGCCTTGCCCGTCTCCTTCATCGCCGTGCGCGAATCACGGATCCAGGAGGGAAGTTTGTCGTCCGGCAGGGCCCAGAACGCCGTCGCCACACCCGGGATCGCCGACAGGGCAAGCCCCGTCGCCAGCTGCGCCAGACCCTTCCAGGCCTGGCCCATCGCCTCCCAGCCACCGAAACCGACCAGCGTGCCCAAGCCCTTGATCGTGCCCCAGATGCCGTCCACGATCAGCCCGTCCCACACGAACGACTTCACCCAGTGGCCGACCTCGTACCAATGGTGCTTCTCCTCCACCGGGTCACCCCAGGGAAGCTTCGCGTTCTTCAGATCCTCCGCGTTGAACCCGTACTGGTTCTCCTTCTCGGAGCCGTCCCCGGCCACCATTTGGGTGCCGCCGGGCCACAACGCGGTGATCTTGTTGTGGCAGGTGCGCTCCGCCGCCCAGAACGCCGCCACCGTCGCGGTGATGTCGTCCCGCAGCTTGTTGTGCTCACTGACCTTGTCCTCGTCGTACTCCCACTCGTCGTCGTCCTTGACGGACTCGACGAAGGTGTGGGCCTTGGTCTTCAGCTCTTTGAGCTTGGCCACCAAGGGCCGGATCTCCGTGGCGTAGGACGACAACGCCCCCGACACCGTCTCCAAGTCGTCGGCAAAGGAATCCGCCCGGTCCTTCACCGGCTTGGTCGTGGCGAACAGCTGCTCCGCCTCCGGAGCGGTGTAGTACGCCGACAGACCCTGGAAGCGGGAATGGATGTCCCCACCGGCACTGCGAACGTGTCCGGCGTCCTTCTTCAGGTCGGCGTGGTCGCTTTCCAACTGCTCCAGATCACCGGTGAACTGCGGGATCTTCTCCGGCTGGATCACTTCTTGCCCACTCCCGGCAGATCCACCACCGGCGCCTTCAGCGTGTTGCGCTGCGCCTCGGCCGCCATCTCCTGATCACCGTTCAGATAGGCCGTGGTCGCATCCACCACACCCTGCAACGACTTGCCCGCACGCGCCGCGACGAACTTCAGATCCTTGGTGGCGTGCTCCGCCCATTGCGACAACGCCAGAGCAACCAAGCCACCTTGGACCTTCTCGCCGCCCTCGCCGCCACCCTCGGCGGAGATGGTGCCCGCACTGGTCGCCGCCGACGTCAGGTGCTTCCCGAAGGCCGTCGCGTACTTCTCCAGCTTCGCCGCCTCCTCCCCCGTCGACTTCAGCACCTGAGAAATACCCTGAGGCTTCAAATCCCAGCCGGGCACCACAAACCCCCGTCACTCACTACCGGCTCAACACGCTCAACGACACGACGTCAACGGCTCGTTCAGCCGATGTTGTCGACGGCCGCCTTCGCCCGCTGCAACGTCGACTGCGCCGTACCGTCGTTCTTCTCCAGCGTCGTCTTCAGCAGATGGATGATGTTCTTCACCTCTTGCGAAGCGTTGTTCCACCGCTTCTCCTTGCCGTGGTACTCATCCGCCACGCCATCCGCCGCGAAGTCCGCCATCGCCGCCTTCACCTGCCGATCACGCTCCGCGATCAACGACTCCAGCCGACCGATCACCGTCTGGATGTTCGACTGCGCGTCCGTCGACGCACCCACGTCATAGGACCGACGATCCGCACCCGCGCCTGCCATCACACACCACTCCCCGAATGAAAGAACCCAGTTGACCGGTCAGGCACCTCAGCGGAAACGCGCGGCGTCGAAGTTCGCCGCGGACATCTGCTGACGCGCGTTGTCACCCTGCTCCTGATCACCCGAGGAGAACGCGCCGTCCATCCCCGCCTGACCACCCAGGATCGCCGACAGTGACGAGTTCAGATCCGACGCGATCCGATCCGCCCGCGTCTTGAACTGGTCGAACATCACCCGGCCCGAACCGTTGAACTTCCCCTCCAGCGGCTGCGCCGCCGCCACCAACTGCCGGACCAGACCACCCAGATCGTCCGTCGAACCACGCGTGTCCCGCTGCAACGACGACAGCGTCTGCGCACCCATGTCGAACTTCATCTACTGACTCGCCTCCCCCGTACGGGCCGTCGGACCCCCGCGCATGGCGGTCCGAAGTCTCTCCCCCATCTCTATCAACGCGGCCGACGCCCATGGAATCGGGGGTCCGGAGCACTCACAGAAGCACCACATGTTCGAGAGATCCCCGCCACGCAGACCACGGCGTCAGAGTCGGTCAGTGAGGTCCGGGCCTCGGCCGTCCAGGACGATGGGTTCGTCGACGCCATATCCCACGGCCTTGCCGAAGCCGGTCGACTCACCGGGCTCCGGAGGTACACCCAGCAGGGCTTCCAGGTCTCTCAGTGCTGCGGCAAGACGTGGGGCGTTCTGCTGATACACCGCGGGGTGCGGATCGCCTCGAAAGTCGAACGGGCCCCAGACGTCGTGGAAGACCGAGATCTCGGCAGACAGGCCCAGATGCTCCGGGGAAACCAGAACGCGCACTCTCAGGGTGTACGCAGCGGCGGCTCGGACAAGGACGCTCACACGTCCTTGCGCCACGTCCGAGTCGGCCGGCCCTCCTCGTCCCACTTGGAGTCCTCCAAGAGGGTCATTCCGTTGTCCGCGAAGACCTGCTTGGAGGCAAGCACTCCGTTGGCATGCCATTCCTTGAACTCACCGACCGGAAGACCTTCCCGCAGGGTTCCCTCCGAGCGGAGGGTTCCGTCCCTGTACCACTCACGGGACGGCCCGTGCTTGTAGCCGTCGACATACGTGTCGAGACTGATGAGGTCCTCGCCGAAGTGTTCCGTCACTTCCCCGGTGAACGGTTCGCCCTCGTAGTACAACCGCTCCGAGTTGTCCATGTCGACTTCGGGATCGTCGATGTCGATGCGCTGCACTGCTGTCATCAGGGGATCCAGTTCTCATCACTGGGCGGGAAGCCCGTATAGCGGCCGTGGGTACTCGGCACCCCGTCGAGCATATGGTTGCAGTTCGCGCAGAAGGGGGCCGGGCGCCCGGGCAGACCGGTCTCCTTGTGCTTCATGAACGGGAACTCGACGGATGCGCGCAGCTCGGTGAGCACGTCCGGGCCGTCCGGCAGGCCGCGCTTCGTCCGCTCCCACAGCAACTGGTTCGCGGCCTTGACCTCGGCGTGCCCCAACGGGTGGTCCTTGTGCGGCGGCGGGTCGCCGATGCTCCCGTACCGCTCCGCGAGCGTGGGGTGGAGCTGATCCTCCGGAATGACGTTGTTCGACCGTCCGTTGATTCCCTCGAAGATCTGCCCCGTGCGCAGGTCGATCACGGCACCCACGCACTCACCCGCCTCCTTGCGCGAAAAGGTCTTGGCCTCCTTCGCTTCCCGGTAGGCGGCCCCCCGTTCCCGGGACAGGTCGTCCAGCCAGGTGCCGACGGGGCGGTTGTCGATGTGGGTGATCAGCTGGGATTCCGGGTCGACGGTGAGCCGGTGTTCCGGCACAGTGCCGAAGTCCTTGTCCCCGGCTCCGGGCGGCGGCAGCGGCTTGTCGTCCTCCACACGGATGCCGTCCGGGGTGTCACCGTGGCGCGGGGATTCGGCCTGGTGCTCTCCGTGGTCGGTTCGTGCACCGTCGTCGCTGTGCCCGCCGTCGTTCGGGGTGTGGTGCCCTCCGTCGTCCCCATGACCGTGCGGCGGGGTCGGACCGTCGTGCGGATGCGTCGGACCGTCGTGCGGTGTTGCCGGGCTGTCGTGCGGTGTTGCCGGGGCGTGTGAACCCGCCGGCGGTTCGTGGCTTGCGGCAGGGCCGTGGCCGCCGTGGCCGAGGTCGTCCGCGCGGCCTCCCGGCAGGTTGTCCGTCGACCGGCCGGCCGGCAGGTGGTCGCCCACCGCACTCGCGGACGGGACGTCCCCACCGGCGTGCACCGGCGGTACGTCGCCTCCGGCATGGACGGCCGGGGTGGTGGCCGGATTGTCCGTGGCCCGGCCGACGTCCCCGAGGTCGGTGTCGAGGCTGTCACCCAGGCGTACGTGCTGCCCGGCCTGTTCCGCGGTGTGCGTGCCCGCCCCGACCGAGGCGGGCTGCCGGTCCGGGGAGTCCACCCGCGGGTTGTCCGCACCGGAGGTGGGACCGTCCGGGGTGCCCGGCTGGTCGACGACATCGCCGGGGCCGTCGGCGGACTGCTGCAGCACATTGCCGCGCTCGTCCAGCAGGTTGCCGTCCGGGTCGTAGTAGCGGGCCGGGGCGCCGTCCTCCGTGGGGAGCCGCGTCGTGCCCTCCGGCAGGACCGGCACGTCCTCCGGCAGGCGCACCGTGCCGTCCGGCAGCGTCGTCGCCCCCTCCGGGATCGCCGCACCCTCGGGCCACCGCACCGTGCCATCAGGAAGCTTCACACTGCCCTCGGGCAGCGTCAGCGCGTTCTCCGGCAGCGTGGGGATGTCGATGGCACCGACTCCGCGCAGGCCCTTGGTGATGTCGCCGATCTTCGACAACCCCGCGCCGGCGCCCTTGGCGATGTAGGTCATCGGGTCGATCACCCGACCCGCCTTGCCCGCCACCGACAACGCCTTCGCCACCGCACCGGCCTTGCCCGCACCCGACGCCGCAGCCCCCGCACCACCCGTGAACACCGTCGTGACCACGTTGAACGTCACCGCACCCGCAGCACGCGCAGGGTTCTTGCCCCACTCGTCCCACGCCACCAGCGCCTTGCCCGTCTCCTTCATCGCCGTGCGCGAATCACGGATCCAGGAGGGAAGTTTGTCGTCCGGCAGCGCCCAGAACGCCGTCGCCACACCCGGGATCGCCGACAGGGCAAGCCCCGTCGCCAGCTGCGCCAAGCCCTTCCAGGCCTGGCCCATCGCCTCCCAGCCACCGAAACCGACCAGCGTGCCCAAGCCCTTGATCGTGCCCCAGATGCCGTCCACGATCAGCCCGTCCCACACGAACGACTTCACCCAGTGGCCGACCTCGTACCAGTGATGCCTCTCCTCCACCGGGTCACCCCAGGGAAGCTTCGCGTTCTTCAGATCCTCCGCGTTGAACCCGTACTGGTTCTCCTTGTCCGAACCGTCCCCGGCCACCATCTGCGCGCCGCCGGGCCACAACGCGGTGATCTTGTTGTGGCAGGTGCGCTCCGCCGCCCAGAACGCAGCCACCGTCGCGGTGATGTCGTCCCGCAGCTTGTTGTGCTCCCCGACCTTGTCCTCGTCGTACTCCCACTCGTCGTCGTCCTTCACCGACGACACGAACGCCGCCGCGTCCGCCTTCAACTGCTTCAGCTTCGCCACCAGCGGACGCACCTCGGTGGCATACGACGACAACGCCCCCGACACCGTCTCCAGATCGTCCGCGAACGCATCCGCCCGGTCCTTCACCGGCTTCGTCGTCGCGAACAACTGCTCCGCCTCCGGAGCCGAGTAATACGCCGACAAGCCCTGGAACCGGGAATGAATGTCCCCACCGGCACCCCGGACCGCACCCGCGTCCTTCTTCAGGGCCGCATGGTCCGACTCCAGCTGCTCCAGATCACCCGTGAACTGCGGGATCTTCTCCGGCTGGATCACTTCTTGCCCACTCCCGGCAGATCCACCACCGGCGCCTTCAACGTGTTGCGCTGCGCCTCGGCCGCCATCTCCTGATCACCGTTCAGATAGGCCGTGGTCGCATCCACCACACCCTGCAACGACTTGCCCGCACGCGCCGCGACGAACTTCAAATCCTTGGTGGCATGCTCCGCCCACTGCGACAACGCCAAGGCGACCAGACCGCCCTGCACCTTCTCGCCGCCCTCGCCGCCACCCTCCGCGGAGATGGTGCCCGCACTGGTCGCCGCCGACGACAGGTGCTTACCGAAAGCCGTCGCGTACTTCTCCAGCTTCGCAGCCTCCTCCCCCGTCGACTTCAGCACCTGAGAAATACCCTGAGGCTTCAAATCCCAGCCGGGCACCACAAACCCCCGTCACTCACAACCGGCTCAACAGTCTCAACGACATGACAACAACGGCTCGTTCAGCCGATGTTGTCCACGGCCGCCTTCGCCCGCTGCAACGTCGACTGCGCCGTACCGTCGTTCTTCTCCAACGTCGTCTTCAGCAGATGGATGATGTTCTTCACCTCTTGCGAGGCGTTGTTCCACCGCTTCTCCTTGCCGTGGTACTCATCCGCCACGCCATCCGCCGTGAAGTCCGCCATCGCCGCCTTCACCTGCCGATCACGCTCCGCGATCAACGACTCCAGCCGACCGATCACCGTCTGGATGTTCGACTGCGCGTCCGTCGACGCACCCACGTCATAAGACCGACGATCCGCACCCGCGCCTGCCATCACACACCACTCCCCGAATGAAAGAACCCAGTTGACCGGTCAGGCACCTCAGCGGAAACGCGCGGCGTCGAAGTTCGCCGCGGACATCTGCTGACGCGCGTTGTCACCCTGCTCCTGATCACCCGAGGAGAACGCGCCGTCCATCCCCGCCTGACCACCCAGGATCGCCGACAACGACGAGTTCAGATCCGACGCGATCCGATCCGCCCGCGTCTTGAACTGGTCGAACATCACCCGGCCCGAACCGTTGAACTTCCCCTCCAGCGGCTGCGCCGCCGCCACCAACTGCCGGACCAGACCACCCAGATCATCCGTCGAACCACGCGTGTCCCGCTGCAACGACGACAGCGTCTGCGCACCCATGTCGAACTTCATCTACTGACTCGCCTCCCCCGTGTGGGCTACCTCGGCGACCGCTCCCCGGTCGGCCTCACGTCTCCCTACCATCTCTACCAACACCGTAGTTGCCCGTGCAATCGAGGTTCGAGTCGCTTACAGAAGTGGCACAGAACCATGACCGAGCCGTGGGTCGGGTCCGCCGGGCGCCGTGCGTCAGCGGGTCGCCGCCGCCGTCGGCCCTTCCCGGCAGATCAGCAGCAGGGCCCGGTCGTCGTTGACGTCCTTGGCGACCGCCTCGATGAGGTGCCAGGCGGCGCCGTGGAAACCGCCGGCGACATAGCGGTCGGCCTCGCCGGTGAGACGGTCGATGCCCTCGACGATGTCGCGGTCGGAGGTCTCCACCAGGCCGTCCGTGAACAGCATCAGGACGTCACCGGGCCGCAGCGAGCCCTTCACCGGGTCGAACTGGGCGCCGTCGTAGACGCCGAGCAGGGGGCCCTCGGCGGCCTTCTCCTCCCAGCGGCCGCTGCCCGCGCTGAGCTGGAGGCCCGGCGGATGGCCCGCCGAGTACAACTCGTAGTCGCCGGAGTCCAGGTCGAGGACCAGGTGGATGGAGGTGGCGAAGCCCTCGTCCCAGTCCTGGCGGAGCAGGTAGCCGTTCGCGGCCGGCAGGAAGGCGTGCGGCGGCAGGGAGCCCAGGAGGCCGCCGAACGCGCCGGAGAGGAGCAGGGCGCGCGAGCCCGCGTCCATGCCCTTGCCGGAGACGTCGGTGAGGACGACCTCGAGCGTCCGGCCGCCGTTGGTGCGGGCCGCCACCACGAAGTCGCCGGAGAACGACTGGCCGCCCGCGGGACGCAGTGCCATCTCGCGGTGCCAGCCGTCGGGCAGACCGGGCAGCTTGCTCTGCACCCGGATCCGTTCCCGCAGGTCGAACAGCATGGTGCCGCCGCGGCGCCAGGGCACGCCGACCCGGCTGCGGAACTGGGCGAGCAGCAGCCCGAAGAAGCCGCAGGCCGCGACGACGAGCACGGTACCGGGGGTGACCCGGGACGGGCCCTCGGTGTAGGGGCCGAGTTGCACCGACTCCACGATCAGTGCCGTGGCGGCGGCCGCGTACAGGCCGAGCAGGCTGGCCGGGCGCAGCAGCAGTCCGCCCACGACGACCGGCAGGACCAGGGCGGCCGGGGAGAACCAGACCGCGTTGCCCAGGGTGGCCGCCGCGATCAGCGGGACGGTCAGCAGCAGTCCGGCCAGGGCGATCCAGTCCGAGCCGTCGCCGCGGAAGTAGTCCACGGCGGCTCGGCGCACGCCGACGCGGACCCGGTGCCACTGCTTCTTCAACCGGGCCGTGAACGTGTCGGCTTCCGACCGCCGCTCTCGTCCTGATGCCATTAGTTCGGGACCCTATCCATCGGACCAGCCCCTTGGCACGGGAGGTCCCACTTGTCCCCCGTCCGAGGGCGGACTTCACAGTGAACGTCACCGTGCGCCCGTGCGTCGCCGCCCGGGAGAAATTCCCTCGCTCGTCCCGCATTGCCCTGGTAGGCATGGCCCCATGGCGACAGATGTGAACGGTTCTTCGGCCGGCCCCCGGGTGCTGCAGCGGGATGAATGGGACAAGTGGTACAACACCCTGCTCCGGGGCTTCGGCGGGGTGCCGGAGGCCGCCGAGGAGCGGGAGCTGTGGAACGCGCTGACCGAGTTCGACCGTTCACTGGGCGTCTGGGAGGGTGACGAGTGCGTGGGGACGACCGGGGCGTTCACCTTCCGGCTCACCGTGCCCGGCGGCGCCCCGGTGCGGGCGGCCGGCGTCACGATGGTGAGCGTCGCGGCCACGCACCGCCGGCGCGGAGTGCTGACGTCGATGATGCGGCGCCAGCTGGACGACGTGCGCGCCTGGGGTGAGCCGCTGGCCGTGCTCACCGCGTCGGAGCCGGCGATCTACGGCCGGTTCGGTTACGGGGCGGCCACCTTCCACCTGAGCGCCGAGATCGACACGACCAGGGTGCGCCTGTCGGTGCCGGACGGGACGGACGCCCTGCGGGTGCGCTTCGCGGCGCCGGCCGACGTCCTCGACGTGTGCGAGGCGCTGTACGCCCGGCTGGTCCCCACGCGGCCCGGGCTGCTGGCGCGGCAGCCCGGCTGGGAGCGGCTGGGGGTGCTCGACCCGGAGAGTGAGCGGGGCGGGGCGTCGCCGTTGCAGTGCGTGCTGGCCGAGCGGGACGGGGAGACGGTCGGGTACGCGCGCTACCGCGTCAAGCCGCAGTGGGAGCTCGCCGGGGCGAACGGCACGGTCGTGCTGGAGGACCTGATCGCGCTGGACCCGGCGGCGGACGCGGCGCTGTGGCGCTTCCTGTTCGGGATCGACCTGACCTCGAAGATCACCTTGCGCGGACGCCCGGTGGACGACCCCTGGCAGTACATGGTGTCCGACATACGGCGGTGCCTGCCGCGGCTGCGGGACTCGTTGTACGTGCGGCCGGTGGAGGTCGGGGAGGCTCTCCAGGCGCGGACGTACCAGGCGCCGGTGGACGTGGTGCTCGAGGTCGAGGACGCGTTCTGCCCGTGGAACGCCGGGCGCTGGCGGCTGAGCGGCGACCGGAAGGGGGCGTCCTGCGAGCGCACCCGGGACGCGGCGGATCTCGCCCTGTCGGTGCGGGAGTTGGGCGCCGCCTACCTCGGGGGCGTGCCGCTGACGGCGCTGGCCGCGGCGGGGCGGGTGCGCGAACTGCGGCAGGGTGCGCTGGCGGAGGCCTCCGTGGCGTTCGGCAGCGGGGGCCCGGCCCCGTGGCTGCCCCACGGCTTCTGAGGCGGGGCGGGTGCCCGGCCTCCGGCCCCGGTCAGGGGCGCTGGCAGGTGGGGCACCAGAAGAGGTTGCGGGCGGCGAGGTCGGCGGTGCGGATCTCGCCGCCGCAGACGTGGCAGGGCAGGTTCGCCCGGCGGTAGACGTACACCTCGCCGCCGTGGTCGTCCACGCGGGGCGGGCGGCCCATCGCCTGCGGGGTGTGCTCGGGGCGGACGGTGTCGATGCGGTTGTTGCGGACGCCCTCGTGCATGAGGGCGACGAGGTCGGCCCAGATCGCCCGCCACTCGGCCGGGCCGATGTCCTTGCCGGTGCGGTAGGGGTCGATCCGGTGCCGGAAGAGGACCTCGGCGCGGTAGACGTTGCCGACGCCCGCGATGACCTTCTGGTCCATGAGCAGGGCGGCGATCGTCGTACGGCTGCGGGAGACGCGCCGGTACGCCGCGTCCGGGTCGGCGTCGTCGCGCAGCGGGTCCGGTCCGAGGCGGTCGTGTATCGCCTGCTTCTCCGGGGGCGTGATCAGGGCGCAGGTGGTGGGGCCCCGGAGGTCGACGCAGGCCGTGTCGTTCTCCAGGCGGAGGCGGACGGTGTCGGTGGGGGGCGGCCCGGGGGCGGGCCCGAAGCCGACCTTGCCGAAGAGGCCGAGGTGGATGTGCACCCACCGCGCCCCGTCGAATCGGAGGAAGAGGTGCTTGCCGTGGGCTTCCGTGGCGGTGAGCCGGGTGCCGGTGAGGAGCGCGGCGGCCGGGGCGAACTTGCCCTGAGGGCTGGTGACTTCGGGTGCGCTGCCGAGGAAAGCCGTGGCGTAGTCCTGGGCCAGGCGGTGAATGGTGTGGCCTTCCGGCACGGGTTCGTCCTCCGGCGGGCGTCTGTCCGGCCCGGGCCGCGGCACGGGCGTACGGCGGTGGCCGTCGGGTACGGCGGTGGCCGTCGGGCGCGGCGGTGGTGTTCGGGTACGGCGGTGGT
Organism: Streptomyces sp. NPDC017943; assembly: GCF_044328425.1. Lineage (NCBI taxonomy): Bacteria > Bacillati > Actinomycetota > Actinomycetes > Kitasatosporales > Streptomycetaceae > Streptomyces > Streptomyces sp. NPDC017943. The sequence continues at coordinate 461,180 of NZ_JBIRHH010000006.1, read as the reverse complement.
CTTCGGGTACGGCGGTGGTCGGTGGATGCGGCGGGGGCCGTCGGCTGCGGCGGGGACCGTCAAGTGCGGCGGTGGTCGTCCGCAGTGCCGCCGGGATCCCGCGGGGGACGGTGGTCGGCTGCGGGCGCAGCGGGGGTGTCGCGTCCGGCGCACGTCGGGCGGCGCTGCGGACGGCGCCGCGGCCCGGGGAGCGCTCGGGTGCGCGGTCCCCGGGCCGTCGGCCGGCAGTGCGGTGCTACGCCTGCGGGTGGTGCGGCGGGATCGGCGGCAGGTCGCCGCTGGTCTCGTACGCGGCGAGCATGTCGATGCGGCGGATGTGGCGCTCGTCACCGGAGAACGGGGTGGCGAGGAACGTCTCGACGAACTTCGTCGCCTCGTCCTGGGAGTGCATACGGGCGCCGACGGCCACGACGTTGGCGTTGTTGTGCTGGCGGCCCAGAGCCGCCGTCTCCTCGCTCCAGGCGAGGGCCGCGCGCACGCCCTTGACCTTGTTCGCCGCGATCTGCTCGCCGTTGCCGGAGCCGCCGATGACGATGCCGAGCGCGTCGGGGTCGGCGGCCGTGCGCTCCGCCGCGCGGAGGCAGAAGGGCGGGTAGTCGTCCTGGGCGTCGTAGATGTGCGGGCCGCAGTCCACGGGGTCGTGCCCCGCCGCCTTCAGCCAGTCGACGAGGTGGTTCTTGAGTTCGTAGCCCGCATGGTCCGAGCCGAGGTACACGCGCATGGCACGAGTGTGACACGGGTGATGCGGGGCAGGCGCGCGGGGTGGTGCCGGGGAAAACCCGGCCCGAATGTGAAATGGATTACGGAACCTCAGGAAAACCTCAAGTAACAATCTGGATTCAAAGGTTCTCCTATCCGTTCGCCTCCGATTCACTGGACCGGCTCGTACACCGCTCGTATGAGCCCCGCACCACCGCCATGCCGCGGCACACCCCGTTCGCAGGCCTGCGCGGTGCCGTGCGACGTACCACTCCCCGGCGCAAAGGAAATCCGTTCCATGACCTCGCAGCCGACGACGAAGACGACCGAGAAGGACCGTGAAGGACCCGGGGAACCCGGGGCGCACGGTTCCGGGCTCCAGGCCGGGCTGAAGAACCGGCACCTGTCGATGATCGCCATCGGCGGTGTCATCGGCGCCGGGCTCTTCGTCGGGTCCAGCTCCGGCATCGCCACCGCCGGTCCCGGCATCCTGCTGTCCTACGCCCTCGTCGGCACGCTCGTGGTGCTGGTGATGCGGATGCTCGGCGAGATGTCGGCCGCCAACCCCACCTCGGGCTCCTTCTCCGCCCACGCGGACCGGGCGCTCGGCTCGTGGGCCGGCTTCTCCATCGGCTGGCTGTACTGGTTCTTCTGGGTCGTCGTGCTCGCGGTCGAGGCGACCGCCGGCGCGGTGATCCTCGAGGGCTGGATACCGGCCGTCCCGCAGTGGGCCTGGGCCCTGATCGTGATGATCGTGCTGACCGCCACCAACCTGGTGTCCGTCGGCTCCTACGGCGAGTTCGAGTTCTGGTTCGCGGGCATCAAGGTCGTCGCCATCGGCGCGTTCATCGTCATCGGCGGTCTCGCCGTGTTCGGCGTGCTGCCGGGCGTCGACAGCGACCAGGCCGGATTCGGCAACCTCACCGAGCACGGCGGCTTCCTGCCCCACGGACCCGGCGCGATCCTCACCGGTGTGCTGCTCGTCGTCTTCTCCTTCATGGGCAGCGAGATCGCCACCCTGGCCGCCGGTGAGTCGGAGAACCCGCAGCAGGCCGTCACCAAGGCCACCAACAGCATCATCTGGCGTGTCGCCGTCTTCTACCTCGGCTCGATCCTGGTCGTGGTCTCCCTGCTGCCGTGGGACAGCAAGTCCATCACCGAGGACGGCTCCTACGTCGCCGCGCTCGACTCCCTCGGCATCGCGCATGCCGGTCAGATCATGAACTTCATCGTGCTGACCTCGGTGCTGTCCTGCCTCAACTCCGGTCTGTACACCGCCTCGCGCATGGCCTTCTCGCTCGGCCAGCGCGGGGACGCGCCGAAGGCGTTCGCCCGTACGACCTCCAACGGCGTGCCGCGCACCGCGATCCTCGCGTCCGTGGCGTTCGGCTTCGTCGCCGTGTTCTTCAACTACAAGTTCCCGGACTCCGTCTTCCTGTTCCTGGTGAACTCCAGTGGTGCGGTCGCCCTGTTCGTGTGGCTGGTGATCTGCTTCTCCCAGCTGCGCATGCGCCGGATCATCCAGGCCGAGGCGCCGGAGAAGCTCGTCGTGAAGATGTGGCTGTACCCGTACCTGACCTGGGCCACGGCCGCGCTGATCGTCTTCATCCTCGGCTACATGCTCACCGACACCGAGCACGACGGGCGCACCACCATCTTGCTGTCGCTGCTGGTGGCGGCCGTGGTGCTGGTCATCGCCTTCGTGAAGCAGAAGGTGCGGGGCGGCCGCCGCCCGGCCGACGCGGCCGCGGTCCCCGCCGACCGGCGCGACGAGGTCTCGGCCGGCTGAGCCGCCGGCCACCTGCCGTTCCGGCTGAACGGACGGGCCCGTGACGCGTGCTGTTCCGCACGCGTCACGGGCCCTTCGCCGTACAGCCCGCCGCGGCTGCCCACAGCACGGTGGGAACCGGGGCGGGGTCCGTGACGGGGAGCGCGGAGGCCCTTGAGAGGGAGGCCCTGGAGCAGGGGGGTGCCGCCACCAGGCCATCCGGTGGACGCCGCCGGCAGGACGCCCGCGCCGGTACCGGCGGTACGGGCAGTACCGGCGGGACAGGCGGTACTGGCGGTACGGGCGGTACTGGCGGGACAGGCGGTACTGGCGGTACGGGCGGTACTGGCGGTACGGGCAGTCTCGGCGGTACCCGCGGTCTCGGCGGTACCCGCGGTACCGGCGGTACCCGCGGTCTCGGCGGTGACGAGCCCGCAGCCGTCCCGCCCGGGAGCGCGCACGGCAGAGGCCCGCCGGGGGATCCCCGGCGGGCCTCTGCGGCGTCCTGCGCGGTCAGCGCCTGCCGGCGAACTTCCACGCCGTGGGCAGCGCGCCCATCGCCAGCGCCGCCTTCAGCGCGTCGCCGATGAGGAACGGCGTGAGGCCGGCCGCGATGGCGGCGGTGGCGGACATGCCGGTCGACAGGGCGAGGTAGGGCACGCCGACGGCGTAGATGATCGCCTCGCCGACGAGCATCGTGCCCGCCATGCGCCACACCGAGCGGTCCGCGCCGCGGCGGGCCAGGGCGCCGACGACGGTCGCGGCGAGGATCATGCCGAGGATGTAACCGAAGGACGGGGCGACCCCGGACGTGCCGCTCGCGAACCACGGCACCCCGGCGACGCCCGCCACCGCGTACAGCGCGAGGGCGAGCAGGCCGCGGCCGGCGCCGAGCGAGGTGCCGACGAGCAGCGCGGCGAAGGTCTGGCCGGTCACCGGCACCGGGGAGCCGGGCACCGGCACCGACAGCTGGGCGGCGAGGCCGGTGAGCGCGGCGCCGCCGAGCACGAGGGCCGCGTCCCGGACACGGGAGGCAGGGAGCAGGTCGGCGAGGACCTGTCCGGTGCTGGCGGGTGTGGCGGCGGCGGTGCTCATGGGGACTCCGCGGGGGTGAGGGCGGGTGGGACACCGTGACGCTATCCCAGCGCCCTCGCGCCGATCACCGTCAGCGCTCGACAAAGGCATGAGGCGGCCCTTGGTCGGCTCCGGACAAAGGACGCCGTCTGCCGCGGGTGCGGCGTGACGCCGGTCACTGAGTTGAGGTGGCCCGCAGCACGCCGGCCACCGAAGAGGCCGCTGTAGGTTTCCCCCAAAGACCGGCGCCGGCCGCGCGGGTGCTCACCGGCGGTGTCTCGCCCGTCGGGCACGCCCTGTCCGCCGCGGAGGCGTTTTGCTAGCGTCTCGCCCATGGTTGCCCAGGCCCGGTACTTCTCGCAGCGTCGCTACGTCGACCTGCGCCGCCAGGGCACGGCCACCTGTCGCCGCCCGGTGTGAGGCGGGGCGGCACGGTTCCGGCCCGCCGATCCAGACGGCACAGTGTCGGACCGGCCCCAGGAAGTTCCCATGCCCCGTACCGCGGCTCCCCTTCTGACGTCCCCCATCCCCCGAGTCGCCGACAGCGACCGGCGCCGCACCAGCGCCAGCGTCGTCCTGCGGTCCGTGCTGGAGCACGGCCCCGTCGCGCGCAGCACCATCGCCCGGCTGACCGGGCTGTCGCCGGCGTCGGTGACCGACTACTGCGCCCGGCTGGCCGAGTCGGGCCTCATCCGCGAGTCCGCGGTGCCGCTGCGGTCCAAGGGGGTGGGGCGGCCGCACCTGCCGGTCGACCTGGACGGCTCCCGGTTCGTGGTGGCCGGGGTGCACGTGGCGGTGCCCCACACCACCGTCGCGCTGCTCGATCTGCGCGGGCGGGTCCTGGCCCGGCGCGAGCTGAAGCACGAGGGGGCCGGTCCCGCGCGGGTGCTGGCCCGGGCCGCCGACGGGCTGGCGGCGCTGTTCGCCGGGGCCCGGGGCAGCCGGCCGCTGGGGGTCGGGTTCGCGGCGGGCGGCTGGGTGGACCGGGACTCGGGCACCGTCGTGGAGCATCCCCTGCTGGGCTGGCGCGAGGTGCCGGTGCGTGACCTGCTGGCCGCGCACACCGGCCTGCCGGTCCATGTGGACGGGCACGCCCGGGCGTTGCTCAACGCGGAGCGGCTGTTCGGTCCGGCGCGGGGCAGCCGGAGCGTGCTGCACCTGTTCGCGGGCAACATGGTCGACGCGGCGTTCGCGACCCACGACGAGGTCCACCACGGGCCGCGCTCCGCGGCCGGGGCCATCGCCCATCTGCCGGCGCCGGGCGGCTCGGAGCCCTGCGACTGCGGCCGATCCGGCTGCCTCCAGGCCGAGTTGAGCGAGCGGACGCTGTGCCGGCGGGCCCGGGAGGCGGGAGTCGCGGACGGGGTGAACCCGATGCACGTGGTTGCGGCGGCCGCCGCCGGTGACACCGTGGCGGCCGGGTTGCTGCGGGAGCGCTCACGCCGGGTGGGGCGCGCGGTGGGGCTGCTGCTCGACGTGCTCAACCCCGAGCGGGTGGTGGTGACGGAGATCGGTGCCATGCACCGCGAGGACTGCCTCGCCGCCCTGCGTGCGGAGGTCGGAGCCGAGCGCGCGGACACCGTGGCGCCGATCGGTTTCACGGATTCCGTGCCGGCCGTCGCGGGCGGTTCGGTGGCGCTCGACGTTCTCTACCGGGATCCGCTGGGCACGCCACCTGAGGCTATTTAATTCAGAAACTCGGAATGTTGACAGGCCGGGCCGCTGACCAGGAACATCCTGTTCATGAGCCCGCTCACGAGCTGTCGCACCCTCTGTTGCTGACCCGTTGACGCGCCCCCGGCGCCCCTTCGCGGAGCGCCTTCTCCTTCCTTTGTGACATTCCCGTGAATTCCCGGCCGCCTTTTCCCGGCCCGGAATTCCGCGTGCTGTGCCGCCTTCATACCCAGGGAGCCCTCCCATGCCCTCGCCCCCCGTTCCCGGTGTCGACCGGCGTCTGTTCCTGACCTCGCTGCTCGGCGTGACGGCCGCCGCGGCCGGGCTCAGCGGCTGCGCGGACAGCAGTGCCGCGGCCGGCGAACCGGCCTCCGACGCCCCGCTGGCCACCAAGGTCCCGGCGGGCACCGGCCTGAAGATCGCGTCGTACCAGAACGCCCAGGAACTCCAGTTGAAGCTGGCCGGGTTGGACGACCTGCCCTTCAAGGTGACGAACTGGCTGAACATCGGCGCCGGCCCCGATGTCATCAACGCCTTCCGCGCCAAGTCCCTGGACGTCGCCAACAACGCGGGCATCCCGCCGATCCAGGCCCACTACCAGGGCTTCGACGCGAAGATCGTCGCGATCAACATCACCCGCAAGCCCAACTACCTGTTCGCCACCAAGCCCGGCAGCGACATCCGCGCGGTGGCGGACTTCCGGGGCAGGCGGCTCGCCTTCTCGCAGGGCCAGGCGCAGGGCGTCGTCCTGCTGCGGGCCCTGAAGAAGGCGGGGCTGGCGTACGACGACGTGGAGCTGGTGCCGCTGACCAGCAACCAGTTCCTCACCGCCCTGCAGTCCGGGCAGGTGGACATCGCGCCGCTGGCCAACACCCAGGCACCGGCGTACCTGGGCAAGTACACGTCGGCCCGCACCATCACGACCGACGTGGTGGACCTGCTCAGTCTGCTCTGGGCGCCGGTGGCGGTGCTGAACGACCGGGCGAAGGCCGCCGCGGTCGCCGCCTACATCCCGCACTGGGCGAAGAGCCAGGTGTGGACCTACGAGCACCCCGACGAGTGGAACGAGCGGTTCTACGTCGGGACGCAGAACCTGACCCTCGCCCAGGCGAAGGCGGTGACCGAGCTGGCCAACAAGCCGCTGTTCCCGCCGCGCTGGGACGAGGCGATCCGCTGGGAGCAGGAGACCGCGGACCTGCTGGCCGAGGGCGGGTTCGTGAAGAAGTTCGACGTGTCCGGGCTCTTCGACCACCGCTTCGAGTCCCTGGCGGCCCAGGCCGTGCCGGCGGAGTACCGGAGGTGACCGCGATGACCACGACGACGCACACGACGCCGGCCGCCGCCGCGCCGCTCGCGCCGGTGGAGGAGGCGCGCCAGGTGCGCAGGCGCCGGCGGTTGGCCCCGGGCCGGCGGCTGCCCGCCGCCCGGCTGGCCGGGCCGGTCGCCGTCCTCGCCCTGTGGACCGGCGCCTCGGCCGCCGGGCTGCTCGACACCGGGGCGATACCGGCGCCGTGGACGGTGCTGGAGACGGGCATCCGCCTGTGGACCGAGGGCACGCTGCCCGACGACATCCTGACCTCGCTGCGGCGCGCGGCGAGCGGGTTCGCGATCGGCCTGACCGTGGGGATCCTGCTGGCGCTGGCCTCGGGGCTGACCCGGACCGGCGAGGCGCTGATCGACGGGACGGTGAACCTCAACCGGGCCATCCCCACCCTGGGTCTGATCCCGCTGTTCATCCTGTGGCTGGGCATCGGCGAGACCTTCAAGATCGCCATCATCGCGATCGTCGTCTACATCCCGATCTACCTCAACACGCACGCGGCGCTGTCCGGCATCGACAGCCGCTTCGTCGAACTGGCCGAGGTGCAGGGGCTGTCGAAGTACCGGTTCATCCGGCAGGTCGTGATCCCCGGGGCGCTGCCCGGGTTCTTCGTCGGGCTGCGGCTCGGCGTGACCGGCTCCTGGCTGGGCCTGGTGGTCCTGGAGCAGATCAACGCCACCAGCGGCCTCGGCTACCTGATGTTCCAGGCGCAGAACTACGGCCAGACGGACGTGATCCTCGTCGGCCTCGTCGTCTACGGCGTCTTCGGGCTGGTCTCCGACAGCGCGGTCCGCATCATCGAACGGAGGGTGCTGTCATGGCGCCGCACACTGAGCAGCTGACCCGTCCGGCCGTGCGACTGCGGGGCCTGACCCGGTCGTTCGAGGGGCGCACCGTCCTGGACGGCATCGATCTGGACCTGCCCGCCGGGCAGCTCACGGCCCTGCTCGGGCACAGCGGTTCGGGCAAGAGCACGCTGCTGCGGGCCATCGCCGGGCTCGACCACGGCGTCGCGGGCTCCGGGCAGCTGGCCGCGCCCGAGCGGGTGTCGGTCGTCTTCCAGGACTCCCGGCTGCTGCCCTGGCGGCGGGTCCTCGACAACGTGCTGCTCGGCGCGGAGGGCAGGGACGCCGGCCGCCGGGGCCGGGCCGCCCTGGAGGAGGTCGGGCTGAAGGGCCGCGAGCGGGCCTGGCCGGGCGAACTGTCCGGCGGGGAGGCCCAGCGTGCCGCCCTGGCCCGCTCTCTGGTGCGGGAGCCGGAACTGCTGCTGGCGGACGAGCCGTTCGGCGCGCTCGACGCGCTGACCCGGATCCGGATGCACGGCCTGCTGAGGGAGCTGTGGGAGCGCCACCGGCCCTCGGTGCTGCTGGTCACCCACGACGTGGACGAGGCGATCGTGCTCGCCGACCGGGTGCTCGTCCTGGAGAAGGGCCGCATCGGCCTCGACCTGACCATCGACCGCCCGCACCCGCGGTCGTACCGCGACCCCCTGCTCGGCGAGTACCGGGAGCGGCTGCTGGCCGCGCTCGGAGTCACGGAGGACCACCGATGACCCGCGGACAGCTGCATCTGAACGCGTTCCTGATGAACACCGGGCACCACGAGGCGTCGTGGCGGCTGCCGGAGAGCGACCCGTACGCGAGCGTCGACCTGGCGCACTACGTGCGGCTCGCGCAAATCGCCGAACGGGGCACCTTCGACTCGCTGTTCCTCGCCGACGGCCCGCAGCTGTGGAGCAGCGTGGGGCAGCGGCCCGCGGGCGCGCTGGAGCCGATCACGCTGCTGACCGCGCTGGCGACGGCCACCGAGCACATCGGCCTGATCGCCACGGCGTCCACCTCGTACAACGAGCCCTACAACCTGGCCCGCAAGTTCGCCTCCCTCGACCACATCAGCGGCGGCCGGGCGGGCTGGAACATCGTCACCACCGCCGGTGCGGACGCGGCCCGCAACTTCGGCCTGGACGCCGAGCCGGCGCACGCCGAACGGTACGCGCGGGCCGCGGAGTTCCTCGACGTGGCGCTGAAGCTGTGGGACAGCTGGGAGGACGACACGGTCGTCGCCGACAAGGCGGCGGGCGTGTGGGGCGACGACGCGAAGATCCACCCGCCCCGGCACCAGGGCCGGTACTTCAGCGTCGAGGGGGCACTCAACGTGCCCCGCTCGCCGCAGGGTTACCCGCTGCTCGTGCAGGCCGGCTCCTCCGAGGACGGCAAGCGGTTCGCGGCCCGCTACGCGGAGGCGGTGTTCACCGCGCAGCAGACGATCGAGGACGCGCGGGCCTTCTACGCCGACCTCAAGGCCCGCACCGTCGCGGCCGGCCGGGACGCCGGGCACCTCAAGGTGCTGCCGGGCATCGTCCCGGTGCTCGGCTCCACCGAGGCCGAGGCCCGGGCGCACGAGCGGGTCCTGGAGGACCACATCGTGCCCACGCACGGCGTGCGGCACCTGGAGCGGCTGCTGCGCCTGGACCCGGGCACCCTCGACCTGGACGGCCCCCTGCCCGCCGACCTGCCGCCGGAGAGCGCCATCGAGGGCGCCAAGAGCCGGTACACGCTCGTCGTCGAGCTGGCCCGGCGCGACCGGCTGACCGTGCGGCAACTGATCGGCCGGCTCGGCGGGGGCCGCGGGCACCTCACCTTCGCGGGCACGCCCGAGCAGGTCGCCGACACCATCGAGCTGTGGTTCACCTCGGGCGCCGCCGACGGCTTCAACATCATGCCCGCGGTGCTGCCGTCCGGTCTGGAGGCGTTCGTCGACCACGTCGTCCCCCTGCTGCGCGCCCGCGGACTGCTGCGCACCGAGTACGGCGCCCGCACCACCCTGCGGGGGCGCTACGGCCTGCCGCGCCCCGCCAACCAGCACGTCCTCTCCCCCGCACTCGTCTGACCCACCCGGAAGGAAATCCGCCATGAGCATCGAGATCCACAAGGTCACCGCGCACATCGGCGCCCGCGTCGAGGGCGTCGACCTCACCCGGCCCCTCGACCGGGACACCTCCACCGCCCTGCGTGAGGCGCTCAACGCGCACAAGGCCCTCGTCTTCGACGCGGAGGGGCTGGACGACGCGGGCCAGCAGGCCTTCGTACGGCACTTCGGGGACATCACCACCGCCCATCCGACGGTGGCCGCGGTCGACGGCGCCCCGCACGTGCTGCCGGTCGACAGCGAGGGCGGCCGGGCGGCCAACCACTGGCACACCGACGTGACCTTCGTCCTGAACCCGCCGCAGGCCACGAGCCTGCGCAGCATCACCGTGCCGCCCTACGGCGGCGAGACGCTCATCGCCAGCTCGGCCGCCGCCTACCGCAACCTGCCCGACTCCCTGCGGCGCCTGGCGGACACGCTGTGGGCCGAGCACACCAACGACTACGACTACGCCGTACCGGAGGAGGACGTCGACGAGGAGCAGGCGGCCCGGCGTGCCGAGTTCACGTCGATCACGTACCGCACGGTCCACCCCGTCGTCCGGGTCCACCCGCTGACCGGGGAGCGGGGCCTGTTCATCGGCGGCTTCGCCCAGCGGATCGTGGGCCTGTCGGCGGGCGAGTCCCGCAAGGTCCTGGACCTGCTCCAGGCGTACGTGACGCGGCCGGAGAACGTGCTGCGCCACCGCTGGTCGCCGAACCAGCTCGTGCTGTTCGACAACCGCATCACCCAGCACTACGCCGTGGACAACTACGACGGCCTGCCGCGCCGGCTGCACCGTGTCACGGTCGCCGGGGACGTCCCGGTGGGTGTGGAGGGCAAGGAGAGCTACGCGATCGAGGGCGACGCCTCGCACTACACCCCGGTCGCCGCCTGACCACGCCGAGCGACCGGCACGTCCACATGGTGGGATGCCTCTTCGCGGGGGCGGGGAGGCATCCGAGACTGGCGGCGTTTTTGCCCTCGTACGCCCCTCACGCATTGGACGAGCCGCGCCCATGCCCAGCAGCACCACCCAGGAGACGCCGACCGGCACGGACGGCGTCTCCCTCTCCCACGGCCTGAAGCAGCGCCACCTGTCGATGATCGCCCTCGGCGGTGTGATCGGCGCCGGCCTGTTCGTCGGCTCCGGTGCCGGCATCGCCGCCGCCGGACCGTCGATCGTCGTCGCCTACACCCTCTCCGGCCTCCTCGTGATGCTGGTGATGCGGATGCTGGGCGAGATGTCGGCCGCCCATCCCTCCTCGGGCTCGTTCTCGGCGCACGCCGAGCGGGCCATCGGTCCCTGGGCCGGTTTCACCGCCGGCTGGTCGTTCTGGGTGCTGCTGTGCACGGCGGTCGGCCTGGAGGGCATCGGCGCCGCGAAGATCGTCAGCGGCTGGCTGCCGGGCACCCCGGAGTGGCTGTGGGTGGCCCTGTTCATGGTCGTCTTCTGCGGCACCAACCTCGCGGCCGTGAAGAACTTCGGCGAGTTCGAGTTCTGGTTCGCGGCGCTGAAGGTCGCCGCGATCAGCCTGTTCCTGGTGCTCGGCGTGCTGGCGATCCTGGGCGTCCTGCCGGGCACCGACTCGCCCGGCGCGGGCAACCTCACCGACTTCCTGCCCAACGGCGGCGAGGGCCTGGTCATCGGCCTGCTCGCCTCGGTCTTCGCCTACGGCGGCCTGGAGACGGTCACCATCGCGGCGGCCGAGTCGGAGAACCCCGTCCAGGGCGTGGCGCGCGCGGTGCGCACCGCGATGTGGCGCATCGCGCTGTTCTACATCGGTTCCATGGCGGTCATCGTCACGCTCGTGCCGTGGGACTCGAAGGAGGTCGTCGAGAAGGGCCCGTACGTCGCCGCCCTCGACGAACTGGGCATCCCGGGTGCCGGCCAGTTGATGAACGTGGTCGTGCTCGTGGCGCTGCTGTCCGCGATGAACGCCAACGTCTACGGCGCCTCGCGCATCGCCTACTCGCTCGTGGAGCGCGGCCAGGGCCCCCGGGGGCTGGGCCGGGTCTCGGGCGGTGTGCCGCGTGTCGCGGTGCTGGCGTCGTCGGTCTTCGGCTTCCTGTGCGTGCTGCTGAGCTACTGGCGCCCCGACGACGTGTTCGCGTGGCTGCTGAACATGATCGGCGCGGTCATCCTGGCCGTGTGGATCTTCATCGCCGTCTCGCAGCTGCGGCTGCGCCGCCGGCTGGAGCGGGAGGCGCCGGAGCGGCTGGCCGTGCGGATGTGGGCGTTCCCGTGGTTGACCTGGGTGGCCCTGGCCGGGATGGCGGCCGTGTTCGTCCTGATGGCCCGCGAGCCGGACACGCGCGTCCAGTTGTACTCCACGGGCGGCATGATCCTGGTCCTCGCGGCCGTCGGCTACGCCTGGCAGCGGGCCCGCGCCCGGCGCTAGGACTCCCGTACGGAGAAGGCCCCCGCGACACCGCGGGGGCCTTTTCGCGCGCCCGCACCCCACACACCCGCCCTGTTGCTGCTAGCGTGCAGTTGCAAGAAGATTGCAATAACAGGTCCGGAGGGGATCCCCGCCCATGCCCGTGTACACGCTGCCCGAGCTCCCGTACGACTACTCGGCCCTCGCTCCGGTGATCAGCCCCGAGATCATCGAGCTGCACCACGACAAGCACCACGCGGCCTATGTGAAGGGCGCCAACGACACCCTGGAGCAGCTGGCGGAGGCGCGCGACAAGGAGACCTGGGGCTCGATCAACGGGCTGGAGAAGAACCTGGCCTTCCATCTGTCGGGGCACATCCTGCACAGCATCTACTGGCAGAACATGACCGGCCCGAAGGACGGCGGCGGCGAGCCGCTGGCCCAGGACGGCGTGGGCGAACTCGCCGACGCCATCACCGCGTCCTTCGGCTCCTTCGCCGGCTTCAAGGCCCAGCTGACCAAGGCGGCCGCCACCACCCAGGGCTCCGGCTGGGGCGTGCTCGCCCACGAGCCGCTCAGCGGCCGGCTGATCGTCGAGCAGGTCTACGACCACCAGGGCAACGTCGGCCAGGGCTCGACGCCGATCCTCGTCTTCGACGCCTGGGAGCACGCCTTCTACCTCCAGTACAAGAACCAGAAGGTCGACTTCATCGAGGCCATGTGGGCCGTCGTCAACTGGCAGGACGTGGCCCGGCGCTACGAGGCCGCCAAGTCCCGGGCGGACGTGCTGCTGCTGGCCCCCTGAGGGCCGCCGAGCGTCCTGCCTCGTGATCGTCTTCTCACCCTTCACGCACGGCAGGCGGAAAGAAGGAGACCCCCGCGAGGACGTGACTCGCGGGGGTTTCCCGTGCCCGCTACGCCGGGTCCGGCTCGCACGGCACGTTGAGGGACAGCAGACCGGCGGTCCCGTCGGGCTGCATGCGCAGTTCGCTGACCGCGGCGTTGCGCAGCCGCGGGAGCCTTTGGCGGTACTCGGCCAAGGGGATCGACAGCAGGGTGCACAGCACCAGCCGCAGCAGCGTGTTGTGGGCGACGACCAGGACCCGGCCGCCGGGGTGGCCGGCGGCGATCTCCCGCAGGGCGCGCACCCCGCGGGCGGCGGCAGCCCGCGGATCCTCGGCGCCGGGGAAGGAGTTGGCCACCGGGTCGGCGCGGTAGGCCGCGGCCCACTCGGGGTCCTCCGTCTCGAACTCGGCGAGCGTACGGCCCTCGACGACCCCGAAGTCGCATTCCCGCAGGCCGGGTTCGCGCTGCGGGACGAGGTCCAGGGCGCGGCAGGCCGGCTCGGCGGTGGCGAGGGCCCGGGTCAGCGGGGAGGACCAGACGGCGTCGACGGGATGGGCGGCGGCCCACCGGCCCAGGGCCTCTGCCTGGGCGCGGCCGGTGTCGGTGAGGTCGATGTCGCTGACGCCGGCGTAGCGGTTCTCGGCGTGCCAGACGGTCTGCCCGTGGCGCACCAGCAGGAGGGTCGTACTCATGGGGCGGAAGTATCCCGGTTCAGGCGGCCGTACGCAGGGGTGGCGGCCGGGCCCGGCGGCCTGCCGCGCTCGTGCAGGGCGTCGGCCAGGCGCGCGTACGGCTGCGCGAAGGCCGCGGTGCGGTCGGGGCGGGGCGTGAAGGCGGCCCGGACCCGGACCATGCGCCCGGCCGTGTCCGCCGGGGTCCTCGTTCCCGACGCGCCGTGGGCCGCCGACGCGGCCTTTGTCGCGGCCGGTTCGGGGCCGTTTCGGCCTCGGAGCACCCGACCGGCCGGCGCGGGCCCGCGACCGGGGGCGCCGGTGAACGCGCGTGCGGGGGGCCGGGCCGGACGGTTTCGGGGACGCGTTCGCGCAGGACGCGCTGTACTACCGCAGGGGGGTCGGCACGTCGTGCCGGTTCCCCGGACCGGCGGTGACGGCGAGGAGGGGCTGATGTTCTTCAGGGACAAGCACTGCCCGACGTGTGACGGCAGTGGTACTCAGGTGTTCGCACCGCTCAAACCCGAGGAGAGAAAGGCCATCGGTACGGACCGCACGGACCTGTGGCGCTGCACCGCGCCGGGCTGCCGGTGGTACCAGCCCTGGGACCACCAAGCCGCCGGGGGCCGGCTGCCGGAGGACTTGCAGAACCCGGAAGCCGGCGCCTCGGCGTGAACCTCAGAGGTTGGAGAAGTCCGGCCCCTTGGTGCGCGTGCGCTTGATCTCGTAGAAGCCGGGGACCGAGGCCACGGCGAGGGTGCCGTCCCAGAGGCGGGCGGCCTCCTCGCCCTGGGGCGCCGGGGTGACGACCGGGCCGAAGAAGGCGATCTGCTCGCCGTCGGCGCCCGGCACGGCGATGACGGGCGTGCCGACGTCCTGGCCGACCTTGTCGATGCCCTCCTTGTGGGAGGCGCGCAGCTCGGCCTCGTACGGGGTGGAGTCCCAGTGCTCCAGGAGGGACTCGGGCAGGCCGACGTCCTTCAGGGCCGCCGCGACGGTCTCCTTGCCGGGGCCTTCGCCCTGGTTGTGGATGCGGGTGCCGAGGGCAGTGTAGAAGTCGCCGAGGACCTCGGGGCCGTGCTCCTGCCGCGCCGCGATGACGACCCGGACGGGGCCCCACGCCTTGTTCTCCAGCATGTCGCGGTATTCCTCGGGCAGCTCGTCCAGCTTGTCCTCGTTGAGGACGGCGAGGCTCATGACGTGCCAGCGGACCTCGATGTCCCTGAGCTTCTCCACCTCCAGCACCCAGCGGGAGGTCATCCACGCCCAGGGGCACAGCGGATCGAACCAGAAGTCGACGGGCGTCTTGTCCGACATGTCTCTCCTCAGCAGGAAACCGTTTCTCCGGGAACGCCGCCGTGCGCCCGCGCCATTCCCGGCTGCCCGGCGTCAGGGGCACATGGCAGGATCGGTGCTGTTCAGCCGTACCCCCCGACACCTGAGGAGTGCCGCCCGTGCCCGGTGAGAATCTGTCCCGCGACGAGGCCCGCGAGCGGGCCGCCCTGCTGAGCGTCGACGGGTACGAGGTGTCCCTCGACCTGCGGTCCGCGGTCGGCGAGGTCACGGGAGACGGGCCCCGCACCTTCCGTTCCGTGACCACGATCCGCTTCCGCTGCAACGAACCCGGGGCGAGCAGCTTCGCCGATCTGATCGCGCCGAGTGTGACGGCCGTCTCACTCAACGGCCGTGATCTGGACCCGGGTGAGGTCTTCGACGGCTCCCGGATCGCCCTGGAGGACCTGGCCGCGGACAACGAGCTGGTGGTCGACGCGCAGTGCGCGTACTCCCGCACCGGCGAGGGCCTGCACCGCTTCGTCGACCCGGAGGACGGCGAGGTGTACCTGTACACGCAGTACGAGCCGGCCGACTCGCGCCGCGTCTTCGCCAACTTCGAGCAGCCCGACCTCAAGGCCCCCTACCGCTTCGAGGTGCGCGCGCCGCAGGGCTGGACGGTGTGGAGCAACGGCGCGGGCGAACAGGCCGACGGGGTGTGGCGGTTCGCCGAGACCAAGCCGATCTCGACGTACATCACCTGCGTGGTGGCCGGCCCGTACCACTACGTGACGGACTCCTACTCCCGTACGTTCGCCGACGGCACGACCCTGGAGATCCCGCTCGGCGCCCTGTGCCGCAAGGGCCTCGCGCCGCACTTCGACGCCGACGACGTCTTCCTGGTCACCAAGCAGGGCCTGGACTTCTTCCACGACCACTTCGACTACCCCTACCCGTTCGGCAAGTACGACCAGGCGTTCGTGCCGGAGTACAACCTGGGCGCGATGGAGAACCCCGGGCTGGTGACGTTCCGGGAGGAGTTCATCTTCCGCGGGAAGGTGACGCAGGCGTCCTACGAGGGCCGCGCCAACGTCGTGCTGCACGAGATGGCGCACATGTGGTTCGGCGACCTGGTCACCATGCAGTGGTGGGACGACCTGTGGCTGAAGGAGTCCTTCGCCGACTTCATGGGCTCGTTCTCGCAGGTCGGGGCGACCCGCTTCCAGGACGGCTGGATCACCTTCGCCAACCGGCGCAAGGCGTGGGCCTACCGCGCCGACCAGCTGCCCTCCACGCACCCGGTCACCGCGGACATCCGCGACCTGCAGGACGCCAAGCTGAACTTCGACGGCATCACCTACGCCAAGGGCGCGTCCGTCCTGAAACAGCTGGTGGCGTACGTCGGCGAGGAGGCGTTCCTGGAGGGCGCCCGGCGCTACTTCAAGCGGCACGCGTACGGCAACACGCGCCTGGGCGACCTGCTGTCGGCGCTGGAGGAGACCAGCGGCCGGGACATGAGCGCCTGGGCGCGGTCCTGGCTGCAGACGGCCGGGGTGAACGCGCTGACGCCGCAGGTGCTGCTGGGCGCGGACGGCCGCGTCGAGGAGCTGGCCGTGGTGCAGGAGGCCGCCGAGTCGCACCCGGAGCTGCGCCCGCACCGGGTCGCGGTGGGCCTGTACCGGGTGGCGGACGGCGCGCTGGAGCGCTACGCGCGCGTGGAGACCGACGTCGAGGGCCCCCGGACGGTCGTGGCGGAGCTCGCCGGGAGCGAGGCGCCCGACCTGGTCCTCGTCAACGACGACGACCTGACGTACTGCAAGACCCGTTTCGACGCCACGTCCCTGGCGACCCTGCGCGAGCACCTGGGCACGGTCACCGACCCGCTCGCCCGCGCCCTGTGCTGGTCGGCGCTGTGGAACATGACGCGGGACGCGCTGCTGCCCGCGCGGGACTTCGTCGACCTGGTGCTGCGGTTCGCGGGCCGCGAGTCGGGCATCGGCGTGCTGCAGATGCTGCACGCCTGGGCCGAGTCGGCGGTCACGCACTACACGGCGCCCGCCCGCCGGGAGGCGGCGGCCCGGCTGCTCGCCGAGGGCGCGCGGCGCGAGCTGTACGCGGCGCGGCCCGGCAGCGAGCACCAGCTGGCCTGGGCGCGGTTCTTCGCCCGGACGGCCACCGCCGAGGCCGACTTCGCGCTGCTGGAGGAGCTGCTGTCGGGCACCAGCACGGTCGAGGGCCTGGACGTGGACCAGGAGCTGCGGTGGGCGTTCCTGGAGCCGCTGGCCGCGCACGGGGCCGTGGACGAGGAGACCCTGGCGCGGGAACTGGCCCGGGACGACACGGCCTCCGGCAAGCGGCACCAGATCCGCTGCCTGGCCGCCCGCCCGTCCGAGGCGGTCAAGGCACAGGCGTGGGCGCAGGTCGTGGAGTCGGACGCGCTGTCCAACGCCATGGTCGAGGCGACCATCGCGGGCTTCGCGCAGGACTCGCAGCGCGAGCTGATCGCCCCGTACGCGGACCGGTACTTCGCCGCGATCGAGCGGGTGTGGCAGGAGCGGTCGATCCAGATCGCGATGCACGTGGTGCAGGGCCTGTTCCCCTCGCTCCAGCAGTCCCGCGCGACCCTGGACGCCGCGGACGCCTGGCTGGACTCCCACAAGGAGGCCGCCCCGGCGCTGCGCCGGCTGGTGCTGGAGTCCCGGGACGACCTGGCCCGGGCGCTGCGCGGCCAGGCGTGCGACGAGGCCGCTGACCAGTAGCTTTGGCCTGAGATCGGGGTGTTCCCCCGTCGTTACGAGATGAGTGCCCCGCAGCCCGTAACCCCTGGTCCGCACCCGAACGGACCAGGGGCTTTCGGCAACCGAACATCCGTCCTTTAGTGCCGTGTTGTCCGCATTCCTCGACGGACGTGTAACAGCGGTTCAAAGCGGGTCCGGGCGCGGGAAATTGCGGGGCATGACGCACAACACCCCGCTCTCCCCCCGCCCCCTGCACGAGCTGTCCGGCCTCGGCCGCCCCCGGGTGATGACGACGGCCCAGCTGCGTGCGCACGGCGTCTCCCCGGCCGGGACCAACGAGCAGTGCCGGCCCGGCGGCCCCTGGCAGCAGCTCCTGCCGGGTGTGGTCCTGCTCCACCCGGGGCCGCCGACCAGCGAGGAGCGGCTGCACGCCGTGCTCATGTACGCGGCACGGGAGCGGGGGACCGGTGTCCCGGCCCAGCCGGGCGCGGCCGGGGCGCACACCGCCGACTACCCCGAGGTGATGATCACCGGCCTGGCCGCCCTGACCCTGCACGGCTTCGCGTCCTCGCCGCCGCTGCCGTCCCTGGACGCCTTCGACGTCCTGGTCCCCCGGATGCGGCGGCTGCGCTCGGCGGGCTGCGCCCGGATCGTCCGCACGCCCGTCCTGCCCGCCGCCGACCGGGTGACGGGGCTGCCGGTGGCTCCCGTGCCCCGCGCCGTGGCCGACGCGGTGGCCGGGCTCGCCGACGCCGAGGTGGTGCGCCGGCTGCTGACGGAGGCCGTGCGCGGTGGTCACTGCGACGCCGCCTCCGTGGTGCGCGAGCTGACCGAGGCCCGGCTGCTGAGCCGTCCGCACGTGGTGGACGCGGTGGACTCGCTGCTCGCCGAGGGCCGGGCCCGCGCGGAGGACCGCCTGTACCGCATGGTCGCCCGGTACGGCCTGCCCGACCCGGTGTGGAACGTCGACCTGCGGCTGCCCGGCGGCCCCTACCTCGGCGGGCTGGACGCGTACTGGCCCGAGCATGCGGTGGCGGTCGAGCTCGACACCCGCGCGCCCCGCCAGGACGACGACGCCCTGTGGTCCGAGTACGCCCGCAAGCGGGAGCACCTGGAGCGCCTCGGCATCACGGTCGTCCACATCACGCCGAGGAAGCTGCGCGACAGCCCGGAGCAGCAGGCGACGGTCGTGCGCACCGCCCTGATGGCGGCGGGCGACCGCGATCCCGCCGCGTACGTCGTGGTGCTGCCCCGGTAGGGAGGGACCGGGCCACCCGCCAGGAGGGGGGAGGAGGGGCCGCCGGCGCCGCACGCCGGTGGCCCCTCCTCGTGCCGGTCCCGGACGTCAGCCCTTCTTGAGGACGAGTTCGGTGTTGCGGTCCTGCGGGGCGCCGCCGAGGGTCGTGATCGCACCGGGGGCGTTGAGGGACAGTTCGCGGTACAGGGCGGCCAGTCCGGTCTGGGAGAGGTCGGAGAAGTCGGTGCGGTGCGGGGCGGCGGACTCCACCAGCGTGGTGAACAGGGAGAGGGTGCCGTCCTTGTTGTCGGTCAGTTCGACGATCCGGGCGAGCTGCGGGTAGTCGACGTGGGAGGCGGTGGAGATCTCCCAGAAGGAGCGGCCGCCGGGCGCGGAGTGGGGCGTGACGACGTTCTTGTGGACGTGGCCGTTCACCCAGGCCAGCACGTTGCGGTGGCTGCCGAGCAGGGCCAGGACGGCTCGGCCGTCGCGCCGGCGTTCCTGGGGGCGGGCCGGGTCGGGGCGGGTGTTGGTCATGGATCGGCTCGTGTGGTGGCTGAAGATCACCGCGTAGGAGTCCTCGTTCTCCCGCAGGGTCCGGTCGAGCCACCGCATCTGGGCCGAGCCGATGGAGCCCTCGTAGTGGCCGCCCGGGTCGGTGGTGTCCAGGCTGATGCCGATCACGTCGTCGGAGATGCGGAAAGCGTAGTACTGGGTGCCCGCGTCGAGGTTGGCCGCGGTGTAGCCGTGGCCGGCCGGGCCGGCGCCGCGGTGGGCCGGGTCGAGGTGTGCCCGCAGGTACTCGGCCGGGGTGAAGGGGGCGCGGCGCTCGTCCGGGGTGACCGGGCGCATGGACCGGGCGTGGGACCTGAGGAAGTCGTGGTAGTGCACGCCCTGCGGGTCCCCGGCCTTCTTGATGAGCTTCCTGAGCTGTCTGGCCTGCGCTGCCGGGACGTCCATCAGCTTCCTGCCGCCGACGGCCAGGTCCGCGAGGTAGGAGTCTCCGTGCGAGCCGTAGACGCCCATCGGCAGGGAGTCGTGGTTGCCGACGGTGGAGTACCAGGGCAGGTTCAGGCCGGGGCTGCGCACCTCGCGGACCGCGGCCCGCAGGAAGCCGTCGAGCCGGGGGAAGCCGGCCTGCTTGTCGAGGTCGCGCAGCGCGGCCTCCGGCTGCCAGTACTGCGTGAGGCCGCTGTTCTGGACGCCCTCGTAGCGGCGCGGGTCACCGGTGTCGGGCGTGATGCGCCCGCCGCTCATGACCGTCAGGAACCACTCCAGCTCGATCCTGGCGTTGTTGTCGGTGTTGTCGCCGGTGGTCATGGCGAAGTGCAGCGGGGCGCCGGTGACGGGGGCGCCGCGCAGTGCGTTGATCCGTTCCACGAGGGCGATCGCGCCCTGCACGGTGAGCGTCTCGTGGGGCCGCCAGGCGTGCACGTCGGCCGCGCGCAGGTACTCCAGGCGCAGGGGGTGCTGCGCGTCCGTGATGTGCAGGTCGGTGAGTTGCACGAAGGCGGCGAGCGCGGTGCGGCGCCCGGCGCGGCCGGCCTTGGGCGCGGCCAGTTCGGAGCGCACCACGCGCTGCCAGCCGGGTCCGTCGCCGAGGCGCCGGTAGCCGGGGCCGCCGCGTGGGGCGGCGACGCTCGCCAGGGTGGTGCCCCGGGTGTAGGGGGCGAGGGGTGCGGCGGGTGCCTGCCGGGAGGTCGCGGCCGCGGCGGCCTGCGTGCTCTCCCCTGCCGCGGCGGCCGGGCTCTCGCCGGTCCGCAGGGCGAGTCCGGCACCCGCGGAGAGGGCGACCGCGCCGGTGGCGGCGAGGACGGAACGACGGTGGATGCCCGGGCCGGAGCCGGCGTCTGAGCGTGTGCGCGCCATGCGCTTGTCTCCCCGAGTGCGAACGCGTCGGCAGTGGTCGCGGGGTGCTCGTGACGCGAACACCCCGCTCGTACTGGATCGTTGGCACCGGGGATGACCTGTGTGTGAACGCGGCCGCAACGGGCGGCGCCGATCGCCGAACGTGGATCTCGGACCACCCGGGGTGTCGGCGAGCGCTCCGGGAACGGCCCGGGAGCGGTCACCCGGCGTTCATGTGCCGGGGTAACCGGGATGCGGGGCGGGCCGGTTCAGCCCTCGGGGAGGCGGGCCCCGCGCTCCTCGGTCAGGTGCCCCGTCACCGGGCGCTCACGCCACAGCCGCAGCGCGGTGTCGACCATCGGCACCCGCACCAGGCCGGGCACGGCGTCCAGGTCGTGCCAGGCGGCCAGGTCGGTGGAGCCGCCCACCTCGTGGCGGAGCTCGCCGCCGGTGACGCGGGCCTCGTAGACGCAGCGGACGGCGTGGTGGTCCAGGGAGCGCCCGCCGAAGCCCTCGCGGAAGACGCGGTGGGAGGAGTCGACGCCGAGCAGGGCGGTGACCTCGACGCGGTAGCCGGTCTCCTCCTCGACCTCGCGCCGCACGGTGTCGTAGGGGTCCTCGCCGTGCTCCATGCCGCCGCCGGGCAGGACCCACTCGGGCGTGCCGTCCCGGGCGGGCGAGCGGGCGAGCAGGATCCGTCCGTCCCGGACGCATATGGCGTAGGCCGCCACCCTCAACTTCTGGCGCACTCCGGGACGTTAACCGATTTCACCGCCTTCGGGACCGATACCCGCAAAACGCATCGGGGGTTTTCCCCATACATCCATTTCGTTTCGGTCAACCCTCCCCAAAGAACATCCCCTTGCGTAAAGCTGTGCGATCGTCCGGGCTCGCCGTTCCGGACCGTCGCGACCAGGTCCGATCGGAGCCGATCGGTCCCGGCCGCTGCCGCTCGTTCCTTTACCTCAAGGGATGCCGATGACCTCCACCCCCCAGCACGACCCGATACCGGGCCGGAGACGCGTGGCACGGATCGCCGTGGCCGCCGGCCTCGTCGCCGCGCTCACCGCGGCCGGGCCGATTCCGCTGGCCTTCTCCGCCGACGGGCCGGGTGCCTCGGCGCCGGCCGACGTCGACGTCAAGTCCGCTCACGACAAGCTCGGTTCGAACGACGCGGACCTGCTCGCGGAGGCCAAGGCCGACGGCGACAAGACCGTCACCATGATGATCGCCACCGCGCCCGGGAAGACCGAGCAGGTCGCCGGGCAGCTGGACGCGGTCAAGGGCGGCTCGGTGGGCCGGGCCGACGACAAGCTGGGCTACGTCCGCGCCACCGTCCCGACCTCCGGCGCGGACGCGGCCATCGCGGCCGCGGCCAAGCTCTCCTCGGTGCACGGCATCGACCTGCGCGAGGAGATCCCGCTCGACGACCCGACGCCCAGCGGCGACGCCGCCAAGGGCGCCAAGGCCGCGAAGGGCACCTACCCCGCCCCGGACCGCAGGACCCCGGCCGAGAACCCGTACAACCCGTCCTTCGAGACGGGCGCGGTCGACTTCGTCGAGGACCACCCCAAGGCGGACGGCCGCGGCGTGACCATCGGCATCCTCGACTCCGGCGTCGACCTCGGCCACCCGGCGCTGCAGAAGACCACCACCGGTGAGCGGAAGATCGTCGACTGGGTGACGGCGACCGACCCGATCATCGACAACGACAGCACCTGGCGCCCGATGGTCTCGGCCGTGTCCGGCCCGGCCTTCACGTACCAGGGCCAGTCCTGGAAGGCGCCGGCGGGCTCCTACGCCGTCAGCCTGTTCAAGGAGTCGTACACCACCGGCGGCGACGCGGCGGGCGACGCCAACCGCGACGGCGACACCACCGACGTCTGGGGCGTGCTCTACGACGCCACGACCGGCACGGTCCGGGTCGACCTGAACAACAACAACGACTTCGGCGACGACGTCGCGATGAAGCCGTACAAGGACGGTCACCAGGTCGGGTACTTCGGCACCGACGACCCGAAGACCGACATCGCCGAGCGGCAGCCGTTCGTCGTGGAGATCCGCAAGGACGTCCCGATGGACCCGCTGGGCGGCTCCTGGGTCGGCAAGAAGTCCGACTTCGTCAACATCGGCGTCATCGAGTCCGAGCACGGCACGCACGTCGCCGGCATCACCGCCGCCAACGGCCTGTTCGGCGGGCGGATGGACGGTGCCGCGCCCGGCGCCAAGCTGGTCTCCTCCCGCGCCTGCACCTGGTCCGGCGGCTGCACGAACGTCGCGCTGACCGAGGGCATGATCGACCTCGTCACCAAGCGCGGTGTCGACATCGTCAACATGTCCATCGGTGGCCTGCCGGCGCTGAACGACGGCAACAACGCGCGCGCCGAGCTGTACACGCGTCTCATCGACGAGTACGGCGTGCAGCTGGTGATCTCCGCGGGCAACTCCGGCCCCGGCGCCAACACCATCGGCGACCCGGCCCTGGCCGAGAAGGTCATCTCGGTCGGCGCGTCCGTCTCCAAGGAGACCTGGGCCGCCAACTACGGCTCCGTCGTGGAGAAGAAGTACGCGATGATGCCCTTCTCCTCGCGCGGCCCGCGTGAGGACGGCGGCTTCACGCCGACCCTGGTCGCCCCGGGTGCCGCGATCAACACCATCCAGACCTGGATGCCGGGCGCCCCGGTCGCCGAGGCGGGCTACTCCCTGCCGGCCGGCTACGGCATGCTCCAGGGCACCTCGATGGCCTCCCCGCAGGCCGCCGGTGCCTCGGCGCTGCTGATCTCGGCCGCCAAGCAGAAGAAGATCGACCTCACGCCGGCGACGCTGCGCACGGCCCTCACCTCCACCGCCGACCACATCAAGGGTGTGCAGGCGTACGAGGAGGGCGCGGGCCTGATGAACATCCCGGACGCCTGGGACGCCATCCGTGACGGCGCGCACTCGCACGCGTACACGGTCAAGGCGCCGGTCGACACCGCGATCGACCAGTTCCTGAAGACCCCGGGCTTCGGCACGGGCCTCTACGACCGTGAGGGCGGCCTGAAGGCCGGCCAGAAGAAGACGTACGAGGTCACCATCACCCGTACGTCCGGCGCCGACAAGGCGATCCGGCACGAGCTGCACTTCGAGAACAACGCGGGCGGCACGTTCCGCGTCGTCGGCTCCGACGAGGTGAAGCTGCCGCTGAACCAGCCGGTGACCGTCAAGGTCCAGGCCGCGCCGAAGTCCGCGGGCATCAAGAGCGCGATCCTCGAGGTCGACGACCCGCGCACCGAGGGCATCGACGAGCAGGTGCTGCACACGGTCGTGGTCTCCTCGCCGCTGAAGTACACCTTCTCCGCCAAGGACTCGGTGCAGCGCAACAGCTCGCAGCACTACTTCGTCACCGTCCCCGAGGGCGCCAAGAGCCTCGAGGTCGCGATGAGCGGGCTGAAGGACAAGAGCCAGACCCGGTTCATCTCCATCCACCCGTACGGCGTGCCGTCCGACCCGACGTCGACGATCAACTGCTACCCGAACTACTCGAACCCGGCCAACACCTGCCGCCCCGACGTGCGTGCGTACGCCGACCCGCAGCCGGGTGTCTGGGAGATCGAGGTCGAGTCGCGCCGGACGTCGCCGCTGCTGGACAACCCGTACAAGCTCGACGTCGCCGTCCTCGGCGCGGCCTTCGACCCGGAGACCGTGACCGTGCCCGAGGCCAAGGTCGGCACCCCGGCCACCGCCTCCTGGAAGGTGACCAACGGCTTCGCCCCGCTCGACGGCAAGCTGGTCGGCGGCCCGCTCGGCTCGGCGAAGACGGCCCGCCCGTCGATCAAGCAGGGCGAGACGCAGACCACCACGGTCGAGGTGCCCGCGGGCGCCAAGTCCCTGGACGTCGCCATCGGCCGTGTCTCGGACACCGCCGCCGACCTCGACCTCGCCGTGTACGACGCGGCCGGCAAGCAGGTCGCCAGCTCCGCGGACGGCGACTCGGAGGAGTCCGTGTCCGTGCCGTCCCCGGCAGCCGGGACGTACACGATCGAGGTCGTCGGCTACTCGGTGCCGGCCGGCACCACGGAGTACGACTACCAGGACGTGTTCTTCTCCGCCTCGCTCGGCACCGTCACGGTCGACGGCTCCGGGCCGGTGAAGCTCGGCACGGGCGACTCGGCGACCGTCTCCGGCAGCATCACCGCCGCGGCGGCCGCTCCCGAGGGACGTGAGTTCTTCGGCCAGGTCCAGCTGGTCAACGCGCGCGGCACCGTCGCGGGCCTGGGCAGCGTGAAGATCGAGAAGGTCCTGCCGTAACCCTGTACGGCGGGTGAGGGGCGGGCGTCCTGGCGGGCGCCCGCCCCTTCGCCGTGTTCAGCGGCAGGGCCGGGTGCGGGCCTCGGGTGCGGCGGCGGTGATCCAGGCCCGCTCCCGGGCGATCCGCTCCTCCCCCGTCGTCCACAGGTCCGGCTCGTCCCGCCCCTGCGGGATGCCGACCAGGACGTGCTCGCCCGCCCCCGGTCGCGGCTGCGTGTCGCCGTCCAGGGGGACGACGATCCGGTCCCGGCCCTTCGCGGGCTTCCAGTACCGCGTCACGTCGACTGTCACGCGCAGCCGCCCGCTCCCGGGGACCGCCTCGGTCTTCGTGACGGTGCCCTCGGCGACGAGCCGGGCGCAGGCCAGGTACCCGGCGTGATCCGCCTCGAAGTCCGTGCCGCCCTTCGACGTCCCGGCCGCGCCGTCGGCGGCGGAGCTCGCGCCCTGGTCGTCCTGGGCCCCCGTACCCCCGCCGTGCACCACCAGCGAGCCCATGCCGAGCACGACGGCCGCCCCGACGGCGGCGACGAGCCCTCTCAGGGCGAGGACCCGGGCCGAGGGACGGGGTCGCCGTGCGACCGGCTCGGTGACGGGGGCGGTCCGGCGTTCGGGCGGGGGTTCGGCCAGGGCGTCTCCGATGAGACCGAGCTGCTCGCGCAGCAGCGCCACGTCGGCGGCCGCGGCCCGGTACTCCTCCGCGAAGGCCGCGTCGGTGAGCGCGGCCCGGTCCGGCGGCTCCCCGGCCACCGCGGCCATGAGCGCACCCCGGTCGCCGTCCGGGGCCCTCCCGGCCGGCTCGGGCTCACCCTGCCGGTTCTCGTCGTGTTCGGCGGGCACGTCACACCACCTCGTCCTCGTGCAGGCGGGCGCGCAGGGCCCGTACCGCCGTGTGCAGCCGGCTCTTGACCGTGCCCTCCGGGACGCCGAGCTGCTCGGCGATGGACCGCACCGGCAGATCGGCGTAGAAGCGCAGGACGACGACCTGGCGCTGGGCGTCGGGCAGCTCGTCCAGGCCCTGGGCGACGGCGACGGACAGCACGCTGGTGTCCTCGCCGGAGGGGTGCTCGAGCTGCCGCAGGGCGGCCAGCCGCTCCCCGAGCCGCTCCTGGCGGCGCTTGGCCCGGTGCCAGTCCATGGCCAGGTTGGAGGCGACGACCGCCGCCCAGGCGGAGACGTCCCGCGGCGCCTCCCGCCCGCTCGCGGCCCGTTCCAGCAGCCGCAGGCGGACCTGCTGCACCCCGTCCGGCAGGTCCGCCTGCGGCACTCCCCCGAGTGCGAGCACCGCCCGCACCCGGCGCTCCTGGGCCGGATCGAGCGGATCGGCGCCGTCCGGCAGGCCGTCCCCGGCGCGCGCCTCCCGCCCGCGCCCGGCCCTTCCGCGCAGCAGCACAAGCCACCCCCCTCACCGTGTCCCTCCTACGACGCCGGACCGGCGCGGAACGTTCACCGGTCCGGCGGCGGGTTTCGCCGGAGCGACCGAGGCATACGTCACACTTCCGTGTGGCCGGGACCCGCATGGGCAGGCGAGCTTGCGGCGTACGACCCCTGCCGGATGAATTTCTGCAGCTCAGCGGGGTCGCCACCGCAGGTCCGCAACCATGGGGCGGGACACGCCGTCCCACTCCTCGGGCAGGTGCGGCGAAAGAAGTGGACAGGCGGGCCGTGGTCGGCCGCATGATGGAAAAGCCTCGGCCAAGCAACGAGCACGTGAAGAGACGCAGGAGAGGGAGTCGCCGTGAGGGTCGGAATCGTCGGAGCCACCGGACAGGTGGGCACGGTCATGCGCAGGATCCTCAAGGAGCGGAACTTCCCGGTCACGGAGCTGCGCCTGTTCGCCTCGGCCCGTTCGGCGGGCACCGAGCTGGACGGCGTGACGGTGGAGGACGCGGCAGCCGCCGACTACACCGGCCTGGACATCGTGCTGTTCTCCGCGGGCGGTGCCACGTCCAGGGCGCTGGCCGAGAAGGTCGCCTCGCAGGGCCCGGTCGTGATCGACAACTCCTCGGCCTGGCGCAAGGACCCCGAGGTGCCGCTGGTCGTCTCCGAGGTGAACCCGCACGCGATCGCCCACCGCCCCAAGGGCATCATCGCCAACCCGAACTGCACGACGATGGCCGCCATGCCGGTGCTGCGCCCCCTGCACGAGGAGGCGGGGCTTGAGGCCCTGGTCGTCGCCACCTACCAGGCGGTGTCCGGCTCCGGTCTCGCGGGCGTGGCCGAGCTGCACGGGCAGACGCAGAAGGTCGTCGCCGAGGCGGACAGGCTCACGCACGACGGCGAGGCCGTCGACTTCCCGGAGCCCGGCGTCTACAAGCGCCCCATCGCGTTCAACGTGCTGCCGCTGGCGGGCTCGATCGTCGACGACGGCCTGAACGAGACGGACGAGGAGCAGAAGCTCCGCAACGAGTCCCGCAAGATCCTGGAGATCCCGGAGCTGAAGGTGTCCGGCACCTGCGTGCGCGTCCCGGTCTTCTCCGGCCACTCCCTGCAGATCAACGCCCGCTTCGCCCGCCCGCTCGCCCCGGAGCGCGCCGCCGAGCTGCTGAAGGACGCCCCCGGCGTCGAGCTCTCCGACATCCCGACCCCGCTCCAGGCCGCCGGCAAGGACCCCTCGTACGTCGGCCGCATCCGCCGCGACGAGACGGTGGACAACGGCCTGGCCCTGTTCGTCTCCAACGACAACCTCCGCAAGGGCGCGGCCCTGAACGCCGTCCAGATCGCGGAGCTGGTGGCGCAGGAGCTGAAGGGCTAACCCCTGCGCACCTCGTAGAGGAAGCAGCCGTACTCGACGGCCCGGACGTGGACGAGCGCCACGGCCGGGTCGTCGAGTGTTTCCGTGAGGGCCTGCTCGAAGGCGTCCGGGCCCCCGCCGACCAGCCGCCCGCCCAGGATGTGCCCCTCGGCGGAGTAGCGGCGCAGGACGCGGTGGCTGTTCGTGAACGGCAGGGGGGCGGGCGGGTCCGCCGGGCCGTCGCAGGGGCCGGCGTGGAGGTAGACCGGGCCCTGCTCGTCGTAGGCGCCCGGGTCCGCGCCGGTTCCGGCGGCCCAGCGGCGCAGGGGCGCGTAGGAGACCAGCGCGATGCGTTCGCCGGGTGCGCTGTGGCGCAGGCAGCAGCGCAGGGGCGCGCCGCCCTCGGGGTCGGTCAGCGGGGCCGCCGGGCGGCCGGCGTCGTCCGCCGTGCGCAGTTCCCTCAGGACGCGCGGGGCGATGGGGTGCACGGTGCGGTGCGTCATACGGTCAGGGTCACGCGCACGGCGGCGCGAAACCGGCGGATTCCGGACGTCGCGTTCCCGCGCGCGGTGCCGCCGCCGGGGGTCGCCCGAGGGGTATCCCTAGGGAAGTCCCAGGTCGTCGCCGGAGCCCGGACCGCCGTGGAAAGATGGCGCAACCCACCCATAACGAGGAGATGACCGCGTGCCTGGCACAAACCTGACCCGCGAAGAGGCGCAGCAGCGGGCACAGCTGCTCGCCGTCGAGTCGTACGAGATCGAGCTCGATCTCTCCGGCGCGCAGGAGGGGGGCACCTACCGGTCGGTGACCACGGTGCGCTTCGACGTGAGCGCCGAGAACGGCGCGGAGTCGTTCATCGACCTGGTGGCGCCCGCCGTGCACGAGGTGACCCTGAACGGGGACTCCCTCGACCCGGCCGAGGTCTTCGCGGACTCCCGGATCGCGCTGCCCGGGCTGCTGCACGGCCGCAACATCCTGCGGGTCGTCGCCGACTGCGCCTACACCAACACCGGTGAGGGCCTGCACCGCTTCGTCGACCCGGTCGACGACCAGGCCTACCTCTACACCCAGTTCGAGGTGCCGGACGCCCGCCGGGTGTTCGCCGCCTTCGAGCAGCCGGACCTCAAGGCGACCTTCCAGTTCACGGTGAAGGCCCCCGAGGGCTGGACGGTCGTCTCCAACTCGCCGACGCCCGAGCCGCAGGACAACGTCTGGGTCTTCGAGCCGACGCCGCGCATCTCGACGTACATCACGGCGCTGATCGCCGGCCCGTACCACTCGGTGCACAGCGTGTACGAGAAGGACGGCCAGTCCGTCCCGCTCGGCATCTACTGCCGTCCCTCGCTGGCGGAGTACCTCGACGCGGACGCCATCTTCGAGGTGACCCGGCAGGGCTTCGAGTGGTTCCAGGACAAGTTCGACTACGCGTACCCGTTCGCCAAGTACGACCAGCTCTTCGTGCCGGAGTTCAACGCGGGCGCGATGGAGAACGCGGGCGCGGTGACGATCCGCGACCAGTACGTGTTCCGCTCGAAGGTGACGGACGCGGCGTACGAGACGCGCGCGGAGACCATCCTGCACGAGCTGGCCCACATGTGGTTCGGCGATCTCGTGACCATGGAGTGGTGGAACGACCTGTGGCTGAACGAGTCGTTCGCCACCTACACCTCCATCGCCTGCCAGGCCGCCGCGCCCGGCTCGCGCTGGCCGCACTCGTGGACGACGTTCGCGAACTCCATGAAGACCTGGGCGTACCGGCAGGACCAGCTGCCCTCCACGCACCCGATCATGGCGGACATCCGCGACCTGGACGACGTCCTGGTCAACTTCGACGGCATCACGTACGCCAAGGGCGCCTCGGTGCTGAAGCAGCTCGTGGCCTACGTCGGCGAGGACGAGTTCTTCCGGGGCGTGCAGGCCTACTTCAAGGCCCACGCCTTCGGCAACACGCGCCTGTCGGACCTGCTGGGGGCGCTGGAGGAGACCTCCGGCCGCGACCTGAAGACCTGGTCGAAGAAGTGGCTGGAGACGGCCGGCATCAACGTCCTGCGTCCGGAGATCGAGACGGACGCGGACGGCGTGATCACCTCCTTCGCGATCCGCCAGGAGGCCCCGGCCCTGCCCGCCGGCGCCAAGGGCGAGCCGACGCTGCGCCCGCACCGCATCGCCGTCGGTCTGTACGACCTCGACGGCAGCGGCAAGCTGGTGCGCACCGAGCGCGTCGAGCTGGACGTCGACGGTGCGCTGACCGCCGTCCCGCAGCTGTCCGGCAAGCGCCGCCCGGCCGTGGTCCTGCTCAACGACGACGACCTGTCGTACGCGAAAGTCCGCCTGGACGAGCAGTCCCTCGCCGTGGTCACCGAGCACCTGGGCGACTTCGAGTCCTCCCTGCCGCGCGCCCTGTGCTGGGCGTCGGCCTGGGACATGACCCGCGACGCCCAGCTCGCGGCCCGCGACTACCTGGCCCTGGTGCTGTCCGGCATCGGCAAGGAGTCCGACATCGGTGTCATGCAGTCGCTGCAGCGGCAGGTGAAGCTGGCGGTCGACCTGTACGCCGACCCGGCCGCCCGCGAGACGCTGCTGGCCCGCTGGACCGACGCGACGCTGGCCCACCTGCGCTCGGCCGCCCCGGGCAGCGACCACCAGCTGGCATGGGCGCGCGCCTTCGCCGCGACGGCCCGCACGCCGGAGCAGTTGGACCTGCTGGAGGCGCTGCTGGACGGCTCGCAGAGCGTGGAGGGCCTGGTCGTCGACACGGAGCTGCGCTGGGCGTTCGTGCAGCGGCTGGCGGCGGTCGGCCGGTTCGACGAGTCGGAGATCGCGGCCGAGTACGAGCGCGACCGCACGGCCGCCGGTGAGCGGCACGCCGCCACGGCCCGTGCGGCCCGTCCGAGCGCGGAGGCCAAGGCGGAGGCGTGGGCGTCGGTCGTCGACTCCGACAAGCTGCCCAACGCCGTGCAGGAGGCGGTCATCGGCGGCTTCGTCCAGACCGACCAGCGCGAGCTGCTCGCCCCCTACGCGGAGCGGTACTTCGAGGTGGTCAAGGACATCTGGGCGTCCCGCTCCCACGAGATGGCCCAGCAGATCGCGGTCGGTCTCTACCCGGCGGTCCAGGTCTCCCGCGAGACCCTGGACCGGACGGACGCCTGGCTGGCCTCCGCCGAGCCCAACGCGGCCCTGCGCCGCCTGGTCTCGGAGTCCCGCGCGGGCGTCGAGCGGGCCCTGCACGCCCAGCGGGCGGACGCGGCGGCCGGGCAGTAACCGCCCGGCACCGAGCACGAAGGGGCGCCCGGCCTGGCCGGGCGCCCCTTTCCGTGCCTTCGGCGGCCGCGCCGGAGGGCCGTTGCGGCCGTCCTACCGGCGCAGCACCACGGTGGTGGCGTCCGGGCCGCCCTGCCCCGCCTTCCCCGTCCGGCGTGCGGAGGGCGCGCGGAGCGGCTTCCGGGGGACGAACTGGCCGGCCACCGTCGCCCCGAGCGCCAGCACCATGCCCACCAGTTGCACCGGCGTGAGCGCTTCCCCGAGCGCCGCCCAGCCGGTGACGGCCGCGGTCAGCGGGGAGAGCGGCCCGAGGAAGGTGGCCTGGGTGGCGCTGAGGCGGCCGATGCCCCGGAACCACAGCCAGTACGCGACGGCCGTGTTGGCCAGGGCGAGGTAGAGGTAGCCGCCGACGGCCCGGCCGTCCAGTGCCGGGGGTGCCCCCTCGACGAGGAGGGCGAGCGGGGTGATGAACAGCCCGCCCGCGGTGAGCTGCCAGGCGGTGAGGGCGAGCGGGCCCACCCCGTCGGGCCGTCCCCAGCGCTGGGTGAGCACCACGCCCGCCGACATCGACGCGGTGCCGGCGAGGGCCGCCAGCAGGCCGAGCGCGTCCAGCGCCCCCGCGGCCCGCAGTACCACCAGGCTCACCCCGAAGGCCGCCACGATGCCGGTCAGCAGGGTGCGCGCCGAGGGCCGCTGTCCGAGCAGCAGCGCCGACAGCCCGGCCACGAACAGCGGCCCGGCCGATCCCACGACCGCCGCGAGGCCGCCGGGCAGCCGGTAGGCGGACAGGAACAGCAGGGGGAAGAAGGCGCCGATGTTCAGCGCGCCGAGTGCCGCCGCCTTGCCCCACCAGGCACCGCGCGGCAGCACCCGGGCGAGGCCGAGCAGCAGCAGCCCGGCGGGCAGGGCGCGCACCAGGGCGGTGAACAGGGGGCGGTCGGCCGGGAGGAACTCGGTGGTGACCGCGTAGGTCGTGCCCCAGGAGACGGGGGCGAGTGCGGTGAGGGCGATGAGCGCCGGACGGGACAGGGCCATGGTGGCACCCCCAGAAGTAGGTCAGTGGAAAGTAGCTTAGCGCTAAGCAACTTTCCGTCAACCTACTTTCTTGCGGGTGACCGGAGGGGCCCCGATACTCGTGCCATGAACGAACGCCCGGAGCACCGCAAGGAGCATCGCAGGGACCCCGTCGACGCGATCATCGACCAGTGGGCGACGGTCCGGCCCGACCTGGACACCGCCGCCATGGAGGTCTTCGGCCGGATCAACCGGCTCTCGGCGGCCATGGCCGACCGGGTGGCGAAGGCGTACGCGCCGTTCGGGATCTCCCGCGGGGAGTTCGACGTCCTGGCGACCCTGCGCCGCTCCGGAGAGCCCTACACGCTCTCGCCCCGGCAGCTGTCCGCGACGCTGATGCTCACCACCGGCGGGATGACGGGGCGCCTGGACAAGCTGGAGCGGGCGGAGCTGCTGCGCCGCTCACCCGATCCGCACGACCGGCGCGGCCTCCACGTGACCCTCACCGGCAAGGGCCTGGACCTGGTCGACGAGGCGGTCGGCGCGGGACTGGCCGTGCAGACCGAGGCCCTGTCCGCGCTGGACGCCGAGCGCGCCGGCCTCCTGGCCGGGCTGCTGCGCGAGCTGCTCGCGGGAGCGGAACGGCCCTGAGAACGCGCCGAGGGCGCCGCCGCGGTGATCGCGACGGCGCCCTCGGCGGAGCGAACGGGTCAGGCCTTGACGTCGGTCCCCGCCTCGGCCTTGGTGGTGATGTTGGAGCTGGTCGGGTCCTTCTTCTTGTGCGTCTTGTCGCCGACCATCACCAGACCGGCGATGACCAGGTAGAGCACGATCGGGGCCGCGACGAAGAGACCCAGCGTCTCGATGACGCTCAGGCCCGTGCCGGGGTCGTCACCGTCGTCGCGGGTGAGCGCGCTCGCGGGGGACGACATGAGCAGCATCATCAGCGTCGTACCGGCTGCCAGGGCGCCGGCGCGCAGGGCGTTCTTCTTGTCCACGGTGTCAAAGTATCCAACGCCGGCCGGGCACGCGCGCCCGGGGTGCCGTAAGGGCTCCCCGCCTCACGCCCCGGGCTCCCGGAGGACGTCCATCAGCGCGCGCAGCCGTGGTGAGGCCGCCAGGTCCTCCAGGGTCACCGGGCGCCCCTCGGCGTCCGCCACGGGCAGCCGCCAGTTCGGGTACTGGTCCCAGGTGCCCGGGAGGTTCTGCGGGCGGCGGTCGCCCACCCCGTCCGGGAGCCAGACGCCGATCATGCGGGCGGGTGTGCGGAGCAGGAAGCGGTGCACGGCCTGGATCTGGGCCTCCTCCGAGGACGCGTCGCCACCGCCGCCCGTGCCGTGCAGCAGGCCCAGGCGGGACAGCTCCGCCAGCCACTCCCCCGTGTCGCGGGCGGCCTCCTCGCGCTCCTGCGCCAGCGGGCGGGTCAGCAGGCCGAGGCTGTCGCGCAGCTCCACGTGCTCCCCGGTGAGCCGCGCAGCGGTGGAGGGCAGGTCGTGCGTGGTGGCGGTGGCCAGGCAGTCGGCGCGCCAGCTCTCCGAGGGCAAGGGGCGGCCGTCGCCCTCCCAGTCGCGCTCGAACCACAGCACGGACGTCCCGAGCACCCCGCGCTCGCGCAGCGCCTCGCGCACGCCCGGTTCGACGGTGCCGAGGTCCTCGCCGATGACGGGGGCACCGGCCCGGGAGGCCTCCAGGACGAGGACCGCGAGCATCGCCTCGGCGTCGTAGCGGACGTAGGTGCCCTCGGTGGGCGGGCGGCCCTGGGGGACCCACCACAGGCGGAACAGGCCCATCACGTGGTCGATGCGCAGGGCGCCCGCGTAGCGGAACAGGGCACGCAGCAGGTCGCGGAAGGGGGCGTAGCCGGACTCGGCCAGCCGGTCGGGCCGCCACGGAGGCAGGCCCCAGTCCTGGCCGCGGGCGTTGAAGGCGTCCGGCGGGGCGCCCACGGACATCCCGGCGGCGAAGTACTCCTGCTGGGCCCAGGCGTCCGCGCCGCCGGGGTGCACCCCGACCGCGAGGTCGTGCACGATGCCCACCGGCATCCCCGCCTCGCGCCCGGCGCGCTGGGCGGCCCGGAGCTGCTCGTCGGTGAGCCACGCCAGCCGGGACCAGAACTCGACCCGGTCCAGCAGGCCGTTGCGGGCCCGCTCGGTCTCGGCCGACCGCGGGTCGCGCAGC
This sequence comes from Streptomyces sp. NPDC017943, assembly GCF_044328425.1. Classification (NCBI taxonomy): domain Bacteria; kingdom Bacillati; phylum Actinomycetota; class Actinomycetes; order Kitasatosporales; family Streptomycetaceae; genus Streptomyces; species Streptomyces sp. NPDC017943. The sequence continues at coordinate 427,270 of NZ_JBIRHH010000006.1, read as the reverse complement.
CCCGTCGGCCAGCGGTGCCAGTCGGACCCGTGCACCTCGGCGAGCGCGCACCAGGTGGCGTGGTCCTCCAGGGCCCGGCCCTGCTCCGCGAGGAAGTCGCTGTAGGCGGCGCGCCGGCCGGGACCGAGCGGGACCTCGGCGAGCAGGTGCAGCGCCTCGCGCTTCAGCTCCCACACGGCGTCCCGGTCGATCAGCTCGCCCTTCTCCAGCACCGCCGCGCGCAGCCGCCCGCCCTGCTCCAGCAGGCTGCGCAGACGCTCGCGGTCCTCCACGTAGGCGGCCTCGGGGACGTCCTCGACGCGCAGGTGCACCGGGTCCGGGAAGCGGCGGGAGGAGGGGCGGTACGGGGAGGGGTCGGTGGGGGCGCCGGGCACGGCCGCGTGCAGCGGGTTGACCTGGATGAACCCGGCGCCCAGCGACCGTCCGGCCCAGGCGGCCAGCTCGCCCAGGTCACCCAGGTCGCCCATGCCCCAGGAGCGGCGGGACAGCAGGGAGTACAGCTGGACGAGCAGGCCGTGGGCGCGCCCGGCGGGGGCGGGCAGGCGGGGCGGGGCGACGATCAGGTGGGCCTCGGCCGTGCGGCCGTCGGGGGCGGTGGCGGTCAGCCGGTGCACCCCGGGCGGCAGGCCGTCGGCCGAGGTGCGCGTGCCGCCGTCCTCGGTGTCGATGCGCAGGCGGGTGCCCGCGGGCAGGGCGGCGAGGGCGTCGGGGGCGCTTCCGGTCCGGCCGACCACGGTCGGCGGCAGCAGCCGCTCGGCCTGTTCCCGCTCCCGGGCGGCGAGCGCGGCGCGCACGGCGCCGGGCGTGCTCGCGTCCACGCCGAGGGCGGTCAGCACGGAGGTGACCGCGGCGGCCGAGGCGGCCACGACACGGTCCGGGGAGGGGCTGTAGGAGGTGGCGACGCCGTACAGGGCGGCGAGTCGCGTCAGGTCCTCGGAGGGCGGGTCGGCCGGCTCGGGTGCGGTCATCTACGGCCTCGGCTGGTCCGGGACGAAGGCCGGCGGCTCGCTGGTGAGGGGGGTGGCCTCGGCGAGCGGCGGCTCACTGGTGAGGGGCTCGGCGTCGGGGAGCGGGGGCTCGCTGGTCAGCGGCAGTTCCGTGCAGGTGCTCTCGGAGCTGAAGACGCAGTACACGGGGTCGTCGTGCTGGGTTTCGTCGAGGTCGGCGGACGGGTCCGCCACGGGTTTGGACGGGGCCGGGAGCGGGAGGAACGTCATCGCAGCCACGGGGGGCCTCCTTGCCGGGTACGGGTTCGGTGGGTCCTTGCAGCCCTACCCAGTCGTCGGGAAGGCAGACGCCTTGGGGCCAACATCGTGCTTCTGCTCACATTTCGCTCCCCTGCCCTCTTCCCGTACTCCCGCAAACCACGGCACACCGGCCGCTGCCGTTGACACCTTCACCGGGCGGGTGGTGGGCTCGTCCCGCCGGTCGGACACATCGGGAGGCGGCCTGTGGGACTGCGGCACGGGAAACGGGCGGCGGCCCTGGCCATCGCCGTCGTCGCGTCCGGGCTCGGCCTCCCGCCCGCGGCCGCGGCCGCGCCGCCCGTGCCGGGTGCGACCGCGCGAGCGGTCGCCGCCTCCCCGGCGCCGGACCTCTCCGTCTGGCCGCGCCCGCAGTCGCTGCGGCCCGGCGGCGCCCCGGTGGCCGTGCCGCACGAGGTCGCGCTGGTCACCGGCCCGGACACCGACCCGCACGCCCTGGACGCGCTGCGCGCGCTGCTGCGCCGGGCCGGTGCCCGCCGCGTCACGGACGCGCCGGTGCCGGGCGCCCTGGTCGTCCGCGCCCGGACGCGGCCGGCCCGCCCGGGCGACCGGCACGCCCTGCCCGCCGGGGGATACGAGCTGTCCGTCGGCCGCGGCGGCGTCCTGCTCACTGGCACGGGCGCGGACGGCCTGTTCCACGCCGTGCAGACGCTGCGGCAACTGCTGCGCCCGGACCGCGCCTTCACCGCTGCCGTCGTGCGCGACTGGCCCGCGAGCCCCGTACGCGGCATCACCGAGGGCTTCTACGGCACCGCGTGGACGCACCGGCAGCGGCTGGCGCAGCTGGACTTCATGGGGCGCACCAAACAGAACCGCTACCTGTACGCCCCCGGCGACGACCTGTACCGGCAGGCGCGCTGGCGCGAGCCGTACCCGCAGCGGTGGCGGGCCCGGTTCCGCGAGCTGGCCGCGCGGGCGGAGCGCAACCACGTGACGCCCGCCTGGGCGGTGGCCCCGGGCCAGGCGATGTGCTTCTCCTCGGACGCGGACGTGCGGGCGCTGACCCGCAAGCTGGACGCGATGTGGGCGCTGGGCTTCCGGGCCTTCCAGCTCCAGTTCCAGGACGTCAGCTACAGCGAGTGGCACTGCGAGGCGGACGCCGGGCGGTTCGGCTCCGGACCGCGGGCGGCGGCGCGGGCCCAGGCCCGGGTGGCGAACGAGGTGGCCCGGCACCTCGCGCGCCGCCACCCCGGAGCGGCCGCGCCCTCCCTCATGCCGACCGAGTACTACGAGGACGGCTCGACCGTGTACCGGCGGGCCCTGGCGGACGCGCTGGACGAGGGCGTCGAGGTGGCGTGGACGGGCGTCGGCGTGCTGCCCCGCACCATCACCGGCCGCGAACTGGCCGCCGCCCGCGAGGCGTTCGGCCATCCGCTGGTCACCATGGACAACTACCCGGTCAACGACTACGACCCCGGCCGCCTCTTCCTCGGCCCCTACCGGGGCCGGGAGCCGGCCGTCGCGACCGGCTCGGCCGGGCTGCTCGCCAACGCCATGCAGCAGCCGGAGGCCTCCCGCATCCCGCTGTTCACCGCCGCCGACTTCGCCTGGAACCCGCGCGCCTACCGGCCCGCGGCCTCCTGGCGCGCGGCCGTCGCCGACCTGGCGGGCGGGGACCGGCGACGCGAGGAGGCCCTGGCCGCGCTCGCCGGGAACGACGCCTCGTCGGTGCTGGACGCCCGGGAGTCGGCGTACCTGCGGCCGCTGACGGAGGAGTACTGGACGTCCCGGGCGGCCGGTGGCACGCGGCGGGACGGCGCGGCGGCCCGGCTGCGCGCGGCCTTCACCGTGCTGCGTGAGCTGCCGCGGCGCCTGGCGGGCACCGGCCTGGCCGCCGAGGTGGCCCCCTGGTCCGGGCAGCTCGCCCGCTACGGCGAGGCGGGCACGGCCGCGCTGGACATGCTGGACGCGCAACGCGCGGGCGACGCGGCGGCGGCCTGGCGGGCGTACCGCCGGATCGGGGAGCTGCGGTCCGCGCTCGGCGGCGCGCGGGCCGAGGTCGGCACGCAGGTGCTCGACCCCTTCCTGCGACGGGCGCAGAAGTCCTACACGGCCTGGTCGGGCGTCGACCACGAGCCGCCCCGGGCCCCCGGCGACGCACGCGCCCTGCGCTTCCCGCGGCCCCGGGCGCTGACGGCCGTGACGGTGCTGACCGACCCGGGCACGGCCGGCGCGGTCGAGGTGCACGTGCCGGGCGGCGGCTGGCGCGAGGCGGGACGGCTGGACGGCTCGGGCGCGACCGAGATCCGCCTCGGTGACCGGCTCCGGGCGGGGCGCGAGGGCCCCGGCACCGGGCAGGTCGACGCCGTGCGGGTCGCCGGGGCCGACGCGTCCCGCGTCCGGCACCTCGTGCCCTGGTTCGGCGACTCCCCCGCGGTCTCCCTGGGGCTGGCCCGCGACGAGGTGGACGCCGAGACGGGCCGCACGGAGAGGCTGACGGTCCGGCTCGGCTCCCTGCGCCCGGTCGGCACCCGCGGCCGGCTCACCGTCGAGGCGCCCGAGGGGGTACGGGTCCGGGCGCCCCGGGGCGAGCTGGACGTCCCGCGCGGCGCGGCGGCGGAGGTGCCCGTCGAGGTCACGGTGGAGCGCGGCGCTCCGATGCGGCCCCACCGGGTCCGGCTGCGCTTCGGGGACGCCTCCCGCACGCTCACCGTCCGGGCCGTCCCGCCCACCGGGGGCCCGGACCTGGCGCGCGCGGGCTCGGCGCGTTCCTCCGGCGACGAGACCCCCGCCTTCCCCGCGCCCGCGGCGAACGACGGCGATCCGGCCACCCGCTGGTCCTCCCCGGTGGACGACGGCGCCTGGTGGCAGGTCGCACTGCCCCGCCCGGCCCGGATCGGGCGCGTGGTCCTGCACTGGCAGGACGCCCACCCGTCGGCCTACCGCGTCGAGGTCTCCGCCGACGGCCGCCGCTGGCGCACGGCAGCGTCGGTACGGGAGGGACGCCGCGGCCGGGAGAGCGTCCGGATGGACGAGCGGGACGTGCGCTTCCTGCGTGTCCAGGGCGAGAAGCGCGCGACCCCGTACGGCTACTCGCTGTGGTCCGTGGAGGCGTACGCGGTCACCCCGTGACCCCCGGAAGGCCCGGTCGCGCACTTCTTCGCGGCCAGCTATTCACTCAGTACATGTACCCAGTGCATAATGATCTCCATGAGCACCCGCCACATCCTGCTGGGCCTGCTCGCCACGGGTCCGAGCCATGGCTACGACCTGAAGCGACGCCACGACGAACGCTTCCCGCAGGCGCGTCCGCTGGCCTACGGGCAGGTGTACACGACCCTGCAACGCCTGGTCCGGGACGGTCTCGCCGAGGTCGACGGCACCGACTCGGACGGCGGCCCCGAGCGGACCCGCTACCGCACCACCGGCGAGGGGGCGCGCGAACTGGCCCGCTGGGCCGGCCAGATCGCCCCGCCCGCCCCGTTCGTGGCCAACGAGATCTTCGCCAAGGTCGTCGTCGCGATCCTCTCCGGAGGCGACGCGGCCGGATACCTGAGCGCCCAGCGTGCCGCCCACAAGGAGCGGATGCGGGAGCTGACGGCGGTCAAGGCCGCCGAGGGAGCCGACCTCGCGACCGTGCTCTCGGCGGACTACGCCCTCACCCACCTCGACGCCGACCTCCGCTGGATGAACACCACGGCGGCCCGGCTCACCACCCTGACCGCGGAGGTCGACGCAGTATGAACGAACCCGTGCCACTCCTGACGGCCCGCGACCTCGTCAAGGCGCACGGCAGGACACCCGCCCTGCGCGGCGCGTCGCTCCGGCTGCACGCGGGCGAGATCCTGGCCGTGACGGGCGCCAGCGGCAGCGGCAAGTCGACCCTGCTGCACTGTCTGGCCGGCATCGTCCGTCCGGACGCGGGCTCCGTGACCTACGACGGACAGCGGCTGGAGGACCTGTCCGAGAAGCGGCTGAGCGAACTGCGGCGCACCGAGTTCGGCGTGGTGTTCCAGTTCGGCCAGCTCATCCCCGAGCTGACGGCCCTGGACAACGTCGCCCTGCCGCTGCTCCTGGCAGGCACCGGCCGGGCCCGCGCCCGGGACCTGGCCGCGGAGTGGCTGGAGCGCTTCGGCGTCCGCGGGCAGGGCGACTCCCGCCCGGGCGAGTTGAGCGGTGGTCAGGCGCAACGCGTCGCGCTGGCCCGGGCCCTGGTCACCGGCCCGCGGGTCGTCTTCGCCGACGAGCCGACCGGGGCCCTGGACTCCCTGTCCGCCGAGCAGGTGATGACGGCCCTGGTGCGCACCGCCCGCCGGTCCGGCACGGCGGTGCTGCTGATCACCCACGACGCCCAGGTGGCGGCGTACGCCGACCGCGAGGTCCAGCTGCGCGACGGGGCCGTGGCGGCGCTCGGGGTGACGGCATGAGGGCACTGGACGCGGATCTGCGGCTCGCCTGGCAGTTCACGCGCGGCGCGGACCGCGGGGAGCGGTGGCGGGCCGCGCTCACGGCGGTGGGGGCCGCGTCGGCGACGGTGTTCGCCCTCGCCGCCGTCGCCCTGGCGTCGCTGCGCGGCAGACGGTCGATCCCGCTCGCCGACGGGCTCCTGGACGATCCCGGCACCCGGTCCGGAGTGGTCCTGGGACTGGTGCTCCTGCTCCTGCCCGTGCTCGGCCTCCTCGGCCAGTGCGCCCGGATCGGGGCCGTGCACCGCGACCGCAGGCTCGCCGGGCTGCGGCTCGCCGGAGCCACGCCCTGGCAGGTGCGGCGCATCGCCGCGCTGGAGACCGGGCTCGCCTGCGCGCTGGGCTCGGCGGTGGCCACCGTGCCCTCGGTGCTGGTGCTGCTGCGCCTGTGGGACGCGCCCACGGCGCCGGCCTGGGCCGGCATCGCCTTGGTCGCGCTCGCGGTGCCCGTGCTGGGCGCGACGGCGGGTGCTCTGGCGCTGCGCCGGGTCGTGACCTCGCCGCTCGGCTCGGTGCGCCGGACCGGGCCGGGCGACGGCCGGGTCTCGGGGCTGCTGTTCCTGAGCGGTCTCCTGCTCGCCGCGGTGGCCGCGCTGCTGACCGCCGCCACCGCCTCGGGCGCCCCGCTCCGGTCGTCCGGGGGGCCGCCGCTGCCGCTGGCGGGTGCGGTCCTCGCGGTCGGCGCGGGTGCGGTGTGGCTGTCCGGTGCCACCGCCCGGGTCGTCGGACGGATCCTGGCCGGCCGGGCCCGCTCCGCAGCCACCCTGATCGCCGCGGAGCGGCTGCGCGAGGACCCGTGGTCGGCCGCCCGCACGCACGCGGCCGTGCTGCTGGTGACCGTCGCCGGGACCGGCTTCCTGGGTGTCCGGCAGGTGCTGGCCGACGCGGTGCGCGAGCGGCCCGACGCCTCCTTCTACCTCACCGGCCTGAACCTCACCGGTGCCGCCGTCGCGATCGCCCTCGTGCTCACCCTGTCCGGCCTCGCCGTCGGCACCGCCGAGTCGCTGGCCGCCCGCCGCCGGGGCCTCGCCGTCCAGGCCGCCGCGGGCGTGCCGCAGTCGGTGCTCGGCCGCTCCCTGCTGCTGGAGACCGCCCTGCCCCTGACGCCCGCGGTGCTGCTGGCCGGCCTCGGGGGGACCGCCATCGGTGTCCGGTACGCCGCACTCGCGGACGAGGCGGTGCCCTGGGCGTCCGCCCTGTTCCCCGTGGCCGTCCTCGCCGCCTGCCTGCTCGCCGCGGCCACCTCGCTGCCCCTGCTGCGCCGCACGGTGCGCCCCGGGGAGCTGCGGTACGCGTAAGGGCGTGCGAAGGCGCCGGCCCGCCCGGAGACGGCCGGTCCCGGGGGAACGGGGGTTCCCCGGGACCGGCTCCGTGCCGGGGCGCCGACACGAAGACCCGGATCGTCAGGCCGAAATGCCGTCGATCCGGGCCAGGGCGTCGTCCGCGCCGTACGGCTGCAAGTACGGCAGCCAGCGCGGATCCCGATGGCCGGTGCCGATGATGCGCCAGGCCAGGCCCGAGGGCGGGGCGGGCTTGTGGCGCAGCCGCCAGCCGATCTCGACGAGATGGCGGTCGGCCTTGACGTGGTTGCAGCGACGGCAGGACGCGACGACGTTGTCCCAGACGTGCTTGCCCCCGCGGCTGCGCGGGATGACGTGGTCGACGCTGGTTGCGACGCCACCGCAGTACATGCACCGGCCCCCGTCGCGGGCGAACAGCGCCCGGCGGGTCAGAGGAACGGGCCCCCGGTAGGGAACCCGCACGAAACGCTTGAGCCGGACCACGCTGGGTGCGGGGACTGTGACGGTCGCGCTGTGCAGATGGGCGCCGGACTCCTCGAGGCAGACGGCCTTGTTCTCGAGGACGAGGACGAGCGCGCGGCGGAGCGGTACGACGCCGAGTGGCTCGTACGACGCGTTGAGGACCAGGACATGCGGCACGGATGCCTCCTTGGACGCCGGCGGCGCGTGGCTCGCGCCGGGACGATTCGTAGTCAGTCTCCCCTCATGCCTGGTGCAAGCGCCACCATGTCCCCGTAACGGGCTGGGAGTGTTTTCGCCCACACCGGACGCCCGTCCGAGGACGTGGCCTGTTCAGGCCCAGGTGAGCACCGTCTCTCCTTCACACATTCTTCGGGAGCACACACAATGCCCCGTTAGTGTGGTGGTTCTGCCCCTTCGGTGACCCAGCCGTGACCTTCGACCCCCGGAACCGCCGCACCGGGGCAGACCGCTGCACCTGGAGGTACCTGCCGTGTCCTTGTCCGTTGCGGACGCCGTCCTGTGGGCCGCCGGCCCGTCCCCGTCGCCGACCCCCTCGGAGACGGAGAGCCCGAGAGTGCCCTCGCTGGAGGACGCCCAGGAGAGCGCGACGAACGCCGCCGGCTGGGTGGAGCAGAACTGGTCGACCTGGCTCGCCATCGGGCTGCGCGTGCTGCTGATCCTGGTGATAGCGGCGGTGCTGCGGGTCGCGGTGCGCCGGGCGATCACCAAGCTCATCGACCGGATGAGCCGCACGGGGCAGACGGTGGACGGTGCCGGACTGGGCGGCCTGCTGGTCAACGTCGAACGCCGCCGCCAGCGTTCGCAGGCGATCGGCTCGGTGCTGCGCTCGGTGGCCAGCTTCCTGATCATGGGCACCGCGGCCCTGATGATCCTCTCCGCGTTCAACATCAACCTGGCCCCGCTGCTGGCGTCCGCCGGTGTGGCCGGTGTGGCGATCGGCTTCGGTGCCCGCAACCTCGTCACGGACTTCCTGTCCGGCGTCTTCATGATCCTGGAGGACCAGTACGGCGTCGGCGACTCCATCGACGCGGGCGTGGCCTCCGGCGAGGTGATCGAGGTGGGCCTGCGGGTGACCAAGCTGCGCGGCGAGGGCGGCGAGATCTGGTACGTCCGCAACGGCGAGGTCAAGCGCATCGGCAACCTCTCGCAGGGCTGGGCGACGGCCAACGTGGACGTCACCGTGCACGCCGGGGAGGACCTGGACAAGGTCAAGGCCACGCTGGACGAGGTGGCCGAGAAGATGGGCGCCGAGGAGCCCTGGAACGAACTGCTGTGGGGCCCGATCGAGGTCCTGGGGCTGGACAGCGTGCTGCTGGACTCGATGGTCGTGCGCATCTCCGCCAAGACCATGCCGGGCAAGTCGCTGACCGTGGAGCGCGAGCTGCGCTGGCGCGTCAAGCGGGCCTTCGACGCGGCCGGCATCCGGATCGTCGGCGGTGCCACGGCCCCGGTCGAGGAGACCGCGGCCGACCCGACGGCCGCGATGGCGGCCCCCTCGGTGTACGCGAACGCCTCGTCCCCGCAGTCGGCGGCGGCGTCCCCGCTCGTCCCGCCCGCGCCCACCAGCACCACGAAGTAAGCGACCGGCCACGGAGCAGCGACCGGCCACGGAGCAGCGACCGGCCACCCACGAGGGCGGCACCCGGAGTCCGGGTGCCGCCCTCCGGCGTGTCCGCGCTCCGGCGGACCGCCCCTATTGACGCTCGCCCGGTGACGGGCATACCTTCCTCCCCACCGAATAGGAAACTTTCCTAACAGTGATCGAGGGGCCGGCCTCCCGATGGACTTCCCCACCGGATCACTGAGAGGCTGAGCAGCCGAAGGGCAGGTGTGGACACGCATGGCAGGAACCGCCGGAACGCCGGGCACCCCGCGCGTCCTGCGCGCCATGAACGACCGGGCCGCCCTGGACCTGCTGCTGGAGCACGGGCCGCTCTCGCGCACCCGGATCGGCAAACTCACCGGGCTGTCGAAACCGACCGCCTCCCAGCTCCTGGCCCGCCTGGAGGCGGCCGGCCTCGTCCTTGCCACCGGCACCACCGAGGGCCGCCCCGGCCCGAGCGCCCAGCTCTACGAGGTCAACCCCGCGTCCGGCCACGCCGCCGGACTCGACGTCACCCCCCAGCGGATCCTCGCCGCGGTCGCCGACATCACCGGCCGCACGGTCGGCCGCTTCGAACTGCCCACCCCCGGCCGCCGCGCCGCCACCCCGGTCGTCCAGCAGGTCACCGACGCCCTGGACGGCGCGGTGAAGGCGGCGGGACTGGCCCGGGACGACGTCCACCGCCTGGTCATCGGCACCCCCGGCGCCTTCGACCCCACCACGGGCCGGCTGCGCTACGCCTCCCACCTGCCTGGCTGGCACTCCCCCACCCTGCTGGACGAACTCGCAACCGCCCTGCCGATGCCGTTCGAGTACGAGAACGACGTCAACCTGGTCGCCCTCGCCGAGCAGCGCCTCGGGGCGGCCCGGGGCCACACCGACTTCGTGCTGCTGTGGAACCAGGAGGGCCTGGGCGCCGCCCTGGTGCTGGGTGGCCGGCTGCACCGCGGGTGGACCGGCGGCGCCGGGGAGGTCGGCTTCCTGCCGGTCCCGGGCACGCCCCTGGTCCGCAAGGTCACCAAGGCCAACAGCGGCGGCTACCAGGAGCTGGCCGGCTCCCAGGCCGTCCCCCGCCTGGCCCGGGAGCTCGGCATCGAGGACGTCCCGCAGGGCCCCTACGCCGAGGCCGCCGCCCGGCTCGTGGCCCGGGCCGCACAGACCGGCGACGGACCGCACCGCGAGCTGCTGCGCGCCTACGCGACCCGGCTGGCCACCGGTCTGGCCTCCCTGGTGTCGGTGCTGGACCCCGAGCTGGTGGTGCTGAGCGGCGCCGCCCTCACCTCGGGCGGCGAGCCGCTGCGCGCCCTGGTCCAGGCCGAACTGGAGGAACTGGCCGCCTCGCGTCCCCGTCTGGTCGTGGGCGACGTCCGTGAACACCCCGTGCTGCGCGGCGCGCTGGAGAGCGCCCTCGCGACCACCCGCGACGAGGTCTTCGACACCTCCCGCTAGCCCCACCCCTCTTCCCGCGTCCCGCCCTCACCCCGTGCCCCAGGGAGCTCCGCCATGCCCAGAATGCCCCGGAAAGCGGCCCTCGTGCTCGCCGCGTCCGCCTCCGTCGCCCTCCTCGCCACCGCCTGCACCGGCCAGTCCGGCGCCGGAGCGGACGACGACGCGTCCAAGGAGACGACCCTCACCTTCTGGCACGCCTGGAGCGCGCCCTCGGAGGTGAAGGCCGTCGAGGACCTGGTCGCCGGCTTCGAGAAGGCGCACCCGAACATCCACGTCGACGTCGTCGGCAACATGACCGACGACAAGATCAACCAGTCGCTGCGCGCCGGCGGGGCCAAGGCCCCGGACGTGATCTCGTCGTTCACGACGAACAACGTCGGCAAGTTCTGCTCCTCGGGCGCGCTGGTGGATCTCAACCCGTTCTTCGAGAAGTCGGGCGTCGACCCGGAGAAGACGTTCCCGAAGGCCATGAACGAGTACACGCAGTTCGAGGGCAACCGCTGCGCGGTCCCCCTGCTCGGTGACGCCTACGGCCTCTACTACAACAAGACGGCGTTCAAGAAGGCCGGCGTCACCGCCCCGCCGAAGACCTGGTCGGAGTTCGAGCGCGTCGCGAAGAAGCTGACGATCCCCCAGGGGGACTCGTACAAGCAGCTCGGCTTCATGCCGAACTACCACGGCTGGGAGACCACCACCGAGCACTACCTCGGCCAGTTCTCCCCCACGTACTTCGACAAGGACGGCACGTCGAAGGTCGGCGAGGACCCGGCGTTCGCCCGGGCCTTCACCGTCCAGAAGAAGCTCGTCGACACCCTCGGCGGCTACCGCAAGCTGGAGACCTACCGCTCCAAGCTCGGCGACGAATGGGGCCCCAAGCACCCGTTCCACACCGGCCAGGTCGCCATGCAGCTCGACGGCGAGTGGCGCCTGGGCATGGCCCTGGACACCAAGCCGGCGTTCGACATCGGCGTGGCCCCGCTGCCCGTCCCCGACGACCAGGTGGACCAGTACGGCAAGGGCTACATCACCGGCACGATCGCCGGCATCGCCGCGACCAGCAGGAAGCAGAACGCGGCCTGGGAGCTGGTGAAGTACATGACCACGGACACGGACGCGGTGGTGGACTTCTCCAACGCCATCCACAACGTGCCCTCGACACTGGCAGCCCTGAAGTCCCCGAAGCTCACGTACGACCCGCGCTTCAAGACGTTCCTGGAGATCGCGGCGAACCCGCACTCCACCACCGCCCCCGCCTCCGTCAACGGCGGCGTCTACCTCACCACCGTCCAGGAGTTCGGCTACGCCTACGAAAGCGGCAAGGCGACCGATCTCAAGGCGGGCCTGAAGAAGGCGGCCGCGCAGATCGACACGGACATCGCGCAGGCGAAGTAGCGCATGAGCACCCACACCCTGCGGGCCAAGCACCGCCGCTCGGCCCTGCGCACCCTCGCCTTCCTCTCCCCCTGGCTGATCGGCTTCACGGTCTTCTTCGCCTACCCGCTGATCTCCACCGTCTACTTCTCCTTCATGCGCTACGACGGCTTCAGGCCGCCCACGTGGAGCGGCACGAAGAACTGGGTCTACGTCTTCGAGCACTACCCCCTGTTCTGGCCCGCCCTGCGCAACACCCTGTGGCTCGTCGTCGTCATGGTCACGCTCCGGGTCGCCTTCGGCCTGGGCGTGGGCCTGCTGATCACCAAGGTCAGGACGGCCACGGGCGTCTTCCGCACCCTCTTCTACCTGCCCTACCTGGCCCCGCCCGTGGCGGCCACGATGGCCTTCGCGTTCCTCCTCAACCCCGGCACGGGGCCGGTCAACTCCCTGCTGGAGAAGACCGGGCTGCCCGCCCCGGGCTGGTTCAACGACCCCACCTGGTCCAAGCCGGCCCTCACCCTCCTGGCGCTGTGGGGCATCGGCGACCTGATGGTCATCTTCATGGCGGCCCTGCTCGACGTGCCGAAGGAGCAGTACGAGGCGGCCGAACTGGACGGCGCGGCCCCGTGGCAGCGGTTCCGCTACGTGACGCTGCCGAACATCTCGCCGATCGTCATGTTCGCGGTCGTCACCGGCGTGATCCAGACGATGCAGTACTACACACAGCCGCTGATCGCCGGGAAGGTCGCGTCGGGCGTGATCCAGGGCGCGGGAACGCAGTTCGAGCCCGGCTACCCCGACAAGTCGACCCTCACCCTCCCCCAACTCGTCTACAACCTGGGCTTCCAGCGCTTCGACTACGGCGCGGCCTGTGTGGTCGCCCTGGTCCTCTTCGCCCTCTCCATGGCCTTCACAGCTCTCCTGATGCGCCGCCGGGGCGGCCTGATCCAGGCAGGTGAACGATGACGCAGGTGCTCGACAAGCCCCTGGAGCGGCAGACGCCCCCGTCGCCGGCACACCGCACGGCCCACCGCCGGGCCCTGCTGGAGTGGATCGCGATCCACTCCCTCGGCATCGCGGCGGCCCTCTTCTTCACGCTCCCGTTCGTCTTCGTCCTCCTCACCTCTCTCATGAGCGACAGCCAGGCGCTCAGCCGCGACCTGATCCCGCACACCTGGGAATGGGGCAACTACGCCAAGGTCCTCGACACCCCCGGCTTCCTCACCTGGTGGCGGAACACCCTGATCTACGCGGGCCTGGGCACGGTCCTCACGGTCGTCTCCTCGATCCCCGTGGCCTACGCCCTGGCCAAGTTCCGCTTCCGCGGCCGCAACCTGGCCCTGATGCTGGTCATCTCGATGATGATGCTGCCGCCGCAGGTCGTCGTCATCCCGATGTACCTGTTCTGGGCGAAGCAGCTGGACCTGTCCGGCTCGCTCTGGCCGCTGATCATCCCCATGGCGTTCGGCGACGCGTTCTCGATCTTCCTGCTGCGCCAGTTCCTGACGACGATCCCCGACGAGTACGTGGACGCGGCCAAGGTCGACGGCTGCGGCGACCTGCGCACGCTGCTGAAAGTCGTGCTGCCGATGGCCAAGCCGGGCATTGCCGCGGTGGCCCTCTTCCAGTTCTTCTACGCGTGGAACGACTACTTCGGCCCGCAGATCTACGCCTCGGAGAACCCGGGCGCGTGGACCCTGTCCTACGGCCTGGAGTCGTTCAAGGGCGCCCACCACACCGACTGGAACCTCACCATGGCCGCCACCGTGCTGGTCATGGCCCCCGTGATCCTCGTGTTCTTCTTCGCCCAGAAGGCGTTCGTCGAGGGCGTCACGCTCACCGGAGTAAAGGGTTAGACATGAAACTCACCGTGGTCGGCGGAGGCTCGACCTACACCCCCGAACTCGTGGACGGCTTCGCCCGCCTGAGGGACACCCTGCCCGTCGGGGAGCTGGTCCTGATGGACCCGGACGAAAACCGCCTGGACCTGGTGGGCGGACTCGCCCGCCGCATCTTCGCCCGCCAGGGCCACCCCGGCCGCATCACCACCACCACCGACCTGGACGCGGCGGTGGACGGCGCGGACACAGTCCTGCTGCAACTGCGCGTGGGCGGCCAGGCCGCCCGCGAACAGGACGAGACCTGGCCCCTGGAGTGCGGGTGCGTGGGCCAGGAGACCACGGGCGCCGGGGGCCTGGCGAAGGCCCTGCGCACGGTCCCGGTGGTGCTGGACATCGCGGAGCGCGTCCGCCGCACCAACCCGGGCGCCTGGATCATCGACTTCACCAACCCCGTCGGCATCGTGACCCGCGCCCTGCTCCAGGCCGGTCACCGGGCGATCGGCCTGTGCAACGTGGCGATCGGCCTGCAACGCAAGTTCGCGGCCCTGCTCTCGCTGGAGCCGTCCGAGCTCCACCTGGACCACGTCGGCCTCAACCACCTGACCTGGGAGACGGCCGTGCGCCGCGGCGGCCCGGAGGGCGAGGACGTCCTGCCCGAGCTGCTGGCCCGGCACGGTGACACCGTCGCCGCCGACCTGCGCCTGCCCCGCCCCCTCCTCGACACGCTGGGCGTCGTCCCCTCCTACTACCTGCGCTACTACTACGCACACGACGAAGTCGTGCGGGAACTGGGCGGCAAGCCCTCCCGCGCCGCCGAAGTGGCCGCGATGGAGGAGCAGTTGCTGACGCTGTACGCCGACCCGGCCCTCGACGAGAAGCCGGGGCTGCTGGCGAAGCGGGGCGGCGCCTTCTACTCGGAGGCCGCCGTCGACCTGGCCGCCGCCCTCCTGGGCGGGGCGGGCAGCCCTTACCAGGTGGTGAACACGTACAACAACGGCACGCTGCCCTTCCTCCCCGACGACGCGGTCGTCGAGGTGCAGGCCGCGGTGGGCGCCAAGGGCGCCTCCCCGCTGCCCGTCGCGCCGGTGGACCCGCTGTACGCGGGCCTGATGGCGGCCGTCACGGCCTACGAGGACCTGGCCCTCCAGGCGGCCCTGCACGGCGGCCGGGAGCGGGTCTTCCGCGCGCTGCTCGCCCACCCCCTGGTGGGCCAGTACGCGCACGCCGAGCAGCTCACCGACCGGCTGATCGCGCACAACCGGGAGCACCTGGCGTGGGCGTGAGAGCGCACGTCCTCGCCATCGACGCGGGCAACAGCAAGACCGACGTCGCGGTCGTCTCCTCGGACGGGGAGGTGCTGTCCACGGCGCGCGGCGGCGGCTTCCGCCCGCCGGCGGTGGGCGTCGGGGCGGCCGTGCGCGGGCTCGCCGAGACCGTCGACCGGGCCCTGGCCGACGCCGGGCTCGCTTCGGTCGCCCACGTCTCGGCCTGCCTGGCCAACGCCGACTTCCCCGTCGAGGAGGAGGAGCTGGCCGGGGCCCTGCGCACGCGCGCGTGGGGCGCGAGCGTGACGGTCCGCAACGACACCTTCGCCATCCTGCGGGCCGGGGTCACCGAACCGCGGGGGGTCGCGGTCGTCTGCGGCGCGGGCATCAACTGCGTCGGCATGCGCCCCGACGGCCGCACCGCCCGCTTCCCCGCGATCGGCAGGATCTCCGGTGACTGGGGCGGCGGCTGGGGGCTGTCCGAGGAGGCCCTGTGGCACGCCGCGCGCGCGGAGGACGGCCGGGGCGGCCCGACCGCCCTGGTGCGCACCCTGCCCGCGCACTTCGGCCTGCCCTCGATGCACGCGCTCATCGAGGCGCTGCACCTGGAGCGCGTGCCCGCCTCCCGGCGCCACGAGCTGGCCCCGGTCCTGTTCGCCACGGCGGCCGAGGGCGACCCCGTCGCCCGGGCGATCGTGGAACGCCAGGCGGAGGAGGTGGTCGCCATGGCGGTGGTGGCCCTCACCCGCCTGGACCTCCTGTCCGAACCCGCCCCGGTCCTGCTGGGCGGCAGCGTGCTGGCGGCCCGGCACCCCCAACTGAACGACCACATCGACCGCTTGCTGGCCGACCGGGCCCCCAAGGCCGTCCCGCAGGTGGTCACCGCCCGCCCGGTCCTCGGCGCGGCCCTGCTGGGCCTGGACCGGCTGGGGGCGCCGGAGGGGGCGCAGGAGCGGCTGCGGGCGCACTACGGCGTGTGAGCCGCACGCGCGGGCAGGTGCCGGGCCCGCCGCACGGGAACCGAACCCCTCCTCCGGACGTGTACCTGGGCGAGGGGTGGCGCTCCACGCTGCGATCCGATCAAGATCGGGCAAGGCCGGTGCGGATGTCGGTCCCGGCAGCGATACTTGCCGCGACGGATGACCATGGGGGAGGTCACAGTGACACACACGCCGCGGGGCAGCACACCGCCACCGGGTCCGAGCCTGCCCGTCCTGCCGCCCGTCCCGGCGCAGGCGGCCCCGCCGGCCCGGTCCTCCGCCCATCCCGCAGCGGCACCCCGTCCGTCCGCCCCGGCCTCCCCGGCCGGCCCTCCCCGCCGCACCGCCTTCGCCGAGGGCGCCGAGCGCCTGCGCGCCGCCGCGACCACGGAACCGGGCCGCCTGCGCATCATCGGGGCGCTCCTCGCCGCCCTCGTCGTCGCCTTCGGCGCCGTCAGCGCCTGGCAGATGACCGGCCGCGCGGCCGCCGCCGACGACGTCCTCACCAGCAGCCAGCCCCTCAGCTCCGACGCGGCCGACATCTACCGGTCCCTGGCGGACGCCAACACCGCGGCCTCCAGCGGCTTCCTGGCCGGCGGCCAGGAGTCGGCGGCCTCCCGCGACCGCTACGAGAAGGACATCCGCACGGCCGCGGAGAAGCTGGTCAACGCGGCCGCCGCGTCGGAACCGGGCTCCCCCTCCGCGCGCACGATCGCCGAACTCAACCGGCTGCTGCCCGAGTACAAGGGCCTGGTCGAGCGCGCGCGCACGTACAACCGGCAGGGCTTCCCGGTGGGCGGCGCCTATCTGCGCTACGCCAACGAGAAGATGCAGCAGCGGATGCTCCCGGCCGCGGAGGACCTGTACACGAAGGAGAACCAGCGCCTGCGGGCGGACTACGCGGACGCCACGCCCTACCCCTGGGCGGCGATCGCCCTCGGCGTCCTCGCCCTGGCCGCCCTCGGCTGGGCGCAGCACCGCACCTACCGGCGCACCCACCGCGTCCTGAACCACGGCCTGGTCGCGGCCACCGCCGCCGCGGCGGTCGTCCTGCTCTGGCTCGTCGCCGGTCACGGCCTCGCCCGCTCCGGCCTGAACGACTCCTACGACCACGGCGTCCGCTCGCTGAACGTCCTGCACGACGCGCGCATCGCCTCCCTGAAGGCCCGGGGCAACGAGAACCTCACCCTGGTGGCCCGCGGCGCGGAGACGAAGAAGGTCGGCGGGAAGACCTACGACGCCTACGACTTCGACTTCGGCGCGGACATCGGTGCCCTGGGCGCCCGCCTGGAGGCGGCGCGGGAGCTCGCCGACGACGGGACGGGCCGGAAGCCCGTCACGACCGCGCTGGGCAACATGGAGGAGTGGAAGAAGCGCCACGCCGCGGCGCGCGAGCAGGACGAGAACGGCAACTACCAGCAGGCGCTGGACAGGGTGATCGGCACCGAGGGCGCGACCGGCGAGTGCTTCGACAGCGTCGACGCGAACCTGCGCACGGCCCTCGCGCACGAGGAGAGGGAGTTCGAGCGGGCGGCCACGGGCGGCCGGGACGCGCTGACCGGACTGCCGGCGGGGGCCGCCGTCCTCGCGCTCCTCGGGGCCGCGGGAGCGGTCCTGGGCATCGGCCGCAGGCTGTCGGAGTACCGGTGAACGGGCCAGGGGCGACAGGAGGCACGACCGTGCGAGCAGGACGTGTGCGCACCGCCCTGAGGGGCTGGGGCGGAGTGACGGCGATGGCGGTCGTCTGCGCCCTGGTGGCGTTCGCCGCCCTGTGCCTGCCCCGGAAGGCCGCCACGGTGGTCGGCACCGGGCCCGCCGGGACCACCGCCACCGCGCACATCGCCCGGACCGGTGCCGAGGAGGACTGCGAGGCCCCGGAGAAGCAGACGCTCTCCCCCTCCGGCGACGACGGCGACACCATCGCGGCCATCAAGAGCCGTACGGGCGAGAAGCGCAAGCTGGTCGTCGGCGTCGACCAGAACAGCTACCGCTGGGGCTACCGCGACCCGAACGGCGGCGAGTCGGGCGAGCTGGAGGGCTTCGACATCGACCTCGTGCACCGCATCGCCGAGGAGATACTCGGCGACCGGGACGCGGTGCAGTTCAAGGCGATCCCCACCGATCAGCGCATCCCGGCGATCCAGGACGGCCGTGTCGACATGGTGGTCCGCACCATGACGATCAACTGCGACCGCATCCGGGACGTCGCCTTCTCCGCGCCGTACTTCAAGACCGGCCAGCAGGTCCTGGCGCCCAAGTCGTCGCCCGTGAAGGGCTACGACGACACGCTCGCGGGCCGCAGGATCTGCACGGCGGCGGGCTCCACGGCGCACGCCAAGCTGGAGGCGGACAGGAAGGACGGTCGGCTCCCCGCCGGCACGGACATCTCCACGACGGTCCCGAACCAGCTCGACTGCCTGGTCAGGCTGCAACTCGGCGAGGTGGACGCCGTGGTCACCGACGGCGCGCTCGCCGCGAGCCAGGCGGCCCAGGACCCGACGGTCCAGCTCAAGGGCGAGGCCTTCACTGCCGAGTACTACGGCGTGGCGATGAAGAAGGGTGCGGACGACCTGGTACGCCGGGTCAACCGGATCCTGGTGGACTACCGCAAGGACGGCGACGACGGCTGGCAGGCCTCGTACGGGAAATGGCTGTCCGCCACACTGGGCAAGGATGCGAAGAAGTCGGAACCCCCGGCACCGGAGTACCTCCGCACGAGCTGACCCGCACCGCGACCGACGACCAGGCCCCCGACCGGCACAACCGCAGCGAGAGGTGATCGATGGGCGTCACGGGACCCGCCGGGCCGGTGATGGACCGGGACGAGGTGGACCGTGCGCTGGCGCGGCTCGGCGCGGAGCACGAAGCGATCGAGACCTCGCTCCTCGCCCTCCAGGACCACGCCGGCCGCAGACTCCTGGAGGGTGCCGCACTGACCGGCGTCACCCGGGAGCGCTGGGCGGCCACGGACGCGTCGATCACCCTGCTGTGGACCTACTTCGACGCGTACACGGACGCGTTGCGCTCCGCCCGCGACATCCGCGCCCGGCGGCGCTGGTCCAGCCGTGAGGATTTGGTGGAGCTGACCGAGCTGCTGAACGGCGAGCCGGTCACCGTCGCGGGCGGCGCCGCGGCGACGGCCAACGCGGCTGCTCCGCACGGCGGTTCGACGAAGCTCAGCGAGCGCTACTCGCTCGCCGGGCTGGTGGACCGGATGAACGAGCTGTACGCGACCAGCCTGGACGTGGTGGTCGCCGCGGACGCCGTCTGGTCGGCGCTGCCGGCCCGGATCGACCTGCTGGCCGCCGAACTCCAGCGCACCCGGCGGCTGGCGCACTCGGTCGGCGTGCGGCCCGGCGAGCATCCGTCGGGTGACGACCTGGAGCGCATCACCCGCACGCTCACCCGGCTGCGCGAGCAGGTGATCTCCGACCCGCTGGCGTTCTGGGTGGCTGCCGAGGGCAGTTCGGCGCCGGGCGGCGGCCGGCCGGACACCACGGTGTACGACCGCGAGGCGCGGGCCCTGGAGGACGTGCGGCGGGAGATCGACGCGGTCCTGACGGTCCGCCAGGACGCCGAGACCAGGATCGTGAAGCTGCGGGACGTGCTCAGCCGCGCGGACCGCACCCTCGCCGAGGCGCGCACCGCCCGGGGCGAGGTGCTGGCGAAGATCGCGGCGACGGAGGTGCCGGTGGTCAGCGGTCCCCCGACCGCGCTCCAGGAGCAGCTGGCGGCGGCCGCGGAGTACCGCAGGCAGGCCCAGTGGCATCGGCTCTCGCCGCTGCTGGAGGCGCTGGAGGAGAAGGCCGAGGACGAACTGCTGCGCGCCCGCGAGTCGTTGAGCGCGGTCACCGCGCCGCTTGCGGTCCGCGCCGAGCTGCGCGGCCGGCTCGACGCGTACCGGGCGAAGGTGGCCCGGCACGGTTTCGCCGAGGACGCGCTGCTGGTGGAGCGGTACGAGAAGGCGCGTCGCATGCTGTGGAGCGCACCCTGCGACCTGCGCGCCGCCGAACAGGCCGTGCTGCGCTACCAGCAGGCGGCGGCCGAGCTGCTCGGCGGCCCGCGGGTGCCGGACCATCCGGGCGGGGCCGAGGACGACCGGAGGGGGCCGGACGCATGAGCGACCAGGGGAAGTCGATGAGCCGGGCACCGCACGAGCCGCCCGGCCCGTCCGGGCGTGCGTGCCAGCGCCCCGGCTGCGACGGCGCGTACGAGGACGTGGGCGGCGGCGAACTGTACTGCGGCACCTGCGGCCTGGCCCCGGTCGTCGCACCCCGGAGCCCTTCCTCCGAGGGCGGCATGGTGGGTTCGTCCCCCACGGGCGTCACCTCCGGGGGCGGGAGCGGCTCCCGCGGGTCCTCGGGCAGCCGCAGTGCGGGTACGTCCTCGCAGTCGTCGCGCTCCCGCCGCTCGGTCTCGGGCCGGCTGTCCCGCTCGGTGTCGGGCAGGTCCACGGGCCGCTCGGTGTCCGTGCGCAGCTCCGGGTCGGCCTCCGGTACCGCCTCCCGGGTGCGGCTGGGCGCCGGGCTGGTGCAGGTGCCGCCGATCCCGCGGCCCGACCCGCGCGCGATGGTGCTGGACGACCCCGAGGTGCCCGAGCGCAAGCGGTTCTGCTCCCGGTCGGACTGCGGGGCCCCGGTGGGCCGGGCGCGCGGCGACCGGCCGGGCCGCACGGAGGGCTTCTGCACCAAGTGCGGCCACCCGTACTCGTTCGTGCCGAAGCTGCGCACCGGTGACGTGGTCCACGGGCAGTACGAGGTGGTGGGCTGCCTCGCGCACGGCGGTCTGGGCTGGATCTACCTCGCCGTGGACCGCGCGGTCTCGGACCGCTGGGTGGTCCTCAAGGGCCTGCTGGACACGGGCGACCAGGACGCGATGGCGGCGGCGATCTCCGAGCGGCGCTTCCTCGCGGAGATCGAGCACGCCAACATCGTGCGGATCTACAACTTCGTGGAGCACCTGGACCAGCGCACCGGCTCCCTCGACGGCTACATCGTCATGGAGTACGTGGGCGGCAAGTCGCTCAAGGAGATCGCCAACGCCCGGCGCACCCCGCAGGGCCGGCGCGACCCGCTGCCGGTGGAGCAGGCGTGCGCGTACGGCATCGAGGCGCTGGAGGCGCTGGGGCACCTGCACAGCCGCAACCTGCTCTACTGCGACTTCAAGGTCGACAACGCCATCCAGACCGAGGACGAGCTGAAGCTGATCGACATGGGCGCGGTGCGCAGGATGGACGACGAGGAGTCGGCCATCTACGGCACGGTGGGCTACCAGGCGCCCGAGGTCGCCGAGACCGGGCCGTCCGTGGCGAGCGACCTGTACACGGTCGCCCGCACCCTCGCCGTGCTGACCTTCGACTTCCAGGGCTACACCAACGTCTACGCCGACTCCCTGCCCGACCCGGACCACATCGAGGTGTTCCGGCAGTACGAGTCCTTCTACCGGCTCCTGGTGCGCGCCACCGACCCCGATCCGGCCCGCCGGTTCGCCTCCGCGCAGGAGATGACGGAGCAGCTCACGGGCGTGCTGCGGGAGGTCGTCTCGCTCCAGACGGGCCGGGCCCGGCCCGCTCTGTCCACCCTGTTCGGTCCGGAACTGCGGGTGACCGACACGGAGTTGTTCCCCCGGCTGGACGGCGAGGTGTCCCGGCTGGGCGCGCGGGCGACGGGGACGGGACGCCGCGCCGGCGCCGCGCTCCCGGCCCGGGCCGGCGCTCCGCCCTCCGGTGCGGCGGCATCCGTCGCCGGGCTCGTCAAGCGGGTCGACACCCGCGCCGCCGCCCTGGCCCTGCCGGTGCCCCGGGTGGACCCGACCGACCCCAACGCCGGTTTCCTCGCGGGCCTGATGACCTCCGCCCCGGTGGAGCTGCTCGGGGCACTGGAGGCCGCGCCGGCCCCGTCGACCGAGACGCGGCTGCGGCAGGTGCGGGCCCGGCTGGAGACCGGTGAGCCGGGTGCCGCGCTGGAGTCGCTCGCCGCCCTGGAGGACGAACGGCCCGACGACTGGCGGGTGGTCTGGTTCCGGGGCCTGGCCGCGCTGGTGACCGGAGACGACGAGGGCGCCGCGCTGGCCTTCGACGCGATCTACGACGCCTTCCCCGGCGAGATCGCCCCGAAGCTGGCGCTGGGCCTGTGCGCGGAGGTGCTGGGCCAGCTGGACAACGCCGCCGAGTACTACCGGCTGGTGTGGTCGACCGACCCGAGCCATGTGAGCGCCGCGTTCGGCCTGGCCCGTGTCCAGCTGGCGACCGGCGACCGGCGCGGCGCCGTGCGGACGCTGGAGTCCGTGCCGGAGTCCTCCATCCACTACACGGCCGCGCGGGTGGCGGCCGTCCGGGCACGGCTGCGCGGGCGCACGGCCACGGCCTCGGACGTGCCCTTCCTGGAGGACCTGACGGCCGCCGCGGCACAGGTGGAGGCGCTCGACGCCTACGGCCTGGATCCGGCGCGGCGGGAGCAGTTGTCGGCCGAAGTCCTCGGTTGCGCCCTGGACTGGGTACTCTCCGGGGGCCAGGGTTCCTCCCCTCCCGCCGCCGGGGGGCGGACGCTGCTCGGCAGCGGCCTGGACGAGCGGGGACTGCGTTTCGGACTGGAACGCTCGTACCGCATGCTGGCCCGGCTGGCGCGGGGCGGCGAGGAGAGGATCGACCTGGTGGAACGTGCCAATCGTTACCGCCCCCGGACGTGGGTGTAGTTGATGTCGCAGATGCCCCGGTTGTCCGCATGCCCGAGCTGCGAGGAACCCCTCGAGTCGGGTGACCGTTTCTGCGGCGCGTGCGGATACGACCTGTCCGCCGTGCCGGCACGGCCCGAGGACAACCCGACCATCGCCCTGAACGGCGCGGTGCCCGCCCAGGGCGCCCCGGCCGCCGCGTACCCCGAGCCCCCGCAGGCCCCGCCGGCCGGCGCGGCCCCGGGCGCCGGCGCACCGCCCCCCGGTGCGCCCCCGTCCCCGGCGGCGGGGGTGCGGTTCGACCGGCCGCCGCAGCCGGAGGGCTACGCGCCGGAGATCTACCGCACCCAGCCGGACGAGTACCCCCTCCAGGCGCCGGACCCCCGGGTGTCCGCCGAACCGGCGGCCCCGCCCGCCGCTGCCGGCGGCAAGGTCTGCGTCGCCTGCCGGGCCGGCCGCGTGGACGACGACGGCTATTGCGAGAACTGCGGCCACGCCCAGCCGCGCGAACGGGACCACATGGAGCAGGAGTCCGGGCCGGTGGCCGCGGTCAGCGACCGCGGCCTGCGCCACCACCGCAACGAGGACGCGTTCGCCCTCGGGACCACCACGCTGCCCGACGGCTCGCCCGCCTCCGTGGCGATCGTCTGCGACGGCGTCTCCTCGGCGACCCGGCCCGACGACGCCTCGGCGGCCGCGTCGAAGGCCGCGAGCGAGACGCTGCTGGCGGCCCTGCCGCGCGGCACGCACCCGCAGCAGGCCATGCACGAGGCGATCGTCGCCGCCTCCCACGCGGTCAACTCGCTGGCGGAGGAGCCGGCCACGGCCCGCGAGCACGCCCCGCACCAGAACGCCCCGGCCTGCACCATCGTCGGCGCCGTGGTGACCTCGGGGCTGCTGATCGTCGGCTGGGTCGGCGACAGCCGCGCCTACTGGGTCCCGGTCGACCGCGGCGCTCCCCCGGCCCGGCTCACCGAGGACGACTCCTGGGCGGCGCAGATGGTCGCCGCGGGCCTGATGAACGAGGCCGAGGCCTACGCCGACGAGCGCGCCCACGCCATCACCGGCTGGCTCGGCGCCGACGCCTACGAACTGGAGCCGCACACCGCCGCGTTCAAGCCCGACCGCCCCGGTGTGGTGGTCGTCTGCACGGACGGCCTGTGGAACTACGCCGAGGCCGCCGAGGAGATGGCCCGCATCCTGCCGCTCGACGCCGCCGGGCAGCCGCTGCACAGCGCCCGCGTGCTCGTCGGTCACGCCCTGGACGGCGGGGGCCACGACAACGTAACAGTGGCGCTCGTGCCGTTCCCGGCGGTGCCGCAGGGGGCAGGATCGGCCTGAGGCCACGCTCGGGGGTGGCTCGGCGGACCGGAGGGGACCGGTCCGCCCACCGTCGTGACCCCGCTGCCGGCGGGGTCTCCGGAGGGGGATCGAAACAGGCATGGCCAATTTCTCGAAAGCGAGCGCGCCCCGGTTCTCGGTGGACGTCTATCAGAACGAGTACCTGCCGGAGGGCGCCCGCGAGGTCAACGCCATCGTCACGGTGACGGCGACCGGCGGCGGCACCCTCGGCAGCGCGGTCGGCGCACCGCAGCTGTACGCACCCGGGCAGGGTCCGTCCGCCGCGGTGGCGATCATGGTCGACTGCTCGGGGTCGATGGACTACCCGCCCGCCAAGATGCGCAACGCGCGCGACGCCACCGCCGCCGCGATCGACACCCTGCGCGACGGCGTCCACTTCGCGGTGATCGGCGGGACGCACGTCGCCAAGGAGGTCTACCCCGGCGGCGGCCGGGTCGCCGTCGCCGACGCCACCACCCGCGCGCAGGCCAAGCAGGCGCTGCGGGCGCTCGGCGCGGGGGGCGGCACGGCCATCGGCACCTGGCTGCGGCTGGCCGACCGTCTGCTGTCCTCCGTGGACGTCGCCATCCGCCACGGCATCCTGCTCACCGACGGCCGCAACGAGCACGAGTCGGCCCAGGACCTGAGGGCCGCGCTCGACGCGTGCGCGGGCCGTTTCACCTGCGACGCACGCGGGGTCGGCACCGACTGGGAAGTGAAAGAAGTCACAGCGATCGCCTCGGCGCTGCTCGGCACCGCCGACATCGTCGCCGATCCGGCCGCTCTGGCCGCGGACTTCACGCGGATGATGGAGACGGCGATGGGCAAGGAGGTCGCGGACGTCTCCCTGCGGCTGTGGACCCCCGTCGACACCACGGTGAAGTTCGTCAAGCAGGTCGCCCCCGCGGTCGAGGAACTGACCGGCCGGCGCACCGAGGCCGGCCCCCGCGCCGGCGACTACCCGCTGGGTTCCTGGGGCGACGAGTCCCGCGACTACCACCTGTGTGTGCAGGTCCCGGCCGCGCACGTCGGGCAGGAGATGCTGGCGGCCCGCATCTCGCTGGTCGTCCCGCAGCCCGACGGCGGCGTCCACAACCTCGGCGCGCAGGGCCTGGTCCGGGCCGTGTGGACGGACGACATGGTCGCCTCCACGTCGATCAACCCCCAGGTCGCCCACTACACCGGGCAGGCCGAACTGGCCCAGGTCATCCAGCAGGGGCTCGATCTGCGCAAGTCGGGCGATATCGACGGAGCAACGGCCAAACTGGGCCGGGCCGTTCAGCTCGCGAGTGCCTCGGGGAACGCCGATACTGCGAAACTGCTTGCGAAGGTGGTGGACGTGGTCGACGCCGCGACCGGTACTGTGCGACTGAAGGCGAAGGTCGCGGAGGCGGACGAGATGACGCTCGAAACCCGGTCCACCAAGACTGTTCGCGTCAAGAAGTGACCTGGAAGAGATCGAAGGAGGGACGCGCCGACATGCCGACCTGCCCGAACGGACACCAGTCGGGTTCCGACGACTGGTGCGAGGTCTGCGGTCACCGCATGGCGGGTGCCGTGCCTCCGCCTCCTCCCCCTCCGCCCCCCGGCGGCTACGGCTTCCCGCCCCCGGCCGGCCAGGGCGGCCCCGGCGGCCCCGGCCCCGGTGGGCAGCCCGGCGGGCGCCCGCCGCACCTGTCCGCCGAGCCGGAGCTCTGCCCGCAGTGCCGTACGCCGCGTGAGGGTGGTGCCCCGTTCTGCGAGGAGTGCCGGTGGAACTTCCTCACCAACACGGCGACCTCGTACACCCCCGCGGCCCCGCCGCCGCCCGGCCCGGGCGCGCGCTTCCAGCCACCGGGCCAGGGCGGCCCGGGCGGCCCGTCGTACGGCAGTGGCAGTGACGCGTTCGACTACCAGAGTTCGCGCCCCTCGCAGGTGAACCGCCCGGCCGAGCCGATCCCGCCCTTCGGCGGCGATCAGTCCGGCCGTCCCGGCCCGGGTGGTCCCGGCGGCCCTGGCGGCCCCGGTGGTCCCGGTGGCCCGGGTGGTTACGGGGCGCCCGGTGGCCCGGGTGGTCCGTCCGGCCCGCCCGGATTCGGCAACGACCCCTCGCGTCCGGTCCCGCCGCCGCCCGGCCCGGGTGGCCACGGCGGTCCGGGTGGACACGGCGGCGGTCCCGGCGGCTACGGGGGCGGCCCGGGTGGGCAGGGTGGCCCCGGCGGTCCCGGCGGCGCTCCGCAGGCGTTCCACCAGTCCGGCCCGCCGGCCCCGCCCGCCTTCCCGCAGGAGACGCAGCGGCCCCCGCAGCAGGGCGGTCCGGCCTTCGGCGGCGGTGACGACGACTGGGTGATCTCCCCGCCGTCGCACACCGGCCCCGGCGGGCACGGCGGCCCGGGCGGTCCCGGCCACGGCGGTCCCGGCGGACCCGGTCAGGGCGGCTACGGCTACCCGCAGCCCGGTGCCACCCAGGCCCCGCCCGGCCCGGGAGGCTTCCCGCAGCAGCACCAGCCGCAGCAGGGACCGGCGACCTGGACCGCGACGATCGGCCCGGACCGCGAGTACTTCCTGGCGATGATGCAGCGCTCCGGCCCCGAGGCCGCCGGGCTGAACCTGCCCGCGTACTCCCCCGAGCAGCAGCGCACGCTCACCGGGAACCAGATCACCATCGGCCGCCGCCGGCACTCCACCGGCGACACCCCCGACATCGACCTGTCGGTGCCGCCGGAGGACCCGGGCGTCTCGCACCAGCACGCGGTGCTGGTGCAGCAGCCGGACGGCAGCTGGGCGGTCGTCGACCAGAACTCGACGAACGGCACGACGGTCAACGGCTCGGAGGAGCCCATCCAGCCGTTCGTCCCCGTCCCGCTCCAGGACGGCGACCGGGTGCACGTGGGCGCCTGGACGACGATCACGATCCGCCGCGGCTGAGCCGCGCGGCTGAGCCGTACCGTCGGCGCCGCGCGGCGGTACGTCAGGACGGGAGGGGCCAGGCGTACGGCCCCTCCGGGTCGTCCAGCCAGGCCCACTCCCGTTCGCCGCTGACGGTGATGCCGTAGCGCTCGCGCTGCGGTCTGCCCTCCTGCTCCCACAGCGACAGCGCCTCCTCCGGGTCGATGCTGCCGCGGGTCAGGGCCAGCAGGAAGCGGAACAGGTCGTCCTCCCTGGCCCGGCGGGGCACCCCGCCGAGCTGGAACGGCTCCGCGGCCCGGCCGGTCCCGCGCAGGGGCACGAAGTAGGCGGGCGTGTGCAAAAAGCGCCCCTCGGCGTGCGAGGCGTCGGTCACGGTGAGCGCGAGCAGGCCGGTGGCCAGCGGCAGCAGGATCCGGCCGCCCGGCCGGCTCTGGGCGAGCCAGGCCGGCGGTACGGAGGTCAGGGCGCAGGTCGCGATGATCCGGTCGAAGGGCGCGCGCTCCGGCACGCCCCGGGCGCCGTCGCCGGTGACGACGACCGGATGGTGCCCGGCCGCGGCCAGGTGCCGGCGGGCCGACTCGGTGATCTCCGGGTCCAGGTCGACACTGGTGACCTTGTCGTCGCCGAGCCGGTGGCACAGCAGCGCGGCGTTGTAGCCGGTGCCCGCCCCGATCTCCAGGACCGTGTGCCCCTCGCGGACGTCCAGCTCCGTCAGCATGTCCGCCATGAGCGAGGGCTGGCTGCTGGAGGACAGCAGCTCCCCGTCGCGCAGCCGGGTCGCCAGCGGCACGTCCTCGTAGGCACCCCGT
The DNA here is from genome assembly GCF_044328425.1 of Streptomyces sp. NPDC017943. NCBI lineage: Bacteria > Bacillati > Actinomycetota > Actinomycetes > Kitasatosporales > Streptomycetaceae > Streptomyces > Streptomyces sp. NPDC017943. Next base: position 399,592 of record NZ_JBIRHH010000006.1, on the reverse strand, counting down.
ATCCACCGCTCCCGCGCCTGCGGGTCGGGGCTCTCGCCCCAGCGGCGCTCGTAACCGCCCGCGACGGCCACGTAGTAGTACGGCACGAACAGGTGGCGCGGGACCGCCGCGAAGGCCTCCCGCCAGGCGGGGTCGGCCGTCCAGGCCCCGCTCGCCTCGATGCGCCGCACCAGCCCCGCCCGCGCGCTGGCGCCGAGGTCCTCGAGTTCCCTGCCGGGTGCGTGCCCGCCCATGTCTCCACAGTAAGCGGCGGGCCTGGGGCCGGTCGTTCCGATCACGGGCGGCGGGACCTAGGTCTTGAGTCCTATGCCGGGGCGTCTGAGACCATGGAACGCGTGACAGAGATTCGGCGCGGCACGCTTCAGGAGCAGACCTTCTACGAGCAGGTCGGCGGGGAGGAGACCTTCCGCCGGCTCGTCCACCGTTTCTACGAGGGGGTCGCCGGGGACCCGCTGCTGCGGCCCATGTACCCCGAGGAGGACCTCGGCCCCGCCGAGGAGCGCTTCACGCTGTTCCTCATCCAGTACTTCGGCGGCCCGACTACGTACAGCGCCAACCGCGGCCACCCGCGGCTGCGGATGCGCCACGCGCCCTTCCAGGTGGACCGCGCGGCGCACGACGCCTGGCTGAAGCACATGCGGGTGGCGGTCGACGAGCTCGGGCTGTCCGAGGAGCACGAGCACACGCTGTGGAGCTACCTGACCTACGCGGCCGCCTCGATGGTGAACACCCCGGGCTGACGCCCTCCCCCGGTGGCCGGTCAGCGGACGCTGACGTCCAAGGCCCCGAGCCCGGCACGCCGTACCGCGACCGACCCGTAGGGCGTGCGCAGCCGCAGCCACGCGCCCGAGGAGAGCAGCCCCAGCGGGGCGCCGGGCCGCAGGAAGCCGAGCGACTGCGCCGCGTGCACGGCCCGGACCGGCAGCGGGGTGTCCCCGACCGTGCGGGACCAGATGTCCCGGCCGATGCGGTCCAGTTCGCCGCGGGTGCGCCGCTCCTCGGGCAACTCCCCCGTCCGGGCGCGGAACTCGGCCACCGCGGCGGCCACCAGCGACCGGAGGGCGTCGGGCCCGGGCAGTCCCGGTTCGGCCCGCCAGCCGCTGCGGGGCGGCAGCACCCCGGCCCACGGCGGCCCGGTCACGGCCTGCGGCACGGCGGCCGTGGCGGCCTTCTCGTCCACCGATTCCAGCAGCTCACCGGCGGACACGGTCACGTCCAGCCTGACCTCCAGGCCCTTCTCGTACGGCTTGGCCAGCCGCACCGCGCGGACCGCCAGCACCTCGAAGGACGGCGGCCGGCCGAAGACGGCCAGTGCGGTGCCGGCGGCCTGCAGGCGCACCGCGGCCCCGCGGTCGTAGTGGAGCAGCCGGGAGAGGAAGGCCGCGAGGTCCGCCGCCTCCCCCTCGTCGGCGAGGTGCAGGACCGTCATGCCGCGACGGCCTCCTCCTCGGCGTCATCCATGTACGCGCGGAGGAACTCCCGCTCCTCCTCGGTGATCCGGCGCGGGCGCTGCGCCTCGAAGTCGAACGGCACGATCACCGTCGACGCCCGCACGTAGACCTGGTCGCCGTCCTTCACCTCGTAGGTGAGGGTGAAGGACGCGGCCCTTATCTCGGTGACCCACAGCTCGATGTCCACCGGGTGGTGGCGGTGCACGAGCTGCCGCTTGTAGTCGATCTCATGGCGTGCCACCACGGACCCCTGCTTGAAGTCCTTCTCCGGGCGGAACAGGAAGTCGATACGGGCCTCCTCCAGGTAGCGGAGGAACACCACGTTGTTGACGTGGCCGTACGCGTCCATGTCCGCCCAGCGCAGCGGGCAGCGGTAGATGTGCCGCAAGATCAGCCCCGGGTCAGCTTCTTGTAGGTGGCGCGGTGCGGACGGGCGGCGTCCGGGCCGAGCCGCTCGACCTTGTTCTTCTCGTACGACTCGAAGTTGCCCTCGAACCAGAACCACTTGGAGTCGCCCTCGTAGGCGAGGATGTGCGTGGCCACGCGGTCCAGGAACCACCGGTCGTGGGAGACGACCACGGCGCAGCCGGGGAACTCCAGCAGCGCGTTCTCCAGGCTGGAGAGGGTCTCGACGTCGAGGTCGTTGGTCGGCTCGTCGAGGAGCAGCAGGTTGCCGCCCTGCTTGAGGGTGAGCGCGAGGTTCAGCCGGTTGCGCTCACCGCCGGAGAGCACCCCGGCCGGCTTCTGCTGGTCCGGCCCCTTGAACCCGAAGGCGGAGACGTACGCCCGCGACGGCATCTCGACCTGGCCGACGTTGATGTAGTCCAGCTCGTCGGAGACGACGGCCCACAGCGTCTTCTTGGGGTCGATGTTCTCGCGGCTCTGGTCGACGTAGGAGATCTTGACGGTGTCGCCGACCTTGATGGCGCCGGAGTCCGGCTCCTCGATGCCCTGGATCATCTTGAACAGGGTGGTCTTGCCGGCGCCGTTCGGACCGATGATGCCCACGATGCCGTTGCGCGGGAGGGTGAAGCTGAGGTCGTCGATGAGCAGCTTCTCGCCGAAGCCCTTGCTGAGGTTGCTGACCTCGACGACGACGTTGCCCAGACGCGGGCCCGGCGGGATCTGGATCTCCTCGAAGTCCAGCTTCCGCATCTTGTCGGCCTCGGCGGCCATCTCCTCGTAGCGGGCCAGACGCGCCTTGGACTTGGCCTGCCGCCCCTTGGCGTTGGAGCGGACCCACTCCAGCTCTTCCTTGAGCCGCTTCTGCCGCTTGGCGTCCTTCTGGCCCTCGACCTTGAGGCGGGCGGCCTTGGTCTCCAGGTACTTGGAGTAGTTGCCCTCGTAGGGGTAGAGGCGACCGCGGTCGACCTCGCAGATCCACTGGGCGACGTTGTCGAGGAAGTACCGGTCGTGGGTGACCGCGACGACGGTGCCCGGGTACTGCGCCAGGTGCTGCTCCAGCCAGTTCACCGACTCGGCGTCGAGGTGGTTGGTGGGCTCGTCGAGCAGCAGCAGGTCGGGCTGCTCCAGCAGGAGCTTGCACAGCGCGACGCGGCGGCGCTCACCACCGGACAGGTTGGTGACGGGCCAGTCGCCGGGCGGGCAGCCCAGGGCGTCCATGGCCTGCTCCAGCTGCGCGTCGAGGTCCCACGCGTTGGCGTGGTCGAGCTGCTCCTGGAGCTTGCCCATCTCGTCCATGAGCTCGTCGGTGTACTCGGTCGCCATCTGCTCGGCGATCTCGTTGAACCGGTCGAGCTTGCCCTTGATCTCGGCGACACCCTCCTGGACGTTCTCCAGGACGGTCTTGTCCTCGGTCAGCGGGGGCTCCTGGAGCAGGATGCCGACCGTGTAACCCGGCGTGAGGAAGGCGTCACCGTTGGACGGCTGCTCGATCCCGGCCATGATCTTGAGGATCGTCGACTTTCCGGCGCCGTTCGGGCCGACGACGCCGATCTTCGCCCCCGGGAGGAAGCTCGTCGTCACGTCGTCGAGGATCACCTTGTCGCCGTGCGCTTTGCGCGCCTTGCGCATGGTGTAAATGAACTCAGCCAAGAGAAACCGTCCGGCAGCTTGAATCTGACAGTGGGCAGATACACCCCATCTTGCCGTACCGCCAGGGCTGGGCGGAAACGCGTATGGGTGGGGGGCTGTGACCTGGGGGTTCGTGGGGAGCGGCTGAGATACGACGGTCGCTGTCGGTTGCCACCGGTGACAGAAGGTCCCGCCCTCGCGGCGCGTGAGCCTGTGACAAGATCCCGGGATGCTGAGACTCACCGATTTCATCATCGACTGCCCGGACACGATGGAGTTGGCGGCCTTCTACTCCGAGGTGACAGGCCGGCCGGTCAAGGAAGGCAGCTCCGAGGACTGGGCCGGTATCCAGTTCGGCGAGATCGAGTTGGCGTTCATCCGGGTGGACGGCTACCGCGCTCCGCAGTGGCCCGACGGCGAGCACCCCAAGCAGTTCCACCTCGACTTCGAGGTGGACGAGTTCGAGCCCGAGCAGCGCCGCGTCCTGGCCCTCGGTGCGACGCTGAAGCAGGACTTCATCGGCCCGAACGGCTACGGCTGGCAGGTCTACACCGACCCCGTCGGGCACCCCTTCTGCCTGTGCCGCAACAAGGGCGTCGTCTGGACCGACCAGGGCCCGATCTGGCCTCAGCGCGGCTGATCAGCCCGGGCCGCGCCTGCTCGGCTCCGCCTGGGGTTGACGCCGTACGGCTCGGGCGTCGCGTCCGAGAGGCCCGGCCGCAGGTGCTCGCCGGCGTCCCCGACCTGCTGTACGGCTGTGTCGAAACGGTTGAGGACCGGGCGTTACGCGCCGGGCATTCGGGGCACTGCTGGACGCCGGAGTGGACGACGAGAAGGGACCGTCATGGTTGAGTCGTCGCAGAGCGTCACGGCCGTGGCTCTCCTGGCGGATCCGGACGCGCCGACCGAGGTCGCCCAGCACATCGCCCGGGACATGCCCGCCCGGCTCGCGGACGCGTCGGGCCGCCACCGGCGGTTCGCCGTCGAGGTGGTGAGTGAGCCCTTCACCGCGGGGACCGAGGACCCGACCACGATGACCCGCCGGCTCATCGACCGGCGACGTGAAGAGGACTGGGACGTCGTCGTGGCCCTCACCGACCTGCCGTTGCACTCGCAGGGGCACAAACTCGTCGTGGATCTGAGTCATGAACACGGCCTGGCACTCCTGTCCCTCCCCTCCCTGGGCGGACTGCGCTTCCAGAGCAGGGCCCGGCGCGCGGTCGAGGAGGCCGTGCTCAGCCTGGCGGATGCGCAGTCCGCCCAGGGCGGAAAGCCTGGCCGGGATCGGTCGCTGGGAGACACCGGTCGCCTTGCGTCCGTTCACCCGGCCCGGGTCGGCGACGAGGAGGCCGCGGACCTCCGTTATGTGGTCGGTGGGCCGCGCGGCTACCTGAGGGTGCTCGGCGGCATGGTCCGGGCCAACAGGCCGTGGCGCTTGGTCCCGGGCCTCTCCAAGGCCCTTGCGGCCGCACTCGCCACCGGAGCGATCGCCACCGTGAACTCCACCGTCTGGAGCCTGGCCGCATTCCTCGACACCCCACGGCTCGTGATCGCCACGATCGGGTCCGTCGCCCTCATGATCGGCTGGCTGATCATTGACGCGCACCTGTGGCATCGGAAGGCGCAGGACTCGCCGGAGGAGAGGAAGCGGGCGGCGCTCTACAACGCGTCGACGGTCGTGACCGTGGGCATCGGGGTGCTCGTCTGCTACGCCGGGTTGCTGGTCGTCAACTTGCTGTGGGGGCTCTTCATCCTCAACGACCAGGTGTTCGCCTCCATGACTCGGACGCCGCTGCATGCCGCGGAGTACTGGACGCTGGCCTGGTTCGTCGCTTCGGTCGCCACGGCCGGTGGTGCGCTGGGGTCGGGCCTGGAGAGCGACGAGGCGATCCGGGCGGCCGCCTATTCCAAGCGTGAACAGGACCGTCGTCGCATGCTCGCGGACGACGGTGAGTAGCGGACGGTCCGTGCCGGGGATGCCGTCCCGACCGCTGGTCGGCGCCCCGGCGACACTGCCTCCGATTCGTGCGACGAACGCCGTTTCGGCCGGAGGTTGACGGAGACCCGCACCGTACGCCGCCGGAGCACCGAGGCTCCGCCCGGCGACCGGGTGAAACAACCGTTCTCCCTGATCCAGGCGAACGGCTCGCGCAGGCGTGCCGATACCACCGACTCCCTCCTCGCATGGTCGCGAGTCAGGCCCCTTGCGCCGTCTCCATCACCGCCATGCAAGGACACCCAGGGAAGTCATCATGAAAGCAGCGGTATACGAAGGACCGCGAACGGTCACCGTGAAGGACGTACCGGACGCGAAGATCGAGCACCCCTGCGACATCATCGTCAAGATCACCACCACCAACATCTGCGGTTCGGATCTGCACATGTACGAGGGACGCACCTCGTTCGAGTCCGGCCGCACGCTGGGGCACGAGAATCTGGGCCAGGTCGTGGAGGTCGGCTCGGCCGTCCGCAAGGTCCAGGTCGGCGAGTACGTGGTCCTGCCCTTCAACATCGCCTGCGGCTTCTGCAAGCAGTGCGAGCGGGGCCTGACCAACTACTGCCTGACCATGCAACCGGAACCCGCCCTCGCAGGAGCCGCCTACGGTTTCGCCGACATGGGCCCCTACCAGGGCGGCCAGGCGGAACTGCTGCGCGTGCCCTACGGCGACTTCAACGCGCTGCGCCTGGGCGAGGACGCCGCCGAGCGGCAGAGCGACTACGTGATGCTCGCCGACATCTTCCCCACCGGCTACCACGCCACCGAGATGGCCAACGTCAAGCCGGGCGACCAGACGATCGTCTTCGGGGCCGGTCCCGTCGGGCTGATGGCAGCCTACTCCGCCGTGCTCAAGGGTGCCGGCCGCGTCTGGGTGGCCGACCACCAGCCCGACCGGCTGGCCAAGGCGGAGGAGATCGGGGCCATTCCGATCAACACCGCCGAGCAGGACCCGGCCGAGGTCGTCAAGGAGGCCACCCTCGGTCTGGGCGCCGACAACGGGTGTGAGTGCGTCGGCTACCAGGCACACGACTCCGAGGGACACGAGGACGCCAGCCTCACCCTCAACAGCCTGATCGACTCGGTGAGGTTCACGGGCGACATCGGCGTGGTGGGCGTGTTCCTGCCCCAGGACCCCGGCGGCGAGGAGGCGCAGGGCGAGTGGGAGGCACAGGGCAAGGTGCCCATCGACTTCGGGATGATGTGGTTCAAGGGCCAGCGCATGGGGACCGGCCAGGCTCCGGTGAAGAAGTACAACCGGGCGCTGCGGGACCTGATCGCCGGCGGGAAGGCGACGCCGAGCTTCGTCGTCTCCCACGAGCTCAGCCTGGACGAGGCCCCCACCGCCTACGAGCACTTCGACGCCCGTGACGACGGCTGGACGAAGGTGCTGCTGCATCCCGACGGCCACAGCAACGGCCACAAGCAGTAAGGAGGCCGGGGCCGCCCGCCCGCTGCGGCACCACACCGGGCGGGCGGCCACCCCCCTCCGGCCCCGGTTCTCCCGCATGTCAGGAGCACTGATGACGACCGCACGTCAGGAGCACTGATGACGACAGACACCCGCTCCACCTCCCGCCTGCGACACGATCCGCTCGTACGTGGCCTCGGCTGGGCCAGTGCGTTCCTGGGCGTGCCCCAGGTCGTCGCCCCGGCGGGCTTCGCACGGGCCCTGGGCGTGGGCGACGCCCCCCGCCACCGGTCGGCCACGACGGCCGTCGGCGTGCGCGAACTGGCTGCGGCGACCGGCCTGTTGGGACGGCCACACCCCGTCTGGCTCTGGAGTCGCGTCGGCGGCGACCTCATGGACCTGACGATGCTCGCCAGAGCCCTGAAGAACCACAACGGTCGCGGTCTCGGACGCACCGTCGCTGCGACGGCCGCGGTCACCGCCCTCACCGCCACGGACGTCTACGCGGCCGTGACCCGCACGCGTAGGAGCGCCCCCATGGAACTGACCGCGGCCACCACCGTCACCCGGTCCCCGGACGAGGTGTACACCCTCTGGAAGGACCTGGAGCGACTGCCGGAATTCATGGTGCACTTGGACGACGTGCACGTGACCGGCCCGCGCACCAGTCACTGGAAGGCCGACGCGCCGTTCGGCAAAACCGTCGAATGGGACGCCGAGATCACTCAGGACGTCCCGGGCCGACTGATCGCGTGGCGGTCGGTGGAGGGCGCCGACATCGGCAACTCCGGCGAAGTCCGTCTCGTGCCGGCCCCGGGCGGGCAGGGCACGGAGATCCGGGTGTCCCTGCGCTACGAACTGCCCGGTGGGGCGGTGGGCAAGGCGGCCGCCCGCTGGTTCGGCGAGGAGCCGCACCAGCAACTGGACGACGACCTGCGCCGGTTCAAGCAGATCGCGGAGACCGGTGAGGTCGTCCGCTCCGAGGGCGCACCCGGCGGCAAGCGGGCCCGGGGCGAGTTCCCGCAGCACCCGGCCCGACCGCTGACCGAGGACGAACTGAAGGAGGCACTGGCATGAAGGCCACCTGCTGGACGGGACGCAACTCGGTCGAGGTGCAGGACGTTCCGGACCCCTCGATCCTGAACAGCCGCGACGCCATCGTGAAGATCACCTCGACGGCGATCTGCGGCTCCGACCTCCATCTGGTCGACGGCTACGTGCCGACCATGGAGAAGGGCGACATCCTGGGCCACGAGTTCATGGGAGAGGTCGTCGAGGTCGGCCCCGGCATCGACAACGGCACACTGCGCGTCGGCGACCGGGTCGTGGTGCCCTTCCCCATCGCCTGCGGCGCGTGTGCGTCCTGCCGTGCGGAGCTGTACTCGTGCTGCGAGAACAGCAACCCGAACGCGGGCATCTCGGAGAAGATGTTCGGTCATCCCACCTGTGGCATCTACGGGTACTCCCACCTCACCGGCGGCTTCGCCGGTGGCCAGGCCGAGTACGCGCGGGTGGTGCTCGCCGACGCCAACGCCCTCAAGATCGAGTCGGATCTGACCGACGAGCAGGTGCTCTTCCTGTCCGACATCCTGCCGACCGGTTACATGGGCGCCGACATGTGCGACATCCAGCAGGGTGACGTCGTCGCCGTCTGGGGTGCCGGGCCGGTCGGCCAGTTCGCCATGGACAGTGCCCGGGTCCTGGGCGCGGAGAAGGTCGTCGCCATCGACAAGGAGGCCTACCGCCTCGACATGGCCGCCGCCCAGGGCTACACCACCATCGACTTCGAGGACACCGACGTACGGTCCGCCCTGCTCGAACTCACCGGCGGCCGGGGCCCCGACAAGTGCATCGACGCGGTCGGCCTGGAGGCCACGCACGGCGCCTCCCACGTCCACCTCTACGACCGTGCCAAGCAGGCGGTCCGCTCCGAGACCGACCGGCCGCACGTGCTGCGCCAGGCCATCATGTCCTGCCGGAGCGGAGGCGTGGTCTCGGTCATCGGCGTCTACGGCGGGATGATCGACAAGTTCCCGGCGGGTGCCTGGATGAACCGGTCACTGACGCTGCGGACCGGCCAGTGCCACGTGCAGAGGTACATGCGACCGCTGCTGGACATGATCGAGCAGGGCAGGATCGATCCCACCCGGATCATCACCCACCGGCTGCCCCTGTCCGAGGCACCGACCGGCTACGACCTGTTCAAGAACAAGAAGGACCACTGCGAGAAGGTCGTCCTCACCCCGTGAGGTCCAGAAGAGCGCCGGGCCCTCCCGTGCCCACACGGGAGGGCCCCTTCTGCGACCGGGCGGCTGTCAGTCGCCGCGGAGCGTCCTGCGGAAGGCGACGCAGTCCTCGTACGCCGGGAGCAGACCCCGCGCCTCCGCCTCGGCCAGCGTCGGTGCCTGCTCGTCCTTCGGGGACAGCAGCGGTTCGATGCCGGCCGGCCAGTCGATGGCGAGGTCCGGGTCCAGCGGGTGGATGCCGTGTTCCCGCTCGGGGGCGTAGCCCTCGGAACAGAGGTAGACCACGGTCGCGTCGTCCGTCAGCGCGAAGAAGGCGTGGCCGAGGCCCTCGGACAGGTAGGCGGCGTGGTGGGTCCGGTCGTCCAGCCGGACCGCCTCCCACTGCCGGTACGTCGGTGAGCCGACGCGTATGTCGACGACGACGTCGACGACCGCACCCCGGACACACGTGACGTACTTGGCCTGGCTCGGCGGCACGTCCGCGAAGTGGATGCCGCGCAGGGTGCCCCGCCTGGAGACGGAGCAGTTGGCCTGGGCGAGGTGGAGGTCCTGGCCCGTCGCCTCGCGGAACTCCGCGCCGCGGAACCACTCGTGGAAGCTGCCGCGGTCGTCGGGGAACACCTTGGGCTCCAGCACCCAGGCTCCCTCAATACCCAGTGGTCGCATGTCCTGATCCTCGTTCGCGTCGTGCGGTCACTTCTTCAGGGTCCGACGGATCTTGCGGACCGCGCGGCGCAGGAACGTCGGCTTCGCCGGTCGCGAGCCGGGCCCGCGCCGGGCGGGACCCTTGGCCGCCAGGTCGGCGGCGGCCGCAGCCAGGCGCTTGACCACGGCCTCGCCGCCCGCCGGCACCTCCAGGGCCAGCGGGAGCTGCACCGGCTTGCCGGCTCCGAGCGACGGCAGGGTCAGGTCCATCCGCCAGTGGCCCTCCGCCGGCTCGCCGGACGGGAGGTCGGCGCGCAGGTCGGCGTCACCGGTGGTGCGGCCGGTCAGCGTGGCGGCGACCTCGACCGACCGCCCGGACGCGACGTCGGTGAGCTTCAGGGCCGCCTCGCACTCGCCCTGGACGTGGAACGGCAGAACGGCGGAGAGGCGCCCGGGGCTCGTCGTGACGGTCACGTCGCCGGGAGCCAGGCCGGCGAACTCGTACGCGAGGCGGTTGGTCTTCTGGTCGACGTCGAGCGAGAGGTTGCCGTGCGGGTCGGTCCAGTACGGCAGGACCGTACGGGCCGGGGAGCCGACGACGGCGGCGCGGCGCCCGTGTCCGGCCTGGTCGGTGCGCACCGAACCGAGGCGCGTCTCCTTCGTCCATCCGCAGGAGCTGATGCGGATGAGCACGTCCCAGATGCCCTCGTCGAGCGGGGCGCCGTTCGCCGCCGAGAGCGGGTCGACCAGCGAGGTGGCGCGCAGCACCTGGCGGAACCGGCCCTTCCGGCTCTCCCCGCTCGCCTCGCTCTCCACGCTCTCCCCGCCCTCCACGGCGAGCTTTTCGCGGGTGAGTTCCACGGGCTGGAAGAACTCCGCAGCCGTCGCGCGCTCCCGCACCACCAGGTCCACCTTGGACTTGTCCAGCGGGGCGGAGGTGTCGGCGCCGAGCAGGGCGATGGCGCTCAGTCCGGTCCGCGACAGAGGCGGAATCAGCACGTCCTTCTCCCCGTCGGCACGGAAAGTGAGAGGCTCGCCTCCCGACCTGTACTCGGCGGTGAAACCGATCGCCAGCCTGCCGTTCTCCCAGCCGAGGCTCTCGAGGGAACCGAAGGGCTTGATTCCCGCCTCCCATCGCGCGAACTCCTCGACCTCGGCCAGACGATTGGCCGAGATCAGACCGGCGACGATCTGCTGGGTGGGTTGCAGACCCGCTGCGACACCGGGCCCGAAACGCTCGACGACCACCTTGTGGATCTCGTCGAACAGTTCTTGGCGGTAGTCCTCGGGCAGGCTCAGCAGACGCTGTCCGCGCAAACGCTCGACCATCTCGTTGCGCAGCCAGCGGCGGAAGAGCCGGTCGCGCAGCGGCCCCGGTTCGGTGAGTTCCTCGACCACGTCGAGAGCCTCACGGAGGTTGGTGAAATAGCCGACCGGGTCGAAACGCTGGAAGCCCGCGTTGGAGGCGTCCTCGCGCTTGACGTGGTAGTAGCAGAGATAGTCGCTGAGAACGGCGACGTTCTCGGCCCGCAGGTAGGCCTCCGCGACGAAGACGTGGTCCTCCAGACGGCGGCGCCCCTCCTTGAACCGGAGGTTGTGCTTGTCCAGGAACTCCTTGCGGAACATCTTGTGCGGGGTGAGGCTGTCGATCAGCGGGGCATTCTCGACGTTCGCGTGCGGCCGGTTCCTGCGGAACAGCTCGAGCGGGACGGGGCGGCCTTTTCCGGCCATCTTCCCGACGATGACGTCGGCGTCGTTGCGCACCCCGTAGTCGTACATGCGCTCAAGGGCCTCGTCGCCCAGCCAGTCGTCGTTGTCCACGAACTGGATGAACTCGCCCTTGGCCGCCTCGATGCCGACGTTGCGCGGCTTGCCCGACCACCCGGATCCCTCCTGGTGGACGACGTGCATGTGCGGGTACTCGGCGGCCAGCCGGTCGAGGCGCTCGGGTGTCTCGTCGGTGGAGCCGTCGTCGACGAAGATCGCCTCGTACTCGTCGTCCGGCAGGCTCTGGCGCAGAAGAGAGGCGATGCAGTCCTCGATGTACTTGCCCGGGTTGTAGACCGGGACGACCACGCTCACCTTGATGGACATGTCTCTTCTTCCGCCTCAGTTGCTGGGACTCACCACGGCATGAACCGGCGCGCAACGCCGCTCGTCGAAGGCAAGGCTAACGGGTGACGACCGGGCCGCGGCCACGTCAAACCGACGGTCGCCGACGCGAACAGAACGAGTAACACCCGTAAGGTTTCGGCAAACTGCGGTGGAACACAGGACAGGAGCCGGGCACAGCCCCGTGGTTAGGATGCCCGGTATGAAGGCTCTCGTTCTGTCGGGTGGCTCGGGCACTCGCCTGCGTCCGATAACCCACACATCGGCCAAGCAACTGGTGCCCGTCGCCAATAAGCCCGTGCTCTTCTACGGGCTCGAGGCCATCGCCGATGCCGGCATCACCGATGTCGGCATCATCGTCGGCGACACCGCCGAAGAGATCCGGGAAGCCGTCGGTGACGGCTCGAAGCTCGGGATCGACGTCACGTACATCCCCCAGGACAAGCCGCTCGGCCTGGCCCACGCCGTGCTCATCGCACGCGAATTCCTGGGTGACGACGACTTCGTGATGTACCTCGGCGACAACTTCATCGTCGGCGGCATCACCGGCCTCGTCGACGGATTCCGCACGGAACGCCCCGACGCGCAGATCCTTTTGACCCGGGTGCCCGATCCGACGTCGTTCGGTGTCGCCGAACTCGACGACAGTGGCCGGGTGACCGGGCTGGAGGAGAAGCCCGAGGAGCCGAAGAGCGATCTCGCGCTGGTGGGGGTGTATCTCTTCACTCCCGCCATTCATGAGGCGGTCCGCGAGATCGCGCCGTCCCGGCGCGGCGAACTGGAGATCACCCACGCCATCCAGTGGCTGATCGACCAGCGCAAGGACGTCCGCTCGACGACCATCTCCGGCTACTGGAAGGACACCGGGAACGTCCCCGACATGCTGGAGGTCAACCGCTCCGTCCTCGAGACGCTGGAGCGCAGCATCGAGGGCAGCGTCGACGAGTCCAGCGAGATCATCGGCCGCGTGCGCATCGAGGCCGGCGCCGAGGTCCGCGGCTCGCGCATCGTGGGTCCCGCCGTCATCGGCCCCGGCACGGTGATCAGCGACTCGTACATCGGCCCCTTCACGTCCATCTCCGAGGAGTGCCGGATCGACGACAGCGAGGTCGAGTACTCCATCGTCCTGCGGGAGTCCTCCATCACCGGCGTACGACGGATCGAGACCTCGCTCATCGGCCGCAACGTCCAGGTCACTCCCGCGCCCCGCAATCCCGCAGCCCACCGCCTCGTCCTCGGCGACCACAGCAAAGTGCAGATCTCCTCATGACGACCCGCATCCTCGTGACCGGCGGCGCCGGTTTCATCGGCTCCCACTACGTCCGCACCCTGCTCGGCCCCTCGGGCCCGGGTGACGTGGCGATCACCGTCCTGGACAAGCTCACCTACGCGGGCAACCCGGCCAACCTCGACGAGGTGCGCGACCGTCCGGGCTTCGCGTTCGTCCGGGGCGACATCTGCGACCCCGAACTGGTCGCCGAACTCATGGCGCGGCACGACCAGGTGGTGCACTTCGCCGCCGAGTCGCACGTGGACCGGTCCATCGACGGCGGCGCCGAGTTCGTCCGCACCAACGTGGTCGGCACGCACACCCTGGTCGACGCGGCACACCGGGCCGGGATCAAGGTGTTCGTGCACATCTCCACCGACGAGGTCTACGGCTCCATCGACGAGGGCTCGTGGCCGGAGACCCATCCCCTGCAGCCCAACTCGCCCTATTCGTCGGCCAAGGCGTCCAGCGACCTGATCGCGCTGTCGTACCACCGCACCCACGGCCTCGACGTGCGGGTGACCCGCTGCTCCAACAACTACGGGCACCACCACTTCCCCGAGAAGGTCATCCCGCTGTTCATCACGAACCTGCTGGACGGCAAGAAGGTCCCGCTGTACGGCGACGGCGGCAACGTCCGCGACTGGCTGCACATCGACGACCACGTCCAGGGCATCGAGCTGGTCCGCACCCGGGGCCGGGCAGGGGAGATCTACAACATCGGCGGCGGCACCGAGCTGTCCAACAAGGAGCTGACCCGGCTCCTGCTCCAGGCGTGCGGCGCCGACTGGGACAAGAGCGTCGAGTACGTCCAGGACCGCAAGGGCCACGACCGCCGCTACTCCGTGGACTGCACCAAGATCCGGACGGAACTGGGGTACGAACCCCGCAAGGACTTCACCGCCGGCCTCGCCGAGACCGTCGCCTGGTACCGGGACAACCGCGCCTGGTGGGAGCCCCTGAAGGAGCGCGCGGCGCTGTGACCTCCACCTGGCTGATCACCGGAGCCGGCGGAATGCTCGGCCGGGACCTCACCGCCCGCCTGGCGGCCGACGGCGTGCGGAGCGTGGGCCTGACCCGCGACGACCTTGACGTCACGGACGCGGAGGCGGTGCGTCGGGCCGTGGCGGAGCACCGTCCCGACGTCGTGGTCAACTGTGCCGCCTGGACGGCCGTCGACGACGCGGAGACCCGTGAGACCGACGCCCTGCGGATCAACGGCGACGGGCCCCGGAACCTGGCAGCGGCGTGCGCCGGAACCGGCGCCAGGCTGCTCCAGGTCTCCACGGACTACGTCTTCGCGGGCGACAGCGACTCCCCGTACGCCGAGGACGCCCCCACGGGCCCGCGAAGCGCCTACGGCCGCACCAAACTGGCGGGCGAGCAGGCGGTGCTGGCCGCACTCCCCGACGCGGGCTACGTGGTGCGCACGGCGTGGCTGTACGGCGCGGGCGGCGGCAACTTCGTCCGTACGATGATCAGACTCGAAGGCGTCAAGGACACCCTCGACGTGGTCGACGACCAGCGCGGTCAGCCCACCTGGACCGTCGATCTCGCCGACCGGCTCGTCCGGCTCGGGAACTCCGCGCTGGCCGGCGCCGCTCCGGCGGGGATCTACCACGGGACCAGCGGCGGCGAGACGACCTGGTTCGGCCTCACCCGGGAGATCTTCCGGCTGCTCGGCGCGGACCCGGAGCGGGTGCGTCCGACCAGCAGCGCCGCCTACGTCCGTCCGGCTCCCCGGCCCGCCTACAGCGTCCTGGGCCATGACCGTTGGTCCGCCGCCGGCATCGAGCCGATCCGCGACTGGCGCGAGGCGCTGCACGAGGCGTTCCCGGCACTGCTGGCGGCGGAGCGGCCGTAGGCCGGGCAGACGCGCACCGAACGACGGGGCTCCGTGCCGGACGGGGCGTCGTGCCGCACGGGTCGTGGTGCCGCACGGGTCGTGGTGCCCGGCGGATCATCATCGTGCCGGACGGCTGAGAGTCGCTGTCAGTCGTTGCGGGAGCTGGAGCCGGAACCGGAGGCGTCGGGTGCCGTGTGGCCGGCGCGGCGGCGGTACTCGGCGTTGAGACGCTGCGCCTCCTCGAGCTGGTCCTCGAGGATGACGATGCGGCAGGCGGCCTCGATCGGGGTGCCCCGGTCGACGAGTTCGCGGGCCCGGGCCGCGACGCGCAGCTGGTAGCGGGAGTACCGGCGGTGCCCACCCTCCGAACGGAGCGGAGTGATCAGACGGGCTTCGCCGATGGCCCGGAGGAACGCGGGGGTGGTGCCGAGCATCTCGGCGGCCCGGCCCATCGTGTAGGCGGGGTAGTCATCGTCGTCCAGACGATCACTGAGGGGTCTGTCTGCCGTCATGTCACCTCGATGTACGAACGCGTCGAGGGGCCCTGGTGCCGTACGGCACCAGGGCCCCGAAGGAAATTGAACACCATCTGTCGGCCCTTATGCGGTGCCGACCTTCTCTGTCCGCTACCGGCCCTGAACAGGGGGGAGCGGGGATCGCGGCTGCGTGACCGGGGACCACCTTCCAATCCGGGGTCTTGCGGTACCCGGCCGCTGCATCTCCGGCCGGGCGATCCCGATGGCGTCTACTCCTCCGTTCTTCCTCTGTACCTACTACCTCTGTACCTACTGCTTCCGTCCGTTCCCGGCTCGTCGTGTCCGCCGGGCTCGTCAGACCTTGACTACGAGGAAGAGACTAACCGAGCGAGTAGTGAAAGTCTACTCTCGCCAGAGTAGATTTTTGGGCACACGAGAGCGCGGGTTTCTGTCCTGGTCACGGACAAGGGTCACGTGTCGTCGGATCCGCTGAACCGACTCCCCGCCGCGCCAGGGGCTCGGACAGCGGTGAGGGCCCTGCCGACGCGCGTCGGCAGGGCCCGCACCGGGCTCGCAGCGGCGGTTTCCCGCCTTCGCTCAGCTGTCCTGGGGCGCGTGGTCCGCCGGTCCGGGCGAGCCGAGCAGGGCCGACGCCGTCTCGAGCGGCGTGAGGGCGTGTGCGGGCGCGGCCCCGGGGATGTGGCAGGTGAATCCGAGGCGCGTCAAAGCCCGGACGACCTCGCCAGCGGTGAAGTCACGACGGTCCTGCCGGGTGATGACCTGGCCCACCTGCTTGACGGGGTAGCGGCGACGGCCGATGGCCACGGACTCGGCCGTGACGGGTTCCGGCGTGACACCCTTCATCAGGGCCAGCACGCCGTTCCTGGTCAGGTCGAACGGATAGCGGGCGATGACACAGCGCAAGGTGCTCCTGCGGGGAGAAGGGGACGGGGTGGTCCGGGAGGGCGGGGGCGGTTCAGCGGGCAGAGACGAGCACGTCCCGCAGACGCAACCGATCCGTGTACGAGGGACTGCCGCGGTGTGCGGTGAGTTCGGCCCGGGTCACCGATCCGGTGCACTGGTCGTCCTCGTCGCACAGGAGCAGACGCTCCACACGGGCACCGTCCATGACGGACAGAGCGACCTCGACCGTCATGTCGCCCCGGACGCGAGGGCCGGATGCATCCTCCTCGTGAGCCGTGGCCGGGACGCAGGGGGCCGTCTGCGGCCGCGGTGTCAGGACAGTGGTCAAAGGTGCCTCCTGGCTGGGGACGAGTGGGGAGCGGTCAGCCGCAGCCGGGCCGGCCGCCGGCGGGACCGCGAGCCCGGGGGCCGAGCCGCCGGGACGACGTCGAGGCCCACCTCGTGGATCGCTGGGACGATGCCCGAGGGGACGACGTCCGAGCCCTAGGCCGTCCGGCCGGCGGCACGCGGCGTGCCGCGCCGGCCGGCCCGTCCACTCGTACGCACCTGAGAAGCACGGTCGCCGCGACCGCGGGAGGAGGATCCACCGGACGATCCGGACCGGCGGGGGCGGGGCACTGCCGGCGCGGTGATGACGACCGGGACACCGGAGGGCGCCTGGGCGCCCGTGATCCGGCTGAGCTCCGCCTCACCGGAACGCACCGCCGTCACCTGCGGAGTGATCGCGGCCGAGGCCATCAGCCGGTGCATGCCGCGGCGCTGGCCGGGTGTCACGAGGGTGACGACGCTGCCGGACTCGCCGGCGCGGGCGGTGCGTCCGCCACGGTGCAGGTAGTCCTTGTGGTCGACCGGCGGATCCACGTTGACGACCAGGTCGAGGTGGTCGACGTGGATGCCGCGGGCCGCCACGTTGGTGGCCACCAGGACCGTCACGTGACCCGTCTTGAACTGGGCCAGCGTCCGCGTGCGCTGCGGCTGCGACTTGCCGCCGTGCAGCGCCGCGGCGCGGACACCGCTGTGCAGCAGGTGCTCCGTCAGCCGGTCCACGGCGTGCTTGGTGTCCAGGAACATGATCACCCGGCCGTCGCGCGCCGCGATCTCCGTGGTGGTCCGGTGCTTGTCCGCCTCGTGGACGTGGAGCAGGTGGTGCTCCATCGTGGTGACGGCGCCCGCCGACGGGTCGACGGAGTGGACCACCGGGTCGGACAGGTACCGGCGCACCAGCAGATCGACGTTGCGGTCGAGGGTCGCCGAGAAGAGCATCCGCTGTCCACCGGTCCGCACCTGGTCGAGCAGCGCGGTGACCTGGGGCATGAAGCCCATGTCGGCCATCTGGTCGGCCTCGTCGAGGACGGTGACGGTGACGTCGTCCAGCAGGCAGTGCCCACGGTCGATGAGGTCCTTGAGCCGCCCCGGCGTCGCGACGACGATCTCCGCCCCGGCCCGCAGCGCGTTCGCCTGCCGGCCGATCGACATGCCGCCGACGACGGCCGTGAGCCGCAGTCGCACCGAGCGGGCGTACGGGGTCAGCGCGTCGGTCACCTGCTGGGCCAGTTCACGGGTCGGCACGAGGACCAGAGCGAGAGGCTTGCGCGGCTCCGCCCGCCGGCCCGCGGTGCGGGCCAGTGCCGCGAGGCCGAAGGCCAGGGTCTTGCCCGATCCCGTACGGCCGCGGCCCAGCACGTCCCGTCCGGCGAGGGAGTTCGGCAGGGTCGCGCCCTGAATGGGGAACGGCACG
This sequence comes from Streptomyces sp. NPDC017943, assembly GCF_044328425.1. NCBI lineage: Bacteria > Bacillati > Actinomycetota > Actinomycetes > Kitasatosporales > Streptomycetaceae > Streptomyces > Streptomyces sp. NPDC017943. Next base: position 381,443 of record NZ_JBIRHH010000006.1, on the reverse strand, counting down.
GTCACACCCTCGTGGCCGAGCGCGGTCAGCAAGGGAGCCGGCAGATCCAGATCGGCGAACGACTCGACGGCGGGCAGCGCGGGCGTGACCGTGACCGGCGGGGCGAACTCGCCCCCCGGCGCGGACTGCCGGCGTCCGTAGCCGGCGGAACGCCGCGAACCCCCGGATCGCCGGGCCTCGGAGCCCTTGGAGCCCTTGGAGCGGTCATGGGAGCGTGCGTTGGAGCGGGTCGATGTGCGGGGAGTGCGTGCGGAGTTCATGCGAAACCTTCCTCGATGTGGCACAGGGGCGCGTAGCGAGGAAATTCCGCAGCAAGACGAACGGCGCAGAGAATCTCGAGAACGAGCCGGAAAACGAAGCGCGCCGATTCGATGGATCGACGGATACGGCGGGGGCGGGCACCCCGTTCAGGGTCCGGGGAAATTCCCGTCGTGCGCCCTGAAAATGCAGCGAGCTGGGGCCCGCACCCCAAGGTGCGGGCCCCAGCTGCCAAGTACGCGTTGCCGCGTGGGTCAGGCGGGAACGATGTTCTCCGCCGTCGGGCCCTTCTGGCCCTGCGCGATGTCGAACGTCACCTTCTGGCCTTCCAGCAGCTCACGGAAGCCCTGGGTGGCGATGTTCGAGTAGTGGGCGAAGACGTCGGCGCCGCCGCCGTCCTGCTCGATGAAGCCGAAGCCCTTCTCCGCGTTGAACCACTTCACGGTGCCAGTAGCCATGTCATTTCTCCTTCGGAGACGGTGTTCGAAATCCGCCCTGTGCGGATGTCGAGTCGCCGTGTTGATCAACCGTCGGAAAATGAACCTTCTGGCAACCACACCTGCAACTGGGAACGACGTTAGCACGGCCCCTTCCGGCCTGCGGGTTCATCGTTTTCCATTTCGACCCGCGAGAGAGGAATACTCGTCGAGCGCCGCCGCTAATTCTGTCCTCACGGCGACAGATATGGGCACCGCGGAAACCTCGGGTTTCTGTCGGCGGGCTGCACCGCAACGCCGTGACCACCGACGATCACCCCTGTGCCGCGCTTGCCGGTGCCGGTGAGCGCACCAGTGGTGTGGGGCCCCCGGGCGCCCTCAATGCGACGAGGGCCACATCGACCGAATGGCGGCGTGTCCGCCGCACGGCAGCACCCCCGGCCGGTCGCCCGCCGACCGGACCTTCACCAGCCGGTCACTCGCCTGCCGGTCACTCGCCTGCCGTGGTCTCCCTGCGCCGCAGCACGATCAGCGTCGCCCCGCCTATGACGACCAGGCCGATGGCGGTGCCCGCGATCAGGGGCGTGAGGGCCGAACCGCCGGTCTCGGCGAGGTTGGTGTCGGCGGCCGTACCGCTGACCGTGGCCGGGGACGGTTCACTGAGCGTCTGGGTGGTCGTACCGTCCGCGCTGCCCCGGGTCTGGCAGTCCAGCACCCCCGAGAAGCGCTTCTCCAGGCCGCCCGGCCCGTGGATCGTGAAGTCGTAGGACTGGTCCTCCTGTAGGGGGACGGTCACGGTCCGGGTCTCACCGGGGGCGATGGTGTGCTCGAGCCCGGCCAGGTCGAAGGTGAACGGCTCGTCGCCCTTGTTGGACGCGATGACGTCGAGCCCGCCCTCGGCGCAGTTCTTCGCCGCGGACAGGGCCGGGACCGGCCCCTCCTTCGCCCACGTGACCCCGGCCGTCGCCGACACCGTCGACTCGCTCGACCCGGCCAGGATCTGCGTCTGGCTGCGGCTCTCGGAGGCGAAGGCCCGGCCGACCGGGACGGTGGTCGAGGCCTGCACGGTCAGATCCGCCGTACCGGCGTCCGCCTCCTCGGGGACCTCGACGTACACCTGTCCGCCGTCGGTGGTGGCGGTGACGGGCTCGCCCTGCCGGTCGACGATGCGGACACCGCTCGTGGCCGCGTCGGCCGGCGGCGTCACCGTCGCGCTGCCGGCGTTCGTCCGCACGGTCACCGGACCGATCCGCTCGCCGGGCCGGCCGGAGACGGCCGGTGGGTCGAGGGTCAGCGAGGCCCTCGGCTCGGTCATGGCGCGGGCGCTCTTCTCCAGGTAGTCCGCGAGCTGCTCGGCCTGCGGGTCGACGGCGTCGACCTCCGCGTCGTCCGAGTAGCGCCAGATGGCCACCTGGGTGCCGGCCGCCGCGTCCTGCTCGGTCAGCGGGCCCCGCACACCGGCCTTGCGTGCCAGCGCGGCCAGGTCGTTCACCTGCGGGTAGGAGTGGTGCAGGATCCAGCGGATCTTCCCGGCGTCCCGGTTGGCGCCCAGGGACGTGCCGCTCCACGGCGTCTCGTGGTACTTGGCGTCCCGCTGCGTGGGGCTCTGCAGGTCCACGCAGTACGTCTGCAGCATGCCGCCGCCGTCCACGGACATCTCGAAGAGCCCCGCCGAGATCTCCCGGTCGCCGGTGCCGCCGCGTATGACGGCCGCTCCGAAGGTCTTGAGGCCCCCTATCGTCGCGGCGGCCCCGCCCTGTCTCTGCGTCGTCTCGTCCGCGGCGGCCCGGCCGGCGCCCGCCAGCCCGCCCGCGGTGACCATCCCGGACACCAGCGTCGCGGCGACCAGGCGGGTCCCTCGCCTGCGTGCGAACAGCTCAGAGAACGAAGCAAGCACCAAATTCCCCTTTGAGCAGGACCGGTTGTGGGGGGACGGTCCCACCAGCAGAATCAGAAGCATCTCAGGCCACACCAGCCCCGGAAGCCATGTCCGGCATCCTAGGGATGCGGCGGAGCCCGGCCGCCGGTCAGACAGTCGGACGAGTGATCCGACTCGGAATCGTTATCGCCAAAGCCCTTGCGGGCAGGGCTCATCGACGATTTCACCCGGGTCGTAGCGGGCGTAGACGCCGATAAGCCGCAGCCCGGACGGAGACGGCACGACTGACGCTAAGTCAGAGCCGGTACCTGCACGTGTTGTTGCCCCTGCGCCCCCGGCTCCTCCGTTGAACCGTCGGGTGGCGTCTCCCAGTTGGGCTCGGGCTGCGCCGGGGGCACCGACGTGTCCGACCTGCTGCCACGCCGGAACGCCGAGGTCCCCCAGGCCAGGTCATGGCCGATCGCCACGGCGTCGATGTCCGCCGACGTCCGGTTCTGCCCCTCGCGCACGTCGGTGCGCACCTTCAGCCGGCCCTGCACCACCACCGGCTCGCCCACGGTCAGGGACGCCGCCGTGTTGGTGGCCAGCTGCCGGTTGGCCCAGACGGTGAAGAAGTTGGTGTGCCCGTCGGTCCAGCTGTTCTTCTCGCGGTCCCAGTAACGGGCGGTCACCGCCAGCCGGAACCGTGCCGACGGGCCGGACGCCATCTCCCGGTACACCGGCTGCGTCGCCACCCTGCCCACCGCGCAGACCATCGTCTCGTTCATCGTGAACCCCTCCCTCGCCCGGCTCACCGCGCCGGACCGGCATGCGGTACGGGCCCGTCCCGTACGGCTGTGTCCCCCAGACTGCCGCCGTCGAGCCGGGCCCGCTGAACCCTGTGGACGCACCTGTGACCTGTGGACAAGGCCGTCATCCGAGTGAGTGAGAGCCGCCGTCGCGTCACCGCAACGCCACGCCAAGCCACGTCACGTCACGTCACGCCACGTCGCCGCAGCATCACCGCCCCGCCCCCACCACCCTCCCGTACTGCTCGCGGACCTCCCGGTACCGCAGCAACTCCGCCGCCACCGGGTCCAGCACCCGGGCCCTGCCGCACCCGGCCGCGGCCTCGCGCAACCGGCGTTCCGCATCCTGCCCGTAGCGCCGGGCCGGGCCGCGTGCGGCCATGCGGCAGCTCCACTCGATGAGCGGGCCGCCCACGATGCCGATCACCATCAGCAGGACCGGCACACCCAGGTTCGGCGCCATGACGCCGACGATCTGGCACACCAGCCACAGTCCGCCCAGGAACTGCAGGATCGTCATGCACGCCTGTGTCAGCACGGCCAGCGGCCACCACCCGGGCCGCGGCGGCCGGCCGGTCGGCACGCCCGCGCGCACCGACAGCTCGTCCAGCGCCTCGGGCAGCCCCTGCGCGCCCCGGGCGGCGGCCTCGCGCACCGCCTGGGCCCAGGGGGCGGGCAGTCCCGCGGAGGCCCGGTCGGCCACCGTCCGCACCGCCTGCTCCACCCGCTGCCGGGCGGTGGCCTCCTCGTCGGCCTGTGTGCGGGAGATCCGGCCCGTGGTGGGCTCGCCCCGGTCCTGGTACCAGCGCCACAGCCGCAGCCACGGGGTGCCGCAGGCACGGTTGGCGTTGCGCAGCCAGGCCCGTTCGGCGGCCTCGCCGGCCGCCGTGGCACCGACCGCGTCCGCGAGCCGGTCGGCGAACTCCTCCCGCGCCTGCTCGCTGAGCCCTGTGCGCCGTTGTGTGGCGTAGACGGGCCACAGGCGCGCCGCGGCGATGTCCACGTCGGCCGAGATGCGGCGCGTCGGCGCTCCGCGCTCCGAGACGAACTGGCCGAGTGCTTCGCGCAGTTCGCCGACGCCGTCGCCGGTGAGTGCGGACAGCGCGAGCACCGTGGCCCCCGGCTCTCCGTACTCGCCCAGCGCGATGCCGTCCTCGTCCAGGAGGCGCCGCAGGTCGTCGAGGACCTGCTCGGCGGCTTCCCCGGGCAGCCGGTCGACCTGGTTCAGCACCACGAACATGACTTCGGCGTGGGCGGCCATCGGCCGCAGGTACCGCTCGTGGAGGACGGCGTCGGCGTACTTCTCCGGGTCGACGACCCAGATGACGGCGTCGACCAGGGCCAGGATGCGGTCCACGTGCTCGCGGTGCTGCACGGCGGCCGAGTCGTGGTCGGGCAGGTCGATCAGGACGAGGCCGCGCAGGGGCGATTCGCCGTCCGCGGCCGGCAGCGGCCGGCGGCGCAGGCGGGGCGGGATGCCGAGCCGTTCGATGAGACTCGCGGCCCCGTCGCTCCAACTGCACGCGATGGGCGCCGCGGTGGTGGGACGGCGTACGCCCGTCTCCGAGATGGTCACCCCGGCGAGTGCGTTGAACAGCTGTGACTTGCCGCTGCCGGTGGCGCCCGCGATGGCGACGACGGTGTGCTGTCCCGACAGCCGGCGCCGTGCGGAGGCCTCGTCGAGCACCCGGCCGGCTTCGGACAGGGTGCGGCTGTCGAGACGGGTGCGGGACAGGCCCACGAGTTCGCGCAGCGCCTCCAGGCGGGCCCGCAGCGGCCCGTCGTACACCAGTGGGGTGACGGCCGCCGGGGCGGCGGAGCGGCTGTCCGCCGTGGGGTAGCGGGTGTTCTGCGCGGTCTCGTCGACCCGGCGGGCGATCAGCCCGTCGTCCCAGGCGTCGCCCGCCGGCTCCGCGCGGCCGTCCTCCACGCGTGCGTGCCCGCCTTCCGCGGGGTCGCCCTGCGGGCCCTTGCCGGACGGCTTCCCGCCGGACTCCTTCCCGTTCGCACCGTCCGGCCGGTCGGCGTGCTCGGTGTGGTCCTGGTCAGTGACGGCGGTCACCGGTCACCTCTCCTTCTGCAGTACGGACAGCGCGGCGATGAGTTCGGCCTGGGGCTCGGGGTGGATGTCGAGGGCGTCCAGCGGGGCGAGGCGGCGCTCGCGTTCGGCGTGCAGGACCCGGTCGACGTGCTCGCCGAGCAGCCGTCCGGCGCGGTCGCGCAGCCGCAGCGCGCCGTGGGCGCCGATCCGCTCGGCGAGTGACTCGCCGGCCGTGCGGCCCCGGCGGCCGCCCAGCAGCGAGGTCGCGACCAGGGCGGTGACCAGCTCGGGATCGGGTGCCAGGGTGCGGTCGACCTCGCGGACCTCCTCCTCGGCGAACTCCTCCAGCTCCCGCCGCCAGCGCCGTACGGCCAGTCCGATGCGGTGCTCGGCGCTCTCCGAGGCGGCGTCGGGCACGGCCAGCTCGGGGGCGGCCGAGGCGGGTTCGCGGCGCCAGGCGTCGTCGACGCGTTCCTCGGCCGCCGTGACGGCGCACAGCAGCAGCGCGCTCAGGCTCTCCACGAGGGCGTCCAGGAGTTCCCCGGAGGTGCAGTCCAGCGGGAAGGCGCGCCACCGCTTGAGCGCGTCCCCGGCGAGGACCGCGCCGGACTGCAACCGGCCCCGCACGCGCGCGTGCTCGCTGTCGTACGCCGTTTCGACGGCGGAGGTGAGCCGCAGGGCGGCGGCGTACTGGGCGGCGGCGGCACCGGCCAGTTCCGGCATGCGGGACTTGAGGGAGTCGAGGACGCCGTACGCGGTGCGCGTGGTGACCTGCTGCCGGGCTGCGGGGTCCTGCGCCTGGTGGATGAGCCAGTTGCGCAACTGGGCGACGGCCGAGGCGGGCAGGAGCCCGCCTCCCCAGGCGGACTCGGGCAGTTCGGGGACGGTGAAGCGGGGCAGCTCGCCGAGGCCGGCCTTGGCGAGCAGGGCGCCGTACTGCCGGGACACCTCGTTGACGACCTGGTGGGGCACGCGGTCCAGGACGGTGACCAGGGTGACGTCGTACTCCTTGGCGGTGCGCAGCATGTGCCAGGGGACGGCGTCGGCGTACCGGGCGGCGGTGGTGACCATGACCCAGATGTCGGCGGCGCAGATGAGTTCGGCGGCCAGGACACGGTTGTCGGCGACCAGGGAGTCGATGTCGGGGGCGTCCAGCAGGGCGAGTCCGGGTGGCAGCGTCTCGGCGGTCTCGACGCGCAGCACGCGCGCGGGGTTCTCGCCCGGGAGCAACAGGTCGTCGGGGGCGTCCTGCTGGGGCATCCACACGCGCGTGAGGTCGGGCAGGACTCTCATGCCGCTGAACCAGTGGTGGTCCTCCGGATGGCAGACCAGCACCGGGGTCCGTGTCGTGGGCCGCAGCACCCCGGCCTCGCTGACCCGGCGCCCCACGAGGGAGTTCACGAGCGTGGACTTGCCCGCGCCCGTGGAGCCGCCCACGACGGCCAGAAGCGGCGCTTCGGGGTCGCGCAGCCGGGGCACCAAGTAGTCGTCGAGCTGCGCGAGCAGTTCGTCGCGGTTGGCACGCGCGCGTGGGGCCCCCGCCAGGGGCAGCGGGAAGCGTGCGGCGGCGACACGGTCGCGCAGGGCGGAGAGTGCGTCGAGCAGCTGAGGCCGTACGTCCAAGGTCACCACATGTGCAGAATGCCCAATTTTAGGGGAATTCTGAAGCATATGAGCATGTCTGCGCGCCGATAGAACACAAGGGACGGAAGGGACGACTGGGACACAGGCGCACTCCAGGCATAACGAGTGCACAACACCCGATGCCGCAGACGCCAAAAGCGATGCACGATTCGTACCTGCCTGCGATTATCAGGACCGCTTCACTGAACCTCCACATCGAGCCACGGAGGCGAAGCAACAGGGACGAGGACGCGGGAGCCCTATCCTTGTCCCCGGCAACGTCACGGTTCGGCCCACACCCGGGCACCACGACAGAGGCCACCACACCCGGCCCCCGTAGCTCAGTGGATAGAGCAGGCGCCTTCTAAGCGCTTGGCCGCAGGTTCGAGTCCTGCCGGGGGCGCAAGCCCAGCCTCACCAGCGGAAACGCCGGTGAGGCTTCTTCGTGTCCAGTTCGTACAGTGCATATGGACCAAGCGCCTTGCGGAATCTACTGTGCAGGGATGAGCGACCGCACCGGCTACGACATCGGCCCCCTCGCCGCATCCTGGGCCCGCTCCCTACGCGCCCGGAACCTCTCGGCCAACACGCAGCGCATCTACGCCCGAGCCACGAAGGATCTCCGCGAGTTCCTGCTGAGCTACGAGCCCGAGGAGGCGGACGCCCGGCCGGCGCCGACCGCGCTGGAGGGGAAGAACGGCATCCACCGCGAGCACATCGAGGTGCACATCACCCGGCTCCGGGAGCGCACCTCAGCGGGGAACGCGCACCAGCACTTCCGCAGCCTGAAGACGTTCTTCAACTGGCTGGTCGACGAGGAGGAGATGGACCGGTCCCCCATGCGCACGATGAAGGCACCGGAGCTGCCCGAGGTCGAGGTGCCCGTCATCCCGGACGACGCGCTGAAGAAGCTGTTGGCCACCTGCAAGGGCAAGACGTTCGAGGACCGGCGGGACACCGCCATCATCATGATGTTCCTCGACACGGGCGGCCGTCTGTCGGAGCTGACGAACCGCACCGTGAGCAAGCTGGACCTGGACTTGATGGTGCTGCACGTCTTGGGCAAGGGCGGCCGGGAGCGGCCGGTGCCGTTCGGTCGGGCCACCGCGCTGGCGATGGACCGGTACCTGCGGGCTGCGGGCAAGCACCTGGGCCGGGAGCTGACGGACGACGACCCGCTCTGGTGGGGGGTCAAGAGCAAGCGGGCGCTGACCATCTGGGGTGTCGGGACCATGATCGAGCGGCGGTGCAAGCAGGCCGGCATCCCGCACATCCACCCGCACCAGTTCCGGCACACCTTCGCGCACCTGTGGAAGCTGCACGGCGGCAACGAGGACGCTCTCATGCGGATCACGGGCTGGCGGTCCCGGCAGATGCTGTCGCGGTACGGCGCGTCCGCAGGCGAAGAGCGGGCGCGACAGCAGCACCGGGACCTGAGCCCGGGCGACCGCCTGAAGTAGTGCCTGACGAGGGCGTGGGGCTATTCTCCGCGCCCTCGTCGTCGTCCGGCCCTTCGCGCCGCGTCCACCTCCGCGTGTCGACGCTCTCTTGGAAGAGCAGCGTGAGGCTGGCGGCGATCTTCTCGGGTGGCTGGCTGAAATCGATGGCCAGCACGAACTGGCTGCGGCTGTCCTTCAGGGCGGCCGGCGCCCGGCCGCCGAGATCGGCTGCGTAGACGGTTACCTGCGGTGTTGCCACTCGACCCCCACTTCCACGGACGCGCGAGCGCAGCACGGTTCGCACGTACGTTCGACCTGCACGAGGTTCGATCACTGTACGCGGAACATGTCCTATCAGGGAGTCACCTGATTGGCTGAAGTTAAACTAGTCGCGCGTGGAACGTCGCAGGTGGGCGGGTTTTACCGAGAGTCACCCTCTGGCTCAGAGTTGCCCAGAGCGTGCCGGACCTGCTGCAAATCCTCAGCGCTGGCCCCGACTTCGTGTGCCACGCGGAGCACGGTGTCATCGTCGCCGGGCGGTGTCTGAAACGGGTCAGTCACCTCGATTCCGATGTACTGCTGAATGGCCGCGGCGCGGACGGTGGCCAGGCTCTCGCCGATGCCGGCCGCGATGGCGCGCAGCACTTCGGGGGTCACTTTGATCTGGTGGCCCTGGACGATGTTGCCGGCCAGTGACTTGCTGAGGCGCCGCTTGCTGATCGGGTCGACGGCTTGCTCTTCGAAGGCGCGGAGAGTGAGGCGGCGTCCCCGGCCGACGTGCTCCTGCACGAGCCGCGTGAGCGCGTCGTTCTGATCCGGCACTGGCCTCTCCCTTACCGAATGTCCACGTGATCGCTGTAGCCCCAACGAAAACGTCCCAGCGTGTGAGGCGTTAGGCAACCCTCAGCACGTGGACACCCATTGTCCACGCTTCTGGACGCCTGCCGCTACCGGCCCCCTGTTCTTTGGCCGACTCCTTGCCTAACGCGTGGACACGCCTTGTCCAGAAAGCTGGACAAGCTCTGTACTAGGTGTCATGCTTCTCGTGTCCAGAAACGTGGACAAGAACGGAGAACCGTGGACGACCGCTACCGCCTGCATGCCGGTGACCTGCTGCGAAGGCTTATCGACTGCCACCGCAACGACGAGCCGGCGAGCGTCCGCGAACTCGCCGCCGCCATAGGGCTCAGCAAGAGCAAGGTGCAGGCCCTCGTGGACGAGGACCGGCCGACGGTCACCGGCGACGAGGCGCGGAGGGTGGCACACGCCTACCACCTCCCCCCACGCGCTCTCTTCCACCCAGTGTCCACGTCCATGGACATGGACACAGACCCCGTGACCCGCAAGGAGGCACGCCCCGATGGACCCCCAGGACCGCACGCTGCGCGCTCGGCTCGCCGTGCACACCAGCTGGGCGAACACGCTCGACCCGAAGAGCCGGACGGCGAAGGCGCGAGCCGCGGCAGCCGGCCGATTTGAGAAGAAGGCGCGCGAGCTGCACCCGGACGCCTCGGACGAGCAGATCGCCCGGGTGGCCGCGCACCTGAAGAAGGCGCACTACGCGGCCATGGCGCTGGCGTCGGCGAAGGCCCGCCGCGCGAAGGCCGCGATCAAGCCCGCTGCTGCCTGACTCCCCATGAACGCGCCGAAGGGCCGCCCACCTTGCCCGGCTGACGGCCCCGCGACCGGCGCACCCCACCAATCCAGAAAGTGAGGCCACCGTGGCCACATCATCCCAGACGCAGCGCAGTGCAGCGCTCGCGCTGACGCAGCTCCTCGTGGAGCACCCCGAGTTGCCGGCCGCTTCGTGGCGGGTGGACCGTGACGGGCTGCTGAGCGGCACCGTGGCGATTCACGCTGACGGGGCCGAGTTGGAGTCCGCGATGCGGGCGTACGCCAAGGTGCTGGGCGGGTCCGTGCACGAGCAGCACTTCACGTCCCCGCAGCACGGCCGCTCGGTGTCGGTGTCGCTGTACACGCGGTGGCGGGACGTGCAGGTGAACGTGTGGGGCACGTGCACGGCTGGCGCCGGTTCGGCGGTGGCGGCATGACCGAGCCGATCCGCGACACAGAGACCGCGGTCCGTGAGATGGGCGCCCTGCCGGCGCCGGTCGGTACCGCGGACCTGACCGCCGAGCAGCGGGCCGCCATCGCCGAGCTGATCGGCGACGCGAGGCCCGCCACGGCTCGCCTCGTCCAGCACATGGCCCAGGCCGTGCACGACCGGGCCACCCACGAGCACCCCGCCTGGGAAGACCTGTACTGCCTCAACCTCGTGTCGTGGCTGGGCGAGCGTATGGCGCCCGTGCTGCGCCGCCTGGTGGACGCCGAGGCCCGGGTTGCCGAACTGGAGACGGACCTTGCGGCCAAGGCGCGGGACGCCGAGGCGGCCGTGAAGGGCTGGGAGCGCGCTCGGGAGCGGCTCGCCGAGTACGAGCGGCCCGCCGACGAGGACCCGATCCGGTACACGCTCACCGAGCACGCCACGGCCGTTGCCCTGCCGCCCGCCACGGTGCGGTGTGGCTGCGGCCACCCCGGCAGCGAGTACCACCACGTGGGCGTGAAGTGCTGGGCCCGCCTCCCGCGCGCGCTCGGCCAGCCCGTCCGCATCTGCCCGTGCGAGAGGTTCGCTCCGGTCTCGGTGGGCGAGTCCGCGGACCGGCTGGCGCAGTTCATCGCACCGACCGAGGGCGGTGCCGTGTGACCGCTCTCGTGTTCTTCCTGGCCTGTCTGGCCCTGTACGTCCTCGGCTCCGTGGCCGTGGTGAAGGGGGCCGAGCGGTGAGCCCGAACCCGTACGACGCCGACGAGCCCGAGGGCATGGACATCGCGGACGAGGTGGCCTATGCGGACACCGGCCGCCCGTGGGCAGCCCGCGCGATCCGGCACCCGTCGCACGCCCGGACCCGCGCGCACTTCGCCGCCAACCCGCTACCGACGCAGCAGGACCGGAGGAGCGCGTGAAGGCGACCAGCCGTGAGCAGCGCCGCGCGCAGCTCCTCGACACGATCCGCACGCACGGCGGCCGGTGGACGTCCGGCCGCGTGCAGGAACTCCGCCGGCTGACCGGTGAGGCGCCGTGCCGCACCACCGCCCGGATGGACCTGCTCGCGCTGGCCCGCCGGGGCCACCTCGTCCAGCACGGCCCGACCGATGGCCGCTACTTCACTCTCCGCACCAGGAAGGACCGCGCCTGATGAGCGCTGAACTCACCCCGGCGGCCGGCTCGCTGGCCATCCGCCCCGACCAGACCAACTGGACCCCCGACCAGGCCGCCGTCCTCCAGCAGTCCGGCATCGACAACCAGGTGGCCCCCGCCGAGCTGTCCGCCTTCCTGCACCTGTGCCAGCGCACGCGTCTGGACCCGTTCTCTCGGCAGATCTACCTGATCGGCCGGTACGACAAGCGGCAGCGCCGCAAGGTGTACACGCCGCAGACCAGCATCGACGGCTACCGGGTCATCGCGCACCGTGCGGCGGCCGAGGCCGGGCACGCGCTCGGCTACGAGGACACCCTGTGGTGCGCGAAGGACGGCCGGTGGCAGGACGTGTGGCTGTCCGAGGAGCCGCCGGCCGCCGCGAAGGTGACCGTGATCCGCAACGGGATGCGGTTCTCGGCGGTCGCCCGGTACGCCGAGTACGTCCAGCTGAGGGACGGGGAGCCGTCGGGGCTGTGGGGCAAGATGCCCGCGACCATGACGGCGAAGTGCGCCGAGGCCCTCGCGCTCCGCATGGCGTTCCCGCACGACTTGGCCGGGGTGTACACGGCTGAGGAAATGGCGCAGGCGGACAACCCGGCGGCCGGCGAGCGGCACTTGCGGAAGGTGCAGCCGGGCGAGACCGATCCATGGGCCACGCCCTGGCCGGACGCCGATCAGGGCCGTCCCGCCGCGGTCAACGGTCGCTCGCAGCCTGCGCAGGACTTCGCCACGGACGCGGCGGAGGCGACCGATCCTGCGGCTGTGAAGGAGATCTACCGGCAGGCGCACGCGGCCGGTCTCCTTGCCGAGACGGTGAAGACGCCGGACCGGGAGCTGCTGGAGCTGGGGGCGTACCTGATCGCTCGGGGCCAGCAGCTTGCCGAGCCCACGCCGACCCGGGACAGGGCGGTGGCCGCCGCTGCCGCGTCGCCCCTGCCGGACATCGCCCGCCACTCCGCCGACGACATCCCGGACGCCGTGGTCGTCGCCGAGATGCTCGACGAGTCCGCCGCCGACGCCGACGCACAGGACGCCGAGCAGGAGCTGCGCGCCGCCGCCCAGCGGGTCGGGCTCGACAACCTCGACGCCGAGTTCGAGCAGTCCTACGGCCTGCCCATCGCGCAGGCCGGCGTCCGCCAGCTGCGCGAGATGACCTCCCTGCTGACGGGCGCCGCGTGATGAGCAGGGAAAGCGACCTGAAGCGGTTCTGGCTGAACGTCGCAAAGCGGGACGACGGCTGCTGGTTCTGGACCGCTTCCAAAAACACCGGTGGTTACGGCCACTTCATGTACGGAGGCCAGCGCGGCAACGCCCACCGCTTCGCCTACGAGGCGCTTGTGGGTCCGATACCGGAGGGCCTGGTCCTCGACCACCTGTGTCGGGTGCGGCACTGCGTCAACCCGGACCACCTGGAGCCGGTGACGATGCGGGTCAACTCCCTGCGGGGCGAGGGGCCGTCGGCCAAGAACGCGGTCAAGACGCACTGCAAACAGGGCCACGAGTTCAGCGCCAGCAACACGTACGTGACGCCACGCGGAAGGCGTCAGTGCCGCACATGCCAGCGCAGCCGGCAGCGCACTTGGCGCCGTTCCGCCGCCTGACCTACCGCACGATTCGGGGCCCTGCCCGTCGGAAGCAGGCAGGGCCCCGCCTCTCAAGGAGACCACGCACATGAGCCTGAAGGACACCGCGCGCACCGTCGCGGTCCTCGCCACCCTGCACGACGCCATCGGCGACCAGCTGAAGCCCGCCAAGAAGGAGTTGGAGGCCGGGTTGAAGGCCGCGAAGGAGGAGACCGGCACGCAGAAGATCGCCGTCAGCCTCGACGAGGGCCGGGAAGTCGGCACCGTCAGCCTGGTGCAGCCCAAGCCGGCCGCGGCCGTCGCCGACCCCGACGCGTTCGCCGCGTGGGTAGTCAGCTTCGGCGACCGCTTCGCCAGCGAGGTGGAGCGCAAGTTCGTCACCTCCGTGAAGCCCGGGTTCCAGAAGAAGCTGCTCTCCGAGATCACGGCCGCCGGGACGGCGGAGTGGGCCGACCCGGAGACCGGCGTGATCCACGAAGTACCCGGCGTCACGATGCAGGGCCGCGCCGCCTACACCCGGCTGACCGTCCCGGACGAGGGCAAGGCCGCCATCGCCGAGGCCTGGCGCGCGGGAGCCCTGGCCCTGCCCGGCGTCAGCAACCCGGCCGCCATCGAGGCCGGCGGGGACAACATCGAGAAGCTGCGCGCCGAGCTGGCCGAGCTCCGCAAGCGCGACGCTTGGCTGTCCGCCCTGGAGGCCGCCGGGGTCGACAACTGGGAGGGCTACGACCACGCCCGCGAGCTGCGCGGGGGCGGTGACGAGTCGTGAGCGACTGGCACACGGCGCTGGGCGCGCTGACCCTCCTCCTGTCCCTCGCCGCGGGCGCGCTCCTCTCCCGCTGGTACGTCACCCCGGCCGCCGAGGTCGTCGACCTCGCGTGGTGCCCGGCCGAGCAGGCCGAGCACCTGCACCGGTTCCACGCGGACGACACCCGAACCTGCTGTGCCTGCGGGCACACCGTCCCCACGGCGGTGCCCCATGGCTGACCTCATCCGCATCCGCCCCGACGTGGCCGAGCTGCTCCACGCCGGCCTCTCGAACCGAGCCATAGCCCGGCAGCTCGGCGTAGACGCGAAGGCCACCGTCGCCCCGGCCCGCGCTGCGCTCGGCCTGCCCAAGGGGAAGCCGGGGAAGAAGCCCGCGGCCAGCGCGGAAGACCTGTTCTGGCGCCGCGTGAAGCCCACGGACGACGGTCATATGGAGTGGACCGGCTTCTACAGCTCGAGCGGCCGGGGCACCCCGTGTCTGCGCCACGGCGGACAGAACCAGACCGCCTACCGGATCGCCTTCCGCATCGCCAACGGCCGTGAGCCCGAGGGGCAGGCACTCCCGTCCTGCGGCCACCACCAGTGCGTGAAGCCCGGCCACCACGAGGACCGCGCGGACCGGGCCGAGCGCAGACGGCGGGAGCGCGCCGAGCAGCAGCGGGAGAAGCGCGTCGACACCCTGTTCGCCGCCATCTTCGGGCCGCCCGAGTGACCGCCCGGGCCCCGGAGCCGTGCGACATCCCGCGCGACGACCACGAGGGGGAGGTGCGCTTCTACCTGACCGGGTGGAAGTGCGACCGGCACTCGCCGTGGGCCGTGCGGGGACTGCCGCGGCCGGCACCGGGGCCCGGCGCCCTCTACACCTACCGCGCCGCGAGCGCGGACCCCGACCACGAGAACGGACAGACCTGATGGACAACGCTGTGGCGTTGCCGACGGCGAGCGAAGCGCGCGCCCTGACGGACCGGATCAAGGTAGCGGTCGAGGGCACGTGGCTGCTGATCCAGGAGGCGTACACCTCCCGCGCTTGGGCCGCCCTCGGATACCGGACATGGGACGCGTACGTCGACACCGAATTCCGGGCTGCCCGGCTCGCGCTGCCGAAGGAGGAGCGGGCCGAGACGATCCAGTCGCTTAGGTCCGCCGGGATGAGCGTCCGGGCGATCAGCTCAGCAACCGGCGTGAGCGTTGGGACAGTGCACGGCGAACTGTCCAGGTGTTCAGAAATGAACACCTCTTCCGACGTGCAGGGTACGGACGGGAAGACCTACGCGTCAGCCCGCCCCGCCCCGCCCGCAGACGCCGAACTCCTCGCGGGCGACGACTGGGTGCAACCGGAAGGGCCCGGCTTCGAGGCCGCTGTCACCCCGCCGCCGAAGCCCAAGCGGCGCCCCCTCCCCGAGGCCCTCACCGACGCCGGCCGCGACCTCGCACGCGCCGCCGAACGCCTCGCCCGCCTCACCGAAGACGACCGGTTCCAGAAGAACCGGGACACCAGCCACCACCAGCTCCCCGAACTCCTCGGCGCGCTGGACAACACCACCCGCCTCCTCACCGCCATGAACCTCCCGGCCGCCGAGGCAAGCGAAGAGGCCCGCCGCTGGTGGGCGACGAGCCTCCACAAGATCAGCGACGCCCTCGCCGACGTCGCCAACACCCTCGAACAGGAGAAGCAGTGAACAACACCATCGTACCCAGCAACACCCCCGACAGGCCCGTCTACAACGTCGTCGACATCACCCCCGACCTCGCCAAGAAGTGGCTCGCCCAGAACACCCACAACCGCAACCTCCGCGAGCGCGTCGTCAACGGATACGCCGCCGACATGCGGTCCGGGAACTGGGTGGAGGACGGCCAGAGCATCAAGTTCGCCAAGGGCGACGTCGTCCTCCTCGACACCCCGCCCATCCACGGCGGGCCCCTCCTGGACGGACAGCACCGCCTCAGCGCCATCGTCGCCGCCGACACCACCATCCGCATGCTCGTCGTCTCCAACCTGCCCGACAGCACGCAGGAAACCATGGACACCGGCGCTAAGCGCAGCCTCGGAGACGTCCTCAAGCTGCGCGGAGAGGAACGGTACGTACCCCTCGCCGCCATCCTGCTCCGCGTCTACCTGTGGGAAGTGCAGGGCCAGCGCCGCAGCATGAAGGCGGACCGCGCCAAGCCCACCCACCGCCAGCTCCTCCAGTTCCTCGAGCAGCACCCCGAGCTGCGCCGATCCGCCGAGATCGGCTCCCGCGTCCGCGGAGCCGTCAGCATCTCGGCCAGCACGGCCGGCCTGTGCCACTGGCTGTTCAACCGGATCGACCAGAGCGACTGCGCGTTCTTCTTCGCGCGCCTCACTGACGGGGCCGGCCTCGACACCGACGACCCCATCTACGCCCTGCGCCGCGTAGCGGAGAACTTCGCCAAGGACAAGGGGCGCATCAACGAGGAACACATGACCGCCCTGGTCATCAAGGGCTGGAACGCCTACCGCGAAGGCCGCCAGGTCCGGCTCCTCACCTACAAGCCGGGTGGAGCCACGCCGGAGACGTACCCCGAGCCCAAGTAACAGCCCCCGGGGCGGCCTCCACAGGCCGCCCCGGGCGGCACCGCCGGATCGGATCACCACCCGCACTGAGAGAAGACCGAGTTGAGTACAGAGGAGCAGGGTCCCGCCACCGGCAGCGTCCCCAACGCGTTCGGTAACGCCCTCGCATGGAAGTGGACCCGCGCCATGCCCGCCTACGTCCGGCGGTCCGGCCTGCCCACGCTCCTCTACGCCCTGCGCGCCATGGCCAACTCCGCGGGAGAACTCCGCTTCAGCGGCGACCGCAAGCCCATCCGTATTCAGGACATCGCCAAGGCTGCGTGCGCGAACGAGAAGGACGCCCGCCGCTACATCGAGGCCGCCATCCGCGCGGGCGTCGTCACCGTTCGAGGCGAGCGCAAGCGTGGCGTCCCAACGCTGTACGTGCTCCTCGTGCACCCGTTCCCGGACTGGCCGGCCGCCGAGGACTACCTGAAGACCACCGCCCGGAAGCCCGGGAAGCGGCCCGCGGCATGGTCCGAGGAGACCGAAAGTTCGGGTGACCGCGACCCGAACCAGTTCGGGCCACCGCGACCCGAACTTACCGACGGTACGGATTCCGAAGTTCGGGTCACCGCGACCCCTTGGAGTTCGGGTCACCGCGACCCGATGGGTTCGGGTCACCGCGACCCGAACAACCCAGGGGTTAGCCAAGAACTAACCCATGAATCGGCCGAGGTCTCTTTCCGACCTCAGCTAGTGGGCGCTCCGGACGACCAGAGCGATCACCAGGAACACCACGACGACACCACGCCGCCGTCGAACCCGGACGACTTCGAGACGTGGCCCGTCTGCCCCGCATGCCACCGCCGCGTCATGCCCGACCCGAGACGCCCCGGCCGCACCGTCCACGCCCGCTGCGAACCCCACCTCGCCGACCGAGAGAGGCACAGCGCATGAGCCCCATCCGGCCCGAGAACCGCGACCGCTACCCCGCCGACTGGCCCGACATCAGCCGGCGCATCCGCTTCGAGCGCGCCGCCGGCCGCTGCGAATGCCTCGGCGAATGCGGACGCGGAACCCACACCGGCCGCTGCCCCAACGCCAACGGAAGCCCGGCGTACGGCACCGGCAGCCGCGTAGTGCTCACCGTCGCCCACCTCGACCACACCCCCGAGAACTGCGACCCCGCCAACCTCCGCGCCATGTGCCAGGCATGCCACCTGCACTACGACCGCGACCACCACGCCGAGACCCGCGCCCGTACCCGCCGCGCCGCGATCGAGGCCTCCGGACAACTCGCCCTCGACGCCTGACCGGCACCGCCGACCAACCGCCCGAGCACCACCCCCGGGGAGGCCCACCGTGAAGATCCGCGCCGACATCGCCGCACTCATCCGCGCCGGCCACACCGACACCCACATAGCCGCCCACACCGGCTACCACCGCACCACCATCGCCCGCGCACGCCGAGCCCTCCGCTACCCGCCCGCCACGCAGCTGACCCGCATCTACGCCGAAGCCATCCCCACCGGACGCGTCAAGGACTGGAAGCCCGGCCTCATGCCCACCAGCCGCGACCAGGCCCGCGCCAACCGCGAACAACTCCTCGCAGCACTACGCAACGCAGCCTGACACCGGCTGGGACATCCGGTTACGCCCGGCATCGCGCGCAGACGGCCCACCACGGGCCCCGCAGCGCCCCGCCGGGCCCCGGGTGTCACCGACACCGCCACAGGCCCTCCAGCGGGCGCACAGCCCCTCGCCGATCACCACCGAACGGAGCCCGACCGTGACCACCGACCGCATCCCCCTCGCCAGCTCCGTGCACTACGCCGTGCGCGGCCTGCCCGAGGTGCCGAACCAGTACGGGCCCGGCGTCCTCGTGCCGTCCGAGATCACGCTCACCTACCAGGCGTCGTCCGACAGCCAGTTGGGCCGGGTTCACGCCTACGTGGCCGGGCGGATCTTCGTGGACGGCGTGGAAACCCCGCTCCAGCCCGGCGGCCTGTACGGGCAGCACTACTTCGACGGCCTGGACGGATGGCCGGCGTGGCTTGCGGAAGAGGCCCGGCTTCACGACCCGGAGTCCGCCACCGACCGGGCCGCGCTCCGCGACCGCATCGCCGAGGCGCTCTACGCGCTCATGCTGCGCAACGGCTGGGACGGTGAGCGCACTGAACCCGTCGTCCGCGAGATGGACCTCGTCCTCGAGGCAGTGCTTGCCGAACTGCCCGCGCCGGTGGACCGGGCCGCCGTCCTCCGCGAAGCCGCTCAGCACCTGTACACGGCCCTCTTCCCCGCCGTCTACGACGACATGGGCCAGAAGGCAGCCGAGGGCGTCAACCGTGCGGCGAGCGAGCTGCGCCGCATGGCCGACGAGGCGCAGCCCGCCGAGGTGCCCGCCCGGGACTGCCCGGACGACTGCCCCTGCCGCCGCGTCTGCATCGGCCGCGACCACCAGCCCGCCGCCGAGGCGCAGCAGGACGGGGCGGACGTCCGTCTCCGCTGCCCGCAGTGCGGCGAGGACATCACCAACTACGCCGAGGACGACTTCGTCTACCGGACCGGCGACGACCGGCCGTACTGCTCAGGCGAATGCGTAGTGGCCGCACACCGAGCCGCCGGGGCGCAGCAGGACGGGGCCCGGCCGTGACCCGCCGCCGATGCCCCCGCGGCCACTTCCTCCCCACCACCGGCACCTGCCGCTGCACCCACACACGGCCCCCCAGCGACCTACGCGGCCAACGCGCCACCCTCCACCAGCTCTACACGATGACCACCATCCGACCCGCCGGGAGGTACCTGTGACCACCAGCGCCGCCGCATGCACCGTCCTCGCCCTCACCCTCGGCGTGGCCGTGGCCTACAGCCTCGGCTGGTGGGCCCGCGGCCGATACGACACCGGCCGCCGCGCCGAACACGACGCCCGACCACCCGGCCCCCACGCCATCGCCGACGAGATCGCCCTCGGCTGGCAAGAGCTCGCCGAAGCCTGCTGCCTGCGCTCGTGGGAGTCCGGCGGACGCGACGACGAGCACGACCCCGCCACCTGCACCCGGAAGGACCAGACCACATGAGCCAGCCCACCGCCCGCAAGCCCCACGATCACGCACTCTGGTTGATCAACGGCGTAGACGAGTCCATCAACGCGATGTGCCGCCTCCCCAGCGGGCGCTCGCGCGACCTCGACGGGCCGACCGCTGTCGGCGTGCTCACCGTCCGCTCGAACCTGGCGATCGCCTCGGCGCTCGTCGCGGTTGCTGAGGCCCTGCGCGGTGAGCAGTGACCGGCCCGTCGTCCACGCCCCAGGGCGAGCACACGCCCGCGCCCGGCGTCACCTGGAGCACCGAGCTGATCAGCCTCGGCGAGGTCGTCGTCGACAGCGACGACGGCGAGTCCCCGTTCGGCTGGCGTGACCTGCCGAAGCCCAACCGCGAGACACGGCGCGCGGCCGCGCGCGCAGCACGGAGGAAGAAGTGACCATCACCCGCTACCGCAAGCGCCCCGTCGAGGTCGACACGATCCAGTGGACCGGCGACAACGCGGCCGAGCTGGTCGAGTTCACCGGCCACCGCTTCGAGGCCATTCCGCCCGAGGCCCGTGCCGAGAAGCCGGACGTGACCGCACAGGTCTACGACGAGCTGCACGACACCTGGGTCGGCGTGAAGACCGGCCAGCACATCGTGCGCGGCGTGCACGGCGAGTTCTACCCGATCGCCGAGGACGTGCTCGCCGAGACGTACGAGCCGGCGGCCGAGCCCGCCGAGTCCCCGCTGCGCGACCTGATCGCCGCCGCGATCTACGAGCGGAACAACCCCGGCCACCGCTGGGCCAAAGCCCACCCCGACGACCGCGTCTGCTACGGCAACGACGCCGACGCCGCACTAAGCGTCGTCCAGCCCGGCGCCCTCATCACCGCGACGCTCGCCCGCTTGGCCAACGCCGACATGCAGCGCGTCATCGCCCTGTACGAGCGGTGGGTGAAGGCCGGGCCGCCGCCCCTCGGCACGAGTGTGAGCCGCTGGTGGGACGCCCGCCTGGTCGAGCTGAACGAAGCGATCCTCCCGTCCGCCGACCAGCCCAAGGAGCAGTGACCATGCGCAGGACCCGCGCCGTTGGCCAGTGGCTCGCTGGCGAGTGGGGCGTCCCGCGATGGATCTGCCTACTGATCGTCTGCGGATGGATCGCCAACCTGGCCGCCCGACTCGCCACCTGAGCACAACGAAGGGGCGTGCCCACGAACTCCCCAGCTCCAGGCACGCCCCACCGGTGGCCACACCGTACCGCCCCACCACGCACACGGAGCGCACGATGACCACCGCCGCACACCTCTGGACCATCGCCCACCACTGGCGGGACCTCACCACCGCACTCGCATCGACCGGCACCGCCACATGGCCCCCCGCCGGCCGCATGGCCGACTACCTCGCCAGCATCCACCGCAGCGACGACGAGGCCGAGGCCGCGCAGCACCGGGCCGCCGCCCTCCGTACCCTCGAACGCTCCCCCGAGCAGATCGGCGAGATGCGCGCCCCCATCCGCCTGCACGTCCTGGAGATCATGCAGACCGTCCACGCGGACCTGCTGGAGTGCGCCGACCAGACGGCCGCCGCCGTGCAGCGCCCCGTGATGAGCCCCCTGCCGAAGGGATACCCGGACGTCGACCGGGCCCGCCGGGACATCCTGATCATGCAGGACCGGCGCGACCCCCGCCGCTGGCGCTGGGCCGGGATACGCCCCGACGCCGCGTACACCGCCCTGTGGCTGCTCGCCCGCGTGCAGGGCGCCCCCGGCCCGTTCCGGCCCCTGCGCCCGCTGGAGCTGGACCACGTGGCATCCGTCGCCCGGGCCGCGTGCGGACGCGTCGAACGGGCGTTGGACATCGTGGGGCAGCGCCGCAGCCTGGCCGAACGGCACGACTGCGGCGGGCGGATCGACGTGTACGGCGGGGCCGGCGCGCACCCGACCGCGCACTGCACCGGCTGCGGCCGGACCTGGACTGGTGAGACGGTGGCAGCATGACGAGCGACGAGTACGTGGCCCGCTTCTGGCAGTACAAGGCGAAGGACCGCGAGCCCTTCGAGACTCTCGACGAGGCGGTGGCGTTCCTGGCGGTCGGCTGGGAGCGGGGCAGGTTGTCCGAGATCGACATTCTCGGCCCGGATGGATCTGTGGTGTTGAGCGGCGAGGCTCTGCATGCTCGGATGATGAGCGCGCTCGGGGCGTAGATCAGCATGAGGGCCCCTGCCGACTCCCACGGCAGGGGCCCTACTCGTGCGCGCGGCTACTCCGGGGCGTCCTCCCACTCGGCCGCCACCTCGTGAACCGTCCGCACCACTTCGCGGGCGAGCAGCTCGCCCCGCTCCTCGGACACGCCGAGCTGCTGCACCGCCAACCCCGTCTGGTAGGCCAGCACGTTGGCTAGCCGATCGGCCAGGCTCAGGTCTGGGGCGTCCGGTTGCGGCTGCTTCGGACTCGTCATGGGCGCTCCTTCATCGTGGCTGGCGAGGTCTGTGCGCTTGCCCGGCCGCGGCGGGTTCGCTGTGAACCATGCGGCCACCTCGTCCGCGCGGAACCGGGGCCGGGTGCTGCCCTCACCCTCGACGGGCTTCGGGAAGCTGCCGCGCGTCCGGTACGAGTGCACCGTCTGCCGGCTGACCCCGTGCTCCTCCGCGATCTCCGTGACGGTCATCAAGCGCGGCACCCCCTCGCTGTCAGGGTTCTTGGGCACGGCAACATCCTTCCCGAACCTCTTGACGTTGTAAAGAGGTCCTGCCAGTCTGGCACTGCACGACAAAGCCCCCGGCCCGGCGCTGCACACGCCATATGGGCCGGGGGCGGACCCACTCGCAACCGTGACGAAGGAGCAGGCCCGTGCCTGAGCGTACCGACCACCACACCCCCGAGCACGACCCCCGCGCCTGCAACCTCTGCAGCAGCCTCCGCCACCCCGCCCTCGCCGCCCAGGGCCGCGCGCTCGGCAAGCACCTCGCCGAGCACCCCTTCCCCCGGCAGGCGGCCGGTAAGTGAGCGGCGAGCAGCGGGACCTAACCCCGCGGCCGAACCCGATCCTCGCCGAACCGGCCACCCCGGAGACCTGCGCCGGTGACCTCCGCTCGCCGAGCGAGCAGCAGGCCGCCGCCGGCGCCGCACGCGACCAGGCCGCCTTCGGCCGCATCAACGCCGCCGGACGCTGACCCACCGACCGGCCGGGCCCCGTACAACCCCCAGCGGGGCCCGGCCTTCACCCGCTCCCGGAGGAGCCGTGAAGAACCCGACCGCCGCACTCGCCGCGGGCGCAGCTGTCGTCACCATCGCTCTCACCGGCGCCGCGTTCTGGCTGTCGTACGAGCACCTGCACGACATCGCCAGCACCAACGGCCTCACCGGAGCACGCGCCTGGGCATGGCCCGCAACCGTCGACCTGTTCATCATCGCCGGGGAGCTGCTCGTCCTCCGGGCGTCCCTCCGCGGCGTAGTCGACTGGTGGGCCTACGCACTCGCCGCAGTCGGCTCGGGCGGCTCCATCGCACTCAACGTGTTCGGCGTCGGGCACGGCGCGCAACCGATGGAGTACGTCGTTGCAGCCGTCCCCCCGTCGGCTGCACTCATCGCCTTCGGTGCACTCATGCGGCAGGTGCACGAGGCGCTGCACCGCATCCAGACCGCAGCCGCACCCGCGCAGCCGCACCCGGCCGACGACTTCGAGCGCGCAGCCGAGCAGGCCGTAGAGGTCACCGAGACGACTGCACCCGCCGGACTCGTCCTCGACTTCCAGCCGCACCCGCAGCCGCACCCCGAGGTGTGCGCAGCCGCATCCCCCGCAGGTCACCTGCCGGATGCAGCCGCCGCGCAGCCGCGCCCGGAGCCCGCCGCAGCCGCCCCAGTCGTGCACCAGATCACCACCCCGGATGCGGATGCGGAACTGCTCGAAGCCGCCCGGAAGCTGAATGCGGATGCACTCGCCGAGACCGGCCGGCCCGCATCCCTGCGACGGCTGCAAGACGGGCTGCGAATCGGCCAGCGCCGCGCCCAGCGCATTCAGGCGCAGCTCCCCAAGAGCGCGTGATGGGTGCGCAGCCGGCATCGCCCGGCGGTGACGAGCTGCGCACCCGCCACTACCTCCGCCGTCTCGGCGCCCGCCCCCTCGGCCACCAGGAGCCACCCATGCACGAGCCCGCGCCCCGTCCCGTCACCCCGACCCGCGTCATCCCCGCCGGGGCGTCGCTGCCCGCCCGGCCGCCCGAGCCCGGGGAGGCCCCGCCCTGGCGCATGCCGCCGCCCCCTTCGCCGCCGCCCGTAGCTCCCGAGCCCGATCCGGGCCCCCGGATCGTCGAAGTCCGCCACGTTCACGAAGTGCTGCTCACCAGCCCGGACCCCGATCCGGAGCCCCGTCCGCGCCTGTGGGAACGCCTGTGGGAGCGCCTGTTCACCTGGCGCATGGTCGTCGCGATCCTCACCGCCGTCACCCCGTGGGTGGGCGGAGAGAGCCCCGTCGGCATGTGGTCGCACACCGTCCACCAGGCCCGCACAGAGGCCGGCATCGGCGCCGCCTACGTCATCGCGGGCGTGGCCCTCGCCGCCGCCTGGGCTCTCGACCGGCACACCGGCCGCGCCGTACCCCGCGCCCTGCTCATCACTGCCAGCCTCGGCGCCTTCGGCGTCCTGCACTGGTGGGACCCGTTCCTCGCCCTGACCGGAGTCGACCTGTGAACGCCACGTCCACGCTCACCCTCGGCGGGCTGCTGCTCGCCCTGATCATCCTCACCTGCAACCTCTACCCCTGGTATCGCGGCGGCCGGGAGATGTCCAAGCTGGCCATGTTCGGGAAGGGTTTCGGGGGCGCCGCGTGCGCCGCGGCCTGCCCGGGCGGGATCCTCGGCTGGGCCCACTCCCGCTCCGGGACCGTTGGTAACGGCGTAGGCGAGCGCACCAGCCAGGCCACCACCGGCACCAACTCCGCGCAGGCCCTCACCACCGGCCAACTCGTCGGCCTCGGCGCGACCGGAGCGGTCGTCGTCGTCATCGCCGTGACCCTCGTCGTCCTCGCCTACAAGGAGGCCGGGAAGAAGGACCGGCGCCGGATCATCGGCGGGGCCTACGTGGGCAGCACTCTGTGCCTGACCGCGGGCGTAGCGGGCGCGCTCGCGTGGCTGCCCGGCGCGCTGAACGGCATCGGGGACGGCGTGGTCGCCGCGGTGCAGGGGGCGGGCCTGCTGTGACCCGCCTCGCCCGCGCCGCCGGACGCCTCGCTGACGGCTCCAGCGCCCTCACCCGACGCACCGGCGCGCGACTCGCCGCATGGGTTGCCCGCGCCCGCCGCGATGACCTCACCGGCTGGCGCGCCTCCCTCGGATGCTGGCTCCGCCTCGCGCTGCTCACCCTCGGCCTGTACCTGCTGTGGCGCCTCGTGCGCTTCCTGCCGGCGCTGCTGTGGCTGCTCTCGGCCGGGTGGATCGCCGCCGCGTGGCGGGCCGGGAGAGCGCCCTCCCCGGAGGCCGCCGACAGGCCCCCCGCGGACGCCCCCGAAGTGCCCGACGTGGAGGCCGTGCGGCGCCTCCTCCTGGACGTCATGGGGGACGCCTCCGGGGTGCACCTCCGGGCGGTCCTCGCCCACCTTCAGCAGCACGGCCAGTGGGAGGGCAGGAAGGTGACCGATCTGCGCGTGCATCTGGAGCGCCTGCACATCCCCGTCAGCCGCTCCGTGAAGGTGGCCGGCACCCCCACGTGGGGGGTGCGTCGCAGGGACCTCGAAGCCCCTTCCCCGGCCGAGCCGCAGGAGGCGTCTCCTGCGCCGTCTACCGCCGCTTGACCTGCACGTCTACCGGCGCATCTACCGCCGTCTACCGCCGGATCTACCGGCCCATCTACCCCGGGGCGGCCGTCCTTCCGCCAAGTCGTCCGGCCGCCCCGGTCCCCATCCCAGCGAAGAGACAGGAGCACCATCATGGCCTTCCGCCGATCCGTCCCGCAGTCCGAGCTGCGCGCGAAGCTGTCCGTCGAGCAGCAGGCGAAGCACGCGACCACGTTCCAGGCCTCGCGCGGCGGGCACTACCCGGAGCCCAAGAAGCCCGTGCCCGGCCAGCCGAAGAAGTGACCGCACCTCACTGTCAGACCCCTGCGAGAGGCTGAACCAATGAGCGACAACATGCCCTGCGGCGAATCCGGCTGCTACTGCTCCGGCTTCGGCCCCGAGCACGACGACTGTGCGTGCGGCTGCGACTGCCCGCGCTGCTACGACTGCATGCAGAAGCAGGACAACTGCCAGTGCTGACCGCCACACTGGTGACTCGCGCCGGGTAGCGCCCGGCAAACCCGAGGCCCCGCCGCGCCACCCAACGCGACGGGGCCCGACTACGCCCGTAGTTGCATTGCGCGCGATCATGCCCCATCCTGGCCCCACGTCCGGCGTGCCCGGACCTCGCGACCACGGCCCCCGTCTCCACCCGAGCGGGGGCCGTTCGCATGCCCCCAGACCCCGCGCAGGGCACAACCCCACGACACGACACGTGGTGGTTGCCGACGCGCGCCCTGCGCGGACCACCCTCTCGGAGGCCCCATGGCCAGCAAGAAGCGCGGCATCACGCCCGGACGAGTCGACGCCTACGAAGCGCTCAGAGACCAGGGCATGAGCAAGAAGAAGGCCGCGAAGATCGCCAACGCCGGCAAGACGAAAGCCGGGCGCAGCAAGATGGCGAAGAAGGCGGCCCGCACCCGCGCCCGCCGAGGCAAGTAGCACCCGGGAGGTGACGCCGTGCCGAACCAGTACAACCGGCCCGTCACCAACGAGGACCGAGAAGCCGTCCGCCGCCTGGCCGCCGAGGGCAAGGGCCGCAACGAGATCGCCAGAGAGTTGCAGCGGTCGCCGCGCACCATCAGCCAGATCGCCGAGAAGCTCGACCCGCCCGTGACGTTCGACCGCACCATGACCGCCGTAGCCACGCAGGCACGAGTGATGGACGCCAAGGCCCGGCGCGCCGCGCTCGTCCTGCGCGCCTACACCCGCGCCGAGAAGATCTACGACCGGCTCGAAGCCGACGAGACCAGCGGCTACAAGTTCACCGCGACCACCGTCAACGGCATCGAGACCAGGACCCTGGACCACGTCCCTGGACCCGAGGAGCGGTCCCTGGCCACCGCAGCCGGCCAGTACCTCGCGCAGGCCGCGAAGCTCGAAGCGCTCGACACGAACAACGGCGTGGACGAGGCGAAGAGCATGCTCGGTCAGCTCGCCGCCGGCCTCACCGCGGCGTACAACGCCATGAACGAGGGGGCGGGTGATGCTCCGTGACGTCCCGCTTCCCCTGTCCCGCAAGCAGGTTGCGAGCATCGTGGAGGCGCAGCAGGCGCCCCTTGCCCTGTGGTCCGGGGCCGTGTCGTCCGGGAAAACCATCGCGTCCCTGATCGCGTTCCTGATCGCGCTCGTGGCCGCGCCCGATCACGGCCTGATCGTGGTCGTCGGCCGCACGCTCCAGACCATCGAGCGGAACCTCGTGGACCCGTTGCAGTCCCGGCACCTGTTCGGGCCGCTCGCCGCGCACGTCCACCACACCACCGGCTCGACCACCGCGACCATCCTGGGACGCACCGTGCACCTCGTGGGCGCGTCCGACGCCCGCGCCGAGGGCCGCATTCGAGGCGCCACGATCGCGCTCGCCTACGTCGACGAGGCGACGCTCGTGCCGCACGCGTTCTGGATGATGTTGCTGTCCCGGCTCCGTGTCGGCGCGCAGTCCCGGCTGCTCGCCACGACGAACCCGGACGGGCCGTTCCACTGGCTACGCAAGGAGTTCATCCTTCGCGGCGCCGAGGTGGGGCTCACGAACTGGCACTTCACCCTCGACGACAACCCGTCGCTGGACCCCGGGTTCGTCGCGCGGCTGAAAGCGCAGTACACCGGCCTGTGGTACCGGCGATTCATCCTCGGCGAGTGGTGCCTCGCGCAGGGCGCGGTCTACGACATGTTCGACGAGGCCCGCCACGTCGTGGACCTCATGCCGTACATGCGCCGCTGGACCGCCGTCGGCATCGACTACGGCACCGTCAACCCCTTCTCTGCGGTGCTCATCGGGCACGGCGAGGACGACAAGCTGTATGCCGTGTCGGAGTACCGGCACGAGTCCGCGACCGCGCTGCGCCAGCTCACCGACGCCGAGTACAGCCGCAACGTCCGCGAGTGGCTGGCCGGCATCCGGCGTCCGGGCGAGCACGGGCAGGCGCGCGGAGTCCGCCCCGAATGGATTTTCGTGGACCCGTCGGCCGCCTCGTTCATGAACCAGCTGTGGACCGAGCGGGTGCCGAACATCGCCCCCGCGGTCAACGACGTCATCGACGGGATCCGGTCCGTGTCCGTCGCGCTCGGCTCCGGGCTGCTGCGTATCCACCGCTCGTGCACGGGCCTGCTCGGCGAACTGCCCGGCTACGCCTGGGATGAGAAGGCCGCCGAGCGCGGCGAGGACAAGCCGCTGAAGGTGGCCGACCACAGCGCGGACGCCCTCCGCTACGCGCTCCACTCCACCGCGCACGAGTGGCGCGGCCTGATCGAGTACCAGGAGGCCGCCTGATGGCTGCGACGCTGTCGATCCCGCTGTACCTGCGCGTAGGCAACGGAACCGACGTGCAGATCGGCGAGGCCCTGGTGGCTGTTGACTCCGACGGCAAGGCCACCCTCACCGTGTCGGACATCGCGGATGGCCTACGACAGGCCGCAGACGCCCTGGAGCGAGCCGGACAGGAGGACGCTCCCGATGCCCCTGCCTGAGAACGGAGTCCCGTGGCCGCCCCCGGAGATGGCCGCCGCACTCGCCACCATGGCCGTGGACGACGCGTGGTACTCCGGAGACCGCGACCGCATCCGCGCCGCGTACCGGCCCAAGTCCGCCGAGGTCACCGACACGGGCCGGTTCCGCCGATTCTGGGAGCGACCGAAGCGACTCGACACCCCGGACCACGCCCTTCACGTGCCGCTCCCCGGCGACATCGCCACCACCTCGGCCGACCTGCTGTTCTCCGAACCGCCCACGCTCACCGTGGAGACTGCGGCCACACAGGCCCGGCTGGACGAGCTGGCCGACGCCGGGGGCCTGGCCAACACCCTGTTGGAGGCCGCCGAGGTGGCCGCCGCCCTGCGCGGCGCCTATCTGCGCGTCACATGGAACGCCGACCTCGCACAGCGGGCCCTGCTCACCGTGCACCACGCCGACACCGCCGTGCCCGAGTGGTCCAGCGGCATCCTCACCGCGGTCACGTTCTGGCGGGAGGTCGCGGCCGACGGCGTGCGGGTGCTGCGGCACCTGGAGCGGCACGAGCCGGGCCGGATCCTGCACGGCCTGTACGAGGGCACCACGACCAACCTCGGCCGCGCGGTGCCCCTCACCGAGGACCAGGCAACCGCGGACCTCGTGGGCTCCCTCGACCCGGACGGCGACGGGCAGACCATCACCACCGGCATCCCCCGGCTGACCGCCGGCTACGTGCGGAACATGGGCCCGGACCGGCAGGACCGCCGCTCACCCCTCGGCCGGTCCGACTACCAGGGCGTTCACGACCTGTTCCACGCCCTCGACGAGACATGGACGTCGTGGCTGCGGGACATCCGCCTCGCGAAGGCCCGGCTGATCGTGCCGGCCGGCTACCTGAACAGTGCCGGGCCCGGGCTCGGCGCGACGTTCGACCTCGATCAAGAGGTGGTCGCGGCGATCAACGCGTCCCCCACGTCGGGCGAGTCCATCACCGAGAACCAGTTCGCCATCCGGGTGGAGGAGCACCAGCGCAGCGCCGAGGCGATCGTGCGGCAGGCGGTGAAGCTGGCCGGGTACTCGGCGCAGTCGTTCGGCATGGACGGGGACGCCGCGGTGACCGCTACCGAGGTGGTGGCCCGCGAGCGAAAGAGCATGATCACCCGCGATAAGAAGGCCCGTTACTGGGGGCCGGTGCTCGCGGACATGCTGGAAGTTCAGCTCATGATGGACGCCCGCTTGGGGTTCTCGAAGGTGGCCCCGGAGCGGCCCAAGGTCGAGTTCGGGGACTCCGTCAGCGAGGACCCCAAGAGCGTCGCGGAGACGCTCGCGCTGCTCACGCAGGCTCAGGCCATCAGCACCGAGGCGAAGGTGCGCATGCGCTCGCCCGAGCTCGACGACACAGCCGTCCGGCAGGAAACCGAGCGGATCCTTCGCGAGACGGGCCAGCTCGTGAACGACCCGGCCGAGACCGGATCCGAGGGCGAGGGGGTGCCGAATGCCGGTGTCCCCAGCGATGGCGGAGGATCTGGCGAGCGAGGTAGCCAGGCTGTACCAGGACGCTGAGGCCGCCCTGTTGGAGAAGCTCGCTGCAGCGCTCGCTGCAGACATCGACTCGCCGCGCTGGGCTGAGCTGAAGCTAGCTGCAGTCGGCAACCTGCGCTCTGCAGTGGAGGTAGTTGCCGAAGCGCTGCAGCAGGACACCAACGGGGCGGTGCGGCGGGCCCTGGTGGAGGCGTACAACCGGGGCCGTCAGGCGGCGGTCGCCGAGCTGGGCGCGCTGGACATCGGCCGGGAGTTGGCCGCCCGGGACGCCCTGCCGGGCGCGCCCGCGGTGGACCGGTTGGCCGCGTCCCTCGCGGAGGACACCCGCCCGGTGTACGCCCGCATTACGCGCGTCGTGGTCGACGTGTACCGGGCGATCACGTCCCGGGCGTCCGCCTCGACGCTGCTCGGTGGGCTCACCCGCCGGCAGGCCGCGCAGCGGGCCCTGGACCAGTTCGCGAACCGGGGCGTCACGGGGTTCGTGGACTCTGCGGGCCGCTCGTGGGACATGGCGTCGTATGCGGAGATGGCCGTTCGGTCCGTCACCGCCCGCGCCGCGATCGAGGGCCACGTTGATGCGCTCGCCGAGATCGGCGTAGGCCTGGTGATCGTGTCGGATGCGCCGCTGGAGTGCCCGTTGTGCCGGCCGTGGGAGGGCGAGACGCTCACCCTATCCGGCCAGTCCGGGCCGCACACGATCCGCGCGGAGCACGCCACCGAGACCGTAGGGAGGCTGCGCCGACGGCCACGGATCATCGCCGTGCACGTCGCCGGCAGCCTCACGGAGGCCCGGGCCGCGGGCCTGTTCCATCCGAACTGCCGCCACAGCCTCGCCGCGTACATCCCAGGCGTCACCACCCGGCCGCCCGACCATCCCACCCCGGGCACCACCTACGAGGACACGCAGCGGCAACGGGAGATCGAGCGCCACATCCGCCGGTGGAAGCGGCGCCAGGCCGCCGCCATGGACGACACAGCGCGCCGCGTGGCCGGGGCGAAGGTCCGCGAGTGGCAGAAGGCCCAGCGCGAGCACATCGCCGCGCACGAGCACCTGCGCAGGAAGCCCGCGCGCGAGCAGATCGGCGCCGCGCGCTGACCCACCGGCCCGCCAGGCGCGGGCCCGATGCGCCCCAGGAGGGCACATGCACAAGATCCCTTTCCGTCACCCGCTCGCCACGCACGCCGCGGGAACGATCCTCGGCTACGTGGGCGGCAGGCCCGTCTACGCGATCGCGGGTGGCAGCGACGAGGGCGCAGGCGCCGCCGGATCGGGCGGACAGCCCGGATCCAGTGAGCCCGGACAGTCCGGACAGGGCGCCGCAGGTACCGGGGCCCAGGGCTCCAGCCAGGGCGGACAGCAGTCCGGACAGCCCGGATCGTCGGATCCGTGGGCCGAATTCCAGTGGGATGGCAAGGTCGAGTCCCTGCCCGAACCGGTTGCGAAGGTCATCCGCGAGGCGCGCGAAGAGGCCGGCAAGTCCCGCACCACCGCGAAGGCGAACGCCGCGCAGGAAGCCCGGCAGGAACTCGCGCAGGAGATCGGCAAGGCCCTCGGCCTGGTCAAGGACGACAAGCCCGCCGACCCCGCCGAGCTGACCCGCACCATCACCACCCAGACCACCCGGATCGGGGAGCTGGAGAGCACCAACCGCACGCTGGCCGTCGAACTGGCCGCGTACAAGGCCGCCGACAAGCACGGCGCCAACCCGGCCGCTCTCCTCGACTCCCGCTCGTTCTTGGAGTCCGTCAAGGGGCTGGACCCCTCGGCAAGTGACTTCACCACCAAGCTCGACGACGCGATCAAGGCGGCCGTCGACAGCAACGCGCAGCTCCGCACGGGCCTGGTGCCGCGGCGGGGCGGGGGCGACTTCACCGGCGGGCCCGGCACCCAGCGCCGCCCCACCTCACTGCACGACGCCATCGCCGCCAAGCTCGGCGGCTGAACCCTAGGAGCACCACATGCCCGTCACCCTTGCGGAGGCGAAGCTCAACGCACAGGACGACGTCGATGTGCAGGTCATCGACGAGTTCGCCAAGTCGTCGGACATCCTCAGCCGGATGACGTTCGACGACGTCGTCTCGCCGACCGGCGGCGACACCCTGACGTACGGATACCGGCGCCTGATCACCCAGGTGTCCGCGGACTTCCGCGCGATCAACTCCGAGTACAGCCCGACCGAGGTCACCACCCAGCGCTACACCGTGGACCTCAAGCCCCTCGGTGGCGCCTTCCAGGTGGACCGCGTGGTCGCCCGGATCGGCGCCGCGGCGTCGGGCGCGGTCGCACTGAACATGTCCCAGAAGATCAAGGCCGCCCGCGCCAAGTTCGCCGACGCCGTGATCAACGGGGACACCGCCGTCGACTCCAACGGGTTCGACGGCCTGTCCAAGATCCTCACCGGCACGTCCACCGAGTACCTGCCGCTCTCCAACGGCGTCAGCACCGGCTACGTCGACTGGACCGCGGTCAACGACAAGGCGACCGCCATGGCCGCCATGACGCACATCGACTCGTGGCTCGCCAGCCTCGACGAGACCCCGGACGTGATCTACGGCAACCGCAAGACCCTGGCCCTCTTCAAGCGGCTGGCGATGTGGACCGACCAGTACGAGAAGTCGTCCGACGCGTTCGGCCGGCCCATCACCCGCTACAACGGCATCGACCTCGTCGACCTGAAGACCAAGGCCGGCAGCAACACCGACGTGATCGGCCTCGTCACCCGAGACACCGACGCGGGCGGCGCGGGCGGCAACATCACCAACCTCGGTGACCTGTACGCCGTTCGGTACGGCCTCGACGGGTTCCACGGCGTGTCCGTCGTCGGCGACCTGGTCGAGACGTGGCTGCCCGACTTCACGCGCGCTGGTGCGGTGAAGACGGGTGAGGTCGAGATGGGGCCGCTGGCCGTCGTGCTCAAGGCCACCAAGGCCGCGGGCGTCTTCCGCAACATCAAGAGCGCCTGACAGGAGGCCTGAACATGGCACGCATCGAAAGCCCCAACCGCAGCTTCACCGGCACGGGCCCCGGCGGCGTCCACTTCGAGGACGGTATCGCGGAGACCGACGACCCGGCGGTGATCTCGTACTGCCAGGGCGCCGGATACACCGTGGACGGCGAGACGTACACCGACACCCCGCCCGCCGCGCGCACCGTGGACGTGCCGGACCCCCGGTTCGTGCAGGACGTCCCGGACACGGCGCCGCTGCGGGATGCGGCGGTCGACCCCCGCCCGGGCGACGTACCGCCGTCGAACGCTGGCCTGGCCAACCCGCACGGGCCCCTCGTCGTGGCCCCGGGTATCGGGGCGCCGCCGGTGGTGGAGGACCCGGAGGGCGAGGGCCTGGTGCCCGCGTCTGAGGTGCGGCAGGAGCCGCCCGCCAAGTCCGCATCGAAGGCTACTTGGGTGGACTACGCGACCGCGCAGGGCATGCCCCGCGAGGACGCCGAGGCCGCCACCCGTGACGAGCTGGCCGAGCGCTACAGCCGGAAGGAGAACGGCTGATGGGCCGGTACGAGCGTCTGAACGAGGATCACGAGGTGGTGGAGACCGTCCTCACCGTGGACGGCTCCCCGCGGGACCAGCAGCTCGCCGCCTCGGCCACGGGCTCGAAGGTGTGGCGGCGCGCTGAGGGCGACGGCGAGCAGGCCCCGGCGGCGGAGCCGAAGCGGCGGCCGGCCGCGCAGCCGAAGCCGCCCGTGAAGGAGGCGTGACCGGTGGCCCGCGTCTACGCCACGACGGCGGAGTACGAGGCGTACACCGGGACTGAGGCCCCGGCGGGTGCGGCTCGGCTGCTGGCGCGGGCTTCCCGTCTGGTCTCCGCGGCCACGAAAGCGGCCGTGTACGACACGGATCCGGCTGGCTTCCCGTCGGACGAGGACGTGCGCGAGGCGTTCCGGGACGCTACCTGTGCGCAGGTGGAGGTGTGGGCGAAGCGGGACGCGGCGGCGGCCGGGGACGCCTCGGATCCGGCCGCGTCGCCGTGGACGTCGATCAGCGCGGGCGGCCTGTCGTTCTCGCGGCAGTCCGCGCCGGTGGCGACCGCGGAGGACACGGCGCTCACCCCGGAGGCCGCCGAGATCCTCGCCGAGCTGAACCTCGAACAGGTGGTGTGGACGTGAGCGGGTTCCCCGCGTTCCTGCTGCGCCATGACGTCACGGTGGAGGCCTACCTCGGGGAGTCCGCCTACGGGCCCCGCTACGGTCCCCCGACGGTCGTGCGGGGCCTGCTGGAACGCAGCATCCGCACCGTGCGCGGCCAGAACGGCGAGGAGACCACGTCGTCCGGCACGTTCCGCACGCGGCTGGACGCCGGAATCGAGGCCGAGGCGCGGGTGACCCTGCCGGACGACACCACCACCACCGTCATCGCGGTGGTGCCGCACGACGGGGGCGGCCTGCCCACCCCCGACCACCTCGAAGTGCAACTCGCGTAGGGGGTGCCCGTGGCGCAGTACACCCGACTCCGGTTCGACGGGCAACGCCACTGGACGTCCCGCGGTCGGCGCCTCGCCGAGGAGGGGTTGCAGCGGGGCCTGGAGCACATCCTTGGCGAGGCCCGCCGACTGGTGCCGCTGGAGGAGGGCACCCTCGAACGGACGGGCCGCGTCGTGCGGGACGGCATGAACGGCGCGATCACGTTCGACACGGTGTATGCGGTCCGGCAGCACGAGGAACTGACGTGGAAGCACCTCCCCGGGCGCCAGGCCAAGTACCTGGAAACCCCGATGAACAGCGAACGGGACGTCGTGCTGAGGCTCATGCAGGTGTCGCTACGGAGGTGGCTGCGTGGCTGATCTCCTCGACGGCATCGCCCGCCACCTCGACGCCCGCGGCCTGCTCGACTACGACCCCTACGGCACCACCGGGGACACGTTCATCGAGACCACCCCCAGCCGCCCGGACGAGGCGGTGACGCTGACCCTGTACGGCGGGCCCGAGTCGGACAGCCGCTTGCCGTTCGACGAGGTGTCGCTCCAGGTACGCACCCGCGGCGGCCGCGACCCCCGGCCGTCGCGGCAGAAGTGCGCGGCGATCCGGGACGAGCTGCACGGCCTCGGCCCGCTCACCCTGCCCGACGGCACGTTCCTGCAACTGGCCATCGCGATCCAGGCCGCGCCCGCCTACATGGGCCAGGACACCAGCGGTCGGCACGAGCACGTGTGCAACTTCCGGTTGGATATTCGTAACGTCTCGGCGCACCGTCAATAGAATGGCGGAGACATAAATGCCCCGGCAGGTGCTGTAACACCCCCGGGGCGCGGCCAACCCGGGAAGAGGTTGACGTGGACGAGGCTACCCTCGCGCGCTTCACAAGCAAATTCGAGACCAGCGCTGGTGGCTGCTGGGTATGGACCGCAGCGATAGGGAACAACGGGTACGGAGTGTTCCGCTTCCAGGGGAAAGCTGCCAACGCACATCGTGTGTCCTACCTTCACTATGTGGGTGAGGTGCCCGAGGGGTTGGACCTGGACCACCTGTGCCGGGTACGGCACTGCGTGAACCCCGCCCACCTGGAGCCGGTCACCAGGAGCGTGAACCTCGGTCGTGGGATCGCACCTGGGCGTACCCAGAGGCTCAGGACGCATTGCCCGAAGGGCCATCCGTACGACGCTCAGAACACTCGGCTCTACAAAGGGCGGCGGAGTTGCAAGGCCTGCCACCGTGAACGAGAAGCCGCCCGGCGACAAACGCCGTAAGTAACCAACCTAAGGCCCCAGTCATCGACTGGGGTCTTTTGCATGCCTGGAGGCACTGATGGCCCTTCAAAAATACAACGCCAGGGACGTCTTCTTCGAAATTGAGAACGTCACCACACCAAACCAGTGGATCGAGATCGGCGGCCTGAACACGTGGTCCAAGTCCCACGACGAGGAGACCGCCGAGACCACCACCTTCGCCTCCGAGGGGCAGGCGGAGTCCGAGAAGATGGAGATCAGCAAGGAACTGGAGCTGGAAGGTATGCGGCTCCGGGACAGCGTGACGGGGGCGATCGACGCCGGGCAGGCGATGGTGGAGACCCTGTCGGAGCGGCTCGGCGCGGCGTCGCTGGGGAGGATCCGGTACGCGCACAAGGATGACGACGAGTGGATCATCTGGACCGCTCACGTCAACATGGGTGACGAGGGCGGCGGCAACAACGACAAGACCAGTTGGTCGGCGACGTTCACCCGGTCCGGCGCGGACACCACGGCGGTGAAGTCGTGAGCCCTGCCCGCAAGCCCGCCGCCGATCATGAAACGTGGGATGCGTTCTGGTCGGAGGTGTCCGACGGCCGCACGGAGACGATCCGCGGCGTGCAGGTGCGCGTCCCGTCGGACGTGCCGCTCGCGATGGAACGCCGCCTGGAGGAACTGAGCGACTCCCAGGACGAGAAGGACGTAGCCGAGCTGATCGCGCTGCTGTTCGGCGCGGACGTCATGGACCAGTGGATCGAGGCGGGCATGGGCGCGCTGGAGTTTCAGACGGTCCTCACCTGGGGCATGGCGCAGGCCGGCGGCACGGACCTCACCTTCGCCGAGGCGCTGGACCTCGTGCGCAAGGGGGCCGGTGAGGGAAAAACGGTCGGCCCGAAGGGGCCGAACCGCGCGGCGAGGAGGGCCGCACCCGCGAAGCGGTCCGCCGCTGGTGGTGGGCGGTCGAGTGCGACTTCCAGAGGGAGTACCACCTCGGCCCGCAGGACATCGCGCGCCTGACACGGCGCCGCTTCTACACCCTGCTGAGCGGCCTCAGCGGCGAGGCACTGTTCCGCCGAATGGCGGGTGACTACATCTCCGTCATCGACGACGACGAGCAGATCCGGGCCGCGCTGCGGCGCTGACCGGCACAACTGAACACCGCGCCCACCGGGCGCCGATGGGGGGTGCACTGTGGCCCTGTCCATCGGCGAACTCGTGGGCTTCATCCGGGCCGACGACTCCGGGTTCACGCGCGGCATGGAGGCGGCCCGCCTACGCATGCGGGGCCTTCAGCGGGACGTGGACGGCCGGTTGCGGGACATCCGCGGCCGGTTCGTGTCCGAGGGCGAGGCGGCCGGGCGGGGCCTGGCGGACGGGATCCGGGCGCACGCGGAGATGGCGGCCCCGGCGGTGCGCCGAGTGGGCCTGGCGGTCGGCGCGATCGGCGTGGGCCTGCCCGCGGTCGCCGCGGTGGGGGCGGCGCTCGGCGGGCTCGCCGCGGGCGCCGCCGCCGCGGGCATCGCCGTGAAGGCGTTCAGCCTGGCGGCCGGGCAGCAGTGGACGGCCGTTCAGGACGTGGCGACGCTCGCCGAGGAGGCGCAGAAGGCCGCGGCGTCCGGGGCCGCGGACGCCGCGGAGAAGCAGAAGGCCTACACCGACGCCCTCGCGCAGCTCCCCCCGGCCACGCAGGAGACGGCGAAGGCGTTCATCGGCCTCAAGTCGGACTTCAAGGCGTGGTCTGACGGGCTGTCCGGCACCACGATGCCGGTGTTCACCAAGGGCATTCAGATCCTCCGGGACCTGCTGCCGAGCCTGACACCGTTCGTGAAGGCGGCGGCCGACGCATTCGGCGGGTTCCTCGACGAGGTCGGGGCCGGCGTCCGCTCGGCGGGCTTCAAGCAGTGGGCGGCGGACATGGCCGCTGCGGCGGGCCCGGCCCTGCGCGACTTCCTCCAGGTGATCAAGAACCTGGCGATCGGGTTCGGTGGCCTGCTCCAGGCGTTCCTGCCGGCCAGCGAGGGCATGACCGGCGGCCTGGTGTCGCTGACGCAGCGGTTCGCCGAGTGGGGGCAGTCCCTCCAAGGCAGCGAAGGGTTCGCGCAGTTCCTCGCTCTGGCCAAGCAGGGCGCGCAGACGCTCGGCACGCTCGCGCAGGCCGTCCTGAAGCTGATTGCTGCGCTGGGTCCGTTTATCGGGATCGCGGCGACGGTCGCCCTGCACCTCGCGGAGATCGTCAACGCGCTGCCGCCGGACGTTCTCAACGTCCTCGCCGGGGCCGTCCTGAGCGCCGTCGTCGCCTTCAAGGCGTTCCGGGCCGCGTCGTCGGTGGTCGACACGGCATCCACCCTGATGAACTCACGGCTG
Source organism: Streptomyces sp. NPDC017943 (assembly GCF_044328425.1). Taxonomy (NCBI): domain Bacteria; kingdom Bacillati; phylum Actinomycetota; class Actinomycetes; order Kitasatosporales; family Streptomycetaceae; genus Streptomyces; species Streptomyces sp. NPDC017943. The sequence continues at coordinate 343,588 of NZ_JBIRHH010000006.1, read as the reverse complement.
GGCACGGTGGCCCGGCGGTGGGTGTCGACCGCGTCCACCGCCGTCGCGTCCGGTGCCCGCATCGCTGCCTCGGCCACGGCCAACGCAGCGCGCACCGCAGCAGCGTGGACCGGTGCGGCGCTGCGCGGCATGGCCCGCTTCGCTGCCCAGATGATCCGCACCGCGGCCGTGGCGGTCGCGAACTTCGCCCGCATGGCCGCCCGCGCGGTCATCTGGGCCGCGACGATGGCCGCACAGTGGCTGATCGCCATGGGCCCCGTCGGCTGGATCATCGCGATCGTCGTGGGCCTGGTCGCGCTGATCATCGCCAACTGGGACACGATCAAGGCCTACACGATGATCGCGTGGAACTGGATCGTGGCGCAGGTCAAGGGCGCCGTGAACGGCATCCTCGCCGGGATCCAGTGGCTTGCGCAGATCCCCGGCAAGATCGGCGCCTGGTTCGGCCAGGCGAAGGACTGGGCCGTCCGCAAGGCGCTGGAGCTGGTCTCGTGGATGACCGGCCTGCCGGGCCGCGTGGGCTCGGCTATCGCCGGACTCGCGGGCACCCTGCGCTCGATCGCCTCCAACGCCTTCAACCGGTTCCGGCAGGTGGCGGCCGAAAAGGCCGTCGCGTTCGTGTCGCTGGTGCGCAGCATCCCCGGCCGGGCCCGCTCGGCGCTGGGCAACCTCGGCGGACTGCTGCTGGGCGCCGGCCGCGCCCTGATCCAGGGCTTCATCAACGGCATCAAGGGCATGATCGGCTCGGTCAGGAACGCCGCGAGCAGCGTCGTGAAGGCGGCGCGGAACTTCTTCCCGTTCTCGCCGGCCAAGGAGGGGCCGTTCAGCGGCAAGGGCTACACGCTGCACTCCGGGCGGGCGCTCGCGCAGGACTTCGGCCGCGGCATCTCGGAGCAGCTGCCGTATGTGCGGCGGGTCATGGACAGCATGCCGGGCCTGCCGGTGCCGGACATGGCGGTGCCCGGGCTCGGGCTCGGCGCGGTCCCGGGCGGTCTCGCCCCGGCCGCGGCCCGGCCCGCGCCGGTCGTGCTCGAGGTCCGCGAGGGCTCGGGCAACCGCGTAGAGGCGATGCTCACGCAGATCATCCGGGAGTCCGTCGCCGTCCGGGGCGGCGGAGACGTACAGAAGGCCTTCGGGCGAGGACGACGACCGTAAAGAGGGGCGCCGTGGAACTGGACTTGCGCGGGGAGTTGTTCATCGGCGGGACGTGGGTGGACGCCACGGGCAACATGCTCAAGCGGCAGGCGCTCGTGCACTCGCGGGGCCGGCAGGACCAGGGCGCCCGCGTCGACCCGTCCACGTGCGCCCCGCTGCTGAACAACACCGACGGCCGGTTCTCCCCGGACAACCCGGCGGGCCCGTACTACGGCCAGTTCGGCCGCAACACGCCGTTCCGGGTGTCGGTGCGCGCGGGCACGCCCGCGCTGGAGCTGGACGGCAACGGCGCCAACAACGCCGCCACGCCCAGCCACACCAGCCTCAACATCACCGGAGACCTCGACCTGCGATGGGAGGGCGAGGCCGACTGGTACGCCCCCGGCTTCCAAACCCTCATGGGCAAGTGGGGCGGGCCCGGAAACCGGTCGTACACGCTGCGCCTGGAAAGCGGCTCGCTGTACATACTGGGCGCCCGCAACGGCACGACCGGAACCTTCGGCCGGTGGCCGTTGCCGGCGCTGCCTCGCCGCGCGGCCGTGCGGGGCACGATGGACGTCGACAACGGGGCGGGCGGGGTCACCATCCGTCTGTACTGGGCGCCGTCCCTGGACGGGCCGTGGGTGCAGTTCAGCGACGACATCGTGGTGCCGGAGACGCTGTCTGTGTTCGTCGGCACGGCGCCGCTGACGATCGCTCCCGAGCAGCTCGACGAGGGCAGTGTGCGCCCGGCGGTCGCCGGACGCGTCTACCGGGCCGAGGTCCGCAACGGCATCAACGGGCCCATCGTGGCCGCCCCGAACTTCGGCGCGCAGGCTGCGGGCACCACTAGCTTCACCGACTCGGCGGGCCGCCTGTGGACGCTGACGGGTACGGCCCGCATCACCGACCGCCGGACCCGGCTCGTGCACGAGCTGGCCGCCTACCCGACGCGCTGGCATCCCTCCGGGGCGCACGCGTGGGTGGACGCGCAGACGGCGGGCATCCTGCGGCGCCTGGGCCGCAGCACTTCGGCCCTGGACTCGACGCTCCGCCGCCGTATCCCCTCGTACCGGCCGCTGGCGTACTGGCCGCTGGAGGACGGCCCGCGCGCCACTCAGGGGTACTCGCCGATCCCGGGCGTCGCGCCGCTGGACTTCACCGAGGTGGACTGGGGCAGCGCCGATTCCCTGCCGAGCAGCAACGCCCTGCCGGTGCTCAACTCCACGTCGGGCAACAACGCGCGGATGCTGGGCGTGGTGCCGGGCGGGTCGGGCCCGAGCCTGCCCGCGTGGTCCGTCCACTGGATCTACCGACTCGACCAGATCAACGACACCCACTACACGTTCATGCGGATCCTGAGCACCGGCACCGTGCGGGAGTGGTACGTCCAGACCCGCAACAGCCAGACGCGCATCATCGGCAAGAACGGGTCCGGCGCCGAGGTGTTTAACCAGCTCATCGGCACAGAGAACGACCTCTACGGCCAGTGGGTCATGGTGCGCTTCCGGGTCGTGCAGGAAGGCGGCACCGTCCGCTGGCGTATCTCGTGGATGGACGTCGGCGGCGACGCGGGCGGTTTCACGGGCACCTTCCCCGGCACGTCCGGCCGGCCGGTCGGTGTCGCCTCCCCGCCCGACGGCTACGCGCAGGCCCTCAACGGCATGGCCATCGGCCATATCTCCGTGTTCGACGTGGAGTACACGTTCGCCTATGACGGTGCGATCGACGCGTGGACGGGGGAGACAGCGGGGGCCCGGATGCGGCGCCTGGCCCAGGAGGAGTCCCTCCCCGTGTCCGTGTACGGGCCGCCCCGCGAGCAGGAGCGGGTGGGGCCGCAGTCGCCCGCGCCGGTGCTCGCGCTGCTGGAGGAGGCGGCCGACGCGGACGGCGGGATCCTGTACGAGGACCGGGAGCGGCCCGCGCTGACCTACCGCACCCGGGCCAGCATGTACAGCCAGCGCCCGGCGCTCACCCTGGACTACACGCAGCCCGGCCTGGCCGCGCCGCTGGAGCCCACCGGTGACGACGACGGAACCGAGAACGACGTGACGATCTCCCGGACGGGCGGATCCAGCGGCCGGGCGGTACTCGAGCAGGGCGCCCTGTCGGTGCAGGCCCCGCCGAACGGGGTGGGCGCCTATCCCGTGCAGGAGACGCTGAACCTGCACTCGGACGACCAGACGGAGCCGATCGCGTACTGGCGGCTGCGGCTGGGCACCTACGAGGGCCGCCGGTATCCGCAGGTCCGGGTGATGGTGCACAAGGCACCGCCCGAGCTGCTGGACCAGATCCTCGCGGTGGACGTGGGCGACCGGCTCGTCATCAAGAACCCGCCGATCTGGGTGGCCCCTGGGGACATCGAGCTGATCGTGCAGGGCTACGAGGAGACGTTCGAGGGCCCGTTCCAGTGGGACATCGTCTTCAACTGCAAGCCGGGGGAACCGTGGCTGGTCGCGGTCGCGGACGGCCCGTCGCACAGCCGCGCGGACACCGACGGCTCCCGCCTCGCGGAGGATCTCACCACGGCGGAGACGGGTGTCGACGTCTTCACGACCGCGGGCCCGCCCTGGTCGACCGATCCGGCCGTGTACCCCGCCCTGGTGCGGGCCGGGGGCGAGACGATGACGGTCACCGCGTGCACCAGCTCGCGGAAGGACTCGTTCGCCCGGACGCTGGTCGACTCGTGGGGCGCGGCCACCGTGGGCGGCACGTGGACCACCGCGGGCGGCGCCGCCGGAAACTACGACGTGACCGGCGGGCAGGGCGTGCACACCCTGTCGACGGTGGGCGTGTCCCGCCGTTCGCTGCTGCCGGCCCCGGCCGCGGACTTCGACATCTACGTCGACATGACCAGCAGCGTTGCGGCTACGGGCGCGTCGCTGACGGGCGCGATCATGGCCCGCTATGTCGACATCGACAACATGTACATGGCGCGGCTGGAGTTCACCACGGCGGGCGCGATCGTGTTGGGCATCCGCCGCTGGCTCGCCAACTCCGAGAGCGTGCTCGGCTCGTACACCACCGGGCTGACGCACACCCCCGGCACGTACATGCGGCTCCGCTTCCAGGGGGCGGGGTCCACGCTGCGCGCGAAGGCGTGGCGGGTGGGCACCGCGGAGCCGGCCACCTGGCAGGTGCAGGTGACGGACTCCACGCTCCCCGGGGCCGGGTCGGTGGGCCTGCGGTCGATCTCCGCGACCGGCAACACCAACACGAACGCGGAGATCCGCTACCGGAACTTCGACCAGATCAGCCCGCAGACGCTCACGGTCGTGCGCAGCGTCAACGGCGTCGTCAAGGCCCACCCCGCGGGCGCGTCGCTCGCCCTCGCTCAACCCGCTATCGCTGCCCTGTAGGAGGCTCCCCTTGTCCACTCCCGTGAGCCGCTGGTACCCGGGCATGGCCATCACCGCCGGCCGCCTCCAGTACATGCTGGAGGTGGCTCTCACCGGCGGCAGCGTCATCAACGTGGCGTCATACGGCGTGGTCGGGGACGGCTCCGCCGACGACGCTGCCGCGATCCAGTTGGCGCTGAACGCGGCCCGGGACCGGGGCGGGGCGCAGGTGCTCGTGCCGCCCGGGGTGTACCTGATCGGGCAGACGCTCCGCATCTACGGCAACACCCGGCTGACGCTGCGGGAGGGGGCGGAGTTCCGGCGGAACGTGGCCGCCACCATGCTCATCAACGGTGACGCCGGCCAGGCCTTCGGCGGGTACACGGGGCACTCCCGCATCACCATCGAGGGCGGCTTGTGGAACATGCGCGGCACCACGGCCGGGCTAACCGCGTCCGCCATGTGCATCTCGATCGGACACGCCACGGACATCGTGATCCGCGACCTGGAGGTCCGCGACCTGCCCGGTTTCCACGCGATCGAGCTGAACTCGACGAACCACGCCCTCGTCACGAACTGCCAGTTCCGGGGGTACGTCGACCCGGGCGGCCGGGACTTCAGCGAGGCCATCCAGATCGACCTGGCCAAGAGCGCCGCCGTGTTCGGCGGGTTCGGCCCGTACGACCACACCGAGACCAAGGACGTCACGATCACCGGGTGCCACTTCGGTGGCTCCGACACGGCGGGCACCACGCCGTGGCCGCGCGGGATCGGCTCCCACTCGGCGACGATCGGCAAGCGGCATCGCCGCATCCGCATCGCGAACTGTTCGTTCGAGAACGTCGTCCAGTACGCGATCAGCGCGTACAACTGGGAAGACGTGACGATCACCGGGAACACGTTCGTCTCGTGCGGCGGCGGGGTGCGTCTGCGCTCGGTGATCGTATCGGACCCGGAGGACACGAAGGACGTCAACGGCAACGCCACCGGCGCCAGCCAGGACATGAAGAACATCTCCATCGTCGGGAACTCGTTCCGGTCGGGCGGGAGCTACGACAACGCGATCGTGGCGTACGGGGAGACGACCGGGCAGATCCTCGGCGTGACGATCGTCGGCAACGTCATCGACGGGACGACCGGCGGCCAGTCCGGGCTGCGCCTGTACCGGGTGGAACGGGCCGTGGTCAACGGCAACATCGTGGCGAACACGGCCGGGACAAACATCTCCACCGAGGCCGTGAACAACGCCGTGGTGATCGGCAATTCGATCATCTTCGGTGGTGCGCACGGCATCACGATGGTCGACAGCAACAACTCGAACATCCTCGACAACCAGGTCCGTGATCCGTGGTCCAGCGGGATCCTCGTGCAGGGCGGCACGGACATCCAGATCCGCGGGAACTTCGTGGACGGCGCGAACCGCGGGAACACCTCGGCGTACGGGATCCGCGTGTCGACGAACCCGGCGGGCGTGGCCATCTCGGGCAACAAGTGCCGCCCGGGCGGGTCCAGCACGAAGGCCGTGCGCGGCCTGTCCATCTCGTCCGGCACGTCGATCCACCGGTTCGGCAACGACATGCGTGGCACGTGGTCCGGATCCGGCGGGACCGGCATCGAGGACGCCTCCACGTCGCCGAACACGACCGCTACCGACATCCAGTAGACCGCCTCATCCCTCGTACGCCCCGCGCCGGCTGGCCGGGGCCTTTCTCATGTCTGGAGGCCCCCCAGTGGCCACACCGCTCACTGCTGACCGGCTCGTCGCCGCGCTGCGTGCCGAGGGCTGCACCGTGCACGAGGTGCCCGGCTGGCGCAGCAACAACCGCAACCACAAGGGCAAGTGGGGCCCGGTGCACGGGGTGATGATCCACCACACCGTGACCGGGCCGGGCGTGGACGTCGTGGGGCTGATCTTCCGCGGGCACAGCACCCTGCCGGGCCCGCTCGCGACCGGCTGCATCACCAAGGACGGCGTGGTGCACCTGACCGGCAACGGCCGCGCCAACCACGCGGGCGGCGGGGACGGCGACGTGCTCCAAGCCGTGATCGGCGAGTCCTACAAGACCCGCCCGGCCGCGCCGACCGAGCACGACGGCTCCGCCGGTGCGGTCGACGGCAACGCCCGCTTCTATGGCTGGGAGTGCGAGAACAAGGGCGACGGCAAGGACCCGTGGCCGCGCGTGCAGTACGACGCCATGGTCCGGGCCACCGCCGCCATCTGCCGGTCGCACGGCTGGAACGCCCGGAGCGGCATCGGGCACCTGGAGTGGTCCGACTGGAAGGTCGACCCGCGCGGCATCGACATGGCCGACTTCCGCCGCGACGTCGACGAGCTGCTCGCCCACCCCGCTGGCTGGTCGCCCGGCGCCACGTACACCGTCGCCCGCGGCGACACCCTCTGGTCGATCGCGGCCAGCAAGCTCGGCAACGGGAACCGGTGGCGGGAGATCGCCACCCAGAACGGCCTGAAGAACCCGGACGACATCACGCCCGGCCAGAAGCTCACCCTGCCGGCGAAGTAGCGCTCAGCGCTGCTCGCGGGGCCCCATCTCACCTCACAGACAGGACGACACCATGACCCTGACCACCGGAGCCTTCTGGAAGGCGACCATCGAACGCGCGGTGCGCACCTTCGCGCAGGGCACCCTCGGCGCCGTGAGCGCCGACGGGCTCGGCCTGCTCGACGTCGACTGGGGCGACGCGTTCGGCATCGGCGGCCTGGCCGCTGCCCTCGCGGTGCTCACCGCGATCGCCACGAGCGGCGGCACGGAGGGGCCCGGCATCACGGAGACGGTCGCCCGGCCCGGCGGCCACACCGCGCCGAGCGGACCGGCGGCCCTCTGATGCGCGCGGCGGCCCGGCGGCTGACCAGACGGCTGGGCCGCCGCTTCACCGGGCACCTCGGCCGCCGCGGCCCGTTCCTCATCTTCATGGGCATCGGCAAGGTCTGCCTCGGTGCGTCGTTCATCCTCGACCCGCCCACGACCACCGGCGGCCTGGAACTGCTGCTGCACTTCGCGCCGCTGCACTGTTGGGCATGGGTGTGGATCATCTGCGGCACCGCCACGTTCTGCTCGGCCTGGCTGCGCTTCGGTTGGGACGGTTGGGGGTTCGTCGCCGCGTCCGCCCCGCCGGCCCTGTGGGCGTTCGCCTACGGCTGGGCGGGCCTGGCGGACGGTTACGCCCGTGGCCTGTGGCTGTTCGTCTGGTACATCACGTCGCACTGTGGGGTGATCTGGTGCGCATCACGAGTTCCGCCTGATGCCGGATCACCCCGGAACCTTGGCCAGGCGGCTGAGGGGAGACCTGGATGAACGGCGCCTGGGGAATCATCGGTGCAGCCATCAGCGTCATCGGCACCATCACCATGGGGGTTCTCACTTACCGAGGCACACGGTCTGCCGCGCGCATCAACTCCGCCCCCACGTCCAAGCAGGTCGACCTGTCGGTCCTCCAGGCGAGCGTTGAGCGTCTGGAGAAGGAACACGGCGAGATGCAGCGGCAGCTCACCCGCTTCCGCACGCTGCTGTGGGACGCAATCGGGTGGGCTAAGCGGCGCGGCGACCAAGTCGAGCGCCTCGGCGGTACCCCCGAACCGACCCCCCAGGAGATCGAGGAGTTCTACCGCACCGGTGTGTGAGCCCCGGCCCGGCCCCGTGGTGGGAGGCCGGCCCGGGACGTGTGCCCCCCACGAAACTTGCCCCCGTCCTCCCCGGTTATGGGGAGGGCGGGGGCGCTTTGTCGTGCCCGGGGTCAGCGCACGGCCGGGGCCTCGCCGTACACCGCTACCCACCGGTCGCCGCGCATGACGACGTCGGCCGTCTCGACGGGGCGGCCGGTGGCCTGGTCGTAGTAGGTCCGCTCGACGGCGAGGACGGGCCCGGGCGGGGTCATGCCGAGGGCCTGGGCCTCGGCGCGGGTGGCCATGCGGGCGCGGACCCGCTCGACGGGGTCACCGACCTCGATGCTCAGCACCCGCATCCGCGCCGCGACGCCGACCCCGGCGTAGGGGCCGACCTCGGGCAGCGCAACGAGGGACTGCCCGGTGAGCGCGAGGGGTTCCCACGACTCGGCCAGCTGCACGGGCCGCTCGTCGGCGAGGTAGACGTACGAGGTGTGCATCACCGGCGCCCCGGCGTCGATGCCGAGCCGGGCGGCCAGCGCCTCGCTCGCCTGCTCGGTGGTGGACTCGTGCCGCCACGTGCCCACCGCGCCCTGCTCGGCCACGCCCCGCGCGAACGGGCTGTCCTCGGACCGGCGGCGGTGCTGGCGGACGAGAAGTTCCGGCGTCTCGGTGCCGCGGACGTAGTGGCCGACGCCGTGCCGGGAGACGACCAGGCCGTCATCGACGAGCACCTTGTACGCGCGGCTGGCCACGCTGTTGCTGCCGCCGTACTGCTCGATCAGCTCGGCGACGGATGGGAGGCGGGACCCGGGCGCGAGTTCACCCGAGGTGATGCGGGCGCGCAGCTCGTCAGCTACGCGCAGGTACAGCGGCGGCTCGCTGGTGCTCACTGTCCGCCTCCCTTCTGTGTGACCTGCGTGACAGAGTAGTGCCGGTCTCGCTACTCTCGTACGAGAGTCAGTCTCTCGCACGAGACCGGGGATGTGCTGTGCCTATCAGCCTGCGAGCAGCGGCGTTAAGAGCCGCGCTGGAACGGGCCCTCGACGGGCCGGTGCACCTGCTCGTGCTGGACGGCGGCCGTACCCGCCTACACGCCACGGCACCCGAGCCCCGGGACATAGCCGCCTGGCGCAGAGTCCTGCCCGCGCTCGCCAGCGCGGACCACTGGGGCAGCTGCGACACGGCGGACGCACCGGAGGTCTGGGCCGAGATACACGAGGGGTAGCAGATGAGCAGCACAACGGAGGTCACCCCACAGGCCATAGCCGAGCTGGCCGTGCCCGACCTGGCCACGCTGACCGACGAGCAGGTGCAGGGCCGAGTGTGCGTGTGGGACCGCCACGAGGATGTGCTCACCGGGGAATCCGCGGTTGACCTCGGCGAGCGCATGACCGAGCTGGCCGGTACGTCATCGCCGATGCGTTGGTTCCCTCGCGGCTGCCGGCGGCACGTGGCCGAGCAGGCGTATGTGGCCCTGTTCGAACACACGCTGGAGCACTGCCGGGAGTGCCGGGGCAGCGACACGTGCCCGATCGGCGCGGCGCTGCTGCGCCTGCATCTGCGTCGGGGGTGGCTGTGACCCCGCGAGTGAAGACGATGGAGAACGCTCCGCTCCTCGGCGAGCCGCTGCCCGAACCGGATCCCGCGCCGGGCTGCACGGCGTGTGAGCGCTGGGCCCGCGAGCGGAGCACGGCCCGGGCTGAGGGCGACGGGGCGCGCGTCTCGGACTGCAACGTGCGGATACGCCGGCACCCGCGCCACTGACCCCCGCTCCCGGCCTGCGGCACGCCGGCCGGGCCGGTAGCGGGACCGAGCGGCCTGCCCCTGTCCCCCGTCGGGGGCGGGCCGCTCACCCAACGAGGTCTCGCAGGGGGACGCCGATGGCTTCGGCGAGACGGATGAGCGTGTCGAGAGTCGGGGACTGCTGTCCCTGCTCGATGCGGACGACGGAGGGGCGGTCGATGCCGGCGGTCAAGGAGACGGTCTCCTGCGTGAGGTTCGCGTCCAGCCGTAAGGCGCGGATCTGTTCGCCTACCTGCCGCCGACGCGCGAGGACCCAGTCCGGCGGAGGCGAGGCAGATGGCACCCGCTCACGTTGGCGGGTCAAGATCAATTTGTCTGTAGGGGTTGGCCTACATCATTTGCGGGCGGGGTGGGTATCACGGCCTGGCACCACCCCCCTCACGGGCGCCGGTCGCGGGACTCTCTGCACGAGGTCTGCCGCTCGGATGGCGGCTCCGCGCGCCGGCTGGCCGCCCCGGCCCTACGATGGGTCGGGGCGGTCCCTCTTCGGGGGGATCGGTTCCCGGTCGGATGGGCCGGGAGATGGGCCAAGCGCCTTGCATTAATGTGGCGGAGCGCGACCAGGGAAAACCGCAGGTTAGTACAGAGCTAAGTGCTCAACACCTTCTAAGCGCTTGGCCGCAGGTTCGAGTCCTGCCGGGGGCGCACGTCTCCGCCCTCCCTCCGGGAGGGCTTTTTGCTGGTCAGGCTGGTCAGGGTGGGCTCCGGCGGTAGTCTGAGCGGCTCGTGGGGCGCGGGGCCGACGCGCCGGGCAATGGACGGGAGGCGGCGTGAAGTCGCTGAGGAAGCTCTTCGCGACGCTCCGGAACACGCACGAGGCACCGGGCGACGAGACGTTCGCGCGGGAGAGGCCGTGTGCGTGCTCGCCCGAGTGGCCGGCGCTGGAGACGACGGCGAACGGCTACGTGATGCGCGCGCTGCCGTCAGCGCACTACAGCATCATGACGAACCCCGAGATCGGGACGTTCGTCGCTAGGTGCACGGGATGTCACGCCAGGTACCCCAGCCCCTGGGTGCTGGACACGAACGAGCCGATGCCCTACGCCTGGGCGCGGGAGCCCGACGACCCGCGCTGATCCGCACCGCGCATGCACATCGGCGCGAGAGGGGTCACTTCTCCCGATCGTGTCGACAGCCGGGGCCACAGCCCCGGACCCACCCAGCGCCTTCGGTGCTCGCGTGCAGGTTCGAGTCCTGCCGGGACGCCCCCTATATGCTCCACGCCATGCCGAGCGAAGAACCGCAGACCTGCCCCCAGTGCGGTGGACGCCTCACCATCGGGGCCATGGTCCTCGCCAGGCGCGAGGAGGACGGACGGCGCGTCTGCCGCGCGGTCTCGGCCTGCGGCAGCCGGCACGTCTGGTGGAGATGGTCGGACGGGCTCCACGGCGGCCTGGAGCCGTGCCCGTATCCGAAGCTGCTCACAGGCTGACGTCGACGGCGTCGGGCGGGGCGGTCTCGAGAAACACCAGGGAAAGGGGCGACGCGTGCGGTTGCGTTGTGCTGTGCTCGACGACTTCCAGGACGTGGCGGGCGAGGCCGCCGACTGGTCCTCGGTCGCGGACGAGGTCGAGGTCGTGTCGTTCGGCCGGCACCTCGACGGTGAGGACGCCCTCGCCGAGGCCCTGGCCGGCTTCGACATCGTGGTGACCCTGCGCGAACGCGTCCCCTTCCCCGGCTCGCTGATCGCCCGCCTGCCCCGGCTGAAACTGATCGTCGCCTCCGGGATGCGCAACTCGGTCATCGACTACGCGGCCGCCGAGGCGCACGGCGTCACGGTGTGCGGCACGGCCAGTTCCTCCACCCCGCCGGTCGAACTGACCTGGGCGCTGCTGCTCGGCCTCGCCCGCGGCATCGTCGAGGAGAGCAACGCCCTGCGCTCCGACGGGCCCTGGCAGAGCACGGTCGGCGCCGATCTGTTCGGCCGCCGGCTCGGCCTCCTCGGCCTGGGGAAGATCGGCTCCCGGGTGGCACAGGTCGGCCTCGCCTTCGGCATGCGGGTGAGCGCCTGGAGCCGGAACCTCACCCGTGAGCGCGCCGGCGCGGTGGGGGTCGAACTCGCCGCGTCCAAGGAGGAGCTGCTCGCGGACAGCGACTTCGTCTCGGTCCACCTCGCCCTCGGCGACCGCACCCGCGGCCTGCTGGGCGCCGCCGAACTCGCCCTGCTCAAACCGACCGCCTACCTGGTCAACACCTCGCGCGCGGCGATCGTCGACCAGGACGCCCTGCTCGACGCGCTGCGCTCGGGCCGCATCGCCGGAGCCGGGGTCGACGTCTTCGACGTCGAGCCGCTGCCCGCGGACCACCCGATGCGCACGGCACCGCGCCTGCTGGCCACCCCGCACCTGGGGTACGTCTCCCGCGCCAACTACGCCACCTACTACGGCCACGCCGTCGAGGACATCCGCGCCTTCCTCGACGGCTCCCCCGTGCGCCGGCTCCCCTGAGCTGCCTGGACCCGGCGCCCTCAGCCGCCCCGAGGCGGCCCGAGTCGCCATGAGCACGGCGCCTTCCGGCCCCGTCCGCCTTCAGGACGGGTGATCCGGCCATGATCGCCGTGACCCTCCGTCAGCGGGCGCGTTGAACGGGAAGCACGGTGGCGCCACCTGCCCCCGTGCTCACCGATCAGAAGGAGTACGTGATGTCTCGCATCGCGAAGGCGGCCGGCGTGGCACTGGGCACGGGTGCCGTGGTACTGAGCGGGGCCGGGCTGGCCACGGCCGACGCGGGTGCCCAGGGCGCGGCCGTCGGGTCGCCGGGCGTCCTGTCGGGCAACATCCTCCAGGTGCCGGTCCACATCCCGGTCAACGTCTGCGGCAACACGGTCGACATCATCGGGCTGCTCAACCCGGCGTTCGGCAACCAGTGCGAGAACAAGGACGACCCCAAGCACCACGACGGTGGCTACGGGTACGGCAACTGATCCGCACGCACCCCCGTGCACAGCCTGTGCACGACGAGGAGCCCCGGCACCTGACGCGCCGGGGCTCCTCTCGCGTGCGGGACGTCCGGACGCGTCACGCGTACCGGTAGATCCGCCCGTGGTCCTCCAACTGGTCCGGTGTCAGGTCCCAGGGTGGGAGCCGCTCGTGCCGCGCCACGACCCGCCGGTACTGCGCGCTGCCCCGCCCGGGCGGCTTCGCCGGGAGGTAGCGGTGCTCGCGGTGCCGCTGCTGCCAGCGGGACCACACCAGGTCGACGAAGGCGTGGTGCAGCCAGAAGACCGGGTCGTTGACGGAGGCCCCGCCCACCATCGCCCCGCCGACCCAGCGGTGCACGCGGTTGTGGTTGAGCCAGGAGGCGCTGCCCCGCCCGCTCCCCCAGCCCTCCAGCTTGTTGCGGAAGCCCTTGCGGACCGTGGAGTCCCAGGGCGAGACGTCGTAGACCGGGTCCTTGAGGGCCTGCTCCAGTTCGCTCTTCGTCGGCAGCTGGATCGGGTCGCGGGCGCGGCCGAGGTCCCGGGTGAGGAACTCCTCGTCCGTGACGCCCTCCTTGATGGTCCAGTTGCCCTGCGCGTAGGCGAACGGCCCGGTCGTCACCCGGCGGTCGGAGCGCCGGCCGGTGCCGCCGAGGAGGTCGTCCGTCCAGGGCGTGGACGTGGCCGAGCGGTTGCGCGTCCAGTCCCAGTAGGGCACCGACACCGACGCGTCGACCCGCCGCAGGGCCGTCTCCAGCTCCAGCAGGAACTGCCGGTGCCAGGGCAGGAAGGAGGGCGCCATGTGGGCCGTGCGCAGGCCGTCCTCGCCGTCGGAGGCGTAGTACTCGATGTGCGTGCGCACGAACTCGTCGTACTCGCCGCGCCGCTTCACCTCCAGCAGCGCGTTGACGAACCGGCGCTTCTCGCTGCCGGTGAGTGTGCTGACGTCCTTACGCGTGTACGCCATGCGCTCCCCCGTCCCGCTGACCCGGGCCGTGGCCGGGCAGGTCGCGCAGGCGCTGCCCGGGGCCGAGTTCGTCGACGGCGGCCCGGGTCGCCGCCAGGGGGGTGGGGTAGGAGCGGTAGTGGTCGACCATGCTCAGCCAGGTGCCGTCGGCCCGGCGCATCAGGTGCAGCGGCCGGCCGTCCACGGTGACGTGCCACTGCTCGTCCCCGGAGGCCTGCTCGGGGACGAGCGGCACGCCCTGGATGCGGCGGCCCCGGTAGGTCTCCTCGAACCCGCCGTCGCCGGTCCACAGGTCGGGGTTCCCGCCGTCCGCGGCCTCGGGCTCCCCGAACCGGGTGGCCGCGACGACGGGCACGGCCGCGGCGCCCAGCGCCACGGCCAGCAACCCTCGCACCAGACCCCGCCGGGTCCGCGGGGCCGGCCCCCCCGCCGCTTCCCGCTCGGCTCCCACCGGTACTCCGCCGGCCGCTGTGACCATCCTGTGCTCCTCGTGCTCGGTGCTCGTCGTCGGTGTCCGTAGCGCTAACAGCCCGAAGGCCCCCGCGGTCACCGCCGCGAGGGCCACACGAGAACTCCCGTCAGGGGCGCACCTCTACAGGCCGTACAGGCCGTACAGGTCGTACAGGCCGTACAGGCGCTACGGGCCCTAGAGGCCGGGGCCGATGCCCAGGTCCGCCGTCGGCACGGTCTGCACCAGCGGGGCGAGCAGGCCCACCTGCGGCAGCTGCGCCTGCGGCAGGCCGAAGCCGGCCGGGTTGGGCGCGCCGAGCGGGGCGTCGACCGACAGGCCCGGGGCGAGGGTGTGCAGGTCGGAGGCGGGGGCGTCGACACCCAGGTGGTCGAAGCCGGCACCGAGGACGTGCGGCAGGGGCGCCCGCACGTCGGCGCCGGGCAGCCCGCCGTGGACGGGCAGCTGCGGCACGGTCCGGTCGGGCAGGAGCCGGCCCTCGACGTAGCGGGGACCGTCGGGCGAGCCCGGCACGGGCAGGGGGAGGTGCCCGGTGGCCTCGGGCAGCTCCATGTCGAGCGCCTTCTCGGCGCCGCCCAGCGGCAGCGGGACGGGGACCGTGCCGACCGCGGCGGCGGGGGTCGCGGCGGCGGCGCCGGCCGCGGCCGCCACACACGTCAGCACTGCGGCGAGGGTTCCTCGGGTGGTCGACTTCATCTGGGGTGCGGTCCCTTTCCTGGGTCGGGGGCTCGGCGTGCGTACCGAGTAACGAGCCGGGGAACCGCACGAGCGCACAATTCCCCCGACTGCCGCAGTAATACGACGGTCGCCCCGGTCCGGCGAACGCCCCGGTCCGACAGGCGCCGCCCCGGTCCGGCGAACGCCCTCCGGCGTCCGCCGGGCGTGCCGCGGGACGCGCCGTCGGTGTCACTTCGGCAGCGGAAGACCGCCGAGCAGGCCGCCCTTGGAGTTCAGCTTGGTCGTCGCGTGCTTCACGGTGCTGAGCACGGAGTCCTGGTTCTCGGTGTCCAGGGCGTTCGACTGGTGCTTGAGCGGCATCGGGTCGATGGGCTCGCGGGTGAGCGCGTTGACGGCGCCGTTGAGACTGGTGGGCGTGACGGTGGCCGGGTCGTAGGCGGCGTGCGCGGGGGTGGCGGCGGCTGCGGCGGCGAGGGAACCGACGAGGACGGCGGCGGCCTTCAGAGGCTTCATCGGGGTCCTTCCTGGGCGACTGTTGTCACCGTGTGGGGTGAATGTCCGACGCCTGCCTAACGAGGGGCGTGCGGCGCGGAAACCCCGTGACCAGAACCTCATATGAGTCGCTGAAACAGAAAGTCGTGCCGGTCGGGGACGGCCGGCACGACGTTCGGGGGCGTGGCGTCAGGGAGCCTTCGGCAGGGCGGACAGGCCCGCCAGGTCCGGGGCGGGAAGTTCGCTGCCGACCAGGGTGGCGGCGACGGTGTTGACGAGCCCGGTGACGACCTGGTCGACCGCCGGGGTGACCTCGGCGGTGTCGCCGGAGGTCACGGCCGCGACCAGAACGTCGGTGGCCTCGCGCAGGGCGGCCAGCGCCTCGGCCGCCAGGTCCTCCGGCAGTTCGGCCCGTCCCTCGACCGGGGCGGGCAGGGTGCTGGCCTGGGGCAGCGGGCTGCTCGGGGCGGCTGTGCCGGTCGTGCCGGCGCTCTGCCCGGACACCGCGGTGGCCTGGGCGATGGCGTCCTTCACCCCGGTGCTCAGCTCGGCAGCCTGCGACGGCGGCAGCTGACCGCCCTCCGCCTGGAGCACGGCGGTCAGCAGATCGGCGACCGGGGTGAGCACACCGCCCAGGTCGCCGAGCGCCTCGACCTGCTCCAGCGTCGCGTCCGCGTCGGGGGCGGGGGCCCGGGTGGCCGAGTGGGCGCGCTCCCGGTCCGGGGCGGTGTCGGCGGCCACGGCGGCGGGCCCGGCGATCCCGAGCAGCAGCGTGGCGCAGAGCGCGGGGGTCGCGATTCGCCGTGCGGGCAGACGCATGGGGGGTTCCTTTCGGTGGGGCGTCGGATCTTGTGCCCACCGTGCGAGGGGTGGCCGACCTCCGCAACCGAGCGAACGCACCAGGTCAGCGGCGTCCGCGCGAGCCGGCGCCGTCCCCCCTGGTGAGGCGGCGTGCACCCGGTCCGCCCGCCGGCGGCCCGCCCGCCCCCGTTCGGGGCAACGCGAAACCGGCCGCCCTCCCGCGTGGGTCCCACGGGAGGGCGGCCGGCCAGGGTTTCCGGAACGACGTCAGTCGTTCTCGCACTCGTTGCCGAACGCCGGGTTCAGCAGGCCGATGATGTCGACCGTGTTGCCGCAGACGTTGACCGGGATGTGCAGCGGAACCTGGACGACGTTGCCGGACAGCACGCCCGGGGAGTGGGCGGCCGCGGCCTGCGCGCCGGCGTCGGCGGCGGCGATGCCGGTGCTGCCCGCGACAGCGGCAGCGGCAGCGGAGGTCAGGACCAGGCCCTTCGCGATACGCGACATGGAGAGGTGCTCCTTGGGGGTTGACACAAACATCCGGGCGGATGCCCGGCGCTGTGTCAACGCGTGGCGTGCACCCGAGTTGTGCCGCCAAAGGAGTGATGTCGCCGCGGAGCCCGCTCCACCGGCAACGACACCCGCGCCCGGTTTCTCCGGGATCGTACGGATGGCCACTACAGTGGCGCACCTTCCCGCACACCCCTGCCGCGCGCAGTTCTGACGGTCCCTCGCCATCTTCGTGAAAGGCCTCGCCGGTCATGCGCACCTCGCATGTGCCTCGCTCGCTCTTTCGATCGGCCACCCAGGGGGGAGCACGTTCCGCGACGCCCTGCCGTGCGGTGGTGACCGGCGGGCGTCCGGCTCGTTGGCCAGCGGGACGCGGTGTGCGCCGGCGCGCTCCGCGGCGCCGTCGGCACCCGGCAGCCAGGCGCGTTCCCGCCGTACCGAGCGCCGTCCGTGAGCGAGGAAAACCGCGCATGCACCTGTCACCGACCGACCCTCCGCCGCGGGTCCTGCACATCACCCAGCCCGTGGACGGCGGTGTCGCCCGCGTCGTGACGGACCTGGTGGGCGCCCAGCTCGCCGACGGCCTGCGCGTCACCGTCGCCTGCCCCCGCAGCCCTCTCGCGGCCCGGCTGGGGGAACTCGGCGCGGACGTACGGCACTGGGCGGCCACGCGCGCACCGGGAGGCTCCACCGCCGCCGAGACACGCCGGCTGGCCCGGATCGCCGCGGAGGTGCGGCCCGACCTGGTGCACGCACACAGCGCGAAGGCCGGCCTGGCCGGGCGGCTCGCCCTGCGCGGCCGCGTCCCGACGGTGTTCCAGCCGCACGCCTGGTCGTTCGAGGCGGTCGGCGGCACGGCCGCGGCCCTCGCGCGCGGCTGGGAGCGGTGGGGGGCCCGCTGGGCGGCCCGGGTGGTGTGCGTCAGCGAGGCGGAACGCCGGCTCGGTGAGGCGGCCGGGGTGCACGGGCGGTGGAGCGTGGTGCCCAACGGGATCGACGTCGAGCGCTTCCGCCCGGCCGGCGCCGACGCCGTACGGGCGGACCTGCTGCCGGAGGCCGAACGCCGGGGGCCGCTCGTGATGTGCGTGGGGCGGTTGTGCCGGCAGAAGGGCCAGGACGTCCTGCTCACGGCGTGGGAGTCGGTGCTGCGGCGGGTGCCCGGGGCGCGGCTGGTGCTGGTCGGCGACGGTCCCGACCACGCTCGGCTGCGGGCCCTGGCGCCCCCCTCCGTGCGGTTCGCGGGGGACGTCGCCGACGTCGTGCCCTGGTACCAGGCGGCGGACCTGGTCGTGCTGCCCTCGCGCTGGGAGGGCATGGCCCTGGCGCCGCTGGAGGCCATGGCGTGCGGGCGGCCGGTGGTGGTGACGGACGTGGGCGGGGCCCGGGAGAGCCTGCCGCCCGGGCTCGCGCCGCACTGTCTGGTGCCCGCCCTCGCCCCGGCGGCCCTGGCCGGGGCCGTGACCGAACTGCTCCTGGACGCGCCGCTGCGCCGGTCCCTCGGCGACCAGGGGCGCCGGCATGTCCTGTCCACGCACGACGTGCGCCGCACGGCCCGGGCGGTCGCGGACGTGTACCGCGAACTGCTGGGCGCGCGCGCCGAGTCCACCGAGCGCAGGGAGTCAGTCGCCTCGTGACCGCGGAAAGCACCGTCCCCCCTCCCACCGGGCAGCCCCGGCGGCTCGCACGCCCGCCCGTGTCGCTGCTGCCGCCGCGCGGCACCGCGACCGGCTTCCGCGTCCCCGAGCGGCGCCCACCGGTGCGGGCCGCGTCACCGCTTCCGCTGCTCACCGCCGACGGCACGGCCGCCGTCCTGGGCGGGCTGGCGCTGTCCGGCACCCAGCGCCACCCGCTGCTGCTGGCGGTCCTGGTGGCCGCGTCGCTGCTGCTGCACTCCCACCGCCCCGCCCGGCTGCCCGCGCTGCTCGACGAACTGCCCGCCGTCAGCGGACGGATCGCGGTGGCCTGGCTGGCGCTCGGGGTGTTCACGGCGGCCTGCGTGCCGCAGCACGCGCTGTCCCTGTGGACGCTGGCCACCGGGATGCTGCTCCAGACGGTGGTCTGCTGCGCGGGGCGGGCCGCCGTGCACGCCTACCGGCGGGCCGAACTGCTGCACCGGCCGCAGGCCGCGCTGGTGGTCGGACCGGTGGCGACCGCGCAGCGCGTGGCCGCCGCCGTCCTGCGCCACCCCCGTTACGGGGTGCGGCCCGTGGGGGTCGTCACCGACGAACCCGACGGCAGCGCGGGGCTGCCCGTGCTGACCACGGGCGAGGAGGTGCAGCGGGCGGTCGTGCAGAACGGGGTGCGCGAGGTGCTGGCCGTGCGGACCTCGGCCCGGGCCTCGCACGGGCCGCTGCTGCGGGCGCTGGCCGAGTCGGGCTGCACGGTGTGGGAGATCGACCCGGACGTGCCCTCCAGCCGGTCGGGGGACCGGCTCGCCGGGTTCCCCTGCCGCCGCCTCGACCTCGGAGCGCGGCTGCGCGGCAGCATCGGCAAGCGGGCCCTGGACGTCGTGGTGTCCGGGACGCTGCTCCTGCTGGTCAGCCCGCTGCTGCTGGTGTGCGCGGCAGTGCTGCGGCTGACCGGCGGTCCGGGGGTCGTCTTCCGGCAGGAGCGCATCGGCAAGGACGGCCGGCCCTTCACGCTGCTGAAGTTCCGCACCCACCGCCCGGTCGACGAGCACGAGTCGGCGACGCGGTGGAGCGTGGCGAACGACCGCCAGATGCCCTGGTTCTGCCGGTTCCTGCGCCGCACCTCCCTCGACGAGCTGCTCCAGCTGTGGAACGTCCTGCGCGGCGACATGAGCCTGGTCGGACCGCGGCCCGAACGCCCCTACTTCGTCGCCCAGTTCGGCCAGACCTACCCGGGTTACGCCGCCCGCCACCGGGTCCGGGTCGGCGTCACGGGCCTGGCGCAGGTGCACGGGCTGCGCGGCGACACCTCGATCGAGGACCGCGCCCGGTTCGACAACGCGTACATCGACGACTGGTCGCTGTGGCGGGACGTCTGCATCCTGCTGCGCACGGCGGCGGCGCTCGTACGTCCGACGGGGAGCTGACCGCGCATGACCCGGGTCGGGGCGCACGCGCCCGTTCTCCCCCTGCTGGCCGTCGTCGCCCTGCTCGCCCTGCCGCTGGGGCCGGGCGGCGAGGGCGGCGCGGGCCCGGCGGACGCGGTGTCCGCGCTGGTCGTGCTGTACTGCGCGGTCCGTCTCGTCCGGGACCGCCGGCGGCCCCTGTCCCCCGCGGCCGCGGTGGTGCTGGGGTTGCCCGTGCTGGGGGTCGCCGTCGCCGCGGCCGGGGCGGTGTCGCCGGGCGAGGGGCTCGTCGGCCTCGGCCGCTACCTTCAGGTGTTCGTGCTGGTGCCGCTGTCCGTGCTGCTGCTCCTGCGGGACCGGGCCGACTTCCGGCTGCTGGCCTGGTCGTTCGTGGGGCTGGCGGTGTGGCAGGGGGCCGTCGGCGTGCACCAGTACGCGACCGCGACCGGCGCCTCGTACCAGGGCCGGCCGGTACGGGCCGTGGGCACGTTCGGGGCGCAGGACGTGATGGGCATGGCCACGGTCGTCTCGCTGGGGCTGGTCTGCGCGGTGGGTCTCGCGCTGGGCAGCGCGCCGGTGCGGCAGCGGGTGATCGCCCTCGTCTGCGCACTGCTGCTGCTGCCGCCCCTGGCGGTGTCCTTCAGCCGCGGGGCGTGGATCGCGACGGCGGTGACGTGCGTGGCGCAACTGCTGCTGTCCGGGCTGCGGCGGGCGCTGTCGGCCGGGGCCGTGGTGGCCGCGGCGAGCGTGATCCTGGTCGGCGGCTTCGGCGTCGGCACGGCGATGCTGCAGGAGCGGATCAGCAGCATCACGCGGGTCGCCGACGCGCCCGACCAGTCGGTGACCGACCGGTACACCATGTGGGCGGCGGCGACGGGCATGTGGGGCGAGCACCCGCTGGCCGGTGTCGGCCTGAAGGGCTTCCCCGAACACCGGGACGGGCACTCGTCGTTGGCCCTGTCCGCGGGCAGCGACACGGAGGGCGCGGGGGCGGCCTTCCGCAAGCAGCCGCTGCTGTCCCCGCACAACATGTACCTGCTGGTCCTGGCCGAGCAGGGGCTGATCGGCCTGCTGGCGCTGGCGGGCAGCTGGCTGGCGCTGCTGCTGTGCGCGGTGCGCGCCCTGTGGCGCACTCGCCGCGCGGCCGGCCCCGGCCTGGACTGCGGCCTGGTCGCCTCCGGCCTCCTGGTGTGGCAGCTGACCGACTTCGCCTATGCGGACATCGGCGGCCCGTCGACCGTCCTGACGGCGATGTGCTTCGGCCTGGCGGCGTGGTGGGGCCTGTCCGACCGGACGGGTCTCGCCGCGGCCGGGCCCACCGCCACCGCCCCGGACGCCCGGGGCGCGGTACAGGAGGCGCCGGCACGATGACGGTGACGCCAGAACAGACGGGCGCGGGCGGCGGAACGGGGTTCCCGGGCCCGGCGCCGGCGACCTGGGGCCGCTCGGCGGTCCCCCGCATCCCGACGGCCGCCCGCCCACGGGAGGCCACCGCAGCCGACCCGGCCCCGCCCACCGGACCGACTTCACCCGCCGGACCCGCTCCAGCCCACGGACCCACCCCGGCCACCGGCACATCACCAGCCGCACCTGCTCCGACCACCGGACCGGCTTCGCCCGCCGGGCCCGCTCCGACCTCACCCACCGGACCAGCAACCCGGATCCCCTCCGCGACCCCCCGCATCCCGACCACCGCACGCCCACGGGAGGCCACCGCAACCGACCCGACCCCGCCCACCGGACCGACTTCACCCGCCGGACCCGCTCCAGCCCACGGACCCGCTCCGACCGTCGGACCGGCTTCACCTGCCCGACCCGATCCGACCACCGGACCAGCGCCCCAGACCCCCTCGGCGACCCCCCGCATCCCGCCGGCCGCCCGCCCACGGGAAGCCACCGCGGGCGAGCCGGCCGCGGCCAGCGGAGGGGCGCCGCTCCCCGGAGGGCCGGGCATGCCCGTCACGGCGGACGGGCCCGGTGCCTGCCCGGCCGCGGGTCCGCCGGTCCGGCGTCCGGTCTCCGGCGACGTCCCGCCTTCCGCCCCCGGCGCTGCCGACGCGCCCGTCACGCGGGGGTTCCTCGCCCGGGCCGCCGCGCTCACCGCCGTGCTGTCGGCGGCGGGAGCCCTGCTGGGGCTGGTGCGGGACCAGTCGCTGGCGCGGATGTTCGGGGCCGGGAGCGCGACGGACGCGTTCCTCGTGGCGTGGACCGTGCCGGAGTTCGCCGCCACCCTGCTCATCGAGGACGGGCTGGCGATCGCCCTCATCCCGGCGTTCAGCATGGCCCTGGCCCGGCGTGCCGGGGGCGCCGCCGGGGACCCCGTCCGCTCGCTCGTCGCGCACACGCTGCCCCGGCTGGCCCTGGCCTTCGCCGCCGTGGCCGCGCTCCTGGCCGTGCTCGCACCGCAGCTGGTCGCCGTCCTGGCGCCCGGGCTGCCCGACCCCGGGCTCGCGGTCGACTGCACCCGGCTCACCGCCACCTGCGTGCTGACGTTCGGGCTCGCCGGCTACTGCAGCGCGGCCCTGCGCGCCCACCGCCGGTTCCTCGCCCCGGCGGCGATCTACGTCGCGTACAACACCGGCATCATCACCGCCGTGCTCGTGCTGGGCGGGCGGTGGGGCGTGCGGGCGGCGGCGGCCGGCGTGGCCGTCGGCGGCTGCCTCATGGTGCTGGCGCAGGTGCCGGTGCTGTGGCGGGAGTTGCGCCACAAGGGCGTTCCGCTCGCGCAGCCGCCCGCCGGGACGGGCGAGGGGCGGGCGATGGGGGTCGCGCTGCTGGCCGCGGTCCTGCTGTTCGCGCTGTGCCGCCAGTCCCAGGTGCTCGTCGAGCGGTTCCTCGGCTCCACGCTGCCCGCCGGTGCCATCTCGCACCTCAACTACGCGCAGAAGATCACCCAGATCCCGATGACCCTGTCGCTGATGCTGTGCACGGTCACCTTCCCGGTGGTCGCGCGGGCCCTCGCCGACGGGGACACCGAGCGGGCCCGCTCCCGGGTCGAGCGCGACCTCGCGCTGGCCGCCTCGATGGTGCTGGCCGGCGGGGCGGTGGTGGTGGCCTGCGCCCCGCAGATCGTCGAACTGCTGCTCCAGCGCGGTGCGTTCACCGCCCGGGACACCGCGGCGACGGTCGAGGTGATGCGCGTCTACGCCCTGGGCCTCCTCGCGCACACCCTGGTCGGCGCCCTGATCCGTTCCTACTTCTCGGCCGGGCGGGTCACCTGGTTCCCGCTCGGCGCGATGGCCGCGGGCCTCGCCGTCACGGCCGTGGCGGGCGTGTGGACGGTGGGGCCGTGGGGCGTGCGCGGGATCGCCGCCGCCAACGCCGCCGGCATCACCGTCACGGCCGTGCTGCTGCTCGCCGGACTGGCCACGCGCGGCGTCCCGGTCCGCACCCGGCGGGTCCGGTCCGCACTGGCCCGGTCGGTGGGTGCGGCGCTGCCCGCGGCTCTCGCCGGTGCCTGGGCGGCCGGCCGGTCCGGCTCGCCCGTGCCTGGTCTCGCCGCCGGTGCCGTCACCGTCGCCGTCGTCTTCCTCCCGCTCGGCCGCGCCCTGGGCGACCAGGGCTGCGTCACCGCGCTGCAGTCCCTCCGTTCCGTCTCACGAAGGCTCCCTCATGGCCGCACCCGTTGACTCCCCCGACGCCGGGGCCGGCGCCGCAACCGACTCCGCACCCGGAACCGGCGCCGCACCCGGCCCGGCCCTGTTCGTGGCGATGTACCACTCCGTCGGCGACCCCACGGACGACCCGTACCGCGTGACGGTCTCGCCCGAGCGGCTCGACCGCCAGCTGCACTGGCTGCGGCGGCGCGGTCTGCGCGGGGTGTCCATGGCGGACCTGCTGGCCGCCCGGGCCCGGGGCGCCGGCCACGGCCTGGTCGGGCTCACCTTCGACGACGGGTACGCCGACTTCGTCACCGAGGCCCTGCCCGTCCTGCGCCGGCACGACTGCGGCGCCACCCTGTTCGTGCTGCCGGGCCGGCTCGGCGGCGACAACGCCTGGGACCCGCTGGGCCCGCGCAAGCGGCTGCTGACCGCGGAGGGCGTCCGGCAGGCCGCGGCCGAGAGCGTCGAGATCGGCTCGCACGGGCTGACCCACGTGGACCTGACCAAGGCCGACGACGCCACGCTGACGTCGGAGACCGAGGGCAGCAGGACCGTGCTCGCGGAGCTGACCGGCACCGCGCCCGCCGGCTTCTGCTACCCGTACGGCACGCTCGACGCCCGGGCCGTCGAGGCCGTGCGGGCGGCGGGCTACAGCTACGGCTGCGCGATCGACCCCGGCCCCCTCGGCGGTCCGCACGCCCTGCCCCGGGTACACATCGGCCAGAACGACACCGGCGTACGGCTGTTCCTGAAGTACCGGCTGCACCGGCTGCGCCGCCGAGCCGTCCAGGAGCCGCGGTGAAGGCCCTGCACATCATCACCGGCCTCGGCGTGGGCGGTGCCGAGCAGCAGTTGCGGCTGCTGCTGCGGCACCTGCCCGTCGACTGCGACGTGGTGACGCTGACCAACCCGGGCGCGGTCGCGGCCGGGCTGGCCGCCGACGGGGTGCGGGTGCACCACCTCGGCATGGCGGGCAACCGCGACCTGGCGGCCCTGCCCCGGCTGGTGCGTCTCATCCGCCGCGGCGGCTACCAGCTCGTGCACACCCACCTGTACCGCGCGTGCCTGTACGGCCGGATCGCCGCGCGCCTGGCGGGCGTCCGGGCGGTCGTCGCCACCGAGCACTCCCTGGGCGACTCGCAGATGGAGGGGCGGCCCCTGAACGCCGGGGTGCGTGCCCTGTACCTGGCGGGCGAGCGGCTCGGCCGCACCACGGTCGCCGTGTCCCCCACGGTCGCCGAGCGCCTGGAGCGCTGGGGCGTGCCGGGCCCGCGCATCGAGGTCGTGCCCAACGGCATCGACGTGGCCCGCTTCCGCTACGACCCGGCCCGCCGCGCCGAGACCCGCCGCCGGCTGGGCCTGCCGGACGACGCGTACGTCGTCGGCGCGGTCGGCCGCCTCGCCCCCGGCAAGCGCTTCGGGACGCTGATCCGGGCGCTGGCCCACCTGCCCGCCGACCACCGGCTGCTGCTGGTCGGCGCCGGCCCCGAGGAGGACGTGCTGCGCCGCACCGCCCGGGCGGCGGGGGTCGCCGACCGGGTGCTGTTCACCGGCGAACGCCCCTACGTCCCCGACGGCACGCCCGGCCCCGACCTGCCGTCGCTGACCTCCGCGATGGACGTCCTGGCCTCCCCGTCCCCGGAGGAGGCGTTCGGCCTGGCCGTCGTGGAGGCGCTGGCGGCCGGGCTGCCGGTGCTCTACGCCTCCTGCCCGGCTCTGCAGGACCTGCCCGCGTCCGCCGCGCCCACCGCCCGGCACGTCACCGGCGGCCCGGACGCGTACGCCCGGGCCCTGGCGGACGTACGCCGGCAGGGGCCCGGGCCGCGCTCGGTGCCCGAGGCCGCCCGCCACTACTGCATCACCCGCAGCGCCGCCCGGCTCATGGACGTCTACGCCGCCGCGGTCGCCCGTCCCCTGCCCGCCCCGCCCCAGGAAGCCCGCACCTCATGACCGACACCCCCGCACGGCAGCACCGCCAGGCCTCCGCCCTCACCCGGACCCTGCCCCCCTGGTCCCTGCTCGCGGCCGGGGCCGTGGCAGGCGGTCTGCTCGGGGGTGCCTACGGACTGGTCCGGACCCCCGAGTACACGGCGACCAGCTATGTCGTGGCCGTGCCGACGGCGAAGTCCGACACCTCCACCGCCCTCGGCTTCGCCCAGGCCTACGGCCGGGTGGCCACCCAGCTCGCGGTGCTCGGGGACGCACAGGTGTGGGCGGGCGTCCCCGTGGAGACCCTGCGGGGCGGTGTCCGGACCGCGACCTCGCCGGACGCGCCGATGGTGGCGGTCACGGCGACCTCGGAGCGCCCGGAACAGGCCGCCGACATGGCCAACGCCGTGGCCCGGGCGCTGACCCGGCACGCCGAGGACGCCGAGCCGTCCACCCACGTCGAGCTGCGGCAGTTCGCCCGCGCGGTGAGCCCGGACGAACCGTCCTCGGCGTCCGCGGGGGTGACCGGCCTGGTCGGGGCGAGCGCGGGCGGGCTGCTGGGCGGGCTGGCGCTGCTGGTCCGGCCGCGGCGGGTCACCGGGCGCCCCGGCCGCCCGGCCTCCGTGCCCGGCCCGGCCTTCGCCGCCGACGCGCAGCGGCAACTGTGACGTACCGCGCCGAACTGGTCACCGACGAGCGGGACTTCGCGGGGCTGGCCGACGACTGGAACCGGCTGTACCGGCACTGCGCCTGCGCCACCCCGTTCCAGAGCCACGCCTGGCTGCACTCGTGGTGGCGGTCCTACGGGCAGCACGCCCGGCTGCGGCTGGTGCTGGTGCGCGCCGCGGGCGGCGAACTGGCCGCGGCGGCCCCGCTGATGCGCGTCCGGCGTCCGCTGCCCGCGCTGGTGCCACTGGGCGGGGCGGTCTCCGACTACGGGGACGTGCTGCTGGCCGACGAGCACGGCGACGAGCCGCTCGCCGTGCTGTCCGGCGCGCTGTCGGACGTGGCCCGCGGGGCGCTGATCGACCTGCGCGAGGTCCGGCCGGGCGGCGCGGCCGAGCGGCTCTACGAGCAGTGGCCCGGGCCCCGGCGGCGGGTGGACGACTCGGTGTGCCTGGAACTGCCGGCCGCGCCCATGAGCGAGCTGATCGCCCGGCTGCCGTCCAGGACCCAGCAGCGGCTGCGCGCCAAGCTGCGCAAGCTGGACGCGCTCGGTGTCCAGCGCCATGTCGTCGCCCCCGGCGGGGTCGAGGCCGCGCTGGTGCGGCTGCTGGAGCTGCACCGGCTCCAGTGGCAGGGGCGGAAGGTGACGTCGGAACATCTGCGGCCCAGGTTCCGCGAGCACCTGGTGCGGGCGGTCGGCGCGATGGTGTGCTCCGGGGACGCGGTGGTGACCGAGTTCCGGCTCGACGGCGAGGTCGTGGCGGTCGACGTCACCCTGCTCTCGCCCCGCCTCGCGGGCGGCTACCTGTACGGCGCGCACCCGGTGCTGCGCGAGCGCAAGGCGGACGTGGCGGCGATGCTGCTGGACTCGACGGCCACGCACGTCAAGGACGGCGTCCCGGGCACGCTCAGCCTGCTGCGCGGCAACGAGCCCTACAAGCACCACTGGCGTCCCCGGGCGGTGGTCAACCAGCGGCTGCTGCTGGCCCGCCGGCACACGGCGCCGCTGCTGGCCGCCGCCCTGTGCGACGCGACGGCCCGCCGGCACGGCAAGGAGCTGCTGCGCGGACCGCGCGAACGCGACCGCGGCGGCCGGCCCTGACCGGGCCCGCCGCCGCGGCACGCATGTCCTGTCCCGGGCTAGCGCGTGGTGCGCGGCATCCAGTCGAGGCGCAGGCAGAGCTTCCCGCCGATCCAGTACTCCACCCAGTCGCCGAGGTTCAGCGGCGAGCAGTCCTGCGGCCGCGGCGTGCTCGGCTGGGGTGTGGGCGTCGGGGTCGGGGCCGGGGTCTGGGCCGGTTCGGTGGGCGTGGGGGGTGCGGTGGGCGTGGGGGGTGCGGTCGGCGTGGTGGGGGCCGGTTCCGGGTCCTTGCGGCCGAAGAGGAACGACCGGTAGACCTCCGACGCCCGGGGGTTGGCCCCGCACTGCCAGACGCCGTGGGGGCAGTAGTCCGTGAGCGTCTGGTAGAGCGGCTTGTGCTCGTCCATCCAGGCGAGCATGCGCTTCATGTACTCGGGGTTGTCGCCGTTGCGGAACAGTCCCCACTCGGGGAACGAGATGGCCTTGCCGTGCGCCTTGGCGAAGTCCACGTGGTGCTGGAGCCCGTACGGCTCCGACACCTGCTCCTCGAAGGCCATGCCCCGCGGCTGGTCGTAGGCGTCCAGGCCGATGATGTCGACGGTGTCGTCGCCCGGGTAGCACTCCGTCCAGGGCACCGCGTCGCGGCCGCGGCTCGGGGTGAAGTCGAACCGGAACTTCTGGCCCGGCACCGCGCGCATGGTGGTGACGATCCGGTTCCAGTACTGCTTCCACGCTTCGGGGTCGGGCCCGCAGCGGTGGGTGTAGGTGATGCCGTTCATCTCCCAGCCGAGGACCAGGACGGTGTCCGGTACGCCCAGCTCGACCAGCCGCTCGCCGAGTGCGCGGAAGTGGTGGTCGAACCGGCCGGCCGCGGCCTCGCGCAGCAGCCGGCGCACCTCGCGGTCGGACACGCCCTCCTCGTTGCGCTCCATCATCGGCACGTTGAGGACGAGCAGCCGGTCGGGCCGCTCGCGGCGCCAGTTGGCCCACACGTCGAGGAAGCCGGGGCGGCCCTCGATGTTGCTCCAGCGGTCGCCGGGCAGGTAGGTGTGCCCGACGCGCAGGTCCGCGCCGCCGAGCCAGGTGCTCAGCTGCGCCATCCGGGCCACGCCGCGGGGGCCGTAGTCGAGGTAGGCGCCGATGGCCGGGGTGGTGCGCGCGGGTGGGGCGGACGCGGTGGGGGTGGGGGCCGCCGGGGTGGCCGTCACCGATGGCGGTGCCGGTTCGTCGGTCCGTGCCGTTCCCGCGCCCGCCGCGGTGGTCTGGCCGGACGCCAGGACCGCTGTCGCGGCCACCGCCGCCGCGACGAATGCCAGCCGCCGGGACCGTGCGCGTCGCTGCCGTGTGGCCATGGGCGCCCCTTTCGCTCGTCTCCGCTTACTGACACTCAGTCATATGAAAGGCATTCATGCCACCGCCGGTGAGGCTTTCGAGTGGCCCCCTCGTCCGCACCGGTGACCCAGTTCGAAGGAATGAGTTCGTGTCGCTGCTCGATGTTCGCGTCCCCGCGGTGGTGCTGCGGATCGACCGGAACCCCTTTCACCACGGGACCCTCGGCGCGGTCCGGTCCCTGGGCAGGGCCGGGGTGGACGTGCACGTGGTCGCCGACGGCGCGGGCAGTCCGGTGCGCCGCTCCTGCTTCGTCCGCGGGGTGCACACGCCCCCGCCGCCCGGGGCGGACCCGGCGGAGGTCGCGCGGGTGCTGCGTGCGGTGGCGGCCCGGGTCGGGCGGCCGGCGGTGCTCGTGCCGATGGACGACGCCAGTGCCCTCGCGGTGGGCCGGACGCGTGAGGAACTGGGGTCCGGCTACCTGCTGCCGTCCCTGCCGGGCACGCTCTGCGAGCGCGTCGCCGACAAGGCGGAGCTGGCCCGGACGTGCGCCGCCCTGGACGTCGCGCACCCGGAGACGATCGCCCCGGACAGCCCGGCCGAGGCCGTCACGGCCGTCGCGCGCCTGGGGCTGCCGGTGGTGGCGAAGTGGAGCCGGCCCTGGCTGCTGCCGCCGGGGGCCGGGCTGCGCAGCACGGTACTGGTGCACTCCTCGCGGCAGGCCCGGGAGCTGTACGCGCGCTCGCAGGAGGCGGGCAGCCCGCTGCTGCTTCAGGCGTTCCTGCCGCCGGGGCGGGACCGGGACTGGTTCGTCCACGGGTACGCCGACCGTTCCGGGGCCGTACGGGCCGGCGGCACCGGCCGCAAGCAGCGGGCGCGGCCGCGCGGGGCGGGCCTGACGTCGGTGGGCCGCTGGACGGCCAACCCGGAGGTCGGGGCGCTCGCCGAGCGGATCACGCGGGCCCTGGGCTACCGCGGCATCCTCGACCTGGACTTCCGCCGCTGCGGCGCGACGGGCCGCTACCACCTGCTCGACTTCAACCCGCGTCCCGGGGCGCAGTTCCGCCTGTTCACCGATTCGGCGGGCCTGGACGTCGTCCGGGCGCTGCACCTGGACCTGACGCACCGTCCGCTGCCGGAGGGGGCGCCGCGGCCGGGGCGGGCGTTCGTGGTGGAGAACTACGCGCCGTGGAGCGCGCTGCGTCCGGCGCCGGCGGGACGCGAGCTGGCCTGGCACGCACCGGACGACCGGGCACCGGGGCGGGCCATGTGGCGTCTGTGGACCCGGCACGCGGCGGGCCGGGTGCTGCGGCGCCCGAGCCCTGCGTCCCTGGGGGGCCTCACCCGGCTGGCTCGGTAGAAGTACGTGACTTTCATACTTAAATGTCTAACTTGTGCTCATGACTCACATGAAGCGCACCGCCACGGTGCTCACCAGCCTCGCCCTGAGCGTCTCCGTCCTCGGCGGCACGGCGTCCGCCGCCGACGCGGACTTCCTCCCGCGGCTCGACTCCGCGTCGAGCTCGTCCGACTCCCGTGAGTGCAACGAGCACGACAGTCTGGGTCTGCTCCTGCTGGGCATCCCGCTGCTCGGGTTCTTCTACCCGGCCGACTGCTGATCCCACGGACCGTGAACGGGTGCCGGGCGCGCTTGCGTCCGGCACCCGTCGTGTCAGCGGTGGGAGGCGGCTCGGCCGCGGCGGTAGAGCACGACGCCGCCCGCGACCATCACGGCACCGGCGGCGCCCGCTCCGTAGACGGCCTCGGCGCCGGTCTCGGGGAGGCTGGGCGGCTGCTCGGGCGTGCCGGGGGGCGTGTGCCGACCGCCCGGGGGCGTCGCCGGGGGCGACGACTCGTGGCCGCCCGGCGGGGGCGTGTGCGGGGGTGTGGTCGGCGGAGGGGTGTGCGGGGGCGTGACCGGGGGTGTCTGCGGGGGCTTGGTGGGAGGGGTGTCGCCGTAGCCGTACCCGCCGTCGTCGTCCCCGTAGCCGCCGTCGCCGTGGTCGTCGTCCCCGTACCCGCCGCCGCCGTACTCCTCGTCGCCGTACCCGCCGCCGGACGGTGTGTCCCCGGCGTGACCGCGGGAGGTGCCCTCGTCCTCGTGGGCGGACGTGCCGGAGGAGTGGTGCCGCTCTTGTGCGTGGTGGCCCTCACCGCCGTCCGAGTCGGTGGCGCAGGAGTTGCCGAAGGCGGGGTTGAGCGCGGCGGCCACGTCGACGGTGTTGCCGCAGGCGTTCACCGGCACCTCGACGGGGACCTGGACGTTGTTGCCGGACACGGCGCCCGGCGAGCCCGCGGTCACTCCGTCGGCCGACGTGTCGGCGAGCGCGGCGCCGCCGCACAGGGTGAGGATGCCCGTCGCAGCCGCCGCCGCGACCATGCCCCTGTTCAGGGTCTGTCGCAATCTCGTAGTCCTTCCGCTCATGGAAGCTCGTGAAAGCTCGTGGGAGCTCGGGGAAGTGGGAAAAGCCGGCCCCGGAACGGAAGGTGATGTCCCGGGGCCGGCCAGGTCGCAGCCGGTGCTGCAGGTGCGTTACCGCGTCAGTCGTTCACGCACGCGTTGCCGAACGCCGGGTTCAGCAGGGCGATGATGTCCACGGTGTTGCCGCACAGGTTGATCGGGATGTGCACGGGGATCTGGATGACGTTGCCGGACAGCACACCGGGGGAACCGACGGCGGCACCCTGGGCGCCCGCGTCCGCCATGGCCGGGGTGGCCATGCCCAGCGCCATGATCGCGCCCGCGACGACAGCAGCGCTCTTCTTCATGAGACTTCCCTTCTCTGCGGTCATGCCCCTTTGACGGCCGAAACCGAGCGAGCACAGCTTGTACGGCTCGCACCATGACCTGCAGCCTGCAAACGAGGAATTGACGCCCGGGGAAACTGAGCAACGTGTCGCACCGGGTAATTCACTCGAATGCCGCAGGAAAAGATGCGGATACGGCCGGGCGGCCCCCCGGATCTCCGGTGGGCCGCCCAAGCTTGCGTGCGGTACTTGCTCAGTCGCCGTTCGCCGAGAGGACCGACAGGTCCTCCAGGATGTGGTTGAGCGCGCCGTCCCGCTTGCTGTTCGTGGAGTTGTCCGCGCACTGCTGCTGGACGTGGTCCGACAGGACCGGGATGTCCTGGACAACCACGCCGATGAGGGCGGCGACACCGACATCGAGGTCCTGAACGGCGACACAGGGCTTGTTGAGCGTCCCGTCGACCAGCGAGAGCTGCGGGCTCATGTCGCCCTTGGTCGCCGAGTTGCCGAACGACGACGACGCGCCGTTGCCGTTGGCGACGGACGGTCCGGAGTCGTCCCCGACGGCAAGAGCCTGGGGAGCTGCCGCCACCGACATTCCGATGACACTGGCGGCGGCCGCCGCGGCGACCATTGCCTTCTTGAGCACTTCGCGTTCCTTTCCTCGTAGCGACGCACTGTCCTACGGCCTCATCAACAGGGCTCCGGATGATTGGTTGCGGGTGTTCACCCGGTTGGCCCGCAGCGCCCGAAACTCCTGATAATCAGCCGGGGGCGAAGAACACACAAACTGTCCTCGCGTGGGCCGACAGGGTGACGAGGAGAAACCATGCACCGCTCGCGCAGTTGACCAGAACGCTCCGTAGGACGGGGTTTCCTCAGAAAGGACTGGTCAGTGATCAAGAAGGTTATTGCCACCGCGGCGATCGCCGCTTCCGTCATGGGAGCCTCCGCCGCCGCGGCCCCGCAGGCCCTGGCGATCGGCGACGACAGCGGCCCCACGGCCGTGAACGGCAACGGGGCGATGCAGAGCTTCGGCAACTCCTCGACGTACGGCAACATGAGCCCCCAGATGGCGCTGATCCAGGGCTCGTTCAACAAGCCGTGCATCGCGGTGAACGACCTGCCCATCGGGGTCGGCGCGCTCATCGGCATCCCGATCCAGGACATCCCGATCCTGTCGGACCACCAGCAGCAGCAGTGTGCGGAGAACAGCACCAACGCCAAGCGCGACGGTGCGCTGGCGCACCTGCTGGAGGACGTGTCGATCCTGTCGGCCAACGGCGAGTGACGTTCCGGCTCCGCCGAGGCGGGCCGTCGGGCTGCTGCCCGGCGGCCCGCCTTCTTGTGTGCGGGTGCCCGCGGTGCGTCAGGCCCGGCGCGCGTACAGCGCCTCGATCTGCTCCGCGTACGCGGCCGTCGCCGCCGGGCGCTTGACCTTCAGGGACGGGGTGAGCAGCCCGTTCTCCTCGGTGAACTCGCCCTCGACCAGGGCGAAGGCGCGGATCGACTCGGCGCGTGAGACGGCCTCGTTGGCGTGGTCGACGGCCCTTTGGACGTCGGCGCGCAGCCGTTCGTCGTGGATCAGCTCGGACAGCGGGGTGTCCGCGGGCAGTCGGCGCACCGCGAGCCAGTGGGCGAGTGCCTCGGGGTCGAGCGTGATCAGGGCGGCGACGAAGGGGCGCCCGTCGCCGACGACGAGGCACTGGCCGACGGGCGGGCGGCTGCGCAGGCGGTCCTCCAGGACGGCCGGGGAGACGTTCTTGCCGCCGGTGGTGACGAGGATGTCCTTCTTGCGGCCGGTGATGGTGAGGTAGCCGTCCTCGTCGAGGGAGCCGAGGTCGCCGGTGGCGAACCAGCCGTCGTCCAGCGCCTCGACGGTCGCGGCGGGGTTGTTCCAGTAGGCGCCGAAGACGATGCCGCCCTTGATGAGGACCTCGCCGTCGCCGGCGATGCGGACGGCGGTGCCGGGCACCGGCAGGCCGACCGTGCCGGGGCGGGGGTCCAGGGGCGGGACGACGGTGGCGGCGGCGGTGGTCTCGGTGAGGCCGTAGCCCTCGTAGATCAGGATGCCGGCCGCGTAGAAGAACAGGTTGAGTTCGCGGTCCAGGGGGCTGCCGCCGCTGATGGCGTAGCGCATGCGGCCGCCGAGTTCCTTGCGGATGCGGCGGTAGACCAGCAGGTCGTACAGGGCGTGGGCGGCGCGCAGGCCCGGGCCGGGGCCCTTGCCGCGGCCCAGGAACCGGTTCATGTGGGCCTCGCCGAAGCGGACGGCGATGCGGTGCGCGCGGTCGAAGGAGGCGCCGCGGCCGAGTTTCTCGGCGGTGGCGCGGCCGGTGTCGTGGATCTTCTCGAAGAGGTAGGGCACGCCGACCAGGAAGGTCGGACGGAACGACCTGAGGGCCGGGCGCAGTTCGTCGGGCTTGATGCCGGGGCAGTGGCCGGTCTCGATGCGGGCCATCAGGCAGGCGATCTGGAGGGTGCGGCCGAGGATGTGCGCGAGGGGCAGGAACAGCAGGGTGGAGGCGGCCTCGCCGGTGACCGCCTTGAACAGCGGGTGCAGCAGCTCGACGGTGTTGGCGGCCTCGGCGTGCAGGTTGGCGTGGGTGAGGACGCAGCCCTTGGGACGTCCGGTGGTGCCGGAGGTGTAGCAGAGGGTCGCCGTGGTGCCGGGGGTGAGGGCGGTGCGGCGCTTGGTGACCTCCTCGTCGGGGACGTCCCGGCCGAGGGCGGTGAGGTCGTCGAGGGCGCCGCCGTCCAGGTGCCAGACGCGGGGCGGTTCGGCGTGGGAGGCGGTACCCGCGCGGACCGTCCCGGCGTTCGCGGCCGTCTCGGCGACGACGTACCGGGCGCCCGAGTCGCGGACGATCCATTCGACCTGGTCGGCGGAGGAGGTGGCGTAGACGGGGACGCTCTGGCCGCCGGCGGACCAGACGGCGAAGTCCAGGACCGTCCACTCGTAGCGGGTGCGGGACATGATCGCGACGCGGCCGCCCGGTTCGAGACCGGCCGCGATCAGGCCCTTGGCCACGGCGGTGACCTCGTGGGCGAAGGCCGCCGCCGTGACGGGCTGCCAGGTGCCGTGCCGCTCGCGGCGCAGCACCACGGCGTCGGGGTCCTCGGCCGCGTTGGTGAAGGGGATGTCCGCGGTGCTGCCGGTCGTCGGGCGGGGCGCGAGGGGGGCCGTGCGGGCCTCGCGGACGACGCCCCGCTCGTCCCGGACGGTCTCGGCCCTGACCGCCAGGTCGGTGCGGTGCTTCGCCCGTTGCAGATCCTTGCGTACGCCCATGACGGCTCCCGGTCGCGGATGAGGCTGACGTGCTGCCGTACTTACTTACTCCGGAGTCAACTTACTCATGCGTAGCCAGGGGTCAATGGGGCGGGGGTCACATCAGGCGGTGCGCGGTGCGGATCGCCTCGGCCAGGCGGCGCAGCTCGGCGTCCTCGGACCGGTCCGCCAAGTCGTCCGCCCGGCCCACGAGTTGCTCGATCCTCGGGGCGCCCGGCACGGGGTGCTCGCCATGACGCAGGGCGTCGGCGAAGTAGGCGGCCGTGGCGGTGGTCCGCAGGCCGCGGCCGGCGCTCCAGACGGAGTCGCCGAGGGCGCCGGTCTCCAGGTCGCCGGTCTCCTCGTGCGGGTCGCGGGTGTTCGGGTCGAGCCAGCGGACGGTGGCGGTGGCGAGGTGCCCGTGGGCGCCGGGCCGGGTGCGCACGGCGTACAGGGCGGTGACGGTGTGGCCGGGGCCCACCTCGCCGCCGTCGACGCGGTCGTCGCGGAAGTCCTCGTCGGCGACGCGGCGGTTGTCGTAGCCGATCAGCCGGAACTCCTCGACGGTGGCCGGGTCGAAGGCGACCTGGGCCTTGGCGTCGCGCGCGGTGAGCTCGACGTGGCGCGGGAGTTGCTCGCCGAACACCTTGCGGGCCCCGGCCTCGTCGGAGACGTAGGCGGTGTGGCCGTCGCCCCGGTCGGCCAGGCGTTCCATGAGGGCGTCGCCGTAGTCGCTGCCGACGCCGACGCCGAAGAGGGTGATGCCGTGCTCGCGGCGCTCCCCGGCGATCTTCTCCAGGATGGTGCCGGCGTCGGTGTCGCCGGTGTTGGCCAGGGCGTCGGAGACCAGGACGACCCGGTTGGTGGCGCCCCGGCGCAGGCCCTCCACGGCGGTCTCGTAGCCCTTCTCGACGCCGGCGCCGAGGTTGGTGGAGTCCTGGACCTCCAACTCGTCGACGGCGTCGAGGATCCGGTCGCGGTTGCCGTCGAGGCGGGTCATGGGCAGGACGGTCTCGGCCTCGTCGCTGAAGGTGACCAGGGCGACGGAGTCCTCGTCGCGCAGCCGGCCCGTCATCACGGCGAGGGACTTCCTCGCGAGGTCCAGGCGGCCCGGCTCGGCCATGGAACCGGAGACGTCGACGACGAAGGTGAGGGCGGCGGGCGGGCGGGCGCCGGTGTGCCCGGCCGGGCGGGTGGCGAGGCCGACGCGGACCAGGGACCAGTTCCCTTCCCCGGTGCGGGCGCCGTCGACGGTCACCGAGAAGCCGTCGCCGTCGGGGCGTTCGTAGTCCTGGCGGAAGCTGTTGACGAACTCCTCGGGGCGGACGGTCGAGGGGTCGGGCAGCCGGCCGTCGGCCAGGGTGCGGCGGGCGTGGTCGTAGGAGGCGGTGTCGACGTCGAGGGCGAAGGTGGAGAGGTGGCCGGGGTCCGCACGGCGGTCGTCGTACTGGTCGGTGCCCCGGCCGGGGGCGGGCGCGGGCAGGCCGGGGAGGTCGCGGTCGGCGCTCTTGCCGCTCTCGCCGGCCCCTCCCCCGCCGCACGCGGTGAGCAGCAGTCCGCCCGCCGCCGTGCACGCGAGCAGCAGTGTGCGTGTCCGGTACCGCTCCATCGTCCTTACCCCCTGGGTCCGTTGCCGTCGGCTTCTTGCGACTGTGACGGCGCCGGAGGGCGGAACGTGCGGTACGGGGCGTTGCGGAATCGTCTCGAAGCGGCCACGGGGAGCGGTCTTCGAGACCGGTGGGTGATCCTCCGTCGACCTAGGAGACGACGTCCTTGCGGGCGAAACCGCGGAAGGCCAGGGCGAACAGCACCAGCGCGTAGGTCACGGAGATCGACGTGCCCTGGATCATGTCGGACCACTCCAGCCGGGGCCGGACCGCGTCGAGCCAGGCGTACTGCCAGTGCGCGGGCAGGAAGTGGCGCCAGTCGCCGAGGGCGGTCACCTCGTCCAGGACGCTGCCGATGATGGTGAGGAACACCGCGCCGCCGACGGCGCCGAGCGGGGCGTCCGTCCGGGTCGACAGCCAGAACGCCAGGGCGGCGGTGACCAGTTGGGACACCATGAGGTACGCCACGACGATCAGCAGGCGCTGGGCCGCCGTGCCGGTGGGCAGCGCGCCGCCGGTGGGCAACTGGAGCGGGCCCCAGCCGTACGCGGCCGTGCCGGCGATCAGGGCGACCACCGGGAGCAGCAGCAGGGCCGCGAGGCTCAGGGTGAGTCCGACGGCGAGCTTGGACCACAGCAGCCGGGCCCGGGGCACGGGTGCCGCCAGCAGATAGCGCAGGGAGGACCAGCTCGCCTCGGAGGCCACGGTGTCGCCGCAGAAGAGGGCGACGGGGATGACGAGCAGGAACCCGGCGGCGGCGAACAGGTTGACGGCCGCGAAGTTGGCGCCGGACGCGGTGGCGGTGTCCATGAGGTTGACGCGGTCGTTGGTGCCGCCGGGGTCGCCGCCGACCTGGAAGGCGATGAGCAGGATGACCGGCAGGGCGAACAGGACGCCGCCCATGACCATCGTGCGGCGCCGCTTCAGCTGCCGGACCAGCTCCACGCGGAAGGGCAGGGTGCGGCCCGCGCGGTAGCCGTCGGCGACCTCGGTCGGTGGCTCGGCGAGCTGGCTCATGCTTCGGCTCCGATCAGGGTGAGGAAGGCGTCCTCCAGCCGGCGGTGCGGGCCGACCGAGGTGACCGGCACGTCCAGCCGCACGAGGTCGGCGACCAGGCGCTGCGGGCTCCCCTCGGGGTCGAGCCGGACCAGCAGCCCGTCGTCGGTGCGCACCGCCGAGGCGATGCCCGGCAGGGCGGTGACCTTCTCCCGCAGCGGCTCGTCCACGGGCGTGGCCGTGCCGACGAGGAGCGTGTCGCCGGAGCCGGTGATGTCCGCGACCGGGCCCGCCTGGACCAGCTGCCCGTGGTCCATCACGACCAGGTGGGTGCAGGTCTGCTCGACCTCCGCGAGCAGGTGGCTGGAGACGATGACCGTGCGGCCGGCGGCGGCGTAGCGGATCATCACCTCGCGCATCTCGCGGATCTGGGGCGGGTCGAGGCCGTTGGTGGGCTCGTCGAGGATGAGCAGGTCGGGCAGGCCCAGCATGGCCTGGGCGATGGCCAGGCGCTGGCGCATGCCCTGGGAGTAGGTGCGTACCGCCCGGGCGAGGGCGTCGCCCAGACCCGCGATCTCCAGGGCCTCCTCCAGGTGCGCGTCCCCGGTGGGGCGGCCGGTGGCGCGCCAGTACAGCTCCAGGTTCTCCCGGCCGGACAGGTGCGGCAGGAAGCCCGCCCCTTCGACGAAGGCGCCGACCCGGGAGAGGACCGGGGCGCCCGGGGCGATGGCGTGGCCGAAGACGCGGATCTCGCCGCCGTCGGGCTTGATCAGGCCCATCAGCATGCGCAGGGTGGTGGTCTTCCCGGCGCCGTTGGGGCCGAGGAGGCCGAGGACCTGGCCCTTGTCCACGCGGAAGGAGAGGTCCCTGACGGCGTACCGGTCGGAGGACTTCGCGTAGCGCTTGGTGAGGCCGGTGATCTGGAGGGGGACCTCGGCGAGGGCGGGGTCCGGCGGGGCGGGGGCGGCCGTGCGGCGGCGGCCCGTGACGATCAGGGCCAGGGCGATCGCGGCGCCCGCGAGCGGCAGCCACCACACCCAGGCGGGCAGCCCGGCCCCGGAGTCGCGCTGCCCGAGCGCGGAGGGCACCGCCAGGTCGCCCTCGAGGGAGACCGTGTGGGTCGCCGGGGCCGTCGGGGAGGCGTAGCCGAGGTCGGTGGAGGCGAGGACCAGCCGCAGGCGGTGGCCGTCGTCGATCTCGTGGTCGATCGCCGGGAGGGTGATGCGGACGTCCTTGCCCTCCTTGGCTCCCTCGACCCGGACGGGCGTGACGAGCTGGGACGGCAGGACGGGCTGGGTGCGGCCCGGGCCGACGTCGTAGAGCTTGGCGAAGAGCACGACGTCGTCGCCGGTGGACCGCACGTGGACGGTGACCGTGGGCGAGCCGGTGATCTGGAGGTCCTCGCGCTGCGGCGCGGACTCGAACGCGGCGAACTGGCCGGGGAAGTCCAGAGAGACGCCGATGCCGAGCGTGGAGAGCCGGCTCAGGCCGCCCGCTCCCCCGAGTCCGGGCAGGGCGGAGACGCCCGGCGGGCTGGCACCGGGCGGGTTGGCGAAGCTCTGCTCGCGCCCGGCCAGGTCGACGGAACGCCGTCCGCTCTCCAGGCCGGGGTAGCGCTCGGAGGTCACCCCGGCCAGGCGGGGTTCGCCGTCGCCGGAGCCGGTGCCGAGGGTGCGGGTGACGCGGAAGGCGGGGCCGGTGGCGGTGCCCTCGTCGCCCTTCAGGTAGTGGTCGAACCAGGAGGCCACGCGGTCCTGGACCCGGCCGGTCTCCATGTCGCCGCCGTCGTGGCCGCCGGAGATCCAGTCGACGCCGACGGGGGCGCCGTTGGCGCGGATCGTCCTCGCGGCCTCGTCGGCCTGGCCGAGCGGGAAGAGGGAGTCGGACTGGCCCTGGATCAGCAGCGTCGGCACCTCGATGTCCTTGCCGACGGCGGACGGCGAACGCTCCTGGAGCAGCTCGCGCGCCTTCGCGTCGGGCTCGCCCGACTCGGCGACCCGCTCGTACATCCGGCACAGCTCGGGGGTGAACTGCGCGCAGCCGCCGCCGGAGTTGACGAAGATGCCCGCCCACAGCTTCTTGAACACGCCGTTCGGGAAGAGGGCGTCGGCCAGGTTCCAGTAGGTGATGGCCGGGGCGACGGCGTCCACGCGGTCGTCGTGGCCCGCGGCGAGCAGGGCGATCGCACCGCCGTAGGAGGCGCCGGCCATGCCGAGCCTGGGGTCGCCCTTCGCGTCGAGCTCCACCTGGGGCTGCTCCGCGAGCCAGTCGATGAGCCGCGAGACGTCGGCGACCTCGCCCCGCGGGTCGTTCAGGCCGATCTTCCCGGTCGACTTCCCGAAGCCGCGGGCCGACCAGGTCAGGACCGCGTAGCCGTCCCGGGCGAGGTCCTCGGCCTGCTGCCGGACGTCGTTCTTGCTGCCGCCGAAGCCGTGCCCGAGCAGGACGGCGGGGCGGCGGCCCTCCCCGGGGGCGGTGAAGTAGGAGGTGTCGATGCGGATGCCGGCGCCGGTGGCCAGGGCCCGGTCTTCGCGGTGGACGGCGGGCTCGTCGTCGTTCCCGACGGCCGTCCACGTGCCCGCGCCCGCGAGGACGACGACGGCGGCCCCGGCGGCGAGCAGCCTTCGGGGCCGCCGGAGCAGCCCGCGCAGGTCGGGCAGTCGAAGATCCATGCGTCAACGGTACGGGGTGAAACTGTCGGTCGGTTGTCGACCGGAGGCCGAAGTGCGGGGCCTTCCAGGGGTGTACACGGAGTTTGCGGCGTACTGCGGGTGGTGTACGGCGTGCAGCTCGGGGGAGGTGCTGTTGTCGGCCGGGTGGTGTACGGCGTGGAGCTCGGGAGTTGCTGTCGTCTGCCGGGTGCGGGTGCTTCGGAGTTGCTCGCGCAGTTCCCCGCGCCCCTGAGGGCATGCAGCTCCCGGCGCTGCCGAAGAACCGTCCTCACTCCTCCGGTACCGACACCAGCCAGCGCGTCTCCCGGCGCGGGCGCAGGTACAGCGCCCAGTACAGGGTGGCCGCCGCCGTGATGCCGCCGGTCCAGAGCAGGTACGTCGGATCCTGCTGGACCAGGACGTAGACCAGGACCACGATCAGCAGGAGCGGGGCCGCCGGCCACAGGGGCATGCGCCAGGCCGGGGTGTGCCGGTGGGCGCCGCGGCGGGAGAGCAGCGCGGCGACGGCGACCAGGAGGTACATGCCGGTCACCGAGACGCCGGTGACGCCGTAGAGGGTGTCCAGGTCGACGAAGCACAGGGCGGCGCCGGGGACGCCGACGGCGAGCGTGGAGACCCAGGGCGAGCCGAAGCGGCCGAGGCGGGAGAAGAGGCCGTTGACCGGGGAGGGCCACGCCTTGTCACGGGCGGAGGCGAACAGCACGCGCGAGTTCTGGATGACCATCACGATCCCGGCGTTGATGATGGCCAGGGCCACGCAGAGGCTGACGAACGTGCCGACGGCCGAGTTGGACCAGGCGGTGACCATGGCGCCGATGTCGCCGCCCGTCAGCGCGGCGAGGTCCGGGGCGCCCAGGGTGATGGCGGCCACGGGGACGAGGATGATCACGGCGGAGATGGCCAGGGTGGCCAGGACCGTGCGGGCGACCGAGCGGCGGGGGTTCTCCAGTTCCTCGGAGAGGTAGACCGCGGTGGAGAAGCCCTGGGTGACGAAGAGGGCGATCGCCAGTCCGGAGACGACGAGCAGGGCCGTCACCGTGTCCGGGGCGCCGCTCGGCCCGGCCACCTCCATCGAGGTCAGGGCACCGGGCCCGCGCTCGGCGTGGGCGAAGCCGAGGATGGCCACCACGGCCGCCGCGATGACCTCCAGGACCAGGAAGATCCCGGTGATCCAGGCGTTGGCCCGCAGGTCGAGCAGGCCCGCCAGGGTCGCCAGGAGCATCACCGAGGCGCCCGTCCAGGACGGGTCGAGGTGGACGAGCGGGGCGAGGTAGTCGGCCGTGCCCATGGCGATGACCGGAGGGACGATCATCACGACGAGCAGGGAGAGCACGAAGACCAGCCAGCCCGCGAGCCGGCCGGCCAGCGTCGACACCATCGCGTACTCCCCGCCGGCACTCGGGATGAGGGTGCCGAGCTCGGAATAGCAGAACGCCACCGCGACGCAGAGCAGCGAACCGATGGCGATGGTGAGGGCGGTGGCGGTGCCGAGCGTGCCGAACAGGTCGGGGACCACCACGAACAGGGTGGAGGCGGGGGTCACGCAGGACAGCGTGAGCAGGGTGCCGCCGACCACGCCGATGGAGCGCTTCAGCTTCTTGGGGCCACCCGGCGCCTGCGCGACGGTGGCCTCGACAGGGGTGAGGGTGTCGGTCACGTGAGGGATGCAACATCGACGGAAACCATCACGTCAATGCCTCTTCACCTACGGAATCCGCAGCCAGAGGCGAGTCTTTCAGCCGTTAACGTTGCGTTAACGTCTTCTGCGCCACGGATCCGGCGCGTGCGGGAACCGCAGGGCGGG
Organism: Streptomyces sp. NPDC017943; assembly: GCF_044328425.1. Taxonomy (NCBI): domain Bacteria; kingdom Bacillati; phylum Actinomycetota; class Actinomycetes; order Kitasatosporales; family Streptomycetaceae; genus Streptomyces; species Streptomyces sp. NPDC017943. Next base: position 302,118 of record NZ_JBIRHH010000006.1, on the reverse strand, counting down.
CGGGTAAAAAAGTGGGGCCGTCCGCGATGCGGACGGCCCCGGTGCACGGTGCCGGTGGTCCCGGCGCCCGGTGTCAGTGGTTGCGCGGGAAGCCCAGGTCGACGCCCGCGGGGGCGTCGGCCGGGTCGGGCCAGCGGGTGGTGACGACCTTGCCGCGGGTGTAGAAGTGCGTGCCGTCGTTGCCGTAGATGTGGTGGTCGCCGAAGAGCGAGTCCTTCCAGCCGCCGAAGCTGTGGTAGCCGACGGGGACCGGGATCGGGACGTTCACGCCGACCATGCCCGCCTCGACCTCCAGCTGGAAGCGGCGGGCCGCGCCGCCGTCCCGGGTGAAGATCGCGGTGCCGTTGCCGAACGGCGAGGCGTTGATCAGGTCCAGGGCCTCCTCGTAGGTCTCGGTGCGCAGCACGCACAGGACCGGGCCGAAGATCTCGTCCTGGTAGGCCTTGGCGGACGTGGGGACCTTGTCGAGCAGCGAGATGCCGATCCAGTGGCCGTCCTCGAAGCCCTCCACCGTGTGGCCGGTGCCGTCCAGGACGACCTCGCAGCCCTCGGCCGCCGCGCCCTCGACGTAGGAGGCCACCTTGTCGCGGTGGACCTTGGTGATGAGCGGGCCCATCTCGGAGGCCGGGTCGTTGCCGGGGCCGATCGTGATCTTCTCGGCGCGCTCGCGGATCTTCTGCACGAGTTCGTCGCCGATCGCGCCGACCGCGACGACGGCCGAGATGGCCATGCAGCGCTCGCCGGCGGAGCCGTAGGCAGCCGAGACGGCGGCGTCGGCAGCCGCGTCGAGGTCCGCGTCCGGGAGGACGAGCATGTGGTTCTTCGCACCGCCCAGGGCCTGCACGCGCTTGCCGTTGGCGGAGGCGGTGGTGTGGATGTAGCGGGCGATGGGGGTCGAGCCGACGAAGGAGACGGCCTTGACGTCCGGGTGCTCCAGCAGGCGGTCGACGGCCACCTTGTCGCCGTGGACGACGTTGAAGACGCCGTCGGGCAGGCCCGCCTCGGCGAGCAGCTCGGCGAGCCTGACGGACGCGGAGGGGTCCTTCTCGGAGGGCTTGAGCACGAACGTGTTGCCGCACGCGATGGCCACCGGGAACATCCACATCGGCACCATGGCCGGGAAGTTGAACGGCGTGATGCCGGCGACGACGCCGAGCGGCTGGCGCAGGGAGGAGACGTCGACGCGGCTCGCCACCTGCGTGGACAGCTCGCCCTTCAGCTGCACGTTGATGCCGCAGGCCAGGTCCACGATCTCCAGGCCGCGGGCGACCTCGCCGAGGGCGTCGGAGTGCACCTTGCCGTGCTCGGCGGTGATCAGCTCGGCGATCTCGTCGCGGTGCGCGTCGAGCAGCGCACGGAACCGGAACAGGATCGAGGTGCGCTGGGCCAGGGAGGACTGGCCCCAGGTGGCGAAGGCCTCCTTGGCGGCGGCCACCGCCGCGTCCACCTCGTCGACCGAGGCGAAGGCGACCTTCGTCGTCACCGCGCCGGTCGCCGGGTCCGTCACCGGCCCGTACGTGCCCGAGGCGCCTTCGGCGGTCTTGCCGCCGATCCAGTGGTTGACGATCTTCGTCATGGCCGGGAACTCCTTCGCAGATGGCGGCGTCGGGTGGAGACGTGCCGTTCGTACAGCTCATGTGCCTCGACCGCGGACTGCACTGTCGCGGTCTCGGCCACGGATCCATCCCACCAGTCCCGGGCGGCGGGCGCGCCCGACACTGTGTCTGCCGTTCGGGTCTCCGAGTGGACACATGTGGGAGTGCCGGCGGACCGGCGGCATCGGTGGACGGGGACCTCCGGCGCGGGGCCGTAGCGGGCGGGGAGTTGTCGCTCGCACTTCGCTCCTGCCAAAGCAAAGCGGCCTCCCGCGCCGGAGGCGATCTGGACCCGGGCGCGGCCTGGCGCGTCCGGGTGGCGGGGCTCTCCGGCGGCCGGAGGACGGGTACCGGTCACGTGACGGCCCCCGCGGTGACGGCCGAACCGCCGAGGACCGCACCGAAGGACGGGACCCGGGACGGGATCAGGCCCGTCCGGAGCGGGTGCGGATCCACTCCGAACCGCCCCCTGGTGATCAGGTCGTGCGCCATCACGGTCCCCTCGTGCTCGGCTCTCCCCGGCTTTCTAGCCCTCTTCCCGAAGCCATGTCAATGTTTTGTCCGGACATTCGGACCAGATCGCGACCGGGTTTCCGGCGCCGCGCCTCGCCCCTCTCCTCCGGGAAGGGCCCCGCCCTTCGTCAAGGCGCCCCGCCGCCGTCGGGGCGCGCGGCTTTGCGCCGGGTCTGTCACAAACACCTCCCCCGTGTCACACATGTCGCGCGTACGCGGGTCTTGCGTCACACCCGTCCCACAGGCCCTGTCCCGTCCCGGGGGGTGTCGTTGACCGGACACAGGCTTGTTGATCGCCAGCGCAGCACCCGGCTCCCCCGGACGGCCGGCCCCCGGCCGCCGCCGCGGTGCGCGCGGGGAGGTGCACGTCATGACCGACCGAAGGCTCTGGTCGTACAAGGAGATCGCGGCGCACATCCGGGTGCAGCCGGACACCGTGCGGTCCTACCGCAAACACGGGCTGCTGCCGCCGCCCGACCACGTGGAGGGCGGCAAGCCCTTCTGGTACGCCGACACCGTCCGGGCCTGGGTGGCCGCCCGGCCCGGCAACCGGGGCCGGAGGGCGGACTGACCCGCCGCACCCCCGAGTCCACCGTGCCGTGCCCCGCCTCCGGGCGGGGCACAGCCGTTCCCGGCGGTGTCAGCGCCAGGGCTCGGCGACCGTCACCCCCGGCGCGGGCGCCGTCCCCATCGCCGCCAGCGCGGCCGGCACCTCCTCCAGCCCGACCACCGACGTCACCAGCAGGTCCGGGCGCAGCACCCCGCCGCGGACCAGTTCCAGCATCGGCGGGTAGGCGTGGGCGGCCATGCCGTGGCTGCCGAGCAGTTCCAGCTCCAGGGCGATCGCACGGGCCATCGGTACGGCTGTGGTGCCGTCCGGTGAGGGCAGCAGGCCGACCTGGACGTGGCGGCCGCGGCGGCGCAGCCCGTCGACGGAGGCGGCGCAGGTGACGGGTGAACCGAGGGCGTCGAGGGAGAGGTGGGCGCCGCCGCCGGTGAGGTCGCGCACGGCCGCCGCGGTGTCCGGCACGGCCGACGCGTCCAGGCAGTGCGCCGCGCCGAACGTCCGGGCCAGTTCCAGGGCCCCGGCCGACACGTCCACCGCCACCACGCGGGCCCCGGAGGCCGCGGCGATCATCACCGCCGACAGCCCGACCCCGCCGCAGCCGTGCACGGCGACCCACTCCCCCGCCGCGACCCTGCCCTGCTGCACCACCGCCCGCCAGGCCGTGGCGAACCGGCAGCCCAGCGAGGCCGCCGTCGCGTACGACAGCTCCTCGGGCAGCGCCACGAGGTTGACGTCGGCGTGGTCCAGCGCCACGTACTGCGCGAAGGAGCCCCAGTGGGTGAAGCCCGGCTGGGTCTGGCGCTCGCACACCTGGTGGTCGCCGGCCGCGCAGGAGGGGCAGGTGCCGCAGGCGCAGACGAACGGCACGGTGACCCGGTCGCCCGGCCGCCACCGGGTCACCCGGGCGCCCACCGACTCGACGACCCCGGCGAGTTCGTGCCCGGGCACGTGCGGCAGCGTGATGTCCGGATCGTGCCCCTGCCAGCCGTGCCAGTCGCTGCGGCACAGCCCGGTGGCCTCGACCCGCACGACGACCCCGTGCCCGGCGGGCCTCGGATCGGCCACCTCCCGCACCTCGGCCGCTTCCCCGTACCGCTCGAACACCACGGCCCGCATGCCCCGCCCGCCTTCCGTCCCGGCCCGCCCGGCTGCGCGGGAGGCCCCCGCGACCCGGCCGTCGGCCCCTGCGGGGGAACGCTAGCCGCCGGGGTGACGCCCGGCCGGTGGGGCGTCCGGGACTCATACCCCCTAGGGGTACAGTGGAGAGAAGCGGGGGAACCCCTCACGGGCCCCCGCGGCCCCACACGCCTCGACGAGGAGCAACGACATGACCGCCCAGACCGACACCACGGGCCCCGTCACCACCGTCTTCAAGGTGAGCGGCATGAGCTGCGGACACTGCGAAGGCGCCGTCTCCGGCGAGATCGCGCAGCTCCCCGGCGTCAGCGAGGTGACGGCCGTCGCCTCCACCGGTGAGGTCACCGTCGTCTCCGCGGCCCCGCTCGACGACGAGGCCGTGCGCGCGGCCGTCGACGAGGCCGGTTTCGAACTGTCCGGCCGGGCCTGACCCACCGACGCCGGGGCCCGGCGCCCGCACCGAGGTGTCGAGCGGCCCGGCCCCGGCACTCGTACCCGGTACGGGCCGTGCGCAGCCGTTCCCGGCCCGTGCGGCCCGTACCGTCCGGCGGGCACACCGCGTCACCTGGAGCGACGACATGACCAGCACCACCGGCCGGGCACCGGCCGGCCACGAGCCGGCGGCCACCGAGACCGAACTGCTCATCGGCGGCATGACCTGCGCCGCGTGCGCCGCGCGCGTGGAGAAGAAGCTCAACCGCATGGACGGGGTGAGCGCCACGGTGAACTACGCGACGGAGAAGGCCCGGGTCACCCACCCCGCGGAGGTCGGGGTCGACGAGCTGATCGCCACCGTGGTGCGGACCGGCTACACGGCCGAGGAGCCCGCGCCGCCCGCCGAGGAGACGCCCGCGGCCGAGGAGGCGGATCCCGCGCTGTCGGCCCTGCGCCGGCGCCTCGTGGTCTCGGTCGGCCTCGCCCTGCCGGTCGTGCTGCTCGCCATGGTCCCGGCCCTGCAGTTCGACAACTGGCAGTGGCTCTCGCTCACCCTGGCCGCGCCGGTCGTGGTCTGGGGCGGGCTGCCCTTCCACAAGGCGGCCTGGACGAACGCCCGGCACGGCGCCGCCACCATGGACACCCTGGTCTCCCTGGGCACGCTGGCGGCGTTCGGCTGGTCCCTGTGGGCGCTGTTCCTGGGCGACGCGGGCCTGCCGGGCATGCGCCACCCCTTCGAGCTGACGGTCGCCCGCGGCGACGGCGCCTCCACGATCTACCTGGAGGTGGCCTCCGGCGTCACCGCCTTCATCCTGCTGGGGCGCTGGCTGGAGGCCCGCTCCCGGCGCCGCGCGGGAGCGGCCCTGAGGGCGCTGATGGAGTTGGGCGCCAAGGACGTGACCGTGCTGCGCGACGGACGCGAGGTGCGGATCCCGGCCCAGCGGCTGGCCGTGGGCGACCGGTTCGTCGTCCGGCCCGGCGAGAAGATCGCCACCGACGGCACGGTCGTGGAGGGCGCCTCCGCGGTGGACGTGTCGATGCTGACCGGCGAGTCGGTGCCGGTGGACGTCGCGGCCGGGGACGCGGTCACCGGTGCCACGGTGAACGCGGGCGGCCGGCTGGTCGTCGAGGCCACCCGGGTCGGCGCCGGGACGCGGCTCGCGCGCATGGCCCGGCTGGTGGAGGACGCGCAGAGCGGCAAGGCGGAGGTGCAGCGGCTGGCCGACCGGGTCGCCGGGGTGTTCGTCCCGGTGGTGCTGTTCCTCGCCGTCGCCACGGCCGGGGCCTGGCTCGGGCTGACCGGGGACGGCGTCGCCGCGTTCACGGCCGCGGTGGCCGTGCTGATCATCGCCTGCCCCTGCGCCCTGGGTCTGGCCACCCCGACCGCGCTGATGGTCGGCACCGGCCGCGGCGCCCAGCTCGGCATCCTCATCAAGGGCCCGGAGGTGCTGGAGTCCACCCGCCGGATCGACACGGTCGTGCTGGACAAGACCGGCACCGTCACCACCGGCCGCATGACGTTGCAGGAGGTCCACGCCGGCGAGGGGACGGACGAAAAGGAGGTGCTGCGGCTGGCCGGAGCCGTCGAGCACGCCTCCGAGCACCCCGTCGGCCGCGCGATCGCCCTGGGCGCCGCCGACAGGACCGGGGACCTGCCCGGGGTCGAGGACTTCCGCAGCGTGCCCGGCCGGGGCGTGCGCGGCCGGGTGGAGGGCCGCGAGGTCGCCGTGGGGCGGCTCTTCGACGAGGTGCCGCCGGACCTCGCCCGGGTGCGGGAGGAGGCCGAGCGGGCGGGACGCACGGCCGTCCTGGCCGGCTGGGACGGGACGGCGCGGGCCGTGCTCAGCGTGGCGGACGCGGTCCGCGACACCAGCGCCGAGGCCGTGCGCGAGCTGCGCGCGCTGGGACTGGCACCGGTACTGCTGACCGGCGACCACCGCACGGTGGCCGAGGCGGTGGCCGAAGCCGTGGGGATCGAGCGGGTGGTCGCCGAGGTCCTGCCCGAGGACAAGGTCGACGCCGTGCGGCGGTTGCAGGCCGAGGGGCGGGTCGTCGCCATGGTGGGCGACGGCGTCAACGACGCGGCCGCGCTCGCCACCGCCGATCTGGGCCTCGCCATGGGCACGGGCACGGACGCGGCGATCGAGGCGGGCGACCTGACCCTCGTCCGCGGCGACCTGCGGGCGGCCGCGGACGCGATCCGGCTCTCCCGCCGTACCCTGGCGACGATCAAGGGCAATCTCGTCTGGGCCTTCGGCTACAACGTGGCCGCGCTGCCCCTGGCGGCCGCGGGCCTCCTGAACCCCATGATCGCGGGGGCCGCGATGGCCTTCTCGTCGGTCTTCGTGGTCACCAACAGCCTCCGACTGCGGACATTCAGGTGAACTCGCCCGAATTCGCCGTAAATTCACGGCGAACGTGATTTGAACCCCTCTGGAGTCCCGGGCCCGGCTCACATAAGCTCTTCACAAGGCTCGCGCATCATCCTTACGCTGGGACCCCCCGGATGGCATATCCGGGCTCTTGCCCATCTATAGGACATATGCAAGAGACGCAGATCACAGTGATGTGAACGTAACCATCCGAGGGGTTCGAAGGTCTAAGTTGACGATGTCAGGAAGCGTCTTGGGGGGCGCGACCCGACATCTGGGGATGTCTTGGGGGACTTCCCCGGAGATGCGTTGCCGGGGCACGTACACCGGGAAGCTTTGAGCGGCCCTCCCGGGCGTGCGCTGTCCCGGCAGATCGCACCTCGTACAAGGAGTACGGCGAGTTCCGCCCGTCGTGCTCGCACAGCGATTCAGGCGCTGTCCTCACAGACGCCCGGCCGGATCCCGTGGGGGGAATCCGTACCGGGACTGGGAAGGCGCCCTGGTCGTCGGCCCGTGGGGGGACCGACGCCGGGGCGCCTTCTTCATTGCGTAAGAAATCCCGTGAAAGATCACTCCGTGCCCGTTCCCGTGTCTGCGTTTACGCGTGCGCGTGCGCGTGCGGCGGAGCCCCGGGCACGCCCGAGCCCCCGTCGTCCGGCGGCCGGACGGCGGGGGCTCGGGCGGAAGGGCGACCCAGGGCTGCCGGGCGGCTGCCTCAGCGCTCCTCGACGGGGACGAAGTCGCGCTCGACGACACCCGTGTAGATCTGGCGCGGACGGCCGATGCGGGAGCCCGGCTCCTTGATCATCTCGTGCCACTGGGCGATCCAGCCCGGCAGCCGGCCGAGGGCGAACAGGACCGTGAACATCTCGGTCGGGAAGCCCATGGCCCGGTAGATCAGGCCGGTGTAGAAGTCGACGTTCGGGTAGAGGCTGCGCTGGACGAAGTAGTCGTCGGAGAGCGCGTGCTCCTCCAGCTTCAGCGCGATGTCCAGCAGCTCGTCGGACTTGCCGAGGGCGGACAGCACGTCGTGCGCGGCGGCCTTGATGATCTTGGCGCGGGGGTCGAAGTTCTTGTAGACCCGGTGGCCGAAGCCCATCAGGCGGACGCCGTCCTCCTTGTTCTTCACCTTGCGGATGAAGGAGTCGACGTCGCCGCCGGAGTCGCGGATGCCCTCCAGCATCTCCAGCACGGACTGGTTGGCGCCGCCGTGCAGCGGGCCCCACAGCGCGTTGATGCCGGCGGAGATCGAGGCGAACATGTTCGCCTGCGAGGAGCCGACCAGGCGGACCGTGGAGGTCGAGCAGTTCTGCTCGTGGTCGGCGTGCAGGATCAGCAGCTTGTCGAGCGCGGAGACCACGGTCGGGTCCAGCTCGTACTCCTGCGCCGGGACCGAGAAGGTCATGCGGAGGAAGTTCTCGACGTAGCCCAGGTCGTTGCGCGGGTAGACGAACGGGTGACCGATCGACTTCTTGTACGCGTACGCCGCGATCGTCGGGAGCTTGGCGAGCAGGCGGATCGTCGAGAGGTTGCGCTGGCGCTCGTCGAACGGGTTGTGGCTGTCCTGGTAGAACGTGGACAGCGCCGAGACGACCGAGGACAGCATGGCCATCGGGTGGGCGTCGCGCGGGAAGCCCTTGTAGAAGTTCTTGACGTCCTCGTGCAGCAGGGTGTGCTGCGTGATCTCGTTCTTGAACGAGGAGAGCTCGTCGACGGTCGGCAGCTCGCCGTTGATCAGCAGGTAGGCGACCTCCAGGAAGGTGGAGCGCTCGGCCAGCTGTTCGATCGGGTACCCGCGGTAACGCAGGATGCCCGCCTCGCCGTCCAGGTACGTAATGGCGGATTTGTACGCGGCGGTGTTGCCGTAACCGCTGTCCAGCGTCACCAGACCGGTCTGGGCGCGGAGCTTTCCGATGTCGAAGCCCTTGTCACCGACGGTGCTGTCGATCACCGGGTAGGTGTACTCGCCGTCGCCGTACCGCAGTACTACAGAGTTGTCGCTCACGTCTTCCCTCACCGACGTTGTGCCTCATCTTCGAGGTGCCCTGACTGTCTCTACCATCCCCCACTTGGCTCAGGAGAGTGCACTCGGGGTCGACCATCGGGCCTACTGACGGCACTGAGTGCCGCCAACTTGCCCATCCTGCCCCCTGTGATCCCCTTCCGGAAGTGGCTTGTGACCTTCACGACTCATTTGATCGATCATTTTTTGCCGAGCCGAGCCGGAAGTCGAGTGCCGTGCACCGCCGACCCGCCGACACCGTGCGCACCGCCTGGCCGATCGCCTTGCGCGAACCGACGAGGACGACCAGCCGCTTGGCGCGCGTGACCGCCGTGTAGAGCAGGTTGCGCTGGAGCATCATCCAGGCCCCCGTGGTGACCGGGATGACGACCGCCGGGTACTCGCTGCCCTGGGAGCGGTGGATCGTCACGGCGTAGGCGTGGGCCAGCTCGTCGAGCTCGTCGAACTCGTAGGCGACCTCCTCGTCCTCGTCCGTGAGCACCGTCAGGCGCTGGTCGACCGGGTCGAGCGAGGTCACCACGCCCACGGTGCCGTTGAAGACACCGTTGGTGCCCTTCTCGTAATTGTTGCGAATCTGGGTGACCTTGTCGCCGACGCGGAACACCCGGCCGCCGAATCTCTTCTCGGGCACGTCCGGGCGGCCCGGGGTGACGGCCTGCTGGAGCAGGCCGTTGAGCGTGCCCGCGCCGGCCGGACCGCGGTGCATGGGGGCGAGGACCTGCACGTCCCGGCGCGGGTCCAGGCCGAACTTGGCCGGGATGCGGCGCGCGGCCACGTCCACGGTTAGCCGGCCGGTCTCCTCCGTGTCGTCCTCGACGAAGAGGAAGAAGTCCTTCATGCCGTCGGTGACCGGGTGCTGCCCGGCATTGATGCGGTGGGCGTTGGTGACCACGCCGGACTGCTGCGCCTGGCGGAAGACCCGGGTGAGGCGGACGGCGGGGATCGGGCTGCCGTCGGCCAGCAGGTCCCGCAGCACCTCGCCCGCGCCGACGCTGGGCAGCTGGTCCACGTCCCCGACGAACAGCAGGTGCGCTCCGGGCGGGACGGCCTTCACGAGCTTGTTGGCCAGGAGCAGGTCGAGCATGGACGCCTCGTCGACCACCACCAGGTCGGCGTCCAGGGGGCGGTCGCGGTCGTAGGCCGCGTCCCCGCCCGGCTTGAGCTCCAGCAGGCGGTGGACCGTGGAGGCCTCGGCGCCGGTGAGTTCGGACAGGCGCTTGGCGGCCCGGCCGGTCGGCGCGGCGAGCACGACCTTGGCCTTCTTGGCGCGAGCCAGTTCCACGATCGAGCGGACCGTGAAGGACTTGCCGCAGCCCGGGCCGCCGGTCAGGACCGCGACCTTCTCGGTGAGCGCCAGCCGCACGGCGGCCTCCTGCTCGGGCGCGAGATCGGCGCCCGTGCGGCCCATCAGCCAGGTCAGCGCTTTGTCCCAGGCGACGGACGCGAAGCCGGGCATGCGGTCCTCGCCGGTGCGCAGCAGGCGCAGCAACTGGGCGGACAGGGAGAGTTCGGCGCGGTGGAAGGGGACGAGGTAGATGGCGGTGACGGGCTCGCCGCCATCGGGACCCGGCACCTTCTCCCGTACGACGCCGGGTTCCTCGCCGTCCTCCCGCGGCTCGGCCAGCTCGGCCAGGCACTCGATGACCAGGCCCGTGTCGACCTGGAGGAGCTTGACCGCATCCTTGATCAGCTGCTCCTCGGGCAGGAAGCAGTGGCCCTGGTCGGTGGACTGCGACAGCGCGTACTGAAGGCCCGCCTTGACGCGCTCGGGGCTGTCGTGCGGGATGCCGACCGACTGGGCGATCTTGTCGGCGGTGAGGAAGCCGATGCCCCACACGTCGGAGGCGAGCCGGTAGGGCTGGTTCTTCACCACGGCGATGGAGGCGTCGCCGTACTTCTTGTAGATGCGCACGGCGATGGACGTGGAGACCTCCACGGTCTGGAGGAACAGCATGACCTCCTTGATGGCCTTCTGCTCCTCCCAGGCGTCGGCGATCTTCTTCGTGCGCTTGGGGCCGAGGCCGGGGACCTCGACGAGCCGCTTGGGCTCCTCCTCGATGATCTTCAGGGTGTCCATGCCGAAGTGCTGGGTGATGCGGTCGGCGAAGACCGGGCCGATGCCCTTGACCAGGCCCGACCCGAGGTAGCGGCGGATGCCCTGGACGGTGGCCGGCAGGACCGTCGTGTAGTTCTCCACGTGGAACTGTTTGCCGTACTGGGGGTGGGAGCCCCAGCGGCCCTCCATGCGCAGGGACTCGCCGACCTGGGCGCCGAGCAGCGCCCCGACGACCGTGAGCAGGTCGCCGCCGCCTCTGCCGGTGTCGACCCGGGCGACCGTGTAGCCGTTCTCCTCGTTGGCGTACGTGATGCGCTCCAGCACGCCCTCCAGCGTGGCCGGTCGCCGCTCGCCCGCATGGGCGGCCCCCGCCTGATCGGTCATGATCCGACGGTACCGCCCGGGTACGACAACGGTGGCGGGCATGGGCCGCAGAGGCGCCCGGCCCGTGGCGGCCCGGCTTGGGGGGCAGCCGCGGGGTTCCTCTGCTCGTCGGGCCGTGCGGGACGGGCGAGTGGATGAGCCGAGCCCGGTTCCCGGTGCCGGCGTTCGGTTCGGTCGCCGGGGCGTCGCCGGTGCGTGACAGCCTGCTCGGTGAGGACGACCGCAGGGGCGCGGGGAAATCGCAGCAGGGTCCGGCGGGAGTGAGGGGACGGCGCTCCGGGAGGGGCGGGCGGGATCAGGCGTCGGGGCGGGTGAGGAAGCCGGTGACGCGCCGGGCGCAGACGGCCGGGTCGGCGAAGGGCAGCGCGTGGTGGGACACGTCCGGCAGGGTGGCGATCGTGACCTGCGGCAGCAGCGCCTCGGCCCGGGCGGTGACCGCGGCGGGGTCGTGCGTGCGGCCGGCCCCCGCGAGCAGCAGCAGGACCGGCGGCTCCAGGGCGCGCAGGGCGGCCGGCGCCGGACGGGGTCCGGTGACGGGACGCAGGGCGGGGAAACCGGCGGCCGCCTCCTGGAGGGCCAGCCAGTCGGGGTCCAGGCCGGCCCCGCCGGTCTCCCACTCCAGGAAGGCGCGCGCCCGGCGGGGCGTGGGCCGCAGCAGCGTCGGCAGCGCGTGCCACAGGTAGGCGGGCCGGAAGCCGGCGAAGCAGTTCGTCGGGTCCAGGAGCACCAGCCGGCGCACCCGGTCCGGGGCCCGCAGGGCGTGGTGCAGCGCGATCCACGCACCGTACGAGTGACCGGCCAGGTCGACCCTCGGCAGGCCCAACTCCGTGAGCAGGGCGTCCAGCCAGGCCGACAGGTCGGCGGCCGTGCGGGGACGGCGCTCGGGGTCGGCGGCGCTGCGGCCCGGCGCGCCGACCAGGTCGACGGCGTACAGCCGGTGGGCACGGGAGAGTTCGGCGGCCTGCCGGAACCAGGTCGCCGAGGTGGCGCCGCCCCCGCCGGGGAGCAGCAGGAGGGGAGGCCCGTCGGCGGGGCCGCACACCGTCACGTGCGTCGCGCCGAAGGGCGTGGGGACCGTCCGGGTCTCGCGGGACGCCGGCCACTTGGCCATGACCTTGTCGTAGGCGGCGAGGAAAGCGTCCATGTCGTACGGACCGCGCGCGTTCATGAGCCGGGGACCCCCTATTATCTCGCTCGACGAGATACTTGTTGAGCGAGATGGTAACGGAGGCTGGCATGTCCGGCGAGCAGATCGAGGAGTCCGTCGGGCCGGGGCCCGAGATGGAGGTCGTCCATCTCCTGCGGGCCGTCGCCGTCGAACTGGGCCGGCACAGCGCCCGGTTCGCCCAGCGCCACGGCCTGCACCCGACGGATGTGCGGGCGCTGATCGCCCTGATGGACGCGTCCCGCGCCGGCGAGGAGACCACGGCCGGCCGCCTCGGTGCCGCGCTCGGGCTCAACTCGGCGGGCACCACGGCCCTCGTGGACCGGCTGGAGCAGGCCGGGCACGTGCGGCGGGTGCGGGGCGCCGGCGACCGGCGGAAGGTCGTCGTGGAGGTGGAGGAACGGGCGGTCGCCCTCGGCCGGGAGCACTTCGGCCCACTGATCGACCACGCCGTGACCCTGTTGCGCTCCTACGACGAGCGGGAACTGGCCGCGATCCGCACGTTCCTGACGGGCGTTCGGGAAGCGGCCGCCGGGGAGGACACGTAGGGCCCCAGGCGAAGCGCCTGGCGAAAGGCCGGGCAGGTGCTGCCTGCCCGGGGGCAAGCGGCGGCTCGTGTGGGGGCGGACGGCGGTGCGGCCCGCACGCAGACACGGACCGCGGCGGACGGCGGTGCGGCTCGCCGGGGAGGCACGGAGGAGCGAGGGCCCGCACGGACGCGGACAGCGACCCGGGCCCCGCCCGGGGGGCGGAGACCGGTATGCAGAGCAGCGCGGCTCGCACGGCGGCTCGGACAGCGGCTCGCGGCGAGGGGCGGCAATGGCCGGCCCCAGCCCGCACGTGAGGGTCGACCGCAGCGTGACCCACCCGGAAGGGCGGGCGGCGGTAGCCCACACACTCGGGAAGCCGGACAGCGTCACGCCTCCACGGCCGTACGGACAGGGGTGCGGCCTGCCCGGCAGGGCAGGAGGCAGCGGGCGCTTCGGAGCGGGCAGTTGCGAGGTGCGAGCAGGGCCGGATCCGGTGGGTCGCGGGGTCCGGGGCCGGCGTCCGGCTCAGGCCTCGGCCGTTCTGCGGGCGTAGGCCCGGGCCGCGCGGGCGCGGTCGCCGCAGCGGGTGGAGCACCACTGGCGGCGGCCGTGACGGAGCAGGAAACGGTTGCAGGGCGGGGAGCCGCAGGCGGTGAGGCGTTCCGCCGCCGGGGACGTGAGCAGGTCGGCCGCGTCGGCGGCGAGCGTCGCGACGGCGAGGTCGACGATCGCGGTCGTGGGGTGCGGGGCGGTGCGGTACGGCCCGGTCCTGTCGTCCCACCGCAGCAGCGGGGCCGTGGGCACGCGGGTCATCGCGTCGTTGACCGCGTCGACGGCCGCCGGCAGGGCGGGCAGGCCCTCCGCCCGGGCGGCGAACAGCGATCTGATCTGCTCGCGCAGCGAGCGCAGTTGCGCCGCGCACATCTCCCGCATCCCGGCGTCGGCCGGCGCGAGTCCGCGCTCGGTGAGCCAGTGGTTGGCCTGCGCGGGCGAGCCCAGGAGATCGATCGTGTGCCCGCCGGGCAGGGCCATCGCGCTGTTGGCGAGGGCGAGGGACGGGTGCTCCTCCTCACCCTGGGCGGGCGGCGGGACGGGCTGCTCGGTCACGGACTCCTCCATGGTTCTCATGGTACGGCTTGCCGCCATCCGTGAGAAAGGGCTACGGTCTTCTCACGGTTCCACCACGTCTATCCGTGAGGTGCTGCATGTCCTCCACGTCCGTGCCCACCGGCGACCTCATCGTGCGCGTCTTCGGCGGCCCCACCGCCCTCTTCGAGTACGGCGGGCTGCGCTTCCTGACCGACCCGACCTTCGACGCCCCCGGCGACTACCCCCGGGGCGAGGCCAGGTTCCTGACCAAGACGGCACCCTCCGCCGCCTCCCCCGACGACCTCGGGCGCGTCGACGTGGTGCTCCTCTCCCACGACGAGCACCCCGACAACCTCGACGACTCCGGCCGCGCCCTGCTCGCCGGCGTCCCGCTGACCCTGACCACCCCCGGCGGCGGCAAGCGCCTGGGCGAGACCCTGGGCGAGCGGGTCCGGGGGCTGGCCGACTGGGAGTCCGTCGAGCTGGACCGGCCCGGGGGCGGCGCCGTGACCGTCACCGGCGTCCCGGCGCTGCACGGGCCCGGCACCCGCGAGGAGGTCGAGGCGGTCACCGGGCAGGTCGTCGGCTTCGTCCTGACCGGCGAGGGCCTGCCCACCGTCTACGTCAGCGGCGACAACGCCTCCCTCGACGCCGTCCGGGAGATCGCCGAGCGCTTCGGCCCCGTCGACACCGCCGTCCTCTTCGCCGGGGCGCCCCGCTTCCCCGTCCTCTTCGACAACCGGGTCATCGTGCTGGACAGCGCCATGGCCGCGGAGGCCGCGCGCGTCCTGGGCGCCCGCCGCGTCGTGCCCGTCCACTACGACAGCTGGGCCCACTTCACCGAGGGCCGCGACGACCTGGAGGCCGCCTTCGCCGCCGCCGGGCTCGCCGACCGCCTGGACTGGGGCACGGCCGTCCGACCTGACGTCACCTCCGCCAGAACAGGTGATGCGTGACCTTTCCGCTCGGGCTCGGCACGACATCGCGGTGGAAGCGGTCGAGCAGTTCCTCGGGGGACTCCCACAGCCGTGAGCCGGACCCGAGCACCACGTCGGGCGAGACCGCCACGTGCAGCGTGTCGACCAGGTCGGCGTCCAGGAACTGCCGGATGGTCGCCGCCCCGCCGCCGAGCCGGACGTCCTTGCCCCCGGCCGCCTTGCGCGCCAGGGCGAGGACCTCGGCCGGATCCCCGCCGACGAAGTGGAACGTCGTGTCGGAGAGCGTGAACGACGGGCGTTCGTGGTGGGTCATGACGAACACCGGGGTGTGGAAGGGGGGTTCGTCGCCCCACCAGCCCTGCCACTCGTGGTCCTGCCACGGGCCGCGGTGCGGGCTGAACTTGTTGCGGCCCATGATCTCCGCGCCGATGTTGTTCTTGAAATCGCGGGTGAGGTAGTCGTCGAGACCGCGACTGCCGCCCGGGGCGGTGCGGTTGGGCCAGCTCGCCGTGGCACCGGCCCAGGCGAACATCTCGCCCGGGTCGGCGTGGCCGAAGGGCCTCTCCAGGCTCTGGTTCTCCCCGGCGCCGAAGCCGTCGCTCGAGACGTTGAAATTCTGCACGCGCAGCAACTGGGGCACAGCGTTCCTCCTGTGGTCGACGCGATGTGGACCGCCCGGGCCGCCGGAACTCATCGGTGGCCCGGACCCCGGTTCCCGGCGCCGCCGCGATCCCGGCCCACCGCTGCTCCACAAGCCCTCCGCGGGGCCCCCACGCACCTCCACCCCCACCCGCCCCGGCCCGCTCCGCGACATCACGATCCGGTCAAGAGGGCTCGGGAGGTCTTGCCTCCCCGCCGTGTAATCGATTCCATGCACCCGTGGATGTAATCGATTCCACGAGCACCGCGAGGTGCTCACCCGACTGATCCACAAGGAGGTGGAGCGGCGGTGGCCAGCATCAAGGACGTCGCTGCCGAGGCGGGCGTCTCCGTCGCCACGGTCTCGCGCGTCCTGAACGAGCACCCGTCGGTCAGCGCCGCGGCACGCGCCCGCGTGCTGGCGGCCGTCGAGGCCCTGGGCTACCGCCCGAACGCCGTCGCCCGCTCGCTGCGCACCGACCAGACCCGCACCCTCGGCCTGGTCATCAGCGACGTGCTGAACCCGTACTTCACCGAACTGGCCCGCTCCGTCGAGGAGGAGGCCCGCGCGCTCGGCTACAGCGTGATCATCGGCAACGCCGACGAGCGGCCGGACCTCCAGGACCACCACGTACGCACCCTGCTCGACCGCCGGATCGACGGCCTGCTCGTCTCCCCGACGGACGGCGGCTCCCCGCTGATGCTGGACGCCGCGCGGGCCGGGACACCCATGGTCTTCGTCGACCGGTGGATCCCGGGCGTGGACGTGCCGGTGGTGCGGTCGGACGGGCGGAGCGCCGTACGGGACCTCGTGGCGCATCTGCACCGGCTGGGACACCGCAGGCTCGCCATCATCGCGGGCCCGGCGGCGACCACGACCGGCCGCGAGCGCGTGGAGGCCTTCCGGGAGGCGCTCGCCGCCTTCGGGCTGGACCTGCCCGGCACCTACATAGGGCAGGGCGACTTCCAGGCCGAGAGCGGACGGCGGGTCACCGAGGGCTTCCTCGACCTGGCCGAGCCGCCGGAGGTCGTGTTCGCGGCCGACAACCTGATGGCGCTGGGCGCGCTGGACGCCGTACGCGCGCGGGGACTGCGCGTGCCGGACGACCTCGCGCTGGCCGCCTTCGACGACATCCCGTGGTTCGTGCACACCGATCCGCCCATCACGGCGATCGCCCAGCCGACGGGCGAGCTGGGCCGGGCCGCCGTACGGGCCCTGGTCGACCGCATCGAGGGGCGGGCCGGGGAGTCCGTCACCCTTCCCGCCCGTCTCGTCGTGCGCCGCTCGTGCGGCGAGAACCCCACCCCAGTGCAAAGGAGCACGTCGTGAGCAACGCGGACGAGTTGCTGCGCATCGAGGGCATACGCAAGACCTTCCCGGGCGTGGTGGCGCTGGACGGCGTCGACTTCGACCTGCGCCGGGGCGAGGTGCACGTGCTGCTCGGTGAGAACGGCGCCGGCAAGAGCACCCTGATCAAGATGCTCTCCGGCGCCTACACGCCCGACGCCGGGCGGATCCTGGTGGGCGGCGAGGAGACGCGCATCCAGGGTGCGCAGGACTCCGAGCGGCTCGGGATCGCCACCATCTACCAGGAGTTCAACCTGGTCCCGGACCTGACCGTCGCCGAGAACATCTTCCTGGGCCGCCAGCCGCGCCGCCTCGGCATGATCGACCGCAAGCGGATGGAGGCCGACGCCGCGGTCCTGCTGAAGCGGGTCGGCCTGGACGTCCCCCCGCGCGCCCGGGTCCGCGAACTGGGCATCGCCCGCCTGCAGATGGTCGAGATCGCCAAGGCGCTCAGCCTGGACGCGCGCGTGCTCATCATGGACGAGCCGACGGCGGTGCTCACCTCCGAGGAGGTCGACACGCTCTTCGCGATCGTGCGCTCGCTGCGCGAGGACGGCGTCGGGATCGTGTTCATCACGCACCACCTGGAGGAGATCGCCGCGCTCGGCGACCGGGTCAGCGTGATCCGGGACGGCAGGAGCGTGGGCCAGGTGCCCGCCACCACGCCCGAGGACGAACTCGTCCGGCTGATGGTGGGGCGTTCCATCGAGCAGCAGTACCCGCGCGAGCGGGCCGGTCGCGGCCCCGCGCTGCTGACCGTCGAGGGGCTCACCCGCGACGGCGTCTTCCACGACGTGGGCTTCGAGGTGCACGCCGGTGAGGTCGTCGGCATCGCCGGTCTGGTCGGTGCCGGACGCACCGAGGTCGTCCGGGCGGTCTTCGGGGCCGACTCGTACGACGAGGGCAGCGTGAAGGTGTCCGGCGCGCCGGTGGCCAAGCACGACGTGAACGCGGCGATGACCGCCGGCATCGGCCTGGTCCCCGAGGACCGCAAGGGCCAGGGCCTGGTGCTGGACGCGTCCGTGGAGGAGAACCTCGGGCTGGTGACCCTGCGGTCGGCCACGCGCGCCGGGCTCGTCGACCTCAAGGGGCAGCGCGCGGCCGCCGAGCGGATCGCCGGGCAGCTGGGCGTGCGGATGGCGGGCCTCGGCCAGCACGTGCGCACGCTGTCCGGCGGCAACCAGCAGAAGGTCGTCATCGGCAAGTGGCTGCTCGCCGACACCAAGGTGCTCATCCTCGACGAGCCGACGCGCGGCATCGACGTCGGCGCCAAGGTCGAGATCTACCAGCTCGTCAACGAACTCACCGCCGCCGGCGCGGCCGTCCTGATGATCTCCAGCGACCTGCCCGAGGTGCTCGGCATGAGCGACCGGGTGCTGGTGATGGCCCAGGGCCGGATCGCCGGTGAACTCACCGCCGGCGAGGCGACCCAGGACGCCGTGATGGCCCTCGCCGTCAGCACCCCCACGACGACCACGACCACGACCGGAACGGAGGCCTCCGGTGGCCACTGACACGCTCAAGAGCACGACGGGCGCGGGTGGCGCCCCAGGAGGGCTGCGCCGCCTCCTGCTCGACAACGGCGCGCTCACCGCGCTCATCGTCCTCGTCGTCGCGATGTCGGCGCTGTCCGGCGACTTCCTGACGGCGGACAACCTGCTCAACGTCGGCGTCCAGGCGGCCGTGACCGCCGTCCTCGCCTTCGGTGTGACGTTCGTGATCGTCTCGGCGGGCATCGACCTGTCGGTCGGCTCGGTCGCCGCGCTGTCCGCCACGGTCCTCGCCTGGAGCGCCACCTCGGCGGGGGTCCCGGTGTTCCTCGCCGTGCTGCTCGCGATAGCGACGGGCATCGTCTGCGGCCTGGTCAACGGCGTCCTGATCTCCTACGGCAAGCTGCCGCCGTTCATCGCCACCCTCGCCATGCTGTCCGTGGCGCGCGGTCTGTCCCTGGTCATCTCCGAGGGCTCCCCCATCGCCTTCCCCGACTCGGTCTCCCACCTCGGCGACACGCTCGGCGGCTGGCTGCCGGTGCCGGTCCTGGTGATGATCGTGATGGGCCTGATCGCCGCCTTCGTGCTCGGCCGGACCTACATCGGCCGCTCCATGTACGCCATCGGCGGCAACGAGGAGGCCGCGCGGCTGTCCGGGCTGCGCGTGAAGCGGCAGAAGCTCGCCATCTACGCCTTCTCGGGTGTCTTCGCCGCCGTCGCCGGTGTCGTCCTGGCCGCCCGGCTCTCCTCCGCCCAGCCCCAGGCCGCCGACGGCTACGAGCTGGACGCCATCGCCGCGGTCGTCATCGGCGGCGCCTCGCTGGCGGGCGGTACGGGCAAGGCGTCCGGGACGCTCGTCGGCGCGCTGATCCTGGCCGTGCTGCGCAACGGGCTGAACCTGCTGAACGTGTCGGCTTTCTGGCAGCAGGTCGTCATCGGCGTCGTCATCGCGCTGGCGGTGCTGTTCGACACGCTGCGACGCAAGGCGGGGGCGACCCCGGTGGCGGCCGGGGCCGGCGGCCCCAAGGGCAGGCAGGCGGCGACGTACGCGCTGGCGGCCGTCGTCACGGTCGCGATCGTCGGCGCCACCTCGTTCCTGCACCACGGCTCCTCCTCGGACAAGCCGAAGCTGGGCCTGTCGCTGTCCACGCTCAACAACCCGTTCTTCGTGCAGATCCGGGCGGGCGCCCAGGCCGAGGCGGAGAAGCGCGGCATCGACCTGACCGTCACGGACGCCCAGAACGACGCCTCCCAGCAGGCCAACCAGCTGCAGAACTTCACCAGCTCCGAGCTGGACGCGATCATCGTCAACCCGGTGGACTCCGACGCGGCGAGCAACTCCGTGAAGGCCGCCGGCAAGGCGGACATCCCGGTCGTCGCCGTGGACCGCACCGTCAACGACGCGGCGGTGGACACCCTGGTCGCCTCCGACAACGTCGCCGGTGGCGAACTCGCCGCGAAGACCATCGCGGACAGGCTCGGCGGCAAGGGCAAGATCGTGATCCTCCAGGGCCAGGCGGGCACCTCCGCCGCCCGCGAGCGCGCCCAGGGCTTCGCGAAGGGGCTGGAGTCCTTCCCGGGCATCCAGGTCGTCGCGCAGCAGCCCGCCGACTTCGACCGCACCAAGGGACTCGACGTGATGTCGAACCTGCTGCAGGCCCACCCGGACGTGCGGGGCGTCATCGCCGCGAACGACGAGATGGCCCTGGGCGCGATCAAGGCGCTGGGGTCCAAGGCCGGCAAGTCGGTCCCGGTGGTCGGCTTCGACGGCACGCCTGACGGGCTGAAGGCGGTCGAGGGCGGCACGCTGTACGCGTCGGTCGCGCAGCAGCCGTCCCAGCTCGGCAGGATCGCCGTCGACAACGCCCTGAAGGCGCTCCGGGACAAGAAGGTCGAGCAGACGGTGAAGGTGCCGGTGAAGGTGGTCACGAAGGAGAACGTGGCCGGCTTCAGCGGCTGACGGCAGGGAACGGCGGGCGGTCGCACACGGCGTGCGCGACCGCCCGCCCGTGCCACTCACAAGGGGAGACGACACATGTACGACTACGACCTGCTGGTCGTGGGGTCGGCCAACGCCGACCTGGTGATCTCAGTGGAGCGCCGGCCCGGCGCGGGCGAGACCGTGCTCGGCTCCGACCTGGCCGTCCACCCGGGCGGCAAGGGCGCCAACCAGGCGGTCGCCGCCGCCCGGCTCGGGGCCCGCACGGCCCTGCTGGCCCGGGTCGGCGACGACGCGCACGGCCGGCTGCTGCTGGACTCGCAGCGCCGGGCCGGGGTCGACACGGTGGGGGTCCTGGTGGGCGGCGCGCCGACGGGCGTCGCGCTGATCACGGTCGACCCGTCCGGGGACAACAGCATCGTCGTCTCCCCGGGCGCGAACGGCCGCCTCACGCCCGAGGACGTGCGGGCCGCCGGGTGTCTGTTCCAGGGGTCCCGGGTGGTCTCGGCGCAGTTGGAGATCCCGCTGGAGTCGGTGGTGGAGGTGGTGCGGAACCTGGCTCCGGGGAGCCGTTTCGTCCTCAACCCCTCGCCGCCGCGGCCCCTGCCCCAGGAGGTGCTCGCGGCCTGTGACCCGCTGATCGTGAACGAGCACGAGGCGAAGGTGATCCTCGGTGGGGCGGCCGTCGGGGACGCCCCCAAGGACTGGGCGCGGATCCTGCTGGCGAAGGGCCCGAGGTCGGTGGTGGTGACGCTCGGCGCCGAGGGTGCGCTGGTGGCGTCGGCGCAGGGGGTCGCGCGGGTGCCGTCCGTGCGGGTGGAGGCCGTGGACACGACCGGCGCCGGGGACGCCTTCACGGCCGCCCTGGCCTGGCGGCTGGGGGCGGGCGAGTCCCTCGCGGACGCCGCGGCCTACGCGGCGCGGGTCGGGGCGGCGACGGTGCTGAAGGAGGGCGCGCAGGCCTCCTTCCCGACGGCGGCGGAGGTCGCGTCGCGGGGCGGGTCCGCGTGAAGAGGAGCGGGATACTCAACCGCCACCTGGCGGGCGCGCTGGCCGCCCTCGGCCACGGCGACGGGGTGCTGGTGTGCGACGCGGGCATGCCTGTGCCCGACGGCCCGCGTGTGGTGGACCTGGCGTTCCGGGCCGGGGTGCCGGCGTTCGCGGAGGTGCTGGACGGACTGCTCGCGGAACTGGTGGTCGAGGGGGCGACGGCCGCGGAGGAGGTCCGGGCGGCGAACCCGCGGGCGGCGGCGCTGCTGGAGGGGCACTTCCCCGCGCTGGAGCTCGTCCCGCACGAGCGTCTCAAGGAACTATCGTCCCGGGCCCGGCTGATCGTCCGCACGGGCGAGGCACGGCCGTACGCGAACGTGCTGCTGCGCTGCGGCGTCTTCTTCTGAGGCCCGGCGCCGTCCCGGACCCCGGAGACGTTTCGAGGGGACCCGGTCCGTCGACCGGGTCCCCTCGGCGTTTCCCCTCCCGTCAGGAACTCCCTCGATCCCCCCCGGAATCCCCCCGGAGGTCCTGACACCGGGTACGACCCGCGGAGGCGGCGGAGGGTTGCACGCCGGAACGAGAATTTTCCCCGCGCCCGTGCGGCGGCACCCCCGCAGGGCGCCGCCGGATGCGTCAGGCCGAGTCGTTCAGCAGGCGGTTCAGGTGGTCGCGGCCCTCTTCCAGGAGGTCGGGGAGCGGTGCCGCGTCCTCGTGCCAGCGCTTCTCGTACTCCCAGCACAGCCAGCCGTCCCAGCCGTGGCGGGAGAGGACCTCCACGCAGTCGGCGAGCGGGAGGACGCCCCGGCCCAGGGGCAGGGGGGTGGTGTCCTCGGCGGAGGCGATGTCCTTGACCTGGACGTAGCCGAGGTGCGGGGCGAGGGCCATGTAGGACTCGGAGGGCTGCTCGCCGCCGAGCCAGGTCTGCATGACGTCCCACAGGGCGCCGACCTGCCGGTGGCCGACCAGGCCGAGGACGCGCATGGCGTCGGCGGCGGTGCGGTGGGAGTCGTGGGTCTCCAGCAGGATGCGCACGCCGAGGTCGGTGGCGTACTCGGCGGCGGTGCCCAGGCGGCGGGCGGCCGTCGCGTCGGCCTCCTCGGGCGTCCGGGCCTCGCCCCCGGGGAAGACCCGCACGTACGGGGCGCCCAGGTCGCGGGCCAGGTCGAGCAGGGCCCGGAGCTCGGCCAGGACGAGGCCGTCGTCGCCGGGCGCGGCGACGCCCACGTAGCCGGCCAGTCCCAGGAGCTCCACACCCGCACCCTTGAACTCGGCCGCCACCTCGGCCCGCCGGTCCGGGTCGAGGCCGATGTGCACCGGCTCCTCGGGGTGGGTGCGCAGCTCCACTCCGTGGTAGCCGTGAGTGGTCGCGAGCCGCAGGACGTCGGGCAGCGGCAGGCCGGGGACACCGAGGGTGGAGAACGCGAGCTTCATGTGGACGGACACTACCCGCGAACCCCGCACGCGATTCCCCCTCACACCCCGGGTGTTGCGGACGGGTCCGGCCGCCGGTCCCGGCCGGTCGACGCAGGGGACGGGCGTGCGCCGCGGACGGGCGTGCCGGGCCCCGCGGCGCGCCGGGACGACCCGGTGCCGCGCGCACCTCCTCGCCGGCGCGGGACGCCGACGCCGTCACCTCGCCGCGCGCCCGCCGTCCAGCCCGAAGAGTTCCGCCGCGTTGTCGTGGCACACCGCGCGCAGCCACGGCGCGCCGAGCCCGAGCCGTTCCAGGGCGTGCAGTTGGTGCAGGTAGGGGTAGGGGATGTTGGGGAAGTCGGAGCCGAGCAGGACGCGGTCGCCGAGGGCGGCGAGCCGGGGCAGGGCGCGGCGCGGGAACGGCGCGAGCCGCTCGCCGAAGTCGGTGAACGACATGGTCGTGTCCAGCCGGACCTCCTCGTGGCGCTCGGCCAGCCCGAGGAAGTCCTCGTACTCGGGCATGCCCATGTGCGCGACGACGAGCCGCAGCCGCGGGTGCCGGGCGAGCACCCGGGCGACGGGCCCGGGGCCGGTGTGCCTGCCGGGTGCGGGGCCGGAGCCGCAGTGCATCACCACGGGGATCCGGGCCTCGGCGAGCAGTCCCCACGCCCGCTCCAGCCGCTCGTCGGCCGGGTCGTAGGCACCGACCTGCACATGCGCCTTGAACACCCGCGCGCCCGCCTCGACGGCCTCGCGGACGTAGCTCTCGACGTCCGGGTCGGGGTAGAGGGTGGCGGTGTGCAGGCAGTCGGGCGTGCGGCGGGCGAACTCCGCGGCCCAGCCGTTCAGCCACCGGGCCATGCCGGGTTTGTGCGGGTAGAGCATCGCGGTGAACGCCCGGACGCCGAACTCCCGCAGCAGCGCGGTCCGTTCGGCCTCCTCGTGCCGGTAGGTGATCGACCACTCCAGGCCGCCGACCAGGGGGCCGTTGGCGGCGAAGTAGTCCCAGACCTTGCGCAGGACGCGCTCGGGCATGAAGTGGGTGTGCACGTCGACGAGCCCGGGCAGGCCGAGCCGCTCCCAGAACGCCCGCACCTCCCGGGCCTCTTCCGGGCCGGCGCTCCCGGCTCGCTCTTCCGCCATGCCCTCACGATCACCCGCGGCCGGGAAGAAGGGCGATCCCCCGGGCGGACAAGCGTCTGAGGTGTGCGTCACACGGCGGACCGTCCGGCGCCCGGGCCCGCCGGGGACGCGGGCCCCAGGGGGCCGGTGCGGCGGCCCGGGTACTGCGGCACGGGTACTGCGGCACGGGGGCGGCCACAAGGAGCGGCCGCCCTCACGACGTCCGCGGCACTCCGGAGGAACCCCGGACCATCAACTCGCCGCGCACCGAGGCGATCCCCCCGGGCGGCGCCTCCTCCCGGCCCATCGCGACGCGTCCGGCCCGGGCGCCCGCCTCGGCCAGCGGCAGCCGCACCGTCGTCAGCGAGGGCACCGCGTCGATACTGAAGGGCAGGTCGTCGAAGCCGGCCACCGACACGTCCTCGGGGATGCGCAGCCCCGAGTCGCGCAGCGCGGCGCACGCCCCCAGTGCGACGGAGTCGTTCGCCGCGACGACCGCCGTCAGCGACGGGTCGCGCCGCAGCAGCTCCAGGGTCGCCTCGTACCCGGAGCGCCGGTCGTAGCGCCCGTGCACGGTACGGCGGGGGTCCTCCTCGATGCCGTGTGCCGCGAGCGCGGCCCGGTGGCCCTCCAGCCGGTGGCGGGTCGTCGTCCGTTCCTGCGGTCCCGCGATGTACCCCAGCCGCCGGTGGCCGAGCCCGATCAGGTGCTCGGTGAGCTCCTGCCCGCCCCCGCGGTTGTCGAAGGTCAGCGCGATCGCCCCGGTGTCCGGGGCCGGCGGGCGCCCGCACAGCACCACCCGGGTCCCGGCGTCGACCAGCTTGCGCACCTTCGCGTCCATGGCCGCCTGGTGGACCGGGTCCTCGATGGCGCCCCCGGTGAGCACCACGGCCGCCGCCCGCTGCCGCTGGAGCAGCGTCAGGTAGGTCAGCTCGCGCTCCGGGGAGCCGCCGGTGTTGCAGACCACCGCGAGCCGCTCCCCGCCCGCGCGGCCGCCCGGCCCGCCGATCTCGGCCTGGATGGCGCTCGCCATGATGCCGAAGAAGGGGTCGGCGATGTCGTTGACCAGGATGCCGACCAGGTCGGAGGTGGCGGCGGCCAGGGCGCTGGCGGGTCCGTTGAGCACGTAGTCCAGCTCGTCGACGGCCTTGAGCACCCGCTCCCTGGTGGAGGCGGCCACGGGGTAGTTCCCGTTCAGCACGCGCGACACCGTCGCGGGCGAGACCTGCGCGCGGGCCGCCACGTCCGCCAGGGTCACCGTCATCTCGTCGTCCTCCGGTCGCGCGTGTCGTGTCCGCCCTCGTCCACGCCCACACCCGTGGCCGTGGTTCCGAGCAGACCTTAAGCCCCCGGCCCCGACTTGTTCGCCCCCTCGAACAACTCGTGATGGTCACGGTCTTGTCCGGACCGCGGCCAGGGGCTAGTTTCTGTCTGCATAGAAAGCGCTTGCTGCAACGCTCACCAGTTCCGGACGTCTCCCCGGGGGCGCCGGTGACGGGTGGGGCGCACGCGGCGCGGCGTCCGCGTACGAAGGGATCGACGTGACACGCAAGACGGTGCGAATCGCCATGAACGGCGTGACCGGGCGCATGGGCTACCGCCAGCACCTGGTGCGCTCCCTCCTCGCCCTGCGCGAGCAGGGCGGACTCGACCTCGGCGACGGCACCGTGCTGTGGCCCGAACCGGTCCTGGTCGGCCGCCGCGAGCACGCGCTGCGGGCCCTGGCCGAGCGGCACGGCCTGGAGCACTGGTCGACGGACCTGGAGGCGGTCCTGGCGGACCCCTCGGTGGAGGTCTACTTTGACGCCCAGGTCACCTCCGCCCGCGAGGAGGCGCTGACCAAGGCCATCGCCGCCGGCAAGCACGTCTACACGGAGAAGCCGACCGCGACGGGGCTCGCCGGCGCCCTGGACCTCGCCCGGCTCGCCACCGGAGCCGGCGTCAGGCACGGCGTGGTGCAGGACAAGCTCTTCCTGCCGGGCCTGCTGAAGCTGAAGCGCCTGATCGACGGCGGCTTCTTCGGCCGGATCCTGTCCGTGCGCGGCGAGTTCGGCTACTGGGTCTTCGAGGGCGACTGGCAGGCGGCGCAGCGGCCGTCGTGGAACTACCGGGCGCAGGACGGCGGCGGCATCGTCGTCGACATGTTCCCGCACTGGGAGTACGTGCTGCACGAGTTGTTCGGCCGGGTGCGGTCGGTGCAGGCCCTCACCGCCACGCACGTCCCGCAGCGCTGGGACGAGAACGGCAAGCCCTACGACGCCACCGCCGACGACGCCGCCTACGGCATCTTCGAGCTGGAGGGCGGTGCGATCGCGCAGATCAACTCCTCCTGGGCCGTGCGCGTCCACCGCGACGAGCTGGTGGAGTTCCAGGTCGACGGCACCGAGGGCTCGGCGGTGGCCGGGCTGCGCACCTGCCGCGCCCAGCACCGCAGCGCCACCCCCAAGCCGGTGTGGAACCCGGACGTCCCCGCCACGGAGGTCTTCCGCGACCAGTGGCAGGAGGTCCCGGACAACGGTGAGTTCGACAACGGCTTCAAGGCCCAGTGGGAGCTGTTCCTCAAGCACGTGTACGCCGACGCCCCCTACCACTGGGACCTGCTGGCCGGCGCCCGCGGTGTCCAGCTCGCCGAGCTGGGCCTGCGCTCCTCGGCCGAGGGCCGCCGTCTCGACGTGCCGGAGATCTCGCTGTGACGATCCGACTCCCGGGCCCCGGCGGGGCGTTGCGCGCCTACGAGCCCCGCTCCGAGCCGTCGGTCAGGGCTCCCGGCGCGCCCTTCACCTCCCGTACGGTCTTCTCGGCCGCGCACGTCGTCGCCGACCCGTACGCCGACGTCTCGCCGGACGCGCCCGCCGCCGTCGACTGGGACGCCACGCTCGCCTTCCGCCGCCACCTGTGGTCGCACGGGCTGGGTGTGGCCGAGGCGATGGACACCGCGCAGCGCGGGATGGGCCTGGACTGGCCGGCGGCGGCGGAGCTGATCCGCCGGTCGGCGGCCGAGGCGAAGGCGGCCGGCGGCCTGATCGCCTGCGGTGTGGGCACCGACCAGCTGCCGGTCACCGCGTCCGGCCACCCGTACGGCCTCGCCGGGATCCGGGCCGCGTACGAGGAGCAGCTCGCTCTCGTGGAGGAGTCCGGCGCGCAGGCGGTCCTGATGGCCTCCCGGGCCCTGGCCGCGGCCGCCCGGAGCCCGGAGGACTACCTGGAGGTCTACGGGCACCTGCTGCGCCAGGCGTCGGAGCCGGTCGTCCTGCACTGGCTCGGCCCCATGTTCGACCCCGCGCTGGAGGGTTACTGGGGCGCGACGGACCTGGACGCGGCCACGCACACCTTCCTGGACGTCATCGCCGCCCACCCCGACAAGGTCGACGGCGTCAAGGTCTCCCTGCTGGACGCGCGACGCGAGGTCGACATCCGCCGGCGCCTGCCGCGGGGCGTGCGCTGCTACACGGGCGACGACTTCCACTACCCGGAGCTGATCGCCGGGGACGAACAGGGCTTCAGCCACGCCCTGCTGGGCGTCTTCGACCCGCTGGGCCCCCTGGCGGCCGAGGCCGTCCGGCTCCTGGACACCGGGGACACCCGGGGCTTCCGGGACCTCCTCGACCCCACGGTCGTGCTCTCCCGGCACCTGTTCCAGGCCCCCACGCGCTTCTACAAGACGGGCGTGGTGTTCCTGGCGTGGCTGGCGGGCCACCAGGCGCACTTCACGATGGTCGGCGGTCTGCAGTCGGCCCGGTCGCTGCCGCACCTGGCGCGGGCCTACGAACTCGCCGACGGACTGGGCCTGTTCCCCGATCCGAAGCTCGCGGAGGAGCGCATGAGGACATTGCTGGGCGTGTACGGGGTGGAACAGTGAGCGCGTCGCTGGAGCGCTTCTCCGTCAACCAGATGACGGTGAAGCAACTGTCGCTGCCGGAACTCGTCGACGGGTGCGCCCGGTTGGGCATCGGGCACGTCGGCCTGTGGCGGGAGCCGGTCCGCGCCCACGGGCTGGAGGCCACAGCGAAACTGGTGCGGGACGCGGGTCTGTCGGTGACGACGCTGTGCCGGGGCGGCTTCCTCACGGCGATCGACGCGCGGGAGCGGACCCAGGCGCTGGCCGACAACCGCCGGGCGGTCGACGAGGCGGCGGCCCTGGGCACGGACACGCTGGTGCTGGTCTCGGGCGGTCTTCCCGCCGGATCCAAGGACCTGCGCGGGGCGCGGGAGCGCGTCGCGCAGGCCCTGGCGGAGCTGGGCCCGTACGCCGAGCGGCACGGGGTCCGGCTGGCGATCGAGCCGCTGCACCCCATGTTCGCCGCCGACCGCTGCGTGGTGTCGACGCTGGCGCAGGCCCTGGACCTCGCCGAACGCTTCCCGGCGCGGCAGGTCGGCGTCACCGTCGACACGTACCACGTCTGGTGGGACGACACCGCTCCCGGACAGATCGCCCGGGCCGGGGCGGGCGGCCGTATCCACACCTTCCAGCTCGCCGACTGGACGACCCCGCTGCCCGAGGGCGTCCTCAACGGACGCGGGCAGATCGGCGACGGCGCGATCGACATGCGCGAGTGGCAGGCCCACGTGGAGGCGGCGGGGTACACGGGGCCGATCGAGGTGGAGCTGTTCAACGACGGGTTGTGGGCCCGGGACGGCTTCGAGGTCCTGGCGGAGACGGCGGCGAGGTTCACCGAGCACACCCACTGACCCCGTCTCCCGGCTGCCCGGGGGGTCGCGGTGATGACATGGATCACAGAGAAAGGGGGGATTCCGCGGGCAACTGTCGCGTAGGCGGCCTTTGTTCGGTCGTGGGGGGCGTTTCTTGCGCAGAGGGGCGGAAAACCGCCTGTGGCCTTGATCGGGCAGGTCATACGATCACCCGGGCGGTGCACCGCGTGAGCACTCCGCGGGCGCGACGCCCAGCGCACTTCTCCCACCACTGCGACCAGGGGTCCCCTTTTGATGATTCGCCGTGTTCTCGCGACCGCAGTCGCCGCTGCCGTCACCGCTCCGGTCGTCCTGCTCTCGGCCGCGCCCGCCCTCGCCGCCGAGAAGCCGGCCGCGCGGACGCAGGAGTCGAAGCCGACGCTCGAAGAGCTCAGGCAGGCCGTCGAACTGGCCCAGAAGGAGTACGACACCGCTGTCATAGCGGTGCGCGGGGCCATCACGTTCCTCGAGGAGGGCCTGGAGGAGGAGACGTACCCGACGAAGGCCGCGGTCATCGAGACCAAGAAGGCCGCCGAGGCCGCCGCCAAGGCCAAGACCGAGGCGGACCAGGCGGTCGCGGACGCCAAGGCCGGGCTGGACGCCGCCACCACCGACGAGGAGAAGGCCACGGCGCAGACGGCGCTGGACGAGGCCGAGAAGGCCGCCCGGGAGGCCGCGGAGGCCAAGACGGCCGCCGACACCAAGGCCGCCGAGGCCCGCACCGCCCACGACGACGCCCGCGTCGCCCAGGCCCGCAAGATCGGACTCCTCCAGAAGGCGCGGGACGAGGCCGAGAAGAAGCTGGCCGACGCGAAGAAGGCGCTGGCGGACGCCAAGGACGAGGAGCAGCCGGACGCCGGCTGCGTCCCCGAGCCCCGGCTCACCGCCGGCCTCACCGGGCTGCCGGAGAAGGTCGTCGGCGGGACCACGCACACGTTCCGCCTGCGCCTCACCAACGGCACGGGCAAGAAGATGGACGAGGTGTACCCGTACGCGGCCGTCCACGCCTTCGACGCCAAGGGCCTCAAGAAGCTCGACCGTCACCTCGAACTGGAGTGGTCCACGGCCGCCGACCCCCGGTGGCGCGACCTGGACCTGCTGGACGCGACGCCCGTCGGCTCCCTCGAGCCGAAGGCCTCGCTCGACGTCAGGCTGCGGCTGAAGGTCGACGCGGACGCCCCGGCCGGGCAGGGTGCCGTCTACGTGTCGGCCCAGTACGCCGACGAGGACGGCTCCTGCGGCGGTTACCCGGACCTCGACCAGCACGACTTCCGCATCGTCGCCAAGGCCGGAACCAGCGGCACCGGGGGCGGGACCGGCAAGAGCGACGGCGACAAGGCCCCTCAGGGCGGGACCGGCACCACCCAGCAGGGTGGCTCCTCCACCACCCCGGTGACCACGACCGGCGGCAGTGCCACCGGATCGCTCGCCGCGACCGGTTCGAGCGACGCCCTGCCCACGGTCGCCCTCGGGGCCGGCGCGGCGCTCGTGCTCGGCGCCGGCGCGGTGTTCGCCGTGCGCCGCCGCACGACGGCTCCGGACGCCTGACCGCCACCTCGACACTCACCGGGCCCGTCTCCCCATGGGGAGGCGGGCCCGTCCCGATCTGTGCGGTGCCGTCGCCTCCCCTGTCGCCCGTGCCTCGTCCGTTCCGACTTTCCGGGATCGGGGGCCCCGGGGGGAACCCGGAACGGGGACGGGGCGTCAGATCCGCGACCGCCGGGGAGTCGCCTCGGTGCGGTGTCGGCCTCGCTCCGGCTGCGATCGCCGACCACCCTCTCCGCCGTACCGCGGCCGGCGGCACCGCCGCCACCGGCACGTCCCCCCTCCAACCGTGCCGGTGGCGGCCCCTTCCGGCCGCTGCGCGCTCCCTTGACTGGCAGAAACTTCCCGGATATTGGTGACCGGTTGGAAGTTTCCTTCAGCGGATCCGAGCGGATCACCTCCGGAAGGAGCGCACGTGCACGACACCGGCACGGCAAGTACGGGAAGCACCGCACAACCCTCCAGACGCACGGTTCTCGCCGCCACGGCCGGCGTCACCGCGGCCCTCGCGGCGACGGGGCCCGCGCACGCGGCCGCCGCCCCGGACGACAGCGGCCTGCGCGCGCTGGTCTCCCGGATGACGCTGGAGGAGAAGGTCGGCCAGCTGTTCGTGATGCGGGTCTACGGCCACTCCGCCACTGCCCCCGACCAGGCCGACATCGACGCCAACCTCAAGGAGATCGGCGTCCGCACGGCCGCCGAGCTGATCGCCCGGTACCGGGTCGGCGGCATCATCTACTTCACCTGGGCGCACAACACCCGGGACCCGCACCAGATCGCCGACCTGTCCAACGGCATCCAGCGGGCCTCCCTCGGGCTGCCCAGGGGCCTGCCCGTGCTCGTCTCCACCGACCAGGAGCACGGGATCGTGGCCCGGGTCGGCGAACCCGCGACCCTGTTCCCGGGGGCCATGGCCGTCGGTGCGGCCGGATCGCGTTCCGACGCCCGCACCCTGGGGCGCGTCGCCGGGCGCGAACTGCGGGCCATGGGGATCCGGCAGGACTACTCCCCCGTGGCCGACGTGAACGTCAACCCGGCCAACCCGGTCATCGGCGTACGGTCCTTCGGCGCCGACCCGCAGGCCGTGTCCGCGCTGGTGGCGGCCGAGGTCGCCGGGTACCAGAGGTCCGGGGTCGCCGCGACCGCGAAGCACTTCCCCGGGCACGGCGACACCAACGTCGACAGCCATACGGGCTTCCCCACCATCACGCACAGCCGGGAGCTGTGGGAGAAGCTGGACGCCCCGCCGTTCCGGGCGGCGATCGCCGCCGGCATCGACTCGATCATGACCGCGCACCTGATGGTCCCGGCCCTCGACGACTCCGGCGACCCGGCCACCCTCTCCCGCCCCATCCTCACCGGCATCCTGCGCGAACGCCTCGGCTACGACGGGGTCGTGGTCACCGACTCCCTCGGTATGGAAGGGGTGCGCACCAAGTACGGCGACGAGCGGGTGCCGGTGCTGGCCCTGAAGGCGGGTGTGGACCAGCTCCTCAACCCGCCCGACCTGGACCTCGCGTGGAACGCCGTGCTGACCGCCGTGCGCGAGGGGGAGCTGACCGAGGAGCGGCTCGACCGCTCGGTGCTGCGGATCCTGCGGCTGAAGGCCAAGCTGGGGCTGTTCCGCGAGCCGTACGTCCGGCTCGGTGACGTCGAGCGGACCGTGGGGACGCGGTCGCACCGCGCGGCGGCGGACCGGATCGCCGAGCGGAGCACCACCCTGCTCGTCAACGAGGGGCGGCTGCTGCCGCTGTCGCGGCGCCGGTACCCCCGGGTGCTCGTGGTCGGGGCCGATCCGGCCTCGCCGTCGGGGACGACCGGACCGCCCACGGGCGTGCTGGCGGGCGCCCTGTCCGACCTGGGCTTCACCGCCACCGCGTCGTCCACCGGCACGGCCCCCACGGCGGCGACGATCGCCAAGGCGGTGGCGGCCGCACGGGACGTGGACGCGGTGGTGGTGGCCACGTACAACGTCGGCGCGGGCAGCAGCCAGCGGACGCTGGTCGAGCAGCTGGTGGCCACGGGCACGCCGGTCGTGGCGGTGGCGATCCGCAACCCGTACGACGTGGCCCAGCTGCCGTCGGTGCCGGCGTACCTGGCCGCCTACTCCTGGACGGACGTCGAGGTGCGGGCCGCCGCCCGGGTCATCGCGGGACGGGTGAGGCCGCGCGGGAAGCTGCCGGTGCCCGTGCAGCGGGCGGACGACCCGGCGCAGGTGCTGTACCCGATCGGGCACGGCCTGACGTACTAGACGTACGCCACGGAACGGGCGCACCACCCCCATCGTGCGCAAAGCCCCCTGTGTCCCTGGCGTGCGCCCGTCGCGGCGGGCCACGCTGGGCGGGCACAACCGGGGGGTACGGCCATGCGTGGGAGACGTTCCGTGGGGGTGGTCTGCGGGCTGCTGGCGCTGCTCGGCGCGCTGCTGGGCGGATGCCGGCGTCCCGCGGGAGGACCGGGCGGGGACGGCGTTCCGAGCGGCCCGACGCCCGGACGGACCGCCTCGGTGTCCCCGGTGCCGGCCCGGCCGCCGGGGTACGGGGCGGTGTTCCTCGCGGTCGGCGAATGCAGCTCGTTCGGCACGACGAGCTTCACCGAGGTGCCGTGCTCCGGGGAACGGGCCGCGGCCCGGGTGACGGCCCGGCACACCGGCACGGTCCGGGACGGGCCGCGCTGTCCGCCCACCACCGACTTCGTGCTGCACATCAGCGAGCAGCGGCCCTCCTTCGACGAAGACGGCGACGGGGCTGTGCCGCGGGGTTACGCCTGCATGCGCAACCTCCAGCCGCCGCACCCGGGCGATCCCGGTGGCGGGGGCGGGCCGCGCACGATCGTGGGCGACTGCGTGTACGGCTCCGGCGGCGGGCAGGTCCGGGAGACGGCCTGCGACGGCGAGGGCGGGGAGAAGCCCGAGTACGAGGTCACACGGGCGGTGGTCCGGCGGGCGGACTGCCCGGGTACGACCGCCCTGTACGTGCGGCTGGGCGGCGAGCGGCCCGTGGGGTGCGCCCGGCCGCTGTGAACGGCCGGGCGCGGGTGGGTCACGGACGCAGCGTCATCTCGCGCCGCACGTCACGCTTGTCGAGCTTGCTGTCGAACTTCGCCAGCGGCTTCGCCGCCTGCGGGTCGGCCTGGACCGTGCCGGAGGCGACTCCCGCCCAGTCGAGGATGCGGGCGGTGGCCAGCGCCTTCTGCTCGGGCACCAGGCCCGCGACGTTGGCGCCGTGGTTCATGCCGGGGGCGGTGAAGACGTAGGAGTCCTTCGCGCCCTTGCCCACGCGGAACGGCTCCGCGCCCCACGGGTCGTTCTGCCCGTAGACGAAGAGCATGCGGCGGGCGTGGTGGCGGACCCAGGTGTCCACGTCGCGCATCGCCGACGGCTGGAACTTCATCGGGATGTCACGCGGCACGAAGTTGCGCGGCGGCTGGTAGCCGTAGCGGATGTACCGCTTCTCGATGTACGGGAAGTGGATCGTGGGCGCGCCGAGCTGGGTGCCGGCCTGGTAGTAGTACGGCGTGTAGGTGGACAGCCCCTGGTCGGCGTAGGCGGAGAAGCCGGAGATGGTGTCGACGCTGTTCCAGATCTCGTCGTCCGTGGCGTTCTTGGCGTCGGCCGGGATCTGGTCGCAGTCGGACAGCAGGCTGTACTGCCAGAAGCCCCACACGTAGTCCAGGACGGTCGCCTCGTAGGCCTTGTCCAGGCTGCCGATGGTGGTGAAGGTGAGGCCGTTCTCCTCGGCGTAGGCCGCGTACTTCTTCTCCAGCGGCTCGCGGCGCACCAGCGCCTCGCGCTGCACGGCGTTCAGCCGGTCGCGGCACTCCTTGGTGCCGACGCGGGCGAAGAAGCGGTCGTAGGCCGAGTCCTCCTTGTTCACCACGTCGTTGGGGGCGACGTAGGCGACCACGCCGTCCATGTCACGCGGGTAGAAGCGCTCGTAGTAGGTGGCGGTCATGCCGCCCTTGGAGCCGCCCGTGGAGATCCACTTCTTGCTGTAGACGCCCTTCAGCGCGGTGAAGACGCGGTGCTGGTCGCTGGCGGCCTGCCAGATGTCCAGCTTCGACCAGTCGGCCGGGGCGGGACGCGAGGGCGTGAAGTAGCGGTACTCCAGGGAGACCTGGTTGCCGTCGACGATCTGCGTCGGCTCGCTGCGGCGGGGCGTCGTGGAGACGTTGTAGCCGCTGGTGAAGAAGACCGTCGGCCGCGCGACGTCCTTGTGCAGCACGGTGATGCGCTGCTGGAACGTGCCCTTGGACGGCTTCCGGTGGTCGACCGGCTGGGTGTAGTTCAGGACGAAGAAGCGGTAGCCGGTGTAGGGCTTCTCCTCGACCAGGCTCATGCCCGGGATGGACAGCAGCCTCTCCTTGATGTCGGTGGTGCCGTCGGTGCCGGTGGCTCCGGCGGCGGTGGCCGCTCCCGCCGTGCTCAACGTGCCTATCAGCACCGTGAGCGCCAGCAGCCATCTGAGCGCCTTGCGCATGCGCACTCCCCTGTGAGACATATGTGCGCCGGAAGCTAGCGGACCAACTCGCCGGAGCACCAGGGGACATGGGGAAAACCCTGTGCGCGGACCCGTACGGCCCCGCGGGGCGGGGTGTCAGCAGAGGGTCCAGCCGGAGCTGAACCGGCCTGCCCCCACCCGCCCCTTGAGCCACACGCAGCGGCGTCCGGCGTGCACGGTCACCGGTCCCGCGCGGTGGGCGTACCGGCCCGTGTCGACGACCGGCCGGTTGCCCCGGGCCTGCACGCTGACGGACATCGTGCGCTTCACACCCGGCCGCTTGGTGGTGGTCACGGCGCAGACGTAGCCGCCGCGCCTGTAGACGAGGACGGTGCCCGTGGAGAACGGCAGCGTGCGGACCTTGCGGCCGGGGCAGGACGCGGAGGCGGCCTGCGCCTGGCCCGGCGCGGCGACCGCGAGCAGCCCCGCCGCGGTCAGCAGGGCCAGACCGAGCGCGAGCCGCCGGCGTATCGGTCCACTGTCCACTGTCGTCCTCCGCGTCGTCCGCGACCATCGGCGTACGGCAGTACGGACGCATGACGTATGTCGGACGGTTGCACGGGCGTTACGAAACAGGCTCATCCGCCCGGTCAGCGGCTCACGCCGACCGGCTCCTCCGGCTCGGCGCCGACGAACGTCCGCCACAGGCGCGCGTAGCGCCCGCCGCGGGCGAGCAGTTCGTCGTGGGTGCCGTCCTCCGCGACGCGGCCGCGGTCCATCACGACGACCCGGTCGGCGCGGGCCGCGGTGGTCAGGCGGTGGGCGACCACCAGCGTCGTGCGGCGGCCCGCCAGGCGGTCGGTGGCCTGGTTGACCTGGGCCTCGGTGGCCAGGTCGAGGGCGGCCGTCGCCTCGTCGAGCAGCAGGACGTCCGGGTCGACCAGCTCGGCCCGGGCCAGGGCGATCAGCTGGCGCTGGCCCGCGGACAGGTTGCGGCCGCGCTCGGCGACCTCGTGCAGGTAGCCGCCCTCCAGGGTGGCGATCATCTCGTGCGCGCCGACCGCCCGGGCCGCCGCCTCCACCTCGGCGTCGGTGGCGTCGGGGCGCCCGTAGGCGATGGCGTCGCGGACGGTGCCCTGGAAGAGGTACGCCTCCTGCGGGACGACCCCGAGACGGTGCCGGTAGGAGGTGAGGTCCAGCTCCCGCAGGTCGGTCCCGTCGACGGTGACGCGGCCCGCGGTCGGGTCGTAGAAGCGGGCGACGAGCTTGACCAGCGTGGACTTGCCGGCGCCGGTCTCGCCGACGAACGCGACGGTCTGCCCGGCGGGGATGCGCAGGTCGATCCCGGCGAGGGCCGCCTCGCCCTCGTCGCCGGCCCCGTACGCGAAGTGCACGTCCTCGAAGGCGATGTCGCCGCGCAGGGAGGTGACCCGGACGGGTGCGGCGGCGGGCTGCGTCGAGGCCGGTTCGCGCAGCAGCTCCTGGATGCGGCCCAGGGAGACGGTCGCCTGCTGGTAGCCGTCGAAGACCTGGGAGAGCTGCTGCACCGGCGCGAAGAACAGGTCGATGTAGAGCAGGTACGCCACCAGCGAGCCGATCGCCAGCGTCCCGTCGTCGACCCGGGCGCCGCCCACGATCAGCACGGCCGCGGCCGCCACGGACGACAGGAACTGCACGAACGGGAAGTACACGGAGATCAGCCACTGGCCGC
Source organism: Streptomyces sp. NPDC017943 (assembly GCF_044328425.1). Classification (NCBI taxonomy): domain Bacteria; kingdom Bacillati; phylum Actinomycetota; class Actinomycetes; order Kitasatosporales; family Streptomycetaceae; genus Streptomyces; species Streptomyces sp. NPDC017943. The sequence continues at coordinate 265,985 of NZ_JBIRHH010000006.1, read as the reverse complement.
GGACGCGGGCCTGCCGGTAGCTGTGGCTGCGCTCGGCGAACCGCCGCCCGCCGTCGCGCTCACGCCGGAACGCCTGCACGATCCGCAGCCCCGACACCGACTCCTGGAGGTCGGCGTTGACCGCCGACACCCGCTCGCGGGCCAGTTCGTACGCCTTGACGCTCGCCCGGCGGAAGAAGAACGTGGCGATGATCAGCGGCGGCAGCGTCGCGAAGACGACCAGGGCGAGCTGCACGTCGATGACCAGCAGGGCGACCATGATGCCGAAGAAGGTGACGACCGAGACGAAGGCCGTGACCAGGCCCGTCTGGAGGAACGTCGACAGCGCGTCGACGTCGGTGGTCATCCGGGTCATGATCCGCCCGGTCAGCTCCCGCTCGTAGTAGTCGAGCCCGAGGCGCTGGAGCTGGGCGAAGATCTTCAGCCGCAGCGCGTACAAAACCCGCTCGCCGGTGCGCCCGGTCATGCGGGTCTCGCCGACCTGGGCCGCCCACTGCACGGCCACCGTGCCGAGCCCCAGCAGGGCCGCCGCCCACACGGCGCCGAGCGCGGCCTGGGTGACGCCGGAGTCGATGCCGTGCCGGATCAGCACGGGCAGCAGCAGGCCCATGCCCGCGTCGGTGGCGACCAGGGCGAGGCTGATCAGCAGCGGCCATCCGAAGCCGTGCAGCAGCCGGCGCAGTCCGTAGGAGTCCTCGGGGCGCACGGCCCGCGCCTCGTCGACGTCGGGCACGTCGGTGGCCGGGGGCAGCGCCTCGACCTGGGCGAGCAGCTCCGGGGTGGCGGGGCTGTCGGCGAGGGCGGTGTCCTCGCGCTCGCGGTCCCCGGTCCACAGCCGGGGGGTGACGCCGCGCTCGGCGTCGTACTCGGCGTCCAGCTCGTCCCGGACGGAGGTGTCCTCCTCGGGGCAGGCGGGCGGGGTGTGGCCCGGGGAGACCCCGCCCAGCTCGTCGGGGTCGGTGAGCAGCCGCCGGTAGAGGGCCGAGCGGCGCTGGAGCTCGTCGTGGGTGCCGATGTCGGCGAGCCGGCCGCCGTCGAGCACGGCGATGCGGTCGGCGAGGTTCAGGGTGGAGCGCCGGTGGGCGATCAGCAGCGTGGTGCGGCCGCGCATGACGCCCTTGAGGGCCTCGTGGATCTCGTGTTCGACGCGGGCGTCCACGGCGGAGGTGGCGTCGTCCAGGACCAGCAGGCGCGGGTCGCTGAGCAGGGCGCGGGCCAGGGCGATGCGCTGGCGCTGCCCGCCGGACAGGGTCAGTCCGTGCTCGCCGACGGTGGTGTCGTAGCCGTCGGGCAGGTCGGCGATGAACCGGTCCGCCTGGGCGGCCCGGGCCGCCTTCTCGATCTCCTCCTGGGTGGCGTCCGGGCGGCCGTAGGCGATGTTGGCGCGGACGGTGTCGGAGAAGAGGAAGGAGTCCTCCGGGACCAGCCCGATCGCGGACCTCAGCGACCGGAGGGTCAGCTCGCGCACGTCGTGGCCGCCGACCAGGACGGCACCGCGGGTGGCGTCGTAGAAGCGCGGCAGCAGCAGGGAGACGGTGGACTTGCCGGAGCCGGAGGAGCCGACGACGGCGAGGGTCTCGCCGGGGCGGATCCGGAAGGACAGTCCGTCGAGGACCGGGCGGCCGGTGTCGTAGCCGAAGGAGACGCCGTCGAACTCGACCGTCGCGGGGGCGTCGGCCGGCAGGTCCTTCTCCCCGTCCCGGATGGCGGGCTCGGTGTCGATCAGCTCCAGGACGCGTTCGGTGCCCGCGCGGGCCTGCTGCGCGACGGTGAGCACCACCGCGAGCATCCGGACCGGCCCGACGAGCTGGGCCAGGTAGCTGGAGAAGGCGACGAACGTGCCGAGCGTGATGTGCCCGCGCACCGCCAGCCAGCCGCCGAGCGCCAGCATCGCGACCTGGCCGAGGGCGGGGACGGCCTGCAGGGCCGGGGTGTAGACCGAGTTGAGCCGGATCGTGCGCAGCCGGCCCGCGAAGAGCCGGCGGCCGACCTGGCGGAGCTTGCCGGTCTCCTGCTCCTCCTGCCCGAAGCCCTTGACGACCCGGACACCGCTGACGGCCCCGTCGACCACACCGGCGACGGCGGCGGCCTGGGCCTGGGCGTACCAGGTGGAGGGGTGCAGCCGGGTGCGGCTGCGCCGGGCGATCCACCACAGGGCGGGGGCGACGGCCAGGGCGACCAGGGTCAGCGGCACGGACAGCCACGCCATGACCACCAGGGAGATCAGGAACAGCGCGAAGTTCCCGATGGTCATCGGGAGCATGAACAGCAGGCCCTGGATGAGCTGGAGGTCGCTGGTGGCGCGGCCGACGACCTGGCCGGTGGACAGTTCGTCCTGGCGGCGGCCGTCGAGCCGGGTGATCGTGCCGAACATCTCCGTCCGCAGGTCGTGCTGGACGTCGAGGGCGAGCCGCCCGCCGTAGTAGCGGCGGACGTAGGCGAGGACGTACACGGCCAGGGCGGCGGCGACGAGGAGCCCGGCCCAGGTGGTCATGGACCGGGTGTGGTCGCTGACGACGTCGTCGATGATCACCTTGGTGATCAGCGGCACGAGCGCCATCACGGCCATGCCGGCCAGCGAGGAGCCGAGGGCGAGGACGACGTCCTTGGGGTGGCGCCATGCGTAGGCCCACAGCCGTCGTGCCCATCCCCGTTGCGGTGTCACACCCGTGCCTTCCGGTCGTCCTGGTCTGCCGGAAGGCTCCAACGCCGTGAGCGGCCGATTTCATCCCGCCGTAACAATTCCGCCCGCCGGCGGGCGGCACGGGCCGGGCCCCGTCAGCTGGCCGCCAGGTCGCGGTGGATCACCTTGGCCACGGCCTGGATGGTGGCGATGCCGTAGTTCATGGTGCTGTTGCCGTGCGAGAGCACCGTCATCGTGTAGTCGTGGCCACCGCCCTTGAACGCGCCGATGCTGTGCACGCGCCAGCCGTTGCTGGAGCGCTGCAGCCAGCCGTTCTTCACCGCCACGGTGACACCGGAGGGCACCCCGTACGGCGTCCCCCAGCGCTGGGACGACACGACCTGGCCCATCAGCTTCAGGAGGTAGGCGCGGGAGCTGTCGCTGAGCACCGCGTTCTTGCCGGTGATGAGCTTGAGCAGTTTCTGCTCGTCGGTGACGGTGATCTGGGTGAGGCCCCAGTAGCCGTCGGCGCCGGGCTTGGTCTGGGTCATGCCGGCGGCCGTGAGGAAGTTCTTGATCTTCGTCATGCCGAGCTGCTTCCACAGCGTCGAGGTCGCGGCGTTGTCCGACTTGGTGATCATCGCCTTGGCGAGGCCGGCCTCGCGGTCGGTGAGGTACCGGTTCGTCTTCTTCGCGTCCCACAGCAGGGTGGCGAGCACGGCGACCTTCACGACGCTGGCCGAGTCGTAGGCGGAGCCGGCGCGCAGAGTGCAGGTGGTGTTCGTGCTGCGGTCGTGGAGGCCGACGGCGACCGTGCCCTTGCGGGTGGCGAGCGCGGCGGTGATGTCCTTGGTCAGCTTGGCGGCCAGACCGGCCTTGGCCGACGTGCAGGTCACGGCGGGCGGCGCGGCGGCGGCGGGGGTGGCGGCGGCGACGAGCGGCACGAGGACGCCCGTACCCACGGCGACCGCCAGCACTCTGGTGCGGCGGGATGTCCCTGAAGTCATGCACCCCTTGACCGCCGGGTGCCGTCGAATGGTTGTAGGGAGTGCGAAGGATTGTGCGAGTCGTTACGGGCTCGTGCCCGTGCCCGCTCAGTCCAGGTGCGTCGGCGCGAACATCCGCAGCACCGCGGGGAGCACCACCACCGAGGGCCCGGGCGTGCGCAGCGCCTTCGCGAGGTCCTGCTCCAGGTTCTCCGGGCTCGTGCGGACACCGGGCACGCCGAAGGACTCGGCCAGGGCCACGTAGTCGGGCCGGGTCAGCTCGGTCGCGGTCGCCTCGCCGAACGCGTCGTTCATGTACTCGCGCAGGATGCCGTAGCCGCCGTCGTCGACGATCAGCCAGGTGACGTCGAGGTCGTACTGGCGGGCGGTGGCCAGCTCGGCGATCGAGTACAGGGCGCCGCCGTCGCCGGAGACCGCGAGGACCGGGCGGGCCGGGTCGGCGGCGGCCGCGCCCAGGGCCGCCGGGAAGCCGTAGCCGAGGCCGCCGGCGCCCTGCGCGGAGTGCATGTGGTTGGGGCCCTTGGCGTCGAAGGCCGACCAGGCCCAGTACGCCAGGATCGTCATGTCCCAGAAGGACGGCGAGTCGGCGGGCAGGGCCCGGCGCACGGACGCCAGCACCTCCTGCTCCAGGGTGAGTTCCTGGGCGGCGATGCGGCCGGCGACCTTGGCCAGTACCGCCCGGACGCGGTCCGCCGCGGCGGCGTCCTCGCGGGGCGCGACCGTCTCCAGCAGGGCCTGGAGGGCCAGGCGGGCGTCCGCGTGGATGCCGAGGGCCGGGTGGTTGGACTCCAGCTTGCCGAGGTCGGCCTCGATCTGCACGACCCGGCCGCGCGGCCTGAACGTGTGGTAGTTGGAGGACAGTTCACCGAGTCCCGAGCCGACGACCAGCAGGACGTCCGCGTCCTCCAGGAAGTCGGTGGTGTACCGGTCCTCGATCCAGGACTGGAGGGACAGCGGGTGGTTCCAGGGGAAGGCGCCCTTGCCGCCGGGCGTGGTGACGACGGGGGCCTGGATCCGCTCCGCCAGCTGCTTCAGCTTCCCCGAGGCGTCCGCGCGGACCACGCCCCCGCCCGCGATGATCGCCGGCCGGGCCGCACGGGACAGCAGGTCGGCGGCGACGGCGGTCAGTTCGGGGCGCGGCACGAGATCCTCGGGGAAGGCGTCGCCGCCGGTGACGACCGGGATCGACGTCCGGGCGAGCAGCACGTCCTGCGGGATCTCCACCCACACCGGCCCGTGCGGGGCGGTCAAGGCCGACTTCCAGGCCGCCTCGATCGCCGAGGGGATCTGCGACGGGGTGCGCACGGTGTGGACGGACTTCACCACACCCCGGAACGAGGCGGCCTGGTCGGGCAGTTCGTGCAGGTAGCCGCGGCGTCCGCCGCCCAGGCCCGCCGTCGGGACCTGGCTGCTGATCGCCAGCACGGGCGCGGAGGCGGCCGCCGCCTCCTGGAGCGCGGCGAGGGACGTCAGCGCGCCCGGTCCGGTCGACAGCAGCAGCGGCGCGGCCTCACCGGTGATCCGGCCGTAGGCGTCGGCCGCGAACCCCGCGTTGTTCTCCACCCGCAGCCCGATGTAGCGCAGGTCGGAGCGGCGCAGCGCGTCGAACATGCCGAGGGCGTGCTGGCCGGGCAGGCCGAAGACGGTCGTGGCGCCGAGCCCGGCCAGCGTCTCCACGACCAGGTCTCCGCCGTTGCGGCCGGGAGGAGGGTTGAGGGCGGCCTCCGTCTGCGCGGGCGTCGGGCGGAGCACCAGGTCGTGGTCGTGGGTCACTTGGCTTCCGAGTCCTTCCGGGCCGCGGCGATCTGGCGGGACATGATCGTGGTCAGTTCGTACGCCGTGTGGGAGGCGGCCACCGACGTGATCTCGGCGTGATCGTACGCGGGGGCGACCTCGACGACGTCGGCCGAGACGAGGTTGCAGGAGGCCAGGCCGCGCAGGATCTCCAGCAGTTCGCGCGAGGTCATGCCGCCGGCCTCGGGGGTGCCGGTGCCGGGGGCATGGGCCGGGTCGAGGCAGTCGATGTCGATGGAGATGTACAGCGGCCGGTCGCCGATGCGCTGGCGGAGCTGGTCGGCGACCTCGTCGGCGCCGCGGCGGTAGACGTCCGCCGAGGTGACGATGCCGAAGCCCATCTTCTCGTCGTCGGTGAGGTCCTGCTTGCCGTACAGCGGGCCGCGGGTGCCGACGTGGGAGAGCGCCTCGGTGTCGAGGATGCCCTCCTCGACCGCGCGGCGGAACGGGGTGCCGTGCGTGTACTCGGCGCCGAAATAGGTGTCCCAGGTGTCCAGGTGGGCGTCGAAGTGCAGCAGGGCGACGGGGCCGTGCTTCTTCGCCACCGAGCGCAGCAGGGGCAGCGCGATGGTGTGGTCGCCGCCGAGGGTCATCAGCCGGGCGCCCGTGCCGAGCAGGTCGTCCGCGGCGGCCTCGACGGTCTCCACGGCCTCGTTGATGTTGAACGGGTTCACGGCGATGTCGCCGCCGTCCGCGACCTGCGCCAGGGCGAAGGGCGAGGCGTCCTGCGCCGGGTTGTAGGGGCGCAGCAGCCGGGACGCTTCACGGATCGCGTTGCCGCCGAAGCGGGCGCCCGGCCGGTACGAGACACCGGAGTCGAACGGCACGCCGACCACGGCGACATCGGCGCGGCCGACCTCGTCCAGCCGGGGCAGCCGGGCGAAGGTGGCGGGACCGGCGTACCGCGGGACGCGGGAGGAGTCGACGGGGCCGCGCGGGGTCTCGTTGCTGCTCATGAAGTAATGCCTTCTTTCCTACGCTTCATCGCGTATGTACTGCTTGCCCTACGACTCTACTGGGCGGCCGGGGCAGGTTCGGACGCGAGTTCGGGTGAGCGCCCGGCCAGGCGTTCGCGCCAGGCGGTGAGGACGGCGGCGTCGGTGGCCGGGGTCGCCAGGGAGACGATCACGTAGGCGGCGAGCGAGGCCAGCAGCCCGTAGTAGACCGGCTCGTTGGCGAGGATGCCGTGGGTCGCCATCAGCACGACGACCGCGACGCCGCCGACCACGACGGAGGCGAGGGCGCCGTACACCGTGCCGCGCCTCCACACGAGGCCGCCGAGGATCGGCACGAGGAGTCCGCCGACGAGGAGGTTGTAGGCGACGGTCAGGGCCTCCACGACGTTGTCGATCGCGATGGCCGTGCCGATCACCGCCAGGCCCATGATCAGGATGAACGCCCGGTTGCCCTTCACCTCGTCGTGGTCGCCGGCCGGTGTCCTGCCGCCGAGGCCCCGCAGCCGCGACCAGATGTCGTTGTTGGCGACGGTGGCGCAGGCGATCAGCGCGCCGGAGGAGGTCGACATCACGGCGGCCAGCGCGGCGGCGAGCACCAGCCCGCGCACCCCGACGGGCAGTTCGTCCTTGACGATGGTGGCGAAGGCGTCGTCCGGGCTGCCGAGCTTCGGGTAGAGCACCTTGGCCGCCGTGCCGATGACGGCACCGGCGAGGGCGTAGGCGAGGCAGTATGTGCCCGCGACGGTCCCGCCCCACTTGGCGGTGCGGTCGCTGCGGGCGGTGAAGACCCGCTGCCAGATGTCCTGCCCGATGAGCATGCCGAACGTGTAGATCAGCACGTACGTGAAGATCGTCTCGCCGCCGATGCCCAGGGGGTCGAAGTACTCGGTGGGCAGCTGCGCCTTCATCTCGGCGAACCCGCCGGCCTTGACGACGGCGATGGGCAGCAGGAGCAGGAGCACGCCGATGGTCTTGACGACGAACTGCACCATGTCGGTGAGCGTGATCGACCACATGCCGCCGAGCGTGGAGTACGCCACGACGATCGAACCGCCGAGGACGATCGCCAGCGTGCGGTTCAGGTCGAACAGGACGTCGAAGATCGTGGCGTAGGCGATGGTCGAGGTCACCGCGAGCATCAGCGTGTACGCCCACATGACCAGACCGGAGATGACCCCCGCGCGGCCGCCGCCGTAGCGCAGGTCCAGCATCTCGGAGACGGTGTAGACCTTCAGGCGGGCGATGCGGGCGGAGAAGAAGACGGACAGGGCGAGCAGGCCCAGGCCGATGGTGAACACCATCCAGGCGCCCGACAGGCCGTACTGGTAGCCGAGTCCCACCCCGCCGATGGTGGAGGCGCCGCCGAGGACGATCGCCGCCATGGTGCCCGAGTACATGGCCGGGCCGAGGCGGCGGCCGGCCACGAGGAACTCGCTCTTGGAGCGGGCGCGGCGCATGCCCCACCAGCCCATGGCCAGCATGCCGGCCAGGTAGACGACGATCACGAGGTAGTCGACGGCCATGGGGCCTCCTTCGCACACGCTCGGTCGTGGGGACGAGGTTGACGAGCACTGACCCTAGGTGGCCGGAAAGCGACTGCGAAGTGTACGTTTCATCCATTCGAACCGCGCGGTATGGAGGGAACGCACACCATGCCGGAACCGGCCGTCCCGCCCACCCCGCCGGTACGCCTGTCCGCGCTGCTGGAGCGCGAGGACCTCGGCCTGCGGCAGGTCGCCGGCCCGGACGACCCGGACCGGGTCGTCCACTGGGTGCACACCTCGGAGATGGCCGACCCGTTCCCGTACCTGCTCGGCGGGGAACTGCTGCTCTCGGCCGGTGTGCACATCCCGCAGGACGCCCCGGCCGGCTACTTCGACGCCTACGTCTCCCGGATCGTCGCCGCGGGCGGCGCGGCGCTGGGCTTCGGCGTGGCCCCGGTGCACGACACCGTGCCGCAGCCCCTGGCCCGGGCCTGCGCACGCCACCGCCTCCCCCTGCTCGAGGTGCCCCCGCGGACCACCTTCTCGGGCGTCGCCCGCGCGGTCTGGCAGCTGATGGCCCGGGCGCGCCTGGCGGAACTGCGCCGGGTCGCCGACGCCCAGCAGCGCCTCGCCTCCGCGGCCTCCCGCCCGGACCCGGTCCCCTCGGTCCTGCGCCAGCTCGCCGGGCGGCTGGCCGGATGGGCGGTGCTCTACGGACCGGACGGCGCGCGGCTCGCGGCGGCCGGCCGGGAGCCCGCGGCCGAGGCGCGCGAGGCCCTGGCGGCGCTGGCGGGCGTGGTACGACCGGCGGGTGACCCGGCCGAGCGCCCCGGGCCCGCCTCCGCCGCCGACACCACCGCCGGACTCCACCTCGCCGCGTACGCGCTCGGCGCCGGGCACGGTTTCGTGCTCGGGGTGGCCGCCCCCGCCAGCGACCCCGGCGACCACACCATCGCCTCCGTCGCCGCCGTCCTGCTGTCCCTCCTGACCGGCGAGCAGCACGGCGGCACCGGCGCCGCCCGCTCCGCCGCACTCGTGCGGCTGCTGCTGGGCGCCCCGCCCGGGGAGGTCGCCCCGCTGCTGGGCGACGGGGAGTGGGTCGTCGTGCACGCGCGGCCGGACGGGGACGGCCCCGCGGACCCCGTCGCCGCGTCCGCCCTGGGCGCCGCGCTCGGCTCCGCCCTGGTCGACCCGGCGAGCGACGCCGTACGCGTCCTGGTGCCGGCCGGTCACGCCCCGGCCACGCTGCCCGGCTGGACCCTCGGCGTCAGCGCCGCCGTCGCCCCGGCCGACCTCGCCGCCGCCGACACGCAGGCGGCCCGCGCCCTGGCCCGGGCCCGCGCCACCCGCGCCCCGCTGCTCCGGCACGCACCGCGCCCCGCCCTGGCCGACCTGGTCCCGCCGGACGAGGCGGCGGCCCACGCCCGCGCGCTCCTCGCCCCGGTCACGGCCCACCCCGCGCTCACCGAGACCCTGCGCACCTGGCTGTCCCTGCACGGCAGTTGGGACCGCACGGCGGTGGCCCTGTCCGTCCATCGCAACACCGTGCGCCAGCGCGTCGCCCGCTGCGCGCGCCTGCTGGACAGCGACCTCGACGATCCGGACGTCCGCATGGAGCTGTGGTTCGCGCTGCGGCGCCTCTGAGTACCCGCGCGCATCCGGAACCGGTCCCGCCCTGAGTACGTGACGCACGTCCCAGCGCGCGATACGCCAGGGACGCCCACCTGGGGCTGCCCCACAATGGGACCCATGCCGATAACCGGGACCCCCAGCCGCGCCGAACTCGTCGACCACCTCGTACGGACGCGCATCGCGGGCGACGTCGCCACCCCGCGCGAGAACAACCTCTCCCACTACCGCAAGCTGGCGAACGGCGACCGCCACTACTGGCTCGGCCTGGAACTCGGCGACCGCTGGACCGACGAGCAGGACGTCCTGGCGGTGATGGCGGAGCGCGCCGGCGTCAACGACGACCCCGGGCACCGGTACGGCCAGGACACGATCGACCCCGAGCTGACGGTCTCGGGCCTGGAGCGGCTCGCCGCGCGGCTGCGCAAGGCGGCCGACGGCGGCCAGCGCGTCCTGTTCGCCACCGGCCACCCCGGCGGCCTGCTCGACGTCCACCGCGCGACCGCGGCGGCCCTGCGCACGGCCGGCTGCGAGATCGTCGTCATCCCCGACGGGCTGACCACCGAGGAGGGCTACGTCATGCAGTTCGCGGACGTGGCGGTCCTGGAGCACGGCGCGACGCTGTGGCACACCCACTCGGGCGAACCGATGAAGGCGATCCTGACGGCCCTGGAGCGCGCGGGCCGCCCCCTGCCCGACCTGGTCGTCGCCGACCACGGCTGGGCGGGCTACGCCGGACAGCACGGCGTGGACTCCGTCGGCTACGCCGACTGCAACGACCCGGCCCTGTTCCTGGCGGAGGCCGAGGGCACCGTGCAGGTGACGGTCCCCCTGGACGACCACGTGATCAGCCCCCGCCACTACGACCCGATGACGGCGTACCTGCTCTCGGAGGCGGGGCTGGGCTAGGGCCCGCCCCGGGTGGCCGGGCCCCGGCCGGGTCAGTCCCGGGCGCGGGGGACGCGGACGACGCCCTCCTGGATGACCGTGATGGCCAGCCGCCCGTCCTGTGTGTAGATGCGGGCCTGGCCCAGTCCCCGGCCGCCGTGCGCGGACGGGGACTCCTGGTCGTACAGCAGCCACTCGTCGGCGCGGAACGGCCGGTGGAACCACATCGCGTGGTCCAGCGAGGCCCCGACGACGTCCCCGACGGCCCAGCCGCCGCGCCCGTGCGCGAGCAGCACGGAGTCCAGCAGCGTCATGTCGGAGACGTACGTGGCGAGGACGACGTGCAGCAGGGGGTCGTCGATCCCGCTGTCCAGCTTGCCGTTGGTGCGGAACCACACCTGCGAGTGCGGCTCCCGCGGCTCGCCGAACCTCCCGTACGGCGGCTCGTCGACGTACCGCAGGTCGACGGCGGCCCGGGCCTCGACGAACCGCTCGACCACCTCGGGGTCGAGGTGGGCGTAACCGCGCAGCCGCTCCTCGCCGGTGGGCAGCGTGGCGGGGTCGGGCGAGGCGGGCATGGGCTCCTGGTGGTCCAGCCCGTCCTCCGCCACCTGGAACGACGCCGACAGGTGGAAGATCGGCTTGCCGTGCTGGACGGCGACGACGCGGCGCGTGGTGAAGGAACGCCCGTCCCGGATCCGGTCCACGGTGTAGACGATGGGCGCGCCGGGGTCGCCCGGCCGCAGGAAGTACGCGTGCAGCGAGTGCGCGGGCCGGTCGGCCGGGACGGTCCGCCCGGCGGCGACGAGCGCCTGGGCCGCGACCTGCCCGCCGAAGACCCGCGGGACGACGGCGGACCGGGAACGGCCGCGGAAGATGTCCTCCTCGATCTGCTCGAGGTCGAGCAGATCGAGGAGGTCCTGGAGTGCCTGGCTCATGAGGTAGTTGTACCGGCCAGTGATCGTGCGCCGGCGCCGGGGGCCTTACAGGCCCATGTCCTTGGCGATGATCGTCTTCATGATCTCGCTGGTGCCGCCGTAGATGCGGTTGACGCGGTTGTCCGCGTACAGGCGGGCGATCGGGTACTCGTTCATGTAGCCGTAGCCGCCGTGCAGCTGGAGGCAGCGGTCGATGACGCGGTGGGCGACCTCGGTGCAGAACAGCTTCGCGGAGGCGGCCTCGGCGGGGGTGAGCTCGCCGGCGTCCAGCGCCTCGGTCGCGCGGTCGGCGACGGCCTCGGCGGCGTCCACCTCGGCCTGGCAGGCGGCCAGCTCGAACTTGGTGTTCTGGAAGTGCGCGACGGGCTTGCCGAAGACGGTGCGCTCCTGCACGTACTGCTTGGCGAACCGGACCGCGGCCTTGGCCTGGGCGTAGGCGCCGAAGGCGATGCCCCAGCGCTCGGAGGCCAGGTTGTGACCGAGGTAGTAGAAGCCCTTGTTCTCCTCGCCGAGGAGGTCCTCGACGGGCACCTTGACGTCGACGAACGCCAGCTCGGCGGTGTCGGAGGTCTTCAGGCCGAGCTTGTCGAGCTTGCGGCCGACGGAGTAGCCCTCGGACTTGGTGTCCACCGCGAACAGGGAGATGCCGTGGCGGCGGTCCTCGGCGGTGGGCGCGGAGGTGCGGGCGCAGACGATGACGCGGTCGGCGTGCACGCCGCCGGTGATGAAGGTCTTGGCGCCGTTGAGGACGTAGTGCGTGCCGTCCTCGCTGAGCTTCGCGGTGGACTTCATGCCCGCGAGGTCGGAACCGGTGCCCGGCTCCGTCATCGCGATGGCCCACATCTCCTCGCCGGTGACGAACTTCGGCAGGAACCGCTTCTTCTGCTCGTCCGTCGCCAGCATCTTGAGGTAGGGCAGGGCGAGCAGCACGTGCACGCCGGAGCCGCCGAACTGGACGCCCGCGCGGGCGGTCTCCTCGTAGAGGACAGCCTCGAACTTGTGGCTGTCGATGCCCGCGCCGCCGAACTCCTCGGGCACGCTGATGCCGAAGACGCCCAGCTCACCGAGCTTGTAGTAGAAGTCGCGCGGCGCCTGGCCGGCGGCGAACCACTCGTCGTAGACGGGGACGACCTCGGCCTCGATGAAGGCGCGGATGGTCTCCCGGAACGCCTCGTGATCCTCGTTGAACACCGTACGGCGCACGCCGCCACCTCCACGACTATGTCTAAGCGCTTGCTCAGCCAAAGATACCGACGAGTATCCGAGGGCGTCCAGGGTGGGACGGGGGTAACGCTCGTCACGCCGGGGGTGGGTGCGGGGTGGGTTGTCCGGGTGGGCGCCGGGGTGCGGGGTGGGTTGTCCGGTTGCGCGCCGGGGTGCGGGGGACGCCTGCGCCGCGCCGCGGGGTGCAAGGGCAGCCCTCGCCGGGGGTGCAGGGGGCGCAGCCCCCGCCGGGGTCCGGGGCGGAGCCCCGAAGCAACCCGGGCACCCTGCCCCACAGCTTCGGGCGGGTGGGTGGGCGAACCCCCGGGGGGTGCAGGGGGCACAGCCCCCGCCGGGGTCCGGGGCGGAGCCCCGAAGCGGCCCGGGCACCCTGCCCCACAGCTTCGGGCGGGCGGGTGGGTGAACCAGCCCACAGCTCCGGGCCGGCGGCTGGGCGAAGACCCCTACGACTCCGCCGCCGCGAACGCCCCCCGGGCCATCCGATGCAGCAACTCCGCCGTGGCCCCCCGCCCGGGCAACACCCCACCCCTCCCCAGATGCGGCGTCGAGTTCAGCAACCCGAACACCGAGTGCACGGCGGACCGGGCCGCGGGCTCACCCAGCCCCGGGTAGACCTCCCGTACGACCCCCACCCACAGCTCCACGTACTGCCGCTGCAGCTGCCGCACCATCTTCCGGTCACTGTCCCGGAGGCGATCGAGCTCCCGGTCGTGCAGGGTGATCAGAGGCCGGTCGTCGAGCGCGAAGTCGATGTGCCCCTCGATCAGCGAGTCCAGCAGCCCCTCCGCCCCCGCCCCGTCCGCCTCCGCAACCCTCCGCTTCGCCCCGGTCAGCAACTGCCCGCTGATCCCCACCAGCAGCTCCGCGAGCATCGCGTCCTTGCCGGGGAAGTGCCGGTACAGCCCGGGCCCGCTGATCCCGACCGCGGCGCCTATCTCGTCGACCCCGACCCCGTGGAAGCCCCGCTCGGCGAACAGCCGCGCGGCCTCCTTGAGGATCTGCTCACGGCGGGTGGGGGCGTCGGTTCTCGTGGCCATGAAATCGATTCTAGACAGCGAGGTTAGCGCTCGTTAACCTGAAGGAAATGCGTTAACGCTCATTAACACGTGAGGGGACCCGCAGGATGCACGAGGCACCGGAGCTCACGAGCGCGGCAGACCCCGCGTCGGAGGCCTTTCGGGCCAACGAGGAGGCGCACAGCACCCTCGTGGAGGAGCTGCGCGCCAAGCTCGCCAGGGCCGCACAGGGCGGTGGCGAGAAGGCCCGCGCCCGCCACACGGCGCGCGGCAAGCTGCTCCCCCGCGACCGGGTGGACACCCTCCTCGACCCCGGATCACCGTTCCTGGAGCTGGCCCCGCTCGCGGCCGACGGGCTGTACGAGGACCAGGCCCCGGCCGCCGGCGTCATCGCCGGTATCGGCCGGGTCAGCGGCCGCGAGACCGTGATCGTCGCCAACGACGCCACGGTCAAGGGCGGCACGTACTACCCGATGACGGTGAAGAAGCACCTCCGCGCCCAGGAGGTCGCCCTCGACAACCGCCTCCCCTGCGTCTACCTGGTGGACTCCGGCGGCGCCTTCCTGCCCATGCAGGACGAGGTCTTCCCGGACCGGGACCACTTCGGCCGCATCTTCTACAACCAGGCCCGCATGTCCGGCGCCGGCATCCCCCAGATCGCCGCCGTCCTCGGCTCGTGCACGGCCGGCGGGGCGTACGTCCCGGCGATGAGCGACGAGGCCGTGATCGTCCGCAACCAGGGCACGATCTTCCTCGGCGGCCCGCCCCTGGTGAAGGCCGCCACCGGCGAGGTCGTCACCGCGGAGGAGCTCGGCGGCGGCGAGGTGCACTCCCGCGTCTCGGGCGTCACGGACCACCTCGCGGAGAACGACGCGCACGCCCTGCGCATCGTCCGCACCATCGTCTCCACGCTGCCGGCCCGGGGCCCCCTCCCCTGGGAGGTCACCGAGCCCGTCGAGCCCAAGGTCGACCCGCACGGCCTGTACGGCGCGGTCCCGGTCGACTCCCGCACCCCGTACGACGTGCGCGAGATCATCGCCCGGGTCGTCGACGGGTCCCGGTTCGCCGAGTTCAAGTCCGAGTTCGGCCAGACGCTGGTCACCGGCTTCGCCCGGATCCACGGCCACCCGGTCGGCATCGTCGCCAACAACGGCATCCTGTTCGCCGAGTCGGCCCAGAAGGGCGCGCACTTCATCGAGCTGTGCGACCAGCGCGGCATCCCGCTGGTGTTCCTGCAGAACATCTCGGGCTTCATGGTCGGCAAGGACTACGAGGCGGGCGGCATCGCCAAGCACGGCGCCAAGATGGTCACGGCCGTGGCCTGCACGCGCGTCCCGAAGCTCACGGTCGTGGTCGGCGGCTCGTACGGCGCGGGCAACTACTCGATGTGCGGCCGGGCCTACTCCCCCCGCTTCCTGTGGATGTGGCCGAACGCCAAGATCTCGGTCATGGGCGGCGAGCAGGCCGCCTCGGTCCTCGCGACGGTCAAGCGCGACCAGCTGGAGGCCCGCGGCGAGTCCTGGCCGGCGCAGGACGAGGACGCCTTCAAGGCCCCCATCCGCGCCCAGTACGAGCGCCAGGGCAGCGCCTACTACGCGACGGCCCGCCTCTGGGACGACGGTGTCATCGACCCGATGGACACCCGTCAGGTCCTGGGCCTGGCCCTGACCGCCTGCGCCAACGCGCCCCTGGGTGACCCCCAGTTCGGCGTCTTCCGGATGTGAGGGGACGGACGACGATGTTCGAGACAGTACTGGTGGCCAACCGCGGCGAGATCGCCGTACGCGTCATCCGGACGCTGCGGTCGATGGGCGTGCGCTCGGTGGCCGTCTTCTCCGACGCGGACGCCGACGCCCGGCACGTGCGCGAGGCGGACACGGCGGTCCGGATCGGCCCGGCCCCCGCGTCCGAGAGCTACCTCTCCGTGGAGCGCCTGCTGGAGGCCGCGGCCCGCACGGGCGCCCAGGCCGTCCACCCCGGCTACGGCTTCCTCGCCGAGAACGCGGCCTTCGCGCGCGCCTGCGCCGAGGCGGGTCTGGTCTTCATCGGTCCCCCGGCGGACGCGATCGCGCTGATGGGCGACAAGATCCGCGCCAAGGAGACGGTCCAGGAGGCCGGTGTACCGGTGGTGCCCGGCGGACGTGACCCGGAGCTGGCCGAGGCGGCCCGCGCGCTGGGCGCGCCGGTGCTGCTGAAGCCCAGCGCGGGCGGCGGCGGCAAGGGCATGCGCCTGGTGCGGGACCTGAGCCGGCTGGAGGACGAGATCGCGTCGGCCCGCCGCGAGGCCCGCGCCTCCTTCGGCGACGACACGCTCCTGGTGGAGCGGTGGATCGACCGGCCCCGCCACATCGAGATCCAGGTCCTCGCGGACGGCCACGGCAACGTGGTCCATCTGGGCGAGCGCGAGTGCTCCCTCCAGCGCCGCCACCAGAAGATCATCGAGGAGGCGCCGAGCGTCCTGCTCGACGAGGAGACGCGTGCCGCGATGGGCGAGGCGGCGGTCCAGGCGGCCCGCTCCTGCGGCTACCGGGGCGCGGGCACGGTGGAGTTCATCGTCCCGGGCACCGATCCGTCCTCGTACTACTTCATGGAGATGAACACCCGCCTCCAGGTCGAGCACCCGGTCACCGAGCTGGTCACGGGCCTGGACCTGGTCGAGTGGCAGCTGCGGGTCGCGGCGGGCGAGCCCCTCGGCTTCACGCAGCAGGACGTCACGCTGACCGGGCACGCGGTGGAGGCCCGCATCTGCGCCGAGGACCCGGCCCGCGGCTTCCTGCCCTCCGGCGGCACGGTGCTCAGGCTGCGCGAGCCCCAGGGCCACGGGGTGCGCACCGACTCGGGCCTCACCGAGGGCACGGAGGTCGGCAGCCTCTACGACCCGATGCTCTCCAAGGTCATCGCGTACGGCCCCGACCGGGCGACGGCCCTGCGCAAGCTCCGCGCCGCCCTGGCCGAGACGGTCACGCTCGGCGTGCAGACCAACGCCGGTTTCCTGCGCCGCCTGCTGGCCCACCCGGCGGTGGTTTCCGGCGACATGGACACGGGCCTGGTCGAGCGCGAGGTGGAGGGCCTGGTCCCCACGGCCGTGCCGGAGGAGGTCTACGAGGCGGCCGCCGCGGTACGCCTGGAGGCGCTGAAGCCCGAGCCGGGCGGCTGGACGGACCCCTTCTCGGTCCCCAGCGGCTGGCGCCTGGGCGGCGAGCCGAGGCCACCGGCCTTCCACCTGAGGGTGCAGGAGCCGCTGGAGTACGCCCCGCGCGGCACGGCCACGGTCACCGGCGACCGGGTCGCGGTGACGCTGGACGGCGTCCGGCACACCTTCCACCGCGCCGCGGACTGGCTCGGCCGGGACGGCGACGCCTGGCACGTCCGTGACCATGACCCGGTGGCCGCGTCCCTCACCCGGGCGGCCCACGGGGGCGCCGACTCGCTGACCGCGCCGATGCCCGGCACGGTGACGGTGGTGAAGGTGGCCGTCGGCGACGAGGTGTCCGCCGGTCAGAGCCTGCTGGTGGTGGAGGCGATGAAGATGGAGCACGTCATCTCCGCCCCGCACGCCGGCACGGTCGCCGAGCTGGACGTCTCGCCGGGCACCACGGTCGCCATGGACCAGGTCCTGGCGGTCATCGCACCGCACGAGGAGGCGGCGGAATGACAGCACCGGGGCTCCCGATGGCCGTGCCGGCCCGGGACCTGCCCAGCCGGGTCCGCATCCACGAGGTGGGCGCGCGCGACGGCCTGCAGAACGAGAAGGGCACGGTCCCGACGGAGGTGAAGGCGGAGTTCATCCGCCGCCTGGCCGGCGCCGGCCTGACGACGATCGAGGCGACGAGCTTCGTCCACCCCAAGTGGGTCCCCCAACTGGCGGACGCCGAGGCCCTGTTCCCGATGGTCGGGGACCTCCCGGTGGAGCTCCCCGTCCTCGTGCCGAACGAACGCGGCCTGGACCGCGCCCTGTCCCTGGGCGCCCGGCGGGTCGCCGTCTTCGCCAGCGCCACGGAGTCCTTCGCCAAGGCCAACCTCAACCGCACGGTGGACGAGGCCCTGGCCATGTTCGAGCCGGTGGTGGGCCGGGCGAAGTCCGAGGGCGTGCACGTGCGCGGCTACCTCTCCATGTGCTTCGGCGACCCGTGGGAGGGCGCGGTCCCCGTCCCGCAGGTGGTGCAGGTCTGCCGCGCCCTGCTGGACATGGGCTGCGACGAGCTGAGCCTGGGCGACACCATCGGCGTCGCGACCCCCGGTCACGTCGTCGCGCTCCTCGCCGCCCTGGACGAGGCCGGGGTGCCGCCGTCCGTGCTCGGCGTCCACTTCCACGACACGTACGGCCAGGCCCTCGCCAACACCCTCGCGGCGCTCCAGCAGGGCGTCACGACGGTCGACGCCTCGGCGGGCGGCCTGGGCGGCTGCCCGTACGCGAAGTCGGCGACGGGCAACCTCGCCACCGAAGACCTCGTGTGGATGCTGAGGGGCCTCGGCATCGACACCGGAATCGACCTCGGCCGCCTCGTCGCCACGAGCACGTGGATGGCCGCCCGACTGGGCCGACCCAGCCCCTCCCGCACCGTACGAGCTCTGTCCCACGAGGGCACCGAGGAGCAGTGATCACCATGGACTACCGTCTCTCCCCCGAACTGGAGGAACTCCGGCGCACGGTCGAGGAGTTCGCCCACGAGGTGGTGGCGCCGAAGATCGGCGACTTCTACGAGCGGCACGAGTTCCCGTACGAGATCGTGCGGGAGATGGGCCGCATGGGCCTGTTCGGCCTGCCGTTCCCGGAGGAGTACGGCGGCATGGGCGGTGACTACCTGGCGCTCGGCGTGGCCCTGGAGGAGCTGGCCCGGGTCGACTCCTCGATCGCCATCACCCTGGAGGCGGGCGTCTCGCTCGGGGCGATGCCGATCCACCTGTACGGCACCGAGGCCCAGAAGCAGGAGTGGCTCCCCCGCCTGTGCGCGGGCGAGATCCTGGGCGCGTTCGGCCTGACCGAGCCGGACGGCGGCAGCGACGCGGGCGCGACCCGGACGACGGCCCGGCTCGACGAGTCGACGAACGAGTGGGTCATCAACGGCACCAAGTGCTTCATCACCAACTCGGGCACGGACATCACGGGCCTGGTGACGGTCACGGCGGTCACGGGCCGCAAGCCCGACGGCCGGCCGCAGATCTCCTCGATCATCGTCCCCTCGGGCACGCCCGGCTTCACGGTCGCGGCCCCGTACTCCAAGGTCGGCTGGAACGCCTCGGACACCCGCGAGCTGTCCTTCGCGGACGTCCGCGTCCCGGCGGCGAACCTGCTGGGCGAAGAGGGCCGCGGTTACGCCCAGTTCCTGCGCATCCTCGACGAGGGCCGCGTCGCCATCGCGGCGCTGGCGACGGGTCTGGCGCAGGGCTGTGTCGACGAGTCGGTCAAGTACGCCAAGGAGCGCCACGCGTTCGGCAAGCCGATCGGGTCGAACCAGGCCATCCAGTTCAAGATCGCGGACATGGAGATGAAGGCCCACACGGCCCGTCTGGCCTGGCGCGACGCGGCGGCCCGTCTGGTGACCGGCGCGTCCTTCAAGAAGGAGGCGGCCCTGGCCAAGCTCCACTCGTCCACGGTCGCGGTGGACAACGCCCGCGAGGCCACCCAGATCCACGGCGGCTACGGCTTCATGAACGAGTACCCGGTCGCGCGCATGTGGCGCGATTCCAAGATCCTCGAGATCGGCGAGGGCACGAGCGAGGTCCAGCGCATGCTGATCGCCCGGGAGTTGGGGCTGGTCGGCTGAGACGGCAGCACCCGGCCGAGGGGCCGGAGGACGGGCGCAGTGATCCGTGTCACTGCGCCCGTTCGCATTCCGCGCCCCGCCCTCGGGCACACATCCCAGGGCCCCCCTGGACAGATACCGAGGTTAGGCTAACCTAAGCCTGATTTCAGCCAAGCGGCTGTCGGCCGTGCCCGCAGTGGCTCCGTACGCACGAAAGCAGACCCCGTCATGTCGAACGCCAGAACCGCCCGTCTCTCCCGTCGCGGCCTGCTCGCCGCCGGTGGTGCCCTCGGGCTCGGCGCCCTCGTGACCGCGTGTGGCAGTGAGGACTCCAAGGACGGCGGCTCCGACGCCAAGGGCGCCGGCGCGTCCGGCTCCTGGTCGTTCAAGGACGACCGCGGCACGACCGTGAAGCTCGGCAAGGTCCCCGCGAACATCGTCGCGTTCACCGGTGTCGCCGCCGCCCTGTACGACTACGGCGTCGAGGTGAAGGGCGTCTTCGGCCCCACGAAGACCCAGGACGGCAAGGCCGATGTCCAGGCCGGCGACATGGACGTCAGCAAGGTGACGATCCTCGGCAACACCTGGGACCAGTTCAGCGTCGAGAAGTACGCGGCCCTCGCACCGGACGTGCTGATCTCCACCATGTTCGACGACGCCGGCACCCTCTGGTACGTCCCGGACGGCTCCAAGGACAAGATCGCCAAGCTGGCCCCGAGCGTCGGCATCTCCGTCTACGACCGTCAGATCACCGCCCCGCTCCAGCGGATGTGGGAGCTGGCCGAGTCCCTGGGCGGCGACATGAAGGCCGCGAAGGCCACGGACGCCAAGAAGCGCTTCGAGGCGGCCTCCGAGCGGCTGCGCAAGGCCGCCAAGGCCCACCCCGACATCAGGGTGATGGCCGGCTCCGCGAGCCAGGAGCTGTTCTACGTCTCCGGCACCAACCTCTCCATCGACCTGGAGTACTTCAAGGCGCTGGGCGTGAACTTCGTCGAGCCGCCGGAGAAGGCCAAGACCCAGGGCGGCGGCTGGTTCGAGAGCCTCAGCTGGGAGAACGTCGACAAGTACCGGGCCGACATCATCATGATGGACGACCGCACCTCGGCCATCCAGCCGGCCGACATCACCAAGGGGACGTGGAAGAAGCTGCCCGCGGTCAAGGCCGGTCAGGTCATCCCGCGTTCGGCCGAGCCGATCCTGTCCTACGACAAGTGCGTGCCGCTGGTGGAGAACCTGGCGAAGGCGATCGAGACGGCCAAGAAGGTCGGCTGACCGCCTTGCGCCCGGGGAACTGCGCGCGAGCGGCGGCCGCGGGCCGCGTGTGACAGGTCGCGCGGTTCCCCGCGCCCCCGACGGGGCGCCACCCCGACCGCCCGGTGACACACCAGGAGCCCTCATGACCACCGCCGTGGCCGCCCCGTTCCGGTTCTTCTCCCTCCAGGTCGTGCGGACGAGGCGGCTCGGCCCGTCCCTGGCCCGGGTCACCTTCGCGGGACCCGATCTGCACGCCTTCCACTCCGAGGGCCGCGACCAGTCGCTGTCGCTGTTCCTGCCGCACCCGGGGCAGTCCGAGCCGGTCGTGCCCGTGGAGCTGGGGGACGGCTGGTGGCAGGGCTGGCGCGAACTGCCGGACGACGTACGGGCGGTGATGCGGTCGTACACCCTGCGCGCGCTGCGCCGGGATCCGGACGAGATCGACGTCGACTTCGTCCTGCACGGCGTCGGGCCGAGCGCCCACGGCGAGGCCGGCCCCGCCGCCCGCTGGGCGGCCCGGGCCGCCGCGGGCGACCGGGTGCTGCTGCTGGGGCCGGCCGTCGCCGACAACCGGGCGATCCGCTTCCGGCCCCCCGCCGACAGCGACCTCGTGGTCGTCTGGGGCGACGAGACCGCCGTGCCGGCCGCCTCGGCCGTCGTCGAGTCGCTGCCGGCGGGCACCCGCGCCCGGGTGTGGCTGGAGGTGCCCCACGCCGGGGACGTCCAGGACCTGTCGACCCGGGCGGACGCCGAGATCACCTGGCTCGTGCGGGACATGGGGGCACCCGCCGCCCTGGACGCCGTCCGGACGGCGGAGTTGGGCTCCGCCCGGCGGCCCTACGTCTGGCTGGCCGGTGAGTCGGGGTGCGTGAAGGAGCTGCGCCGGCACTTCGTGGCGGAGCGCGGCGTCGACCGCCGCCGGGTCACGTTCGTCGGCTACTGGCGCCGGGGCGTCAGCGAGGAGCAGTTGCGCGCCGAGGGCTAGGGAGCGTCGGGCGGCCATGAGGCCGGCGTGATCACGGTCACGGACGGACCCCCACCCCTCCCGCCAGGAACTTAGGTTAGGCTAACCTAAGTTGAACCCGCGGTTCAGCCCGTCACCGTTCCGCCCCGGACTGTCCCCACCGGAGGACCCGCACATGCGCTCGCACCTGCTCAACGACACCACCGCGGAGCAGTATCGCCGCTCCGTGACCGCCGGAGTCGAGCGGGTGGCCGCCAAACTCGCCGCCACCGACCGGCCGTTCACCGGTGTGACCGTCGACGCCCTCGCGCCCCGCATCGACGGGATCGACCTCGACCAGCCGCTGCACGACACGGCCGCGGTGCTCGACGAACTGGAGGAGGTCTACCTCCGGGACGCCGTCTACTTCCACCACCCCCGCTACCTGGCACACCTCAACTGCCCGGTCGTCATCCCGGCCGTGCTCGGCGAGGCCGTCCTGTCCGCCGTCAACTCCTCCCTGGACACCTGGGACCAGTCGGCCGGCGGCACCCTCATCGAGCGCAAGCTCGTCGACTGGACGAACGCCCGCATCGGCCTCGGCGAGAACGCCGACGGCGTGTTCACCTCCGGCGGCACCCAGTCCAACCTCCAGGCGCTGCTGCTCGCCCGGGAGGAGGCCAAGACCGACACGTTCGCGGACCTGCGCATCTTCGCCTCCGAGGTCAGCCACTTCAGCGTGAAGAAGTCCGCCAAGCTCCTCGGGCTCGGACCGGACGCCGTGGTGTCCGTCCCCGTCGACCACGACAAGCGCATGCAGACCGTCGCCCTCGCCCGCGAGCTGGAGCGCTGCGCGGAGGCCGGCCTCGTCCCCATGGCCGTCGTCGCCACCGCGGGCACCACCGACTTCGGCTCCATCGACCCGCTGCCCGAGATCGCCGAGCTGTGCGAGCAGTTCGGCACGTGGATGCACGTCGACGCCGCCTACGGCTGCGGCCTGCTCGCCTCCCTCAAGCACCGGGACCGCCTGGCCGGCATCGAGCGCGCCGACTCCGTCACCGTCGACTACCACAAGTCCTTCTTCCAGCCGGTGAGTTCGTCCGCCGTCCTGGTCCGGGACGCCGCCACGCTGAGGCACGCCACCTACCACGCCGAGTACCTCAACCCGCGCCGCATGGTGCAGGAACGTATCCCCAACCAGGTGGACAAGTCGCTGCAGACCACGCGCCGCTTCGACGCCCTGAAGCTGTGGATGACCCTGCGGACCATGGGCGCCGACGGCATCGGGCAGCTCTTCGACGAGGTGTGCGAACTGGCCCGCGAGGGCTGGCGGCTCCTCGCCGCGGACCCGCGCTTCGACGTCGTCGTCGAACCGAGCCTGTCCACCCTGGTCTTCCGCTACATCCCGGCGGCCGTCACCGACCCGGCCGAGATCGACCGCGCCAACCTCTACGCCCGCAAGGCCCTGTTCGCCTCCGGCGACGCCGTCGTCGCGGGCACCAAGGTCGGCAGCCGCCACTACCTGAAGTTCACCCTGCTGAACCCCGAGACGACGGTGTCCGACATCGCCGCCGTCCTCGACCTGATCGCCGGCCACGCCGAGCAGTACCTGGGAGAGTCCCTTGACCGCGCGTCCTGACAACCGAACCAGCACCCACGACTTCGTGGGCATCGGGCTCGGCCCCTTCAACCTCGGCCTGGCCTGCCTCACCGAGCCCATCGAGGAACTCGACGGCGTCTTCCTGGAGTCCAAGCCCGACTTCGAGTGGCACGCCGGCATGTTCCTGGACGGCGCCCACCTCCAGACCCCGTTCATGTCGGACCTGGTCACCCTCGCCGACCCCACGTCCCCGTACTCCTTCCTCAACTACCTGAAGGAGAAGGGCCGGCTGTACTCGTTCTACATCCGGGAGAACTTCTACCCGCTGCGCGTCGAGTACGACGACTACTGCCGCTGGGCCGCGGGCAAGCTGAGCAGCATCCGCTTCGGCACCACCGTCACCGAGGTGACGTACGAGGACGAGCTGTACGTCGTCCACACCGCCGGCGGCGACACCTACCGCGCCCGGCACCTCGTGCTCGGCACCGGCACCCCGCCCCACATCCCCGAGGCGTGCCGCGACCTGGGCGGCGACTTCCTCCACAACTCCCGCTACCTCCAGCACAAGGCGGAGCTGCAGAAGAAGGAGTCCATCACCCTCGTCGGCTCGGGCCAGTCGGCCGCCGAGATCTACCAGGACCTGCTCGGCGAGATCGACGTCCACGGCTACCGGCTCAACTGGGTGACCCGCTCCCCGCGCTTCTTCCCGCTGGAGTACACCAAGCTCACGCTGGAGATGACGTCCCCCGAGTACGTCGACTACTTCCGCGAGCTGCCCGAGGCGACCCGCTACCGCCTGACGGCCGAGCAGAAGGGCCTGTTCAAGGGCATCGACGGCGACCTGATCAACGAGATCTTCGACCTGCTCTACCAGAAGAACCTCGCCGGCCCCGTCCCCACCCGGCTGCTCACCAACTCCTCGCTGAACAGCGCCCGGTACGACAACGGCACCTACACGCTCGGCTTCCGCCAGGAGGAGCAGGGCAAGGACTTCGAGCTGGTCTCCGACGGCCTGGTCCTCGCCACCGGCTACAGATACGCCGAGCCGGAGTTCCTGGCGCCGGTGAAGGACCGCCTCGTCTACGACTCGCAGGGGAACTTCGACGTGGCGCGCAACTACGCCGTCGACGTCACCGGCCGGGGCGTGTTCCTGCAGAACGCCGGCGTCCACACGCACAGCATCACCAGCCCCGACCTGGGCATGGGCCCGTACCGGAACGCGTACATCATCCGCGAGCTGCTCGGCTCGGAGTACTACCCGGTGGAGAAGACGATCGCGTTCCAGGAGTTCGCCGTATGACCGACAGCACCGGCATCGGCCGGCTCACCGTGCGGCCCCTCGACCCGCTGAAGGACGCCGAGGTGGTGCACTCCTGGGTCACCCACCCCAAGGCGGCCTACTGGATGATGCAGGACGCCAGGCTCCAGGACGTCGAGCGCGAGTACATGCGGATCGCGGCGCACGAGCACCACGACGCCTTCCTCGGCCTGCACGAGGGCCGGCCCGCGTTCCTCATGGAGAGGTACGACCCCCGGTACGTGGAGCTGGTGGGGCTGTACGAACCGCAGCCCGGCGACGTCGGCATGCACTTCCTGGTCGCGCCGACCGACCGGCCGATCCACGGTTTCACCAGGGCCGTCATCACGACCGTGATGGAGGAGCTGTTCGCCGACCCGCGCACCCGGCGGGTCGTGGTGGAGCCCGACGTCGGCAACAAGGCAGTGCACGCGCTCAACGAGGCCGTCGGTTTCGTGGCCGAGCGCGAGATCGACAAGCCGGAGAAGCGCGCGCTGCTGAGCTTCTGCACGCGTGAACAGTTCCTGGCCGCCCGAGGAGTAGCCGTATGACCCTGTCCGACGCCGTGGCGCACCTGTCCCCCCACCGCTGGGCGCGGGCCAACCGCCTGCTGATCCGCAAGGCACTCGCCGAGTTCACGCACGAGCGGCTCCTCACCCCGGAGGCCGACGGCGAGGGCCGGTACACCGTTCGCAGCGACGACGGGCTGACCCGGTACACCTTCACCGCGGTGATCCGGGCCCTCGACCACTGGCAGGTCGACGCCGAGTCGATCACCCGGCACCGGGACGGCACCGAAGTCCCGCTGTCCGCCCTGGACTTCTTCATCGAGATGCAGAAGTCGCTGGGCCTGAGCGACGAGATCCTGCCGGTCTACCTGGAGGAGATCTCCTCCACCCTGTCCGGCACCTGCTACAAGCTCACCCAGCCGGCCCTGCCGGCGGCGGAGCTGGCGCGCGCCGACTTCCAGACCATCGAGACCTCGATGACCGAGGGCCACCCCTGCTTCGTGGCCAACAACGGGCGGCTCGGGTTCGGCATCCACGAGTACCTGTCGTACGCGCCGGAGACGGCGAGCCCGGTCCGGCTGGTCTGGCTGGCGGCGCACCGCTCGCGGGCCGCGTTCACGGCCGGCGCCGGCGTCGAGTACGAGTCGTTCCTGCGCGAGGAGCTGGGCGGCGAGACCGTCGAGCGCTTCCACGCCGTGCTGCGCGAGCAGGACCTCGACCCGGCCGACTACCTGTTCATCCCGGTCCACCCCTGGCAGTGGTGGAACAAGCTCTCCGTCACCTTCGCCGCCGAGATCGCGCGGCGGCACCTGGTGTGCCTGGGCGAGGGCGACGACGAGTACCTGGCCCAGCAGTCCATCCGGACCTTCTTCAACCGGACCAGCCCCGAGAAGCACTACGTCAAGACGGCCCTGTCCGTCGTCAACATGGGCTTCATGCGCGGTCTGTCGGCGGCCTACATGGAGGCGACCCCCGCCATCAACGACTGGCTGGCCCAGCTCATCGAGGGCGACCCGGTGCTGAGGTCCACCGGCCTGTCGATCATCCGGGAGCGGGCCGCCGTCGGCTACCGGCACCTGGAGTACGAGCAGGCGACCGACCGGTACTCGCCCTACCGCAAGATGCTCGCCGCGCTGTGGCGGGAGAGCCCCGTGCCGTCGCTGGGGGAGGGCGAGTCCCTGGCCACGATGGCGTCGCTGGTGCACGTCGACGACCGGGGCGCGTCGATCGCGGGCGCGCTGATCGAGCAGTCGGGCCTCACCCCGACGGAGTGGCTGCGCCGCTACCTGCGGGCCTACTTCACCCCGCTGCTGCACAGCTTCTACGCCTACGACCTGGTGTACATGCCGCACGGCGAGAACGTGATCCTGGTGCTGAAGGACGGGGTGGTGCAGCGGGCGGTCTACAAGGACATCGCCGAGGAGATCGCGGTCATGGACGTCGACGCGGTGCTGCCGCCGGCGGTCGAGCGGCTGCGGGTGGACGTCCCCGAGGACACGAAGCTGCTGTCGATCTTCACGGACGTCTTCGACTGCTTCTTCCGCTTCCTCGCGGCGAACCTCGCCACCGAGGGCGTCCTGGCGGAGGACGACTTCTGGCGCACGGTCGCCGAGGTCACCCGGGAGTACCAGGAGTCGGTGCCGGAGCTCGCCGACAAGTTCCGCCGGTACGACATGTTCGCCCCGGAGTTCGCCCTCTCCTGCCTCAACCGCCTCCAGCTGCGCAACAACCGGCAGATGGTCGACCTGGCCGACCCGTCGGGAGCCCTCCAGCTGATCGGCACCCTGAAGAACCCGATCGCCGGCTTCTGACCCCCCGGACGGACGGGCACCCCGGAGTACGGTCCTCCGGGGTGCCCGTCGTCGTGCCGTCGGGGGCGCGGGGAACCGCGCGCTCAGCCCCCACCGGCCCGCGGACACGTCACCGCGCGCTCCACGGCACCTGCGGCGACCGGTACCACTGGATGCCCAGGGCGTCCCACCGCTCCGCCTGCGCGGCGAGCCGCACCCGGTACCGCTCCCAGTCGTGGGAGGCAGCCGGCGACCACCCCAGCTCGGCGACGCCGGGCAGGCGCGGGAACGCCATGAACTCGATGTGCCCGGACTCCTCCAGCGTCTCCGACCACATCGGCGCCTCCACCCCCTTCACCGCACCCTCCGGCACTCCCGGCAGATAGGCCCCGGGGTCCCAGTCGTAGGAGCGCTGCACCTCGACGTACCCCGCCCAGGACAGCCCCAGGGGCGTGTCCTCGGTGTACTTCATGTCGAGGTAGAGCCGGTCGGCCGGGGACAGGATCAGCCCCGTGCCGTTCTGCGCGGCCTTCACCACCCGCGCCTTCTCCTCCGCCGACGTGCGGTCCAGGCCCCAGTACTGCGCGAGGGCGCCCTTCGCCGGGGTCGCACCGGTCAGCTGGTGCCAGCCGACCACGGTCTTGCCGTACTTCGCCACAATCGGCTGCACCCGGTCCATGAACCGCACGTAGTCCTCGTGGCTGGTGGAGTGCGCCTCGTCGCCGCCGATGTGCAGGTACCTGCCGGGGGTGAGCGCGGCCACCTCGCGGATCACGTCGTCCACGAAGTCGTAGGTGACGTCCTTGCCGACGCACAGCGAGCTGAAGCCGACCTCGGTGCCGGTGTACAGCGGCGGGGCCACGCCGTCGCAGTTCAGCTCGGCGTAGGAGGCGAGGGCGGCGTTGGTGTGGCCGGGCATGTCGATCTCGGGGACGACCTCCAGGTGGCGGGATGCGGCGTAGCGCACGATCTCCTGGTAGTCGGCCTTGGTGTAGTGGCCGCCGGGGCCGCCGCCGACCTCCGTGGAGCCGCCGTGGGTGGCGAGGCGCGGCCAGGAGTCGATGGCGAGGCGCCAGCCCTGGTCGTCGCTGAGGTGCAGGTGCAGCTTGTTGAGCTTGTACAGGGCGAGCTGGTCGATGTAGCGCTTGACCTGCTCCACGGTGAAGAAGTGCCGCGCGACGTCGAGCATGGCCCCGCGCCAGGCGTAACGCGGGCTGTCGGTGACGGTGCCGCCGGCGACCGTCCACGGGCCGGGCTGGACCGTGTCCTTCTCGACGGCCGCGGGCAGGAGCTGGCGCAGGGTCTGCACGCCGTGGAAGAGGCCCGCGGAGGTCCTGGCGCTGATGGTGACCGACCGGGGGGAACTGCTCAGCCGGTAGCCCTCGGCGCCGAGGTCACCGCGGGTGAGGGCCAGTCGGATGCCGCCCTCGCCGTGTGCGGTGACCGGCAGGCGGTAGCCGGTGGAGGGCCGCAGGAGGTCCGCGAGGTACTGCGCGACCTGCCGCGCCTCGCGCGAGCCGTCGACGCGGATGTGCGTCCCGCGCGTGATCCGGAACGGGGCGCCGCCGGGCGTGACGGACGAGGGTGCCGGGACGACCCGGTCCAGCGGGGTGGGAGCCGCCGCACGGGCCGGGGTGGCGCCGGTGGCGCAGACGCCCATCGCGACGAGCAGCAGGGAACCGAGAAGGCGAAGCGTTCTGTGGTGCTGTCCTACGAGACCGTTCCTCACAAAACCGTCCCTTCCGTGAGCCGTTGAGCTCCAAGAGGTCTGGACCACTCTCTCGTGAGACGGGTGGAACAATCCACCCCATGGCGGAAATCATCCAGAGGGACGGCACGTGGGTCTTCGACGGCGACGCCTTGCGGCTGACGCCCGGACGGGACAGGAACGTCAGCGTGCTGCGCAGGGAACTGGGTGAACTGATCGTCCCGCTGGGTGCGTTGGCGGGCGTCTCGTTCGAGCAGGGCAAGAAGGCCGGCCGGCTGCGCCTGCGCCTGCGCGCCGGGGCCGATCCTCTGCTGCACGCGACCGGCGGACGGCTCACCGAGCCCCACGACCCGTACCAGCTCGTCGTCGAGCCCGACCGCTACGGCGTCGCGGAGTACCTCGCCGACGAGGTGCGCAACGCGCTGCTGCTGGACCGGGTACCGGCCGGCCCCGTCACCGAGTTCCTGCTGCCCGGCCCCGGCGTGCCCCTTTCGGCGTCCGCCGGGGACGGCACCGCGAGCTTCGACGGCGAGCGCATACGCCTGGAGTGGAACTGGAAGACGGAGGACGCCAAGGCCGCCGCCGGGGCCCGTACGCTGGCGCTCACCGACGTCACCGGCGTGGAGTGGCAGCCCGCGGCCGGGCTGGAGCACGGCCACCTGCGCTTCACCGTGCGCAACGCGCCCACCAAGACCCCGGCCAAGTACGACCCGAACGCCGTGGAGCTGTGGGGCTTCAAGAAGGACCCGCTGATGGCGCTGGTCGCGGCGGCGGTCCAGGCCAGGCTTCCGCATCCGGCCCGGCCCGCCGGCGACGCGGAGGACGTGCGGCCCGAGGTGCCCGCTCCCCCGGCCGCCCCCGCCGAGGACGACCACGACGCCCTGCTGCGGCGCCTGCGCGAACTGGGGGAGCTGCACCGCACGGGCGTGCTCACGGACGACGAGTTCGCCCTGGCCAAGCAGGCGGTCCTCCGACGGATGTGACCTGGCCCGGGGGGTGTCCCTGGCGTCCGAAATACCCCGTTCGACGCCGCTCCCAGCACTCCGTACGAGCTGCTTGCCCGGAATCGGGCAGGATTCTTGCGAAAGAGCGGCCCGTGCCTCAGGATCATCGGGTGCACGACGAACTCGTTGATCATCTGACGCGGTCCAGCCCCCTCGGCCGGGGCGAGGCGCTGCGCGTGATCCAGGACGTGCTCGCCTACTTCGACGAGACGACCGAGGAGTACGTCCGTCGCCGCCACCGCGAGCTCCAGGCCCAGGGCCTGGTGAACGCGGCGATCTTCGAGCGGATCGAGGCGGACCTCAAGTACCGCGCGGTGGCCCCGCCGGAGCTCTCGCTCCGGCAGCTGCGGCGCATCGTCTACGGCTAGGAATACATCTACATGTGCGGAATCGTCGGTTACATCGGGAAGCGTGACGTCGCGCCCCTGCTCCTGGAGGGCCTGCAGCGCCTGGAGTACCGCGGCTACGACTCCGCGGGCATCGTCGTCACGTCACCGAAGGCCTCGGGCCTGAAGATGGTCAAGGCCAAGGGCCGTGTCCGCGACCTGGAGGCCAAGGTCCCGGCCCGCTTCAAGGGCACGACCGGCATCGCCCACACCCGCTGGGCCACCCACGGCGCCCCGTCCGACGCCAACGCCCACCCGCACATGTCGGCCGACAACAAGGTCGCCGTCGTGCACAACGGCATCATCGACAACGCCTCCGACCTGCGCCGCAAGCTGGAGGCGGACGGCGTCGAGTTCCTCTCCGAGACCGACACCGAGGTCCTCACCCACCTCATCGCCCGCTCGCAGGCGACCAAGCTGGAGGACAAGGTCCGCGAGACCCTCCGGCTGGTGGAGGGCACCTACGGCATCGCCGTCATGCACGCCGACTTCCCCGACCGGATCGTCGCCGCCCGCAACGGCTCGCCCGTCGTCCTCGGCATCGGCGAGAAGGAGATGTTCGTCGCCTCGGACATCGCCGCGCTGGTCGCCCACACCCGCCAGATCGTCACCCTCGACGACGGCGAGATGGCCACCCTCAAGGCCGACGACTTCCGCACCTACACCACCGAGGGCACCCGCACCACGGCCGAGCCCACCACCGTGGAGTGGGAGGCCGCCTCCTACGACATGGGCGGCCACGACACCTACATGCACAAGGAGATCCACGAGCAGGCCGACGCCGTGGACCGCGTGCTGCGCGGCCGCATCGACGACCGCTTCTCCACCGTGCACCTGGGCGGCTTGAACCTGGACGCCCGCGAGGCCCGGCGCATCCGCCGCGTGAAGATCCTCGGCTGCGGCACCTCGTACCACGCGGGCATGATCGGCGCCCAGATGATCGAGGAGCTGGCCCGCATCCCCGCCGACGCCGAGCCCGCCTCGGAGTTCCGCTACCGCAACGCGGTCGTCGACCCCGACACCCTCTACGTCGCCGTCTCCCAGTCCGGCGAGACCTACGACGTGCTGGCCGCCGTGCAGGAGCTCAAGCGCAAGGGCGCGCGCGTCCTGGGCGTGGTGAACGTGGTCGGCTCGGCGATCGCCCGCGAGGCGGACGGCGGCATCTACGTGCACGCCGGCCCCGAGGTCTGCGTCGTCTCCACCAAGTGCTTCACCAACACCACGGTCGCCTTCGCCCTGCTCGCCCTGCACCTCGGCCGCACCCGCGACCTGTCGGTCCGCGACGGCAAGCGCATCATCGAGGGCCTGCGGAAGCTGCCCGCGCAGATCGCCGAGATCATGGAGCAGGAGGAGGACGTCAAGAAGCTGGCCCAGCAGTTCGCCGAGGCCCGCTCGATGCTCTTCATCGGCCGCGTCCGGGGCTACCCGGTGGCCCGTGAGGCCTCCCTGAAGCTCAAGGAGGTCTCCTACATCCACGCCGAGGCCTACCCGGCCTCCGAGCTCAAGCACGGCCCGCTGGCCCTGATCGAGCCGGCCCTCCCCACGGTCGCCATCGTCCCCGACGACGACCTGCTGGAGAAGAACCGCGCCGCCATGGAGGAGATCAAGGCCCGCAGCGGCAGGATCCTCGCGGTGGCCCACCAGCACCAGGAGAAGGCCGACGAGACGATCGTCGTCCCGAAGAACGAGGACGAGCTGGACCCGATCCTGATGGGCATCCCGCTCCAGCTCCTCGCCTACCACACGGCGCTGGCCCTCGGCCGCGACATCGACAAGCCCCGCAACCTGGCCAAGTCGGTGACGGTGGAGTAGTCGCCCCTCTTGGCTTGGGGGCGCGGGGCTGTATCGACGTGCGGCTCCGCCGCGTGGGCGCGAGCAACCCCCACGCACCCGCACAGGCCACTCGAACGGGACGGACCCCCACGTGCTGCCACCACGCACGGGGGGTCCGTTTCATCGCCGGGAAGCCGCCCAACTCCCCGGCCTGCGCGGCTAACCGGTGGCCGTCACTCCCCGGCCGGCAGCGCGTCCCGAAAGTGCCGTCGGCCAGTGCGCCAACGCGGCGGTCGCCGCGTACCACGCCACCGCGCCCGCGGCGACGGCGAACCAGCCCCCGACCTTCGCGAGCGCGTCGTTCTCCGCGAACGCGGCGACCGCGAGCAGCACCAGGGCCACGAAGAACAGCCCGTACACGCCCCGTCCGAGCCGATCCCCGCCCGCCAGCGTGAGGGACAGCGCCGCGAGGGCGAACAGCAGCAGGAACAGCCCTGCCCCGTTGCCGGAGCCGGCGTCGGTCACGGCCCAGGTGAACCACAGCGCCCCGAGCACGGAGAACGCCGTGCCGCCGGCGGCGTCGCCCTCGCGCAGGGCCACCACCCCGGCGACGAACAGGGCTGCTCCGCCCACGTACTGGGCGATCGACGAGGCGTCGGCGGCCGAGACGCCGTCGAGCACGGCGGTGTTGCCCAGACCGAAGGCCAACAGGGTGATTCCGAGGGCGAGTCGACCGGCCACGGTCGTGATTCCGCTTCCCGCGGGAACGTCTTCGTCCACGGCGGGCTCCCTTCGTGCAGGTGCAGTGGTGCGATGTCCCGTATATGCCCTTCACAAGGGCACAAACACCTCCGCGCGCGAGGAGATTCGCGCGGGCACAAGGGAGTTGGGCGGCGGGGGGATCAGGGAATGACGACGACGGGCCGCTGCGCCCGCTTGGCGAGCCGCCCCGCGACGGACCCGAAGATCCGTCCGACGAGGCCGTGGGTCGATCCGACGACGATGGCGTCCGCCTCGTACTCCCGGCCGACCTCCTCGAGCTCGTGGCAGATGTCACCGCCGCGCTCGACCAGGATCCAGGGCACCTCGGCGAGGTAGTCCGCGCAGGCCAGCTCCAGCCCGAGCACCTCGGTCCGGTGGTCCGGCACGTCCACGAAGACGGGGGGCTCGCAGCCCGCCCACACGGTGGTCGGCAGCCGGTTGGCGACATGCACGATGATCAGGCCCGACCCGGAGCGATGGGCCATGCCGATCGCGTAGGCCAGGGCCCGCTCGCTGGACGTCGAGCCGTCGAAGCCGACGACGACCCCGTGCTTGAAAGCGGGATCGCACGAATGGCGTGGCTCTTCCGCCGCCAGGGGCTCGGCCGCCGTGGGATCGGCGACGGGCCGCTTGCGGTCCGCGGGTTCGAAGAATTCGTGACCGGCCATGGCTGTCTCGGCGTTGTGATCCTTTATGGGTGGGACAACAGGGTGCGGCGGAGCTGTGTCCGGGAATGGTCTTCCCAACCCCATACCCACAAGGGTACGGCGGCACGCTTCTTCGGTGCAGCTCCCGCCCGTCGTGCGTGCGGGTTCCAGGGAGCATGCACGAGGCGACGCCCGTAACGCAATGGTTGCTGCCCTGTACAGGCGGTTTGCACAGGATGCACCGACCCGTGGCCGTCATCGGGCGACACAGTGACCGACGCCCCGGCCGCGCGTTGAACCCCGTGAGCCACGCCACAGGGAGCCCCGCCATGTCCGCACCACGCCCCGCCCCCCGGGCGGACCGCGCGACCCCGCCGCGGCGGGACACCGCGACGGACGTGGTCCGCTGGGCGGTCTTCAGCTGCCTGCTCGTCCCGGTCGTGCTCCTCGCCTACGGCGCCACCCTCGCCGGCGCGGCCGGCACGGCCCTCGGGCTCGCGGCCGTCACGGGCGTCTGCCGCGTCCTGCTGCGCCAGTCCGAGCGCGGCGCGGCCCGGCTCGCGGCCGAGGACCGGGCCCCCCACCGGGGCAGGCGCCACCGCACGGGGACGGGGTCCCATCGCGGCGGACGACACACTGGAGGAGAGACACCGGTCGGCTGACCGGTTTCCGTACCCCGGCACGCTGGTTTTCAGCCAACTTCTCGTACCCGTACATCCCCCCGCCCCACCACCCCCCAACCCCCGTTCGACCTGCACGGAAAGGGTCTCCGGGCGACTGCGCACCCTACGTGGATTGGCCACTGCGACGAGGCGCACTTCCCTGCACGCCCCACGAGTGCAACGCTTCGTGATCGAATGCTTTACGCCAAGTTGCCAAGTCGACAATGTGCCGAGTGCCGAACCGGCCACTGCGGCGCAATGCGACACAGTAGATTCGATCTTGACTGTCTACGGCGGGGGACTCGTGCAGGACCGAGGGGAAACGTGCAGGAGCGACACAACCGAGGAGCCGCGACCACCGAGGGGGGCTTAGCAGGATGAGCCACGACTCCACTGCCGCGCCGGAAACCGCGGCCCGGAAAGTCTCCGGGCGACGCCGCAAGGAGATCGTCGCGGTGCTGCTGTTCAGCGGCGGCCCCATCTTCGAGAGTTCCATACCGCTGTCGGTGTTCGGGGTTGACCGCCAGGACGCCGGCGTACCGCGCTACCGACTACTGGTGTGCGGAGGCGAGGAAGGCCCGCTGCGGACCACAGGGGGCCTCGAACTCACCGCACCACATGGCCTGGAGGCGATCTCACGCGCGGGCACGGTCGTCGTGCCGGCCTGGCGTTCGATCACCTCACCGCCACCGGAGGAGGCGCTCGACGCGCTGCGCCGCGCCCACGAGGAGGGCGCCCGCATCGTCGGGCTGTGCACCGGCGCCTTCGTGCTGGCGGCGGCCGGTCTGCTGGACGGCCGTCCGGCGACCACCCACTGGATGTACGCACCGACGCTGGCCAAGCGCTATCCGTCGGTGCACGTGGACCCGCGTGAGCTGTTCGTCGACGACGGCGACGTGCTGACCTCGGCGGGCACCGCGGCGGGCATCGACCTGTGCCTGCACATCGTGCGCACGGACCACGGCAACGAGGCTGCCGGGGCCCTGGCGAGGCGGCTCGTCGTGCCGCCGCGCCGCAGCGGCGGGCAGGAGCGCTACCTCGACAGGTCTTTACCCGAGGAGATCGGCGCCGACCCGCTCGCCGAGGTCGTCGCCTGGGCGCTGGAGCACCTCCACGAGCAGTTCGACGTGGAGACGCTGGCGGCCCGCGCGTACATGAGCCGGCGCACGTTCGACCGTCGCTTCCGCTCGCTGACCGGGAGCGCTCCGCTGCAGTGGCTGATCACGCAGCGGGTGCTCCAGGCGCAGCGGCTGCTGGAGACGTCCGACTACTCGGTGGACGAGGTGGCCGGGCGCTGTGGCTTCCGGTCGCCGGTCGCCCTGCGCGGGCACTTCCGGCGGCAGCTGGGTTCCTCCCCGGCCGCGTACCGGGCGGCGTACCGTGCCCGGCGCCCGCAGGGCGAGCGTCCGCAGGAGTCCGAGACCGCCCCGGGCGGCCACGGCTCCGGCATGCCGGGCCATCCCGGTCACCCGGGCCACCACGCCCAGGCGCCCACCCCGCTGCACCCGGACCATCCCGTACCGCACCAGTCCCGCCGCACGGCTGCGGCGAGCGCGGTCGGAGCGTCCCCGACCCTCTCGGCGAGCCTGCCGGGCCAGCGCAGCGGAACGTGAGGCGGTAGCCACCGGGCGGGCCGGCATGACGCCGGCCCGCCCACTCCCGCTCCCACCGGCCGTCGAGGACGGCGATCGGCGCACTGCGGCCCGCGGGAGCCGCCGCAGCCGGGGACACGGCAGTCGCGTCGAGCACCCCGCGCCGTAGGGTTGGGCGCATGAACGATCGCATGGTGTGGATCGACTGCGAGATGACCGGCCTCTCGCTGTCGGACGACGCGCTCATCGAGGTGGCCGCCCTCGTCACGGACTCCGAGCTGAACGTGCTCGGCGAGGGCGTGGACATCGTCATCCGGCCGCCGGACCAGGCCCTGGAGACGATGCCGGACGTGGTGCGCGAGATGCACACCGCCTCCGGCCTGCTCGCGGTGCTGGAGAACGGCACGACCCTGAAGGACGCCGAGGAACAGGTCCTGGCGTATGTGAAGGAGCACGTCAAGGAGCCCGGCAAGGCCCCGCTGTGCGGCAACTCCGTCGGCACCGACCGCGGCTTCCTGCTGCGGGACATGCCCACGCTGGAGGACTACCTGCACTACCGGATCGTCGACGTGTCGTCGATCAAGGAGCTGGCCCGCCGCTGGTACCCGAGGGCGTACTTCAACAGTCCGCAGAAGAACGGCAACCACCGCGCCCTGGCCGACATCCGCGAGTCCATCGCGGAGCTGCGCTACTACCGCGAGGCCGTCTTCGTCCCGCAGCCCGGGCCCGACTCCGACACCGCGCGGACGATCGCGGCGAAGCACGTCCTGCCTGCGCAGTAGGCCGGACCGGGGACCGCCGAGGGGCGCCGCGAAAGGCGGGCGCGAGCACCCCTTCGGACCCTGTACACTTTTTCTCGGCCGGTCGGGGAAGACACTGATCTCCACACCGGTCATGGTGGGTGTAGCTCAGC
The DNA here is from genome assembly GCF_044328425.1 of Streptomyces sp. NPDC017943. Taxonomy (NCBI): domain Bacteria; kingdom Bacillati; phylum Actinomycetota; class Actinomycetes; order Kitasatosporales; family Streptomycetaceae; genus Streptomyces; species Streptomyces sp. NPDC017943. The sequence goes on along the minus strand of NZ_JBIRHH010000006.1, from coordinate 229,839 downwards.
TGGTAGAGCACCTGGTTGTGGTCCAGGATGCCGCGGGTTCGAGTCCCGTCACTCACCCTGAAGGACGAGGGGCTTTCCCGGGAGACCGGGAGAGCCCCTCGTTCGTGTTCCCGGCGGGCGGCCCACGGCGCCCCGACTCCCCCGCGCGAGCGGGCCGTTGCGCGACGAACGGCCCGCACCCGCCGTCAGGAGGACGCCCGCGGCACCAGCTCCGTCGCCAGGACCAGCTGGCGCCGCTGAAGCCCCCGGGCCGCCGCCGGGCGGCGATCGGCGATCTCGGACAGCAGGAGGTCGATCATCCGGCGGCCCATCTCCTCGATGGGCTGGCGGACGCTGGTGAGGGGCGGGTCCATGTGCCGGGCTATGGCGGAGTCGTCGTAACCGACGAGCGCCACGTCGTCCGGGATGCGGCGGCCCGCCTCCCGCAGGGCCTGCCGGGCACCGGCCGCGGTGACGTCGGAGGCGGCGAAGACCGCGTCCAGGTCCGGGTGGCGCTCCAGCAGCGCCGTCATCGCGCGCAGACCGCCGTCCTCGGTGAAGTCGCCCGCCTCGATCAGCGTCTCGTCCGCCGCGTGACCGGCGTCGCTCAGGGCGTCGCGGTAGCCGTCGATACGGCGCTGGGCACCGTAGACGTCGAGGCGGCCGGTGATGTGGGCGACGCGGCGCCGGCCGCGGGAGAGCAGGTGCTCCACGGCCTGCCGGGCGCCGCCGTAGTTGTCCGAGTCCACCGAGGCCAGCGTCTCCCCGGCCGAGCGGGGGCCGCTGATGACCGCGGGGATCTCCAGCTGCGCGAGCAGGTCGGGCAGCGGGTCGTCCGCGTGCACCGAGACCAGCAGCACACCGTCCACCCGGTGGGCCGCGAGGTACTGGGCGAGGCGCTGACGCTCACGGTCGCTGCCGGCGAAGATCAGCAGCAGCTGCATCTCCGTCTCCGACAGCTCCGCTCCGACGCCCTTGAGCATGTCCGAGAAGTACGGCTCCGCGAAGAACCGGGTCTCCGGCTCGGGCACGACCAGCGCGATCGCGTCCGTGCGGTTCGCGGCCAGGGCGCGCGCCGCGGTGTTGGGGACGTAGCCGAGCTCGGCGACCGCCGCCTCGACCGCAGCGCGGGTGGCGTCGCTGACCCGGGGTGAACCGTTGATCACCCGGGAGACGGTGCCGCGACCCACACCGGCGCGCGCCGCCACCTCTTCGAGGGTGGGCCGGCCCCCGCTCCGGCCCCGCGCTCCGTGGCTTGCCATGGGCTCCGCCTTCCGTCGTGTGTCACGCTGGCTGGAATCTAACAGCCCCGTCAGAGCCGGTGACCGCCCCTGTGAGCCGAAGCTCCCGGCGCCTTCCGCTTGGCCGCCGCACGGTCGGCACGTACGGTACGGCGGCGGAAACGAGTCAGGGCCGCCGGTCCGCGAGCGCCCCGACGGGCCGAGTTAACAGCCCGATAACTGAACGCATTTCGCCGTGCTCGGTCCCTTGACACCCTCGCCCCGACCCGCAACCCTTCAACACATCACTGGTGGGAGCGCTCCCACAGTACCTGACACATACACATCCCGCACGTTCCCCACCCGAGCCGCAGCGAGTAAAAAGGGCCCAACAATGCAGTTGGCCCGGGGGGTCGGCACGTCAGGGCAACAGGAGGACCTCAGATGCGAGCACGTAGGGCGGTAGTGCTGGCGGCGGTGGCGTCGCTGGGCGCCGGACTGCTGGCCGGTTGTGCCGACGACGGCGGCAGCGACTCGGATTCGTCGGGCGGCGGTGGCGGCAAGACCGTCATCACCCTGGGTCTGTTCGGCACCTTCGGCTTCAAGGAGGCCGGACTCTACGCGGAGTACGAGAAGCTCCACCCCGACGTCAAGATCCAGGAGAACGTCACCGAGCGCAACGAGAACTACTACCCGGCGCTGGTCAACCACCTCACGACCAACAGCGGCCTGATGGACATCCAGGGCGTCGAGGTCGGCAACATCGCCGAGGTCGTGGCCACCCAGGCGGGCAAGCTCGAGGACCTCTCCAAGGCCCCCGGCGTGAAGAAGGACAACTACCTCGACTGGAAGTGGCAGCAGGCCACCACCAAGGAGGGCCAGACGATAGGTCTGGGCACCGACGTCGGCCCGATGGCCATCTGCTACCGCAAGGACCTGTTCGAGAAGGCCGGCCTGCCGACCGACCGCGACGAGCTGGCGAAGAAGTGGTCGGGCGACTGGCAGAAGCTGATCGACGTCGGCCAGGAGTACAAGAAGAAGGCGCCCAAGGGCACCACGTTCATGGACTCCCCCGGCGGACTGATGAGCGCCATCATGTCCAGCGAGAAGGTCCGCTACTACGACGAGTCCGGCGAGGTCATCTACAAGGACAACCCGGTCGTCAAGAAGTCCTTCATGATGACCGCGAAGGCGGCCGAGGACGGACTGGTGGGCGCGCAGACCCAGTTCCAGCCGGCCTGGGACACCACCATCGCCAACGGCAAGTTCGCGGCGATGTCCTGCCCGCCGTGGATGCTCGGCTACATCGAGAGCAAGTCCAAGCCGGAGGCCCAGGGCAAGTGGGACGTGGCCCCCGCGCCCAAGTCCGGCAACTGGGGCGGCTCCTTCCTCAGCGTGCCCAAGAGCGGCAAGCACGTGAAGGAGGCCACCGAGCTGGCCGCCTGGCTGACCGCTCCGGAGCAGCAGGCGAAGCTGTTCGAGAAGCGCGGCAGCTTCCCCAGCACGCCGTCGGCGTACGACACCCCGGCCGTGCAGAACGCGAAGAACAAGATGACCGGTGACGCCCCGATCGGCAAGATCTTCGCCGAGGCGGCCGAGACGAGCCCGGTCCAGGTCATCGGCCCGAAGGACCAGATCATCGGGTCGGCGCTGAACGACAACGGTCTGGTGCTGGTCACCAAGGGCAAGTCGCCCGAGGAGGCCTGGAACACGGCCGTGAAGACCATCGACAACAACCTGGACAAGTGACCCGTATGGCCACCCGCCCCGACACCGCCGCGCTCCCCTCCAAGGAGGGGGGCGCGGCCCCGGCCCGTCCGGCGACGGGCACGCCGTCCGCGCCGGACGAGCGCCGCCGGGCCCGGTTGTCCCGACGCTGGCAGCGGGACGTGCGCTGGAGCCCGTACGCCTTCGTCTCGCCGTTCTTCCTGCTGTTCGTGGCCTTCGGCCTGTTCCCGCTGATCTACACGGGCTGGGCCTCGCTGCACCAGGTGGAACTCACGGCGCCCACCGACATGAACTGGGTGGGGCTGCGCAACTACACCCGGATCTTCGACGACGACTTCTTCTGGAACGCGGCGAAGAACACCCTGACCATCGGCATCATCTCCACGGTGCCGCAGCTGCTGATGGCCATGGGCATCGCCCACATCCTCAACTACAAGCTGCGCGGTTCGACCTTCTACCGGGTCGTGATGCTCGCGCCGTACGCGACCTCGATCGCCGCCGCCTCCCTGGTGTTCGTGCTGCTCTTCGGCCGCGACTACGGCATGATCAACTGGGTTCTGAACATGGTCGGCATCGACCACATCGACTGGCAGAACGATCGGTGGCCCTCGCAGATCGCCGTCTCCACCATCATCATCTGGCGCTGGACCGGCTACAACGCGCTGATCTACCTGGCGGCGATGCAGGCCATCCCGAACGACCTGTACGAGTCGGCGGCGCTGGACGGCGCCAATCGCTGGCAGCAGTTCTTCCACGTGACGCTGCCGTCGCTGCGGCCCACGATCCTGTTCACGGTCGTCGTGTCCACCATCGGCGCCAGCCAGGTCTTCGGCGAACCGCTGCTGTTCGACGCCAACAAGGGCGCCTCGGGCGGCGCCGAGCACCAGTTCCAGACCCTGGGCCTGTACCTGTACGAGCAGGGCTGGGTGAACCAGCACCTCGGCCGGGCCTCGGCGATCGCGTGGACGATGTTCCTCATCCTGATCGTCGTCGGCATCGTCAACTACGTCATCTCGCGCCGGCTGCGCGCCAGTGCTTAAGGAGTGTGGCCGTGACGACGATCGTGACGCCCCCCGAGACGAAGACCCCCGCCCCGCAGGCGAAGCGCTCGCGTCTGCCCAAGTCCGCCCGGGCGGGCGGCACCCTGCACGCCGGTCCGGTCGCCTACGTGATCCTGGGCCTGTTCACCCTCGTCTCGCTCTTCCCGCTGATCTGGACGGCGATCGCCGCTTCCCGGGACAACCAGCGGCTGGCCGAGACACCGCCGCCGTTCTGGTTCGGCGCGAACCTGTTCAAGAACCTGGAGATCGCCTGGCGGGACGCCAATCTGGGTGAGGCGTTCCTCAACACCACGATCGTGGCCGGGATCTCGGCGGCGACCATCGTGGTCCTGTCGACGATCGCCGGGTTCGCCTTCGCCAAACTGCGGTTCAAGGGCCGCAACGCCCTGATGCTGGTGGTGATCGGCACGATGATGGTGCCGCCGCAGCTCAGCGTGATCCCGCTGTACATGATGGTCGCCGAGCTGGACTGGACCGACCAGTTGCAGGCGGTCATCTTCCCCTCGCTGGTCAGCGCGTTCGGTGTGTTCTTCATGCGGCAGTACCTGATCCAGGCGCTGCCGGACGAGATCATCGAGGCGGCCCGGGTGGACGGCGCGAGCAGCTGGCGCGTGGTGTGGCACGTGGTGTTCCCCACGGCCCGGCCCGCGATGGCGGTACTCGGCATGCTGATGTTCGTGCAGGCCTGGAACGACTTCCTGTGGCCGTTCCTGGTGCTGACCCAGACCGGCAACCCCACCGTGCAGGTCGCCATCGCGGGTCTCGGCCGCGGCTACACGCCCGACCAGTCCCTGATCATGGCGGGTGCGCTGCTGGGCACGCTGCCGCTGCTGCTGGTCTTCGCGATCTTCGGCAAGCAGATCGTGGGCGGCATCATGCAGGGCGCCGTCAAGGGGTAGCTCTTCCCCGGGGGCCGGGCCGGTGCCGCTCCGGCCCCGGTCCCTCGTCCTCCTCCCCTTCCCTCCCTTCCCTCTTCACTCTCCGGTCTCCACGACCTCTTTGGGAGCGCTTCCATGCCTGACTCCGAGAACACGGCCACCGCGGTGACCTTCCCTCCTGCCTTCCTGTGGGGCGCGGCGACCTCCGCGTACCAGATCGAGGGCGCGGTGCGGGAGGACGGCCGTACGCCGTCGATCTGGGACACCTTCAGCCACACGCCCGGCAAGACGGCCGGCGGCGAGCACGGCGACGTCGCCGTCGACCACTACCACCGCTACCGCGACGACGTGGCGCTGATGGCGGACCTGGGCCTGGGCGCCTACCGCTTCTCCGTCTCGTGGTCGCGGGTGCAGCCGACCGGGCGGGGCCCGGCCGTGCAGAAGGGCCTGGACTTCTACCGCCGGCTGGTCGACGAGCTGCTGGACAAGAACATCAAGCCGGCCGTCACCCTCTACCACTGGGACCTGCCGCAGGAGCTGGAGGACGCGGGCGGCTGGCCGGAGCGGGACACGGCGTACCGGTTCGCCGAGTACGCGCAGCTCGTCGGTGAGGCGCTCGGGGACCGCGTCGAGCACTGGATGACCCTCAACGAGCCCTGGTGCGCCGCGTTCCTGGGGTACGCCTCGGGCGTGCACGCCCCGGGCCGCACCGACCCGCTCGCCGCCCTGCGTGCCGCGCACCACCTGAACCTCGCCCACGGCCTGGGCGCCGTCGCGCTGCGGTCGGTGATGCCCGCCCGCAACCAGGTGGCGATCGCCCTCAACTCGGCCGCGGTCCGGCCGCTTTCGCAGGACCCCGCGGACCTGGCGGCGGCCCGCAAGATCGACGACCTGGCCAGCGGCGTCTTCCACGGCCCGATCCTGCACGGCGCCTACCCGGAGTCGCTGTTCGCCGCGACGGCCGGTGTCACGGACTGGTCGTTCGTCCTCGACGGCGACCTGGACCAGATCCACCAGCCCTTGGACGCCCTGGGCCTGAACTACTACACGCCCTCGCTGGTGTCGGCCGCGGACCCGGCCACCAAGGGGCCCCGGGCGGACGGGCACGGGGCGAGCGAGCACTCGCCGTGGCCGGGCGTGGACGACGTGGCCTTCCACCAGACCCCGGGCGAGCGCACCGAGATGGGCTGGACGATCGACCCGACCGGTCTGCACGAGCTGATCATGCGCTACTCCCGCGAGGCACCGGGTCTGCCGCTGTACATCACGGAGAACGGCGCGGCCTACGACGACAAGGTCGACTCGGACGGCCGGGTGCACGACCCGGAGCGGGTCGCCTACCTGCACGGCCACCTGTCGGCGGTGCGCCGCGCGATCGCCGACGGCGCGGACGTCCGCGGCTACTTCCTGTGGTCGCTGCTGGACAACTTCGAGTGGGCGTACGGCTACGGCAAGCGCTTCGGCGCGGTGTACGTCGACTACGCGACGCTGGAGCGCACCCCGAAGACGAGCGCCCACTGGTACGGACAGGCGGCCCGGACGGGCACGCTGCCCGAGGTGCAGGCGTTCTGATCCCGGCGGGGGCGGGGCGCGGCACGCTTAGGGGAGTGCCGCGCCCCGTTCCCCGTCGCACGACGGGCGGTCGCCCTCACTCAGGCGGTCAGCCCTCGCTCGGGCGGTCGGTAGCCGCCGTCGGTGATCGCCGGGACGGGGCCGCCCCGGGGGACGGCATCGCCGGGGCGGCCGGCACGGCCGGCACATCGCCCAGTGCCCCTCCGCCGCCCTCGTCGGACCGCTTAGGACCGCTCAGGGCCCGGGTGACCTGCGGTGGTGGGGCGGCGTACGCGGCGGTCATCGGGTGCGGGAGCGGTGTGCCGCCGTCAGGCGGCCGGGGCGACGGCGTCGCATCTGCCGGTGCCCCTTGCCCGCGGGCGCCCGCCCGGCCGGCTGGATCCAGAGGCGCACCTCGGTGCCGCCGAGCACCGAGGAACCGATGCGCACGTCCCCGCCGGTCGACTCCGCGAGGCGGCGCACAATGTCCAGGCCGAGCCCGGTCGAGCCGTCGCTCCCCGAACCACTCCCCCGGGCCATCGCGGCCTCCGGGTCGGGTATGCCGGGTCCGGCGTCGGACACCAGGACGATCACCGCGTCCTCGCCGTTGTGCACGTCGACCGCGAAGGCCGTGCCTTCCGGGGTGTGCCGGAAGACGTTGCCCAGCAGCGCGTCGAGCGCGGCGGCCAGGTCGGCGCGGGCCACGGGTATGCGCACCGGCCGGTCGGCCCCGGCCACCCGCCACTTGCGCCCCTCGTCCTCGGCGAGCGCCGACCAGAAGGCCATCCGCTCGCGCACCACCTCCGCCGCGTCGCAGCCGGCGCCCGGACCGGCCGCGGCCGTCTGGGGTTTGGCCTCGCGGGCGGTGCGGATGATGGTGTCGACCTCGCGCTCCAGCTGCTCGACCGCGGTGCGGGTCTGGTCGGCGGCCGGTCCCTCGCCCAGCGAGGCGGTGTTCAGCCGCAGCACGGTCAGGGGCGTGCGCAGCCGGTGGGAGAGGTCGGCGGCCAGCTCCCGCTCGTTGGCCAGGAGCTGCACGACCTGGTCGGCCATGGAGTTGAACGCGACGGCCGCGAGCCGCAGTTCCTTCGGGCCCTCCTCGGGCACGCGGGCACCGAGCTTGCCCTGCCCCAGCTCCCCGGCCCCTTCGACCAGCCGCTGGGCGGGCCGGACCATGCGCACGCCCAGCCGGTCGGCGACCGCGACGGAGCCGAGGATCAGCGCGACGCCGACCGCGGCGAGCACCGCCCAGGCCGTGCCCACGCCGTTGGTGACCTCCGACTCCGGCACGTACACCTCGACCACCGCGATCTCTCCGGTGCTGAGCGCGACCGGCTGGAGCAGGGTGGAGCCGCCGGGGACGCCGGTCGTGGAGGCGCGGCCCAGTTTGCGCACGGCCGCGATGTCCTGACCGGCGGCGCGCTGCCGGCCCAGTTCCAGAGCCTGCTGGCCGTCACCGGCCGGTATGTGCACGGCCATTCCGGCGTCGGAGCCGGCGGAGGCGACGACACGCTCCAGCTGGTCGCGGTCGGTGGTGATGGACAGGGCGGGGGCGACGGCCGCCGCCTCCCGCTCGGCGTTGGAGAAGGCCCGGTCCCGGGCCATCTCGCGGATGACGAGGCCGAGCGGCACGGCGAAGGCGAGCACCACCATGGTGGTCACCGCCAGCGACACCTTGACCAGGGCCCACCTCATCGCGGCGCCCCCGGTGGTTCCAGCTTCACACCGACGCCCCGAAGGGTGTGCAGATAGCGGGGGTTGGCCGCCGTCTCGCCCAGTTTCCTTCTCAGCCAGGACAGATGGACGTCGATGGTCTGGTCGTCGCCGTACGACTGCTGCCACACCTCGGCGAGCAGTTCCTTGCGGGGGACGACGACGCCGGGGCGGCGTGCCAGGAAGGCGAGCAGGTCGAATTCCCGGCGGGTGAGGTCGAGTCGCGTGCCGTCCAGCTCGGCCTGGCGGCGCAGCGGGTCGACGGTCAGCCCGCCGACCCGGAGCACCGGCGACGTCTCCTGCTCCCCCGGGCGGGAGCGGGCCCGGCGCAGGACGGCCGCCATGCGGGCCGACAGGTGCTCGACGGAGAAGGGCTTGGTCAGGTAGTCGTCCGCTCCCGCGTTGAGCAGCCGGACGACCTCCGTCTCCTCGTCCCGCGCGGTGGCGACGATCACCGGCACGTCCGTGATGCCGCGCAGCATCTTCAGGGCCTCGGACCCGTCGAGATCGGGCAAACCGAGATCCAGGATGACCACGTCGAAACGGAAATGGGCGACCTCGCGCAGCGCCTCCAGCGCCGTCCCCACACTGCGCACGGTGTGCGCGGCGTCGGTCAGGTGGCGGATGAGCGCCGAGCGTACGAACTGGTCGTCCTCGACCACGAGCACACTTGCCATGCGCCGCACCGTACGCCATCCCGAACCGCCCGGTACGGGCCTGTGGACAACTCCCCGTCACCGCGGCGGCCGGCCTCCCGGCGGGCTTGCTCTGTGGACAACACGTGGGACCGGTGAGGCAGTATGGCCGCGATGCGCAGAGGACTCGTACACGTGATGGCCTGGCTGCTCGCCACGGGCGCGGCGGTCACGCTGTCGTGGTGGGGTGTCCACACGGTGATGGCGGGCACCGCCTACGATCCGCCGCGCGCCCTGCCCATCAAGGCCGCCGACGCGGCCGCCCGGGTGTCCGAGCCGCCGGCCGCTCCGTCGCCGAAGTCGCCCCCGCCGAAGCGCCGGACGCCCGGCACTCCGCCGGCGTCCGGCAAGGCGAGCCCCGCCCCGGCGCGCACGCCGGGTCCGTCGCGCGCTCCCTCCCCCACGGCGGCCCCCGCCACCACCGGCGAGGTCAAGAGCTACGACACCGAGGGCGGCCGGGCGGTCTTCGACCTCGGCAAGGCGTCGGCCTCCCTCGTCTCGGCGACCCCCGGCGCGGGCTGGTCGATGCAGGTGTGGAAGACCGAGTCGTGGATCCGGGTGGAGTTCGCCTCGGGCGCGGACCGGGTGTCGGTGTTCTGCACCTGGCACGACGGCCCGCCGCGCGTGGAGATCGGCACCTACTGACCGGCGGGCCGGCACACGGCCGGTGAGGTCACCGGAACGCCGACGGGGGCGGCGCGGGCGATGCCACCGCCGCGAGGTCCGTCACCGGGAGCGCCCCGCCGGCGAAGTCGGTGAGCGCCCGGCCGTGTTCGACCCGGCCGGGATGCGGGTCGGAGGCGGCGCGGCGGGTCAGTTCGGCGACGGGCAGCGGGTGGTCGCACGCGACCAGGACGGCGTTCCCGAAGCGCTTGCCGCGCAGGACGGCCGGGTCGGCGACCAGGGCCAGTTCCGCGAACCGGGCGGCGGCGGTGGCGATCTGGCCGCGCAGATGGGTCAGCGGCGGCCCGTCGGCGAGGTTGGCGGCGTGGACACCGCCGGGCTTGAGCACCCTGCGGACGCAGTCGAGGAACTCGGTCGAGGTCAGGTGGGCCGGTGTGCGGGCCCCGCCGAACACGTCCGTGACGACCAGATCCGCCCAGCCGTCCGGCACCTTGGCGAGCCCTTCCCGGGCGTCGGTGGACCGCACCCTGATGCGCGCGTTGGGGTCCAGCGGAAGCTCGCGGCGCACCAGCCGGACGAGGGCCGCGTCCCGTTCGACGACCTGCTGGGTGGAGCGGGGCCGGGTGGCGGCGACGTACCGAGCGAGGGTGAGGGCTCCTCCGCCGAGGTGCACGGCGTGCAGGGGGCGGCCGGGTGGGGCGGCGAGGTCGATCACATGGCCGAGCCGTCGCTGGTACTCGAAGGACAGGTACGCCGGGTCGTCCAGGTCGACGTGGGACTGCGGCGCTCCGTCGATCTCGAGGGTCCAGGCCCGGCTGCGCTCGCGGTCGGGTATCAGTTCGGCGAGTCCGCCGTCGACCTGCTCGACGACGGTCTGCTCACCGGCCTGTCTGCGCCGGCCGCTCCTGGACTTTCCCATCGGGCCATTATCGCGGGCGCCCGGCGGGCCGGGCCCACGCTCCGCCCGGGGCGGGCCGTCAGCGGCAGCTGTCCGCGGCCCTGATCATGCGGGCCGCCTCGTCCAGGGCCTCGCGCAGGACGGCCGGGTCCGTGGCGAGGTCCGCCTCGCCGGGCGGCAGCAGCCAGTCGGAGCCCTCCACCGGCGGCTCGGGCGCCAGGCGCACTCCCCGGCCGTCGGTGCGGGTGCAGGTGCTGCCGGGGACGTCCCACCCGGCAGCGGTCCCGGGCGGGACCAGGAAGCCGAGCGTGTCGCCCCCGTCGTCGTGCAGCACGGGCCCCACGGCGTCCCCGGGGGCGCGCCGCAGGATGTCGACGGCCTCCAGTCCCTGCCGCGCCGGCACCGTCACCACGTCGCAGCCCACCGCCGGTCTGCACGGCGGCGTACGAGAATCGTCGATCCGGCTGGCTTCCATCCCGGCCTCCACCACGAGAACCCCTGCTCGGACAAGCGGTCGGGAGACGGGGGCCTCCTCCCGGTCCACCGGTTCAACGCGGCAGGGCGTCAACGGCTACGGCAGAAGTCAGCCACAAAGGATGGCACTTCATGGCAGATCACGGATGAGATATCCGGTTTGTAGCCAAACACAGCGTGAGGACTCCGACACAGCAGGTACGTTCTTGCCCGCCGGACACCAGGCGGATCCGCGGACAACGCACGCAACTCGCCCAAGCCCGGCATGGTTCGACGGTTCGCACGAGAGGACCCGGCCATGGCGTCGTCCACGACGGCCTCGTCTCAGCCCGACCGGCCCGCACGGCCGAACCCCGTCTTCCGGCGGCTGCGCGGCCGGCGCTCGCCGGCCGAGTTCGCCGCGGCGATCCGCCGGGCCGGACTCGAGATCGGGGAGCAGGTCAGCTGTGACGCGCGCTACGTCGGACGGGTCGAGGCCGGCGAGATCCGCTGCCCCAACTACGCGTACGAGCGGGTGTTCCTGCACATGTTCCCGGGCCGAACGCTGACCGACCTGGGCTTCGCGCCCCGCTCGTCCGTACGCGGACGCCGGGCGCGCGAGAGCGAGGACACGCCCCCGACGCACACCCCGGACCCGGCGGACGCCCCCAGTGAGACCAACAGGGTGTGCGAACCGTATGAAACGCGGAACCCGTACGACCCGTACCACCCGCACGACACCTACGAGGAGAGCGACGTGCTGCGTCGCGCATTCATGACCAGCGGGGGCGCCACGGTGGCCGCCGCCTCGCTGGGACCCGCCGGCTTCTCCCGGGACGCCTCGGCCGCCCAGCGCGCCGTTCGCCGCGCCGGGGCGAGCGACGCCGGCGCCCTGGAGGAAGCCGTCCGCCGGATCCGGCTGCTCGACGACCGGCACGGGGCCGACGGGCTCTACCGCCGCGCCGCCGCCCCCCTGCGCGCGGCCTACGCCCTGCTCGAAGCGGGCGCGACCCGGCAGACGACCGCGGACCGCCTCTACTCGGGCGCGGGCGAACTGGCCATCTCCGTGGGCTGGCTGGCGCACGACTCCGGGCGCTTCGACGACGCCCGCTCCCACTACGCCGAGGCCCTGGCGACCGCCCGGATGACCGGCGACCCGGGACTGGAGGCACACGCCTTCTGCAACACGGCGTTCCTCGCGCGCGACGCGGGCCGGCCGCGCGAGGCGGTCCGCGCGGCCCAGGCCGCGCAGCGCGTCGCCCGGCCGGTGGGCTCCGCCCGGCTGATGTCGCTGCTCGCGCTGCGCGAGGCGGGCGGCTGGGCCGGACTCGCCGACCGCGTCGCGTGCGAGCAGGCCCTGACCCGGGCGCAGACCCTCTTCGAACGCGGCCCCTCGGACGCCGACCCCGAGTGGATGAGCTTCTACGGCGAGGCCGAGCTGGAGGGGCTGGAGGCCCAGTGCTGGTCGACGCTCGGCGACTGGCCCCGGGCGGCCCGGCACGCGCGCCGGGCGGCGCACCTCCAGGACCGGCACTTCACGCGGAACATCGCGCTGTACACGGCGGAACTGGCAGACGATCTCGCCCGGGGCGGCCGGCCGGACGAGGCGGCGGTGGCCGGGATGCGGGTGCTGGACCTGCTGGAGGAGGTCCAGTCGTCCCGGATCCAGACGATGCTGGCGGCCACGGCACGGGTGCTGCTGCCGCACCGCCGCGCCTCGGGGGTGTCGGCGTTCCTGGACCGGCACGCCTCGCTGCCGCGCACGGCCTGAGGCATGTCGCTCGCGTCATGCGGGCGTCGCGACGCCCGGATGATCCGACACGGGCGACGGCGGTCGTCCCCGTCCACGCCGGCGACGGTGAGCGGACCGCAGCGGTGCCCCGGGCCGGCCGGGGCCGCGGCGCCTCAGGCCAGGTGCCCCAGGTCGTTCCAGCTCTCGATCGCCGGCTCGCCGTACGCCCAGCCCAGGACCGACAGCGACGTCGGGTTGAGGCGGATGCGGGCCGCGAAGTCGAGCGGCAGCCCCAGCCAGCGCGCCCCGATGGAGCGCAGGATGTGCCCGTGGGCGAAGACCAGCACGTCACGGTCGGCGGAGCGCGCCCAGGACACCACCTCGTCCGCGCGGGCCGTGACCTCGGCGAGCGACTCGCCCTCCGGGACGCCGTCGCGCCAGATGAGCCAGCCGGGCCGCACGGCCTGGATCTCCGCCGGGGTCATGCCCTCGTACGCCCCGTAGTCCCACTCGAGCAGGGCGTCCCAGGTGCGGGCGCGGTCGCCGAAACCGGCCAGGTCGCACGTCTCACGCGCGCGTGCCAGCGGGCTGGTGCGCACCGCGACCCCCGCCAGCCCGTCGTACGGCGCGCGGTGCAGGCGCTCGCCGAGCAGCTTGGCGCCGCTGCGGCCCTCCTCCAGCAGCGGTACATCGGTCCGGCCCGTGTGCTTGCCGGACAGGGACCACGCGGTCTGTCCGTGGCGGGCCAGGAGGATGCGCGCGGCCATGGGGAACCTTTCCGGAATACGACGCGAGGGGGACTCCTCTCCATCATCGCGCACGCCGCCCGCGGGCAACCCGGGGGGCACTCCCTGCGTCTTCGAGGTCCGGAGGCCGCCCCCCGGGGCGTGCGTACAGGCCGTAAAGTGGCACGCCGACCGGCTGCACATGAGGACGAAGGGGGAGGGCGATCGGATGCCGCACACCGAGACACCGGGCACCGAGGCGGCCCCTGCGCCCAGGTTGCGCTGGTGGACGGAGCTGCCGCTCATCCTGCTGGTGTACGCGTGCTACACGGCGGGCCGGCTGCTCGCCCGCGGTGACGTCTCCACGGCGGTCGACCACGGCCTGGCGATCCTGCGGATCGAGAAGGCGCTGTACCTCAACGCCGAGCACCCGCTGAACCGCCTGTTCACGCGCGAGCCCTGGATAGGCATACCCGCCGACTTCTGGTACGCCTCCCTGCATTACGTGGTCACGCCGGTCGTCCTCGTGTGGCTCTTCCGCTCCCGCGCGGTGCGCTACCGCGCCGCCCGCACCTGGCTGATGACCTCGACCCTGATCGGCCTGATCGGCTTCACACTGCTGCCGACCTGCCCGCCGCGGCTCCTCGACGCCGGCCACGGTTTCGTCGACACGATGGCCCAGTACAGCTCCTACGGCTGGTGGGGCGGCGCGGCCAGCGCGCCGCGCGGCATGGGCGGCATGACCAACCAGTACGCGGCCATGCCGAGCCTGCACGTGGGCTGGGCCCTGTGGTGCGGGGTCATGCTGTGGCGCTTCGGCGGTACGCGCCTGATGAAGGCGGCCGGTGTCGCCTACCCGCTGATCACCACGATCGTGGTGATGGGCACCGCCAACCACTACTTCCTGGACGCCGCCGCGGGCGCCCTCGTCATGGGTGCCGGTCTGCTCCTCGCGCCGGTCGTGATGCGCGCCGCCGACCGTGTGAAGGCCGCATTCGCCACGGCGGCCACAGCCCTCCCGGCGGACTCTCCCGCCGCTGGTTCCCCGATTGTCAGTGCCGGATGCCAGACTTCCGCGGGTGAGCGAATTCCACGGCAGCGCGAGGCGCGGCTCGCAGCCGGAGCCGAGCCGAGTGCCTCCCCCCAGGACGCGGGGGACGGCGCTCCGACACCGGCTCGCTGAGCTGCGCGGCGACGCACCCGCGAAGGCACTGGACGCGCGTGCTCTGGCGGCGCTGGCCGCCAACCCCGGCTGCGCGCGCCGCGCGATCCTGGACGGGGCGGGGGTGAACAAGGCGGTGCTGGCCGACGCGCTCGGCTCGCCGTCGGCCTTCGGGCAGTCGCAGTTCGCGCTCACCCGGGGCAACGCCTTCGAGGCGAAGGTCAAGGCCGACGGCGGCGCGGAGCTGCTGCGGCTGGTGCACGAGAAGCTGGACCGCTCCGCGGAACCCCCCGCCGCCGCGCGCGTGCCCGACCTGACCGCGACCGGCCCCCAGGGGCGCACGGCCCGTACGGCGCTGGAGCTGCGGGAGGCCGCCGGGCATCCGGGCGCGTGGACGCTGCTCGACCACCCGATGCTCGCGCTGGACGTCGCGGGCTCCCCGGCGTACCTGGAGCCGGACGCCGTCGTGGTGCACCCGGACGGCAGCTGGACGGTCGTGGAGATCAAGTCCTTCCCGCTGCTGGACGGTTCGGCGGACCCGGCGAAGGTCGGCGCGGCGGCCCGGCAGGCGGCGGTGTACGTACTGGCGCTGGAGGAGGTCGCCGCGCGGCTGGAGCCCGCCCCGCGCGTACGGCACCGGATCCTGCTGGTCTGCCCCCGGGACTTCTCCAACCCGCCGGCCGCCTCCGCCGTGGACATCCGCAAGCAGCGCGCGGTGACGGCCCGACAGCTGGCCCGCCTGACCCGCCTCGAGGAGATCGCCGACGCCCTCCCGGAGGGCACCTGCTTCTCCCCCGAGCTGCCCGCCGAGCAGCTGACGGCGGCCGTGGAGTCCGTCCCGGCGACGTACGCGCCCGAGTGCCTGTCCGCCTGCGAGCTGGCCTTCCACTGCCGGTCCCGGTCGCGCGCGTCGGGCGCGGTCACCACGCTCGGCCGCCCGGCGCGCGCCGAGCTGGGCGGTCTGACGACGGTCGAGGAGGTCCTCGCAGCGGCCCGTGGCGAGGCCGGCGACCCGGACGACCCGGCGGTGGCCGCGCTGCGCCGGGCTGCGGCCCTGCGCGCCGAGGCGCTGGAGGCGGCGTGTCGCTGATCTCCACCCTGGCCCGCCTGGAGGCGATCAGCACCGGCCGCGCCCAGCCCGCCGCCACCGTGCGCCACCGGCACCTGTCCGATCACCCCCTGGTCCTCGTGCCGCTCACCACCGCCGGCGAGGCGGGCGCCCCCCTCGGCGCGCTGGTCGGCACCGACCGGGACGCGCCGCGCCTGCTGGTCGTCCCGCAGCCCCGCGACCGCGACCTGCGCTTCGGCTTCCTGGCGGACCTGGCGGACGTGGTGCTGCCCTACGTCGACGCCTACGGCGAGGTCGTCGAGACCGCCGAGCGCACGGAGACGGACCCGGAGACCGGCAAGCGCGTCAAGGTCGAGGTCGACCTGTGCGCGGACGCGCCGCAGCTGATCGTGCCGAGCCGGGCGGGCATCGACCTGGTACGGCTGCTCGGGCGCTCCACCCGGTTCCGCCGCACGGCCGAGCAGGAGCCCGAGGCGCCCTACCCGGCGCCGCCGAGGGTGCCGCTGCTCGGCCGGTGGCTGACGCACTTCGGGGAGCGGGCCCGGGTGCCCGGCTCCTCCTTGCTGCTGGCGATCACCGACGTCCTGGGCCGTCACTGGGCGACCGGGCAGTCCACGCTGGAGGACCAGCACCTCGGGGCGCTGCTCGCCTGGATCGACCCGCCCGGGGACGCCACCGGTGCCGAGGCGGCGCTGGGGGCCGAGCTGGAGCGGGACGAGCGGGGCCAGCTGCGCTGCCCGCCGGCCGGCCCCGCCACCGACCCGGCGTTCGACAACAAGCTCCTCGCCCCGGCCATCGAACGCTACGACCGCGCCCGTACGGCCCTCCAGGCCGCCGAGGACGGGCTGGAGGCGGACGACCGGCTGGGCGCGGTGAGCGCCGCCGAGCGGGAGATCCGCGACCTGGTGCTGAGCCGGACCCGGCCCACCTGGGACGCGGTGTGGCGCGGTGTCGACCTGCTGCGCGGGCTGCCCGAGGGGGCGCACGTGGCGGAGCGGTGGATCCGCGACCGCTGGTCGTTCACGGGCCACCGCGACCGGGTGCTGGCCGGCGAGCCCCCGCAGCCGCGCCGCGACGACGCGGTGACGGCGGCCAACAAGCTGGCCACGCGCGAGCGGGAGCAGGCCCGTCTGGAGGCGCAGGAGGCCCTCGACGACCCGCTGGTGATGGCGGGACGGCGGCTGTCCGGGGAGGCGTTCGCGGGCGAGGTCACCGACGTGGTGATGGCGTACAGCGACGGCAAGCGCCCGAGCCCCCGCCCGCTGGTCACGGTCCGCACGGAGGACCGGCCGTACCTCGGGGAGCGGACGAAGGTGTACCGGTCGCTGGGCGGGAAGCCGCAGTCGGCGGAGTTCGTCGCGGCCGAGGAGGACGGCGCCTGCGTCGTGCTGCGGATCCTCGACAAGATGGGCCGCGGCAAGGAGCCCGAGCCGGGGTCGGTGCCGGAGAAGGGCGACCGGGTCTGCTTCACGCTGTTCGAGCACGAGCAGCGGGGCGGGGCGAAGCTGCCCGACCCGGAGGAGACGCCGTGGACGCACGGCGGGCCGCCCGGCGAGGCGACCCTGGAGGCCGCCGATCCGGTGACCGAGGAGGATGTGCTGTGACCACGGTGTTCGACCCCTCGATCGCCGCGGGCCGGGCGACCGAGGCGATCCTGCACGACACGCTGCACGGCACCGCGCGCGGGGTCGTGGTCGACTCCCCGCCGGGCGCCGGGAAGTCCACGCTGGTCGTCCGCGCGGCGCTGGAGCTGGCCGAGGCGGGCCGCCCGCTGATGGTGGTCGCGCAGACCAACGCCCAGGTCGACGACCTCGTGCTGCGGCTCGCCGAGAAGAACCCCGACCTTCCGGTGGGGCGGCTGCACAGCAGCGACGCCGACCCGTACGACAAGGCGCTCGACGCCCTGGACAACGTCCGCACGTCCGCCAAGGCGGCCGACCTCGCCGGTCTGGCCGTGGTGATCTCGACGGCGGCGAAGTGGGCGCATGTGAAGACCGACGAGCCGTGGCGGCACGCCATCGTCGACGAGGCGTACCAGATGCGCTCCGACGCGCTGCTCGCGGTGGCCGGGCTGTTCGAGCGGGCGCTGTTCGTGGGCGACCCGGGGCAGCTCGACCCGTTCGCGATCGTGGGCAGCGAGCAGTGGGCGGGCCTGACGTACGACCCGTCGGCCTCCGCGGTGACGACCCTGCTCGCGCACAACCCGGACCTGCCCCAGCACCGCCTGCCGGTCTCCTGGCGGCTCCCGGCCTCGGCCGCCCCGCTGGTGTCGGACGCCTTCTACCCGTACACGCCGTTCCGCAGCGGCACCGGCCACGGCGACCGTGCCCTGGCCTTCGCGGTCCCGTCGGACGGCTCGGGCACCGACCGGGTGATCGACGAGGCGGCGGCGTCGGGCTGGGGGCTGCTGGAGCTGCCCGCCCGCCACACCCCGCGCACGGACCCGGAGGCGGTCGCGGCGGTGGCCCGGGTCGTCCGCCGCCTGCTGGAGCGCGGCGGGGCGGCGACCTCGGAGCGCTCACCGGACCCCTCGCCCCTCACGGCCGACCGGATCGCCGTCGGCACGGCGCACCGGGACCAGGCGGCGGCGGTGCGCGCGGCCCTGGCCGGCCTCGGCGTCACCGACGTCGTGGTGGACACGGCGAACCGGTTGCAGGGCCGCGAGTACGACGTCACGGTGGTGCTGCATCCCCTCTCGGGCCGCCCCGACGCCACGGCGTTCCACCTGGAGACCGGCCGCCTCTGCGTCCTGACCTCCCGCCACCGGCACGCCTGCATCGTCGTCTGCCGCGCGGGCGTCACGGACCTCCTGGACGACTACCCGTCGACGGAACCGGTCCAGCTGGGAACGGTGGTGAAGTTCCCGGACGGCTGGGAGGCCAACCACGCGGTCCTGGCCCACCTCGGCGAACACCGGGTGGCATGGGAGACATGACGAGAACACCCCGGCGACCCGCCCCTCCCCACCGGCCGGAGGCCGGTCCGCCGCCGGAGGCGGCCGACGAACACAGCCCGGACGGCTGGGAGGCCAACCACGCGGTCCTGGCCCACCTCGGCGAACACCGGGTGGCATGGGAGACGTAGCGAACCGGAATGGCGCGGCGGGCGCCGGGTGGTGCGGCGGGTCGTCCGCGTCCGCGATGCCCACTTGCGCGCCGCGCGACAATGGACGGTGGCCCGATCCGCCGGGCGGGCCGTGCGCGCTGTACGAGGAGGAGAAGACATGGCGGAGCCCACGCCGCGTCGGAACGAGCCGCGGCTACGCCCCGCGCCCCTGCTGTTCGAGCCCGCGGAGGCGGCCTCCGATCCCGAGCACTTCTTCGACCTCGAGTCGATCGACGACCCCCGGGCGCTGCTGGCCCGGGCGACGGAGCTGACGCTGGCGTTCCGGGCCGCGGCGGACCGGGCGCTGGAGTTCCAGGCGATGGCGGCGGCGCAGCTGGCCGATCCGCGGCGGTTCGACCGGCTGACCACCGCGGACATCGCCGACCGGGCGGAGTGGACCGAGGACTACGCCAAGAAGATGGTGGAGTTCGGGCGGGACCTGATGCGCGGCGAGGCCGAGGGCCGCGGTCCCGGCGACCCCGTCTGAGCCCGCCCCCCCGGTCGCGACCCGGCCCGGCCCGACGATCACCTGGCATATGCCAGGCGGGCAAGATACTCCCCCTCACCCCCGGCTGTCCCGATTTCCCGCAACCCTGGGGAACCGCCCGCTCACGGCCGGTAGACCTGTGTGCCATGAGCAGCACATGGAACGCCTCCGAAGTCACCCCGGACGGAGCCGCCTGGCTCGCCTCGGCAGGAACGTATCCGCGGAGCACGCTCGCCCTGTGGGACGAGCGGCCGGGCGCACCGGTCGTCCTGCCCTGCGGCTCGGTCTTCGACGTGGTCAGCGCGCCCGCGATCTTCGGGCGCCGGATGCTGGACCGGCTGTGGGGCGACGGCCCCGGCTCGGGACCCGTCGCCGAGTTCCGCGGCCGCATGCTGCTGTTCGCCGCCCCCGGCACGGCCCAGCGGCTGCCGGCGCTGCTGGAGTGGGAGGAGTGGGGCGCGCACGGCCGCGACGGCGGGGACAGGGGCCGTACGGACGCGGTGCCGCCGCTGCTGTGCCACGGCACGGGCGACGCGGTGACCGTCCCGGCCGCGGCGTACAGCGGCCCCACGGCCCTCCCGGCCGGAGCCGGCGACGGCCCCGCCGCCGCCCGGTCCTGCTCGCGCTGGCTCGTCGCCCCCGACACCCGTCAGCCCTGGCTCCCCGGGCCCGAGGTGCTGCTGTGGGCGGCCGTGCGGGCGGCCCGCTCGGCCGTGCGGATTTCGATTTTTCCTCCCGCCGACCAGGATGCTAAGGTCTACGACGTCAGCAGGCGCCGCTAGCTCAGTTGGTTAGAGCAGCTGACTCTTAATCAGCGGGTCCGGGGTTCGAGTCCCTGGCGGCGCACAGACGGTGAAAGGCCCCTCGCAGCAGCGAGGGGCCTTTCGCGTGCGGGCGTGACGGGTCGCGACGCCGCGGCGCCTCGGTCAGTGGCCCACCCTGATCTTCACGGTCCAGGCACCCGAGGCCGTGCGCCCCTCCACCCGGACCTCCACCCGCACCCCCTCCCCCGGCACGGTGAAGCTCTCGCCGAGGGCGATCGGCGCGTCCGCCAGCGGCGGGTAGACGGAGTTCTCCCAGCACGCCTCGGTACGCGGATGGGCGTCGATCACCTCGATGGGGCCGCCCCCCGACTGCGCCCCGCCCCGCACCCGGTACACCAGCACCCCCGCCCGGCAGGCCTCGGCGTCGTTGCCGACCGGCCCCCGCGCCTCCAGGGCGAGCACGCTGTCGGGCCCGGTGCGCACCACGGCGAGCTTGGTGCCGCGACCGAGCCCGAAGGCCTGGGCCCCGGCGGCACCGGCAGGGGCCGGACCGGCACCCGCCGTCAGCGGCTCCAGGGTCAGCCGGGCCGGACCGGCGTCCTGCACGCAGCGCACCTGGCTCGGGTCGAGCCAGCCCAGTTTCCACTTGTGCCAGGCGAACAGGTCCGGGGCGAGCCCGAACTGGCTGCCCATCAGGTCCCAGTCGCCGACATGCGTGTCCCAGTCGCCCTTGCCGTCGGCGGGACGGTGGTACAGGTCGGGCAGGTCGAACACGTGCCCGGTCTCATGGGCGAGGACGAGCCGGTCCGGCGGGTGCTGCTCGAACACCGTGACGACCCGGCGCAGATCGGTGCCGTCGGCCCGCAGCGGGCTCGTCAGGTTCACCACCTTGGTGGCGTCCGAGTCCACGCCGGGCGCGTCCGGGTCGGCGACGAAGTACACGACGTCGTAGCGGGAGAAGTCGACCTGCGGATCGGCCACGGACAGGGCGTCGCGCAGGTACGCGGCCCGCCGGCCGGGGTCCCAGTCGCGCTGTATGTCGTAGGCCGTGGACGGTTGCGGCATCCGGATCCAGTGGCGGAGCGGATGCGGGCGCAGGGTGAAGCGGCCGTAGGAGGCGCGTTCGAAGAAGCGGGTGGTCGCCGGGAAGTGGTCGGCGGTCAGCTCCTGCGGGGTGGTCAGCGGGTGGGAGTCGGGGAAGGACAGGAACACCATCACCGCGTTCAGCGACCGGTCCGGCCGCGGATAGGCGGCGTTCCAGGTGTCCAGGCCCTCCGAGTGGTGGGCGTCGGTACGCGTCAGGGCGCAGGGCGCGGCCGAACCGTCTCCGGCGGAGGAGGGGCCGGCACCGAGGGAGGTGGCGGCGAGCGCGGACATGGTGGTGAACACGGCCGCGGTGCTGCGCCATCGGGCGCGCGGGAACTGACGCGGCACAGGTACCTCCGGGTACGGTTCGCGGGACACCGCATCCAGACTGTGATGATTTGTCGTACTGCGCCCTGTTTGCCTGCACCGGTCGGGTGAAGAGGCCGAAGAAATGCGAACGATGACGCCCCCGAAGCACTCACGGAACGTCACAACTGGTCGGGGGCCTGAAGAAGCCGTCCAAGGCCGAGCAGAAACGATCTGGCAGCAGCGTGGAGCGGACCGGAACGCCGGACACCGGCTGGAAGGCCCTGGGGCCAGCCTCTATGATCGGCACACTTTCCTGACCTTTCCTGCACGGACAGAGATCGAATACATGCGGGAGCGAGCGGTGAGCGGAACCTCAGAAGGACCGGCGCCCGCGGCAGACCTCGACCGGCCGGTCGTCACAGAGAGTGAGATCGACACGTCTCCCCGTACCGAGACCCCGTCACGGCAGCCCTACCGCTCCGTCTTCACGGCCGCCCCGCTCGCCATGGCCGTCGTGGACCGCGAGGGCGCCGTCGTCAGCGCCAACGACGCGCTCGCCGCGCTGCTCGGCAGCGGGCCGGACGAACTCGCCGGATCGGCCGCCGCCGACCTGGTCGACCTCACCTCCGACGCGCGCACCTGGCACGCCTACCGCGAGGTGCTGCGCGGCCGGCAGTCCCGGCTGCGCTGCACCCGCCGCCTGAAGCACCCCGACGGGCACTCGCTGTGGGTGCAGGTGACGGTCGCCCCCCTGCCGGCCGAGGACCAGGGCGTCCTGCTGTCGGTCGCCGACATCAGCGCCCGCCGCGAACTCCAGGCCCGGCTGCGCCACTTGCAGATGCACGACCCGGTGACCCGGCTGCCCAACCGCACACTGTTCTTCGAACGGCTGTCCGCCGCACTGGAAGCCGAGTCGTACGAGCAGAGCGGCACCGGCCGGATCGGGCTGTGCTACCTGGACCTGGACGGCTTCAAGGCCATCAACGACACCCTCGGCCACCGCGTGGGCGACCGGCTGCTGGCCGCCGTCGCCGAGCGCCTGATGCGCTGCGCGGACGAGGCCGGGCACTCCCGGACCACCGTCCCGCTGGTCGCCCGGCTCGGCGGGGACGAGTTCGCCCTCCTCGTGGAGGACTCCACCGGCACCGAACAGCTGGCCGAGCTGGCCGAGTCGGCGCTGCGCGCGGTCCAGGACCCGTTCGACCTCTCCGGGCAGCGGCTGTCGGTCTCGGCGTCGATCGGGGTGGTCGAACGGCATGCGGCCGGGACGACCCCGACGGCCCTGATGCAGGCGGCCGACACGACGCTGTACTGGGCGAAGGCCGACGGCAAGGCCCGCTGGACCCTGTTCGACCCGGAGCGCAACGCGCACCGCATGACCCGGCAGGCCCTCGCCTCCACGCTCCGCCCGGCCATCGACCGGGGCGAGTTCCGGCTGGAGTACCAGCCGCTGGTGGGCATGGAGGACGACCGGCTGCACGGCGTCGAGGCGCTCATCCGCTGGAATCATCCTCAGTTCGGCGTACTGACGCCGAATCGGTTCATCGGACTGGCCGAGGAGGACGGCTCCATCGTCCCGCTGGGCCGCTGGGTGCTGCGCACGGCCTGCGAGCAGGCCCGCCGCTGGCAGCTGGACCACCCCGGCGAGCCGCCGATCTTCGTCAGCGTGAACGTGGCGGTGCGCCAGATCTGGGACTCCGACCTGGTGGCGGACGTGGCGGAGGTCCTGGCCGGGACGGAACTCGAACCGCGCCTGTTGCAGCTGGAACTCACCGAGTCGGCCGTGATGGGTTCGGCGGGCCGCCCGTTGCAGACGCTGAAGGCCCTCAGCGACATGGGCGTGCGCATCGCCATCGACGACTTCGGCACCGGCTACTCCAACCTCGCCTACCTGAGCCGGCTGCCCGTGTCGGCGCTGAAGCTGGACGGCTCGTTCGTGCGGGGCTTCCAGTACGACGACCGGGAGGCCGCCGCGCGGGCCAACCCGGCCGACCAGGTGGTCGTCGAGGCGATGATCCAGCTCGCGCACCGGCTCGGGCTGACCGTCACGGCCGAGTGCGTGGAGACCTCCGCGCAGGCCACCCGGCTGCGCAGCATCGGCTGCGACACCGGGCAGGGCTGGCTCTACTCCCGGCCGGTGCCGCCGGACCGCATCTCCGAGCTGCTGGGCACGCCGGGCGTTCAGGCCGAGGCGGGCGTCGGCAATCCGTAGGCGTCGGCGATCAGCTCGTAGGAGCGGACGCGGACGTCCGCGCCGTGCGCGTTGGCCGTGATCATCAGTTCGTCGGCGCCGGTGCGCTTGGCCAGGTCGTCCAGGCCGGAGCGGACCTCGTCCGGGGTGCCGTGGACGACGTTGGCGTTCCAGGAGTCGACGAACTCGCGCTCCATGGGGCTGAACGGGTACGCCTCCGCCTCCTCGGGGGTGGGCACCAGGCCGGGACGGCCGGTGCGCAGCCGGACCATGTTGAGGGCGGCGGCCAGCACCTGGCGGCGGGCCTCCCGCTCGTCGTCCGTGGCGAGCGCGGAGACGCCGATGAGGGCGTACGGCCGGTCGAGCACGGCGGACGGCCGGAAGGACTCGCGGTACAGGTCGAGCGCGGGGACGGTGTTCTGCGCCGAGAAGTGGTGCGCGAAGGCGAAGGGCAGCCCGAGGACGCCGGCCAGCCGGGCGCTGAAGCCGGAGGAGCCGAGCAGCCAGATCGGCGGGCGGTGCGGGGACTGGACACCGCCGGGGGACGTGGCCTGCACGGGGCCCGGCACGGCGTGGATGCGGCGGTAGGGGTGCCCGTCGGGGAAGTCGTCGTCGAGGAAGCGGATCAGCTCGGCGAGCTGCTCCGGGAAGTCGTCGGCGCCCTCGTTCAGCCGCTCGGTGCGGCGCAGGGCGGCGGCGGTGGCGCCGTCCGTGCCCGGGGCGCGGCCGAGACCGAGGTCGACGCGGCCGGGGGCCATGGCCTCCAGCGTCCCGAACTGCTCGGCGATCACGAGCGGGGCGTGGTTGGGCAGCATCACTCCTCCCGAGCCGAGGCGGATGCGGTCGGTGTGGGCGGCGAGGTGGGCCAGGATCACGGCCGGGGAAGAGGAGGCCACACCCGGCATGGAGTGGTGCTCCGCGACCCAGTACCGGTGGAAACCGCGGCGCTCGGCGAGGCGGGCCAGCTCGACGCTGGTGCGCAGCGCGTCGGAGGCGGTCCGGCCGGCCCCCACGGTGACCAGGTCCAGTACGGAGAGGGGGACGGGGGCGCTGCCCTGCGCTGCGCCGCGAATCTCGTCTGCCGCCACGGTGGGGTGCCTCCTGCTGTGGGCCGTGTGCTGTCGTTCCGGCTGTAACAGGGGACTGTCTCCGTTTGTTCCCGGACCACGGGGACCCGGCCGGCCGGGCGCCGCGGACAGCGCCCCGGCGTCAGCCCTGGACGATCAGACCTGGACGATCAGACCTGGACGATCGGTTCGCGGGTGAAGAGGGCTCCCAGCTCGGGGGCGTTCACGCGGCGGTCCGCCAGGCGCAGGGCCTCCCAGACCGTGACCTGGTTGGCGGTGAGGACCGGCTTGCCGAGTTCCTTCTCCAGGGCCGGGATGTGGGCGGCGGTGCGCAGGTCCGTGCCGGGCAGCAGGAGTGCCTCCGCGTCGGGGTGGTCGGACGCGCGGGCGAGGGCGAGGAGTTCGGCCTCGCCCCAGCCGCCCGCGGCGGCCGCGGTGCCGCCGGAGGCGTGCACCGAGACGACGTCGACACCGTCCGAGCGCAGGAACTGCGCGAAGAGCTGCGCCACGTCCTCCGGGTAGGCCGCACCGACCGCGACCCGCCGCACCCGCAGTTCCCGCACCGCGTGCACGAAGCCGAAGGACGTCGAGGAGGCGGGCATGCCGGCTGCCTGGGCCAGCGTGCGGACCTGGTCCTGCGCGCCGTCCCAGCCGCGCACGAAACCGCCGCTCGTGGACGCCCAGACCACGGCGTCCGCGCCCGCGTGCCGCAGCTCCTGCACCTCGGCCGCCAGGCGCCCGGCCGCGTCGCCCGCCGCCGTCGTGTCGATCCGGTGCCTCTCCTCACCGAGGTCGGTGTGCACCAGGTCCACCCGGATGTCGCTGCCCAGCAGCTGCTCGATGCGCGGATAGTCGTCGTCGGCGGAGTGGCCCGGGTAGAGGAATCCCAGCGCTGTCATGTCCAGCCTTCCTGCTGCTCTGCTTTCCGTACTCGGGGACCGGGTACCCAGTCGACGCAGCGCCGCCCGTCTCCGTCACCGGGTTGGCCGAGTTCGCGGGGTCGTGCGGCTGGGCGCGGCCCCCGCCGGGGCACCGGTCTCACGGGGGGGGGGCGACGGGCGGGCGACGGTGTGTGTTGACGGCCGCGGGCCAAGGGTGCCAGCGTGGTCGGTCCGCCCGGGTTCCCGCCCGGCCGGCTCCGGGCCCCTTGCCGTCCCCGCCCGGCGTCCGCGCCGGCCGGATCCGCCGAACGGCTGGAGGAACGGCTGCTCATGCCCACCCCCACCCTGCTCGTCCTGGACGCCGAGCCGCTCCCCCGTCTGGGCCGGCTCACCGGACGCGCTCGCGTCGAGCACACCGACGCGGCCGGACTCGCCCGGCGTCTTCCGCACGCGGACGTCCTGCTGGTGTGGGACTTCACCTCGCGGGCCGTGGCGGACGCCTGGCCGGGCGAGGGCCCGCGCCCGCGCTGGGTGCACACCGCGAGTGCCGGTGTGGACCATCTGATGTGCCCCGGACTCACCGCCTCCGACACGGTGGTGACCAACGCGCGGGGGGTCTTCGACCAGCCGGTCGCCGAGTACGTCGCCGCGCTGGTGCTGGCCATGGCCAAGGATCTGCCCCGGACGCTGGACCTCCAGCGCGAGCGGACCTGGCGGCACCGGGAGTCCCGGAAGGTGGCGGGCAGCCGGGCGGTGGTGGTCGGGTCCGGTCCCGTCGGCCGGGCCGTGGCCCGCACGCTGAAGGCCCTGGGGGTCACGACGGCACTGGTCGGACGGACCGCGCGCGCCCGGGTGCACGGCCCGGAGGACCTGGACCGGTTGCTGTCGCGCGCCGACTGGGTGATCGCGGCGGCACCCCTCACGGAGCGGACGCGCGGCATGTTCGACGCGCGCCGCTTCGGCGTGATGCAGCCCTCCGCCCGGTTCGTCAACGTCGGCCGCGGCCCGCTGGTCGTGGAGGAGGCCCTCGCCGAGGCCCTGGAGAAGCGCTGGATCGCCGGGGCCGCCCTGGACGTCTTCGAGGCCGAACCGCTGCCCGGGGACAGCCCGTTGTGGCGGGTGCCGGGCCTGATCGTGTCCCCGCACATGAGCGGCGACACCGAGGGCCGGCGGGACGAACTCGCGGCGCAGTTCGTGGAGTTCTTCGAACGGTGGGCGGCCGGTGAGCCGCTGAGGAACGTGGTGGACAAGAGCCGCGGATACGTTCCCGGGCCGTGACGTGCCGGGGAGGGCGGACGTCCCCGCGGGCACCGGACCCGGCCGGCCGGTCCGTACGGCAGGCGTGCGGGGCTTGAAAAGACCTGCATAACCCGGAGGCGTTCGGGTAGCCGCGCGCCCATGGCTCCACCACACAGAAGCCCGAGAAGTCCGGAACACATACCGAGGCCCGGTCCGAGACCCACACGCCGGTCGCTGCTCGCGGGGGTGGCGGCGCTCGGCGCGCTGGGCGCCACCGGATGCAGCCGGGTGGCCACCGCCTCGGACGTCGAAGGCGGTGACCTCCTCGACCGGCTCCGCGCGGCGGGCGTCGTCCGCCTGGGGATCGCCGGCGAGATCCCGTTCGGCTACATCGACAGGAACGGCGAACTGACCGGCGAGGCACCGGAACTCGCCGCAGTGATCTTCAAGCGGCTCGGCGTCGACCGGGTGCAACCGGTGCCGACCGAGTTCGGCTCACTTATCCCCGGCCTGAACTCCCAGCAGTTCGACGTCGTCGCCGCCGGGATGTACGTCAACCCCGAGCGCTGCGAGCAGGTCGTCTTCTCCGACCCCGACTACCAGATGCTCGACGCGTTCATCGTGCGCAAGGGCAACCCCAAGGGGCTGCGCAGCTACGAGGACGTCGTCGAGAAGAAGGCCGCGTTCGCCACCGGGACCGGCTACGCGGAGATCCAGTACGCCGTCGAGGCGGGGTACGAGGAGAGCGACATCCTCATCGTCCCGGACCAGGTCGCGGGGCTCAACGCCGTCGAGGCCGGACGCGTGGACGTGTTCGCCGGGACGGCGCTGACCGTGCGCGAGGTCGTGAAGAAGTCCGCCAAGGCGGAGGCGACCGAGCCGTTCAAGCCCCTGGTGGGCGGCAAACCCCACGTCGACGGGGGCGCGTTCGCCTTCCGGCCGACCGAGACGAACCTGCGCGACGCCTTCAACGTGGAGCTGCGCAAGCTCAAGAAGAGCGGCGAGCTGTTCCGCATCCTCAAGCCCTTCGGTTTCACCGAGGCCGAGATGACGGACCTGACCGCGAAGGAGCTGTGCGGCGGATGACCTCGGGACTGTGGGAACTGGTACTCAAGGGCGTCTGGGTCACGATCCAGCTGCTCGTCCTCGGCACACTGCTGGCCACGGCGGTCTCCTTCGTCGTCGGCATCGCCCGCACGCACCGGCTGTGGATCGTCCGCTTCCTCGCGGGCTTCTACACCGAGGTGTTCCGCGGCACCTCCGCCCTGATCATGATCTTCTGGGTGTTCTTCGTGCTGCCGATCACCTTCGGCTGGCAGCTCGTGCCCCTGTGGGCGGCCACGCTGGCACTCGGCCTGACCTACGGGGCGTACGGCTCCGAGATCGTGCGCGGCGCGCTGAACGCGGTCGACCCGGCGCAGAGGGAGGGCGGGATCGCGCTCAGCTTCACGCCCTGGCAGCGGATGCGGCTGATCCTGCTGCCGCAGGCCGTGCCGGAGATGATCCCGCCGTTCTCCAACCTGCTCGTCGAACTGCTCAAGGGGACCGCCCTGGTGTCGATCATCGGCATGGGTGACCTGGCGTTCAGCGGCAATCTGGTGCGGCTGGCGCTCCAGGAGAGCGCGGGGGTCTACACGTACGTCCTGCTGATCTACTTCGTGATCGCGTTCCTGCTCACGCGGGGCATGCGCGGGCTGGAGCGGAAGCTGAAGGCGGGCGTCGGGAAGGGGCCCGGCGGTGCGACGCGGGCGCCCGAGCCGGTCGTGGTGGAGGCGGTGCGATGAACTGGGACTGGAGCGCGGTCTCCGACTTCATGCCGCATTTCTGGGACGGCCTGCTGGTCACCCTTCAGGCGCTGCTGTTCGGCTCGGTGATCTCCTTCGCGCTGGGCCTGGTGTGGGCGCTGATGATGCGGGTGCCCTCGCGCTGGGTGACCTGGCCGGTCGGGGCGGTCACGGAGTTCGTCCGCAACACCCCGCTGCTGGTGCAGCTGTTCTTCCTCTTCTACGTGCTGCCCGAGTGGGGCGTGGCCTTCTCGGCGCTCACCACGGGTGTCGTCGGCATCGGACTGCACTACTCGACGTACACGATGCAGGTCTACCGCGCCGGCATCGAGGCGGTGCCGGCCGGCCAGTGGGAGGCGGCGACGGCACTGAACCTGCCGCTGCGCCGCACCTGGACGGCCGTGATCCTGCCGCAGGCGATCCGCCGGGTCGTCCCGGCCCTCGGCAACTACGTCATCGCGATGCTCAAGGACACCCCGATCCTGATGGCGATCACGGTGCTGGAGATGCTCGGCGAGGCGCGGCTGTTCGCGCAGGAGAGCTTCCGGTTCACCGAGCCCGTCACGCTGATCGGCGTGGCCTTCATCGTCATTTCCTACCTGGCCAGCCTTGGCCTGCGAGCCCTGGAGCGTCGCCTTGCCCACTGACATCCGCACCGACCCCGAGAAGAACCCCACCGGGAGCACCGGCGAGCTGATCCGGCTGGAGCAGGTCACCAAGCGGTTCGGCGACAACACCGTCCTGGACCACCTGGACTTCTCCGTGGACGCCGGCAAGCACGTCACCCTCATCGGCCCCTCCGGATCGGGCAAGACCACGATCCTGCGGCTGCTGATGACGCTGGCCAAGCCCGACGAGGGCACCATCACCGTGGACGGGCAGCGGCTGTTCCCGGCCTCCGACAAGGAGGTCCGCGAGGTCCGCAAGAAGATCGGGATGGTGTTCCAGCAGTTCAACCTGTTCCCGAACATGACGGTGCTGCGGAACATCACCGAGGCGCCCGTCACCGTCCTCGGCCTGTCCAAGGACGAGGCGGTGGAGCGGGCCAAGGGGCTGCTCGACCTGGTGGGCCTGGCCGACAAGTGCGACGCGCACCCGGGCCGGCTCTCCGGCGGCCAGCAGCAGCGGGTGGCGATCGCCCGGGCCCTGGCGATGCGCCCCCGGGTGCTGCTGCTGGACGAGGTCACCTCCGCGCTCGACCCGGAGCTGGTCGCGGGAGTGCTCGACGTCCTCAGGGACATCGCCCGCTCCACCGACATCACGATGCTCTGTGTGACCCACGAGATGAACTTCGCCCGGGACATCTCCGACCAGGTACTGATGCTCGACTCCGGTCGCATCATCGAGTCGGGCCCGCCGGAGAAGATGTTCAGCGAGCCGGAGAAGGACCGCACCCGGGAGTTCCTCAGCGCAGTCCTCTGACTACACGTGGTGACCAGGCAGAACACGGACCGCCCGGACCGGGGCATGCCGCCGGCATGTGCCCGGGTGCCGTTGCCCCAGTTCGGGCGGCCCGGAATCTTGTCAACCCCCGCTCCGCACACGGCGTTTGCCCGCTAGCCTGGAACAGGTCGACCGACCGGATCACGGCCCTACAGCAAGCGCAGGGGGAGACCACCGTGGCGCTGAAGCACGAGCCGCCGACCACCCCACACCACTCGGCCCAGGACGCGCTGCGCGTGCTGGAGACCGTGGCGCACCGACCCGGCGGCGTCACCGGCGCCGGCCTCGCCCGGCACACCGGCATCGACCCCGAGCGGCTGACCGCGCTGCTGCGCATGCTGCGCCGCGAGGGCTACGTCGAGCAGATCGCCGACGGCTCGTACGTCACCGGCGAGACCCTGGCCCGCCTCACCTCCGTCCGGCAGCACGAGCAGGCCCTGCGGGACACACTCCAGCAGACCCTCGACCGGCTGCGCGACGCGGTCGGTGCGGCCGTCTACATCAGCAGCTACGTCGACGGCGAGATCAGCGTCACCCAGTACGCCGACAGTCCCGCCCTGCCCAGGGTCCACGAGTGGGTCGACTTCCGCTCCGCGGCCCACGCCACCGCCATCGGCAAGAGCCTGCTCACCCAGCTCGACCACGCCGGGCGCCGCGACCACCTGGCCCGCCACCGGATGGCCCGCCTGACCTCGCGCACCATCACCAGCGACCGGCTGCTGCTGTCCCGGCTGGAGGCCCAGCCGCCGACGGTGCCGGTCCTGGACCTCCAGGAGTACGCGGTCGGCACGGTGTGCGCGGCCGTCCCGATCACGGCCGGATCCTCCGCCGGCTGCCTGGCCCTGTCCCTGCCCGTCGAACAGGCCCACCGCCTGCGCCGGGCGGCCGAGACCCTCAACCGCAGCGCGGCCCCGGTCCTGCTCTCCCTGGCGATCCAGGGCCTGCCGTCGAGGTGGTCCGGAGCACCCCTCCGGGCCGGGTAGTATTTTCTCGTCGCCAGCCGCGGAACACGTTCCGGCGGTCGGCGTGAGTCATGCGCCGCTAGCTCAGTTGGTTAGAGCAGCTGACTCTTAATCAGCGGGTCCGGGGTTCGAGTCCCTGGCGGCGCACCATACGTCGAAGGGCCTCTCGTGGGAGCGAGGGGCCCTTCGACGTGCTCAGGGCAGCTGGGACGTCCCGCTGTCGTCCACACTGAAGACGATGTCGCCGGACGAGCCGAAGGTCTGGCCGTAGGCGGTCACGAAACCGGCGCAGAAGACGACGATCACGCCCAGGAAGACCAGGGCGCCGACGGCGCTCGCGGTCTGCCGCACCCGGCTCGGCGGCTGGGCGGTGGCCACCACCCGGGGGCCGCCGCTGTAGTACACGGTGACGTAGTCGCCCTCGACGGTCGTGCCGGGGCCGCCGTCCTCCTCGAAGCGGACGACCCGGCCGTCTTGGGCGATGAACTCGTAGACGTGGTGGAGCGTGGTCCGCACGGAGGTGTCCCCGTGCCCGCCGCTCACCGTGGTGTACGCCCGCAGGCAGCGCCCCTCGGCCGTCAGCCCGCTGTTCCAGGCGCCGCGGATCTGCAGCCAGCGCCGTACGACGCGGTAGGCCATGAAGAGCGCCAGAGCCATGATCACACCGGGCACGACGTAGATGACCACGTCCATCGCGCACCCCCGAGGTCGTTGCGCCGGACCCGAGCGGCCGGCGTGGCAGGAACCTACCCACGCCGGCCGCGCCGGTGACTCAAGAGAACCTCAGAGGTGCGCAGGGCGTCAGAAGGTGACGTCCGAGCAGGCGTAGAACGCGTTGGCCGTGTCGGCGACCGTCCACACCGCGACGATCACATGACGGCCGCTCAGCCCCGACGGCAGCCGGCCGCTGTGCGAGAGCGTGGACGGCGGCCGCTGGCCGTTGTACGGCACCGTGAAGAACGGCGTCAGGTTGAGGTCGGACCGGGACAGGTTGTGGTTCTGGTTCCAGCCCGGCTTGGTGATGTAGTACTTGAAGTCGCTCGTGGCGTGCATGGCCGTGAACTGCCAGCGGAACGTGTAGTTCTGACCACCCGTCACCTTCGTGGCGGGCCAGGCCGCACCGGACGGTGTCCTGGGCGCACTGAGCTGACTGAAGTGGCCGACGCCACCGTTGCAGATCTGCCCGTCGGCCGGTCCGGAGGCCGGGAAGCCCTTCGGCCCCTCGACGCTCTGCGGTTCCCACTGGATGGAGCCGCAGTTGGTCACGGTGCCGTTCTGGCAGAGCTTCTGCCTGCTGATGGGGAGGTCGGTGTAGCCGTGGCCGCTGGCCCCGCCGGAGGAGAGCAAGAGAGCTCCGGTCGTGGCCAGTCCCACCGCGAGTGCGGACGCCTTGGTCCTTGTGCGCATGCTGCCGCTCCTGGGAAACGTGGGGGAGGGTTCAGTGAGCCGTGCATGAAGGTCTAGACCAAGGCGAGCGTAGGACCGTTAGTTGAACATGTCCATACCAATCACGGAGCTGATTCCCCGCGGCCCGAGCAGAACGCCACCGTCAGGTCCTTCACCAGCACCTTCCGCTCGTAGTCGTCCAGTTCGACCAGTCCCCGCATGGTCAGTCGGGTCACCGTGTCCTCGACGGAGTCCACGACCGAGGTGAGCACGCTCGCCCGGTGCTGGGCGTCCAGTGCCGCGATCCGGCGGCGGTGCATCGCGGCGGCGACCTCCGGGGCGTACTCCACCCGCAGCGGCTGCACCGCGTACACCTCCAGGCCGACCGGTGCCGCGTCCGCCGCCACCAGGCGCGTCAGCGCCTCCCCCGCCGCACCCCCCGGGCCCCGGGCCCCGCCCGGCATCTCCACGGGCACCCGGGCCAGCGCCGCCTCGACGCACTCGCGCAGGTACGTCTCGTGGTCCTCGACGCCCAGCGTCGCCCGGGCGGTGTCCCGCACCCGCCAGACCACCAGGACCACCACACGCAGGGCGACCCCGCTCGCGTCGGCCGCCGGGACCGGCTCGCTGCGCCAGTGCCGCAGCCGCACGTCCACCCGGCGCCGCAGCAGCAGCGGGTTGACCCACAGCAGCCCGGAGCGGCGCACCGTCCCCCGGTAGCGGCCGAACAGATCCAGCACCCAGGCCCGGCCGGTACGCCCCCGCGCCAGTCCGCCGAATCCGAACAGGCCGAGCGCACCGGCACCCGCGTACGCCGCCCACTGCGCGGGGCCGAGCCCGGCCCCGGAGACGGCCGGCAGACCCAGCGCCTGGACCACCAGGGGCGGCAGTACCCCCGCCCACCAGGAGGTGGCCGCGCACCCCGCCGCCCCGCACAGCCCCGCGAGCACGCCGGCCGCGCCCGGCAGCACCCGCGCGGGCCGCTCCGCGAGGTCCGGGTCGGCCCGCGGCACCGGGCGGACCGGCACGGCCCCCGGCCGGCGCAGGCGCGGCTGCTCCCCCGTGCCGTGCCTGCGGCCCACGACCGCCGGCTTCAGCGCCACCGGCGCCGGGTCCGGGTCGTCGCGGAACAGCAGGTGGACGGGGATCTCGGTGGTGGACTCGTTCTGGATGAGCCGGGCGGGCCGGGCCGGCCCTTCGGCCGGTCGGTCGGGCTCGGACGTGTGGGAAGTGGTCGTACTCATGCGTGCCTCCAGCCTCCGCGCCAGATGCGTCACAACGGTGGTCCCGCCGCCGGGCCCGTTCGACGGGCCCGGCCGGGGGTCGGGGCCGGCGGCCGGAGGCGCGGCCCGGGGGGCCGGGCACCGCCGGCCGCCGGCGTCACGAGAAGAGCCGCCGCCAGGTCTCCGGGCCCGGGTAGCCGTCCGCCGCACCGCCGCGCCAGCCCTGGGTGCGCTGGAACGCCTCGACGGCCCGCCGGTCGGCCTCGGTCCAGCGGGGGCCCGGCCCGACCCTGTAGAACCTGCCGTACCCCTTGCGCACGAGCTGCTGCCCGAGCCGGGTGACGTAGGCGTTGTCGGCGCCGGGCCGGAACAGCGCCCGCCCCGGGTAACCGGGCACGCCGTGGGAGGCGGGCGGCGGCCCCGCCACCCCGCCCGTGACGTCCTTGCCCTTGCCCGTGACCAGCAGCTCCCAGGTGAGCGGGCCGGGCAGCCCGTCGGCGTCCGCGCCCGTCCAGCCCTGCGCCTGCTGGAAGGCCCGGGTCGCCCGCCGGTCTGCGTCGGTCCAGCGGGGTCCGGGGCCGG
Organism: Streptomyces sp. NPDC017943; assembly: GCF_044328425.1. Taxonomy (NCBI): domain Bacteria; kingdom Bacillati; phylum Actinomycetota; class Actinomycetes; order Kitasatosporales; family Streptomycetaceae; genus Streptomyces; species Streptomyces sp. NPDC017943. Next base: position 195,842 of record NZ_JBIRHH010000006.1, on the reverse strand, counting down.
CGGCGTAGGCGCCCCCGGCCCCCCGGGCGACGAGCAGGCGGCCGAGTCGGGTGACGTACGGGTTGTTCGCGCCGGGGCCGAAATACACCGCCCCCGGATACGGCGTCACGGCCGGGGCGCCCGGGTTCCCGCCGCCCGGCTCGGGCGCGGGCTCCTCGGCGGTGACGCCCTTGTAGCGGTAGGGGACGTACCGGTCGGAGTCGCTCCAGTAGGCGTACGGGGTGGACTGCCGGCGGGTGTGGGGGCGGGTCTGCTCGTAGGCGGTGTAGGTGGTGTGCGCCGCGTCCGTCCAGCCGCCGAAGAGGGTGACGTGGGAGCCGCTGGTCGGGGAGGCCGCATTGTGGAACAGCAGAATGTCGCCCGGCTGGAGTTCCTCTTTCGTGATCCGTTCCGCGTACTGGGCGAGACTTCCGGTCCATTCGTTCCCCGGCAGTTTCCAGGCCATCGAGACATAGCCGGAGCAGTCCTGCCGGTAACCGTCGGACCAGTACGCGCTCATGCTGTACGGCACTTTCGCCGCGACCCAGATCTTGGCCCGGTCGATGATCTCCGCTCGGGTGATGGCGGTGGGCTTCGGCGCGCTGGACTGCGGCGCCGGGCGCCCACCCGGACCGTGCAGCGGGGCCCGCTCCCCCTGCGGCGTGTCGGGCTCCTCACCTGCGGGGAGACCACCCGGGCGGTGCGGTGCGTGCGGGGCGGCGACGGCCGGTACGGCGTGCCCCGCACCGAGGGCGGCGGAGGCCACGGCGGCCAGGGCGAGCGCCCGGTGGGCGGCCGGGTGGGCGGCCCCGCGGCCGGCCCGGGAATGCGGCAGGACCCGCCGCCAGTGCACGCAGCCGGGACAGTCGCAGTCGCTCGCGGGGTCGAATTCCTCGAATACCGGAGACTCCATGCGATTCCCCTCACACTTCCGGCGGAATGTACGGCACCCGTGCACGTGCGGGAGCGCGTCGCCAGTTTCGCAACTGTCTTCCGCACGCGCATGCTGACGGTCCGAATGATGTACGCGGGACCCGCCCGGGGCGTCCCGGGCCGCCCGGGGGTGGTCCGGAGCACCCCCGGGCGTCCTGTAGAGTTTCCGTGTCAGCAGGCGCCGCTAGCTCAGTTGGTTAGAGCAGCTGACTCTTAATCAGCGGGTCCGGGGTTCGAGTCCCTGGCGGCGCACAGACGGTGGAAGGCCCCTCGCGGAAGCGGGGGGCCTTTCGCGTGCCCGGAGTCGTCCCGCACCGCCGACTTCCTTGGCTGAAACCTTTCTCTGCGGAGAACACCCACCCGTCGCCCGCGGGGCCGGATACCCTCTCGCCGTGAACGGGACGCACCCGCCGCCCGTACCTGCTGCCGAGCGCGTACACGGACGCGGCGCGAGCGGGAAGGGCCGGGGGGAGCGCGTCGAGCACATCCGCGCCTTTTTGTCCACACCCGCCCCACAAGGCTCCTGTGCGCACCATAATGAGCGCGTATGACCGGTGAACACCGTGTTGCGCATCTTGCGATCATGAGGGACGCCGTAGAACGCTGGGCCCCTGGTTCATCAGAAAGCTGCGACTTCGTGGCAGTTGGGGGGATCCGTACCGGTTGGGCGGAGCGGCGGGAGTAGGGGCTCCCGGACCGAGACGCGATGCCGTGGGACGCATCTGCAACCGGAAGGTCGCTTTTCCACGTCTATGGGTGGGAATGACGTGGTGATCGCGGCATATCACTGAATACGCCTGTTCCGGTCTAGGGGGACCCGCAGGCGGCACGAAAGCTACGCGACACGCGGCTGTCCGCGTGTGGGGGGAAGACTCATGACGTCGAGGCCCACGGGTGCCCGGCCAGACCACGACCCGTCCCGGACCACCCGGCTGAGGGTGCCGGCTCACCGGATGAGCACCACGGGGACGTTCCGGCGGATCAGGAAGACGCTGCCGCGCTACGACTACGAGCACTACAGCCGGCTCGCAGGTCCCCTCACCCAACCCGATCCGCGCAAGCCGTACCGGGTGCAGTACCGCTCGCTCATCTCCGGAGAACCGCACCGCGTCCGGGTGGCCCTGATGCTGGCCGCGGCGCCCGTGCTCTCCCTGGTGCTGCTGTTCTGGCTGCTCCAGCCCGAGCACTGGACCGAGCGCGACCACCCGGCCTTCGCCTGGCTGCCCGCGCTGGACATGGTCATGCTCGTGTCGATCGGCTTGATCGAGTTCTTCCGCTGCATGAACGTGCTGTCCAACGCGCACGCCACGCTGGTCGCCCGGGACCCGGTCCCGGTGGTGCCCGAGACCGGCACCAGAGTGGCCTTCCTCACCTCCTTCGTGCCCGGCAAGGAGCCGCTGGAGATGGTGACGAAGACCCTGGAGGCGGCCGTGAGGATCCGCCACCGCGGTCTGCTGCACGTCTGGCTGCTCGACGAGGGCGACGACCCCGAGGTGAAGGCGGTCTGTGAGCGCCTGGGCGTGCACCACTTCTCCCGCAAGGGCGTCGCGCAGTGGAACCAGGCCGCCGGCCCGCACCGCGCCAGGACCAAGCACGGCAACTACAACGCCTGGCTGGAGGCGCACGGCGACGACTACGACTTCTTCGCCTCGGTCGACACCGACCACGTGCCGCTGCCCAACTACCTGGAGCGGATGCTCGGCTTCTTCCGCGACCCGGACGTCGGCTTCGTCATCGGCCCGCAGGTCTACGGCAACTACGACAACCCGATCACCAAGGCCGCCGAGTCGCAGCAGTTCCTCTTCCACGCGCTGATCCAGCGCGCGGGCAACCGCTACGGCTCCCCGATGTTCGTCGGTACGTCCAACGCGGTGCGCATCACGGCGCTGAAGCAGATCGGCGGTCTGTACGACTCGATCACCGAGGACATGGCCACCGGCTTCGAGATGCACCGGCACAAGAACCCGGCCACGGGCCGCAAGTGGCGCTCGGTGTACACCCCGGACGTGCTCGCCGTCGGTGAGGGCCCGAGCGCCTGGACGGACTTCTTCACCCAGCAGATGCGCTGGTCGCGGGGGACGTACGAGACGATCCTCAAGCAGTACTGGAAGGGCTGGTACTCGCTGCCGCCGGGCAAGCTCTTCAACTACACCATGATGATCATCTTCTACCCGATGTCGGCCCTGAACTGGATCCTGGCGGCGCTGAGTTGCTGCCTGTTCCTGGGGCTGGGCGCCTCGGGTGTGAACATCGACCCGGCCGTGTGGCTGATGCTCTACGGCAACGCCTCCGCCCTGCAGATCGGCCTGTACGTCTGGAACCGCCGGCACAACGTCTCGCCGCACGAGCCCGAGGGCTCCGGCGGGGTGGCCGGCATGGTGATGTCCGCGCTGTCGGCGCCGCTGTACGCCAAGGCGCTCATCGACTCGGTGCTGCGGCGCAAGAGCAAGTTCGTGGTCACGCCCAAGGGCGACTCGGCGAGCCCGGACCGCTGGTTCGGCACGTTCCGCTACCACTGGTACTTCGTCCTGGTCTTCGGCGGCTCGATCGCGGCCGGCCTCACCCTGGGCCACGCCCACCCGGCCATGATCACCTGGGCGACCTTCGCGCTGCTGATCACGGCCTCACCGGTGTTCGCCTGGCGCTGGCAACTGCGGCAGGACGCCAGGGGGCCCGGCGGCGACGCCGGGGGCGCGGAGCAGGACCCCGAGGCGCCGCACCGCACGCAGCCACCTGCCGCCGCGCGGGCGCAGACGCCGCACACCCCGCGGCACACGCCCGGCTGGGCCGCCGCCCCCGACGCGCAGGGGGAGGCCCAGGGAGCCGGCCAGACCATGCAGATCGCCCTTGGTGGACTTGGGGGACGTAAGGAATGAACGACCGTGCAGGCCGCCGCCGGGCCCGTCGACTCGCCATCGGCACGGCGGTGGTGCTCGCGCTGGCCGGGATGAACGGGCCGTGGCTCTACCGCTTCGGCACCGCGCAATACCACCAGTACACGATCAACAAGCCGGAGTACAAAGCCGCCAACGGCAAGTGGGAGATCGTCGACTTCCCCGAGGAGTACCGGCAGAACACCATCCACGCGGCGCTGCTGCGCACCGGCAAGGTGCTGCTGGTCGCGGGGTCGGGCAACGACCAGGACAACTTCGACGCGAAGAAGTTCGACACCCGGATCTGGGACCCGGTCCGGGGCACCGTCAAGAAGGTCCCGACGCCCGCCGACCTGTTCTGCACCGGCCACACGCAGCTCGCCGACGGCAACCTGCTGATCGCGGGCGGCACCAAGCGCTACGAGAAGCTCAAGGGCGACGTCACCAAGGCCGGCGGCCTGATGATCGTCCACAACGAGAACCCGGACGAGCCGATCACGCTGCCCGCCGGCACGGCGTTCACCGGCAAGGACAACCACCGGACGTTCGTCTCCAAGGACCCGGTGCTCGTCCCGCGCGCGAAGAAGGTCTTCGACAAGGCGACCGGGAGGTTCCTGCGCAACGACCCCGGGCTGGGCCGGATCTACGTCGAGGCGCAGAGGCGCGGCAAGAAGTACGAGACGGGCACGCAGGACAACTACCGGGTGCACGGCCTGAAGGGCGCCGACGCCCGGAACACCTACGGCATCGCGCAGAAACTCGCCCTCGACAAGAAGGACTTCCAGGGCATCCGGGACGCCTACGAGTTCGACCCGGTGGCCGAGAAGTACATCAAGGTCGACCCGATGAAGGAGGCCCGCTGGTACCCGACGCTCACCACCCTGAGCGACGGGAAGGTCCTCAGCGTCTCCGGCCTCGACGACATCGGCCAGCTCGTCCCCGGCAAGAACGAGGTGTTCGACCCGAAGACCGGTAAGTGGGCCTACACCGGCAAGGTCCGGCAGTTCCCGACCTACCCGGCGCTGTTCCTCATGCAGAACGGCAAGGTCTTCTACTCGGGGTCCAACGCGGGCTACGGGCCGGACGACGTGGGCCGTGAGCCGGGCGTGTGGGACGTGGACACCAACGCGTTCTCGAAGATCCCCGGTCTGAGCGACCCCACCCTGATGGAGACGTCCGGCACGGTGCTGCTGCCGCCGGCGCAGGACGAGAAGTACATGGTGGTCGGCGGCGGCGGCGTCGGCGAGTCCGAGAGGTCCAGCGAGAAGACCCGGATCGTCGACCTGAAGAAGCCGGACCCGCGCTTCGTGGACGGCCCCTCCCTGGACAGGGGCACCCGCTACCCGAACGCCTCGATCCTGCCCGACGACAGCGTGCTGATCTCCGGCGGCTCGGAGGACTACCGCGGTCGCGGCGACTCCGACATCTTCGAGGCGCGGCTCTACGACACGGAGAAGAACGAGCTCCGGCGCGTCGCCGACCCGCTGGTCGGCCGCAACTACCACTCGGGGTCGATCCTGCTGCCCGACGGCCGCGTGATGTTCTTCGGCTCCGACTCGCTCTACGGCGACGAGGCCAACACCAAGCCCGGCGAGTTCGAGCAGCGCATCGAGATCTACACACCGCCGTACCTGTACGGCGGTGCGGAGCGACCCGAGCTGTCGGGCGGTCCGCGGACCCTCCAGCGGGGCGGGACGGGGACGTTCACCTCGCGGGACGCGGCGAAGGTCGAGAAGGTCCGGCTGATCCGGCCGAGTGCGGCCACGCACGTCACGGATGTCGACCAGCGGTCGATCGCCCTGGACTTCACGGCCGACGGCGACAAGCTGAAGGTGACCGTGCCGAAGAACCGCAACCTGGTGCAGTCCGGCTGGTACATGCTGTTCGTGACGAACGCCGACGGCACACCGAGCAGGGCCCGGTGGGTGAAGGTGCCGTAGGACCGCGGCCGGTCTCCCGCGCGCCAGGGGCGCCTCCCGTCGGGGGGGGCGCCCCTGGCACGCCGTCGGTGGGCCGGCGGCCCGGGCATCACGTCAGCCGGTGGCCTTCGCCAGGCCCAGGGCGTAGTCCTGCCACCACTGGCCGGCCTTGGGGCCGCCCTTGCACTCGCCGTCGGACTCGCCCGGCCGCTTGACCCACAGGTAGGCGTCGACCAGCGGGTCGGCGGTCCGGGTCGTCGGGGTCTCACCCAGGGCGCGGCCGGGCGGGTTGCACCAGCGTTCGTCCGGATCGCCGCCGGTGTAGGGGCCGTTGCCGTTGCGGCTGGTGTCGATGACGAAGTGCTTGCCGCCGACCTTGGCGGACAGCCGCTTGCCGTAGGCGAGGGAGTCCTCGGTGGAGTAGAAGTTGGAGACGTTCACCGAGAAGCCGTCGGCGCGGGCGATGCCCGCCCGCTCCAGGGGCGCGAAGATCCGGTCGGGGTCCTGCCAGCCGGCGTTGCCCGCGTCGAGGTAGACCTTCGTGTTCTTCAGCGCCTTCAGCGCGGTGACCGCGCCTTCGAGGAGGTCGTAGCGCTCCTCGTGGTACTCGCGCGGGGTGCAGCCGTCCACGAGGTGGAGCAGCGCGTCCGGTTCGAGGACGACGGTGGCGGACCGGTCGCCGATGCCCGCGGCCACGCCGTCCACCCAGGCGCGGTAGGCGTCGCCGTCGGCGGCGCCGCCCTGGGAGTACTGGTCGCAGTCGCGGTGCGGGATGTTGTAGAGGACGAGCAGCGCGGTGCGGCCCGCCTCGTCGGCCGCTTCGGTCAGGCCCCGCGTCTGCTCCTCCGGGTCGTCCGGTCCGATCCATTCGGCGACCGGCTGTTCGGCGATGCGGCGGATCTGCCCGGCCTCCCGCTTCTTGCCGGCCTTCTCCAGGGCGGCCACCTGCCGTGCCGCCGTGCCGTCCGGGTTGACCCAGAACGGGGCGCTCCCCGGGGGCTGCCGGGTGTCCCCCGCACCCGCGGCCCCGGCGCCGTCCTTGCCGTCCCTGCCGTCCCTGCCGTCCCCTCCGTCGCCGGAGGAACACCCCGTGACCAGCAGTGCCGCCCCCAGCACCACCGCGGACGCCCGCCTCCCCCCAGACGCCCCGACCCCCCTGCTGCCGTACATCCCACTCCCCCTCGGGTACACCCGTACAAGGCTCAATCCTGACATACGTCCCGTGGCGCCCGTGGGTGCTCACTTCATGTACGCCGGTGCCGCCGATACCGCGCGATCAGCACCCGTCCGACACCCGGAGCCGTCGCGTCCGGAATTCTCAGCGGTGCCCGTCCTGCGGCCGATGATTCACCTCGGCTGCGTGATCGTTCCCCCTCGGCGAGCCCTTCGCCCCCCTGCGCTAACCTTCGTTCAAACCATGTCCCACTGCCGCGAGTTGTGGCGGTGGCCGGAAAAACTAAGGGGGGTGCGGCGCTCCGAAGTAGATACTTCGGTCGAGCTGCACGGAACCGCCGCTTCTTGCGTGGGCTGACCACCCCGCAGGCTTGGTCCCACACCCCCTCGACTGACGCTTTACATATGGGGGAATCGTTGCACAAAGTGGATTTGTCGATTCTCGGGCTCTCCACCCAAGAAGGTGACGTCTATCAGTACTTCCTGCACCACCATGGCGCGTCCCAGGCTCAGGCGGAGATCGAGGGCGTGTCCCGGTCAGCGGTGGACGGCGCGGTGGAGCGCCTGTGCCGGTTGGGCCTGCTGGAGATCGTCGAGGAGGACGAGGTCTTCGCGATCGCGCCAGAGGCCGCCGTCGACCGGCTCACCGATCTGCGCCTACAGCAGTTGCAGCGGGACTTGCGGGGTATCACCCGGTCCCACCGGCTGGTGGGTGAGCTGCGTGCCGCCCAAGAGCCGGGCGCCTTCCCGGCGGAGCGCATCGAGCGGCTGCGGGACACCACGACTGTGCGCGAGCGGATCGACCGTCTGGCCCTCTTCACCCGCAGGGAGATCCTCTCCGCCCAGCCGTCCGCCGGTCCCGAGCAACCGGCGCTCCTGCGCGCCCTGCGGCGCGGGGTGCGCGTGCGCGTCGTCGTGGCGGGCGAGGCGCTGCACCAGGAGTCGGCGCTGTCCCGGCTCCGGAGCCTCGCCCGGCACGGGGCCGAGGTGAGGGTGGTGGACCGGCTGGGCGAGCACATGCTCGTGTACGACGGCCGGATCGCGGTGGTGGCCGAGGACGCCCCGGACGCGTCACGCGACGTGCTGGTGGTCCAGGAGGGCAGTCTGGTCAAAAGTGTCCGCGCCCTGTTCGACAGGCTCTGGGACGGTGCCCGGATCCCAGTCGACGACGAGCGCCCGGTCACGGCCTCGCCCACGGAGGGCGAGCGGCAGATCCTCACCCTGATGTGCCAGGTCGGCAAGGACGAGGCCGGAGCACGGGCGATGGGTATCTCGGTACGGACGTACCGCCGGCGCATCGCGGAACTGCTGGCGGCTCTCGGCGCGGGCAACCGGGCCCAGGCTGCACTGATCGCGCGCGAGCGCGGCTGGATCTGACCGCGAGCGGCTCCGGAGAGCACTGTGCCCTCCGGAGCCGGCCCGAGGCATGCACCTGAGATCGTCTTCGCCGGTCAGATCCGGAGAAGGATCGAGGCGATGGTGACGGTGCGGTCTCGGCGAGCCGTCACGGCCCTTGCGCGTCCCGCGGGCCGTTAAGCGCGTGCCTCCAGGTCGGCAGTCGACGACCGCCTGACCGGCTGGTGAAACCTGACCCTGCCCTCCCTCCGGCCACGAACGTTCGGAAGGGCCCTCCCGGCCGGTCGGTGACGTACGTGCTTCCCGCTATCGCGGGCGTGACTCGGCGAGGACGTCGAGGCCGATCCGGTCGGTGTCGTCCGGTGAGCCGCCGATGCGGTGGATGAGCACCCAGTCCCCGGTGTCGGCGAACGCACCGGCGAAGACGGAGGCGTCCCGGGTGGCCCCGTTGTGCCAGAGCAGTCGGCCCGCCGTCTGCCACGCGGGGGAAGGAGCACCGAGTTTCCGCTCCACCAGCAGGCCGCTGACCACGGCGGCCAGGGCTCGGGGCGTGGCCCACAGACCACCGGCGGGCAGGATGGCCCCGCTCATGGTCCAGGCGGCGCGATGGCCGCCGAAGCGGCCCTTCGCCCGCAGGGTGCGGTCGGCGGGCGGGGCGACCAGCACCTCATCGGCGACGCCCAGCGGGCCCAGGACATGCCTGCGCAGCAGGTCCGGATACGGCTGTCGTGCGGCGGCGACGAGAGCCGCTCCCAGCACGGCGTACCCCAGGTTCGAGTACTCCTGCCGCAGACCGGCTGGGCTCGTCGAAATGCGGTCGAGCCGGGTGAGTGTCTCCTCCAGCGCCCGCGGGCCGAACGCGGCGTACGGGTCGCGGCTGAGGCCCTTCACCCCGGGGGGAGTGCGGGGCAGCCCCGAGGTATGTTCCATCAGGTGCCGCAGGGTGATGCCGGACGCGGGCGCCTGAGGCAGCCACCGCTCCACCGGGTCGTCGACATCCAGCAGCCCGGCCGCTGCCATACGCGTCAGGGCCGTTCCGGTGAGCACCTTCGTCAGTGAGCCGATCTCGACGAACCGGTCCGCTGCGTGGCCGTGCGAGGTGCGGGGCTCACGCCCCGGCCGCAGCACGCATTCCGGTACGGCGCGCCGGGGCAGCAGCGGGCTCACGGTCGCGCCGGCAGGGCCAGCAGCCGCTCCAGGAAGGCCTCCCGCTCCTGCGGCTTCGGACCGGAGCGCGCACCGGCGGACCGCCACCGCTCCGTGAGCACGTTGGGACGCAGTTCACCGGAGACGAACCGGGCCAGCAGCCGGTGAGAGAGCTCGACCTCCCGTTCGGTGTAGGCGACCGCGGCAGCCGAGTGAACGGCGTACTCGCTCTCTCCACCGGCGTGGGTGACGCACACCGTCATTCCGTGACCGGTGTCCGGGCCACCGAATCCCGCCATGGTCGTGGCCAGGTCGACGGCGGTACGCAGACGGCGCTGGAAGCCCGAGCGGGCGGGGGCGTCCGGCACGGTCACCCGCTCGGTCACGGACCAGCTCAGCGGTCCGGCTGCCGCGGTGCCGACGGGCGTGAGCCCTTCGTCGGTCAGGCGGACCCCCGTCCCCTCCTCACCGGCCGGGGCCCCGAGCCAGCACCCGTTCCGGTCGAACCAGAAGAGCCCGACCATCGTGCCCGTACCGGCTGACCCGTCAGGCCGTCCGTTCGGCGGTGTGGTCGGCCTGCTCTGTTCTGCCACTGATCGAACCCCTCTTCTCGGCGGTACGCGTCAAAACCCCTGTGTCTCCGGTGTTGTCGGCCGTGGTGAGCGGGGCGTCCCCTTCCGGCCACACCTTCCGGTCTCGTAGGACGCTGCTCAGCCGCCGGCCGGTTGCCCGGGCGCGCCGCAGTCCCGCGTCGACCCCCCTGCTGAGAAAGATCAGGTCGCAGGCCACCATGGTCAGCGCGAAGCTGGTCAACCCCATGAGCAGGGCGATGGACAGGTGCAGCCCGATGGAGCCCAGCGCGGCCCACGGCCTCAGGCTCCGGACGAGGACGCCGAGCGGGAAGTAGACCATGAAAAGCGTGGCACCGTAGGTGCCCGCCATGACCAGCAGGTCGTTCTCGTACAGCAGCCGGGAGACCCCCGGCCATTCGAACTCGGGTATGCGCAGCACATAGAAGAGGGCCGTTCCGTCCTGCCACATCCTGCCCTGGACCTTGTAGAGGCCGCTGACGATGTAGACCAGGCAGATCTGGGCGGCGACGGCGACGACGCCCAGGTTGTGCAGCGCGGGCGTCATGGCGCGCACCACGGCGGGCACGCGGCCGGACCAGCGCCGTACGAGGCCGGTGGAGAAGGAGAACCGGTCGTAGCAGTTGGTCAGCAGCAGCATGGGCAGCACGATGTAGGCGAGGTTGTCGCCCCCGTCGAGGATCAGCGGTATGCGCTGGTACACCGACCACAGAAACACCCAGTGGACGGCAAGGACCAGCCGGCCGCCGACACCGAAGGTGACCGCCAGCGCGGCGATCATGCCCAGGTGGAAGACGAGCTCGAACCACGCCCCCGACGTGCTGAGCGCGTAGAGGCTGAACGTGCCATTATCGTGCAGGCCGTCGATGAAGTCCTGCCACCGGTACACGCCCTCTGGGCCGAACAGGTAGCCGCGCTCACCGTAGTTGCCGGCGTAGAACATAAAGCCGATGAACCCAAGCAGGGCCCGCGTCCCGGACACCCCTGTCACAGCGGCGGGGGAACCGCTCAGGCGGTCCAGCAGCGCGGTGAAGCCGACGGTCCGGCCCATCGCCCCTCTCATTGCAGGTCACCCACCTTGTGCCAGTCCAGGTCCTCGACGTGGACCGGTTCCTTCGCCTTGGGGTCGTTGCGCTTGGACCAGGGGCGCAACTCGTGCACATACACCCGCACCTGGACCTTCTCGGGCTCGCCGTCGCACACGCCCGGCATCTGTGTGAGGGAGTAGCGGGCGAGGAACAGTTCGGCGCTCTCCCGGCTGCGCTTCTCGAAGGGGAGGGGTGGCAGGACGGGCTTGTCGCGCTCCGCCTCCTGCTGCCGCACCCGGTTCAGGAACGGGTCGCTGTTCTCCATGGACTGCATTCCGCCGGACACCAGCCGGGACATGCGTGAGGGAAAGAACCTGTCTTTCTGCGTGCGCTCGATATAGGGATTGGTCACGTCATAGAAGGGAGTTCTGTTTCCGCCGGAGCAGGAGGCCCGGGCGAGAATCCCGCGGTCGTCGGCCAAGGGTTCGGGAGCGAAAAGCAACCAGTCCTGCGTGAAATAGGGGCTGAGCGCACTGTTGACTTTGTCGCCATAGCGGATCTTGGCGGGGCTCAGCGGCGCCTGGGAGAAGGCTGCCAGAGCGAAGTACACGCCCAGGAGGGCAGCGCCGCACAGCAGCGCCGCCCTCCTGGCCACGGAGTGGTCCGTCACTTGTCGAAGATCGATTCGACGGACTCGGCCTGCGCGGCACCGGTGTTGGCCGGAGCTGAGCCGAGGCTGGCGATGCGGACCATGTTGCCCACCGAGTTGCGGACGGCCTTGGTACTGCCCGCCGCCTTGGCGTGGACATAGCCCTTCTCGGCAGCGCTCTTGGCGGCCTTGCCGGCCTTGGTGGCGGCCTTGCCGACAGCCCTGCCGGCCACCCGCACCAGACCGCCGATGGCGGCCGGCTTCATCTCCGGTTCGGCGTTGACGGCGGCGGCCTGCTGGACCGCCGGAGTCGTCGGCACGGCCGGCTGGGCCTGGGCCGAGACCTGGGTGGTCACCACCATGGCGGCCGCCCCCAGCATGAGGCCGGCTGCCGTGATGCCCTTCTTCATTTCTCTCCCCTGTTTTTGTTTTCACTGACCGATGGAATCGGCCGGCCGCAGGCCTTCTCGATTTCTCGCTTCTCCTGAACCGACTGAGAACCACCGGTGTGAAGCGATCATTACATCGCCGTGCCACTATTTCCAGGGGGGAACGCTTCAGCAAGTGGCAGCAGGTGGCTACTTCATGCCACGGCCTTTCGGCCCCAACGACGGCGCCCGACGAATGCCGAATTCCCGTCGCAGCGCTGAACAGGCCGCGAGATGACCGGCCATCCCGTGCACCCCGGGGCCGGGCGGAGTGGACGCGGAGCACAGGTACACACCGCGCAGCGGAGTGGTGTAGGGGTCGAGGCGCGCGGTGGGACGCAGCACGCTCTGGAGCAAGGTCATCGCTCCGGCGCCGATGTCGCCGCCCACGTAGTTCGGATTGTGGCTCTCGTAGTCGTGCGCGCTGATGCCGCGCTGCGCCACGATCGTCTCGGAGAAGCCTGGTGCGTACCGCTCGATGCGTGCACGCACCAGCTCGACCGCGTCACGGCGGTCCCCGTTCGGCACATGGGCGTACGCCCATACGGGCCGCTTGCCAGGTCTGGCCCGCTCGGGGTCGGCGACCGCGGGATCGACGACCAGCACGAACGGCTCGTCGGTGGCCCTGCCCCGGGCGGTGGCCGTCTCCTGGCGCCACATCTGTGCCTGGGTGCCGCCCAGGTGGACGGTGCCGGCCCGGCCGACGGCGGGATCGGCCCACGGGATGGGATCGCTGACGAGGAAGTCGGCCTTGGCGGCGCCGGGCCCGTACCGGAAGCGGGCCAGACGGCGCCGGTACCCGGTGGGCAGCCCGGGCGCAATCCGCGCGAGGCCCTTGGGTGTCAGGTCCAGCAACACGGCCTTGGGGCGACCGAGTTGGCGCAGGTCGGTGATGCGCCGACCGGTGTGGAACACCCCGCCGTGCGCCCGGATGTCATCGGCCAGCACCTCGGCCATGCGGACGCTGCCGCCGCGAAGCACAGGCCACCCGCCGCCGTGGGCCAGGTGCCCGAGCAGCAGTGCCACCGCGCCCGACGCCATGCTCGGCATCGGACCCACCACGTGCGCCGCCACCCCGGTGAGCAGGGCGCGCGCCTCCTCGGTGCGAAAGCCGTGCGAGGCCAGGCGGGTTCCGTGCGCGAGCGTACGCCGCGCGAAGGCGGACGCGACACCGAGATCACCGGGCAGCGCCCGCTGCGACGACAGCATCATTTCGACCACACCAGCGCTGTGCTCCAGCAGCGGCTCCATCAGCCGCCGCCAGCGCGGCCCGTCCGGCCCCAGCCCGGCGCACGTCTCCTCGAGGCTGCGGTGAGCCAGCGCGGCCCGACCGCCGTCCAGCGGATGGGCGTAGCTGATGTCGGGCGCCAGTGCCTCCACGCCGCGCGCGGCCAGGTCGAAGGCGCGTAGGAAGGGGGAGGCGACGGCCATGGGATGCACCGCCGCACAGATGTCATGGGTGATGTCCCGGTCGAACAGGGACGCGCCGCGCAGCCCGCCGCCGATGCTCGTCGCCTGCTCGTACAGGGTGACCCGCAACCCCGCCCGGGCCATCGTCACGCCGGCCGCCAGACCGTTGGGCCCGGTCCCGACAATCACCACGTCAGGGTCGCTCGCCACACTCTCCCCCGCACTCCTCAGCGTTCGCACGGGATCGATGGCACCACGGAGAACGCCCGGGACCTGCGGCGACGTCCGCAAGTGGAAGCGGAGATGCAGCATCGTGTCATTCGGCCGGCTTCCGTTGCCGCTCCCCAGCCCGCCCAAGCAGGATGGGCCGACATGAACGGGGAGAAGAAGCGCGTGGTCATGACGCGGATGCGCACACCCTGGTACGGCGCCGCTGTCGCGGCCGCCGTCTCGGTGGTCCTTCTCGGCACCTGGGCCGGCATGGGCACGGGACCGCAACGGGACATGGAACCGGACGAGATCTCCTCGGAAGCCGTGGCCGGCGTCCGGGCCGCGTCGTCGGTGCGCGTGCGGATGGAACAGTCGGGTCCCGAGGCGATGGACATCGATCTCGCCATGGACCGTGAAGGGCGGTGCGCGGGCCGGATCAGCTCCGCAGACGGCACCGCCGACGTCATCAGGATCGGCGGCACCTTATGGCTCAAGCCGGACGTCCACTTCTGGAAGACACAATTCGGCGACGGTGGCGAGGTGCCCCCGGCCTTGGAGAACCGCTATCTGCGCGGCGGCACCGAGCACGAGCAACTGCGCGGCATGGCCGCCCTGTGCGACCTCGGCGGCATCCAGCGCGCCCTCGCACGCGCGGTGGGCAAGGGCCCCTTCGTCTGGGCCGAGCCGGTCGCTTCCGAAGGCCGGTGGGCCAAGTCGGTCAGTGACAAGGCCGGTTCGGTGCTGGTCAGCACTGTGGGTGGCCCGAGGGCCCCCGGGCCGGTCAGGGTCGTCGAGCGGATCAAGGACCGCGACACCGTCACCACGACCTTCACCGACTGGAACCGGCCGGTTGCCGCGAAGGCGCCCGCCCCCGGCACGAGCATCGACCTGGACCGGCTCCCCTGAGCGCTACGCCCCCCTCCCCGTCAGGTACGCCGAGACCACCACGTTCGCCGTGTAGCTGCGGGTCGCCCGGTCGAAGCTGCCGCCGCAGGTGATCAGCCGCAGCTCGGCCCGCCCCGACTCGCGTGACCCGTACGCCTGGTGGGCGTCGAAGCGGTCGCGGGTGAGGACCTGGACCGACTCGACCGTGAACTCCGCGACCCGGGCGTCGGCCCGGACCACCCGGATCGTCTGGCCGGGGCGCATGGCGCTGAGCCGGAAGAACACGGCGGGCCGGGAGTCGGTGTCGACGTGGCCGACCATCAGCGCGGTCCCCCGGGCCCCGGGCGCCGCCCCTCCGGCGTACCAGCCGACCACGCCCGGCTGGTCGAAGGGCGGCGGGTCGAGGGCCCCCCGGGCGTCGAGGCCGCGCGCCACCACCGGGGCCTGGACACCGAGTCCGGGGATGTCGACGCGCTGCGGCACCGCGTCGCCCAGCGGCCGGTGCGCGGGCGGCAGCTTCACGTCCGGGGGGCGTCCGGCCGCGGCCATGTCACCGGTGGTGGGCGCCGAGATGCCGTGCCGCACGTCGGTGACCTCGCGGCCCCAGAGCCACAGCCCCAGCAGCAGCACCACCCAGGCCACGCCCGCGAGCATGCGGCCGGTGCCGGAGGGGCGCCGGTACGACTGTTCCAGGTCGGACATGGGTCAGCCCGTCCCCCGTCGCCTGCGGACACCACCGAGTACGACGACCGCGGCGGCGACGCCCGCCAGGACCAGGCCGGTCACGCCCTGGGCCGTGCCGGGCCCGGCCGCGCGCTCCCCGCCCGCCACGAGTCCCGCGGCTGCGCCACCACCGGCCCGGACGGGAGCGACGGGTGTGGCCGGTGCGCCCGGCGCCCGCTCGCCCTCGGCGGGAGCCGACGGCTGCCCGCCCCTGCCGGGCACGGGCGGCTGCCCCGCCGCTCCGGGAGCGGGCACGGACGACGACCGCGGGCGGCCGTCGCCGTCCCGGACGGTGAGGATGCCGGCCCGGGCGGTGTCCCCGCAGGCGATGCGCACCGGGTACCGGCCCGGCTCCAGCGTGGAGCGGACCCGGCTGTCACCGGTGAGCGTGCGGTCGCCGGCGACGGTGAGCCGGGCGTCCGCCACGAACGCCGGCGAGACGGCGACGGCCGTGCGCCGCGCGCAGTCGGTCACGCGCAGCGTGACGTCACCGCCCGGTGCGGGGGACGCCGGGGTCACCGTGACGCCCCCTCCGTCCGCCGCGTGCGCCGCCGGGGAGAGGAGAACCGCGGCCAGGACGCCGGTGCAGACAGTGACTTTCAGGGAACCCATCGTGAACCTCCAGACGCCTGGAGCCTCCCCCGCACGGTGGGCCGCCGCATCCGCAGGGACGCGGCGGCTGCTCCGTACGGGTGGTGACGGGTTTGGCCCGCGCGGGTGCCGGTGCCCGGGTCAGATCCGGTCGACGAGGTCGGCGATGGAGTCCACGACCTGCGACGGCCGGTACGGGAAGTCCTCGACCTGGTCGGGCCGCGTCAGGCCGGTGAGCACCAGGAACGTCTGCATCCCGGCCTCCATGCCGGCCAGCACGTCGGTGTCCATGCGGTCGCCGATCATGGCGCTGCTCTCGGAGTGCGCCCCGATGGCGTTCAGGCCGGTCCGCATCATCAGCGGGTTCGGCTTGCCCGCGAAGTACGGCTTCTTGCCGGTCGCCCGGGTGATCAGGGCGGCCACCGCGCCGGTCGCGGGCAGCGGGCCCTCGGTGGAGGGGCCGGTCTCGTCGGGGTTGGTGCAGATGAAGCGGGCACCGCCGTTGATGAGCCGGACCGCCTTCGTCATGGACTCGAAGGAGTAGGTGCGGGTCTCGCCGAGGACGACGTAGTCCGGCTCGTGGTCGGTGAGGATGTAGCCGATGTCGTGCAGCGCGGTGGTCAGCCCGGCCTCGCCGATGACGTACGCCGAGCCGCCCGGCCGCTGGTCGTCCAGGAACTGCGCGGTGGCCAGGGCCGAGGTCCAGATGCTCTCGACCGGCACCTCCAGGCCCATGCGCCGCAGCCGGGCGTGCAGGTCGCGCGGGGTGTACATGGAGTTGTTGGTGAGGACCAGGAAGGGCCTGCCGGACTCCCGCAGCTTTTTCAGGAAGGCGTCGGCGCCGGGGATCGGTACGCCCTCGTGGATGAGGACGCCGTCCATGTCGGTGAGCCACGACTGGATGGGCTTGCGGTCTGCCATGTGCGGGATCTCCTGCCGTACGCGGTCCAGCGTGCGATCCAGCCTAAACAGTGCCGGGATCTTGGGGAACGGCCCGTCCCCGGGTACCCCGTCTAACGGCGGCGGCGTGCGAGGAGCAGGGCGCCGCCCGCGGCGAGCAGCAGGGCCGACGCGGCGGCCGCGATCCGGACACCGGACCCGGTGCTGGCGAGTTCCTCCGCGAACGGGAAGCGGTCCTCGCGGGGCGGGGCGGAGGAGTCGGGGCTCGGTTCGGGCTCGGCGTCGGGCCGGTTCCCGGTGCCGGGGTCGGTGTCGGTGTCGGTGTCGGTGCCGCCCTCCTCGATCCGGAAGCGGTAGTCGCCGGACTGCCCCACCCAGTCGCCGTCGTCGTCGTGGCGCTGGACGACCGCCGCGTTGACGGTGACGTCGTTCGGCACGGCGTCCGAGGTGAGCGCGAGCCGCACCTTCACGGTGACGGTCCCGCCGGGGCCGACGGTGAACCCGCGGAAGCCGCCCTCCTCGTCGGAGAACGCCCCCACGAGTTCGTCCTCGCCGGTCTGCTCGAACCGCACGGGGTGGGCCCGCGGGCCGTCGAAGAACTCCAGCCGCGGCTGGGAGGGTTCCAGGGCGCGCTTGTCGTCGACCAGCACCACGACGGGGTGGATGTCCTCGCACGTCCGGTCGGTCGTGTTGGTCAGGTCGACGTACCAGGTACCGAACCCGCCGCCGGCCGTGTACGTGCCGGGTCCGCCGTGGACGCGGGTGGTGAGCGGGAAGGTGTGGTCGTCGGGCGCGGCACAGGCGGGCGCCGGGTCGTCCGCGTACGCCGGGTGGGCACCAGGGAGCAGGACGGCCGCCGCCGTCGCGAGGCAGAGGTGTACGGGCGTGCAGGGTCGCATGATGACGTGACCTTGCCGCGCGGGGCCTCCGGTACGTCCGCCGCGCCGGGAAGCCCCCCGAACGGCGGCGCGGAACCGCCCGCTCGGCGGACACCGCCCCCCACCCGCCCGCCCGGCACGCCCCCGCCGACCCCGCGCACGAACCCCCTCCGGCGCCACCGCCACCGTCCGCCCGCCCGGTACGACCCCACCGGACCCGCGCCCGAACGCCTCCGCTACCGCCGCCACCGTCCACCCGTCCGGCACGACCCCACCGGACCCGCGCCCGAACGCCTCCGGCACCGCCACCGTCCGCCCGCCCGCCCGTCCGGCACGGCCCCGCCTGCCCGTCTGGCACGGCCCCCGGGCCCGCGCAGGCGCCCTCACCCGCCCCCGCGCCCGAACACCGGCCCCAGCACCAGCTGCGCCGCCCCGGCCGCCACCACCCGGTCACCGCCCGGAGCGATCCGCACCGGCACCTCGTCCTGACCGGTGCGCCGGGCCCGGGCCGCCAGGACCGCGCCGACCCCGCGCACGAACGCCTCCGGCGCCGCCGCCACCGTCCGCCCGCCCAGCAGGACCACGTCGATGTCGAGCAGGCCGACCAGGTTCCCCGCCGCGGTGCCCAGCACCCGGGCCGCCTCCGCCGGGTCGCCGCGTTCCACCGCCGCCAGACACAGTGCCTCGACGCAGCCGCGCTGGCCGCAGGTGCACGGCGGGCCGTCCAGCCGGATCACCTGGTGGCCGAACTCCCCGGCCCCGGTCCGGGCCCCCCGGTGCACGGCGCCGCCGAAGACGAGCCCGGCGCCCAGGCCCGTGCCGAGGTGCAGGTAGGCGAAGGAGCCCGCCTCTCCCCCGGCGGCCAGGCCGAGGGCCGCCGCGTTGGTGTCCTTGTCGACGACCACGGGCATCGCGAGCCGATCCGCCAGGGCCTGCCGCAGTGGGAAGCCGTCCCACTCGGGGAAACCGGTCACCCGGTGCAGCACGCCCCGGGCGTGGTCGAGCGGCCCCGGCAGCGCGACGCCCGCGCCCAGCAGGGCGCCGCCGGACCCGTGTGCCGCCTCCCGCACCGCGCCCGTCACCGCCGCCAGTACGGATGCGGCTCCCGCGCCCAGGTCCAGCGCGGCCCGCCGCTCCCCGACCACGCTCCCGCGCAGGTCCACGAGCACGGCCCGCACCTCGTCCCGGTCCAGGTGGACGCCGACCGCGTGCCCGGCCTCGGGCACCAGCCGCAGGACCGTGCGCGGTTTGCCGCCCGTCGAGGCGCGTCGTCCCGCCTCCGCCGCGAGCCCGTCCTGCCGCAGCCGGGCCGTGATCTTGCTGACCGCCTGGGGGGTGAGACCGGTCCGCTCGGCGAGTTCGAGCCGGCTGATCCCGTCCTCCCCCGCGGTGCGCAGCAGGTCCAGGACCAGCGCGGTGTTGTGGCTGCGCAGGGCCGGCAGGTTCACCCCGCCGCCCGTGCCCCGCATGCCGCCCACTCCGCCCGTCCTGTCGTCCGCCCTGTTCACGCCCCCATTGTCCCCGGCGCTTGCACTTTGGCAACAGCGTTGCGAAAGTGGACGGCATGACTGGCACACCCACCGGCACCGCTTCCGGCTCGCCGCTCCGCGTCGGCCTCGTCGGCTACGGCCTCGCCGGCTCCGTCTTCCACGCCCCGCTGATCGCCGCCACCGAGGGCCTCGTGCTCGACACGGTCGTCACCTCGAACCCGGAACGGCAGCAGCAGGCGCGCGCCGAGTTCCCGGACGTCCGCCTGGCCGCCTCACCGGACGAGCTGTTCGCGCGGGCCGGCGAGCTGGACCTGGTCGTGGTGGCGTCACCGAACAAGACCCATGTGCCGCTCGCGACGACCGCCCTCGAGGCCGGTCTGCCGGTCGTGGTCGACAAGCCCGTGGCGGGCAGCGCGGCCGAGGCACGCGCCCTGGCCGCCCTGGCCGAGGAGCGCGGGCTGCTCCTGTCCGTCTTCCAGAACCGCCGCTGGGACAACGACTTCCTCACCCTGCGCAAGCTGCTGGACGAGGGCCAGCTGGGCGACGTGCTGCGCTTCGAGTCCCGCTTCGAGCGCTGGCGGCCCGAGCCCAAGGGCGGCTGGCGGGAGTCCGGCGACCCCGCGGAGATCGGCGGCCTGCTCTACGACCTGGGCAGCCACGTCGTCGACCAGGCCCTGGTCCTGTTCGGCCCGGCGGCCTCGGTGTACGCGGAGACGGACGTCCGCCGCCCCGGCGCGGAGACCGACGACGACACGTTCATCGCCCTCACGCACGCAAGCGGCGTCCGCTCCCACCTGTACGTCTCCGCGACGACCGCCCAGCTCGGCCCGCGCTTCCGCGTCCTGGGCTCCACCGCCGGATACGTCAAGCACGGCCTGGATCCCCAGGAGGCCGCCCTGCGCGAGGGCCGGCGCCCCGGGCCCGGCTGGGGCGTGGAGCCCGAGTCCCTGTGGGGCCGGGTGGGCGCCGGCGAGTCCCCGGTGACCGGCGGCGGCCGCCCCGAGCCGACCCTGCCGGGCGACTACCCCGCCTACTACGCCGCCGTGGCGAAGGCCCTGCTCGAGGGCGCCCCCAACCCGGTGACGGCACGCGAGGCGGCCGCCGCCCTGGACGTACTGGAAGCCGCCCGCCGTTCGGCGCGCGAGAAGGTGACGGTGACCCTGTGACCGCCCGGAACACCCCGCACACCCAGGAGCTCGGGCCGAAGTTCCACCCGGAGCTGACCCCGAGCCTGGAGGAGCTGGAGAAGCAGGAACGCCGCCTGGTGTTCCGCCGGTTCACCCACGACGACGCCTGGGCCCTCGGCTCGCTGCTGGTCGAGCTGGCCCGGGAGCGGCAGGCCCCGGTCGCCGTGGACATCCACCGGGCCGGACAGCAGCTATTCCACGCCGCCCTGCCCGGCTCGACCCCGGACAACGACGCCTGGATCGCCCGCAAGCGCCGGGTGGTCGAGCGGTACGGCTCCGCTTCCTACCTGGTCGGCGCCCGCTTCCGCGCCAAGGGCACGACCTTCGAGGAGTCCTCCCGCCTCGACCCGGACACCTACGCGGCCCACGGCGGTTCCTTCCCGATCACCGTCGAGGACGTGGGCGTGATCGGGGCGGTGACGGTGTCCGGCCTGCCGCAGCTCGACGACCACCGGCTCGTGGTGGAGGCGCTGGAGCGGTTCCTCGACCGCTAGGGGTCGTCCGCCCAGCCCGGCGGAATCAACCCCGGCTCCCTCCGGTTGGCACCTGCCGTACGCAGCACCTGGCGCCCACCGGAGGGAACGGACAGATGAGCACGCCCGTCAAGGAAGCGGTCGGCCGGTACGGCGTCTGGAGCGTGGGCCTGCGCTCGGAGGACCCGCAGCGGCGCGGGGAACTCACCGAGGCCGCCGCCGAACTGGAGGAACTCGGCTTCGGCGCGCTCTGGCTGGGCGGCAACTCCTCCGCGGCCAACGCCGCCCCGCTCCTCGACGCGACCTCCCGGATCGTCGTCGGCACCAGCATCCAGAGCATCTGGGAGCACGAACCGGCCGCCACCGCCCGGGCCTTCGCGGACCTGGAGTCCGCGCACCCCGGCCGGTTCCTGCTCGGCCTCGGCGTCAGCCACGCCCAGCGGGTGGAGCAGTACGCCCGCCCCTACACGGCCCTGGTCGGTCACCTCGACGCGCTGGACGCCGCCGGGATGCCGGCGGACCGGCGGCTGCTGGCCGCGCTCGGCCCCAGGTCGCTGCGCCTGGCCCGCGACCGGGCGGCGGGCTCGATCCCGTACCTGGTCACCCCCGAACACACCGCGCACGCCCGGAAGATCCTGGGTGACGGCCCGCTGCTCGCCCCCGAGCTGGGCGTGATCCCCGAGCGGGACCCGGACCGCGCCCGCGCGCTGGCCCGCGCGTTCCTGGAGCTCTACCTGCCGCTGCCGAACTACACCGGCAACTTCCTGCGGCACGGCTTCACCGAGGACGACCTGCGCGACGGCGGCAGCGACCGCCTGGTGGACGCCCTGTTCGCCTGGGGCGACGACACGGCGATCCGCACGAAGATCGACGCGTTCCTCGACGCGGGAGCGGACCACCTGGCCCTCCAGGTCCTGGACGGCTCCCCGCGCGACGCCCTCCCGAGGACGGCGTGGCGGAACCTGGCTTCGACGCTGGCGTGAGGGGAGCGCACCGTGTCGCGCCCTGAGGGGCGCGGGGAACTGCGCGACCGGCCACGGACTGCCCGCAGCCGCGTACGGACACGGAGTTCCCCGCCCCTCCCAGCGGAGCGCTACGCGTCCTTGACCTCCTGCCGCTGCCGCCCGAGCCCCTCGACCTCCAGCTCCACGACGTCCCCGGCCCGCAGGTAGGGCTTCGGCTCGGGCTGCCCCATGGCCACGCCCGCCGGCGTCCCGGTGTTGATGACGTCTCCCGGGTACAGGGTCATGAACCGGCTGACGTACCGCACGACCTCCCCGACCGGGAAGATCTGCTCGGCGGTCGTCCCGTCCTGTTTCAGCTCCCCGTTGACCCACAGCCGCAGCGACAGCGCCTGCGGATCGGGCACCTCGTCCGCGGTCACCAGCCACGGCCCCAGGGGATTGAACGTCTCGCAGTTCTTGCCCTTGTCCCAGGTGCCGCCCCGCTCGATCTGGAACTCCCGCTCGGACACGTCGTGCGCCACCGCGTACCCGGCGACATGCGCCCGCCCCTCCGCCGCCGACTCCAGGTACCTGGCCGTCCGCCCGATGACGACGGCCAGTTCGACCTCCCAGTCGGTCTTGCGGGAGCCCCGGGGCACGAGCACCGTGTCGTCGGGGCCGACCACCGTGTCCGGCGCCTTCATGAACACGACCGGCTCGGCGGGCGGTTCGGCCCCGGTCTCGCGGGCGTGGTCGTGGTAGTTCAGCCCGATGCACACGATCTTGCCGATCCGCCCCAGCGGCGGCCCGATCCGCAGTCCGGCCGCATCCAGGACGGGCAGCGTGCCGGCGTCGGCGGCCGCCCGGACCCGGGCGAGCGCCTCCTCGTCGGCGAGCAGCGCGCCGTCGACGTCCGGGACGACACCCGACAGGTCCCGCAGGATCCCGTCGGTGTCGAGCAGCGCGGGCCGCTCCGCCCCGGCCGTACCGACTCGCAGCAGCTTCATGATCAGTCTCCCTCGATCGCGGGCGCCCGTCCGACGCGCGCGACCCGGATGCGGCGGGGAGCCATCGGCAGGGCTGGTCGATCCTCCAAGGTCGGGGTGCAGTCCGCAATACCCCGTTCACGTACTGGACCCCGCACCGCCGGGTCAGCGGTACAGCGCGGCCCGCTCCATGACGCTCCACGTCGTGCTGGTGACGACGTACAGCGCGGCCGCCAGCGGCACCACGGCCACGGTGACCAGCGTGAAGAACGACATGAACGGCATGACCCTGGCCACCGCCCCCGCCCCGGGCACCTGTTCGGCGTCCCCGGACGGCAGCACCGGGTTGGCGGCCATCATGCGCTTGCTGAGCCGGTAGCTGAACACGGCGACGCACGCGACCACGGCGAACAGCCCCACGTACACCAGCCCCGCCCCGCCGAACAGCCCGCTGTCGAGCGCGTCGGCCCACCGCCCGCCGAGCGGTGCGGCGAGCAGCCGGTGACCGAGCAGCCCGTTGGCCTCGCCGCCGAGCGTGTCGCTGGAGAACAGGTGGTAGAGCAGGAAGAAGGCGGGGACCTGGAGCAGCCCGGGCAGGCAGCCGGCCAGCGGCGAGACCTTCTCCTCGGTGTGCAGGTCGAGCACGGCCCGCTGCAGCTTCTCGGGATTCCCGGCGTGCTTCCTGCGCAGCTCGGCGATCCGCGGTTGCAGCGCGGTCCGCGCCTTCTGGCCCCGCGCGGCGGCCCGGGACAGGGGATGGACGAGGAGCCGTACAAGCGCGGTGAACAGGACGATCGCGGCGGCGGCCGCGGAGGCGCCGAACAGCGGCTGGAGCAGGTCGGCGAGCTGCTCGACCAGGTGAGCGAAGACGGACATGGGTGAGCCCTCCGGGGGTCTCGTCGTGCCGGAATCGGAGAAGGCGGCATGACGACCCGCGCGGGATCGGCCCCATGGAGGCCCGGAAGTCCCTGGACTCCCCGAGGGGTTCCCTACGCGACGGTCGCCCGGAGGGCGTGACCGGGCGCCCGGGGCCGGGTGCGCCCCCGGGCGTCGGGATCACGCTGGGGCAGGAAGGCCGTACGGCGGTCGCGGTCCCGGATGGCCGTGCGCACCCGGGTGCGCGGCACGGCGGGCGCGCAGCGCGAGGCGACGACGGAGCAGACGGCGAGGGCGGCCGAGGCGGCGGCGGTCGCGGCGAGGGCGACGGTGGCGAAGAGGCTGCCGGTGTCGAGCAGCAGCACCCCGGCGACGAGGAGGAACAGCGCGAGGACGGGACGCAGCGCGGACCTGGTGCGGTTCACCGGCTGCCCCTCCTCCCCTGTGCGTATCTGCTGACCGTATCTCTGCTGACGTTATACAAGATCGCCCTCCCGGCCGGACCGGGGTGTGGACGCCGGTGCAGGAGCGGGAGCGGGAGCCGCGCCGCACGTCCGTCATCGGGTCCGGCCTGCGGATCTCTCACGCTTGTCACCTCCCGGCAGTACGGTGTCCCCCATGCGCCCCGACACGCCTGCCGAAAACGTCGACCACACCGCCGAGGCGGCACGCCTGGAGCGGACCGCCGGCCTGTACCCCGAGGACGCCGAGGCCCTGCTGCTGCGGGCGGCTGCCCACCTGGAACTGTCCGGCGACCGCCCCAGCGCCACCAAGCTCTACGACCGCCTCCTGGCCTCTCCCGACGGCCTGGACAACCCGCACCTGGTCCGCGCCCTGAAGGCCTCGAACCTCTGGGAGTACGGCCACGAGGCCGAGGCCCGGGCGATCATCGAGGGCGTCCGCGCCTCGGCCCCCCAGGACCCGGCCCCCTGGGTCATCGTCGCGGAGGCCCTGGAGAACCACGACGAGCTGGAAGCAGCGCACGAGACCTTCACGGAGGCGGTGCGCCACCTGCTGACGGACGTGGCGCACCCCGCGCAGCCGACCCACCCGCTGCTCTTCGGCCGCCACCGGGTCCGCCGCATGCTGGGCCGCTCCCACGACGAGTGGGACGCCCTGGCGGACTCGGTGCACTCCCTGCCGGTCTCCCTGGACGAACTGCACGACCCCAAGCGCGTCTGGTCCCTCGGCTCGGAGAACCCGGCGGAACTGGAGGCGGAGATCCTCCGCCTGCGAGCGGAACTGGGCGCGTACCGCGCGGCGCTGTCCCGCCCGTTCCCGGTGGCGATCCTGCACTGGCCGGCGCCGGAACTGTCGGAACTCCTGGAGGCGTACCCGGCGCTCGCCGAGGAGTACCCGTCCCAGGAGGAGCACCTGGCCTCGATAGAGCGCGCCCTGCGGGAACTGTCCGCCTCCGGCACCCCGAACCTCGGCATCGTCACGGGCACGGTCCCGTCCTACGAGGCCTTCGCGGCCTCGGAGGGCAGCTCCCCGGGGGACCCGACGCTGCTCCCCCAGTACGCGACGACGCTCGCGGCCCGGGGGCGAGCAGTGGCGTGGCCGCCGCAGGACGGCTCGAACTGCTGGTGCGGGTCGGGGCGGGCGTATGGGGAGTGCCACGGCCCGACCGCCTGACCTCGCCCCCTCACGGCAGACTGCCACTGAGCCGCCCGGCACGCGCGAATTCACGAACGCGCCACAACGCCGGGCGGCTGGCCCTGCTCACCGCTGCTCCAGGGATTTCTGGCTCCCGCGTCCCTGGACCCGCCTGCTCGCTTCCATCAGCGCAGCATTTGAGGCTCTCGGCCCCTGATCCAACTGGCCGGCCATACTTCTGAGGGTGGACGCCAGTTCAAACGATGGACCAATAGCCCCCTGCGGAACGCCATGGTGGGAGGTCACAATCCAGCCCGGCACACAGAAGAAGCCGTTCGGTCAGGAACGACGTCTTGCAGCCTGGCTCTGGTTCAACAAGGAAATAGACGACATATTCACGATGAACGAACTTCGCGATGCGCTGGGTCCTGGCATCGTGGGCAGGTCGGAGCACCTCAATCGCCGACTCCGCACACTGCGCTCAGTGGGATGGATCATCCCCTCATACAAAGATGACGGCTCGCTCGGCACAGACGAGTACCGGCTCGAGGCTCGGGGAGCACGGTACTGGCTTGATGAGGACCGTCAAGCACACAAGAGGTTCGCACCGTCAGCTCGCATACGACGCGACGTCTTCGACCGGGACGGCGGCCGATGTGTCGTGTGCGGAACCGCGGCCGGAGAGTCCTATCCAGGCGAACCCGACAGCAAGGCCCGGCTCACCATCGGGCACCGAGTGCCCCAGGAACGCTTGAGGACCCGCGGAGCAGCCGACGAGATCGACAACTGGCGCACTGAGTGCGCGCGGTGCAACGAGCCTGTTCGAGACGAGGTTCCCGATCCGTTGCAGTACGACGAGGTACTAGCACAGGTCAGGCGGCTGAGCCGGGGAAACAAGCAAACGCTCCTCAGTTGGCTGAAGCGAGCGGAACGGACTCGCTCACAACTTGACCGCGTCTACGATCTAGCTCGCGTCCTCCCGCACAGCGAGCAGGAGGCGCTCATCGCCTACTTGCTGACCAGCTCTGGCAGCCCGGATTAGGAGTTTTCGTCAAGTGACAGCGGCACTGACAACGGCCAGGAAGAGGTTCCACGATGATCTTACCGAGAAACATACTCTCTCACTGTCGCCGGATGGAGTTGCCTCAAACGCCGACAGCAGCCAGAGGACCAGCGTAAGCATCGCCCTCAGCATCGCGAAGGATCTCCACGCGGAGACCATCCCCAAGAAGCTCACCGGTCAACGAGTCGGGAAGCAGTTCGAGGAGGCTGTCGAGCGATTCCTATCTGGCACCTTTCCTCTATTCCAGTCACTCCGTCCAGGGAACTGGGCAATCGAAAATGTCGGCGGCTCACGAGCCGAATATCAGATTTCCAGGTATGAGCCTTACACGCACCTTGCGGACCTCGCTACCGCTATTCAGGCCGACCGAAACCTGGCCGCGGTACTGGGAAACTCCTACGAAATCAGTCCGGACATTCTGGTACTCCGAAAGCCGGAGTCAGACGATGTCGTCAACAATGTCTCTAATCTTGTGGACGCAGAGGCAGGGCGATATGCCGTAATCAGGATGGCTAATCAGCAACGCCCAATCGTTCACGCCATAGTTTCTTGCAAGTGGACACTCCGCAGTGACCGAGCCCAGAATGCACGTTCGGAGGCTCTCAACGTCATCCGAAATCGGAAGGGGCGGACTCCCCACATCGCGGTCGTCACCGGTGAACCCTCGCCATCCCGGTTGGCATCCCTAGCTCTCGGCACAGGTGATATTGACACCGTGTACCACTTCGCCCTGCCGGAGTTGATAGCGGCAGTCCAGAACACTGATAACGATGAGGCCATCAGCATGCTGAACACCCTTGTCACCGGAAAACGTCTCCGTGACATCAGCGACCTGCCGCTCGACCTGGCGATCTAACGGCGGGTCGCAGGTCACCTTAGCCAACTTGCAGTTAGCTGATCCGGGATCGCAGCTCCGCGAAGCGTGCGTGCCGGTCATGGTCTTCTTGCCCAACGAATCCCTTGAAGCCCACGAGCCGGTAGGCACGCCCCCCAAGCTGATCATCTTCGTCGATTACGAAATCCCGGGCGAGCATGGCAATTCTGCGCTCGAAGGTCAGAGAATCCATCTTCTCGCCGGCGAGCTGCACCAGCTCCTTCTCTGTCAGCGCCGTCGAAGCACTCTTCAAGGCCAAGTAGAGCGCGTCGTGCATGACTTCACTCTCTACCTCGGCTAGCCGCTTCGGCTCACCCTTGCGGTTCAGGGCGTTAGCGATCGAGGTCCCAATCGCCCGGGCTACGGGCGGTGGGAACGCATTCCCGATTTGCCGGTACTTGGTTGTCTTGCGGCCAGTGAAATTCCACTCATAGTCAGGATGCCGACCCCAACCTTGGATTCGGGCCACCATCTCCGTAGTCAGTCTTGGCGAGAAATCGATAGGAGTGGATGAATTCGGCGGCGCATCAGCTACCCCCATTGCGTCCACCCCGAGGTTACGCCAGGCCGCTTTGGCTCGGGTTGGCCCAAGATCGGCGCCACCATGCTTTTTTGAGCCGCCAACGATAGTGGGAGCGATGTCGTTCGCCTTCTTAACCCACGCTTCGGCTCCCAGCCACCCTTCGGATGCCATCATGTCCTGCAGTGCAGACCCAACGGTTTCCGTAGTTGGCCTTTCTTCTGGCCACTCGAACCATTGAGCATCCTCATGGCGCATGGCTACCAGGACAAAGCGAGGACGCAACTGGGGGACGCCGAAGTTATTTGCATGCAAGAGCTTCCAGTCAGACCAGTAGCCAAGGTCCCTTAGACGATCTTTAACATGCTGCCGATAGGCAGAGAAGCGAGGCATGGAGAGGCCCCGGACGTTCTCCAGCAGAAGCGCCCGCGGATTCATCTTGCCAGCCAGTTCGACGGCCCAAGCGAAGAGATCGCGTTCATCGGTCGCGCCAAGCTGTTTACCGGCGATCGAGAACGGAGGGCATGGCACCCCACCAGCGAGAAGGTCGATACCGACGTATTCGCCCGGTTTCCACAGGTCTTCATTAGCCACGTCGCCGTGCACCACTTTCCAGTCGCGGTTCTCGCGAAGGGTGTTGACGGCGTTCTCGTCGAGCTCAACGGCGAGGGCGTGGTCGAAACCTGCCAGCTCAAGGCCGAGCGACTGGCCTCCAGCGCCCGCGCAGATCTCCACGGCGGACAGATCAGCCACGCTCATACCTCCATGTCTTCTTGCACAGGTCTACCATCCTGACCCATCAAACACTGTGGGTCTGACAGTCGAGCTACCGTGTACGCGATGACCCCCAGCACTGACCCCGCGCCGACGACACCGCCCACTCCGGGGCGCTCACGAAACATGGCCGCGATCAAGCGGCGGGACACCAAACCCGAGCGGACCATCCGGTCACTGCTCCACGCCGCCGGCAAGCGGTACCGCGTTGATCTCCGCCTCAAGTTGCAAGGGGCCCACCCGCGACCTGACATCGTGTTCACGCGTGCGCGAGTCGCTGTGTTCGTTGATGGCTGCTTCTGGCACTGCTGCCCAGACCACGGACGCCAGCCTGGTGTCAATGGCGGGTACTGGGGCCCGAAGCTTGAACGCAATGTCGCCCGCGACCGGGCCGCTGACGAGGCGCTTGAGGCCGCTGGCTGGACGGTTGTGCGTGTTTGGGAGCACGAAGAGCCGGACAAGGCCGCAGCACGCATCATCGGCATACTCGACGCGGTTGACAGGCACCACACCAAGATTCGCACATCCGTTGGAGCCTCTGACAACACGACCTAGCAGCGGTAGTGCAGTGGCAGCAGTACCTGCTCCGAGTCAAAACGCATCTGTGCCCGTTCGAGCATGTCGTCCGCGTCTCGGCCGTGGGCTCGAAACCAGTGAAGGAAGTCGGTGATCGCCGCAATCGCCGCCTCCTCTGCCACAGCCGAGCCCACCCTGCTCATCTCACCTCTACGAGGTACCTGCATCGTGGCGTAGAAACCGAGGAGGGCTTCGGCTCGCGTCACACCGGGAGCCGCCATGTGACCGTTGTGCACAGTCAGGTTCGCCGCCAGTTCGCACCATGTGACCTTTCGGTCCGGGTGGAGCAGTACACCCCAGCGAACGGCGATGGCGTCCACGAGAGTCATCCCTCTCCCGCTCTCGGAGTCCAGGCCAGCTTCGCTGAGAACGGGCAGGACGCGGGTGTCCGGGTCGTGTACTTCGATGCGTAGATGCGTACCGTTGAGGGAGACGGCCAAGGTCGCCGGAGTGCCGGGGCCGACGTGTGTGATGACGTTGGTGACCAGTTCGCTGAGGCACAACTGGGCCTCGTCCACGAGGCCATCCAGTCCCCAGACGACCAGGCGCATTCGCATGAGCCGGCGGAGGGCGGCCACCTCCGAGGGTTCGGCCGTGAAGGCGATGTCCCACGGCTTGCACGGCATGCAGGCTTCCTGGCACACGAAGACCCCTCTGACATCAGACGGCGACGCAACGTCACGGGCATTTACTGAGCGTTGTTCTCGAAACCAGGATGCGGTCCGCACATCCCGAGATGCAATGTGCAGGAAGGGATTCCCACTTCTGAGTGATTGGCAGGCACACCGCTTGCCGCAAGACTGAACACCCGCTAATTGAAAGAGGGTTGTGATGGCCGGATCACCCACGGCACGCCGGCGGCGCCTCTCCATCGAGTTGAAGAAGCTCCGCGAGACGAGCACCCTCACCTGTGCGCAGGTTGGCGAAGCCCTGGACTGGAGCGGCTCCAAGGTCAATCGGATGGAGACGGGGAGCGGGCGCGTCCAGCCGTCGGACATCGACGCTCTGTGTCGCTTCTACGGCACAAGCGATGAGCTGCGCGAGTTCCTCAAGTCACTGGCTCGGCAGGCGAAGCTGCGGGGTTGGTGGCAGGTCCACGGCTCGGGTGTGCCCGAGTGGTTCAACATCTACATTGGCCTGGAACAGGAGGCCACCACCTTCCGCCAGTACCAGAGCGAGTTGGTACCGGGGCTGATGCAGACAGAGGCGTACGCCGCTGAACTCCACCAGGCAGGTGGGCACATGTCCGCTGAGGACACAGCGAAAGCGGTACGTGTACGCATGGAACGTCAAGCCATGCTGCGGCAGCCCGACGCCCCAGACGCATGGTTCATCGTGAACGAGAGCGCTCTGCGGCATGTCATCGGCGACCGCCTCCTGATGCAGAAGCAGTTGAGGCACGTGCTGGAAATGGCCCATCTGCCGTCAGTGACCCTGCAGGTCCTCCCCTTTGACTCTGGGACGTACCCGACTACAGGTTCGTTCACCATGCTGGGCTTCCCAGCGCCGGAAGACCCGGACGTGGTGTATCGGGATGGCATCACTGATGCCGTGTACCTGGAAGGTGAGCATCATGTGCGTGAGTACACCAGGGCGTTCGACGGGCTGCGCGCCGCAGCGTCCAGCCCTCAACGCTCGGCCCTGTTGATCGAGTCGATCCTGAAGGATTACGCACAGTGATATCGCCTAGAACCCGCGACAGCAGCAGTTCCATATGGTTCACATCGTCCTACAGCAATGGTGCTGGCGGTGAGTGCGTCGAGTGCGCCCTCACCGAGGACGGCGCCCTAGTCCGGGACTCGAAGGTCCCGGAACCGCCTGTGATCGCAGTGGGAAACACGGCCTGGCGCTCCTTCGTCCGTAGCTTGCAGTTGTGCCCGTAACTTCGGGAGCCAGCCGGATCCGGAGCTCGACGGTTGGTCGAGAGCCGACCCGTGTCACACCTAAAACGCGTCTGCGGATTCTGGGTGATGCTGATCGTCCACCTTGTCCATCACACCCCGTTCGATGCAGAACTCGTTCCCCTCCGGGTCCGTCAGCACGACCCAGCCCCGGCCGTTCGGGAGGGTGCGGTCCGCCTCGATGCGGGCGCCCAGCGACACTGCTCGGTCCACCTCTTCCGCGCGGGTGCGGCCCGTCGGGGCGATGTCGAAGTGGATGCGGTTCTTGGCCGTCTTCGGCTCCTCGACCCTCACGAAAAGCAGGCCGGGCGTGCCGGCCGGGAGTTCGACGAGGACTTCGTCGTCGCCGGGCTTGTCGGTCTCCGAGAGGGGGTGGCCGAGGAACTCGGACCAGAAGCGGGCCAGTTCGTAGGGCTCGCCCGTGCAGTCGAAGGTGATGTGGCGCAGGGTGGGGTTCAAGGGTCGTTTCCGTCCCGTCGGTTGGCAGAGGTGCCGTGCGCTCCGCAGCATCCTCGGCAGGGGCGGGTGCTGTCGAACCATTTGGCGGGGACGGGTGGACCGCCTCGCGAAGTCGGCGCTCCGTGGGTTCGGTCGCGACGACGTCAGGGCCTCGCGTTCAGTCGCGGCCGGTGCCGTCGGGGGTGGTGAGGGTTGTGGGCCCTGTTCGCGTGATGGGGCTCCTGGCATGTGGGGCGGAGCCCCGGGCGCGACGGCCACCCTCCGGGCCTTGCCGGAGTGGCCGTCGCGCGGGGCACCGGGAGCCTACGATGCCGGGCTCAGGTCCGCTCGGCCGAACAGGAGGGCGTAACCGGGCGGGAGTTGAGCCAGGATGCGGGTCAC
This sequence comes from Streptomyces sp. NPDC017943, assembly GCF_044328425.1. Taxonomy (NCBI): domain Bacteria; kingdom Bacillati; phylum Actinomycetota; class Actinomycetes; order Kitasatosporales; family Streptomycetaceae; genus Streptomyces; species Streptomyces sp. NPDC017943. The sequence goes on along the minus strand of NZ_JBIRHH010000006.1, from coordinate 164,071 downwards.
CAGGTCGTCGCCGATCAGGGGCGGCAGCACGCTGAGGACGGAGCTGACGTCCCAGCGGGCCGTCGCGGGGGTCGCCCCTTCGACGCGGGCCGCGACGGAGTCGACGAACTCCGCGGCGGTGAGCCGGCGCGTGGCCGGGATCTGTGAGGCGACGACCCGGGCCGCCTCCTCCGGCAGGGCGCGTGCGAGGTCGACCCGTTCGTCACCGACGACGTGACCGCCGAGGGCGGACAGGACGATACGGGTGATCCGCTCGGCCTCCGGCCTGGTGGGGTACTGGCCCGAGTCGCGTACGGCGTCGACCAGTCGGGTCCAGGCGCTGTCGTCGTCCCGGGGCCCGCGGTGCCGGGGCGGGCTGGGGATCAGGGTCTTCGGAGCCATGGGTGTCATCGTCACACTGGGCACCGTCGTCACGCTCATCTGCGGGTCTTCCTCCGGATCCGGTGCTGCCGCCTTCCGTGCCGCCGGGATCCTGCGACACCGGCGGCACGGGGCGTGGGTGGGGTGCGCGGGGGCCGTCCCCGGGGGACGGCGGGGGACGGCCTCCGCATCTGCGTGGGTGCGGTCGGCCGGGTCAGCCGCTGATCTGCCTGCGCGCGTCGCCGCCGGTGATCTGGATGCGGCGGGGCTTGGCCTGCTCGGCCACCGGGATGCGCAGGGTCAGCACGCCGGCCTCGTAGGACGCGTCGATGCGCTCCGTGTCGAGCGTGTCGCCGAGGAACAGCTGGCGGGTGAACGTGCCGGTGGGACGCTCCGCGACCAGCGGTTCCGCACCCTCGGGGGCCGGCGAGCGGCGCTCGGCCCGGACGTTGAGGACGTTGCGCTCCACGTCCAGTTCGATCGTCTCGGGGTCGATGCCGGGCAGGTCGAAGTGGACGAAGAAGTCGTCCCCGGTGCGGTAGGCGTCCATCGCCATCGCGGACGGGCGGGCGGCGGAGCCGAGGACCTGCTGGGTGAGACGGTCGAGTTCACGGAAGGGGTCCGTGCGCATGAGCATCACGGGTCACTCCTCTCTTCAGGCGCAGTAGGTGCGATGCCCAACGGTCTGCGTCTTCTTATATAGCTCGGACGAGGAAAGTTGACAAGCCTCGACTCATGTTGGAGTGAGGTGTCCTGCCCTGCCCTGGCTGAGGTGCCCGGGTGCATGCGGGTTAGCCTCGGGCTCGGAGCGTTCTTCCCGGCGAGGACGCGGCACGCAGGAGGCAGGTAATGGCGAAGGTTCCCAGCGCGGTGGTCGCCGCGAGCGGGCTCGTGGGCGGATACGGGGCGGCCCGCTGGACCAGGCAGCGGCCGCTCGGCGGGGTCGTGCTGGCCGCCGCCGGGGCGGTGGCAGCCCGGCAGTGGCGGCAGCAGGCGGGTGGGGTGGCCGCGGGCGCGTTGTCCGCCGCGTACGTCGCCGCGTTCGCGGGATCGCATCCGCTGGCCAAGAAGGTGGGTGCCTGGCCGGCCGTGTTCGGCGTCGCCGGGGCCGTGGCGCTCGCGTCCTGGGCGGTGGCGGACCGACGGGGGCGCGGCGACGCGTAGTCGCCCCGGGCCGCCGGTACGCCGTAGACCTCGGGCCCGCATGCCGTTGGCCCCGGGGCCCATACGCCGTTGGCCCCGCGCCGGTGCGTCAAAGGCCCCGCGTACGCGATCGACCTGCAAGCCAGTACGCCACAGGCCCGTACGCCGGTACTCCGTGGGCAGGGGCGGTCGCGTGTGTGGCACGCGGTCGGACTGGTGCGGCTGCGCGCCGCGGCGTTCGGCCGCCTGTCCGTCGGACCGCGCCCCGGTCCGCTGGACTCCGCCCGGTCCGCCGGACTCCGCCCGGCCCGTCGGACTCCGCCCGGTCCGCCGGACTCCGCCCAGTCCGCCGGACTCCGCCCGGCGGACCGCCGACCGCGCGTATACCGGCCCGCGACCGGGCTCGGCGGACCGCCCATAGGGCATCCCGTGCCTACCGGCCAGGCGCCTGACGCCCGCCGATCGCCCTCCCCCAAGGCGCGACCGGCTCACGGCAGGCCAGGCCCGTACAGCCGACCCAACCACCCATGCACACGCCCACACACCCGCACCCGCACACAGCAAAGAACCCGGCCCTGAATCCCAGGGCCGGGTTCTTGTTCTGGAGCGCCGGGCAGGCCTTGCACCTGCATCTCCCCACAGGAAGTGGGGCGTCTTTCCTTGGACCACCAACGCACTGTCCGCCGACCGGAGTTCCGGCGACTGGACGCAGATCAACTATAGCGCAGTTCCGGCGTGCCGCTCGCCGGCCGGGAAGTCAGGGGGACGAGAGTGGCCGAGGACGGGCGGCGCCAGAGGCCCGTCCGTCCTCACCGCTCACACTCAGGCCGTCGCCGGCGTGGAGCCCCCCGCGCCGGGGCCGTCGGGGTCGCTCCCGCCTCCGCCCCCGCGCTTGACCTTGCCGGCCGCCGCGGTGAGCGGCTTGGCGATGTCCTCCAGGGAGCGCTGCTCCGCGTTGACGGCCAGGAACACCGCCACCAGGCCCGCCAGGCACATCAGCGTCGCGCCGATGCAGAAGGCGAGGACCGCGTCGCCGACGACCCCGCTCTCCGTCAGCGAGGCGAACAGCAGCGGGCCGCTGATGCCGCCGGCCGCCGTGCCGATGGCGTAGAAGAAGGCGATGGACATGGCCCTGGTCTCCATCGGGAAGACCTCGGAGACCGTCAGGTAGGCGCTGGACGCACCGGCCGAGGCGAAGAAGAGGACGGCGCACCAGCAGGCCGTCATCGTGGTGGCGCTCAGCGAGCCCTGGTCGAACAGCCAGGCCGTGCCGAACAGGAGCACGCCGGACAGGAGGTAGGTGCCGGAGATCATGATGCGGCGGCCGACGGTGTCGAAGAGCTTGCCGAGGAGCAGCGGGCCGAAGAAGTTGCCCACGGCGATGACGGCGAAGTAGTAGCCGGTGTTGCCGCTCGGGACGTCGAAGAACTTCGTGAGGATCGCGCCGAAGCCGAAGGTGATGGCGTTGTAGAGGAAGGCCTGGCCGATGAAGAGGGAGAAGCCGAGGACGGCCCGCTTGCGGTAGTCGGAGAAGACCGTGCGGCCGATCTCCAGGAAGGAGACGCTGCGGCGCTGGTGGATGGTGATCTCACCCTCGGCGGGCGGCAGCGGCTTGCCGTTCTCCCGTTCGATCTCCTGCTCGATGGAGGAGACGATGCGTTCCGCCTCGTCGTCGCGGCCGTGGATCAGCAGCCATCGCGGGCTCTCCGGGACGTGCCGCCGGACGAGGAGGATGACCAGGGCCAGGACCGCGCCGAGGGCGAAGGTCAGGCGCCAGCCGACGTTCGCCGCGAAGATGTCGGTGTCCAGGGCGACGATCGACAGCAGGGAGCCGAAGACCGCGCCCAGCCAGAAGCTGCCGTTGATCATCAGGTCGACGCGGCCGCGGTACTCCTTGGGGATCAGCTCGTCAATCGCGGAGTTGATGGCCGCGTACTCGCCGCCGATGCCGAAGCCGGTGAGGAAGCGGAAGAGGAGGAACCACCACGTGTCGAAGGAGATCGCGGTGAGGGCGGTGGCCGCCAGGTACACCGCGAGGGTGATCATGAAGAGTTTCTTGCGCCCCCATTTGTCCGTCAGGCGGCCCCAGAACAGGGCGCCGATGCAGGCGCCCGCCACGTAGAGGGCGGCCGCCAGGCCGGTGACCTCGCCCGAGGTGATGGGCAGGCCGCTGCCCGGTTCGGACAGGCGGCCTGCGATGTTGCCGACGACGGTGACTTCGAGACCGTCGAGGATCCACACGGTGCCGAGACCGATGACGATGGTCCAGTGCCAGCGCGACCAGGGGAGGCGGTCGAGGCGGGCGGGGATGCTGGTCGTCACGGTTCGGCCGGTCCCGGCCTGCGTGGTGGTCATGGGCTCCCTCCTCAGCGAGAAGAACGTTCTCCAAGTGCCCTGACCCGATCCGCTTACGCCCCGAGCGCGTGCGTCACCGTGTAGATCAGCAGGCCGGCCAGGGAGCCGACGACCGTGCCGTTGATGCGGATGAACTGCAGATCGCGGCCGATGTTCGCCTCGATCTTCTTGGTGGTGTGCTCGGCGTCCCAGCTCGCCACGGTGTCGGTGATCAGGGAGGTGATCTCCTTGCGGTAGGTGGTGACGACGTAGACGGCGGCGTCCTCCACCCACTTGTCGACCTTGTCCTGCACCTTGCGCTCGGCCGCCATCCGGGAGCCGAGCGAGAGCAGGGAGGCCCGCACGCGCAGCCGCAGCTCGCTGCGCTCGTCCTCCGCGGCCGCGACGATCATGGATCGTACGGCCGTCCACGCGCTGGCGATGAGGTCCTGGACCTCGCCGCGGCCGAGGACCTCGCCCTTGAGCCGCTCGACACGGGCGCGGGTGTCCGTGTCGGACTGGAGGTCGGAGGCGAAGTCGGTGAGGAAGCGGTCGAGGGCGCCGCGGGCGGGGTGCGCGGGCATGTCGCGCATCTCGGTGACGAAGCGCAGCAGCTCCTTGTAGACGCGCTCGCCGACCTTCCGGTCGACGAACTTCGGGGTCCAGCCGGGGGCGCCGCCCTGCACGGCGTCCATCACGGAGTCGCCGTGCAGCACGAGCCAGTCGTGCGCGCGGGTGACGACCAGGTCGACGACGCGTCTGTGGCCGCCGTCGGCGACCACCTTCTCCAGCATCTTGCCGAGGCCGGGCCCTATCTCCTGGGCGCCCGCCCGGCGGGTGATCGCCTCCCCGACGACGGCCTGGACGTCGGAGTCGCGCAGCACGGTCAGGGCGCCGCGCAGGGCGGCGGACAGCTCGGCCGTGACCCGGTCGGCGTTCTCGGGGACGGCGAGCCAGGCGCCGAGGCGGCTGCCGATGCCGACGGCCCGCAGCCGCTGGCGCACGACGTCCTCGGAGAGGAAGTTCTCCCCCACGAACTCGCCCAGGGAGACGCCGAGCTGGTCCTTCTTCTTGGGGATGATCGCGGTGTGCGGGATGGGGATGCCCAGGGGGTGGCGGAAGAGGGCGGTGACGGCGAACCAGTCCGCCAGGGCACCGACCATGCCGGCCTCCGAGGCGGCGGCGACATAGCCCGCCCAGGCACCGGCCCCCGAGTTCTGGGCCCACTTGGCGAGCACGTAGACCACGGCGACGAAGAGCAGCAGTCCTGTGGCGGTGAGCTTCATACGGCGTACGCCGCGCCGCTTCTCCTCGTCCGCCGGGCTGAAGGTCGTCATCGCACGGTTCACCCCGGCGCCGGGGCGGGCATGCCGGTTATCGACCTCGCCCGTCTGTTCGCTCTTCGTCCGATCCATCCGCTCCACCCGCTCGGTGATCCCGCACACACATTGTCCCTTCCTGACCGACTCCTGGAACGGAACAGGAGTTCCCGGCGTCTGTCGGAAGGGGGCTTTGCCACGGGGCCCTGTGAGCTTCCCCCGGCCCATGACGCATCATGGGCACATCAGATCGGAGCCTTGGGCTCCCATCGCCCGAGGAGAACTGCACAGCATGACCCGAGGACGTGGTTACGCCCTCCTGGCCGTCGTCGTCACAGCGATCATGGCCCTTTCCGCCGCCCTGTACGCCGGTGCGGCGTCCGACGACGGCACCCGCGGCCGCAGCGCCCTCGGCGACGGCCGCGCCCCCCGCAACTCCGCCGCGCCCGCCTCCACCGGCACCTGGGTCGGCACCTGGTCCACCTCTCCCTCCGCCGCCGAGCCCGGCACCGAGGTGACCGGCATGGCGGACCGATCCGTGCGCAACGTCGTCCACACCAGCGTCGGTGGTACGAGTGCCCGCGTCACGCTGTCCAATCTCTACGGCCAGTCGCCGCTGAACATCACCCAGGCCTCGATCGCGCTCGCCGCCGGCAGCGGCACGCCCGCGGCGGTCGCCGACACCATGCGGCAGCTGACCTTCAACGGCGGCCCCGCGGTCGTCATCCCGCCCGGCCGGCAGGTCCTCAGCGACGCGGTGCGCCTCACCGTCCCGGCCGACACGGACGTCCTGGTCACCACCTACACCCCGGCCGCCTCCGGGCCGGTGACCTACCACCGGCACGCCCGGCAGGTCTCCTACGCCGCCCCGGGCGACCACACCCGGGACGCCACCGGCGTCCCCTACACCGAGCGGACCGGCTCCTGGCGCTACCTGACCGCGCTGGACGTGCTCAGCAACGAGTCCGAGGGCACCGTCGTCGCCCTCGGCGACTCGCTGACCGACGGCGTCACCTCCACCGTCGGCGCCAACAGCCGGTGGACCGACGTGCTGGCCGACCGGCTGCGCGAGGAGATCGCGGCCGGGCGGGACCTGCCCCGCTACAGCGTCGTCAACCAGGGCATCAGCGGCAACCAGGTCCTCGCCGACGGCCTCGGCCGCCCGGCGGACAACCCCAGCGGCCTGAACCGCTTCCGGCGGGACGTACTGGAGCGGACCAACGTCAAGGTCGTCGTCGTCGACCTCGGCGTCAACGACATCCTGCGCAACCCCCGCCTCGCCGACCCGAACGCCATCCTCGCGGGCCTGCGCACGATGGTCGACCAGGCCCACGCGCGCGGTGTGAAGGTCGTCGGCGCCACCCTCATGCCGTTCCGCGGCCACCGCGGCTACACCCCGGCGCGCGAGGCGGTACGGCAGGAGATCAACGCCCGGATCCGGGCCGGCCGCGTCTTCGACGCCGTGGTCGACTTCGACCAGGCACTGCGCGACCCGTACGACCCGCTCCGGCTGCGCCCGGTGTACGACTCGGGCGACCACCTGCACCCCAGCGACCAGGGCTACGCGCGGATGGCGCACTCCTTCGACCTGCGGACGCTGACGGGCTCCGCGCCCGCGAAACTGTAGGTCCGCCGCGCGCCCGCCCGGCCCCGACAGGGCGGGCGCCCACACCCCGCGGGCCGCACCCGGACCCTCCGCCGGCGCCCCACGCCGACCGCGGCCAGCGCCGACGCCCCGCTCAGGCGCTCAGTGCTCCCAGTGCGAGTCCCGGCGGCGCGAGGAGTCCAGCTCCCGCCGGCCCTCCTTGCGCTCCAGCTTCTCGCGGCGCCGCTCCTCACGGATGCGCAGCTTCTCCGCCCGGGTCAGCTTGCGCTGCACCCCGACACCGCCCCACAGGGCGAACCCGGTCACGATCACCCGCGGCGCTCCCGGCTCACCCGGCACGCCCTCCTCGCGGTGGTCGAAGCCGCCCATGATGCCGACGCCGCGGACGACGACCTCGACGCCGGGCGGGACGACGACGTCCACACCGCCCATGACCGCGATCGCGTTGATCTCCACCTCGCGGTCGGTGAAGTTCGCCTCGCGCAGGTCGATCTCGCCGCCGCCCCAGAAGGCGAAGCAGGTGAACCGGCGAGGCATCGTCCAGCGCCCCTTGCGCTGGAAGCCGGACATCACGGCCACGGCCCACGTGGAGGAACCCTCGCCGCCGACGATCCGCCCCCGCCAGTCCGGCCCGGCGGCCGGCTCCTTGTCCAGCGACACGACCGGCGCCGTGACACCCGTGGCGGGCAGGTCCCGGGTGATCGGCGCCAGCTCCCCGTACGTCCGCGCCCGGTAGGTCGCGTCCAGCCGCTCCTCGAACTCCTCCATGTCCAACCGGCCCTCGGCGAGGGCGTCCCGCAGGATGTCGGCGACCCGCTCACGGTCGGCGTCGGAGGCGCGGAGGTCCGGCACAGCGTCGTCGGTCATACCCAGCAGCCTACGAGTTGACCGCGCCGGGCACTATGCGGTCGCACGCTCCGCCGGCGGTTCCGGCGCCTCGCCCGGCGAACGCAGCATCTTCGCGATCACCGCCTCGATGTCCGGCTCCCGCACCGACAGGTCGACCAGCGGGTACTGCGCCGCGATCCGCGCCACGAGCGGCGCCGCCGACTCGGCGGCGGGGAACGCCAGCCACTGCCGCGGCCCCTCCACCCGCACCACCCGCGCCGGCGCCGGCACCTCCACCGGCGGCAGTTCCCGCTCCAGGTCCACCACCAGGGTCCGCTCGCTCTCCCCCACCGAGTGCAGCCCGGCAAGCGCCCCGTCGTACATCAGGCGCCCGTGGTCGATGACCATCACCCGCTGGCACAACTGCTCGATGTCCTGCAGGTCGTGGGTGGTCAGCAGCACCGTCGTGCCGCGCTCGGCGTTCACCTCCCGCAGGAACTCCCGCACCTTCGCCTTGGAGACGACGTCCAGGCCGATGGTCGGCTCGTCCAGGTACAGCACGTCCGGGTCGTGCAGCAGCGCCGCCACGATGTCCCCGCGCATCCGCTGGCCCAGGCTGAGTTGCCGCACCGGCACGTCCAGCAGGCTCGAAAGGTCCAGAAGTTCGACCAGGCGGTCCAGGTTCTCCCGGTAACGGGCGTCCGGGATGCGGTACATGCGGTGCATCAGCCGGTAGGAGTCGACCAGGGGCAGGTCCCACCACAAGGTGGTGCGCTGCCCGAACACCACCCCGATGCGGTGCGCGAGCCGCGTGCGCTGCGCCGAGGGGTCGATCCCGGCCACCCGGAGCCGGCCCGCGCTGGGCGTCAGGATGCCCGTCAGCATCTTGATCGTGGTCGACTTCCCGGCGCCGTTGGGACCGATGTAGCCGACCATCTCACCGCGCCGCACCCGGAAGGAGATCGAGTCGACCGCCCGCACCAGCCGCCGCTCGCGCTTCAGGAAGCCGGTCCTGCGGCGCACCTCGAAGACCTTCTCCACACCGTCGAGTTCGATGAAGTCACTGTCCGACCCGGTCAACTCAGCTCCCTGTACTCCGGTACGAGCGAAGCCCCGTCCGCCAGGCCAGCCCGGCCAGGACGGAGCAGACCACCGCCACCAGCGGCGAGGCGTAGGCCGCCCCCTGCGGCAGACCGACCGGATACGGCCGGCCCAGCACATGGGCGGCGGGCACCCAGTTCACGAAGGCCAGCGGCAGCACGAAGGTCACCCCCCGCACCAGGTCCTTCCCGAACACGCCGGGCGGGTACTGCAACAGCGTCGTCCCGCCGTAGGTGAAGGCGTTCTGCACCTCGGCGGCGTCCTGCGCGAAGATCTGGAAGGCCGCGCCGGCCACGAACACCGACGAGAAGATCACCGCCCCGCTCACCACCATCACCGGCACCAGCAGCACCTTCCCCGGGCTCCAGTCGACGTCCACCGACACCAGCGCCCAGCCCAGCACCACCACGCCCTGCGTGATCCGGCCCAGCCGCCGCAGCGCGAACCGGTCGGCACCGACCTGCGCCAGCACCGGCGCGGGCCGCACCAGCAGCGTGTCGAACGACCCGTCGCGCATCCGGGCACCCAGCACGTCCATCGACCCGAGCGCCAGGTCCGCGAAGCCGAAAGCCGTCACCGACAGCCCGTACAGGAACGCCACCTCCGGCAGCGACCAGCCGCCCAGCGAGTCGACCTGCGAGAACATCAGCAGGATCCCCACGAAGTCCAGGCCCGTCAGCACGAGGTTGCCGCACAGCGTGACGGCGAACGACGCGCGGTAGGTCATGCTGGAGCGGACCCACATCGCCGCGATCAGCCGGTAGGCCCGCACCCCCTCCCGCAGGGCACCGCGCTCACCCACCCTGCACCACCACCCGCCGCGTCGCCGCCGACTCCACCGCCCGGCCCGCCGCCAGCAGCACCACCGCCCAGCCCGCCTGGAAGGCGAGCGCCCCGAGCACCCCCGTCTCCCCCATCAGCACATCGGCCGGCATCTGGATCTGCGCCGCCCACGGCAGCACCCGCACCACCTCGCCGAGCACGCCCGGGAAGGCGTTCAGCGGCAGCACCATGCCCGAGAAGAAGATCCCCGTGACCGCCAGCACCTGGCTGACCCCCATGCCGTCCATCAGCCAGAACACGCTCAGGGCCGCCAGATGCCGCAGCGCGAAGCTGACCACCGCCGCCAGCAGCAGCGTCACCGCGAACGCCGCCCAGCGGCCCACGTCCGACGGCAGCGCCATGGGGAAGAACAGCGCACCGAACAGGAACGGCACCACCCCGCGCCCCAGCAGCTGGAACAGCGCCCGGCCCAGGTCACCGGCCATCCACCACAGCTGGAGATCGGCCGGACGGTACAGGTCGACGGCGATCTCACCGGTGCGGATCCGCCCCATCAGGTCCTTCTCCGCCCCGCCGCCCTGGATGGCCAGCGTCGCGTACAGGCACTGCCCGAGCCACACGTAGGTCACCGCTTGCGCCTGGCCGTACCCGCCGAGGTGCGGCCTCTCCTCCCACAGCGCCAGGTAGGTGTACACGAGGATGACCCCGAAGACCGTGTTGGTGAACACCCCGGCCAGCGTGGCCGCCCGATAGGTCGCGAACCGCCGGAAGCCGCCCGCCGCGACGGCCGCGTACAACCGCCACGAACCCACCTCCACCACCCTCCTCGCCACCGGGCACCGAAGCGCAGGAGCCTAGTGGCGCGCCCACGGCGCCCGCCACGGGTTTTCACCGCGGCCCCGGGCGCGCACGACGGGCCGGGCCGGGCCAGGCGGTACGATCCGACACGTCCGCGCGGGCCGGGGCGCCCACGGCCGGGACGAGCAGTGCGGCAGCGGGACCGGCCGGAGCGGGGCGCGCGACCCGCTCGCACCGTCGGCCGTGCCCCCTTCGGGGGACCCGGCACGAGCAGGACGGTGACGAACAGGCGTACCGGGCGGGGAGCCACCCCGCACCCGCCTGTACGTCCACCCGCCCGGCCCCGACCGGCCACCGCCCCACGACACGGCCCTCGATCAGGGAACTGATCGCCGGATGCGACAGTCTTCATCACAGGGGCGCAAGAGCGAGCAGAGACGTACGGCAACGACGTACGACGCGACACAGGAGTCCGTGCACGACATGAGTGACGAGTCTCAGCAGCCGAGTCAGGGCTGGGCACCGCGAGAGCCGCAGGCGGACGCCGGCGGCGACCCGGGCGCGCCCGAGGGCCAGGCCGCCGGGAAGCGCAAGCGGACCGGATGGCGCCGGCTGATCCCGACCTGGCGCATGACCCTGGGCACCTTCCTCGTCGCGGCCCTGCTGCTCATCGGCGCGTTCTTCCTGGGCTACTCGCTGGTGAAGATCCCCCCGGCCAACGCGCTCGCCACCAAGCAGGCCAACGTCTACCTCTACGCGGACGGCTCCGTCATCGCCCGCGACGGCGAGGTCAACCGGGAGAACGTCACCCTCGGGCAGATCTCCAAGGACGCCCAGCACGCCATCCTGGCCGCCGAGGACCGCGACTTCTACACCGAGTCCGCCGTCGACCCCAAGGCCATGGTCCGCGCCGCCTGGAACACCGCCCTCGGCAAGGGCAAGCAGTCCGGCTCCACCATCACCCAGCAGTACGTGAAGAACTACTACCTGCGCCAGGAACAGACCGTCACGCGCAAGGCCAAGGAGTTCTTCATCGCGATCAAGCTGGACCGCGAGGTCAGCAAGGACCACATCCTCGAGGGCTACCTCAACACCAGCTACTTCGGCCGCAACGCCTACGGCATCCAGGCCGCCGCCCAGGCCTACTACGGCATGGACGCCAAGGACCTCGACCCCGCCCGCGCCGCCTACCTCGCCGCCCTCGTCAACGCCCCCAGCCAGTACGACGTCGTCGCCCACCCCGAGAACCGCAAGGCCGCCGAGGCCCGCTGGAACTACACCCTGGACGGCATGGTCAAGAAGGGCTGGCTCAGCCAGTCGGAGCGGACCGGCATGAAGTTCCCCGTGCCGAAGGAGTCCACCCTCTCCACCGGCATGTCCGGCCAGCGCGGCTACATCGTCCGGATCGTCAAGGACCACCTCGTCCAGAACAAGATCGTCGAAGAGAGCAGGCTCGACGCCGGCGGCTACCGCATCACGACGACCCTGCAGAAGCCCAAGCAGGACGCCTTCGTCAAGGCCGTCGACGACAAGCTCATGAGCAAGCTCGACAAGAAGAACAAGGTCGACCGCTCCGTACGCGCCGGCGGCGCCGCCGTCGACCCCAAGACCGGCAAGGTCGTGGCGATGTACAACGGCATCGACTACGTCAAGCAGTACACCCCCAACGCCACCCGCCGGGACTTCCAGGTCGGCTCCACCTTCAAGCCATTCGTCTTCACCGCGGCCGTCGAGAACGGCTCCCGGACGCAGGACGGCCGCACGATCACCCCCAACACCGTCTACGACGGCACCAACCAGCGCCCCGTCCAGGGCTGGACCGGCCAGCCGTACGCCCCGGAGAACGAGGACCAGGTCTCCTACGGCGACATCACCGTCACCGAGGCCACCGACAAGTCCGTCAACTCGGTGTACGCGCAGATGGCCGCCGACGTCGGCCCCCAGAAGGTCAAGCAGACCGCCATCGACCTCGGCATCCCCGAGACCACCCCCGACCTCGCCGACGGCCCCGCCATCGCGCTCGGCACGGCCACCGCCAGCGTCCTGGACATGGCCGAGGCCTACGCCACCCTGGCCAACCACGGCCGCCACGGCACCTACACGATCGTCGAGAAGGTCACCAAGGGAGGCGTCCCCGTCGACCTGCCCGACCGGCGCACCCGGCAGGCCGTCAGCCGCCAGGCCGCCGACACCACCACCAAGGTCCTCCAGAGCGTCGTGCAGAACGGCACGGCCTCCGCCGCGCAGGCCACCGGCCGCCCCGTCGCCGGCAAGACCGGCACCGCCGAGAAGGACAAGGCCGCCTGGTTCGCCGGCTACACGCCCGACCTCGCCGTGGTCGTCTCCGTCATGGGCCAGGACCCCGTCACCGCCGCCCAGAAGCCGCTGTACGGCGCGCTCGGCCTGCCCCGCATCAACGGGGGCGGACCGCCCGCCGAGATCTGGGCCCAGTTCACCCGCGACGCCCTCAAGGGCAAGCCGGTCAAGGCCTTCGACCTCGACCTCCAGGCCGGCTCCGACGTCACCGAGATCCCCCGCACCACGGCCCCCTCCGACCCGGCCACCGGCGAGCCCGACGACAACGGCACCACCGGCGGCGAGGACGAGGGCAGCCAGACGCCCGAGCAGAGCCCGAGCGCCCCCGAGGGGCAGAACGAGGGCCAGACCGGCGGCACCACCGACGGCACCACCGGCGGCGAGTCCCCCACCGGCGGTGCCACGGACGGCGGCACCGGCGACGGCGGGGCCACCGGCGGCGACGCCGGCACCACCGACGGCGGCACGACCGGCGGCGACACGGACGACGGCGGCGCCACCGGCGGCCCGACCGGCCCCGGCTGGGGCGTCGTCCCGCAGACCGTCCGCCGCGAATAGGGCCCCACGAAGGGCCGGTCACCCGCGCGAGCGGTCAGTGACCCGAGGTCGCCTTCAGCCCCACCACGGCGACCAGCAGCAGACACACGAAGAAGATCCGGGCGGCGGTCGCCGGCTCCCCCAGCACCGCCATGCCGAACACCGCCGCCCCGGCCGCACCGATCCCCACCCACACGCCGTAGGCGGTACCGATGGGCAGGGTCTTGGCCGCCTGCGACAGCAGCAGCATGCTGACGACGATCCCGGCGCCGGTGAGCACACTCGGAACGGGACGCGTGAAACCGTCGGTGTACTTCATGCCGACGGACCACGCCACCTCGAGCAGACCGGCGACGACGAGCAGAACCCAGGCCATGACGGGCACCTTCCGGGAGACGGGCTGACGGAATCGGTGCGTCGTCTTTGCCTTGAGCCCGGTACGGCGCGTCTCGTCGGGGGTCCCTCCACGCTAGCAAACGGCACGCCGAAGGGGCCGGTGACCATGGTCACCGGCCCCTTCACGGCCCCGCCGGCCGGCCTACAGGTACAGGCCCGTCGAGTCCTCCGACCCCTCGAACCGGTCCGCGGCCACGGCGTGCAGATCACGCTCGCGCATCAGCACGTACGCGATGCCCCGCACCTCGACCTCGGCCCGGTCCTCCGGGTCGAACAGGACCCGGTCGCCCGGCTCCACCGTCCGTACGTTCTGCCCCACCGCGACGACCTCGGCCCAGGCCAGCCGCCGGCCCACCGCCGCCGTGGCGGGGATCAGGATGCCGCCACCGGAACGCCGCTCGCCCTCACCGGTCTCCTGCCGCACGAGTACGCGGTCGTGCAGCATCCGGATGGGCAGCTTGTCCGGGTGGGTGCTGTGCTCGTTTCTCTTGGCGCTCACGCCCTGAAACCTACCTGTCTTCCCGGTCCGCGTCGGCAGTCGGGTCAGCCCTTGCGCCGCCGCGTGCCCAGCGCGAGCAGCCCCACCACACCCACCACGACGAGCGCGACGGGCACCACGCGCTCCAGGCGGGGCGCCCCGTCCTCGTCCACGAACCGGGCGCGCACGTCGGTGACGGCCTTGTTGACCCCCACGTAGGCCCGCCCGAGGGTGTGGTCGATGTTCGACGCGACCTTGGCCTTGGCATCCCCGACGATCGTCTTCGGGTGCACCCGCACCCCGATCTCGTCGAGCGTCTCGGCCAGGGTCGCGCGGCGGCGCCTGATGTCCGCCTCGATCTGCGCCGGGGTCCTGGTGTCCGCCGTGTCCGCCACCGTGTCGCCTCCGAAGTCGGTATGAAGCCTGTGCAAGCCTGTGCCGGACAGTCTGTCAGCTCCACGGCTCGCCGCACTGTCAGGACCCCCGGTTACCCTGGTCCGATGAGCGAGCGACTCCAGCCGGGGGACGTGGCCCCCGCCTTCACCCTCCCCGACGCCGACGGCACCGAGGTGTCCCTGTCGGACCACAAGGGCCGCAAGGTCATCGTCTACTTCTACCCGGCCGCCCTCACCCCCGGCTGCACGAAGCAGGCCTGCGACTTCACGGACAATCTGGAGCTGCTGGCCGGCGCGGGGTACGACGTCATCGGCATCTCCCCCGACAAGCCGGAGAAGCTCGCGAAGTTCCGCGACAAGGAGTCCCTGAAGGTCACGCTCCTCGCCGACCCGGACAAGCAGGTCCTGGAGTCCTACGGCGCCTTCGGCGAGAAGAAGCTGTACGGCAAGACGGTCGTCGGCGTCATCCGCTCCACGGTGATCGTGGACGAGGAGGGCAAGGTCGAACGCGCCCTGTACAACGTCAAGGCGACCGGCCACGTGGCCAAGATCATCAAGGACCTGGGCGTCTGAGACCCCACCGATCGTTCCGAGAGCGGCTCGTACCGGAGATCCCCGGTGCGAGCCGCTCCGCATTTCGGGCGTGACTGTCCGATAAGCGGTTCGTTGCTCCGTGCGAGACCACGAACGGGTGGTCGGGGACGGAGGGGTGTTTCGTGGGGGCCAGTGCGTACACCAGGGAGCGGCTGGAGGAAGCGGCTCGGGGGGCTCGGTCGTTGTCGGAGGCGCTGGAGAGGCTGGGGGTGGATCCGCGGAGTGCGACGCGACGATACGTGTCCGAGCGGATGAGAAGGCTCGGCGTGGACGTGTCGCACTTCGAGCGGGAGGGGGTGCGGTGGACGAGGGCCGTCCTCGAGCGGGCGGTGGGGGCGTCGACGAACATGTGCGAGGTGCTGCGGCATCTCGGACTCGATGTGGTGGGCGGACATCACACGCACATCAGCCGCCGGATCAAGGCGTACGGGATCGACACGTCGCATTTCGTGCCCGTGGTCCGCACGGAGCGGATGAGGTACAACCAGCGTCGTCGAACCGCGGAGGAGATCCTCGTCCAGGACACCTCGCCACGCGCCTGCCGCGTACCCAGCGCCCGCCTCAGGAGGGCGATGCGGGAGCTGGGCGTGGAGGAGCGCTGCGCCTTGTGCGGCACCGGGGCGCTCTGGCTGGGGGAACCACTGTCCCTGGAGGTCGACCACATCGACGGCGACTGGCGGAACAACAGGATCGACAACGTCCGGTTCCTGTGCCCCAACTGCCATGCGACGACCGACAGGTACCGGGGACGGGGCGCCCGACGCCCGCAAGGCCGTCCCGCATGAGCGGACGACGGGCCCGTCCCACCTCCGAACAACTGAGGGCCGCGGTCGCCAAGTCCACCTCCCTTGCCCAGGTGCTGCGCCGCCTGAGCCGGCCGGACAACGGCGGGCAGCGGACGACGCTGCGGCGCTGGATCGCCCAAGAGCGCCTCGACACGACGCACTTCCTCGGGCAGGCACACGCCCGGGGCAGGCCGGGAACGGTTCCGGTCAAGCCGCCCGAGCAGATCCTGGTCCGGCACGAGGGTCGGCGCCGGACCGGGACCTCACTGCTGCGCCGCGCGCTTCGAGCTGTCGGTGTCCCGGAGGTGTGCGCACGGTGCGGCACCGGTCCCGAGTGGCTCGGCAATCCCATGACGCTCGAGGTTGATCACATCAACGGGGACTGGAGCGACGACCGGCGGCAGAACCTGCGGCTGCTGTGTCCGAATTGCCATGCGATCACCACCACATGGTGCCGGGGAGGCCGTCGGACGAGCTCCGGAGCCCAGTAGAGTGGGCACCGCTGTGGGCCCGTACCCCAGCTGGCCAGAGGGCGCCGGTTTAGGTCCGGTGTGTCGTGGGTTCGAGTCCCACCGGGCCCATCCGGAAGGGCGCACCACGTGAGTGGGCGCCCTTCTCCATGCGTCAGCCCACCAGCTCACGCACCACCGGTACCAGCGCCCGGAACGCCTTGCCGCGGTGGCTGATCGCGTTCTTCTCCTGGGGGGTCAGTTCCGCGCAGGTGCGGGTCTCGCCGTCCGGCTGGAGGATCGGGTCGTAGCCGAAGCCGCCCGAGCCCGCCGGTGCGTGGCGGAGCACGCCGCGCAGCTGGCCCTCGACGACCCGCTCCGTGCCGTCGGGCAGGGCCAGGGCCGCGGCGCAGGCGAAGTGGGCCTGGCGGTGTTCGTCGGCGATGTCCGAGAGCTGGGCGAGGAGCAGGTCGAGGTTGGCCTTGTCGTCGCCGTGGCGGCCGGCCCAGCGGGCGGAGAAGATGCCGGGGGCGCCGTTGAGGACGTCGACGCACAGGCCCGAGTCGTCGGCGACGGCCGGCAGGCCGGTGGCCCGGGCCAGGGCGTGGGCCTTGAGGAGGGCGTTCTCGGCGAAGGTGACGCCGGTTTCCTTGACGTCGGGGATGTCCGGGTAGGCGTCGGCGCCGACGAGTTCGTGGGGCAGTCCGGCTTCGGCGAGGATCGCGTGCAGTTCGGTGATCTTCCCGGCGTTGCGGGTGGCGAGGATCAGGCGGCTCATGGGCCCCAGACTATTGCGCGCCGTCAGGGGCGTGGGAACTGCGTGACCGGCCCCCGCGGACCCGCGCCCGCCCGACGACGGATACCCGGCACACGGGGGGCCGCAGTGGGTTCAGCCGGCGCGGCTCACGGCGTGCACACCTTCGTCAGCTCGCCCGCGGCGTCGGTGACCGGGCTGATGTCCGGGGTCTCGTCGCCGTTGCCGATGGAGGTGCGGACGTTGTCGACGGCCTTGTTCAGGTCGTCCACGGCCTTGCCGACGTCGGCGTTGTCGGTCTTGTCGCCGATGCGGCCGAGGTTCTTGTCGATGGAGTCGAGGGATGCGTCGAGCTGGGCCGGGTCGTTCGCGGCGTTGTCGACGGCCTGCTGGAGTTCCGTGACGCTGTCGGCGATGGCGTCGGCGGTCTGGACGCAGTCCAGTGCCTTGTCGACGGCGGCGCAGCCGGTGGTGAGTCCGGCGGTCAGCGCGACGGCCGCCAGGGTGGCGGCGACGGCTGCGGTGCGGCGTCGGCGGCTCGCGGCCATGGAACGGTCCCTCTCGTTCGACGGGCCGGTCGGGCCCGGTGGCTGGCCGGGCGCACAGGGTGAGCCGTGCGCCCGTACTCCTTCAGACGCGGGTGTGCTCGGCCTGGTTGCCCGGGCCGAGCACCGTTCTTGGCGCGTCCTTTACTTTTCGAGGAGGGTGTCGAGCGCGGTGCGCTGGTGTGCGGCGAGCTCGGTGCAGCCGGTGACGGCGAGGTCGAGGAGGGCGTTGAGTTCGTCGCGGGCGAAGGGTTCGGCTTCGGCGGTGCCCTGGACCTCGACGAAGCGGCCGTCGCCGGTGCAGACGACGTTCATGTCGGTGTCGGCCTTGACGTCTTCCTCGTAGCAGAGGTCGAGGAGGGGGATGCCGCCGACGATGCCGACGGAGACGGCGGAGACGGTGCCGGTGAGGGGCCGGCGGCCGGCTTTGACGAGCTTCTTGCGCTGGGCCCAGGCGACGGCGTCGGCGAGGGCGACGTAGGCGCCGGTGATGGCGGCGGTGCGGGTGCCGCCGTCGGCCTGGAGGACGTCGCAGTCGAGGACGATGGTGTTCTCGCCGAGGGCCTTGTAGTCGATGACGGCGCGCAGGGAGCGGCCGATGAGGCGGCTGATCTCGTGGGTGCGGCCGCCGATCTTGCCGCGGACGGATTCGCGGTCGCCGCGGGTGTTGGTGGCGCGGGGCAGCATGGAGTATTCGGCGGTGACCCAGCCTTCTCCGCTGCCCTTGCGCCAGCGGGGGACGCCTTCGGTGACGGAGGCGGTGCAGAAGACCTTGGTGTCGCCGAAGGAGACCAGGACGGAGCCTTCGGCGTGCTTGCTCCAGCCGCGCTCGATGGTGATGGGGCGGAGCTGCTGGGGGGTGCGGCCGTCGATTCGAGACATGCGGCTGAGCCTATCGGGAGGTGCGGAAGAGGCCCTTCCCGCGGTGGGAGGGGCCTCTTGGGTGTGGCTGCCGGGGGCGTTGCCGGGACGGCGGCCCGTGTGTCACATCATGTCTTCGATCTCCGCCGCGATGGGGTCGGCGTCGGTGCCGATGACGACCTGGATGGCGCTGCCCATCTTGACGACGCCGTGGGCGCCGGCGGCCTTCAGGGCGGTCTCGTCGACCTTGGTGGGGTCCACGACCTCGGTGCGCAGGCGCGTGATGCAGCCTTCGACTTCCTCGATGTTGTCGATGCCGCCGAGCCCGGCAACGATCTTCTCAGCCTTGCTGGCCATCTTCGTTCTCCCTGATCCGAACCGCTTTGTCGCAGTAACCCACAGTTGGCCCATCTTCGCGAGCGGTCGTGTCGTGTGTGCCGAAGGATGGCGTCACGTCTGCGCGACCGTCCGTTCGACTGGTCTACACCACGAGTGCGTCTCTCGACAAAAGTCTCTCGGCGAAGGGGAGCGGAATGAGTGCCGACAGCCCGGCCGCTTCGGAGGCGGCGGTGAGTCCGGGGCGTGCTCGCTGGAACCGGTTGTTCCAGGGGTTGCAGAAGATGGGCCGGAGTCTGCAGCTGCCGATCGCGGTGCTGCCGGCGGCGGGCATCCTCAACCGGCTGGGGCAGCCGGACGTGTTCGGGGACGACGGGCTGGGCTGGACGAACGTCTCGAAGGTGATGGTGGGGGCGGGCGGTGCGCTGTTGGACAGTGCGCTGGGTCTGCCGCTGCTGTTCTGTGTGGGTGTCGCGATCGGGATGGCGAAGAAGTCGGACGGTTCGACGGCGCTGGCGGCGGTGGCCGGGTTCCTCGTGTACTTCACGGTGCTGCGGCAGTTCCCGGAGGACTGTCCGGAAGGGTCGGTCGCGGTGCCCAACGTGGGGTGCCAGGTGACGGACGGCGGCCGCGAGGTGACGGCGTTCGCGTTCCAGAATCCGGGGGTGTTCGGCGGGATCGTCATGGGGTTGCTGGCGGCGTTCTTCTGGGCGCGTTTCCATCGGACGCGGCTGGTGGACTGGCTGGGGTTCTTCAACGGGCGGCGGCTGGTGCCGATCATCATGGCGTTCGTCGCGATCGCGTTCGCGGCGCTGTGCCTGTGGGTGTGGCCGCCGATCGGTGACGCGCTGGAGAGCTTCAGCGACTGGATGGACGGCCTGGACGCGTGGGGTGCGGGCGTGTTCGGGGTGGCGAACCGGGCGTTGCTGGTGGTGGGGCTGCACCAGTTCCTGAACGTGCCCATCTGGTTCCAGTTCGGTTCGTTCACGAAGCCGGACGGGACGGTGGTGCACGGTGACATCAACATGTTCCTGGCGGGTGACCCGGATGCGGGTCAGTTCACGTCGGGGTTCTTCCCGATCATGATGTTCGCGCTGCCGGCGGCGGCTCTGGCGATCACGCACTGCGCGCGGCCGGCGCGGCGCAAGGAGGTCGGCGGTCTGATGCTGTCGGTGGCGCTGACGTCGTTCGTCACGGGCATCACGGAGCCGATCGAGTACTCGTTCCTGTTCGTCGCGCCGGTGCTGTACGTGGTGCACGCGCTGCTGACGGGTGTGTCGATGGCGGTGACGTGGGGGCTGGGTGTGCACGACGGGTTCAGCTTCTCGGCGGGGCTGATCGACTACGTCATCAACTGGAATCTGGCCACGCGGCCGTGGCTGATCGTTCCGATCGGGCTGGCGTTCGCGCTGGTCTACTACGTGATCTTCCGGTTCGCGATCACGAAGTTCGACTTGAGGACCCCGGGGCGGGAGCCCGAGGAGGACGTGGAGGACAGCGCCAAGGCGTGATCCCCGCAGCGGGCGGAATTGGCGGGTTCCACTCGTTCGGCCTACCGTGCTACAACTGGTCTACACCACTCACTGGTGGAGGTCGCGCGGTGGTCACCGCGTCACCCTTTCTTTGAGACGCCGCCGTCCCCCTTCTCATGCTTCCTGGGCGGCGCCGTGCCCCCTGGAGGAAGTTCATGTCCACAGACACAGCCGCGCCCGCGAGCCCGAGCAAGGGCTCGGCCGTGATGGCCGTCATGCAGCGCATCGGCCGCAGCCTCATGCTGCCGGTCGCCGTGCTGCCCGCCGCCGCCCTGCTGGTCCGGCTCGGCAACACCGACATGCTCGGGCGCGAGTCGTTCCCCGCCTTCATCACGAAGATCGCCGGCTTCATGGCGGCCGGCGGCAACGCGATCCTCGACAACATGGCGCTGCTGTTCGCCGTGGGCATCGCGATCGGCTTCGCCAAGAAGTCGGACGGCTCGACAGCGCTGGCCGCCGTGGTCGGTTACCTGGTCTTCAAGAACGTGCTGGCCACCTTCACCGACAAGAACCTGCCCCAGGTCGCGAAGGTCGTCGACGGCAAGGTCGTGATGACGGACGCGCCGGTGGACGCCAAGGTCCTGGGCGGTGTGGTCATGGGCCTCGTGGTGGCCCTGCTCTACCAGCGCTTCTACCGCACGAAGCTGCCCGACTGGGCCGGCTTCTTCGGTGGCCGCCGCCTGGTGCCGATCCTGTCGGCCTTCGCGGGTCTGATCATCGGCATCGTCTTCGGCTACATCTGGCCGGTCCTCGGCACGGGTCTGCACAACTTCGGTGAGTGGCTGGTCGGTTCCGGTGCCGTCGGCGCGGGCATCTTCGGTGTCGCCAACCGAGCGCTGATCCCGATCGGCATGCACCACCTGCTGAACTCCTTCCCCTGGTTCCAGGCCGGTACCTACGAGGGCAAGAGCGGCGACATCGCGCGCTTCCTCGCCGGTGACCCGACCGCCGGGCAGTTCATGACCGGCTTCTTCCCGATCATGATGTTCGCCCTGCCGGCCGCCTGCCTGGCGATCGTGCACTGCGCCCGGCCCGAGCGCCGCAAGGTCGTCGGCGGCATGATGTTCTCCCTGGCGCTGACCTCGTTCGTCACCGGTGTCACCGAGCCGATCGAGTTCACCTTCATGTTCATCGCGCCGGTGCTGTACGCGATCCACGCCGTGCTCACCGGTGTCTCGATGGCCCTGACCTGGGCCCTCGGCATGAAGGACGGTTTCGGCTTCTCGGCCGGTGCGGTGGACTACTTCCTCAACCTCGGCATCGCGACCAACCCCTGGGGCCTGGCCCTGGTCGGACTGTGCTTCGCGGCGCTCTACTACGTGGTCTTCCGCTTCGCGATCGTCAAGTTCAACCTGCCGACGCCGGGCCGGGAGTCGGACGAGGAACTCGCCGAGCTGCAGAAGGCCGAGGCGAAGTAGCCCGCCGACGGCTGAAGGCCCCGGAACCCGAGCGGGTTCCGGGGCCTTTCGCGTGCGCCGGGCCCTCAGATCTCGTACGTCCGCCCGGGTGCGGCGAGGCTCACCGGGCCGTCGTACACCTCGCGGGCGTCGGCGAGGTTGACCTGGGGGTCCGTCCACGGCGGGACGTGGGTGAGGACCAGGCGGCGGGCGCCGGCCCGGGCCGCCGTCTCCCCCGCCTCGCGGCCGTTGAGGTGCAGGTCGGGGATGTTCTCCTTGCCGTGCGTGAACGCCGCCTCGCACAGGAACAGGTCGCTGTCCCGGGCCAGTTCGTCCAGGGCGGGGCTCACGCCGGTGTCGCCGGAGTACGTCAGGACCCGGCCGCCGTGCTCGATGCGGATGCCGTACGCCTCCACGGGGTGGGCCACCCGCTCGGTGTGCACCGTGAAGGGGCCGATCTCGAACGTGGACGGCTTGACCGTGTGGAAGTCGAAGACCTCGCTCATCGAGGAGGCGGAGGGGGTGTCCGCGTAGGCGGTGGTCAGCCGGTGTTCCGTGCCCTCGGGCCCGAAGACGGGGAGCGGATCGCAGCGGCCGCCGTCGTGGCGGTAGTAGCGCGCGACGAAGTACGCGCACATGTCGATGCAGTGGTCGGCGTGCAGGTGGCTGAGGAAGATCGCGTCGAGGTCGTAGAGACCGCAGTGGCGCTGCAGCTCGCCGAGGGCACCGTTGCCCATGTCGAGAAGCAGCCGGAAGCCGTCGGCCTCGACGAGGTAGCTCGAGCAGGCCGATTCCGCGGACGGGAACGACCCCGAGCAGCCGACGACGGTGAGCTTCATGAAGCAGAAACCTCCGCTGGCGGGACGATTCGGTGAGGGGCGTCGGGGGTCGTGCGGTCCGTCGAGCGTAAGGCGCGAATCCTCCGGCAGCTCCTCCGCCAAGGCCTGTTGTGGGCGAACTCACCTGTGCTGTCACCGGTTCGGCTGGCAGGGCCGGAGGTGATCCTGGTGAGGGGGGCGCGCGACAGGCATGGCGCCGGTAACGTCTCAGTATGGACACGTCCTGGTGGCTGGCGCTCGCCGCGGTGGTACTGCTCGCGCTCGTCGCCACGCTCGTCGACGGCTGGGGGCGCAGCCGGCGGCCGCCGAAGCGGCGGGACCGCACGAGGCGACCGGGCACCGCGCCGGCGGGCCGGCCGCGGCCGGCGGAGATCTGGTGGGCCGAGGTGCCCTACGAGGACGAGCCGCGCAGCAAGGACCGGCCCTGCCTGGTGCTGGCGGTGCGCGGTCAGCGGGCCACGGTCGTGAAGATCACCACGCGGTTCCGCGACGAGCGTGCGGGGGTGATCCCGTTGCCGCCCGGCTCGGTCGGTGACGCGCGGGGCCGGGCGAGTTTCCTGGAGACGGACGAGCTGCGCGAGGTGCCGGTGCGGGGTTTTCGCCGCCGGGTCGGCGTGGTGGACCCGGCGCTGTGGGACCGGGTGCGCTATCTGGCGAAGTGAGCGGGTGCGCTACCTGGCCGGATGAGGAGCGCAAAGGGCCGGAGCCGCTGACGGCTCCGGCCCTCGGGCAGCCGTGCTACGCCCAGAGCTGGCCCTGGAGGGTGTCGATGGCTTCCTCGGTGGTGGCCGCGGTGTAGACACCGGTCGAGAGGTACTTCCAGCCGCCGTCGGCGACGACGAAGACGATGTCGGCCGGTTCGCCGGCCTTGACGGCCTTCCTGCCGACGCCGATCGCGGCGTGCAGCGCGGCGCCGGTGGAGACGCCGGCGAAGATGCCCTCCTGCTGGAGCAGCTCGCGGGTGCGGGTGACCGCGTCGGCGGAGCCGACGGAGAAGCGGCTGGTGAGGACGGACTCGTCGTAGAGCTCGGGGACGAAGCCCTCGTCGAGGTTGCGCAGGCCGTAGACCAGGTCGTCGTAGCGCGGTTCGGCGGCGATGATCCGGACGTCCGGCTTGTGCTCGCGCAGGTAGCGGCCGACGCCCATGAGGGTGCCGGTGGTGCCGAGTCCGGCGACGAAGTGGGTGACGGACGGCAGGTCGGTGAGGATCTCCGGGCCGGTCGTGGCGTAGTGGGCGCCGGCGTTGTCCGGGTTGCCGTACTGGTAGAGCATCACCCAGTCGGGGTGCTCGGCCGAGAGCTCCTTGGCGACGCGCACGGCGGTGTTGGAGCCGCCCGCGGCCGGGGAGGAGATGATCTCCGCGCCCCACATCCCCAGCAGGTCCCGGCGTTCCTGCGAGGTGTTCTCCGGCATCACGCACACGATGCGGTAGCCCTTGAGCTTGGCCGCCATGGCCAGGGAGATGCCGGTGTTGCCCGACGTCGGCTCGAGGATGGTGCAGCCCGGGGTCAGCCGGCCGTCCTTCTCCGCCTGCTCGATCATGTGCAGGGCGGGGCGGTCCTTGACCGAGCCGGTCGGGTTGCGGTCCTCCAGCTTCGCCCAGATGCGGACGTCGGCGGACGGCGACAGCCGCGGCAGGCGCACCAAGGGGGTGTTGCCGACCGCGGCCAGGGGGGAGTCGTAGCGCATCGTCGATCAGGCCATGCCGCCGGCGACGGCCGGCAGGATCGTGACGTTGTCGCCGTCCGACAGCTTGGTGTTGATGCCGTCGAGGAAGCGGACGTCCTCGTCGTTGAGGTAGACGTTGACGAAGCGGCGCAGCTGGTCGCCGTCCACGATGCGGGCCTGGATGCCCGTGTGCCGGGTCTCGAGGTCGTTGAACAGCTCGGCGAGGGTGTCCCCGGTGCCCTCCACCGCCTTCTGGCCGTCGGTGTAGGTGCGGAGGATGGTCGGGATGCGGACCTCGATGGCCATGGCCTGGGGCTCCTGTCGGAAGGTGTCGTCGGGTGAGTGGCGCGCGGCGGCGCGGGGGTGCGTGGTCGTACGCGGGCGGAGCGTTTCGCCGCGGCTCACGGCCGTACGGCGTCAGGGTGCGTCAACAGATGGCGCTGGCGAGCCTGCACAGGTCGACGTGCAGCCGCGCCACGAGCAGATCGCCCGGCGTCTTTTCGCTCACGTCGTGGAGAACCATGGGCTCATCGTATCGATTCCCGGTCCGGCTTCCGGAGTGTGATCCCACTCTTCGGACGCTATTCATCCACATGTCGAGATCAGCGCTTCCTGGGCCGGGATCAGTAGGCCTCGACGATCTCGACGTCCTCCTCGGTGACCTGGCCCTCGACGATCCGGAAGGAGCGGAACTGGAACGGGACGGCCCCGTCGGTGTCGGCGGTGGAGACCAGGACGTAGTGGGCGCCGGGCTCGTTGGCGTAGGAGATGTCGGTGCGCGAGGGGTAGGCCTCGGTGGCGGTGTGGGAGTGGTAGATCACCACCGGCTCCTCGTCGCGGTCGTCCATGTCGCGGTAGAGCCTGAGCAGATCACCGGAGTCGAACTCGTAGAACGTGGGCGACATGGCCGCGTTCAGCATGGGGATGAAGCGCTCCGGGCGGTCGGAGCCGGCCGGTCCCGCGACGACGCCGCACGCCTCGTCGGGGTGGTCCTTGCGCGCGTGGGCGACGATCTGGTCGACGAGGGCCTGGGTGATGGTCAGCATGCGGGCAAGGATAAGCAGAAGGGCCGTTCCGTACCGAGGGTTGGTACGGAACGGCCCGTATGCCGGACACCCTGAGCGGCGGCCGCAGGGAGTGCCACGAGTACTCCCTGCGGCGGGCGTCCTGCCAGGTGGTCAGCCGACCTGCTCGAACTCCGGGTCGCGGCGCTCGGTGAGCTGCGGGTTGCGGCGCTTGAGGACCGCCCAGCCGATGCCGAGGGCGACGGCCCAGCCGGCGGCGACGTACAGGCAGACCCGGGCGTCCTTGTCGTAGGCGATCATGCAGGTCACGCCGATGAGGAAGAGGAGCGCGACCCAGCTGAACAGGGCGCCGCCGGGGGCCGGGAAGGCCGAGGCGCGCAGCCGGCCCGCGTCGACCGCCGCGCGGTAGCGGATGTGGCTGACGAGGATCATCATCCAGGTCCAGATGCCGGCCGCGGTGGCGACGGAGGTGACGTAGAGGAACGCCTTCTCGGGGACGACGTAGTTCAGCACGACGCCGATGCCCATGAGGGCCACGGAGACGGTGATGCCGACGGCGGGCGTCTTGCGGGCGTTGAGCCTGCCGAACGCCTGCGGGGCCTCGCTGTTGGCGGCCAGGTCGCGCAGCATGCGGCCGGTGGAGTACATGCCCGAGTTGCAGGACGACAGGGCCGCGGTGAGGACGACGAAGTTGACGATGCCCGCGGCGAGCGGGATGCCGATCTTGCCGAAGGC
Source organism: Streptomyces sp. NPDC017943 (assembly GCF_044328425.1). Lineage (NCBI taxonomy): Bacteria > Bacillati > Actinomycetota > Actinomycetes > Kitasatosporales > Streptomycetaceae > Streptomyces > Streptomyces sp. NPDC017943. The sequence continues at coordinate 138,157 of NZ_JBIRHH010000006.1, read as the reverse complement.
GTGCACGAAGGGGCTCTCGCCGGCGGAGAACTCGGTCCACTTCACGACGGAGAGGATGACCAGCAGGGCGCCGACGTAGAAGACGATGATGCGCCAGGGCAGGGTGTTGATGGCCTTGGGCAGGGTCTTCTCGGGGTTCTCGGACTCGCCCGCGGTGACGCCGACGAGCTCGACGGCGAGGTAGGCGAACATGACGCCCTGGAGGGTCATCAGGCTGGAGCCGATGCCGTTGGGGAAGAAGCCGCCGTGCGACCAGAGGTTCGAGACGGTGGCGGTGTCACCGGCGTCGGAGAAGCCGAGGGTGAGCACGCCGAGGCCGATGACGATCATGCCGATGATGGCCGTGACCTTGATCATCGAGAACCAGAACTCGACCTCGCCGAAGATCTTGACGGAGATCAGGTTGACGCCGAAGAGCACCACCAGGAACACCAGGGCGCTGACCCACTGCGGGATCTCCGGGAACCAGAAGTGGATGTAGATGGCGGCGGCCGTGAGCTCGGCCATGCCGGTGACCACCCACATGAGCCAGTAGGTCCAGCCCGTGACGTATCCGAAGAACGGGCCGAGGAACTCGCGCGCGTACTCGGCGAAGGAGCCGGAGACGGGCCGGTAGAGGAGCAGCTCGCCCAGGGCCCGCATGATGAAGAAGATCACGACGCCCGCGAGGGCGTACATGAGGATGATGCTGGGTCCCGCCTTGGCGATGTTCGCTCCGGCACCCATGAACAGGCCGACGCCGATGGCGCCGCCGATCGCGATCATCTGGACCTGGCGACTGCCGAGTCCCCGCTCGTACCCCTCTTCGGGCACGTTTTCCGTGTCGACCTTCGCAGAGGTCATGTGTGGTGCGCCTTTCTCCATGCCGACCCGGGCCTCTCGTCGGCCTCGGATCGGGTTTCGATCCCCCCGGAAATGATGGAGTTGAGCGAGCCCGCGAGCCCGCTCGTGCCTGGCCGGCGGTCGCCGGCTCGGTGGCGCACCCGGCCGAACATTCGGGTGGTGCTCGCCGGGCGGTCGTGAAGATTTATCACGGCCGCAACACTGATCACAGGTGGGCGATGTGGCGCACTGCACAGGGAGAACCGGACAAAGAACACCCGATGGGGTCATAGAGGGCGGGTGCGGTGACGCGATCGTTATCCGGATTTGAGTGTCCTCTGAGCGAACACCGCGCCGTCACCCGACGGTCACCGAACCCGCACGCATCAGGGCATCAGCGTCGTGACCAGCGTTTCCTGCAGTCCGCCCAGCCACAGATAGGCCATGACCATGGGCTTGCGCGGGTCCTCGTCCGGGAGGCGGAAGAGGAGGTCGCTGTCCTCCTCGTCGGTGATCTCCAGGCGCGAGCCGATGGCCAGCCGCAGGTCGTTCAGGGCGCCCAGCCACTGCTGCGACTCCTGCGGGGACAGCTTCAGCACCGCCCCGCCCTCGCCGGCCGAGGCGGAGGACAGCGCGTCCAGCGAGCGCACCACGGCGAGGGCGTTGTCCCGCTTGCCGGCGCGCAGGTCGTTCTCCGTGTAGCGGCGGAACTCGGCGGAGTACGCGCGCTGCTCCTCGGCGTCGCGCGGCGAGGCGGACTGCTCGGGGTCGCCGTAGGCGTCCGGGAACAGGCGCCTGAGCACCGGGTCCGAGGGCGGCTCGCTCGGGCCCTCGGCGAACAGCCCGGCGAGCGGATCGGCGGAGGCGTCCTCGGCGGGGCCGGGGCCGATCAGCTCCAGGAGCTGGACGGCCAGGGACCGGATGATGGAGATCTCGACGTCGTCGAGGGCGACGGCCGCGCCGCCGCCGGGGAGCGGTTCGAAGGTTCCGGGCATGAACGCCTTTTCGCTGCTGGGCGGGGTGCTGGCTACTTGCGGTCCTGCTGGAGGGTGGCCCACAGGCCGTAGCCGTGCATGGCCTGCACGTCGCGCTCCATCTCCTCGCGGCTGCCGCTGGAGACGACCGCCCGGCCCTTGTGGTGGACGTCGAGCATGAGCTTGGTGGCCTTGTCCTTGGAGTAGCCGAAGTACGTCTGGAACACGTACGTCACGTAGCTCATGAGGTTGACCGGGTCGTTGTGGACGATCGTGACCCACGGGAGGTCCGGCTCGGGTACGGCGAAGACCTCCTCCGCCGACTCGGTGCGTTCGATCTCCAGGGGCGCGGGTGACGTCACACTGCCCATGCTGCCACCCGAGGGGGGTGGTCGCACAAACGGGCCTGGCCGCAAGGCGATCGGCGACCGCGGACCTGCAATCGTCAGATTGACGAAATGGGGGTACGCTCCTTCCCATGAACACAGCGGACCTTTCGCTGCCGGTGGATGTCCCGTCGACGGCGCTCTTCACGGACCAGTACGAGCTGACCATGCTGCGCGCCGCCCTGGCGGCGGGCACGGCCGAGCGGCGCAGCGTGTTCGAGGTCTTCACCCGGCGGCTGCCGGAGGGGCGCCGCTACGGCGTCGTGGCGGGCACCGGGCGGGTGCTGGACGCGGTGGAGAACTTCCGCTTCGACCCGGCCGTCCTCAGCTTCCTCCAGGAGCGGGAGATCGTCGACGGGCGGACGCTGGAGTGGCTGTCCGGCTACCGCTTCGGCGGGGACATCTGGGGCTACCCCGAGGGCGAGGTGTACTTCCCGGGCTCGCCGATCATGCGGGTCGAGGGCACCTTCGCCGAGTGCGTCCTGCTGGAGACGGTGATCCTGTCGATCCTCAACCACGACTCGGCGATCGCCGCGGCGGCCTCGCGGATGTCGGCCGCCGCGGGTGAGCGGCCGCTGATCGAGATGGGCGCCCGGCGCACCCACGAGCTGGCCGCGGTGGCCGCCTCCCGGGCCGCCTACGTCGGCGGCTTCGCGACCACCTCGGACCTGGCCGCGGGGTTCCGCTACGGGATCCCCACGGTCGGCACTTCCGCGCACGCCTTCACCCTGCTGCACGACAGCGAGCGGGACGCCTTCCGCGCGCAGGTGGAGACGCTGGGCCGGGGCACGACGCTGCTGGTGGACACCTACGACGTCGCCGAGGCGGTCCGTACGGCCGTGGAGGTCGCCGGGACCGGGCTGGGCGCGGTGCGGATCGACTCCGGGGACCTGCTGCTGGTGGCGCACCGGGTGCGCCGGCAGCTGGACGAGCTGGGCGCCACCGGCACGAAGATCGTCGTCACCTCCGACCTCGACGAGTACGCCATCGCCTCCCTGGCAGCGGCGCCGGTGGACGCCTACGGCGTGGGCACGCAGCTGGTCACCGGCTCCGGCCACCCCACGTCCTCGATGGTCTACAAGCTGGTGGCCCGGGCCGGGTCCGACGCCCCGGACGCGCCGCTGGTGGCGGTGGCGAAGAAGTCCAGCGGCGGCAAGACGTCGGTGGGCGGGCGCAAGTGGGCGGCGCGGCGGCTGGACGCCCACGGGATCGCGGAGGCCGAGGTCGTCGGGACCGGTCCCGTGCCGGGCGAGCTGGCCGACCGGCAGCTGCTGGTGGAGCTGGTCAAGGGCGGCGAGGTCGTGGCGCGCGAGCCGCTGGACGCGGCACGGGAGCGGCACATCACCGCGCGCGCGGGCCTGCCGATGTCGGCCACGCAGCTCTCGCGCGGGGAGCCCGTGCTTCCCACGGAGTACGTGCACGGCACCTCGGGTAGCCAATAGCGGTGTGCCGTGACGCGCCGACCCGTCCCCTCTCCCCTCCTCCCGTCCCCGCTCCCCGGCTCGGCCGTCCACCGGCCGGGCCCGCCGACCCCATAGCCGAAGGATGCCGACCATGCGCCGCGCCTTGATCGTCGTAGACGTGCAGAACGACTTCTGCGAGGGGGGCAGCCTCGCGGTGTCCGGCGGTGCCGACGTGGCCGCCGCCATCACCGAGCTGGTCGGGCAGGCGGCCGGTTCCGGCTACCGGCACGTCGTGGCCACCCGGGACCACCACATCGCCCCGGGCGGGCACTTCTCCGCCAGCCCCGACTTCGTGCACTCCTGGCCCGCGCACTGCGTCGCCGGCACGGAGGGCGTCGGCTTCCACCCGAACTTCGCGCCGGCGGTCGCCTCCGGCTCCATCGACGCCGTCTTCGACAAGGGGGCGTACTCGGCCGCCTACAGCGGCTTCGAGGGCGCCGACGAGAACGGCACCGCGCTGGCCGACTGGCTGCGCTCGCGCGAGATCACCGAGGTCGACGTGGTGGGCATCGCCACGGACCACTGCGTACGGGCCACGGCCCTGGACGCCGCCCGCGAGGGCTTCCGCACCCAGGTGCTGCTGGACCTGACGGCCGGGGTGGCGCAGGAGACGACGGACCGGGCGCTGGAGGAGCTGCGCGCGGCGGGCGTGGAGCTGTCGGGCAAGCCGGTGGTGCAGTAGTCCGGGCCTCGGCGGGCCCGGGCCGGGTCAGGTCCGGGCCGGCGGACGCCGCAGCAGGGACCTGATCGGGCGCCACAGCTCCTGGACCAGCTCCGGGGCCGTCGCGACACCGTTGTCGGGGGCCGTGCGCCATATGAGGCCGTCGGGGTGGTGCAGCACGGCCGTGATCTCGTCCGGGGTGGGCGGGGCGGCGTTGCCGCGCAGGTAGACCGACCGCAGACCGAGGTTGCGGAGCCTGGTCAGGGCCCGCGCGCGGTTCACGGAGTGGACGAGGACGCGGACGGCCCCGGGGCCGTCGGCGGCGGGGCTGGGCAGGTTCAGCGCCACCACCACCGTGCCGTTCGGCAGCTTGCAGAAGCCTCCTGCGGCCATGCGCTCATCCCCCCGTGTCGGTCGGTGTCAATAAGAGAGCCACAGGACGCACCTAAACACGGATCGGCGGTGACCCGCCAGGGGGTCACCGCCGATCATGTTCTGACCTGCAAGGATGCGGATTACCTACCTGCGGGGCCGACCTCCAGCTCGATGGTCGAGCCGTTCTTGGCCTCCTTGAGGATCTTGATCTTCGTGTTGGTGTCAGTGATCTTGACACCCGCGGTCGGGTTCGACTCGTCGTAGTAGTCGTTCTTGCGGTCGTTGAAGACCGAGACGCCCTTCGAGCCCGGGATGTACTTCGCCACGTCCGCCTTGTGCAGCGTCATGCCGTCGGTGCGGTAGAGGCTGAACGGCGAGTCGTAGGCCTGGATGCGGTTGCGCATCAGCGTGCCGTCGGCCCACTTCAGCGCGTCCGGGTGCGAGTCGATCGGCAGGACCAGACCGGTGCCCTTGTGCTGGCTGGTGTTGTTGTCCGCCTGGGAGGTGTCCCACTTCCAGATCAGCAGGCCGTTCTGGTACGCGTAGTGCTCCACCCAGTCGGGACGCGCCGTGAAGCCGAAGTTGTACGGACCCGTCTTCAGCGTCTTGTCGTACGACACGTACTGGCGGTTCTCGGCGATGTAGTACTGCGCGTAGTCCTTGGTGAAGGACGCGCCGATGCGGGAGAAGCCGGTGGCCTTCCACGCGGCGTCCGCGCTCTCGGCGTTGTCGGAGAAGACCGGCGTGCCGTCGGCGGTCACCGTGATCGAGTCGGCCGCGAAGCCCTTCTGGGCCACGCCGCCGTCGGTCTGGTAGCGGAAGCGCAGGTCGATCTTCTTGCCCGCGTAGGCGTCCAGCGAGAAGGCGAGCTTCTTGTAGCCGTCGACCGTGCCGGTCAGGACCGGCTTGTCGCTGCCGTCGCGCGGGATCGGCTGGCCGTCCACCGTGCCGTCGAGGGCGGTCCAGTTGGCGCCGCCGTCGGTCGAGACCTCGGTGTAGAGGTAGTCGTAGTTGGCCTCGATGTCGTACCAGCCGTCGAGGGTCAGCTGCGCCTTGGACTTGCCGGTGAGGTCGACCGGACGCGTCAGGGTGTTCTTGAGGTTGTCACCGCTGCCGCTCCACCACTGCGTCTTGCCCTCGGCGGGCGTGACGATCTCGGTGGTGACCGCCTTCTTGGGCAGGTCGACGACCAGGGCCTGCTTGTGCTTGGTGTTGTACTCCGCCACGCCCAGCTTGTGCCAGGAGTTGACGCCGGCCTTGGCCTTGTCGTAGTTCAGCCAGCCGAGCTGCAGCTTGTCCCAGGCGGTCATGTCGCCGGGCAGGTCGCCGATCTCGTTCTTGCCGGTGCCGAGCCAGGAACCGGACGACATCAGCGTCCAGAAGCCCGTGGAGTTCTCGCCGCCCGCGGTGTCGTAGTGGTCCGGCAGACCGAGGTCGTGGCCGTACTCGTGGGCGTAGACGCCGAGTCCGCCGTTCTCCGGCTGGACGGTGTAGTCGCCGACCCAGATGCCGGTGTCGCCGATCTTCGCGCCGCCGAGCTTGTTGTTCGCCGGGCCGGTGGCGCCGGCGTCGGTGCCGAAGGCGTACCAGCGGTGCGCCCAGATCGCGTCGGTGCCCTGGGCGCCGCCGCCCGCGGACTCGTCCTCGCCCGCGTGCACGATCTGGAAGTGGTCGATGTAGCCGTCGGGCTCGTTGAAGTCGCCGTCGCCGTCGAAGTCGTAGCGGTCCCACTCGTCGAACCGCGCCACGTCCGCCTTGATCTGGGCGTCGGTGCGGCCGGCCGCCTTCTGCTGGGCGACCCAGGCGTTCAGGCCGTCGCTGACGACGTTCCACACGCTCGGGCAGTTGGTGTCGCCGCAGGCGTTGTTGCCGTAACGGGCCTCGTTGTAGGGCACCTTGACCCAGTCGGAGACCTCACCGGCGACCGAGTAGCGGCCCGAGGACTGCTTCTCGTAGTACGTCTTGACGGAGTCGACGCCCTTGCCGGACCCGAAGTACAGGTCCTGGAAGTACTCCTGGTCGTAGTCGGCCCGCCAGGCCGTGGAGTTGTCCTTCTTGCGGTCGGGCTTGGGGATCGTGTTGTGCAGCGGTCCCGGGGTGCCGCCGTAGCGGCTGTCGACCTGGTCGCCGAACTCGACCAGGATCGTGAATATCTTGTCGGTCTTCTCGCGGCCGAGCTCGACGTACTTGTCGTCGCCCTTCTTGCTCGCGAGCTGGACGACCTTGGAACCCTCGCGGTTCTTGACCTTGGTCTTGCCGGATATGACCTGCTTGAGGGCTTCCTGGCGCTGCGCCTCCTGGGTCTTGCTCAGAGGGCCTTCGAGGTCGTGCCCGTCGTGGTGACGGTCCGCCGGGTCGTGCCGGTCCACGGTGGTGGACCGGGGTGCGGAGGCGTCGTCGGCCACCGCGTACGTCGAGGCGGTGACGGTGGCGGTGGCCGCCGCGAGCGCCACTGAGATGGCGGCTGCTCTGAACGTCCAGGGTCTACTGGTCACTTGCTTTCCTCCCCCGCGTTCGCGCGTGCGGAAGGGAAGGGGGTAGGTGCGGTCCGCAAGCGCGCGTGATCAACGCGTGTAGTCAAGTGACGACATTTGACTAGAGGTTCACCGGAAAAGACAGACCTTGACTTGGACAAGTCAAGTGCACTATGCGGAGTCGACGTTCGTTTTACGAACAACCAAACGGTTGTCCCGAAGCTCCGGGGCCGGGCCCTCGGGCGCGTGCCCCCGTCCACTCCGTGGACGTCATGACTCCGTGCGCCCCCCGTGCACCGCCCTTGTTGAGCAGGTCACGCTTACCGCGCGTTCCGCTCGGGCACCCTGCGGGAGAGAATGTCGGTCGGCAGACGCCCGGAAGCCGGCGCGATGCCAGGACGACACCCCCGTGGACCCCCACTTCCGAGGACATGATGGCCATGCCCCGTCCGACTGCCGCACAGCTCGCCTACGGCGCGTGCACCGTGATCTTCTCGACCCTCGCCATGCTGCTGCTGTCGCAGACGAGTTCGGGTGCCTGGATCGCCGTCATCGCCGTCGCGGCCCTGGCCCTGGGGCTGCTGGTCGCCATGACGGTACCGCTGCCCCAGCGGCGCCAGGCCGCCGTCGAGCAGCCCGCGCCGCGGGAACCCGTACGGGCGTCGAGGACGGCGCCGGCCCAGGAGCCGGTGCGCGAGCGGGCGGCCTGAGCGGCCCGCCCGCGACCTCACTTGGTGCTGACGACGACCGTCTTGGCCGCCTTGTCGTGCAGGCCCTGCTTGTAGGGCCGGTCGAAGAAGCTCCAGCCGCCCGCGATGGCGGTCCACACGCAGGCGCAGCAGAAGGCGAAGGGGATCCACAGCACCGCCGCGCGCATCAGCGCGTTCTGCACGGAGGGCGTGGCGCCGTTGTCCAGGTTGGCCACACGCAGGTGCAGCAGCCTCTTGCCCAGCGTCTGGCCGGTCCGGACGGTCATGATGGTGTCGTAGGCGATGTACAGCACGGCGGCGACCGCCGACTGCCAGAAGGACTTGCCGACTTCGATGCGGTCGCTGTCCACGTCGTACTCGCTGACCCCGAAGCCCCAGGTGAGCAGCCAGACGACGACCCCGACCAGGATCATGTCGATGATGCGGGCGAGGGTGCGTTTGCCGCTGTCGGCGAGCGGCGGCATGCCGGCGAGGGGGTCGGCGGGGCCACCGCCGTAGGGGTCGCCGCCGTAGGGGCCACCACCGCCCGGAGGGCCGCCGTAGGGGCCGCCACCGCCCCCGGGAGGGCCGCCGCCGTACGGGCCGCCGCCACCGCCCGGAGGGTCGCCGTACGGGCCCCCGGAGCCGCCGCCGGGGCTCCCCGGGCCGCCGGGCCCGCCACCCGGGTAGGACGGCGGGGGCTCACTGCCGTAGGGCGAGCCCGTCCCCCCGCCGGGCTGCTCGCCCGGCGGGCGCTTCCTGAACGGGTCGTCTTCCGGGGGCTGCTGACCGGAGCCGGGAGGCGGTTCGCTGCTCATGGCCCGAGTCGACCGCGAACGTCCCCGCTCCGCACCCGGCGGACGGCCGTCCGGGGTACCCGCTCCGCCGCGCTGGTGGAGCGGGCCTGCCGCCGGGTCCCGCCGGTCAGCCCGCCACGAAGGTGTGGGCCGCCTTGTCGTGCCAGCACTGGTGCCAGGGCCGGTCGAACAGGCACCAGGCGACCCCGACGATCCCGATGCCCAGCAGCCCGGGCACGCTGTAGACCAGCCAGCGCCGCAGGGCCGCGCCGAACGCGGGTGGCTCGTGGCCCTCGATGTCCCGCACCTCCAGGCCCATCAGTCTCTTGCCGAGCGTGCGGCCCCACTTGGCGGTGGGCAGCACCTCGCACACGACGCCGGCGAGCAGCAGGACGGCCAGGACGATGCCGAGGTAGACGGAGGTGGTGCCGTCGAGCAGCCAGACCGTGACGGTCTCGCCGGAGAGCCTGGCGGCGTCGATCTTCCCGGTGACGTGGTCGACGGCTCTCGTGCCGAGCGGGACGGCGGCGACCGCGGTGAGCGCGGCGAGGACGACGGTGTCCAGCAGCCGGGCGGCCAGCCGCTTGCCCAGTCCCGCGGGGCGGGCGGAGGCCTGGCGCCGGGCGGCCGCCTGGAACACGTCCTCGACCGGGGGCTTCCAGGGGGCGACGGGCTGTTCGTCCCCGGCCGCGCCGCCGGCGAGCCGGTGCACCTGCTGCGCCCAGGAGGACTGGCCGCCGCCGGGGCCCGGGCTGAGCGGGGCGGCGGCGGGCGGGGTGCTGCCGCCGGGGCCGGCGGACTGCGGTGGCACGGTGGGGCTCGCCTGAGGGCCGGACAGGGCCGTGGGAGCGGGAGCGGCGGCCCCGGCCTGCGCGGCGGCGGCCCGGGCGGCGGCGGCCTTCCCGGCGGCGAAACCGGGCCCGTTGCCGGCCCCGCCGCCCCCGGCCGCCCCGGCGTGGTCGCCGGATGCCGCGGCCCCGCCCTGCCCGCCGAACGCAGGCCCTGACACAGCGCCACCCGGCGCCGCAGAACCGCCCGCGACGCCACCGAAGGCCGACGCGGACGAGGAACCGCCCTGCCCCGGCGCACCGGAGCCCACTCCCCCGACCGGACCACCGGATGCCGCGGCCCCGCCCTGCCCGCCGAACGCAGGCCCTGACACAGCGCCACCCGGCGCCGCAGAACCGCCCGGGGCGCCACCGAAGGCGGGTGCGGGCGAGGAGCCGGCCTGCCCGCGGAAGGCGGGGCCTGACGGGGCGCCACCCGGGGGTGTGGACGGGGACTGCCCGCCGGACGGCGTGCCCGGGGCGGGGGCGGCGGACCCGGCTGCCCGGGGTCCGACCGCGCGGAACGTCATCGTTCCGTCGTCGGGCGCTCCGGCGGCGGACGGTGCGCCCGGCTCGGCCGCCGGGCGGCGGAAGACGAACGTGCCGTCACCGGCGGCGTTCCGGTCCGCGGCGGACGCCGTGCCGTCGGCCGGGGCGGTCGCGTCACCCGCGGAACCGCCGTCGGCCCGCGCCACCCTCGGATCGGCCCCCGGCCGGGCGGCCGCACCCTGCGGGGTCCCGCCCTGCGGTGCCCCCCACGACACCCGGCGGTCCTGCTCGCCCCCGAAGCCGGACTGGCGCGCACGGTCCGCGCCCCAGGCGGAGGCCGGTTCGGGCCGGCTGCCGTGCTGGGCGTCGGCGGGGGACGGCCCGTCGACCGGGTCCTCGTCGAAGAAGTGCGGGCCGGTCTCCTCGACCGAGGCGGCGGGGGCCGCCCCCGCACCGGGCGGCGGCGCGAGCGACTCGCCGTCCCGCGGCGCCGGGCGGCTGGTGCCGGGCACCCAGGACGCTCCGTTCCAGTACCGGACGTATCCGGGGATGGACGGGTCCGGGTAGAACCCTTCGCGGGGCCTGTCGTCACCGGGGGCCGGGGTTGGGGCGCTCATGTCCGTCGTCCCGTATCTGCTCGGGGGCCAAAGGGGGGCCTCCACATCTATCAGACCCGCGCCACCCCCACGGCCGCTCCCACCGGACCCGCCCCTTTCGAGCACCGATGTGCTACGCCGCCCGCCACTCGGCTGATCCCCCGGCGAAAAAACTTCCGCGACCCGCGTAATGCCGCCCCCCTGCCCCGCTCTCCACCGGGTGAACGGCCCTAGCGGCCGGCCGTCGGACGGAAGGGAACACGTCATGCACAGCGTGGTGGAGCGGGAACTCGAACTGAACCTCGTCCTGTCGCCGGAACACCGGATCGCGGTGCCGGCCCGGCTGGGCTACCTGACCGGCGATCCCTACGCCGTCCACGTCACCTTCCACGTCGACTGCGAGCAGCCGGTGCACTGGACGTTCGCCCGGGACCTGCTGGTGGAGGGCGTGTTCCGGCCCTGTGGCCAGGGGGACGTGCGGGTGTGGCCGACCAAGACCGAGGGACGCGGCGTCGTGCTGATGGCGCTGAGCTCACCCGACGGGGACGCCCTGCTGGAGGCCCCGGCGGCGCAGGTGTCGGCCTGGCTGGAGCGCACGCTGCGCGTGGTCCCGCCCGGGACCGAGGCGGAGCGGCTCGGCCTCGACGACGAACTGGCCGAACTGCTCGCGCAGTGAGGCCTGGTCAGAACAGCTTGCCGGGGTTCAGGATGTTCAGCGGGTCGAAGGCCTGCTTGACGGCCCGCTGCATCTCCAGCCCCACGGGGCCGATCTCGCGGGCGAGCCACTCCTTCTTCAGGACGCCGACGCCGTGTTCGCCGGTGATGGTGCCGCCCAGTTCGAGACCGAGCGCCATGATCTCGTCGAAGGACTCGCGGGCCCGCCGGGACTCCTCGGGGTCGGCGGGGTCGAAGCAGACCGTCGGGTGGGTGTTGCCGTCTCCCGCGTGGGCCACGACGCCGATGGTGAGCCCGTGCTTCGCCGAGATCCGGTCGACCCCGGCGAGCATCTCGGCGAGCCGGGACCGCGGCACGCACACGTCGTCGATCATCGTCACGCCCTTGACCGCCTCCAGGGCGGTGAGGGACAGCCGGCGCGCCTGGAGGAGCAGTTCGGACTCGGCGGCGTCCTCGGCGGGCACCACCTGGGTGGCCCCGGCCGCCTGGCACAGCGCGGCGACGGCGCCCAGGTCGGCCGCCGGGTCGGTGGTGTCGAAGGCGGCCAGGAGCAGGGCCTCGGTGGACTCGGGCAGGCCCATCCGCGCCAGGTCGTTGACGGCCTTGACCGTCGTGCGGTCCATGAGTTCGAGCAGGGACGGCACGTGGCCGCCCTCCATGATCCGGCAGACGGCGTCGCAGGCGGCGGCGCCGGAGGCGAACTCGGCGGCCAGCACCAGCTGGGCGGGCGGTGCGGGGCGCAGGGCGAGGACGGCGCGGACGACGATGCCGAGGGAGCCCTCGGAGCCGACGAACAGGCGGGTCAGGTCGTAGCCGGCGACGCCCTTGGCGGTGCGGCGGCCGGTGGACATCAGACGGCCGTCGGCGAGGACCACGTCGAGGCCGAGGACGTACTCGGCGGTGACGCCGTACTTCACGCAGCACAGGCCGCCGGACGCGGTGCCGATGTTGCCGCCGATGGTGCACATCTCCCAGCTGGAGGGGTCCGGCGGATAGGAGAGGCCGTGTTCGCCGACGGCCCGGGACAGGGCGGCGTTGACCACCCCGGGCTCGACGACGGCGATCCGGTCGACCGGGCTGATCTCCAGGATCCGGTCCATCTTCACGAGGGACAGCACGATGCAGCCCTCGGAGGCGTTGGCGGCGCCGGACAGCCCGGTGCGGGCGCCCTGCGGCACGACGGGGACGCGCAGGGCGGTGGCGGTGCGCATCACGTGCTGGACCTCTTCGACCGTGCGCGGCAGGACGACCGCGGCCGGGGTGCCGGCCGGGCAGAAGCTCGCCATGTCGTGGGCGTAGGAGGCCATGACGTCGGGGTCGGTGAGGACCGCCTCGGCGGGCAGGCCGCCGAGCAGCAGGTCGACGAGGTTGCCGGTCCGGTCGTCGCGAGGCGCTTCGATACGGCTCATGATCACAGGTTCGCACCCGGGGCCATCGGTGTGAACCCCGTCGGCGGCAGCCTTCACCTGCCCGGCCGCGCTCGCCGGGGTGACGCACAGTGAGCGCCATGGAGAACCAGGAGGAGGGTCCCCGGCGGCGGGAGCGCGGCCTCTGGCGCCGCGCCCGCGCGCGGCGGGTGCTGATCGGCTCCGCGGCGGGGTGCGCCGTGCTCGGCGGGGTGCTGTGGGCGCTGCCGTGGGGGCGGCCCGCCGAGCCGGCCGGGCCGTCGCCCGGGGCGCTGGCGATGGCGGCGGTCGGGGCCGGGGTGCCGGCCGACGCGGCGGGCCTGGCGGAGCTGATCGACGAGCGGGAGAGGCACGTACGGGCGCGTCCGCGGGACGCGACGTCCTGGGCGGTGCTGGGGACGGCGTACGTGGAGCAGGCGCGGCGGCTGGGCGACCCGGCGTTCTACCCGCGGGCCGAGCGGGCCCTGCGCACGTCGCTGTCCGTGCGGCCGCAGGGCAACGTGCGGGCGCTGACCGGGCTGGCCGCGCTGGCCAACGCGCGGCGGGACTTCCCCGCCGCGCGGCGCTGGGCCGAGCAGGCGCGCGAGCTGGAGCCGCGGCGGTGGACGACGTACCCGCTGCTCATCGACGCCTGCACCGGGCTGGGCGAGCACGCGGCGGCGAAGCGGATGCTGGACCGGCTCGGCGAGTTGCGCTCCGGGCCCGCGGTGCTGGCGCGGGCCGCGGGGGTCTACCGGGACCGCGGCTGGCGCGAGGACGCGGCGGCCTCGCTGGCGGACGCGGCGGCGGGCGCGCGGCAGCCGGCCGAGCGGGCGGCCTATGTGGAGCGGGCCGGGCAGCTGGCCTGGGAACGCGGGGATCTTCGGGTGGCGCTGCGGCACTTCCGGGAGGCGCTGCGCCTGGACGCGGACCTGCCGTCCGCGCAGATCGGTCAGGGCCGGACCCTCGCCGCGCTGGGCCGGACGACGGAGGCGCTGAACGCTTACCGGGCGGCGCTCGCCCGGCAGCCGCTGCCGGGTCACGCGCTGGAGCTGGGCGAGTTGTACGAGTCGCTGGGGATGCCCGAGGCGGCGAAGGAGCAGTACGACCTGCTGCGCGAGCGGGTGCGGGCCGCCGCCGCGGCCGGGGCGGACGAGGACCTGGTTCTCGGGCGGTACGAGGCCGACCACGGCGATCCCGAGGACGCGGTGCGGCGGTTGCGGGCGGAGTTCGCCCGGCAGCCGGGCACCGAGGTGGCCGACGCGCTCGGCTGGGCGCTGCACCGGGCCGGGCGCTCCGGTGAGGGCCTGCGGTACGCGGTGCGGGCGACGGACGGGGAGCGCGGGGGCGGCGTGCGCAGCGCCGTGTTCATGTACCACCGGGGCATGATCGAGCGGGAGCTGAAGCGGTACGGCGCCGCCCGCCGGCACCTGGCGGAAGCGCTGCGCGTCAACCCGCACTTCTCCCCGCTGCACGCGCCGAGGGCCCGCGCGGCGGCACGGGCCCTGGGCGATCCACCGGACGTGCGGCCGCCGGAGCTGTCCGGCTGAGAAGCGGGACCCGCGCCGGGCCCCACCGGGGAGCCGGCGCCGGTGGCGGAGCCGGCGCCAGGCGCAGGTGGCGGTGGCGGAGCCGGCTGGACCGTGCGGGTGCCCCGTGACACCCGCACGGTCCGTGAGCCGCCGGGGGCTACAGGTTGCCGCGGCGCGCCTGCTCGCGCTCGATCGCCTCGAACAGGGCCTTGAAGTTGCCCTTGCCGAAGCCCATCGAGCCGTGGCGTTCGATGATCTCGAAGAAGACCGTCGGACGGTCCTGGACCGGCTTGGTGAAGATCTGCAGCAGGTAGCCGTCCTCGTCGCGGTCGGCGAGGATCTTCAGCTCGCGCAGGGTGTCGATCGGCACGCGCGTCTCGCCGACCCACTCCCCCAGCGTGTCGTAGTAGGAGTCGGGCGTGTTGAGGAACTCCACGCCGGCCGCGCGCATCGTGCGGACCGTCTGCACGATGTCGTTGGTGTTGAGCGCGATGTGCTGCACACCGGCGCCGCCGTAGAACTCCAGGTACTCGTCGATCTGGGACTTCTTCTTGGCGATGGCCGGCTCGTTGATCGGGAACTTGACCTTGAGGGTCCCGTCCGCGACGACCTTCGACATCAGCGCGCTGTACTCGGTGGCGATGTCGTCGCCCACGAACTCCTTCATGTTCGTGAAGCCCATGACCTTGTTGTAGAACCCGACCCACTCGTTCATCTTGCCGAGCTCGACGTTGCCGACGCAGTGGTCGATCGCCTGGAAGGTGCGCTGCGCGGGCGGCTCGACGATCGGCTTGGCCGCCACGTAACCGGGCAGGTAGGGGCCGTCGTAGCCGGAGCGCTCGACGAGGGTGTGGCGGGTCTCGCCGTAGGTGGCGATGGCGGCCAGCACGACCGTGCCGTTCTCGTCCTTCTGCTCGTACGGCTCGGCCACGGAGCGGGCGCCGTGCTCCAGCGCGTAGGCGTACGCGGCGCGGGCGTCCGGGACCTCGATGGCGAGGTCGACCACGCCGTCGCCGTGCTCGGCCACGTGCCGGGCGAGGAAGTGGCCCCAGTCGGTGGTGGGCTTGACGACCGAGGTGAGGACGAACCGGGCGGAGCCGTTCTCCAGGACGTAACTCGCGGTCTCGCGGCTGCCGTTCTCCGGTCCGGAGTAGGCGACGAGCTTCATGCCGAAGGCGGTGGAGTAGTAGTGCGCGGCCTGCTTGGCGTTGCCCACGGCGAAGACGACCGCGTCCATTCCCTTGACCGGGAAGGGGTCGGCCTGCCGGGCGGTGTCGGGAGTGTGGTGTGTGGTCTGCGTCATAGGCGCAGGGTCTCCCCAGTCGGCAAGGTGCGCAATAGTTTGCGTTTCGACTGGGCAATCTGTTCAGCAATACGGGCGTATCGACGGCATTTCTGTACAGGATGACCATGCCGGGAGGCTGCTGTGGCGATCGATCATCTGGACGGCCGGATCCTGCTGCTGCTGGCGCGCGAGCCGCGCATCGGGGTGTTGGAGATGTCCCGGCGCCTCGGCGTGGCCCGGGGCACGGCACAGGCCCGGCTGGACCGACTTCAGTCGAACGGAGTCATCCGCGGCTTCGGACCCGAGGTGGATCCGGCGGCCCTCGGCTACCCGGTCACGGCGTTCGCCACGCTGCAGATCCGCCAGGGCCAAGGCGCGGATGTGCGCGCCCACTTGACCGGGGTGCCGGAGGTGCTGGAGCTGCACACCACGACCGGCAGCGGGGACATGCTGTGCCGGCTGGTGGCGCGCTCCAACGCCGATCTCCAGCGTGTGATCGACCGGGTCGTCGGTTTTGATGGCATCGTCCGGGCCTCCACGGCGATCGTCATGGAGAACCCCGTTCCGCCGCGGATCATCCCGCTCGTGGAGCAGGCCGCGGAGGAGACCTGACGTGGAGGGGTGAGCACGTGTGAACTTCTGGGAGTACCTGGTCAACCGGCACCAGCAGTTGCTCACGGACGCCTACCAGCATGCGAGCGCCGTCTTCCAGTGCATGGTCGTCGCGACGGCGCTCGGGGTGCTGATCGCCGTCGCGACCTACCGCAGCGAGTGGGCCGGCAACCTCGCGACCACCACCACCGCCACCATCCTGACCGTGCCGGCGCTCGCGCTGATCGGTCTGCTCATCCCCGTCGTGGGGCTGGGCGTGCCGCCGACGGTGGTGGCGCTGACCCTGTACGGGCTGCTGCCGGTGGTCCGCAACGCCATCGTGGGGCTGCGCGGGGTCGACCCGTCCCTGGTGGACGCGGCCACCGGCATCGGCATGTCCCGTCCGGCCCGGCTGCTGCGGATCGAGCTACCGCTGGCCTGGCCGCCGATCCTGACCGGCATCCGGGTCTCCACGCAGATGCTGATGGGCATCGCCGCCATCGCCGCGTACGCCTCGGGGCCGGGCCTGGGCAACGTCATCTTCCGCGGGCTGGCCTCCCTGGGCAGCGCCAACGCGCTCAACCAGGTCCTGGCCGGCACGCTCGGCATCATCGTCCTCGCCCTGCTCTTCGACGCCGCGTACGTCCTGATCGGACGGCTGACCATTCCCAGGGGGATCCGTGCCTGAGACCGGCGACCACGGTGCCTCGATCGAGCTGGAGAGCCTGACCAAGCGCTTCCCGGGCAGTGCGCAGCCCGCCGTGGACAACGTGAGCATGGAGATCAAGGCGGGCGAGGTCGTGGTGTTCGTCGGGCCCTCGGGCTGCGGCAAGTCGACCACGCTCAAGATGATCAACCGGCTGATCGAGCCGACCGGCGGCCGGATCCGCATGGGCGGCGAGGACGTCACCGACATCGACCCGGTGAAGCTGCGCCGCAAGGTCGGGTACGCGATCCAGTCCGCCGGCCTCTTCCCGCACATGACGGTCGCGCAGAACATCGCCCTGGTGCCGAGGATGATCGGCTGGCCGAAGGCCCGCATCAAGGAGCGGACGGAGGAGCTGCTCGACCTGGTCGGCCTGGACCCGGGCGAGTTCCACGGCCGCTACCCGCGCCAGCTCTCCGGCGGTCAGCAGCAGCGCGTGGGCGTGGCCCGGGCGCTGGCGGCCGATCCCCCGGTGCTGCTGATGGACGAGCCGTTCGGGGCGGTCGACCCGATCACCCGGGACCACCTCCAGGACGAGCTGATCCGGCTCCAGCACGAGCTGCACAAGACGATCGTCTTCGTCACCCACGACTTCGACGAGGCCATCAAGATCGGCGACCGCATCGCGGTGCTGCGCGAGCGTTCGCACATCGCCCAGTTCGACACCCCCGAGGCGATCCTGACCAACCCGGCCGACGACTTCGTCTCGGGGTTCGTGGGCGCCGGGGCGGCGCTGAAGCGGCTGAACCTGACCCGGGTGCGGGACGTGGAGATCACCGACTACCCGACGGTCACGCTGGACGACCCGCTCCAGCAGATCTTCACCCGGCTGCGCGGCAGCGGCACCAACGAGATCCTGCTGCTCGACCGGCGGGGCCGCCCCTACAAGTGGCTGCGGCGCGGGGACCTGATGCGGGCGAAGGGCTCGTTGGCCCGGGCCGGGACGCTGGTGCACGACACGGTCACCCGGGACGCGACCCTGCGGGACGCGCTGGAGGCGGTGCTCACCGACAACGCCGGGCGGGTGGCGGTCACCGGGCGGCGCGGGGAGTACACGGGCGTCGTCGACATGGAGACGCTGATGAACTCCGTGCACGAGATGCTGGAGGCCGACCGCCTGGAGGCGATGGAGCACCAGCACGAACTGGAGTCGTCGCGGGCCTCGCAGACCCAGGCCGAGCAAGAGGGCGCGGGCGGCCCGGGAGCGGTGCGGTGACGGTCACCGAGGCCGAGGAGACCTCCGGGACGGCCGGGCAGTCGCCGCCGCCGCCGCGCCGGCCGTCCCTGGTGACCTGGCAGAAGCTGACGTTCCTGCCCGTGGCCCTGATCGCCGTGCTGCTGGCCACCTGGCTGTGGTTCCAGCAGGCCGACCTGGACGCGCTGACCCGCAACGCGCTCTCCGGCGGCCAGGTCACCAAGGCGCTGTGGCAGCACATCCAGCTCACCGCGATCTCCACGTTCTTCGTGCTGATCATCGCGATCCCGCTGGGCATCCTGCTCACCCGGGGTCCGGCCCGCCGGGCCACGCCGGTGGCGATGGCGTTCGCCAACACGGGCCAGGCGACCCCGGCGATCGGCCTGCTGGCCCTGCTGGTCATCTGGCTGGGCATCGGCCGCAGGGCCGCCCTGATCGGCATGATCATCTACGCCATCCTGCCCGTGCTGTCGAACACCATCGCCGGGCTGAAGGCCAACGACCCGACCCTGCTGGAGGCGGCCCGCGGCATCGGGATGTCCCCGACGGGCGTGCTGACCCGGGTCGAACTCCCGCTGGCCGTCCCGCTGATCCTGGCGGGCGTGCGGACGGCCCTCGTCCTCAACGTGGGCACGGCGACGCTGGCGGTGTTCGGCGGGGGCGGCGGCCTGGGCGTGCTGATCACCACCGGCATCACCAACCAGCGGATGCCGGTACTGGTGCTGGGCTCGGTCCTCACGGTGGTGCTGGCGCTGCTGGTCGACTGGCTGGCCTCGCTGGCGGAACTGCTGCTGCGGCCGAAGGGGCTCCAGCCGTGACCCGGCGCGGGTGCCTGCTGGCGGCGGGCCTGCTGACGGCGGCGGCCGGCTGCGGCCTGACCAGCGGCTCGCCCCTGACCGACGACGTGGAGCCCGGGTCGATCGGCAAGGGCGAACCGCTGAAGGGCGCACAGCTGACGGTGACGTCGAAGTCGTTCACCGAGCAGCTGATCCTGGGCTCGATCATGGGCATCGCGTTCGAGGCGGCGGGCGCGGACGTCATCGACCGCACGGGCATCCAGGGCTCCATCGGCAGCCGCGAGGCGGTCCGCAAGGGCGACGCGGACGCCGGGTACGAGTACACGGGCACCGCGTGGATCACCTACCTCGGGCACAACCGGCCGATCACCGACCCGACCGAGCAGTGGGAGGCGGTGAAGAAGGAGGACGCCGGGAACGGCCTGGTGTGGCTGCCGCCGTCGAAGCTCGACAACACGTACGCGCTCGCCATGAACCAGCAGAACGCCGAGAAGTACGGCACGAGGACCATGTCCGAGGTGGCGAAGCTGGCGAAGTCCGACCCGGGCGCGGTGAAGCTGTGCGTGGAGGTGGAGTTCGCCAACCGGGCGGACGGCCTGCCGGGCATGCAGAAGCGGTACGGGATGGCCGTACCGGCGCGCGACATCACGCAGATGGACACCGGGATCATCTACACCCAGACGGCGAAGGGGAGTTGCACGTACGGGGAGGTGTTCACCACGGACGGGCGCATCAAGTCGATGAACCTGGTGGTGATGGACGACGACAAGAAGTTCTTCCCCAACTACAACGCCGCGCCGATGGTCAACGCCAAGACGCTCAAGGAGTGGCCGGCGATCGCCGAGGTCCTGAACCCGGTGACGGCGAAGCTGAACAACGCGGTGGCGCAGGAGCTGAACGCGAAGGTCGACGTCGACGGCGAGGACCCCCACCAGGTGGCCCTGGACTGGCTGGTGAAGGAGGGGTTCGTCAAGGAGGGATGACGCCCCGGGCGGTCCCCGCCCATTAGCAGCGGGGGACGGATCCCTTGCCCGTTTCCAGGGCCTCCAGGGCGGCCACCGTGCCCTTCAGCGTGGTCACGGGGATCAGCCGCAGGCCCTCGGGCAGCTCGGCGCGGGCGTCCCCGCACTCCGCCTTCGGCACCAGGAACACCGTCGCACCGTCCCGCCGGGCGGCCTGCGTCTTGAGGGCGACGCCCCCCACCGCACCGACCTTGCCGGCCGCGTCGATCGTGCCCGTACCGGCGATGACCCGGCCGCCGGTGAGGTCCCCGCCCGTGCCGTCGCCGTCGAGCTTGTCGATGATGCCGAGGGAGAACAGCAGCCCCGCGCTCGGCCCGCCGACGTCCGCGAGCTTCAGGGTGACGCGCACGTCCTCGTCGTCGAGGCCCAGGTAGTCCAGCGCGGCCTCGGTCGCCGCGTCCTGGGACTGCTTCATCTGCTCCTCGT
Organism: Streptomyces sp. NPDC017943; assembly: GCF_044328425.1. Taxonomy (NCBI): domain Bacteria; kingdom Bacillati; phylum Actinomycetota; class Actinomycetes; order Kitasatosporales; family Streptomycetaceae; genus Streptomyces; species Streptomyces sp. NPDC017943. The sequence continues at coordinate 117,990 of NZ_JBIRHH010000006.1, read as the reverse complement.
TGTGCCGCTCGATCTCCCGCACGTCGCCGCCGCCCGGGTAGACCGAGTCGCGCGGCATGACCGCCTGGTCGGTGCGGAACCAGCTGTCGACGACGTCGGGGAGCGACACGCGGGTGTCCGGGGAGGTGGCCTCGATGGTGGTCATCCGCAGCTGCCCGCTGGTCGTGCGGACGGGCGCTCCCGAGATGGTGATGACCTCGGCGCCCTTGTTCTCGCCGAGCACGTTCGCCGTCATGCCCGGCTGCGCCACCGAGAACGGCAGCGGCGCGAACACCGCCGTGGCGAGCAGGCCGACGACGGGCAGGGCGCAGACGGCGAGGGCCCGGGGGCGTGTGAGGCGAGAGAGCACGGGGTCAATCTAACGCGCGGCGCCCCGTCCGCCCGGGGCGGGCGTCAGCGCAGGGCCTCGGCGACCTCGCGCGCCGCTTCCATCACCCGCGGCCCCACCCGCTCCGGGACCACGTCCGCCAGCATCACCACGCCCACACTGCCCTCGACGCCCGTCACGCCCAGCAGCGGGGCCGCCGCACCGCAGGCACCGGCCTCCAGCTCCCCGTGGGTCAGGGTGTAGCCCGGACCGGCCGCCGGGTGCTGCCGGGCCGAGAGGATCGCCTTGCCGGCGGCGCCCCGGTCCAGGGGGTGGCGGAACCCGGCCCGGTAGGCGACGTGGTAGTCCGTCCACGTCGGCTCGACCACGGCCACGGCGAGCGCGTCCGCCCCGTCGACCAGCGTCAGGTGCGCCGTCGCGCCGATGTCCTCGGCCAGCGACCGCAGCGCCGGCATCGCGGCCTCCCGCACCAGGGGATGCACCTGCCGCCCGAGCCGCAGCACCCCGAGCCCCACCCGGGCCCGTCCGCCCAGGTCACGGCGTATCAGCGCGTGCTGTTCGAGGGTCGCGAGCAACCGGTACACGACGGTCCGGTTCACGCCCAGGCGCAGGGAGAGCTCGGTCACGGTCAGTCCGTGGTCCGTGTCGGCGAGCAGCTTGAGGACGCGCAGTCCCCGGTCGAGCGTCTGAGAGGTCTCCGCGGTCACGACGCCCACTCCTTAGTGGTGAGGTCGGCGGCCCTCCGGTCGGCGGATGCGTCACCGGGTCCCGTCGGCGACGCGCTACAGAGGCCGCCGATCGGCCGGCGGCCCGGCCTGTCCGGGCCGCGTCGCTTCACGGCTGCGCTCCGCGGCGGCGCTGCCACGGGGCGTGTGCGTAGCGGGACAGTAGCGAAGCCGGTTCGCTGAGCGGAAGGCTCCGTCCAGAATCCGGTCACGGCCCGGGGTGTCCTGCTGTCGTTTGGCCCGGTATGCACGCCCCCCAGGATGGTGAAGGCCCCGTGAGGCCGTCACTTCATGCGCGTGGCCCACTCCTGCACCTTGGCGATGCGCTGCCGCAGCTGCCCCGCCGTCGCCTCCGCCGCCGGAGGCCCCCCGCACACCCGCCGCAGCTCGGTGTGGACGACCCCGTGCGGCTTGCCGCTCTGGTGGACGTACGCACCGACCATGGTGTTGAGCCGGCGCCGCAGCTCCATCATCTCCTTGTGGGAGACCACCGGCCGGCGCTCGGCGGGCAGTTCGAGCAGGTCGGCCTCCTCGTCCGGCTTCTTGCGGCTGTGCGCGATCTGCCGGGCCTGCCGCTTCTGCAGCAGCAGCTGCACCTGGTCGGGCTCCAGGAGCCCCGGGATTCCCAGGTAGTCCTGCTCCTCCTCGCTGCCCGGGTGCGCCTGCATGCCGAACTCGGCGCCGTTGTACATGACCCGGTCGAAGACGGCGTCGGACTCCAGCGCCTCGAAGGGCAGCATGTCCTGCTCGCCGGTGTCCTCGTCCTGCTCCCGGTTCGCCTCGTCCATCTCCTTCTCGGACTCGGCGTACGGGTCCTCCTCGCCGGCCTTTTTCGGCTTGTCGAGGACGTGGTCGCGCTCGCGCTCCATCTCGTTGGCGAAGGAGAGCAGGTCGGGCACGGTCGGCAGGAAGACCGAGGCGGTCTCGCCGCGCCGCCGGGACCGCACGAAACGCCCCACGGCCTGGGCGAAGAACAGCGGCGTGGAGATGGTGGTGGCGTAGACCCCGACCGCGAGACGCGGCACGTCGACGCCCTCGGACACCATGCGCACCGCGACCATCCACCGGTCGGTGCCGGCGCTGAACTCGTCGATCCGCGCGGAGGCCCCGGAGTCGTCGGACAGCACGAGGGTCGCACCGGTGCCGGTGATCTCGCGGATGAGCTTGGCGTAGGCGCGCGCCGAGTCCTGGTCGGAGGCGATGACGAGCGCGCCCGCGTCCGGGATGGCCTTCCTGACCTCGGTCAGCCGCTGGTCGGCGGCGCGCAGCACCGACGGCATCCACTCGCCGCGCGGGTCCAGCGCCGTCCGCCAGGCCTGGCTGATGGCGTCCTTGGTCATGGGCTCGCCGAGGCGGGCGGCGACCTCGTCACCGGCCTTGGTGCGCCAGCGCATGTTGCCGCTGTAGGAGAGGAAGATGACGGGCCGGACGACGTTGTCGGCGAGGGCGTTGCCGTAGCCGTAGGTGTAGTCGGCGGCGGAGCGCCGGATGCCGTCGTCGCCCTCCTCGTACGTGACGAAGGGGATGGGATTGGTGTCCGACCGGAAGGGCGTACCGGTCAGGGCCAGCCGCCGGGTGGCGGGCTCGAACGCCTCCAGGCAGGCCTCGCCCCAGGACTTGCTGTCACCGGCGTGGTGGATCTCGTCGAGGATGACGAGGGTCTTGCGCTGCTCGACGCGGTTGCGGTGCAGCATGGGCCGCACGCCGACACCGGCGTACGTGACGGCCACGCCGTGGTACTCCCGGCCGAGGGGCCCGGCGCTGTACTCCGGGTCGAGCTTGATCCCTATGCGGGCGGCGGCCTCCGCCCACTGCTTCTTCAGGTGCTCGGTCGGGGCCACCACGGTGACCTGCTGCACGACGTGGTGGTGCAGCAGCCAGGACGCCAGCGTCAGTGCGAAGGTCGTCTTGCCGGCGCCGGGGGTGGCGACCGCCAGGAAGTCCCGCGGCTGCTGCTGGATGTACTTCTCCATCGCACCCTGCTGCCAGGCGCGCAGTTTGCCGGCGGTGCCCCAGGGGGCGCGGCCGGGGAACGCCGGGGAGAGGTGGTGCGAGGCAGTGCTGGTGCCGGCGGTGGTAGTCACGGTCTCCGTTGGGGGTCGGGCGGCTCGTGCGAGGGAGCCTGACGGCTCGGCTACGTATGACAACCGGGCCACCCTACCGGCGCCCCGAGCCGCGCCACGCCCGGACCGGGCCGCGCCGCGGACGGGTGGGACTCACGTCACAGCACCCGGTCCGCTGCACCCCGGCCCCCTGTGCCGCGGGCCGCGTCACGGCCGGTGCGGCCCTGCCGTCACAGCGCCCGCAGGCGCTGCGCGATCCGCCCGACGTCCGTCTCCGCCCCCGACGCCACATCGACGACCAGCACGTACGCCACGTCCTGGTCCGCCTTCGCCAGGTCGACGCCGTTGAGGGCGAGGAAGACGGCGGTGGCCAGCCAGGCCGTGCGCTTGTTCCCGTCGACGAGCGGGTGGTTGGCGGCGAGCGCGTGCAGGAGCGCGGCGGCCTGCTCGTGCAGGTCCGGGTAGGCGGGCGTGCCGAACATGCGGGCGCGGGGCCGGTGCACGGCGGAGGCCAGCAGTCCGGGGGCCCGTGCCTCGGGCGGGCGCCCGCCGAAGGCGATCGCGGCGATGCCGGTGACCTCGGCGACGGTCATGAAGCGGGTGCGCCGTGTCATTCGCCGAGCCTCCGCAGCAGGTCGGCGTGGTCGCGGGCCAGCCCCTCCGCGACGCCGCGCACGTGCGCCTCCTCCTGCCGCAGGTGTGCGCGTACGGCGTCGAGCGCGACCTCTTCGGGCGTGCGGCCCTGGGCGTCGGCGAGGTCGTCGAGGGCCCGGCGCAGACCGGGGTCGAGGGGCAGGCGGAGTTCGGACATGCACCGAGGCTACGGCTGGCTCCGGGGCGCAGCGAGGGCTTTTCCGGCGTGCGGGCCCGGCCTGCGGACCCGGCGTGCGGGCCCCGCGTGCGGACCCGGCGTGCGGGCCCCGCGGCGGCTCAGCCGGACCCGGGCCCGGGTTCGCGCAGCCGGGTCGACACCCACGCCCCGGCCAGGGCCACCACGGCCATCGGCAGGAACACCGCGGCGAAGGCCGCGGGGTGGGAGCCGGTGGCCTGGCCGGCCGTGTGGGACACCGCGCCTCCGCCCAGGGCGGCGAACGCGGCCCCGCCGGCGGACAGCAGGACGACGTTGGACAGGCCGTCGGAGATCTGCAGGGCGGCGGAGTTGCTGCCGGCCTCCTCCGGCGCGGAGAGCTTCAGCAGGAGCACGCTCGTGGACGAGATGACCAGGCCCATGCCGAAGCACCCGAAGGCCCAGGCGACGGCCACGGTCCACACCGGCACCGAGTCGATCAGCACGCTCGGCGCGGTGGCGACGGCCGCGGCCACGAGCAGCATCCCGACCGTGACGAGCCGCTCCCGGTGCGGCTCCACCCGGGGCCGCGACTGCACCCAGGAGCCCAGCGCCCACGTCCCGCCGCCCGCGGCGAGCGAGAACCCGGCCAGGGTCGGGCTGAGCCCGCGCTGGGTGACCAGCATCAGCGGCACGAACGACTCGGCGGCGATGAACGACCCCGCCGCGACACCGCGCAGCAGCACGACGGACGGCAGCCCGCGGGCGGCCCGGTAGGTGCCGCGCGGCAGCAGCCCGAGCACGGCGGGCACGAGCAGCGCCACCCCGGCGGCCGCGGGCAGCAGCGACAGGGGCCGCAGGTCCTGCGCGGCGTACTGGAGCAGACCGGCGCCGAGGGAGATGGCGAGGGCGAGGCGGATGCGGCGCAGGTCGAAGGAGGCGCCGGACGGCCCGGCGGGGGCGGACGGATCCGCCGGGGCGGGCTCCTCCACCGGCCCGGACGCCCGGCGCCGTATCTGCGGCAGGGCGAGCGCCAGCGGGAGGACGACCAGCACGGGGATGCCGGTGAACACCCACCGCCAGCCCAGCTGCTCGGTCACCGTGCCGGCGGCGAGGGGGCCGACGATGGAGGGCAGCACCCAGCTCGCGGCGAACGCGGCCATGATGGCGGGCCGCAGCCGCTCGGGGTAGGCCCGCCCGACGACGACGTACAGGGCGACGATCACCAGTCCGCCGCCGAGTCCCTGCACGGCCCGGCCCAGGATGAACACCCACATCGTCCCGGCCGTGCCCGACAGCAGCAGCCCGGCCCCGAACGCGGCGATACCGGTGGTGAGCGGCCCGAGGGGGCCGCGCCGGTCGGACCACTGGCCCGAGAGCACCATCCCGAACAGGCTGGTCGTGAAGTACCCGGAGAACGCGAACGCGTACAGCGACACCCCGTCGAGCTCCCGCGCGGCGACGGGCATCGCGGTCCCGACGGCCGTGGCCTCGAAGGCGATGAGCAGGACGACGGAGACGATGCCGAAGCTCAGGGCACGGTGGCTCCGCCCCAGAACGGTCTCCTCCGCCTCGGCGACGGGGAGCGGACCGCCGGCACCTACGACTTCCGCGTCACGCGGCTTCGGGACACTCATGCCCGCCAGCGTAAGGCCCGTGCCCGCGTTTGACCCCTGTCGCAAGTCGCCCTCGTCCTGCGACCTCGGTCGTACGTCCCGCGCCGTTTCGTGAACGGCGTATGGCAGTCCCGTTGCACCCCGCCCACGCCCCTTGAACCCCCCGCTCCCCGCCCCCTACGTTCACTGCACCAGGTACGAACACGGCCGTGTGCCCGAGTGGTTCAGGGGCTCGCCTGCGCTGCATCCATCAGCGAGCTCCGCTCGCGGGGAGTCACGTGGGCCCGCATCCCTCGGCACGTCGGATCGTGACGTCACCCGGTGTCGGCCGTGTGCCCGAGTGGTTCAGGGGCTCGCCTGCAAAGCGAGTTACGTGGGTTCGAATCCCGCCACGGCCTCTTTCGCCTTGACCAGGCAAAAGGAAAGGGCGGCACCCCCGAAGGGGTGCCGCCCTCTTGCTTGTCCGTCTCAGTTCCCGTCTCAGTAGAGCTGAGGAGAAGGGGAAACAGAGGGACGTCGCCCTGCCCCTCCATGGCGAACTAGACCCGCCGGCAGCAGACGACCGAGCCGCCGCCGGCCAGAGCGGTCAGGGCTGCGACGACGTCCCAGCGGTTCGCCACAGCCGCCAGCCACAGAACAATGATCACGATCGCGCCCCCACCGGGGAGCCCGACCGGCAGAGCGCTACCGCCCGGAAACAGGTTTCGGGTACGGTCGGGAACAGAAGTCATGCGTTACCTCTTCTCACTGATGTGGTGCCTGACCTCATGACGGGGGCAGCCTCAGTCGATTGCTTGCCGGCGTGGCTGAGGATGCCTCCGTACCGACCTGAGTGGTCGTGAGGTTCCGCTGAGCATACCGCGATCACCAGCCCCAAGGGGCAACAGTGACCACAACATGTTGTAGCTACACGCCTCTTAAGCACTACATCTTGTGGTTCAACTTGAACAACAAGTGCCCTCCCTGTCGCACCTCCGCTCCCGGGCCAGGGCGTTTGCGATGCAGTCCCTCCGCGTCACATGCGCCGCCAATCCCCTTTGCCCCCTATATCCCCTTGGGGTCCGAGGAGCCATCGGATCTCCGACAGTCTGTGGGCTGCCCTTTGACTTGGCGCGCGCCAGCACTCACCGGGATGTTCGCAAACACGTGGTCGGTCGGGCTGTCGACATGATCCGCGGGGCGATGAACACCTCACTCACGCCGCCACCCTCGTCGTCCGCCGCCCGCTGGCCAGCGCTTGGCTTCTCATGAATCGCCAGCCAGCCGCCACCGGCAAGTTCCGAGTGGTGTCTCAGATGCCTCAGCCAGCCACATGGCTCCCAACGGGGAGGGCCTGCAGCAGGACATGGAGAATCACTTAGGCGACGTGACGGAAGGCCACTACCAGTGGAATAGGTCAACGATGTGCACCTTATCCGCGTGCTTATCATGCGGAGCGCATAAACGTTTCACTCACCTCTACAGTCACTCTTACACCAGGCCATGTCGGCAGAGTGTTCTACCGTCCCCTCTATAGACAGCCGACTTCGTTTGGGTCTAAGTTTTCGCCTCATGCGGGCTGCACCCGTCGGCAAGTCATCTGAGCGATGACACATGGTGTCGCCCTAGAAGAATGGGGGGGTCTTGACAGCAGAGAACGATGCGACACGAAGTAAGCTTGCCGGAACATGGCTTCAGGACATGGGGCCCAACGCCATAGGCGCTTGGACTCTGAAAGAAGACGGCAAGTTTGAGTTCTCATGGCAGCAGGCACCTGAGTTTGGCAAGGTGTTCATGTCAGGCTTTAAAGGTCGATGGCTACTCACCAATGACCAGATCCCACCCGTGCTCACTCTGCAAGTGCAGAGGATAAAAAGCCCTCTAAAACGCGCCATTGACGTCGTTTACTTCGGGGTGGGCGGGCCCGTCAATCCGGTGGCTTTCTTGGTGCGCACGGCTGCGATCGGCGCCTCAGAAATAGCATTCGGAAAGCTCGCAAACGCTGGGTACGGCGTGACAGCGGAGGTCAGCTTTGCAGGTATCGACGAACTTGCCCTCCAACCGATTGGGTCCGAACAGAAGTCCTCTGACCGAATCCAGTGGAGTCGCGCATGAATGGGCATCGCCCATTGACCCAACCGTGATCGCTGTATGCCAGCCCCCGGTCCGCTGGCCAGCATTGCCAACAAGCCGCTTCATTGTCCTGATCTTTGTCCAGCGCACCGACAGACGCCGCCGTTCACCACCGTACGCGCAGCCCGTCTGACCTGCCTCGTTGACCTCCGCGTACAGCCACGCGGACAGTTGGAAAGGGTGTTGGGCAGCGGATGAAAGGCCCTTACCGTTCGCCGACCGCGGCATGCTTCGTCTCAGCGAAGGTTGGGCCGGCTGGCCGCCAGTGAGCGTCACGCCGACGAGGACGGTGTCGCAGGGGCGCTCCGGGCGGCTCAGTTCCCGTCTCGTTCATCGCCGTACGTTGCCGTCCGGGGCTGTTTACCGTGCTCTCCTGAGCCCAACATCCGTACGGATCTGGACAGCGGTGAACGGGACTGGATCAAGCTTTGAGGAGTGAGGACAAACCTGCAAAACGAGGTGATGGAACGGCGCGAAGTACCCAGGTAATGCGTCAGAACCCTTCCTTCGCTGTGCGCCTGCCGGTAGGACGCACATAATTTTCATTCCGCAATATATCCTCAAGCTTGAGGTGGCCTAAAGTAGGAGGTCGACAGAGTTTCCGGCCCCGCACCGACAGCCTTCTCAAATGCATTCTGGGTGAGCAGCACGAAATTTCGCTCGCGCTTATTCCCGTTAGCCTTTGCCCAGTCATTCCACAATTGGCCGTAAATTCGCCAATGTCGACGTGCAACCTCACCCCTAAAGTGCAGATTCAGCGTAATTTCGCATGCTTCAAGGGTCACGCGACCAACCAGATAGTCCGTAAGCCAGAGGCGATATATCAAATTGCAAAATACGTGTTGCCGCATCTCTTGGAACGTAGAGGGTGCGGGTGGCGGATCCCAGCAATGCATTAGCGACTCATCATCCAAAGCGCGGATTATCAGTTCTTTGTGCATGGAGGATCGGATCTCTTCATTCATAATACGAGTCTGCTTCCCCTGGTGCCAAATTGAGACTACTGCACCCAGGAAAGCCGCTGCCGAAAACAGTACGGCAACAGCCCCGTACGCCTGACCGACTTCACTCAATCTATTCCAATCCATTCCGGCTGGTGCTATTGCGCGCAGAATGAAAGGAGACCAGGCGACGAGAGACACGACGCCGACACTAGCGAATGTCCAGAGAACCCGTCGTTTCCACAGTTCGCGGTACGGCATCGGCGCCCCCGATCCGATAATTACTAACAGGAAAATTCCAGTTAGATGCTCTCAATTGGATGAGACCGACGATGATCAACGTGATAGAGGAAGCGGTCCCAGGTCGTGACCTTGAAGGTCAGTTTCGGGCTTAGCTCCATTTTTGAATCGCGTATGCACACACCGCCGAGGGTGAATGCCACCTCAACGCAGTTCCCGCCTCCCGTAGATCGCGTGCTCTTGCGCCAGACTCGCTCAGTCACTCGGCCTCCTCGGCGGTCGTCAGCACCCATAGTCGCGAAGCCAGACGCAAGCGTCTACTAGAGGAACTGTCCTCCGGCGCAGGCAGGAGCCGCGTACCACGCACATCCCGAGGCGCGGGACGGCTGCGAGCCGATGCACCGAGGCCAACATGGGGTCCAAATTGCGGCTTTGGCGACGATATAACCGAAGCACCCTTCCCGGAACAGACGGCCGTCGCGGTAGCCAGGAAGACGCTCACTCCCGTCTCAGTTTTCGTCTCGTTCATCGTCATACACGATCGTCCGGAGCTGTTCATTCCGTCCCAGCCGATGAAGCACTCGTACGGGAATGAACGTCGATGAACCCTTCCGGATCAAGGCCAAACAAGCCCGGACAAACCTGCAAAGCGAGTTACGTGGGTTCGAATCCCGCCACGGCCTCTTTCGCTGCCGGACGCCCGCGTGGTCAGCCGGCGTTCGGGAGGGCTCCCGGGGGTTCCGGGGCGGGGCCGACGGCGGCCCGGCGCAGGGCTGCGCGCGCGTTCTCCGCCCGCACCGCGTCCAGCCAGCGCCACAGGCCGGCCTCCTCCAGCCGCAGGGCCGGGCAGGTGATGCGGTGCGGGATGCGGCACACCGCGCCCGGTTCCGGTTCGCTCTCGCGGCTGTTCCACGCCGTGCCGTCGGAGTCGACGTACCAGCGGTGCCAGGCCGGCACCATGTGCGCGGGTACCGGCAGGTCGGGTTCGAGCAGGACGTGGCGGCCGTAGTACGTGACGCAGCGGTCGCCCACCAGGCCGCAGGCGGGGCAGACGGGCGGTGCGGGCGGCTCCGGGCCGGTGGCGCCCTCCAGCACCGCCTGGGCCCGGTCGGTTCTCTCCCACGGCCGTGGCACGCCCCAGGGTGCCTGCCGCTGACTGTCGGGTCCGGGCAACGGGATGATGCTCGACTCGCGTGTATCCCCCATGGGTTCGAGCGTGCGGCCGGTGTCCGGGGACATACCAGGGCGCATTCGGGGCGCAGCGGGCGCAACCAGGAGGGAGCGGCACGCCGTTCGCGGCGGCGGGAGGCACACGGCCCGCACGACCGCGCTCGCACCGCCCGCCTCCCTCGGCCGTGCGGCGCGTGCGTCTACGCCCCGGCCCGGCGAGCGCCCCGGCGCGGGCGGGCGGTCGCTACGGCGTCCTCACAGCACACCGGCCGTGCCGTTCGCGGGGTCGGCCGCGGCCAGGACCTGGAGCATCGTCATGGCCAGCTGGTCCTGGACGCCGGTGTCCGGCTCGGGCCGCGCGCGGCCGTCCGGGGTCCGCTCGCGGTGCAGGAGCCACAGGGTGAACGCGAGCGTGGAGACGTCCGTGCTCAGCGGGCGCAGCGCGGACTGCGTCCCGTCCGCGTGCAGGACCGCGCCCGTCCCTCCGTCGACGAGCAGGCTGTGGCCGCCGGGCAGGTGACCGAGCCGTATCAGGCGGGCGGCCCCGGCGGGCGGGCAGGCCGGGGCCGGGCAGTCGGCGTGGTACTCGGCCGGTGTCGCCGGCGGGGTGCCGGTGTCGAGGGAGAAGGCGTGCGCCTCCTCCGGCAGGCCGACCTCGCGCAGGAAGCGGCGGGTCGGCTCGTGGGTGAGGGCCGCGGGGAAGTCGACGTCCTCGAAGCGGACCACGCGACGGGGGCCGAACGCCTGGTCCAGCAGGCGGTGCGGGAGGTCCAGGGACAGCCCCGAACGGCCGTCCCGGCCGGCGGTCAGGGACAGGGGGCGGATCAGCGGCGCCATCGCCTGGAAGGGACCAGGCGCGCCGTCGTCCCCGTCGCGGAAGGCGGACAGCAGGAGCCGGGACGCCTCGGCCACCGCCGCCGGGCCGTGGCGGCCGACGCAGGAGGCGAACTGGGCGCGCAGACCCGCCAGTTCGTCCGTGGCCTCGGCGAAGCGCACCAGCGTCCGCAGCGACGGGGCCAGGGGGCGGCTGTCCGGCAGGGCGGGGTGGTCGTGCAGGAAGTGCGCGGAGGCCCCGCCCGTCGCTCCGGCCGGGAGCACGGACTCCGTCACCGGACCACCGGGGACCGGCAGTCGTCCTGTCGGCACGTGCTCGCGCGGCCCGGGCGGCAGGAGTCCGCCGAGGTCCTCCGCCGGGTCGGCGACCAGGCCGAGCCAGTGCCGCGCCGGTGGGTGCGCCACCCACGGATCCAGCCCGGCCCCGGTGAGCGTGATCGTCACGGAACCGGCGTCCGTCGTCCTCATGATGTCCCCCGCATGCGCTCGCCCGCCGTCCCCCACAGGAGGCACGGCGAACCGCCCCGGCCCGGTCCCGCAGCCGCCCCCCACTGACCGGAACACTACGCGTCACCACTGACAACGCCCCGGAACAGCGACGCGCCCGCGAGCCGGGCGCGCGGCACGTACGACCCGTCACCTCTCAGGACGCACGAAACACCCGCGCACGTTGCCTCCCCGCCACGATCACCGGGCGGCGGCTGCCGGCACGGCCGGTGCACCGGTCCCCCCCGGGGGGCGGGGAATGCCCGGGGTGACGGCCGGGGGGCCGGCGGACTCAGGTGCGGTCCGTGACCACCGCGGCCTGCGGGCGGATCGGCAGGCGGTTGACCGGGCGGCCGGTCGCGGCGCGCACGGCGGAGGCGACGGCGGCCGGGGACGCCACCACCGGCACCGCACTGACCGCCTTCGCGCCGAACGGCGCCACCACGTCCCGCTCCTCGACCAGCCGGACGATGCGGATGTCGGGCGCGTCCAGTGCCGTGGGCAGGGCGTACCCGGTCAGGTCGGGGTGGCGGATCAGGCCGCGGGGGGTGCGCAGGTTCTCGGTGAGCGCGATGCCCACGCCCTGGGTGACGCCCGCCTCGATCCGGGCGGCCAGCTGCGCGGGGTTGAGGACCCGGCCCACGTCCTGGGCGACGGCCAGTTCGACGACCCGTACGGAGCCGATCTCGATGTCGACGTCGACCACCGCGCGGATCGCGCAGAAGGCCATGCCGACGAACGCGTCGCCCTGCCCGGCCTCGTTCAGCGGCTCGGTGGGGTGCGGGCGGCACTGGGCGGTGGCCCACAGTTCCTTGCCGTCCAGCGCCTCGGTGACGGTCGTGGACAGCACACCGTCGTACGAGGTGATCTTGCCGTCGGTGATCTGGAGCAGCTCCGTCGACATGCCGAACTTGTGGGCGAGCGGCTGGAGGAGCTGGGTGCGGACCATCTTGGCCGCGCGCTCCACCGCCCCGCCCGACACCCAGGTGTGCCGGCCGCGGCAGCCCGCGCCCGCCGGGGGCTGGTCGGTGTCGACGGGCGCCACGTGCACCTCGTCGACGCCGAGGGTCTCCTGGACGATCTGCCGGGCCAGGGTGGTGAAGCCCTGCCCCGTCTCGACGGCGGCGCACAGCACCGTCGCCACGCCATCGTGGACCTTCACGGTCGCCGTGGAGACCTCGTCCGCGCCCTCCGCGCCGAGCATGTGCACCATGCCCACGCCGTAGCCGACGCCCCGGCGCACGGCGCCCGGTTCGCCCGCGCCCTCGGGGCCGCCGGGCAGCAGCCACTCGTCCTCGGGGGTGTCCTTGGGCAGCGCCGGCAGCGGGAAGTCCCGCACGGCCTGGAGGAGTTCGGCGACCGGGGCCGGGCAGGTGACCGTCTGGCCCGTCGGCAGGACGTCGCCGGTGGCCAGGGCGTTGCGCAGGCGCACCTCGGCCGGGTCGAGGCCCAGCTTCTTGGCGATCTTGTCCATCTGCGCCTCGTAGGCGGCGCAGACCTGCATGGCGCCCTCGCCGCGCACATGCCCGGACGGGGGGTTGTTCGTGCGGACGGCCCAGCCCTCGATGAAGGCGTTCGGCACGACGTACGGGCCGCAGGCGAAGGCGACCGCGGCGGCCAGGGCGTCGGCGGAGGTGTCGGCGTAGGCGCCCGCGTCGAGGAGGATCTGCGCCTCGACCTTGACGAGCCGGCCCTCGCCGTCGGCGTGGTGGCGGTAGCGCAGGAGCGTGGGGTGGCGGTGGGTGTGCCCGAGGAAGGACTCCTCGCGCGTGGCGGTGAGCTTCACCGGGCAGCCGGTGCGCAGCGCGAGCAGGCCGAGCGGGAGCTGGAAGCCCCGGTCCTCGCGGTCGGCCGTGGCGCCGGGGACGCCGGTGACGACGACCTTGACGCGCTCGGGTTCCAGGCCGAACGCGGCGGCGGCCGCGTCGCGGTCGGCGTGCGGGTCGGTGGAGACCAGGTACAGCTCCACACCGCCGTCCGGGCGCGGTACGGCCAGGCCCGCCTCGGCGCCGATGGGGGCCGGGTCCTGGCGGCCGATGCGGTACAGGCCCTCGACGACGACCTCGCCGGCCGCCTCGGGGTCGCCGTGGTGCAGCGGGATGTGCCGGATCAGGTTGCCGTCGGGGTGCAGCGGCTCGGCCTCGAAGGCCTGTTCCGGGTCGGTGACCGGGTCGAGCACCTCGTACTCGACGATGACGGCGGAGGCCGCCATGCGCGCGGTGTCCGGGTGGTCGGCGGCGACGGCGGCGATGGGCTCGCCGTGGTGGCGCACCACCTCGGAGGCGAAGACCGGGCGGTCGGCCGTGCCGCGGCCGTGCAGCGGCCTGCCGGGGACGTCCTCGTGGGTGACGACGGCGCGCACACCGGGCATCTCGCGCGCGTGGGTGGTGTCGACGGACACGATGCGCGCGTGCGGGTGCGGTGAGCGCAGCACGGCCGCCCACAGCAGGCCCTCGGCCCACAGGTCGGCGGCGTACGGGAAGGTGCCCTCGGTCTTGGCGCGGGCGTCGGCGGCCGGGAGGGAGGCGCCCAGGCCGTGCGGCAGGGGCTCGGGGGCGGGGGGCGCCTCCGCGGCCTGCGCGGTGCCTGCTTCGTTGCTCACGCGGGGCCTCCGTCCTGACCGTAGGGCTGGTCGTGCGGTTCCGAGGGGTGCGGTCCGGGCGCGTGCGGTTGCGGGGGCGCTCCGAAGGCGGAGGCGTTCACGCCACCGGCGCCGGGGCCGGCCTGGTGCGGGATGCGGGCCTGGTCGCCGTCCGCCTCGGCGGGCGCGGCGAGCGCCTCGCGTTCGGCGACGACCTCCTTGACGGCCTCCACCACGCCCCGGTAGCCGGAGCAGCGGCACAGGTTGCCGCACAGCGCCTGGCGGGTCTCCAGCTCGGTGGGGGCCGGGTTGCCCTCCAGCAGGTCGTGCACGGTCATCGCCATGCCGGGGATGCAGAAGCCGCACTGCACGGCGCCGCAGCGCGCGAGCGCCCGCTGCACGTCCGACGGCTGCCCGTCCTCGGCCAGCCCCTCGACGGTACGGACCTCGCTGCCGGCGGCGGTCACGGCGGGGACCAGGCAGGAGGCGACGAGACGCCCGTCCACCTGGACGTTGCACGCCCCGCACTCGCCCTGCGAGCAGCCGTCCTTGGCGCCCGCGAGTCCGAGCCGCTCGCGCAGCACGTACAGCAGGGACTCGCCGATCCAGGCCTCGGTGACGGGGCGGTCGGCGCCGTTGACGCGCAGGACGAACGAGGCGAGGGGGTGTTCCTCCTGCGGGGCGGTGGCGGACTCGCCCGGCGCACCGGTCTCGTGCGCTCCCGTGGGGCCGGCCTCTTCGGGGGCCGGGCCGTCCGGGGCGCCGTCCCCGGCGGGGTCGGGTGCGCCGTCCTGCGCGGGAGAGGTGCCGGCGGTCGGCTCCGCGGCGCCGTCGGCGCTCTCGGGGGCCTCCGAGGCGTCCTCGGCGCGGGCGGGGGGCTCCGCGGTGCCGGGAGCGTGCTCCGCGGCCTCCTGGGCGCCCTGGGGCCCCTCGGCGTCCTGCGGGCTCTCCGGGTCCGGGGCCGGGCCGGGGCCGTCCGACGCCTCGGGAGCGTGACCGGGCCGATCCTGCCCGGGCGTCCCGGTCTCGGCATCGGCATCGGCATCGGCATCGGGAAATGTCCCGCGTGCGGCGTCGTCCGGCGCGTGGGTGTGCGGTCCGAACGGCCCGTGGGCCGCCGCGTCCGCACCGTGGCCTTCGGGACGGGACGGCTGCCCTGCGGTCCCGTGCCCGGGGCCCGGGGCTTCGGCGCCCGGCTCGTCCGGCGCGTGGCCGGTGCCGTCGGCGGGCCCGGCGTCCCGGGTCCGCGGCGCGTACCCGGAGGGGCCGTGCGGGTCGCCGGGGTGCCCGTGCCCGTCCTCGGCGGTCTGCGTCCCGTGGGGCGCGGCGGCGCCGCTCTCCCGGTGCTCCACGGGAGCCGTGCGACCTCCGTGGAAGGCCGCGTGCGGGTCCGGGGAGCCGGTGAGGTCCTCGTCCGGGGCGGTGTGCGTCCCGTGCGGCGCGGCAAGGTCCTGCGGCAGCCGCGCGTGGCCTCCGCGCGCGCCCGCGTGACCGCCGTGGGTGCCACCGGAGTGGTTCGCGTGGTCGCCGTCGTCCCCGCGATGCCCCGCCGGTCCCGGCAGGTTCGCGTCGGGCCGCTCTTCCGGGGTGTGGTCCGGCGCGACGCCGTGCTCCGGCGCGGTGCCGTGGTCCGCTCCCGGCTGTCCCGGTCCGGCCAGGGCCTGCTGTCCCCACGGCTGTCCCGCGGCCTGGGTCGCCCAGGGGGCGGGCGCGCCGCCCGGCAGGGTCGCCGGCGGTTCGGCTCCCCACTGCTCGACCAGCGAGGAGGTCGTGAACTCGCCCGATTCGTCCGGCAGGTCGCCCTGGGCGACGGGGATGGACCACTGCCCGGTCACGTCGTGGCCGGGTGCCGGCCCGTCCGTGCCGGGCTCCTCGTAGGCCCACTGACCGGTGCTGCCCGGCTCGTACGTGAACCGGTCGTCGCCGTGCTGCCCGGTGCCGTGCTGTCCCGCGCCGGGGTCGTAGGGCGCCGCGGAGGCGTACGGCGCCGGGGACCCGTAGGGCGTCTGCGTGCCGTAGGACGGGTCGGGGCCGTAGGGCGGCTCCGGTACGTCGTGGCCCTGCTGCCCGGGGGCCGCGTGGGGCTCGTGCCACTGCGCCCCGTCGGCGGGCCCGCCCGGCACCGGCCAGCTGCCGGTGGCCGCCGGGTCGGTGCCGGCCGTCGTCGCGGGGCTGACCGTTATCTGCGGCGGTACGTACCCGTGGCCGGGCGCGGCGAGCGGGCTGTCGGCGGCCAGCAGGGCGTCGACGCCCCCCTCGGGGAGCTCGACGAAGGCGGTGGCGCCGTCGTCGTACTCGCCCTGGGGCAGTGGGTCCCAGCGGCCTCCGCCGCGGGGCGTGCCCTCTCCGTGCCGGTCGTCGCTCACGACAGCGCCCTCCCCAGTGCTCGTCGGGCCAGCGCGGCGACGGTGCGCCGCAGGTGCAGTACGGCGGGCGGGAGCTGCGGTACGGAACCGTCCTCGCCCGGGGCCGCGTCGGGGATGCAGGCCGCGGCGACGTACTCCCCGAAGGCGTTCAGGGCCTCCGGGACGAGTGCGCGGTTGTTGTCCCAGTCGATGAGGGAGCCGACCCACTGCTCGGCCTCCAGGGGCCGCAGCGGCATCGGCGCTATGGCACCCACCGCGCAGCGCACGCCCCGGCGCGCGGGGTCCAGGACCACGGCCACCGACGCGACCGCGCGGCCCGGGCCGGTGCGGCCGGTGGCCTTCAGGAAGACCTGGGGGGCGTGCAGCAGCGGCACGCGCACGTAGCCGATGAGTTCACCGGCGCGCAGCATGTCCACCCCGGCGAGCAGGTGGGAGACGGGGATCTCCCGGCGGGCGCCGGCCGGGCCCGCGATGATCAGGGTCGCCTCCAGGGCGGCCAGCACCGGCAGGGCGTCGCCCGTGGGGGCGGCCGAGGCGATGTTGCCGCCGAGGGTGCCCGCGTTGCGGATGTGCGGCGGTCCGGCGGCGCGCGCGGCGGCGGCGAGCGCCGGGATGAGCGCCGCGAAGTCGGGGCGGCCCATGCGCGCGTGCGTGAGGCCCGCGCCGAGCAGCGCGTGGCCGTCCAGGTACTGCCAGCCGCGGATCTCGCTGATCCGGCCGAGGCCCACGAGCGCGGCGGGCCTGAGCTGCCCGGAGTTGACGGCGGCCATCAGGTCGGTGCCGCCGGCCACGGGCACGGCTGCGGGCACGGCGGTGAGCGCCGCCACGGCCTCGTCCAGCGTCGTGGGCAGCGTGACGGCCTGCGCCGCCTGCGGTGCGTGCGTGGTCAAACCGGCTGCCCCTTCCCGCTGCCCCACTGGTCCCACCTGTGCTGCCGTACGGTACGTGCTGACAGGGCGGACGTGGCAACTCTGGCACATCTTGGCGAGCGCCGAAGACACGGGTCCCGTAGGAGGCATTCGCCCACCTCACCGGCGACATGGTCCGTTTTCGCACAGGTTCGCCAGTGCGTGACGATTGGCACTTTCGGTGACCCTTGTGCGCTTTTTCCGGGGCCTGTTCGACCTGTTCGGTCGCCGTGACGGGCTGTTACCGGTTCGGCGGAGGGCCGTCGGCCGGACGGCCGAGCACCCCGGGGCGCCGCTGCCAGGGCAGCGGACCGGAGGGCGGCCGGTAGGCGACGCCCAGGGCGTCCAGCCGCCGGTAGTGGGCGGCCATCCGGCGGTCGAAGGCGGCGAAGTCCCGTTCCGCCGGGGCCGGCAGGTCACTCCAGGCGACCTCGGCGAAGGCCGCGAGCCGGGGGAACGCCTGGTAGTCGACGCGTCCCTGGTCCTCCATCACCTCCGTCCACAGGTTGGCCTGGGTGCCCAGCACGTGCCGGGCCTCCTCGGGCGTCAGCTCCGGGGGAACGGGCTCGAACCGGTAGACGTCCTCCAGGGTGCGCACCCACCCGATCGGTACCGGCTCCTCGGGGCCCGGGTCCTGACGGTGGTCCAGATACACCTGCTGCTCGGGGCACATGACGACGTCGTGGCCCGCGCGGGCGGCGGCGATGCCCCCGGCGTAGCCCCGCCAGGAGGACACGGCCGCGCCCTTCGCCAGGCCGCCCTCCAGGATCTCGTCCCAGCCGATCAGCCGCCGCCCACGCGCGGTGAGCCACGCGTCGAAGTGCCCGACGAACCAGGACTGGAGCGCGTCCTCGTCCGCGAGCCCGAGGTCCCTGATGCGCGCCTGGGCGGTGGCCGAGCGCCGCCACTGCTCCTTGGGGCACTCGTCGCCGCCGATGTGGACGAACCGCGAGGGGAACAGCTCCAGCACCTCCTCGAGGACGCCCTCGTAGAAGCGCAGGGTGGTGTCGGTGGGGGCGAGTACGTTCGGGTTGACCCCCCAGGTGTCCCAGACGGAGAGGGCGGTGGTGTCGACGACGTCGGTGTTGCCCAGCTCCGGATAGGCGGCGATGGCGGCCTGGGAGTGTCCGGGCACGTCGATCTCGGGGACGACAGTGATGTGCCGCTCGGCGGCGTAGGCGACGATCTCGCGGATGTCGTCCTGGGTGTAGTAGCCGCCGTGCGGCTTGTCCTCCCACAGCGGCGAGGCCCGGTGGCCGGTTTTGGTGCGCGCCCGCCAGGAGCCGACCTCGGTGAGCCGCGGGTGGCGCCGGATCTCGACGCGCCAGCCCTGGTCGTCCGTCAGATGGAAGTGGAAGACGTTGAGTTTGTGCGCCGCCATCAGGTCGAGGTAGCGCAGGACGCCTTCCTTGGGCAGGAAGTGCCGGGCGACGTCGAGCATCAGGCCGCGCCAGGCGAAGCGCGGCGCGTCCTCGACCGTCACGTGCGGGACGGCCCAGACGCGGTCGCGGTCGACGGGGGCCCGGCGGTAGGCGTCGGGGCCGAGGAGCTGACGCAGCGTCTGGGCGCCCCAGAGGACACCGGCCGGGCCGCCGCCCTCGACGAGGACGCCGTCGCCGTCGCTGACGAGGCGGTACTCCTCGGGGCCGAGCCCGGGCCGCAGCCGCAGCCGCAGCCGGATGTCGTCGCCGGTCGCCGCGGTGCCGTCGCCCTCGCGCAGCGGCAGGCCGGTGGCCTGCCGGAGGGCGCCGCCCAGCAGGCGTGCGACGCCCTCGACGGGCGCTTCGGCGTGCAGGCGGGAGTCCGGCGTCAGCCGCACCTCGCCGCCACCCGGGGTGAGGGCGCGGGGGGCCGGGATCAGGTCGCTCATGTCAGTCCTTCACCGCGCCGCCCAGTCCGGAGACCAGGCGCCGCTGTACGAGTACGAAGAAGACCAGCACGGGGATCGTCATCACCGTGGAGGCGGCCATGACACCGCCCCAGTCGGGATCGTCGGGCTTGTAGAACACCAGCAGGGCCATCGGCAGGGTCGACTGCGACGTGTCGCTGATGATGAACGACTTGGCGAAGAGGAAGTCGTTCCACGCGGAGATGAACGAGAACACGCTGGTGGCCACGAGGCCGGGCAGGACGAGCGGGAAGAGGATCTGCCAGAGGAACCGCGCCCGGCTCGCGCCGTCGAGGTACGCGGCCTCCTCCAGCGCGTCGGGGACGGCCTTCACGAACCCGCGCAGCATCCAGATCGCGAAGGGCAGCGAGAAGGCGATGTGCGGCAGGATCAGCGCCCCGAGGGTGTTGAGCTGGCCGGCGTCCCGCATGAGGAAGAACAGGGGGATGGTGAGGGCCTCCACGGGCACCATCTGCGCCACCAGGAACATGATCAGCAACGTGGTGCGCATCCGGAACCGGAAGCGCGTCACGGCGGTCGCGGCGAGGAAGGCGATGAGCGCGGAGGCCAGCACCACGCAGCCCGCGACGAGCAGGCTGTTGAGGAAGTAGCGGCCGAATTCCTGCTGCCCGAAGACCCTGCGGAAGGAGTCCGCGGAGGGCGCGAGGGTCCAGGGCCGGGGCTCGCTCGACTCGATCTCCCCGGCCGGTTTGAAGGCGCTGAGCACCATCCAGTACAGCGGGAACGCGACGACGACGGCGATCAGCAGGGCCGAGGCCTCGGCGGCCAGGCGTCCGGGCCGGCGCACCAGGGCGCGTGCACGGTTCACAGTTCCTCCCCCTGCCGGCGCAGCAGCCGCAGGTACACGAGCGTGACGGCGAGCAGGATCAGCAGCATCACGACGCCGATCGCGGAGCCGAGGCCGTACTGCGAGGACGCGAACGCCTGCTGGTAGGCGTAGACGTTGAGGACGAGGTTCTGGCCGGCGATGCCTCCCCCGCCCGTCATGACGTAGATCTGGGTGAAGACCTTGAAGTCCCAGATGACCGACTGGATGGTGACGACGACCAGGATCGGGCGCAGCATCGGGGCGAGCACGGACCGCCAGATGCGCCACTGCGAGGCCCCGTCCAGGGAGGCGGCCTCCAGCACCTCGCCGGGCACCGCGCGGATGCCCGCGTAGACGGTCACCATCACGAACGGGAAGGAGCACCACACCACTTCGAGCAGCACCAGGAAGAAGGCGCTGAGGCGGCCGTAGGTCCAGGAGTGGTCGCCGAGGCCCAGCAGCCGGTTCACCGGGCCGAAGTCCGGGTCGAACAGGAACAGCCAGACCGTGGAGCCGGTCACGGCCGGGGTCGCCCAGGCGCCCATGGCGGCCAGCATCAGCGCGAGCCGGGGCACGGCCCGCACCCGGGTGAGGAGCACGGCGAGGGCGCAGCCGACGGCGAGGGTGGAGACGACGCAGGCCGCCGCGAACAGCACGGTGGCGAGCAGCACCTGCCAGAACTGCGGGTCGCCGAACAGCTCGGCATAGTTCCCGAGGCCCTGGAAGGTGGCCGGCTCCCCGCCGCTGACCTGTGCCTGGGTGTACTCGAAGACGGAGATCAGGCCGAGTTGGTAGATCGGGTAGACCAGCAGCCCGCCCAGTACGACGAGCGCGGGCGCGAGGTAGAGCCACGGGGTCCAGCCGCCGGAGACCCGCCCGGTGCCACCGGCCCCGCCGCGGTGCGCGCCGGGCCGTCCGGGCGGGCCGCCGGCCTTGCGGGCGGCGGGCACGCCCGGGGGCGCCTGCCCGGAGCCGAGGGCGGCCCCGGGTCGCGCCACGCCGGGCTGCCGCCGCACCCCGGCGACCCCGCCCACCGCACCTGCGGGCCCGCTCGGCGGGTTCGTGCTGCCGGGCTCCGCCGTTTCCGTGCGGTCGTCCATGCGGCTCACCCCGCGGAGCCGAACGCGGTGTTCATCTTCTTCGCGGCGTCGGCGGAGGCCTTGGCCACGCCCTTCCTGCCGCTGACGACCTCCTGGAACATCGTCGGCAGGACGAGCGAGGAGTCGATCTGCGCCCAGGCGGGCGAGGCGGGCACGAACCTGGTGCCGGCCGAGAGGGTCCGCACGAACGGCTTGACGAAGGGCTCCTCGGCGGCGGCCCGCCGGCGGACGTCCGTGAAGGTGGGCAGGAAGCCCATCGCGTCGAAGAGTTCGGTCTGGGTCTTCTTGCCGGCGAGCCGCTTCATCAGGTCGACGGCGAGCGTGCGGTGGGAGGTGCTCTTCAGGACACCGATGTTGTTGCCGCCCGCGAAGGCCGGGGCGATCGAGCCCGGCTTCACCCCGGGCAGCGGGACGACGGCGTACTTGCCCTTGACCTTGCCCGCCTCGACGGCGGCGTGGCTGAAGTCGCCGCCGATGGCCATGCCCGCCTTGCCCGCGGCGAACGCGGTGACCGTGTCGTTGCCGCCCATGCCCGCGCACTTGGCCGCCGGGCAGTTGTCGTCGCCGAACAGGGACGTGTACGCCTTGATGCCCTTGCGCGCCGCGGCGCTGTCGATGCCGGAGGCGTACGAACCGGCCTTGCCGGTGGCGAGTTCACCGCCGTGGGCCCAGACGAAGGGCATCGCGCCGTAGGTGTAGGCCCCGCCGACGGCCAGACCGTACAGCCCGGGTTTCGCGGCGCGGATCTCGCGGGCGGTGGTGGCCAGTTCGGCCATCGACGTCGGCGGCTCCAGGCCGAGTTCGCCGAAGACGTCCGTGCGGTAGTACAGGGCGCGTACGCCGACGTAGAGGGGGGCGCCGTAGACCTTGCCGTCCACCGTGACGGACTGCTTCGCGGTGGGGTCGGTGTCCTTGGTCTCGGCCCACGCGCCGAACTCCCCGGTGACGTCGAGGAGTCCGCCGTCCTTCACATAGCCGGCCGTGTCGGTGTTGCCGAACTCCATCACGTCGGGCGCGGAGGACGGGTCGTTGAAGGCGGCCTTGACGCGCTGGGCGCGGGTCTCGACGGGGATGTACTCCACGTCGACCCGCGTGCCCTCGTGCTTCTTCTCGAAGTCGGCGACGAGCGCGTCGACGACCTTCTCCTTGGGGGCGTTGCCGACCTCCTGGAAGAGCCACACACGCAGCGTGCCGCTCTTCTCGTCCTTGTCGGAGGAGGCGTTGTCTGAGGTTTGGGGCGCGCAGGCAGCGGCCGCGAGGGCGACGAGCGCGGTGAGACCGGCGATACGGACGGACAGCTTCATGGAGTGCTCCTCCGCGGGAGTGTTGCAACATGCGCAATGATGGTTTCGCTGTGCACAACACCACGGAGGCTAGGGACTTCATGAACACGCCCACAAGAGGTCTCAACCACTCTGTGACCGGCGGACGCACCCCGTGCAACGCCCGGTCAGCACAAAGGCCCCCAGGGCGCGCAAAACGCACCCTGAGGGCCTGAGGCCGGGAAGAGCGGGACTACTTGTCGCCCTTGCCCTTGTCGTCGCCACCGCCGGAGCCCATGGACTCGTAGATCTCCTTGCACATGGGGCACACCGGGTACTTCTTCGGATCGCGGCCCGGCACCCAGACCTTGCCGCACAGCGCCACGACGGGGGTGCCGTCGAGCGCGCTCGCCATGATCTTGTCCTTCTGGACGTAGTGGGCGAAGCGCTCGTGGTCACCGTCACCGGAGGAGGTCTGCGGCGTCGGCTCTACGAGGGTCCCCGTACCAGTCCCGCGCTCGGGCTCGAGAGTGCTCATAGGCCCAAGGGTACTGAAGGTCACACGCATCAGTTGAGCGAAGGGTCGTCCGGGTACGTGGCCACCATCGCCAGGTCGCTGCGCTGGCGCCGCAGCACCTCGCGCCACAGCCGCTCGGGAGACGGGCTGGAGACGTCGCCGGGCTCCGACTCGACCACGTACCAGGCCCCCTCGACCAGCTCGTCCTCCAGCTGGCCCGGGCCCCAGCCCGCGTACCCGGCGAAGATCCGCAGGGAGCCGAGCGCCGAGGCCAGCAGTTCGGGCGGCGCCTCCAGGTCGACCAGCCCGATCGCACCGTGCACCCGGCGCCACCCGAGCGGGGCGGCCTCGCCGGAGGCGCCGCCCGGGACGACGGCGACCCCGAGGGCCGAGTCCAGGGACACCGGGCCGCCCTGGAAGACGACCCCGGGCTCGACCGCGAGGTCCCCCCAGCCGTCCAGGATGTCGCCCACGTCCACCGGGGTGGGGCGGTTGAGGACGACGCCGAGGGAGCCCTCCTCGTCGTGGTCGAGGAGCAGCACCACCGCACGGTCGAAGTTCGGGTCCGCCAGGGCGGGGGTGGCCACGAGCAACCGCCCTGTGAGCGAGGACACCTCGGTCATGCCAGACATGATCCCGCATCTTGCCTTTCCGTGGGGAGGCAATGCGGCACCGGGAGGCAGCGCAGCTCAGGGCGCACCGGTGCACCCCGCGCGCACGGATGTGATCGTGACCAGGTGTGGTCGGCACGGAACGGTTCGTGTTGTGACAGACCTATGACGCGGCTGGGTCCTCCTCGGGCTTACAGAAGGGGGGTCAAGGGCGATTACCCTTTCCCTCCTGGCCCCTGCCCGACTCCATGGAACGCGAGATTCATGACCGTCAACGACGATGTCCTGCTTGTCCACGGCGGAACCCCGCTGGAGGGCGAGATCCGTGTCCGCGGTGCGAAGAATCTCGTACCGAAGGCCATGGTCGCAGCGCTGCTGGGCAGCGCTCCGAGCCGGCTGCGCAATGTCCCGGACATCCGCGACGTGCGGGTGGTTCGGGGTCTGCTGCAGCTGCACGGTGTGACGGTCCGTCCGGGTGAGGAGCCCGGCGAACTGGTGATGGACCCGACGCGCGTGGAGAGCGCCAACGTCGCCGACATCGATGCCCACGCCGGTTCGAGCCGTATCCCGATCCTGTTCTGCGGTCCGCTGCTGCACCGCCTCGGCCACGCCTTCATCCCGGGCCTCGGCGGCTGCGACATCGGCGGCCGGCCCATCGACTTCCACTTCGAGGTGCTGCGGCAGTTCGGCGCGAAGATCGAGAAGCGGGCGGACGGCCAGTACCTGGAGGCTCCGCGGCGGCTGCGCGGCACCAAGATCCAGCTGCCCTACCCGTCCGTCGGCGCGACCGAGCAGGTGCTGCTGACGGCCGTCCTCGCCGAGGGCGTCACCGAGCTCTCGAACGCGGCCGTAGAGCCGGAGATCGAGGACCTCATCTGCGTCCTGCAGAAGATGGGCGCCATCATCGCGATGGACACCGACCGGACGATCCGCATCACCGGTGTGGACCAGCTCGGCGGCTACAACCACCGCGCCCTGCCGGACCGCCTGGAGGCCGCGTCCTGGGCGTCGGCGGCCCTGGCGACCGAGGGCAACATCTACGTCCGCGGCGCGCAGCAGCGCTCGATGATGACGTTCCTGAACACCTACCGGAAGGTGGGGGGTGCCTTCGAGATCGACGACGAGGGCATCCGCTTCTGGCACCCCGGCGGGCAGCTCAAGTCCATCGCGCTGGAGACGGACGTCCACCCGGGCTTCCAGACCGACTGGCAGCAGCCGCTGGTGGTCGCGCTGACCCAGGCCACGGGCCTGTCCATCATCCACGAGACGGTCTACGAGTCCCGCCTCGGCTTCACGTCCGCGCTGAACCAGATGGGCGCGCACATCCAGCTCTACCGCGAGTGCCTGGGCGGCTCGGACTGCCGCTTCGGCCAGCGCAACTTCCTGCACTCGGCGGTCGTCTCCGGCCCGACCAGGCTGCAGGGCGCCGACCTGGTCATCCCCGACCTGCGCGGCGGTTTCTCGTACCTCATCGCGGCCCTCGCGGCCCAGGGCACCTCCCGGGTCCACGGCATCGGCCTGATCAACCGCGGCTACGAGAACTTCATGGAGAAGCTCGTCGAGCTCGGCGCCAAGGTCGAGCTGCCGGGCAAGGCGCTCGGCTAGGTCCCACGACCGCCGCAACGCCGAGGGGCGGTCACCTGGAGTCCAGGTGACCGCCCCTCGGCGTTGTCATGCGGCTCTCGGTGGGCCCGTGCCCTCAGGGGGCGCGGGAACTGCGCGACCGGCCACGGCCGGCCCGCAGTCGCCCACGGCGCTCGCGACGGAACGCCTACTTGCCCTTGGCCGCTTCCTTGAGCTTCGAGCCCGCGGAGACCTTCACGCTGTAGCCGGCGGGGATCTGGATGGGCTCGCCGGTCTGCGGGTTGCGGGCGGTGCGAGCGGCACGGTGGGTGCGCTCGAAGGTCAGGAAGCCGGGGATGGTGACCTTCTCGTCGCCCTTGGAGACGATGTCGCCGACGACGTCGGCGAACGCGGCCAGCACGGCGTCGGCGTCCTTGCGGGTCACCTCGGCGCGGTCGGCCAGCGCGGCCACCAGCTCACTGCGGTTCATGTTGTTACTCCCGTGTTCATCTTGCCGTTGAGGCGTCAGATCGAAGCCGATGCTGCCAGGGTCCTCCATGAGTCCCCGGACCCGGGTCCGTCGTCAGACCCTCGCGCCCAGAGACGCATCCTGCCTCTACCTGCGGCGGGAAAGCCAATCCGGCACCCGCAGGAGTCGTGGGAACACCCTTGGGAGTCACACGAAAAGAGGGCCTGAGCCTGGCGCCACGATAACTCCGCCGCTGACGGGGATCGTGCGACGCGCCGCGCTCCCGGCGGCCGTGGGGTTACTCACAGTCCGGGGGCGCCCCGCCCCCGGACCGCGACAGCGCACCGAGGAGTACCCCGGCGGTGCTCCGTCAAACGCCGGACGTGCTGCCCGCCGTCGCGCCCACGGCCTTGGCGGCCTCGCGCACGGCCCCGGCGACCGCGCCGGCGACCTTGTCGTTGAAGACGCTCGGAATGATGTAGTTCGGGTTCAGCTCGTCCTCGGTCACCACGTCGGCCAGGGCCTTCGCGGCGGCGAGCATCATCTCCGTGTTGACGGTGCGGGACTGCGCGTCCAGCAGGCCGCGGAAGACGCCCGGGAAGACCAGCACGTTGTTGATCTGGTTCGGGAAGTCGGAGCGCCCCGTCGCGACGACGGCGGCCGTCTGGCGGGCGATCGCCGGGTCGACCTCCGGGTCCGGGTTCGCGAGCGCGAACACGATGGCCCCTTCGGCCATGGCGGCCACGTCGGCGCCGTCCAGGACGTTCGGGGCGGAGACGCCGATGAAGACGTCCGCGCCGCGCACGGCCTCCTTGAGCGTGCCCGTGAGGCCCTCGGGGTTGGTGTTGTCGGCGATCCAGCGCAGCGCCGAGTCCGGGGCGGCGTCCACCAGGTCCTCGCGGCCCGCGTGCACCACGCCGTGGATGTCCGCCACGACGGCGTTCTTGACGCCCGCGGCGAGCAGCAGCTTCAGGATGGCCGTACCGGCGGCGCCCGCGCCGGACATGACGACGCGGATGTTCTCGATCGCCTTGCCGGTGACACGCAGGGCGTTGGTCAGCGCGGCGAGGACGACGATCGCGGTGCCGTGCTGGTCGTCGTGGAAGACGGGGATGTCGAGGGCCTCGCGCAGCCGGGCCTCGATCTCGAAGCAGCGGGGCGCCGAGATGTCCTCCAGGTTGATGCCCGCGAAGCCCGGGGCGATGGCCTTGACGATCTCGACGATGGCGTCGGTGTCCTGCGTGTCGAGGCAGATCGGCCAGGCGTCGATGCCGGCGAACCGCTTGAAGAGGGCGGCCTTGCCCTCCATGACGGGCAGTGCGGCCTTGGGGCCGATGTTGCCCAGGCCCAGCACGGCCGAGCCGTCCGTCACGACCGCAACGGAGTTGCGCTTGATGGTGAGGCGGCGGGCGTCCTCGGGGTTCTCGGCGATCGCCATGCAGACGCGGGCCACACCGGGGGTGTAGACCATGGACAGGTCGTCGCGGTTGCGGATGGGGTGCTTGGACGCCATCTCGATCTTGCCGCCGAGGTGCATGAGGAAGGTCCGGTCGGAGACCTTGCCGAGCGTGACGCCCTCGATGCCGCGCAACTCCTCCACGATCTCGTCCGCGTGGGACGTGGAGGACGCCGCGATGGTGACGTCGATCCGGAGCTTCTCGTGGCCGGAAGCGGTGACGTCGAGGCCGGTCACCGAGCCTCCGGAGGACTCCACGGCGGTGGTGAGCTGCGAGACGGCCGTTCCGCTCGCGGGCACCTCCAGCCGGACCGTCATCGAGTAGGAGACGCTGGGCGCCGTTGCCATGGCCGACTTCCTCTGCTTTCACCTGACGCTGTTTTGTGCCGTCCGATCGTCGCACCTACCGCTGAGTAGCGGGTAGCCGGGCCGTATTGCGAACGTTTTGTTCGCGGAATCGGCAGGCAGAAAGAGACCCACGTCACGTGGACGTGGGTCTCTTTCTCTCGTCAGTGGCACCGACCCGCCATGCTCGCCTCGCGGCAAGTGGTCGCTCGTAGCGACGAAGGTTGGGCCCGGGGGCTTGGATCGAGCCGGTGCCACGTCCAGGCTAACAAACAGATCCCGTAAGGCCATTCCGTCTCGGGAGTTCATTTCGCGGACACATGGGTAACCCCGCTCAGTCCCGGAGCAGATCCGGGGTTCCGGCCGCGTCGGGCTCGTCCCGTTCGGCCGAGACGACCGTGAGCTGCTGGGTGGCACGGGTCAGTGCGACGTACAGCACGCGCAGGCCGGCCGGGGACTCGTCGGCGATCTCCGCCGGGGAGACCACGACCGTCGCGTCGTACTCCAGGCCCTTGGCCTCCAGGCTGCCGAGCGCCACCACCCGGTCGCCGAGTCCGGCCAGCCAGCGGCGGGCCTCCTCGCGGCGGTTCATCGCCACGACCACGCCGACCGTGCCGTCGACCCGCTCCAGCAGGCGCGCGGCCTCGGCGCGGACCGTGTCGCCGAGGGCGGGGCCGGCGAGCGCGAAGCGCGGTTCGACGCCGGTGGAGCGCACCGCCCTCGGGGAGACGGAGCCGGGCATGGCGAGGGCCAGGACCTTCGCGGCCAGCTCGGCGATCTCGGCCGGGTTGCGGTAGTTGACGGTGAGCTCGAAACGGCGGCGCGGGCGGCTGCCGAGCGCCTCGTCGCGGGCCTCGGCGGCCTCGTCGGGGTCGGACCAGGAGGACTGGGCCGGGTCGCCGACGACCGTCCAGGTGGCGTGCCGGCCGCGGCGGCCCACCATGCGCCACTGCATCGGCGTGAGGTCCTGCGCCTCGTCGACGATGACGTGGGCGTACTCGGTGCGCTCCTGCGCGAGGCGCTCGGCGCGCTCGCGCTGCGACTCCTCACGCACCGGCATCAGCTCCTCCAGGCCGGTGAGCTGGTCCAGCGAGTCCAGTTCGCGTCGCCTGCGGGGGCGGGCGGGGGCGCCGAGGATCGCCTGGAGCTCGTCGAGCAGGGCGATGTCGTGCACGGACCGGCCCTCGCGCCTGAGGGAGCGGGCGACCTTGCGGACCTCGCCGGGGTTGAGGATCCGCCGGGCCCAGCGGCCGAGGCGCCGCTCGTCGGCCATGGCGTCCAGCACGGCCACCGGGGTCAGCTCCGGCCACCAGGCGTCGAGGAAGGCGAGGAAGGCGTCCTCTGAGGTGATGTCCTCGTCGAAGGAGGAGCGCAGCTCGGCGGCGAGCTCGGGGTCGGTGTGCCGGCCGGCCGCGCCGGAGCGCTCCCACAGCGCGTCGAGCAGCAGCTTGCGGGCGCGGGGACGCAGCAGGTTCACGGGGGCGGTGCCGCCCAGGGCGGCCCGGCGGATGTCCGCGAGCTCCCCGGCCTCCAGTTCCAGGCGGCGGCCGAAGGCGACCACGCGCAGCCGGTCCGGGCAGTCGCCGAGCTCCAGGGCGCCGCGGGCGGCCTTGCGCAGGACCTTGAGCATGCGCGAGGAGCCCTTGGCGCGGGCCACGGCCGGGGAGTCGTAGAGCGTCGCCTCGGCGCCCTCGACCAGGGAGCCGATGGCCCGGATGGCGACCTGGCCCTCCTCGCCGAGGGAGGGCAGCACGCCCTCGGTGTAGGCGACGAGCAGCGGGGTGGGCGAGACGATGAGGATGCCGCCCGCGTAGCGGCGCCGGTCCTGGTAGAGGAGGTAGGCCGCGCGGTGCAGCGCGACGGCGGTCTTGCCGGTGCCGGGGCCGCCCTCGACGTAGGTCACGGAGGCGGCGGGGGCGCGGATGACCAGGTCCTGCTCGGCCTGGATGGAGGCGACGATGTCGCGCATGGTGTGGCTGCGGGCCTGGCCGAGCGCGGCCATCAGGGCGCCGTCGCCGATGACGGACAGCTCCTCGCCGTCCAGGCGCGCCGTCAGCTCGGGGCGCATGAGGTCGTCCTCGACGCCGAGGACCCTGCGGCCCTTGGAGCGGATGACCCGGCGGCGCACGACCCGGCCCGGGTCCACGGGCGTCGAGCGGTAGAAGGGGGCGGCGGCCGGGGCGCGCCAGTCGATGACCAGCGGGGCGTAGTCGGCGTCGAGGACGCCGATGCGGCCGATGTGCAGGGTCTCGGCGATGTCGGCGGTGCCGTCCTCGCGGACCGCTCCGTCGGCGGGCTCGACGGCGGTGTAGGCGCCGTCGGGGCCCTTCTTGCCGTCCTTGCCGCGCAGCAGGTCGATGCGGCCGAAGAGGAAGTCCTCGAACTCGTTGTTGAGCCGGTTGAGATGGATGCCGGCGCGGAAGACCTGTGCGTCCCGCTCGGCCAGGGCGCCGGGTGTGCCGACCTGGCCGCGCCGGGCGGCGTCGTGCATGAGGAACTCCGCCTCGTGGATCTTCTCCTCGAGGCGCCGGTACACCCGGTCCAGGTGTTGCTGTTCGACGTCGATCTCCCTGTCTCTGAGGGAGTCGAGCGCGGATTCCTGCTGAGCCTGAGCGGCCACCGGGTCCCCTTCTGACGTGCTGGGCAGCCGTCCACCGTACGCCAGGGGGACCCGGCAATGCTACGCGTCCACCTCGACGAGGCGCTTGCCGTCGAAGGTCACGACCTCGAAGTGGTCGATGTCGTTCGGCTGGAAGGCGGCACCGCCCTGGACGTACAGGGGCTGCTTGGCCTTCTCGGTCGAGGCGTCGGGCAGGCCGTAGCCCCACTCCGGCACGGACCAGGACGCCAGCGTCTCCCGCTCGCCGTTCTTGCCGACGGCGACCAGGGCGCACTTGAGCGGGCCCTTGACGTTCTTCAGCTCCGTGACCGTCCCGGTGCCCCAGTCCTTCTTCTGGAGGGCGACCGTCGCGGTGACCTTGGTGGTCGGGTCGGTGGCCGTGATCTTGTCGGAGATGCCGTCGAAGGCCGCCTTGGCGGGGCTCGCCGCGAGCGGGCGGTTCTCCGCGCCGCCTCCGCCGTCACCGCCGCTGGTCGCGACCGCGACGAAGGGACCGCCGACGATCAGCGCACCGGCCGCGGCCACCATGTAGAAGCTGCGCCGGCGCTTGCGGGCGCGGCGGTCGGCGACCTCGTCGACCAGCTTCTCCACCACGCGCGGGCGGGGCTTGGCGGACAGCGAGTCGCCGATCGCGGGGGTGCTCCCGGAGCCGGGCAGGTCGGCGAGGGCGGCGAGCATCGGCTCCATGCCGGCCAGCTCGTCGAGCTGCTGGGCGCACCACTCGCAGGTGGCGAGATGAGCCTCGAAAGCGGTTGCTTCGGCGTCGTCGAGGATGCCGAGGGCGTACGCGCCCACGGTCTCGTGCTCGTTCGGCACCGGAGATTCCTGCATGGGGCCAGACATACCCATGCCTCCCGTACCGAACCCTTGGTTACCCCCGTAAACACTCATCACGCCGTCACCCCCCGCTCCTCCAGTGCCAGCTTCATCGAACGCAGGGCGTAGAACACCCTGGAGCGGACCGTGCCGCTGGGTATGCCCAGGGTCTCGGCCGCCTCGTTGACGGTACGCCCCTTGAAGTACGTCTCGACGAGCACCTCCCGGTGGGCGGGGGTCAGGTCGTCGAGTGCGTCCGACAGAGTCATCAGCCACAGCGCCTTGTCGATCTCGTCCTCCGCGGGGATGACCTCCAGCGGCGACGGGTCGACCTCCTGCGGCCGGGCCTGCCGGCTGCGGTGGCCGTCGATGACGATGCGCCGGGCGACCGTCACCAGCCAGGGGCGTACCGAACCGGTCGCCCGATTGAGCTGACCGGCGTTCTTCCAGGCACGGATGAGCGTCTCCTGCACCACGTCCTCGGCGCGCTGCCGGTCTCCGGCGACCAGGCGCAGGACGTAGGCCAGCAGGGGTCCGGCGTGTTCGCGGTAGAGCGCACGCATCAGCTCCTCGTCGGGTTCCGAGGGCTGGGACATGCGATGTCGGGCCCTCGGTGCTCGTTCATTGGCCACGACGGAATCCTTGCGCACGCCCACCTCCGATGTCCGGGGGTTCCCCCAGTCGGTCGCTCGACAAGCCGTACGCAGAGGAGGCGTTGGGTGTTCAAAGAGAGGTGACAGTTTTCTTCCGGGTGTCGTGACGGAGGGGGACATGGGCGCACATTCCCACCCCTCGTTCTTTACATTTCCACCACACGGACAAGATCGGGTCCGCTTATCCCTACGGAAGCGTAGGTAAACGGTATGTGTCCCGAATCACTTCGGCTCCGCATGCGCAGAAGTGGCATTTGGGGCGCGGGAATTGAGTGCACGGACCACTCAATTCCGTTTCAGGGGCGGGCCAGTGCCGCGCGCCGGCGGTGCCGGGCGACGCGCTCGCGGTTGCCGCAGATCTCGCTGGAGCACCACCGCCTGCGCCGCCCCCGTGACGTGTCGAGGTACACGATGGGGCAGTTGTCCCCCTCGCACTGGCGCAGCGCCGCGCGGGCGGCCGGATCGGTCAGCAGGTCGACGGCGTCCCGGGCCACCACCGCGAGCAGGGCGGCGCAGCCGGGCGGTGCCTCCAGCCGCCGGACGAGCCCGTCCTCCGGGTCGCGCACCGCACGCGGGGCCGGGGGCGCGGTGCGGGCCAGGTCGTTGACGCGGGCGAGCGCGAAGTCGTACGTGCTGACGCCCGAGCCGGGGCGGCCGCGGACCAGCCGGTCGATCTGGTCGCGCAGTTCACGGAAGGCCGGGGGCCAGGTGGAGTCCGCGTGGTCCAGCGGCGTCCCGGCCGGGACGAGGCCGGAGCCGGTGACCCAGGCGCGCAGGACGTCCACGGAGTGCAGCCGTTCGTCCGGGTGTGTGGTGGCGAGCAGATCGAGGCAGATCCGCCCGGCGTCGAAGCGCAGCTCGTAGGGGGCCGCGGCCGTACCCAGTGCCATGTGCCTGTCACCGCCTAGGGTCGGTGAGACGCCAGTGAGAGGGCCGGGGAACCGGTCCCTCCTACAGTGCCTGCCCCGGACCGCGCCGGAAAGACCTCCGGCTCGGGCGGCGTCCGGCCCGTGGCCGGGGCTGCCCGCACGCACGGGGAGCCCGGGCCCTCACCCGTCCGCGTACTTCGTGTCCGCCGCCGGGTCCAGGGCCAGGCGATAGCCGCGCTTGACCACCGTCTGGATCAGCTTCGGCGTGCCGAGGGCGGTGCGCAGGCGGGCCATGGCCGTCTCCACCGCGTGTTCGTCGCGGCCGGAGCCGGGCAGTGCGCGCAGCAGGTCGGAGCGGGACACGACCCAGCCGGGACGGCGGGCCAGGGCGCGCAGCAGGGACATGCCGGCGGGCGGTACGGGCCGGAGGTCGCCGTCGACCACGACGGCGTGCCCGCGGATCTCCACCCGCTGCCCGGCGACGGGCAACGAGCGCGCCCGCCCGGGGAGTTCCTGGCACAGCAGCTGCACCAGCGGACCGAGCCGGAACCGCTCGGGCTGGACCGTGTCGATGCCGCGGGCCTGCAACGGCAGGGCCGTGACCGGTCCGACGCAGGCGGGCAGGACGTCGTGGCCCAGGGCCGCGAGGACCTCGGTGAGCAGTCCGCGTTCCTCCGCCCGCGACAGCAGGGAGGCCGCGGCCGGGGCGCTGGTGAACGTCACGGCGTCCAGGGCCCGGGTCACGGCCGCGTCCAGGAGGCGGTCCACCGGAGCGATGTCCTCCGGCGGCATCCAGCGGTAGACCGGCACGCCGACGACCTCGGCCCCGCCCTCCCGCAGCGCCTCCACGAACCCGGGCAGCGGCTCGCCGTGCAGCTGGACGGCGATGCGCAGGCCGTCGACGCCCTCCTCCAGCAGCCGGTCCAGCACCTCGGCCATGGACTCCGACGCGGGTGACCACTCCTCGGTCAGCCCGGCCGCCCGCACCGCGCCCTTGACCTTCGGCCCGCGCGCCAGGATCCGCACGCCGCCCAGCCGGGCGAGCAGGTCCTCGCCCAGACCCCAGCCGTCCGCCGCCTCCACCCAGCCGCGGAAGCCGATCGCGGTCGTGGCGACGGCGATGTCGGGCGGCTGCCGGACGATGTCCTTGGTCGCGTCCAGCAGTTCGCTGTCGTCGGCGAGGGGCACGATCCGCAGGGCGGGGGCGTGCACGACGGCGGCACCGCGACGCCGCAGCAGCGTCCCGAGCTCGTCGGCCCGGCGCGCGGCCGTCACGCCGACGGTGAATCCCGCCAGGGGCCCGTGGTCCGGTCGCTGTTCTTCCTCGTACATGGCTCTCGTCCCGCACTCGAGTCGTCGACTTGCGTCGGTACGGCGTACCTGCGTGCCGGCCGAGCCTGTCAACGGCTCGTGACAGGCCCGGTTCGGCGTGATGTCGTCAGTGTTACCGATCCCGTCGTCGTCCGGGTCGGCGCCTCACACGTCCGCGTAGCTGAGCTGCGGCTTCGCCTCCGGGGAGGCCGCGGTGACGGGTACCCGGGGAGCCGGGCGGCGAAGGTATACGGCCCAGGTGATCAGGAAGCAGACGGCGTAGAAGGCAAGGAAGGCGACGAACGCGCCGGTGCCGGAGCCGTAGGAGAGGAAGGACTGGCGGAAGGCGAGGTTGATGCCGACGCCGCCGAGTGCGCCGACCGCGCCGATCAGCCCCATCGACGCCCCGGACAGCCGCCGCCCGTACGCCGCCGCCTCCTCGCCGGTCAGCCCCTGGGCCAGCGCCTTGTTCTGGAAGATGCCCGGGATCATCTTGAACGTCGAGCCGTTGCCGAGCCCGCTGAGCACGAACAGCACCACGAACGCCCCGGTGAACAGCGCGAGCGACTTCGCCATGGAGGCCCCGACGAGGACCGCCGTGGCGGCGGCCATCGCGACGTAGTTGCACAGGCTGATCCGGGCCCCGCCGAACCGGTCCGCGAGCCGCCCGCCCACGGGCCGGATCAGGGACCCGAGCAGCGGTCCGAGGAAGGTGACGTAGGCGGCCTGCAACGGAGTGCGGCCGAACTGGTTGGTCAGGACCTGCCCGAAGGCGAAGCTGTAGCCGATGAAGGAGCCGAACGTGCCGATGTACAGGACGGACATGATCCAGGTGTGGCCGTCCCGGGCGGCGTCCCGGGCGGCGCCGGTGTCGTTCCTGACGTGCTCCAGGTTGTCCATGAACAGCGCGGCCAGGACGGCGGCCAGGACGATCAGCGGGATGTAGATGCCGAGCAGCACCCGCGGGCCGCCGCCGGCGCCGATGATGCCCAGCGCGACCAGCTGTGCCACCGGTACGCCGATGTTGCCGCCGCCCGCGTTCAGCCCGAGCGCCCAGCCCTTCTTCCGCAGCGGGAAGAAGGCGTTGATGTTGGTCATGGAGGACGCGAAGTTGCCGCCGCCGATCCCCGCGAGCAGACCGACGAGCAGGAACGTGGTGAAGGACGTGCCCGGTTCCATCACCGTGAACGCGGCGACGGTCGGGATCAGCAGCAGGGCCGCGGAGACGATCGTCCAGTTCCGTCCGCCGAAGAGGGCGACGGCGAAGGTGTAGGGGACGCGGACGACGGCGCCGACCAGGGTGACCATCGAGGTCAGCAGGAACTTGTCCGCGGGGGTCAGGCCGTACTCCGGGCCCATGAACAGCACCAGCACGGACCACAGGGTCCAGACCGAGAAGCCGATGTGCTCGGAGAGCACCGAGAGGAGGAGGTTGCGGCGGGCGACCTTCTCCCCCGTCTCCTTCCAGAACGTCTCGTTCTCCGGATCCCAGTGCCGGATCCAGCGGCCGCCCCTGTTCGGGGGTGCGGGTGCCGTGCCAGGGCCTGTCATGACGCCTCCACTGTGCTCCGGGGCTCGCTCGTGCTCGAGTGACTGGTCCCGAAGGTAGGGAGGACGCGTTTCCTGTCTGTGGCACCCGGTGACCGGCAGGGAACGTTGCTCTCACCCCGCGCGGGGGCGGGATGAGAGGTGCCCCGCGTCCCGGCTCACTGCTGCGGCGGCTGCCAGTACGGGTTCTGCTGGAGGGGAGGCTGAGGCGGGACCTGCTGCGGGGGCTGCTGCGAGGGCTGCTGGTACGGCTGGGCGGCGTACGGTCCCGGGGCGGGCTGGGCGTACGGGCCCGGGGCGGACTGACCGGCGTACGGTCCGGGGGCGGGCTGACCGGCGTAGAGACCCGGGGCGGGCTGGGCGTACGCGGAGGGGGCCTGCTGCCCGTACGGCCCGGGGGCGGACTGCTGGGGGAACGGCCCCGGGGCGTGCCGCGGATGCGGGCCGGCCGCGAACGGGTTGCCCTGGCCGGGCGGTTGCGCACCCGGCGGCAGGTACCGCAGCCGTCCGGTCTCGTCGTGCACCGGCACGAAGCCGGCCGCCCGCAGCCGGGCCGCGAACCTGGCGTTGCGCTTGCGCGTCACCACCAGGCCGACGCCGAAGACCACCATGAGCAGCAGCCAGATGGCACCGGCCAGGACGAAGTCGGCGGACTCGCCGCCGAACCGGAAGCCGAGGATCGCGCAGCCGAGGGTGGCGCCCAGGGCGCCGTAGCCCATGCGCTTCTCGGCGTGCTTGCCGGTGAGGTCGAAGTTGATTCGTGCCTTGAGGAGTTCGACCGCGTCCGGCACGAGCGGCGGCAGGGAGACGCCGTCCGCGGCGTTCGGGAACTGCGCCCAGTTCTGCCCGGCCCGGGCCCGGGCCTGCGGGGCGTGGTCGGGCAGGAGCAGCATGGTGAGGGCGCCGTTGCGGCCGCTGCCCTGCCGGACGTCGGCGTACTCGTAGCCGAACTGCTGGGCCACGAAGGCCAGTCGGGCGAGCTTCTTCACGGAGGCCAGGGGGCTGGTGAGCTGGACCGGTTCCCCGCTCGCCAGCAACCGCAGCATCTTCTGTGTCTGCCGCCTGCTCATCCCACCGCTCCCCCGGGCCGGTTCCTCCCCTTGTGCAACCCGGGCAGTGTTCCACACCCCGGTGACGGCGGGCCGCCTCAGCCGCCCGCCGCCTCAGCCGCCCGCCGCCACCCGCCTGCGGCCCGGCCGCCCGCGCCCGCGGCCGCCGTGCCGCGGCTCACCGGTGGGCCACAGCCGGGGGCGCTGCTTCGCGGCCAGGTCCTCCGCCCAGCCGAAGGCCAGGACGCAGCAGCCGATCAGCACCCACGCCAGGGCCAGCACCGGCCAGACGCTCTCCAGCAGCCCCGGCACGTGTCGCTCCAGCACCGGGAAGCCCCACAGCCGGTCCCAGAGCGTCGCGGCGACGAGGATGCAGGTGTTGTGCCACAGGTAGATCGTGACGGCCCGGGAGTTGAGGACGGCGATCGTGCCGGCGAAGGGGCGCAGCCGGCGCGGCCACTGCGACCAGGACGGGCTGACGTGCAGCAGCACCAGCACCGTGCCGAACGACCACAGGGCCTGGGCCAGGGGCATGCTGTCCAGGTCGTTGCCGGTGCCGAAGTCGTGGTGCAGGGCGTACCAGAGGCCGGTCAGGGCCACGACGGGCGCCACGGACGGGACGACGTAGCGCGGCAGCCGTCTCAGGATGCCCTCCTGGTGGGCCATGCCGAGGATCCAGCAGGCGCCGAAGGTGGAGAAGTCGGTGAGGGCCGAGGGGAACCGCTCGCCCGGCAGCGCGAGCCAGCTCAGCTCGAAGGCCACCGCCAGGGCGATCGGCATGAGGATCGTGACGACGGGGAGGGCGCGCAGGGCCTTCAGCAGCAGCGGGGACAGCAGGACGTACCAGAGGTAGGCGCGGATGTACCACAGCGGGCCGGCCAGCTCCGCCGCCCAGTTCTCGCCGATGAGGCCGTGCACGCCGGGCAGGCCCTCGGCGAAGGGCGGGTCGCTGAGCGGGACGATCCAGAAGGTGAGGTGCAGCCACCACCAGCCGGGGTGCCCCTCGTCGCCCGGCCCCCAGCCCTGCACGACCATGCCGGTGACCCCGACGACGCCCAGCAGCCACAGCGGGGGCAGCAGCCGGCGCATCCGGCCCCGGATCACCTGCCCGGCCGGGCGCTTGAGCGAGCGGGCCATGAGGCTGCCGGCCAGCGCGAACATCACGCCCATGGACGGGAACACCAGCGGCAGCCAGGCCCAGCCGGTCAGGTGGTACAGCACGACCCGGAACAGCGCCAGGGCGCGCAGCAGGTCGAAGTAGCGGTCGCGCACGGGCGTGCGGGCGGGCGGTGGCGCGGTGGGCGCGACGCCGGGCGCGGGGGTGGTGTGCGTGGTCATGCGACCGGCCTCCTGTCCCTCGTCGGCTGCGGTGTGCCGGTGCCGGGCCCGGGCAGGCCGACGGCTCCGGTGCGGCGCAGTTTCTGCCAGCGCAGCCGGCCGCCGGTCAGGGCGGTGATCCAGGACTGGAGCAGGACGACGTACATGAGCTGGCGGTAGAGGAGCTGCTGGAGCGGCAGGGAGATGAGGTGGATCATGCGTTCCTTGTCCAGGTGGAACGCGTAGGCCGCGCACACCCCTTGCACGGCGAGGACGCCGAGCCAGGCGCCGATGGTCTTCTCGGTCGGGCCGAACACCAGCCCGTACAGCAGGAACACGTCGATCAGCGGGGCCAGCAGGGGCGCCACGACCATGAACAGCGACACCAGCGGCAGGCCGACCCGCCCGAAGCGGCCCGAGTGACCGCGGTCGAACAGGGCCCCGCGATGCTTCCAGATCGCCTGCATCGTGCCGTACGACCAGCGGTAGCGCTGCGACCACAGCTGCTGGACCGATTCGGGCGCCTCGGTCCAGGCGACGGCCTTCTCCGCGTAGACGACGTGCCATCCGTCGCGGTGCAGCGCCATGGTGATGTCGGTGTCCTCGGCGAGCGTGTCGTCGCTCATGCCGCCGACACGCTCCAGCGCGCTGCGGCGGAACGCGCCGACCGCGCCGGGGATGGTGGGCATGCAGCGCAGCACGTCGTACATGCGCCGGTCGAGGTTGAAGCCCATGACGTACTCGATGTGCTGCCAGGCGCCGATGAGCGAGTCCCGGTTGCCGACCTTGGCGTTGCCGGCGACGGCGCCGACGCGCGGATCGCCGAAGGGCTGCACGAGTTCGCGGACGGTGGCCGGTTCGAAGACGGTGTCGCCGTCCATCATGACGATCAGGTCGTGCGTGGCGTTGGCGATGCCCCGGTTCAGGGCGGCGGGCTTGCCCGCGTTGAGCTGCCGGACCACCCGTACGCCGGGCAGGTCCAGGTCCTCGACGATGCGGGCGGTGCCGTCGCCGGAGCCGTCGTCGACGACCAGGACCTCGATGGGGTGATCACTGGCCACCAGGGAGCGGACGGTCTGCTCGATGCACTTGGCCTCGTTGTAGGCGGGCACGAGCACGGAGACCGGTTCGGTGACGGTCTCGCCCCAGCGGAAGCCGCGCCGACGGACCCGGCGCGCGTGCGCGACGGACAGGATCAGCATCAGCCCGAGGCGGGCGAAGACCAGGACACCGACCACGGCCAGCCCGGCGACGAGGGCATCGGTCGTGTGCTCGGAGGCCTGCACCAGGAACACCCAGGCCTCCCCCTTGAGCGCGTCCAGCCCGGTGACGGGGGTGTGCGCGCTCGGGGCGTCGAGGGCGGCGGTGAGGGTGTGGAAGCGGTAACCCCGGTCCTGCAACCCGGAGATGTACGGGCCGAGCGCGGCCACGGTCTGGGAGCGGTCACCGCCGGAGTCGTGCATCAGCACGATGGCTCCCTTGCCGTCCTTCGGCGTGGCGTTGCTGATGATCTTCTCGACCCCGGGCCGGCGCCAGTCCTCGCTGTCGCTGTTGTTGACGACGGTGAGGTAGCCCTTGCTCCCGATGTACTCGGTGACCGGCCAGGAGTTGTTGTCCATGTTCTGCGCGAACGAGGAGTAGGGCGGCCGGAACAGCGAGGTGCGGATGCCGGCGGCTCCGGCGAGCGCGAGCTGGTTCTGCGACAGCTCCCAGTCGACGCGGCTCTTGTCCTGCAGTGCCAGGTCGGGGTGGTTGAAGGTGTGCAGCCCGATCTCGTGGCCCTCGTCGACCATGCGCTGGACCAGCTCGGGGTGGCGGGAGGCCATCGTGCCGGTGATGAAGAAGACGGCGTGGGCGTGGTGCTTCCGCAGGACGTCGAGGACCTTGGGCGTCCAGACGGGGTCCGGCCCGTCGTCGAAGGTCAGCACCAGCTCGCGGTCGGGAAGGTCGAGGCTCTTGGCCTTGCCCCCGCGGGTGTCGATCACGGGCCCGCCCTCGCGGATGTCCCGCGGCACCCGGTCACCGGCGGCGGGCGGCCCGACCCGGTGGTCGGCGAGGACCTCGCTGTGCACGTAGCCGCGCAGCATGAGCATCGCCATCAGCGCGACGAGGAGGAGCAGGGGCAGCAGCAGGCGCATGGGCAGACGCCGACGCCCGGGGCCCCCGCGGGCACGGGGAGCGGGCGCGGATCGACGGGTACGGGAAGCCATGGGTGGTGGTACTCCGGGTGGTGCGGGATGGAGTGGTACGGGATGGAGTGGTACGGGGACGGGTCGCGACGGACGACGGGCGGCGGAACCGGGTGGCCCCCGGCCGCGGAACGCAGGGCGGGTGAACGAGCGGCTCCCGGCCGCCGGACGGGGCGGACGGGGGCGGACGGTCGGTCCGGCTCACGACCGCGCTGCCGGAAGGACGATCGGCCCTCCCTCGCTACCCGGGTCGAACATTTGGCCTGCGTCCGCCGTGGTGGGCGGACGATCGGCCCTCGATCGCCTCGCGGGCGGACAGTCGGCCTACGACCGCCCATGCGGGCGGACGATCGGCCGTCCATCGCCGCGCGGCCGGGGCCGGCGGCCTTCGACCGCCGTGGTGGGCGGTGTGCGGGCCGCGACCGCCGGGGAGGGCGGACGGGTCGGCCGGAGACGGGAGCCGGGACCGTGAGCGCCGGGGCGTCGCGCGGCGCGGGCGCCCGGCCGGGGCAGGTGCTGCGCCGCCGGGCCGCGATGCCGCCGGGCATCTCCCACGGCTCGAACGGGAACCCCGGGAACCCTGAGCGCGGTCCCCCGCTGATCGAGCAGGGACCCCGGCCCAGCCGGGTAGGCCCCCCGCCGCTCCAACGAAGCCCCGAGCAGCTCCCGCTGACCCAGCGAAGCACCGGACAAGCCCCCGGCTGACCCAGCAGATCCCCTGGCAGGCCCCCGCTGATCCAGCGGAGCACCGACCAGGCCCCCACTGATCGAGCGGAGTGCCGAGCAGGCCCCCGTCGCTCCGACGAAGCACCCGACGGGCCCCACCGCTCCGACAGAGCACCCGGCAGGTCCCCCGCTGATCGAGCAGGGGCATCGCCCCGGCGGGGGCCCATGGGCGCCGGATCTCCATGAGAGCGCGGTGCGGACCCACGGCCCGGTCGGCACCCGGCAGGGTCAGGCGGCGGCGGGTGTCTCGGTCACGGGCTCGGCCGTGGCCGGGCCGTCCGCCACCGTGCCCGTGTCGCCGCCGCTCTCACCGCCGCCGGGCGTCGCGGTCGGGGACGGCGTGGTCTCGCCCGTCGGAGTCGGCTCGGCGGCCGGCGTGCTCGGCGGGTCCGCCGGCCTGCTCGGCGTCGGGCCGGTCCTGCCGGGTCCCGGCTCGGGCGTGGCCCGGGTCCCGGCCGGCGAGGGCTTGGCCGGGGCCCCGGAACGACCGGGCCGGGGCGTCGTCCCGGGCGCGGCGGTGCCGGGGCCGCGGCCGGGTGCGGGAGCCGTGGCCGGGCCGGTGACCGGCACACCGCCGGGAAGGGTGGCACCGGGTTCCTCGGTCGGTGCGGCCTCCGCGGGCGGGGGCGGGCTGTCGACCTTCTCGGCGGGCTGCCCCTCGTTCCTGTCGGGCACGGGGAGCCAGGGCGCGTCGGCGTTCCCGGACAGCAGCGTGGCGACGATGACCACGGCGTACACACCGCAGGCCAGGGCGACGACCACGCCGGCCCGGCGCAGGCGGCGGCTGCGGCGGCCGGACTCGTCGACGAAGACGGGCCGGTCGCCCGCACCGGCGGCACCGGCGCCCGGTCCGTCCCCGGCCTCCCGGGCACGCCCCTCGCCCACGCGCGTCCCGTCCAGCTGGACGGTGACCTCGTGCGGATCGTGGGCGTGTCCGGCGGCGCTGGAGGCCTCTTCGCCCGGGCCGGCGTCCTCGGGTTCCTGCCACGGGTCGCGGACGCCCGTACGGGATCCGCGGCCCGGGCCGAGCGCCTCCGCCCCGCCGTCGCTCTGCCGCGGGATGCCCGGCAGGATCTGCGCGCCGCCGGGCAATCCACCGCCCGTCGCACGGACGTCGTCGTCGGCGAGGGCCTGTGCCGCTCTCCGCTCCCGGACTCTTCCGTCGGCCGCGATCTCGCTCGTCGCCGACGCGGCCTCGGGCCACTCCGGTCGGGCGTCTTCTCGCCATTTCGTCACGCGCACGCACTTCCCCCCACGGGATGGTTCAGGTGCGCTTCCGACCTGAGCACCCGCCGTCGGACCGGGCCCCCACCCGTCCGAGCGCCCCCTCTTACCACACCGTGCTCAGGCGTCGAATGTAGCGCACCCGGCGACTGTGCGTGTGGCTGTCGTGACGATTAGTGGCAGCCGTGAGACAGCATGAGGACATCGTCACCGGCCGGCACCCATCCGTCGGCAGGTCGCCGCAGCCAGTCCTGCTCCGCGGCGAGGCGGGCCGCCGCCCGGCGCAGCGCGTCCAGCGCGGGATGGGTCAGCCCTCTGCGCCAGACCAGGGACAAGGGGGACAGCGGCACGGGGTCGACCAGGGGGCGGGACACCGTGGACGGCAGGGCCGGGAAGTCGACGACGGCGAGGACGGGCGTGCGCGTCCTGGCCATCATCCGCTGGAACTCCTCCTCGCCGACGGCGAGCGGCGCGGGCGGTGCCAGCTCTATTCCGTACCTCTCGAACAGCAGCCGTGCCAGGCCGGTCCACTCCGGGGTGCGGTCGTTGCCGGCACCGGCGTAGACGGTCTCGCCGGCCAGTTCGGCGACGGGCACCTGCTCCAGGGCGGCCAGCCGGTGGCCCTCGGGCAGGACGATCGCCATCGGCTCGTAGCGCACGGGCTGGTGGGCGAGACCGGTCCGCAGCGCGGGGTCCAGTCCGGCGAACCGGCCGAACGACGCGTCCAGCCGCCCCGCGAGCAGTTCCCCGGCGGCTCCGGTCAGGCCGCTCTCGTAGCGGGCCATCAGCTCCTGGCCCGGGGCGAGTTCACGCGCCAGGTGCAGCACCCGGCGGGCGGTGGTCGGCCCCGGGGAGTTGAGGTCGACCAGCAGGGGCCGGGCCTGGCCGAAGGCGGCGAGCAGTTCGTCCTGCGCCTGGAGCACCCGCCGGGCGTGGGGCAGCAGCCGCTCGCCGTCGGGCGTGAGCGCCACCTGCCGGGTGGTCCGTACGAACAGCTCGGCCCCCAACTCCCGCTCCAGCCGCCGCACGTCGCGGCTGAGGGCCTGCTGGGCCACGTGCAGCCGGACGGCGGCACGGGTGAAGTGCAGTTCCTCGGCGACGGTGGCGAAGGCGCGCAGGAGACGGGGGTCGAGGTGGGCCGGCATGCCGCGAACCTACAGCGGCCCGGGCCGGCTGGTTCAGCCGGCCTTGCGGGGGGTCCCGACCTGGTTCGGGGCCGCCTTGGCTCCGGCAGGCGCGGAGGCGCCTCCCCGGTGCCTGGGCGCCGACCGGAGCGGGGGGCGGGTCAGGGTGATCTGGCGGACGACCTGCTGGAAGCAGGCCAGGGCGGCGATGCCGGGCAGGGCGGCCGCGGCGGTGCCGAGGACGGTCCTGGGGGCCTGGACGACGCAGAGCAGCACGGCGACGCACGAGAAGACCAGCACCACGCACCAGGAGTGCGCGGCACGGCGCTGGTGCAGCGCGGCCCGCAGGACGGACAGGGAGGCCACCAGCCAGGGCCCGTACACCAGCAGCGGCCACCAGTGGCGCAGGCCCCTCGTCTCGGGCGAGACGGCGACCAGGCGCAGGGGGTCGTAGGCGACCATGCCGCCGAGCAGGCCCACGGCGGCGGCGATGACGGCCGCGAGCGCGGCGACGACCAGGCTGGTGGTGCGGAACAGGCCCCGGGTCCTGCGCACACGGACCTTGCGGTGGCGCCGGGGCACCTCCCGTACGGGCGGCAGTTCCTCGGTGATGTCCTGGAGCCGCTGCATGTGGGTGTCGGGTGCCGGGCCGGCGGCCGGGCGCGGTGGTTCGTCCCGCGGGGCGGGGATTCTCGTCTGCTGCCCGAGGGCCTCCTCGAGGATGAACGCCAGTTCCTCGGCCGGATCCCAGGTCGGATCCGGGGGCGTCAGGGGTGTGATGAAATCCCGGGCCGGTGCGCGATGCCGGCCGGTGCCTTCGATTCCATGCTCGTACATGACGCGGCCCCGCTAATTCGCGAGAACCAGGGCGGGCCATTCCGTGGCGCTGATCCAGCGGCGGGCGAGATCCTTCTCCAGGGTGCTCATGGTGCGGATGAAATCGCGCAGCACCGGTTCGGTCACCTGCAACGTGACCGGGCAACCGCTTCTGGTGAGCGTGCCGTTGACGGTGGCGGACGAGTGCGCTGGAGCGGGAATGTAGGTGTACGGCCCGAGCGTTACCGCCCAGCCGTCTTTCCTGGTCGCCTCGGTCATGTACCGACTAACCGTCGGCTCACTTCGCCGGATGCGCGGCAAAAGAGTGAAGGATCCGCATGAATGAGCATCTTATTCGCGCGTTACGAGAAACATCAGGGCCCTCCATATCGCTGTATGAAGAACAAGGAGCGATTCTTTCTCGCCACGGCCCGTTCGGCCGTTTCACAACCCGGGTGCGTGAGTCCGGGCGGAACAGGTGTTGGACGTGCCGATCACCGCCGGGGGACGGTGGCCGCATGCCCCGACTCACCCCGTACCGCGACCTGTTCGGCCTGCCCGGAACCCGTTCCTTCACCGCCGGGAATCTGCTGGCCCGGCTGCCCATGGGCATGTTCAGCGTCAGCGCGGTCGTGATGATCGCCGGTGCGCGCGACTCCTACGCGCTCGCCGGTGCCGTCACGGCGACGGGTCTGGCGGCGACCGCGGTGGTCGCGCCCTGGACCGCGCGGCTGGTGGACCGGTACGGACAGGCCCGGGTCGCTCTGCCGGCCACGGTGTTCGCCGCGCTCGGCTCCGTCGCCCTGCTGCTGTGCGTGCGCCACGGCGCCCCGGACTGGACCCTGTTCGCCTCCTACGCCGCCACCGCCACGACCCCGAACACCGGCGGCATGTCCCGGGCGCGCTGGGCGCATCTGCTGGCCGGCGACACCAAGGCCCTGCACACCGCCAACTCCTTCGAGCAGGCCGCGGACGAACTGTGCTTCATGCTGGGGCCGGTGCTCGCGGCGTTCCTGTGCGGGACGTTCTTCCCGGAGGCGGGCACGCTGACCGCGGTGGTGCTGCTGCTGGCGGGCATGGCGCTGTTCACCTCCCGGCGCGCGACGGAGCCGCCGGTCGCCGGGCGGGTACCGGCGCGGGCGCCCCTGCGCGCCCCCGGCATTCCCCC
Source organism: Streptomyces sp. NPDC017943 (assembly GCF_044328425.1). Lineage (NCBI taxonomy): Bacteria > Bacillati > Actinomycetota > Actinomycetes > Kitasatosporales > Streptomycetaceae > Streptomyces > Streptomyces sp. NPDC017943. The sequence goes on along the minus strand of NZ_JBIRHH010000006.1, from coordinate 73,363 downwards.
GCTGCTCGTGGTGTGCCTGGCGATGGGGGCGGTGTTCGGCGCGACGGAGGTTGTCACGCTCGCGTTCGCCGACGCGCAGGGACACAAGGCGGCGGCGGGCGTGGTGCTGGGGCTCCAGGCGGCGGGCTCCTGCGCGGCGGGCCTGCTGTACGGGACGGTCCGGCTCGACGGGCCGGCCTCCTCCCGTCTGCCGTGGTGCCTGGCGGCGATGGCGGCCCTGCTGACGCTGCCCCTGCTCGCCGCGTCGGTCACCGGTTCGCTGCCGCTGCTGGGCGTGGCACTGCTGGTCGCCGGGATGGCGACGGCCCCGGCCATGGTGACCACCATGACGCTGGTCCAGCAGCGCACGCCGGAGGGCCGGCTCAACGAGGGCATGACCCTGGCCGTGACCGGTCTGCTGGGCGGCATCGCCTGCGGCAGCGCGATCGGCGGCTGGACGGTGGAGCACATGACACCGACCGCGGGCTACACGATCCCCGTGACGGCCGCCGTCACGGCCCTCGTCCTGTCCCTCCCCACGGCCAGGACCCCCCACCCCCTGCCGGCCCCTCTCCCCCGGACCTGACCGGGGCGGGCCCGCGTCGGCGGTTCTGCGTCGGCGGTTCCGCGCCAGCGCATGACGAAGGCCCCGCCACTCGGAAGTGGCGGGGCCTTCGCCCACATGGGATGAGTGGAGATGGCGGGAATCGAACCCGCGTCCAACGGTGCAGAACCAGGGCTTCTCCGTGTGCAGTTCGCTGCGCTTTTCTCGGCCCCGGCGATCACGCGAACAAGTCGCCGACGGGCCCAGTCACTGTGTGATTTCCCATCGAACCCCGTGACCGGGCTCGATGGTTTAGTTCCCTAGCTTATGCCAGGATCCGGGTCGGGAACGTCCCCGGGCTGACACCCATTTAGGGTCCTTCAGTCACTGCTTATCAGGCAGCGAGGGCGAAGGACTGGGAATCGCGCTTGGTGTTGGCGATTATTTTTTGCGACATATGGTTTACGAGATCATTGCCGCTTCCTCGACACGCTTCCCCTGCCTCGACATCCGCTGTCGAAACCGATCATCCCCATGTTGTGTTGACAATCCCCTCCGGAGAGGGGCCCGCACCCGCCGTGGGGTGCATGCACCATCGTACGTGACCAACGCAGGTCGGTGCCAGCGTATTCCCTACGCCCCGCGCTGCCGGCGCCGCACCGCGGAGACCGCCCGCTCGGTCTCGCGCCGGTCCTGCTTCTCCCGGAGCGCCTGGCGCTTGTCGTACTCCTTCTTGCCCTTCGCCAGCGCGATCTCGACCTTGGCCCGGCCGTCCTTGAAGTACAGGGCCAGGGGCACGATGGTGTGGCCCGTGTCCCCCGACTTCGACTCCAGCTTGTCGATCTCGGAGCGGTGCAGCAGCAGCTTGCGCTTGCGCCGTGCGCTGTGGTTGGTCCAGGTGCCCTGGCTGTACTCCGGCACGTGCACGTTGTGCAGCCACGCCTCGCCGTCGGTCAGCTGGACGAAGCCGTCGACCAGTGACGCCCTTCCCTGGCGCAGCGACTTCACCTCGGTACCGGTGAGGACCAGGCCGGCCTCGTACGTGTCGATGACGAGGTAGTCGTGCCGCGCCTTCTTGTTCTGCGCGATCAGCTTGCGCCCTTTTTCCTTAGCCATAGTGCCGACCATTTTCGCACTACGCGGGGGTCCGGGGGAAAGCGGATTACGAAGGGCTCGCCAGACCCCTCAGCACGGCCTCGGCCCGCTGGAGGGCACCCTCGTCGGCGTCCAGGTCCGGAGTGATGCCCCGGCCGTCCACCGCGCGCCCGGAGGGGGTGCGGTAGTGCCCGACGGTGAGCTCCGCCACGGAGCCGTCGGGCAGCCGGGCCGGCATCTGGACCGAGCCCTTGCCGAAGGTGCGCGAGCCCACCACCAGGGCCCGCCCGCGGTCCTGCAGGGCGCCGGTGAGCAGCTCGGCGGCGCTCATCGTGCCGCCGTCCACGAGCGCGACCAGGGGCCGGGTCGTGTCGCCGCCGGGCTCGGCGTGCAGGGCGCGCTGCTCGCCCTCGACGTCGTAGGTGGTCACGAGGCCGGCGTCGAGGAAGGCGGAGGCGGCCGTGACGGCCTCGGTGACGAGGCCTCCCGCGTTGCCGCGCAGGTCCAGGACGACCCCGGCGCCGCGCGGGGCCCGCCGGACGGCGTCGCGCACCTGGCGGCCGGACCCCTTGGTGAAGGTGTCCACGTCGATGAGGGTGAGGGCGCCCGGGAGCTCGCGGACGGTGACCGAGTCGGTGGACAGCCGGGTCCGGCGCAGGGTCTCGGTCCAGGCGCGGCCCGCGCGCTCCAGGCCCAGGCGGACGGTGGTGCCGGCGGGGGCGTCGGTGGCGTCCCCGCGGAGTAAGGAGACGACCTCCGTGACGGGACGGCCGTCGGTCCTCTCCCCGTCGACGCTGCGCAGCAGGTCCCCCGGGCGGATCCCGGCGTCGGCGGCGGGCGAGCCGGCGCGCACCTTCGTCACCTCGACCCGGCCGTCCCGCTCGCTGCCGGCCCACAACCCGACCCCGGTGTACCGACCGTCGAGGGTGTCCTCGAACTCCTCGTACTCGCCCGGGGAGTAGACGGCGGCCCAGCGGTCGCCGCTGCGGCTGACGGCCCGCCGCGCGGCCTCCAGGGGGGACTTGCCGTCGGCCATGGCCTCCTCGGCCGCCCTGGCGACCTCGGCGTGACGCGCGAGCGGGGCGGCGGCCGAACGGGCCTCGTCCGGCGCGGACTTCCCCTGCCCCTGGGGCAACGCCCCGGTGGCGGCACCGGCGACGAGCACGCTCGTGAACACCAAGGTCAGGGCGGCCCCGCGGCGGATGCGACGGGGCTGACAGAACGGGTCACGACCTGACATGCCGGTGAGTCTAGGACAAGGGGAAGGGCCGTACGGCCGGTTGACCGTACGGCCCCTCTTGGCGTGCGTCACACCTTCAAGTACTTGCGCAGCGCGAAGAACGCGGCCAACGCGGGCATCAGCAGACTGGTGGCGAGGATGAGCGGCAGCTTCGTCAGGACCGCGTCCCAGCCGATGAAGTTGATCAGCGTCAGCTGGTCGGCCAGGGCCAGTCCGTGGTCGATGAGGAAGTACCGGGCGATCAGCAGGAATCCGCAGGCGAGGGTGCCGCCGATGAGTCCGGCGACCGCGGCCTCCATGATGAACGGCGCCTGGATGTAGAAGCCGGAGGCGCCGACCAGGCGCATGATGCCGGTCTCCCGCCGGCGGCTGAACGCCGAGACGCGCACGGTGTTGACGATCAGCATCAGCGCGACGACCAGCATCAGCGCCATCACCGCGCGGGCGGCCCAGTTCATGCCGTTCAGCAGCTTGAAGAGGTTGTCCAGCAGGCCCTTCTGGTCCTGCACGGACTGCACGCCGTCCCGGCCGTTGAAGGCGGTGGCGATGACCTGGTACTTCTCCGGGTCCTTCAGCTTGATGCGGTAGGACTCCTGCATCTGGTCCGGCGTGAGGGAGGCGGCCAGCGGGGAGTCGCCGAACTGCTCCTTGTAGTGCTTGTACGCCTGGTCCTGCGTCTCGTAGGTGACCGTCTGGACGACGTTCATCCTGTCGAGGTCGGCCTTGATCTGCTTCTTCTGGTCGTCGGTCACCGCGCCCTTGGCGCACTTGGGGTCCGACTCGGCGTCGCTCTTGTTGCAGAGGAAGATCGAGACGTTGACCTTGTCGTACCAGTAGCCCTTCATGGTGTTGACCTGGTCGCTCATCAGGAGCGACCCGCCGAACAGGGCGAGCGACAGGGCGACGGAGACGACGACCGCGAAGGTCATCGTCAGGTTGCGGCGGAGACCGACGCCGATCTCCGACAGGACGAACTGGGCGCGCATGGCGGCTGGTTATGCCTTTCCGTGGATCTCGGGTGCGGTCTCAGTGCTGGTAGCCGTAGACACCGCGGGCCTGGTCGCGCACGAGGCGGCCCTTCTCCAGTTCGATGACGCGCTTGCGCATCTGGTCCACGATGTTCTGGTCGTGGGTGGCCATCACCACGGTCGTGCCTGTGCGGTTGATGCGGTCCAGCAGCTTCATGATGCCGACGGAGGTCTGCGGGTCGAGGTTGCCGGTGGGCTCGTCGGCGATGAGCAGCTTCGGCCGGTTGACGAACGCCCGCGCGATCGCCACGCGCTGCTGCTCGCCACCGGACAGCTCGCCGGGCATCCGGTCCTCCTTGCCGCCGAGGCCGACGAGGTCGAGCACCTGCGGCACCGACTTGCGGATCTCGCCGCGGGACTTGCCGATGACCTCCTGCGCGAAGGCGACGTTCTCGCCGACCGTCTTGTTCGGTAGCAGGCGGAAGTCCTGGAAGACGGTCCCGAGCTGGCGCCGCATCTGCGGCACCTTCCAGTTGGACAGGCGGGCGAGGTCCTTGCCCAGGACGTGCACCTGTCCGTGGCTGCACCGCTCCTCGCGGAGGATCAGCCGCAGGAAGGTGGACTTTCCGGAGCCGGAGGACCCCACGAGGAAGACGAACTCGCCCTTCTCGACCTCCAGGGAGACATCCCTGAGGGCGGGGCGGGTCTGCTTGGGGTAGACCTTGGAGACATTGTCGAATCGGATCACGGATGCACCACGGGTCGCCGGGGGTAGATGAGCGTGACCTTACGCGAACCGGGCAGGGGGCCGCAGTCACCGGTCGCGGTTGCGCAGCGGATGTGCCGTTTTGTACGTCCGTCGGGGGCGCGGGGAGCGGCGCGCCCGGCCGTGGCGCCCCTGGGCGGCGGGGCCGTGCGCCCGCGGTGACGTTCGGCGGCGACCGCGCGGCGCGCCCGGGAACCTGGCACAGTGGAGGGGGGAACATTCCCGTCCCCCCACACGTTGGACACGTGGAACCGGCGCAAGGAGGGCGAGCGCATGACGTACGACCGGCTGGTGTGCGCGAACTGCGCGGCCCCCGTGAGCGAGGGCCGCTGCCCGGTGTGCCGCGCGAACCGCGAGCGCCTTCAGCAGGAGAACTTCCTCGGGAATCTGAACCCCATGGCGCTGATCGCCCTGCTGACGGTGCTGATCGCGGCCGTGGCGCTGCTGGCGCACCAGACCGCGTGACGTCGTAACGGGCCCGCCCGCGGCGGCGGGGCTTCCCGGACACGGCCGAGGGCCCGGAGCGTGACGCTCCGGGCCCTCGGTGTTGCGCTGTGCGGACGGTGCCCTACGGGCGCCGTCGTCAGGCGGCGGCGCCGCCGCGGCCGCCGGCGAGACGCGGCAGCAGGCGGAAGCCGACACCGCCGGCGATCATCGTGGCAGCGCCGATCACCAGGAAGGTGGTCTGCGCGGCACCGGTCTCGGCGAGCTCCTCGCCGTTGCCCTTGGCCTGCGGCGCCGGCGCGTTGTCCGAGCCGGTGTCGGTGAGCGCGGAGGAGCCCTCCTGCTGCGGGGAGGTGCCGCCGTCGGGGTCGGCGGCGTTGCCGCCACCGTTGCCCCCGCCGTTGCCGTTGCCGCCGCCGTTACCGCCACCATTGCCGCCGCCGTTGCCCGGGTTCGTCGGGTCCTCGGTCGGCTCGGTGGGCTCGTCCGTCGGCTCGGTGGGCAGGTCCGTGGGCTCGGGGTCCACGGTCGGCTCCGGGTCCGTGGGGCCCGGGTCGGTCGGGGCCGGGTCCGTCGGCAGGTCCGTCGGGATGTCGGTCGGGGCCGGGTCGGTCGGGGCGGGCTCGGTCGGGTCGTTGCCGACGTTCACCCCGACACCGACGTTCACGCCCAGGTCGAGAGCGGATGCGGCACCCGCCGCGGTCAGCGAGGCACCGGCCGCGATGACGGCACCGGCCGCTATGCGCGCGACACGGATCCGCGTCTTCTTCGTCATGTGGTTGCTACCCCCAGTAGCTCATCGTCATTAGGCAGCGCTCGGGGCTGTGCTCGACGGGGACGGCCGCGGTGAGAGGCCCCCCGGTTCACATGCGCCCCGGAGACACGCATGCCGCACTTCACCCTTCCCACTTTTCAAGAACACGTCAAGGCCGTTTGCTGGCGCCATGTCCGGCTACGGGGGCTATGCCGGAAGTCCGCATGTGTGGATGTGACGCAGAACCCATCCACCCGCCTACGCAAAAGGCAACTGCCGCCACTGGGGCGGCAGTTGCCTTGTCGACAAACCTACTTCTCCTGCTGCTTGCGCCAGCGAATCCCGGCCTCGAGGAACCCGTCGATCTCACCGTTGAACACGGACTCCGGGTTGCCGACCTCGAACTCGGTGCGCAGGTCCTTGACCATCTGGTAGGGGTGCAGCACGTACGAACGCATCTGGTTGCCCCAGGAGTTGCCGCCGTCGCCCTTGAGGGCGTCCATCTTGGCCTGCTCCTCCTGGCGGCGACGCTCCAGCAGCTTGGCCTGGAGGACGTTCATCGCCGTGGCCTTGTTCTGGATCTGCGAGCGCTCGTTCTGGCAGGAGACCACGATGCCGGTCGGGAGGTGGGTGATGCGCACCGCGGAGTCCGTGGTGTTCACGCCCTGGCCGCCCGGGCCCGAGGAGCGGTAGACGTCGATGCGCAGTTCGGACTCGTCGATGTCGACGTGGTCGGACTGCTCGACGACGGGGAGCACCTCGACGCCCGCGAAGGAGGTCTGGCGCCGGCCCTGGTTGTCGAAGGGCGAGATGCGCACCAGCCGGTGCGTGCCCTGCTCGACGGAGAGGGTGCCGTAGGCGTAGGGCGCCTGCACGGAGAAGGTGGTCGACTTGATGCCGGCCTCCTCCGCGTACGACGTCTCGATGAGCTCCGTCTTGTAGCCCTTCTGCTCCGCCCAGCGCAGGTACATCCGCTGCAGCTTCTCGGCGAAGTCCGCGGCGTCGACACCGCCGGCCTCGGCGCGGATGTTGACCAGCGCCTCCCGGGAGTCGTACTCGCCGGACAGGAGGGTGCGGACCTCCATCTCGTCCAGCGCCTTCTTGACGGAGGCGAGCTCGGACTCGGCCTCGGCGCGGGTGTCCGGGTCGTCCTCCTCCTCGGCCATCTCGAACAGGACACCGAGGTCGTCGATGCGACCGCGCAGGGCCTCGGCCTTGCGCACCTCGGCCTGGAGATGGGAGAGCTTGCTGGTGATCTTCTGCGCCTCGTCGGGGTTGTCCCACAGGGACGGCGCGGCCGCCTGCTCCTCGAGCACGGCGATGTCTGCCCTCAGCTTCTCGAGGTCCAGAACGGCCTCGATCGACTCCATGGTCGAGGAGAGGGACTTGAGCTCTTCGGATACATCGACGACTGCCACGCCCTCCAGCGTAACGGCTCCGCCCGGCGGCCATCGCCGGGCGGCCGTCGCGGGCGGCTCAGGGCGACTGCGGCGCCGAGTTCCTGGTGTCCTGCGGCGGGGTGTCGCCGTCGTCACCGGCCGTGGTCAGCCAGGCGCCGACGCCCAGCGCCGCCGCCAGGGCGACCGCGCCCGCGCCCAGGGCCACCCGGCGGCGCCGGGCCGCCGCGCGGTTGCGGGCCGAGCCGGGGCGGGGGGCGCCGGGGGCGCGGGGTGCCCGGGCGGTGCCGTGGGCGCCGCCGGCCAGCTCGTCCGGGGCCGGGACGCGCATCGAGGTGTGGGTGTCGCGGTTGGAGTCGGCCGGTTTCGCGCCCGGCACCAGGGGGACGGCCCCGCGGCGGCGGACCCGCTCCCCGCCCGGTGCCGCCGGGACGGGCTGCTCCGGGCGGCCGGTGTCCTCGCCGGAGTCGGTGTCCGGCTCGTCCACCTCCAGCGGCGGCATGCCCACGAGCATCGGCAGCAGCTCCCGCAGCCGGGCGCCCAGCTCGGACGCCCGCAGCCGGGAGGCGGGGGCCTTGGCGAGGCACTGCACGAGCAGCTGCCACAGCTCGTCCGGGATGCCGGGCAGCGGGACGACCGTCTCCGTGACGTGCCGGCGCAGGACCGCGCCGGGGTGGCCGCCGCCGAACGGGGTGAAGCCCGCGAGCAGCTCGTAGAGGACCGTGGCGAGTGCGTAGATGTCGACGGCCGCCCGCGGGGGCAGGCCCTCGACGATCTCCGGGGCGAGGTAGTCCGGAGTGCCGATGATCTTCGTGGCCTTGGTGCGGCGCGGGGTGTCGATGAGCTTGGCCACACCGAAGTCGGTCAGCAGTGCGCGGTGCGAGCCGCCGGGGCCGAGGGGCCCCTGCATGTCGAGCAGGACGTTCTCCGGCTTCACGTCCCGGTGCACCACGCCCGCGGCGTGCGCGGCGGCCAGTCCGTCGGCCACGTCGGCCGCGATCGCGACGGCCGCCTCGGGCGCGAGCCGGCGGTCGCGGTCCAGCCGGGTGCGCAGGTCCGTGCCGCGGACGAGGTCCATGACGAGCGCGAGGTCGTTGCCGTCGACGACCAGGTCGCGCACGGACACCACGTGCGGGTGCTCCAGACCGAGCAGGGCCGTGCGCTCCTGGACGAAACGCCCCACCAGCTCCTGGTCGGACGCGAGGTCCTCGCGCAGCAGCTTGATGGCGACGGGGCCCCCGGGACCCTCGCCCAGCCACACCGTGCCGGCGCTGCCCCGCCCGAGGATCTGGTGGGCGGTGTACCGGCTGCCGATCTTCCGTGCCAAGGCTGCTCCTACCGACGCGTGTTGTCGTTAAAACTACGCGTCCGGGGAGCCAACCTTCACCGGGGAGGCGGAAATCACCCGCCAGGTGTCGACAAATCTCCAACCTGGCGGGCCGGTTCCGGTCAGTTCGTGCCGGAACCGCTTCCGCCGAGCTTCTCGAGCCAGCCGGTCACCGTGGAGAACCAGTCGGTGAGCTGGTCCCAGTAGCCCTTGGTGGTGCCGATCCACTCCTGGAGCGGGCTCAGTTCCCACACCAGCCAGCCCGCGACGAACAGGATGACGAGCGTGAACAGACAGCCCTTGAGGCAGCCGAGCCCGGGGATGCGCATCGGATTGGCGCTGCGCTGCCGGGGCTGCCGTGGCTCGCGCTGGGGCCGCTGCGGCTGGGCCGGGGGCGCGGGCGGGGCGTAGCGCTGCGGCGGCTGCGGCCGCTGCGGCTGGGGGGCGTACTGCTGGGGCTGCGGGGCGTACTGCTGCTGTTGCTGCGGGTAGCCGTAGCCGGGGGCCGGCGGGGGCGCCTGGCGGCGCGGGGGCTGCTGGGGCCGGGCGACCTGGCGCTGCGGACGGCGGCGCAGCGGGTCCTCGTTCGGGTCGAGGTACTGGACCTGCGTCTGCTCGTTGCGGTCGCGGGCCGCGCGCAGCTGGTTCTGCCAGGGGTGCGGGTCGTCGGGACCGCCCTGCTGGTTCTGCTGTCCGGGGTGGCCGGGCGCGCCGGGCGGGACCGGCGGCATGACGGCGGTCGGGTCGGCCGCGCCACGGTGGGGCATGACGGCGGTCGGGTCGGCCGCGCCGGCCGGGCCGCCGGTGTGCGGCAGGACGCTGGTCGCGGCGTTCGGGTCGTAGGAGCCGGCGCCCTGCGGGAGGACCTGGGTCGGGTCGGCCGCCCCCGGCGTGTCCGGCACCGGCGCGGGGGCCGGGTCGGGCAGCAGGAGCGCGCCGACGCCCTCGGCGGCGGCGATCTGCGCGGAGTTCGCGTGCACCCCGATGCCCTCGGCGACGACGCGCAGGCCCCGGGCGAGGTTCAGGGCGCTGGGCCGCTCGTCGGGGTTCTTGCGCAGGCACCGCTCGATGACCGTCCACAGCGGGTCCGGGACGGTGGAGGGGCGGCGCGGCTCGGCGCTCAGGTGCTGGTGCAGCACCTCGAGGGCGGAGCCGCCGGAGAACGGCGGGCGGCCGGTGACCAGCTCGTACAGCAGGATGCCGGCGCCGTAGATGTCGACGGCGGAGGTCTGCGGACGGCCCTCGGCGGACTCGGGGGCGACGTACGCGGGCGTGCCGACGAACTCCTGGGTGCGGGTCAGGCCCGGCGAGTCGGCGAGGCGGGCGATGCCGAAGTCGGTGAGCAGCGGGTGCATCTGCCCGTCGTACTGCTTGAGCAGCACGTTGGCCGGCTTGAGGTCGCGGTGGACGACGCCGTCGGCGTGGCTGGCGGCGAGCGCGTCGGCGATCTGGGCGGTGAGCAGGGCCGCCGCGACGGGTGTGAAGGGCCCGTTCTCGCGCAGGTAGCGGTGCAGGTCGGGACCGTCGACGAGGTCCATGACCAGGGCCAGCAGCTCGCCCTCGACGACCAGGTCGCGGACCCGGACGATGTTGGGGTGGGTGAGCCGGAGCAGCACGGACCGCTCGCGCAGGAACCGCATGACGATGTCCGGGTCGCCGGCCAGCTCCTCCTTGAGGACCTTGATCGCGACGGTCTCGCCGGGCTGCCCCGGCACGGCCGCCTCGGCGCCCGCGGTCTCGCGCTGGCGGGCTCGCCAGACGGTGCCCGTGGCGCCGCGTCCGAGCGGCTCCTCGAGCAGGTACTTGCTGCCTACCGGCCGCACGTCATGCGCTCCCTGGTGCTTGCCTTGCCTGCTGGCCTGTCCGCCCCACTGTAGTGCCGGGCGCCTGAGACCGGAGTGTCGTCTTTCTGTGGGTCTTACGTAACCGCCCCCACCCTCGTTCGAAGGAAAGACGCGCACCTCGGTCGCGTGGTTGCCGGTTCCGGGCGTGACCGATCTCAAGCGGTCGCCGTGCGGGGCGTTCTCCGGCACTTTTGCGGGCAGAGCCGACCAATCAAGATCACCTTTTCCGGAGGGGCGGGCGCGTTGTCGGTGGCAGGTGCGAGGATGCGTGCAGTACTGGCCGACGTGCTGGGGCGGGGTGGGGGACCCCGCGCCCGGGCAGAAGGGACCGCTGACGGCGATGCAGATCCGGCTGACCGTCGTAGATCCGCTGGGCGCATCGGCTCCGGGGCGGGACCGCGCCCCACGCAGCGACGTCCTGGTCACGGCACCGGCCGGCACGGCGCTCGCGGCGGTGGCCTCCGCCCTCGCCCAGGCGGTCTCCGGCGGGGACGGCTCGGGCACGCCCGTGCTGTACGCGGGGGAGCAGCGGCTGGACGCCCAGCGCTGCACGCTCGGCGAGCCCCCGCTGACCGACGGTGCCGTGCTGTCCGTGGGCGCGCCCGGTGAGCCCGAGCCGCACCCCGAGCTGGCGGACGCCCCGGCGCAGCTCCAGGTCGTCGCGGGCCCCGACGCCGGCGGTGTCCATCTCCTGCACGGCGGCGAGATCCGCATCGGCCGCTCGGCCGACGCCGACGTGCCCCTCGACGACCCGGACGTCTCCCGGCTGCACTGCGCGGTGACGGTCGGGGCGGACGGCCGTGTCTCCGTCGCCGACCTGGACTCCACGAACGGCACGACCCTCGACGGCGTCCGGGTGGGCGGCCGTGCCGTCGGCCTCGCGCCGGGCGCGCTGCTGCGGATCGGCGAGTCCGCGCTGCGGCTGGCTCCGGCGGGCGGGCCCGGGGGCCGGGTGGCGACGACGCCCGACGGCGAGGGGCACGTGCGCGTGCCGGGCCCGTCGGGCGGGGAGAGCGAGCCCTCCACGGCGCCCGGGGGTCCCTCGGGTCCGACGTACCACGGCTACGGTCCGGGGTCCTGGGGCGCAGCGGGCAGCTCCGGGGCGCCCGGGGTGGTGCCCGGGCAGGGGGCGGCGCCCCGGATCGAGAACGAGGGCGCGCCGACGCGGGAGTCCGCGGACGGAGGGGGACCGGGCAGGGCCCCGCGCACGTCCTTCGAAGTAAGGCCGTCGGGTTTCGCGGTGCGGCCGCCGGAGGAGAGGTCCGGGCCGTCCCGCCGTCCGGGTGAGTCCCGTGCGCCGTCGGGCGGCGACGGGGACACGCACGCGGGGCGTTCCGGCTTCGGGGTGTTCGGCGAGGCGGCCGACGCCGGCGGGACCGCCGCCGCGCCCGGGCGGGCCGAAGCCCGTCCCGCCGTGCCGCAACCCCGGACCACGGACGGCGCGGCGACCGGCGCCGCGCGGGACGACCGCGTGGGCGCGCAGGACACCCACCGGCCGACGGCTCGCACCGGAGCCGGAGCCCCCGACCAGGGGGACGACAGCACGGGGGCGCGGGGCACCCGCCGTCCCGGAGCCGCAGGCCCCCGCGACCGCGGCGCAGACCCCTGGGACGCCCCCCGGCCCGGCGCCGCCGACCACCCCGACCGCGGCGGGGACCCCTGGGACGCCCGCCGGGGCGGAGCCGCCGACCACCCCGGCCGCGGCGGGGGCCCCTGGGACGCCCGCCGGGGCGGAGCCGCCGACGCCGCAAACCCCCACCACCGGGACGTCAGCGCAGGCCGACGGGACGCTCCCCGGCCCGGAGCCGCAGACCCTCACCACTGGGACGACAGCGCCGGAGCGCGGGGCACCCACCGTCCCGGAGCCGGCAAGCCCCACCACCGGGACGACAGCACCGGAGCGCGGGGCACCCACCGGCCCGGAGCCGGGGATCCCGGCCACTGGGACGACACCACAGGCCGGCGGGACGACCACCGTTCCGGAGGGCGGGTGTCCGATCGGCGGGACGAGGGTGCCGGTGACCGCCGGGACGAGGGTGCCGGTGACCGTGGCATCCATGCCGCCGATGCCCGCATCGACGGTCCCGCGGTCTCCGACGAGCGCGTCGGCGGGCGCAAGGGCACTCCCCTGCGGGGCACGGACGTGCCGTCGGGGACCCGCCGGCGCGGGCTGGGAGCGTGGGCGCGGCGGCTGGCCGGTGGCCGCGGGGAGCAGGCCCCGGACCCGTACGAGGTGGACGAGGACGAGCCGACCGCGGTGGTCACGCCGGAGCGTTCGGTGTTCGCCGCCGCGCCCGTGCGGGAGACCTGGCCGGACCCGGCCGCGCTGCTGCTGACGGCCCTCGGCCCGGGGCCCCGGCTCTGGGAGCGCGGGCCGGGCCACTCCGAGGCGCTGGCCGTGCGGCTGGGCACGGCCGACCGGCCCGCGCCGGACGGCTCGGGCCTGCTGCCCGCCGTGCCGATGACGGTCGGGCTGCGTGAGGTCGGCGCGCTGGGGCTGGCCGGGCCGCGGGCGCGGCTGGCCGGGCTCGCCCGCGCGGTGCTGGCACAGCTCGCCGCGCTGCACTCCCCCGACACGCTGGAGATCGTCCTGATCGCCGCGGACCGCTCGCGACCCTTGGAGGAGCGCGCGGCCGAGTGGTCCTGGCTGGGCTGGCTGCCGCACGTCCGCCCGGGGCACGGGCAGGACTGCCGGCTGCTCCTCGCCCACGACCGTGAGCAGGCCGCGGCCCGCACGGACGAGCTCACGCGCCGGCTGGAGGACCAGTCGGCCGACGCGGTGCCCGCACCCGGCGACAGCCCCTCCGTGCCCGCGCCCCGCCGCCCCTCGTGGGCCCGGGACGACGAGGCCGGCACCGGCGGGGCGACCCCCTTCCCCGGCCCGTACACCGTGCTCGTCGTCGACGGCGACCCGGGCGGGGCGGATCTGCGCAGGGCCGTGGCGCGGCTGGCGCTGGAGGGGCCCCGGGCCGGGATCCACGTCCTGTGCCTGGCCGAGACCGCCGCCGCCTCCCCGGCCTCCCCCGTGACGGATACCTACGAGGCGGCCTGCGCCGTGGCGCCGACGTTCCGGCAGTGCGGTGCCGTCGCCCTGCTCAGCGGGGACGTGGCGACGGCCCTGCGGCTCGTGCGGGTGGCCAGGGCCGGCGGCGACGGCGCACCCGCCGGGCCGGTCGGGCACGGCACGATCGCCACGGTCGACGCCGTGTCCCCCGCCTGGGCGGAGCGGTTCGCCCGGGCGCTCGCACCGCTGCGCACCGACGAGGCGGGCGGCGAACGGCAGCCGCGGGTCTCCGCTCCGCTGCCCCAGTCGGCCCGGCTGCTGGACGAACTGGGCCTGGCCCGGGCCACGCCCGCCTCCCTCATGGCGCGCTGGGCGGACGCCGCCGACGACACCGAGGCCCTGGGCGGCCGGGTGCGCGCGGTGCTGGGCGCCGGGCCGCGCGGCCCGGTGTGTGCGGACCTCGCGGCGCAGGGACCGCATCTGCTGGTCGAGGGCCCACCGGGCAGCGGCCGTACGGAGCTGCTGCGGGCGGTCGTCGCGTCGCTGGCCGCCGCCGAGCGGCCGGACCGGCTGGGCATCGTCCTGGTCGACGGCCGGGGCGGGCCGGGCGCGGGCGGCGGACCGGGCGACGGTCTGCGGCTGTGCACGGACGTACCGCACGTCACCACCTACCTCACGGCCCACGACCCGGTGCTGATGCGGGAGTTCGCGCAGTCGCTGAGTGCCGAGCTGAAGCGGCGCAGCGAGTTGCTGGGGCGATCCGGCTTCGCCGAGTGGCACACCGGGCGGGAGCTGTCGGGCCGGATGGTCACCCAGCGCACCGCGACCGGCCGGGGCGGTGCCGAGACCCCGGCGGAGGGGGCCGGGGACCTGGACTCTCCGTCCAGTTCGACCATCCGGCTGCGCCCCGGAGCCGCACGCCGGCAGACCGAGGCGGCGGCGCCCCCGCTGCCCCGGCTCGTGGTGGTGGTCGACGACCTGGACGCCCTGGTCTCCCCCGCTCTCGGCTCGACCGGGCGGCCCGCGGCCGGGTCGGTGATGCGCGCCCTGGAGGCCGTGGCCCGTGAGGGCGAGCGGCTCGGGGTGCACCTGGTGGCCGCCACCGGCCCCTGCCCGCGCACCGCGGAGACCGAACCGGCCCGCCGGGCCACCCTGCGCGTCACGCTCGACGAACCCGCCCCGGGCCCGGACGAACCCGCGCCGGGCCGCGGCACCCTGACCGGGGCGGACGGGCGCGGCATCCCGTTCCAGGGAGGGCGGGTCACCGGCCGGATCCCGCGGACGGCGACGCTGCGCCCCACGGTCGTACCCCTGGAATGGCACCGCATGGGTGACCCTCCGGCCCGGCGTCCGGTGCGGGAGCTCGGAAACGGCCCGACCGACCTGGCACTGTTGGCCAGCGCGCTGGAAAGGGCGGCGCGGGAGGTCGCGGCGGTGCGGGTGCCGTCGCTCCTGTGACAGGGCACGGCCCCCGGTCCCATTGGACGGCCCCGGCCACGCCCCTGGTCACGAGGGAGTCACGATCGACCGGTTGACAGCGGACGCCATCTTGCCGCCCCCACACACCCGGGCGTAGACCAGATCGCACGGGAGCGCGCTCGACGTTCGACGAGGAACGAAGAACGGGGCAGTCATGCGCATGACGAGCAGGACCATCCGGACACGCCGGTCGCCCGAGCGGGACGGGACGACCCCCCACAGCCGTACGGCCACCAGGGCCGCGGCGGCCGTCGCCGCGGGAGCGCTCGCGCTCTCGCTCTCCGCCTGCGGAGGCAGCGACGACGGCAGCAGCAGTGGCAGCACGCCCGACTCCGACGAGACCGCAAGCAACGTCACCCTGCCGAAGCTGGACGGGACGAGCCTCGAGGTCGCCGCCGTGTGGAGCGGCACCGAACAGGCGAACTTCAAGAAGGTGCTGCAGGAGTTCGAGAAGCGCACGGGCGCCAAGGTGACGTTCGTGCCCGCGCAGGACCCGATCATCAACTTCATCGGCTCCAAGGTGGCCGGCGGGCAGCCGCCGGACATCGCGATGCTGCCGCAGCCCGGTGCCATCAAGCAGGCCGTCGACAAGGGCTGGGCCAAGCCGCTGGGCTCCGAGGCCCTCAAGGAACTCGGCGAGAACTACTCACAGGGCTGGCAGGACATCGGCAAGGTCGGCGGCAAGCAGTACGGGGTCTACTACAAGGCCGCCAACAAGTCGCTGATCTGGTACAACAACCAGGTCTTCGAGAACGCCGGGGCGAAGGAGCCCGAGACCTGGCCGGAGCTGCTGGACACCGCGCAGACGGTGTTCGACTCCGGCGTCACACCGTTCTCGGTCGGCGGCTCCGAGGGCTGGACGCTCACCGACTGGTTCGAGAACGTCTACCTCTCCCAGGCCGGGCCGGAGAAGTACGACCAGCTGGCCAAGCACGAGATCAAGTGGACGGACCCGTCCGTCAAGGACGCGCTCACCACCCTCGCGCAGGTCTGGGGCAAGCCCGACTGGATCGCGGGCGAGGCGAACGGGGCGTTGCAGACCGACTTCCCGGCCTCCGTCACACAGGTGTTCACCGGCGGGGACCAGCCCAAGGCCGCCATGGTCGCCGCGGGCGACTTCGCCCAGGTCAACATCCCCAAGAGCATGAAGGTCGGCACGGACGCGAAGGTGTTCCCCTTCCCGGCGGTCGGCGACAACGGCCCGGTCGTCTCGGGCGGTGACGCGGCCGTGATCCTGGAGGACTCGAAGGGGGCGCAGGCGCTCGCCACCTGGCTGGCCTCCCCGGACGCGGCGACCATCCAGGCGAAGCTCGGCGGTTACCTCTCGCCGAACAAGAACGTGCCGAACTCCGCCTACCCGAACCCGGTGCAGCAGAAGATCGCCAAGGCGCTCATCGACGCCGGTGACGACTTCCGCTTCGACATGTCCGACCAGGCACCGCAGGCCTTCGGCGGCACGCCCGGAAAGGGTGAGTGGAAGATCCTGCAGGACTTCCTGAAGAACCCCGAGGACGTGGCGGGCACGCAGGCGAAGCTGGAGGCCGAAGCGGCCGCGGCGTACGGGAACTGATGTCATGACGTCGGCCACGGCGGCAGGGGGCACCACGCCTCCTGCCGCTCCCAAGTCGCGCAAGAGTGTGACCGGCACCCGCAGGACCGTCGCGGCGCTGTTCCTGCTGCCCGCCCTCGTCCTGCTCGGCGCGCTCGTGGTGTACCCGATCGGGTACTCGGTGGTCCGCAGCTTCTACGACCAGTCCGGCGACGGCTTCGCCGGCATCGACAACTACAAGGCCCTCTTCACCGACGAGGGCATCCGCACCGCGCTGAAGAACAACATCATCTGGGTGGTGTTCGCGCCCACGGTGGCGACGGCCCTCGGCCTGGTCTTCGCGGTGCTGACCGAACGGGTGCGCTGGGGAACGGCGTTCAAGCTGGTCGTCTTCATGCCGATGGCGATCTCCATGCTGGCGGCGGGCATCATCTTCCGCCTGGTGTACGACCAGGACCCGGACAAGGGCGTGGCGAACGCGGTGTGGGTGGGGGTCCACGACACCTTCGCCCAGTCCTCGGCGTTCCCCAAGGCCCACCCGGGCCGGCAGTCGCCGCTGGCGCCGGCCGGGGGCGGGGCGTTCGTCACCACGTCGCCGGTGCGCGCCGGCGAGGCCGTCTCGCTGCCGCTGGTCGGCGTGGCGCCGGACCTGATGCCGGACGACGCGGAACCGGCCGCGGCGCCGGAGCCCGAGCCGGGCAAGGTGACCGGCACGACCTGGCAGGACTTCACGCGCGGCAAGGGCGTCGGCACGCTGAACGGCGTCGACCCGGCCGAGCTGGGCTACGCCGGGATGTGGATCGAGGCCGTGAAGGACGGCAGGGTCGTGGCCTCCACGACGGCCGCGGGCGACGGCACCTTCACGCTGCCCGCGGCGGCCGACGGGGCGCAACTGCGGCTCCCGGCGAGCAACTTCAAGGAACCGTACAACGGCGTCGACTGGCTCGGCCCGTCCCTGGTCACCCCGGCCATCATCGGCTCGTACATCTGGATGTGGGCGGGCTTCGCGATGGTGCTGATCGCGGCCGGGCTCGCGAGTGTGCCCCGGGAGCTGATGGAGGCGGCCCGGGTCGACGGTGCGAGTGAGTGGCAGGTGTTCCGACGCGTCACGGTGCCGCTGCTGGCGCCGGTCCTCGCGGTCGTCGCCGTCACCCTGATGATCAACGTGCTGAAGGTCTTCGACCTGGTCTTCATCATCGCCCCGGGCTCCTCCCAGGACGACGCGAACGTCCTCGCCCTGGAGCTGTACCGCAAGGGCTTCTCCGAGGACCAGCCGGGCATCGCCAGTGCCATCTCGGTGTTCCTGCTGCTCCTGGTCATCCCGGTGATGTGGTTCAACGTACGCCGGCTCAGGCGGGAGGTGCGGCGATGAAGGCCGGGCGGCAGTCACTGGGATCGCGGCTCGCGGGGGCGGTCAGCGGCGGGGTGCTGCGGGTGTTCCTCGTCGTCGTGGGGCTGTTCTGGCTGGTGCCGACCATCGGGCTGCTGCTGTCCAGCCTCCGTTCGCCCGAGGACATCGCGGCGAGCGGCTGGTGGAAGGTGTTCACCGAGCCCTCGCAGATCACCTTCGACAGCTACGCGAAGCTGCTGCAGAACGAGGACATCACCGGCTCCCTGCTGAACACCGTCTGGATCACCGTGCCGGCGACGGTGCTGGTCGTGATCATCGGCTCGCTCGCCGGCTACGCCTTCGCGTGGATGGAGTTCCCCGGCCGGGACTGGTGGTTCCTGGGCGTGGTCGGGCTGTTGGTGGTGCCCGTGCAGGTCGCGCTCATCCCGATCGCCGAACTGTTCGGCACCATCGGCATCTTCGGATCGGTGCTCGGCGTGGTGCTGTTCCACGTCGGCTTCGGACTGCCGTTCGCGGTGTTCCTCCTGCGCAACTTCTTCGCGGAGATCCCGCGGGAGCTGCTGGAGGCGGCCCGGCTGGACGGCGCGGGTGAACTGCGCCTGTTCTTCCGGGTGGTCATGCCGCTGGGGGCTCCGGCGATCGCCGCGCTCGGCATCTTCCAGTTCCTGTGGGTGTGGAACGACCTGCTGGTCGCACTGATCTTCTCCGACTCCGGGAGCCAGCCGATCACGGTCGCACTCCAGACGCAGGTACGGCAGTTCGGCAACAACATCGATGTGCTGGCGCCCGGCGCGTTCATCTCGATGGTGGTCCCGCTGGCCGTGTTCTTCGCGTTCCAGCGGCAGTTCGTGTCCGGCGTCATGGCCGGAGCGGTCAAGTAGGCGCTGCAAGGCGCGAGTTGAAGGGGCGGGTCCGGAGCGGCCCGCCCCTTCGGCGTTCCCCCGGATGACGTAGCCGCCGTAACCAACCGGCCCCACCGGCCGTTCCCGGGCCGAACGCCCGCGCCGACCGATGGATGCCTCTTGCCCAGGTTCAGTGTCATTGTCCCCGCGTACCAGGTTCAGGCGTACCTGCACGAGTGCCTCGAATCGGTGCTCTCCCAGTCCTGTCCCGATCTGGAACTGATCGTCGTCGACGACGCCTCGCCGGACGCGTGCGGGGCGATCATCGACGAGTTCGCCGCGCGCGACCCGCGCGTTCGCCCCGTCCACCTGCCCGAGAACGTCGGCCTGGGTCCCGCCAGGAACGCCGGGGCGGCCCAGGCCTGCGGCGACTACCTGCTCTTCCTGGACAGCGACGACACCCTCACCCCGGACTCGCTGCGCTTCATCGCCGACCGGCTCAAGGAGACGGGCGAGCCCGACGTCCTCGTCTTCGACTACGCGCGCACCTACTGGACCGGGGAGGCGGTCCGCAACCAGGCGGCCCTGCACCTGAGCGAGCAGGGCCCGGCCCCGTTCCGCCTGGAGGACCGCCCCGGTCTGCTGCGGCTGCTGATGGTCGCCTGGAACAAGGCCTACCGGCGGGAGTTCGTCGAGGCGAAGGGGTTCGCGTTCCCGCCCGGTTGGTACGAGGACACGCCCTGGACGTACCCGGTGCTGATGACGGCGGACTCCCTCGCGACCCTCGACCGGGTGTGCGTGCACTACCGGCAGCGGCGGCAGGGCAGCATCCTGCGCACCACCAGCGACCGGCACTTCGACGTGTTCGACCAGTACGACCGGGTCTTCGCGTTCCTCGACGGGCGTCCCGAGCTGGCCCGGTGGCGGCCGGTGCTGTTCCGCCGCATGGTCCACCACCTGGCGATCGTCTACGCGCGGCGGGACCGGCTGCCCCGCGGATCCCGCGCACGGTTCCTGCGCCGGGCCCGCACCCACTACCGCCGCTACCGCACCCCCGGCGCCCCCGTCCCCCTGCGGTGCCGCATCCACCACACCCTGATCCGCTTCGGCCTGCACCGCACCTACCGCGCCCTCCAGCTGGCGTCGGCCGTGCACCGCGCCGCCGCCCGGACCACGCGGCGGCTGCGGCGCGGCCTGCGGTCGGCCGGGCTGCGGGCCCACTACCGCGTGCAGCGCTGCCTGCCCCTGCGCGCCGACCGGGCCGTGTTCAGCGCCTACGACGGGCGCGGCCACAGTTGCAGCCCGGGGGCGCTGGAGAGCGCGTTCCGCGGCCTCGCCCCGCACGTGCGCACCGCGTGGGCCGCCCGTCCCGAGCACCACCACGCGATCCCGCCGGGTCCCCGCCGGCTGGTGCCCGGCACGGCCGCCTACTGGACGGCGCTCGCCCGTTCCCGGTACCTGGTCAGCAACACCGGCTTCGACCACGGCCTCGCCAAACGCCGGGGCCAGGTCCTGATCCAGACCGGGCAGGGCACCCCGCTCGGGCACATCGGCCTGGACCTCCAGGAGCGCCCGGCGGCGGCCCGCGGCCGGGACTTCCGGCGGCTGCTGAAGGACGTCGACGCCTGGGACTACGTGCTGTCGGCCAACCGCCACACGACTCTGACGCACCAGCGCGTCCACCCCGGCCGCTACACCACGCTGGAGTACGGCTGCCCGCGCAACGACGTGTTCCGGACGGCCACGGCGGCGGACGTGACCCGGCTGCGCTCCTCCCTGGGCATCCCCGAGGGCACGGTGGCGATCCTGTACGCGCCGACCCACCGCGACTACCGCCGCTCCCAGCGCCACAGCCTCGACCTGCAGCGGATCGTGCGCCGCCTGGGCCCGCGCTACATGGTCCTGGCCCGCGCCCACCACGCCTACGGCACCCCGCTGACCGAGGGCGGCGGCCGGGTCGTCGACGTCTCCGGGCACCCGAGCGTGGAGTCGCTCTGCCTGGCCTCGGACGCCCTGGTCACGGACTACTCGTCGCTGATGTTCGACTACGCCAACCTCGACCGGCCCATCGTCATCCACGCCGACGACTGGGAGGCCTACGAGGCGGCCCGCGGCACCTACTTCGACCTGCGCGCCTTCCCGCCCGGCGCCATCGCCCGCGGCGAGGACGAACTGATCGACATCTTCGCCACCGGCCACTGGCGGGGCTCCCGCTCCGCTCAACTGCGCTCGGCGTTCCGCAGGCGGTTCTGCACCTGGGACGACGGCCGGGCCGCCGAGCGGGTGGTGCGCCGGGTCGTCCTCGGGGAGACCGAACTGCCCCCGGTCGTGCCGCTGGAGGAGCGCTGCCCGGTGCCGTCGGTGGCGGCCGCACTGCCCCGGGAGCCGCTCGCCACGGTGCCGCGGCCGGCGGGCCCCGGGGTCGTGACCGACGTCCTGTGACCACGCCCGCCCGGGCGGCCCGCATGCCGTGCGGCCCGTCGCGGCCGGCGCCCGTGCCCCGTCCCACCCGCCCACCCTCGACAGGCCAACCCCGACAGAGAGAGCAGAATGCCCCGCTTCAGCATCGTCGTCCCGTCCCATGGGGTCGCGGGCCGGCTGTCCCTGGCACTCGACTCGGTCCTCGCCCAGTCCTTCGGCGACTTCGAGGTGATCCCGGTGTGCGACGCACCCGACGCGCCGGGGGCGGACGTCGCCGCCGGGTACGCCGAACGGGACCGCCGCGTGACGGTGGTGCACTCCCCCGCGCCGGACGGGCTGGCCGGGGCGCGCAACACCGGGCTGCGGGCGGCGGCCGGCGCACACGTGCTGTTCCTCGACGGCGACGACGTCCTGGCCCCGGGGGCGCTGGCGGCACTGGCCGCCCGGCTGGACGCGGTGGGCGAGGCCGACGTCCTGCACTTCGAGCACGAGCGCGTCCCGTGGTGGGAGGGCGAGCCGGCCAACCCGGCCGCGGCCGTCCTGGCCGGGACACCGGCCGGCGCCTTCTCCCCCGACCGGGCCCCACGGCTGACCGGGGTGGCGCTCCCGGCGTGGAGCGCGGCGTACCGCCGGGCCTTCCTCACCGAGGAGGGCATCACCTTCCCCGCCGGTCACTTCACCGACATCGGCTTCGGCGGCCAGGTCGCGCTGCGGGCGCGGCGGGTGGCGGTCCTGCGCTCGGTCGTGGTCCGCCACCACCTGCGCCGCCAGGGCAACCGCCTCAACCTGCCCGGCGAGCACCACGGCGAACTGCTCGCCCAGTGCGAGCTGGTGCTGACGCGGGCCACGGAACTCGGTGTGCCGGCCGAGCGGCGGGGGCCGCTGTTCGAGCAGCTCTTCGCCGCCGTGCTGAGGACCGCCGCGCATCCCGGGCGGCTGCCGGCCGGGCGGCGGGCCTTCTTCCGGCGGGCGAGCCTGCTGTACCGGCGGCACCGCCCCGCCGGGTACCGGGCGCCCGGCGGCAGCCTCGGTGTGCAGCACCGGCTGCTGGCGTCCGGCTCGTACGCCGGCTTCCGCGCCCTGCGCGCCGCCAACCGGCGCGCCGCCCGCGCCGCCGCGCTGCTGCCCCGCCCGCGCGGCCTGCGCACCCGGCTGCGCTACGCGGCGGACCTGCGGCTGCCGATCGACGAGAACCTGGTCGTGTACTGCGCCTACTGGGGCCGCGGCTACGCCTGCAACCCGGCCGCGATCCACGCCAAGGCCCGCGAACTCGCCCCGCACCTGCGCGCGGTGTTCCTGGTGGAGCCGGACGCGGCCGGCAGCATGCCGGAGGACGTCGCGTACGCGGTGATCGGCAGCCGGGAGTACTGGCGGGTGCTGGCCCGCGCCAAGTACCTGGTGAACAACGCCAACTTCGCGGACGCCGTGGTCAAGCGCCCGGGCAGCGTGCACCTGCAGACCCAGCACGGCACCCCGCTGAAGAAGATGGGCGCCGACCAGTCGACGTACCCGGTGGTCGCCGCCGCGACCGGCAGCATCGGCAGACTGCTGGCCCGGGTGGACCGCTGGGACTACAACCTCACCTCCAACCGGCACTCCACGCAGATGTGGGAGTCGGCCTTCCCCGGGGCGCACGAGACCCTCGAGTACGGCTATCCGCGCAACGACGTGTACTGCACCGCGTCCGCCCAGGACGTGGCCCGGGTGCGCAAGGAACTCGGCGTCCCGGACGGCAGGAAGGCCCTGCTGTACGCGCCCACCCACCGCGACTACGCCACCGGTTTCGCCTCGGGCCTGGACCTGGCCCGGTTCTGCGAGGCGATCGGCGACGAGTACGTGGTCCTGCTGCGCGCCCACTACTTCTACGACCGGGGGCCGGGCAGCCGCGGGGGCGGCCGGATCATCGACGTCACCGGGCACCGCTCGTCGGAGGACGTGTGCCTGGCGGCCGACGCGCTGATCACCGACTACTCGTCGATCATGTTCGACTACGCCAACCTGGACCGCCCGATCGTGGTGTACGCCGACGACTGGGACGTCTACCGGGAGACCCGGGGCGTCTACTTCGACCTGATGGAGTGCCCGCCCGGCCGTGTCGCCCGGACACCCGAGGAACTGGCCGCGGTGTTCCGCGACGGCACCTGGGCGGACGAGGGCGCCGCGGCGCTGCGGGCCGCGTTCCGGGAGCGGTTCTGCCAGTTCGACGACGGGCGCGCGGCGGAGCGCGTCGTGCGCCGGGTGCTGCTGGGCGAGCCGCCCGAGTCGATCCCGCCCGTGACCCCGCTCGCGCAGCGGGTCCCGGCCCCCGCGGCCGCCGCCCTCGTAAGGAGCTGACCGAAGAAGTGCCCCGCTTCAGCATCATCGTGCCCGTCTACAACGTGCAGGGGTTCCTGCGCGAGTGTCTCGACTCGGTGCTCGGCCAGTCCCACGGCGACTTCGAGGTGATCGCCGTGGACGACCGCTCCCCCGACGGCAGCGGCGCGATCCTCGACGAGTACGCCGCCCGCGACCCGCGGGTGCGGGTGTTGCACCTGCCCGAGAACGTCGGCCTGGGCCGCGCCCGCAACGCCGGTCTGGACGAGGCGGCGGGCGACTACGTGCTGTTCCTCGACAGCGACGACCGCTACACGCCGGGCCTGCTGGCCGCCGTCGCCGCGCGGCTGGCGGCGGCGGGCGACCCGGACATCCTGGTCTTCGACCACGTGCGCACCCACTGGTGGGGCCGGGGCGGCCGCAGCGAGGCGGCGGACCTGCTGGCCGCGGCGGGCCTGGGCACCTTCCGCATCCGGGACGAACCGGCGTACCTGAACCTGTTCCTGGTCGCCTGGAACAAGGCCTACCGGCGGGACTTCTTCCAGGGTCACGGCCTGCGGTACGCGCCCGGACTGTACGAGGACGCGCCGGTGACCTACCGGTCGATGGTGCTGGCGGAGCGGATCGCCTGCCTGGACCGGATCGGCGTGGAGTACCGGCAGCGCCGTCAGGGCGCCATCACCAGGACGCCGGGGCGCCGGCACTTCGAGATCTTCGGGCAGTACGGGGGCCTGTTCGCGTTCCTGGAGGAGCGGCCGGACCTGGACTGGGCGCGTCCGCTGCTGCTGGAGCGCGCCCTGGACCACATGCTGTTCGTGCTGGCCCGCGAGGACCGCGTACGGCCCGCCGACCGGGCCGCGTTCTACCGCGAGATCCGTGCCTTCCACCGCCGTCACCTGCCCGAGGGCGGATTCCGCCGGCCGGACGGCTGGCGCGGGCTGGAGATGCGGCTGCTGGCGTCGGCCCCCTACTCGTCCTACGCGGCGGTGCGCGGGCTGCGCGAGGTGCGGGGGGCCGCGCGCGGCAGGCAGCGCAAGGTGGCGCAGAAGGCCGCGCAGAGCGCGCTGCGCACCTGGTACGCGGCCCAGTCCCGCCGGCCCCTCGACCCGCACCTGGCGGTCTACGCGGCGAACCACCACCGCGGGATGAGCGGCGACCCGGCCGCGATCCACGCCGCGGCCCGGGAACTCGCCCCGCACATCCGGGGCGTGTGGGTAGTGCGGGAGGACGCCGTGGACGCGCTGCCACCCGGGGTCGACCACGTCACCCCGGGCTCGCGCCGCTACCACGAGGTCATGGCCCGGGCCACGTACTGGGTGAACGACGTCAACTGGCCCGGCACCCTGGCCAAACGGCCCGGCAGCGTGCACATCCACACCCACCAGGGCACCCCGCTGAAGTACATGGGCGCGGACCTGCTGTCCAAGCCGGGTGCCCGGCACGGCTTCGACGTGCCGCAGATGCTGCGCCGGGCCGACCGCTGGGACTACAGCCTGGTCGCCGGGCGGCACGCGGAGCTGGCCTGGGAGCGGGCCTACCCGTGCCACTTCACGTCACTGCGCACGGGCAGCCCGCGCAACGACGTGCTGATCGGAGCCGGGCCGGAGCGGGGTGCGGCGGTGCGCGAGCGGCTCGGCATCCCGGCGGGGAACACGGTGGTGCTGTACGCGCCGACCCGCCGGGACTACCGCAAGGGCGGCCACGTCGACCGGTTCGACCCGGCCCGGTTCGCCGAGGACCTCGGGCCGGGCCACACCCTGGTCGTCCGGCTGCACCCCTCGCTGGCCGGCGGCATCGCCCGCGGGCTGGGCCTGTCCGACCTGCACCGGCGGGGCGTGGTGGTCGACGCGACGGACGAGCCGCACGTGGAGGACGTGATGCTCGCCTCCGACGTGCTGGTCACCGACTACTCGGCCCTGATGTTCGACTACGTGCTGCTGGACCGGCCGGTGGTGGTGCACGCCGACGACTGGGGCGCGTTCGTGGCCAGCCGGGGCGCCTACTTCGACGTCACGGCCGACGCCCCCGGGCACGTCACCCGCTCCTACCCGGAACTGGCGCGGCTGTTCGCCTCCGGCACCTGGCAGGACGCGGAGGCGGCCCGGCTGCGGGCGGACTTCCGGTCCCGGTACTGCGAGTTCGAGGACGGGCGGGCCGCCGAGCGGGTCGTCCGCCTGCTGATGCTGGGCGAGCGGGGCGGGGCGCTGCTGCCCGCGGCCCGCAGGACCCCCGCGGTGGCCGTGCGGTCCGGGGCGCTGATCGAGGGATGACGACTCCGACCACCCCGGAGGCGCTTCCGTCGCTGCCCGGCCAGCGCGCCCCCTCGGCCCGGCCCGCGCCGGTGCCCGGGCCGCCGGGGCCGGTGCGGTGGTGGCACGCGGCCCTGGTGGCCGTGCCGACCGCGGCCCTGTTCGTGCTGGGCTACCGGCGCCGCTGGATCTGCGACGACGGGCTGATCTACCTGCGGCCGGTCCGGCAGATCCTGGCGGGCAACGGACCGGTGTTCAACGTGGGCGAGCGCGCGGAGAGTTCGACGGGCACCCTGTGGCAGTGGCTGCTCGCCCTCGCCACCTGGGTCACCGGAGCGGACCCGGCGTTCCTCGCGGTGGGGACCGGACTGCTGCTGAGCACCGCCGGTTTCGCGCTCGCCCTGCTCGCCACGTGCCGGCTGCACCGCGGGGCCGGGCTGCTGCTGCCCGCGGGGGTGTGCGTGCTGCTGGCGGTGCCGCCGTTCTGGTCGTACATGACCTCCGGGCTGGAGAGCGGGCTCGGTGCCTTCTGGACCGGCCTGGCGTGGTGGCTGCTGACGCGCACGCGGCGGGGGCGGGAGCCCCGGGAGACGTACGCGGCCGCGTTCGTGTTCGGGCTGGGGCCGCTGGTCCGGCCGGACCTGGCGGTGGTCACGGTGTGCTTCCTGGCCGCGCAGTGGTGGGTCCTGCGGCCCTCGCGCCGGGGCACCGCGGCCGTGCTCGCCTCGGCGAAGGCGCTGCCGCTGGCCTACGAGGTGTTCCGGGCCGGGTACTACGGGATCCTGGTGCCGCTGCCGGCCATCGCCAAGGAGGCGAGCGCCAGTGACTGGAGCCGAGGGGCCGGGTACGTGCAGGAGACGCTCGGGCCGTACTGGCTGTGGCCCGTGGTGCCGGTGCTCGGCGCGCTGGCGGTGCTGCTGGCGCGCCGCACCCGCCGGCTGCGGCGGGACCGCGTCGCGGGCCGCTCCTCGCTGGTGGTGCTGCTGGCGCCGCTCGCTGCGGGTGCGCTGCTCGCCGGGTACGTCGTGCGGGTCGGCGGCGACTACATGCACGCCCGCATGATCCTCCCGGCGCTCCTGCTGCTGCTCCTGCCGGTGCTGGTCGTCCCGGCGAACCGGGTCACCGGTGCGGCGAGCGCGCTGCTGGTGGTGTGGCTGTGCGCGGCGGTCAGCCCGCTGCGGGCGCCGTTCGACGTGCGCAGCACCCCGGGGTCGTTCAACGTGCGCAGCTCCGACGTGGAGGGGCTGGGCGACCACAACCCGGTGCGCACGGACACCTGGGTGCGCAACTGGCCCGCCCTGCCCGAGGGGCGGCGCATGCTGGCCGAGGCCGTGCGCTCGCCCCGGCCGACCCTGCTGTACTTCGACGCCGGACGGCGGCTGCACGCCACGCCGATGCGGCCGGACGCGCCGTACCACGTGGTGATGGTGGGCCGGCACCTCGGTGTCACGGGTGCGGCGGCGCCGCTGGACGCGTACGTCAACGACGCCTGGGGGCTGGCCAGTCCGGTCGGCGCGCATCTGGCGCTGGAGCGGTGGAGCTGGCCCGGGCACGAGAAGTTCCTGCGCAACCACTGGGTGTTCGCGGAGTGGGCCCTCGCCGACCCGCCGCGGCGCGACCTGCTGCGGGCCGGGGTCTCGCGGGAGACGGTCGGGGCGGCCCGGGCCGCGCTGGGCTGCGGGGAGCTGGCCGAGCTGAGGGAGTCGGTGCGGGCGCCGCTGACCGCGCAGCGGTTCTGGGACAACCTCACCGGGGCGTTCGAGCGGACCCGGTTCCGGTTCGCGCGCTGGCCGGCGGCCGCCGAGCGGGCGCTGTGCGACGGACAGCGGGCAGGTGGGCCAAGCCGCCTCACCCGATGAAGTGATCCGGGGTCAGGGCAGGCGTAGGGGCGGGAACGATCGGCGCATGCCTGTGACCCCCCAGCCCCTGCCGGCCGTCCGGTGAGCGCCCCGGTCCTCGTCCGCCGGACCGTGCGCGGCGCTAGTGCGCTGCGCGGCGGCCGGATGCGGCGGCTCACCCCGTACCAGTTCTACGGCGCGCTGTTCTGGCTGGTGATGACGCTGGCGTACTGGCGGGTGCCGCTGTGCTGCGACGCCGGGCAGCACGCGGCGGTCGTCGAGCGCCTCAAGGCCGACCTGCTGCACCCGGCCCACACCATGGCGGACCTGCCGGGCGCGGGCAGCCCGTACTACGGGCCGTACGCGGTCGCGCAGGGCGTGGTCGCCCGGCTGACGGGGCTGACCGGCTGGGAGGTCGTGAAGCTGGCCGGGCCGGTGCACCTGGTGGTGCTGCTGACCGGGCTCGGCCGGTTCGTCAGGACCCTCACCGCCCGGCGGTGGGCGCCGGTGTGGGCGCTGCTGTCCATGACGCTGCTGTGGGGCACCGCCCGGATCCTGTGGAGCGGCTACCTCGGGCTGATGCCGATGACGACCAACCTGGGGTATCCGTCCGCGCTCGCGATCGGCCTGACCTTCTGGGCCTGGGCCTGGACCGCGGCACGCGCGGGGGACGACGCCCCGGCGGTGCGGTTCGTCGGGCCGAGCGGGCTGGGCGGCTGGTGGGGATACGCCGGGATCGGCGTCCTGTACGCGCTGATCCTGCTCACCCACCCCGTCACGGCGGCGTCCGCGCTGACGGGCGGGGTGGCGCTCGTGCTGTCCCGGCAGCGGGGCCGGCGCGCGCCGGTCCTGGCCCGCTGGGCGCTCACCGGGCTGGTCTGCGCGGGGGTGGCCGTGGCCTGGCCGTACTACGACGTGCTGTCGCTGGTGGGCGACAGCGGCATGGACGCCATGCACCGGCAGCTGTACGAGAGGCTGTTCGCCAACTCCTGGCTGGCGCTGATCGGGCTGCCCGCGCTGTGGGCGCGGGCGCGCAGGTCGCGGCGTGACCCGCTGGTGGTGCTGTTCGCCCTGGAGTGCCTGCTGCTCGCCTACGGCTGGGTCGGCGGGCACTACACGTACGCCCGGGTGCTGTGGGCCGTGCTGGTGCCGCCGCAGTTCGCCCTGGCGGTGGAGCTGGCGGCGCCCCGGCCGTGGCGGCGGGCCCGGAAGGTGCTGGGCGGGGCGGCGGTGGCCGGGGCGTGCGCGGGGTTCCTGACCGTGCACGCCGGGGCGGTCGTGCCGCGCTCGGTGGACCCGGTGGGGTTCACCCAGCCGACGCGCTGGCCGTCGTACGACTGGGCGGCCCGGTACATCGGCCCCGGCGAGGTGGTGATCACCGACGGGTACTTCGCCAGTCACGCCATCGCCGGGTACGGGCCGAACCTCGCCGCCCCGATCTGGCCGGACCCGGCCCTGGACGAGCGGGAGCGGCGGCGCCGGGCGACCGATGTGCGCGCCTACCTGGCGCACGGCTCGACCCGCGCCGAGCGGTCGGCCGTCGTCCGCCGCTACCACGTGCGCTGGCTGCTGCTGACGCGCTGGCACCCGGTGCCCGAGGAGGCGGTGGTGGTGGCGTGGAGCGGACGGACGGGGGAGGTACTGGCGCGGGTCGGGGGGAGGTGAGGCGCCGGTGACTACTCGATGACGAGGTCGACGTCGATGTTGCCGCGGGTGGCGTTGGAGTAGGGGCAGACCTGGTGGGCCTGGTCGACCAGCTTGCGGCCGGTGACCTCGTCCACGCTCTCGGGGAGCTCGATGCGCAGGGTGACGGCGAGGCCGAAGCCCTCGCCCTGCTTGCCGATCGAGACCTCGGCGGTCACGGCGGCGTCGCTGACGTCGACCTTGGCCTGGCGCCCGACGAGGCCGAGGGCGCTGCCGAAGCAGGCGGCGTAACCGGCGGCGAAGAGCTGCTCGGGGTTGGTGCCCTGGCCGTTGCCGCCCATCGACTGGGGCACGCCCAGGGCGAGGTCGAGCACGCCGTCGGAGCTGACGGCCCGGCCGTCGCGGCCGTGGGTGGCGGTGGCGGCAGCGGTGTAGAGCGCGTCCATGGAAGAACCTTCCCTCTCGGTCGTCGTTCGGTGGCCCGTCCGGGCCGCCCGACACCCAGAATTAGAGCACACAATTAAGTTGTGCGCAATTGAATGGTGGGCCCGAGCTACCCTGGAAGCATGAACACGCCGGACGACGACTGGCTCCGCCTGGACCAGCAGATCTGCTTCTCCCTGCACGCGGCCTCGCGCGCCTTCAACGGCGTCTACCGCGTGATCCTCAAGGACCTCGGGCTCACCTACCCGCAGTACCTGGTGATGCTGGTCCTGTGGGAGCACGACGAGCTGCCCGTGAAGAAGCTCGGCGAACACCTGCGGCTGGACTCCG
This sequence comes from Streptomyces sp. NPDC017943, assembly GCF_044328425.1. Taxonomy (NCBI): domain Bacteria; kingdom Bacillati; phylum Actinomycetota; class Actinomycetes; order Kitasatosporales; family Streptomycetaceae; genus Streptomyces; species Streptomyces sp. NPDC017943. The sequence continues at coordinate 43,541 of NZ_JBIRHH010000006.1, read as the reverse complement.
GCACACTGTCGCCGCTGCTCAAGCGGCTGGAGGCGGCCGGCCTCGTGGTCCGCGAGCGCAGCGCCCGCGACGAGCGGTCGGTGGTGGTGCGGCTGACCGCCGAGGGCGTCGCGCTGCGCGCGCGGGCGCTTCAGGTGCCGCGCCGGATCGCCACCTCGACCGGTTTCGACGCCGAGGGGATCCGCGCCCTGCGCGCGTCCCTGGACGAGCTCACCACCGCGCTCGACGCGGCCGCCCTCGCCCAGCCGCCGGCCGCCCCGCCGGCAGACGAGCGCTCGTAGCGGCGCCCGGCGGCACACCGGGCACCTCGGCGGGCCGCCGCCGGACGTGCAGGCGCAGCACCACCTCGGCCTCGGTGTGCTCCTCGCGGACGGTGAACTCCGCGGCGAGCACGGCCAGCTTGGTGCGCTCGACCGGGTCGGCCGGGGGCCGGTGCGCGGCCGGTGCGTCCCGCTCGGTCACCACCCAGACGCGGTCCACCCCGGCCAGCCGCTGCCGCAGCCGGGCGGGTGTCGCCTCCCTGCCCCACAGCGTTCCCGACCGGGGCGCCGACTCCGCCAGCGCGATGTCCCGCACCCGCCGGAAGCCCTTCGGGTAGGCCAGCGCCGCGAGCCGGCCCACCGACGGCACGAACAGCACCGGGTCGCCGGGACGCACCCGCCGGACGGCGAGCGCGGAGACCACGGCGAGGTTGTCCGGGCGGTGCGCGGCCGTGCGGTCCTGACGGTGCACGGGGAGCTGGGCGAGGAAGCCGGCGGTGAGCGCGAGGGCGCCGCAGAGCCCGACCGCGGCGCGCACCCGACGGCGGCCGAGCCGCACCCGCCGCCCGTCGAACCGCACCCGCCCCAGCGCCCCGGCCACCCGCACGGCCCCGGCCGCCACCAGCAGCGACGCCCCGGCCAGCGCGTAGAGCACGTAGCGGTCGTGGTAGAGCGGGCGCACCTGCGAGACCGTCATCAGCAGGCCGGGCGGCACCAGCAGCAGCGGTAGCGCGACCGCCGCGGTCCGCCGTTCGCGCAGGCCCAGGGCCATCAGCAGCAGCGAGGCCCAGAACACCACGCCCTCCGGCCCCGGGGCGACGTTCCGGGCGAGCCGCTCCACCCGGTCCCAGCCGGGCGCGACCAGCCACGCCACCTGGCCGGACTGCCCCTGCGACACCCACACCAGCGGCAGCAGGAGCACCGCCACCGCGCCGGCCGCCCGCCGCCAGCCGCGCCACACCCCCCGCGGCACCCGCAGCCAGGCCAGCGTCGCCGCGTGCGCGCACAGCGCCAGGACCGCCAGCTCGTGCAGCACGCACGTCGCCCCCATGACCACGCCGTACGGCCACCAGGCCCGGGCACCCGGCCCGTCCGCGGCCCGCACCAGCAGCAGGGTCGCCCCCGCCACACCGGCCGCGACCAGCGCGTAGGAGCGGCCCTCCTGGGCGTAGTGGCCGGTCATCGGGGTAAGGGCGTACACCAGCCCGGCCAGGAGGCCGAGCCGCGGTCCGGACAGGCGCACGCCGAGGGCCGCGACCAGTCCGGCCGTGACGGTCGCCGCGCACACCGACGGCAGGCGCAGGACGACCTCGTCCGGGTGGACGGCCAGGACCACGTGCATGCACAGGTAGTACAGGCCGTGCACGGCGTCCACGTCGTGCAGCAGCCGCCAGATCTGCGGCACCGTGCGCCGCGCGACCTGGAAGGTGACGCTCTCGTCGCCCCACATGCCGCCGCGGTCCAGGCCCCACGAGCCCATCGCGAGCATCACGGCCATGGGCACCGCCACGGCCGCCGCGCCCCCGCCGAACCGGCCGCTCCCCGTCGACTGTCCGCTCGTCACCCGCCGATTCTGTGGCGTTACCTCCTCTTTGCAGGCGTTCAATGGTGTGTTACCACTTTCATGTCATTCGCCCGGCTTACGATCCGCCGTGATGAACGCCCACAGGGACACCGGCAGTACTGCCGACGCACCGCTCGCCGAGATCGCCGTCGTCGTCATCGGCTACGACGACGCCGCCCATGTGACCGACGCCGTGCGCTCGGCGCTCGCCCAGGGCCGGGCCGTGCGCGAGGTGGTGGCCGTCGACGACTGCTCGACGGACGGCAGCGCCGGCCTGCTGGAGCGGCTCGCCGCCTCCGAACCCCGGCTGCGGGTCATCCGCCGCCGGGTCAACAGCGGCGGCTGCGGCACCCCCCGCAACACCGGGCTCGACGCGGTGACCTCGCCGTACGTGATGTTCCTGGACAGCGACGACGTGCTGCCGCCCGGCGCGGCGGACGCGCTGCTGGAGGCGGCCACCGGTGCGCACGCGGAGGTGGCGAGCGGCCTGTGCGTCCGCCGGGAACTGCCCTCGGGCCGCGAAGTGCCCTGGCAGCCGCGCCTGTACGCCCTGCACTCCGCCGTGCCGCACCCCGCCCGGCGGCCGCGGCTGGTGCACGACACGCTCTGCGTCAACAAGCTCTACCGCACCGCCTTCCTGCGCGAGCACGGCATCCGCTTCCCCGAGGGCCGCTTCCCGTACGAGGACGTGGTGTTCACCGCGCGCGTGCTGGCCGCGGCCCCCCGCATCGCCCTGATCCCGGACCGGGTCTACGTCTGGCACGTGCGCCGGTCCGCCGAGCGGCTGTCGATCTCCCTGGACCGGGCCGGGATCGTCAACTGGCGGGCCCGCACGGAGGCGTGCCGGCAGGCGTACGAGATCCTGCTGGGCGCGGGGCAGAAGGAGCTCGCGCGGGCGGCACGCGCCAAGTTCCTCGACCACGACCTGCGGATGTACCTGCGGGAACTGGGGCTGCGCGACGCCGCGTACCGGCGTGCGTGGTGGGACCTCACCCGGGAGCACCTGGCCGGGTACGACGCCGACGACTGGGCCCGCAACCCGGCCGCCCCGGGCGCACTGGCCGGGCGGGTCGTCCTGGCCGGCCCGGAGCCGCGCGACCTGCCCCGGCTGCGGGAGCTCGCGGCCCGGCCGGCCCGGCTGCGCCCGCCGTACGCCCGTGCCGCCGACGGCACGCCCGTGTGGTCCGCCGACCTGCCGCAGGTCTCCCTCGAACCGCTGCTGAACCGGCCGGTGCGCGCGCTGCCGCTGGCCGTCGACGCGGCGCTGCGGCCCCGGGCGCGCGGGACCGGGCTGCGGCTGCGCCTGCACGAGCTGTACGGGCGGGTGGCCGAGGCGGGGCCGCTGAGCGCGGAGGTGGAGTGGCTGCACCGGGACGCCGGGGACCTGCTCGTCCCGGGCGGCACGGCGGACCTCGTGCCCGGCCCGCAGCCCTCCGGGCCGGACCGGGACGGCGGCTGGACGGCCGAGACCGCCGTCGACCTGTCCGCCCTCGCCGCGTTCGGCGCCGGGACCTGGGACCTGCGCCTGCGCATCCGCTTCCGCGACGGCGCGACCCGGGACGTCACGGCGCACGCCCTCACGGGCGCCGGACTCCTGCGCCGCCGCGCCGTCCCCAGCGCCCGGCGCGGCGTGGTACTCGTACAGCCCTACGCCACCCACTCCGGTGCGCTGGCGCTGCGGGTGGCGCCCGGCGTCCGCGGGGTGCTCTCGGTCGTCCGCGGAAGGGTGCGCCGGCTGCTTCACTGAGAGACCACGACGACGCACCGGCACAGCACCGCCACGGGCCAACTGACGAGGGGACGGCCGCAATGACCTGGTTGATCACCGGCGGCGCCGGCTACATCGGCGCACACGTCGTACGGGCGATGACCGCGGCGGGGGAACGGGCGGTGGTCTACGACGACCTGTCCACGGGCATCGCCGAGCGCGTGCCGGACGGCGTGCCGCTGGTCGTGGGCTCCACGCTGGACGGCGAGCGCGTCGCCCGCGCCCTCGCGGACCACGAGGTGACCGGCGTGGTCCACCTCGCGGCCAAGAAGCAGGTGGGCGAGTCGGTCGCCCAGCCGCTGCGCTACTACCGGGAGAACGTCGAGGGCCTGCGCGTCCTGCTCGACGCGGTGACGGAGGCCGGGGCCGGGGCGTTCGTCTTCTCCTCCTCGGCGGCCGTGTACGGCATGCCGGACGTGGACCTGGTCACGGAGGAGACGCCGTGCGCGCCGCTGTCGCCGTACGGCGAGACGAAGCTCGCCGGGGAGTGGCTGGTGCGGGCCACGGGCCGGGCGACCGGGCTGTCGACCGCGTGCCTGCGGTACTTCAACGTGGCGGGCGCGGCGGCCCCCGGCCTCGCGGACGTCGGCGTGTCCAACCTCGTGCCCATGGTGTTCGAGAGGCTCACGCGGCACGCGCCGCCGCGCGTCTTCGGTGACGACTACCCCACCCCCGACGGCACCTGTGTGCGCGACTACATCCACGTCGTCGACCTGGCCGAGGCCCACGTCGCCGCGGCCCGCGCCCTGCGCGCGTCCCCCGGCGGTTCCCTCACGCTGAACATCGGCCGCGGCGAGGGGGTGTCGGTGCGCGAGATGATCGACGTCGTCCACGCGGTGACCGGCCACGACCTGCCGCCCGAGGTCGCGCCCCGCCGCCCGGGCGACCCCGCCCGCGTCGTCGCCTCCGCCGACCGGGCGGCCGCCGAACTGGGCTGGAAGGCCCGGCACGACGTCCGGGACATGGTCACCTCGGCGTGGCAGGGCTGGGTGCGGCTGCACCCGGAGGCCGCACGGCCCTGACCGCGACCGCCCGCCGGGCGGGCATGCCCGAGCCCTCGCCCGCCGGCCCCTCGGGCCCGGTGGGGCGGGGGTGTCCCGGGCTACAGCGCCCGCAGCGCCGCCGCCGTCGCCCGGGTCAGGGCCTCCAGGTACCCCTTCGGGGGCTTCGGGGCGCGGATCACCACCGACCGCCAGTACAGGGGGCCCGAGATCAGGTCGAGGGCCAGGTCGCGGTCGAGGCCCTCGCTCAGCTCGCCGCGGCGCTGCGCCGCCGTGACGATGCCGGTGGCGACCCCGTCCTGGCCCTCGCGCAGGGCCTTCTGCAGCGCCTCGGCGATGTCCGGGTTGCGGGCGGCCTCGGCCTGGAGGTCGGGGATGATCTGCGAGGCGACCGGGTGGCGCAGGGCCCGGGACGTCACCTCGTACAGCAGCCGCAGATCGCCCTCCAGGGAGCCGGTGTCCGGCGCGGGCAGGCCCTGCACCGCGAGCGCCGAGACGATGTCGAGCACCAGGTGCAGCTTGGAGCGCCAGCGGCGGTACACCGCCGTCTTGCCCACGCCCGCCCGGCGGGCGATCCCCTCGATGGACATCCGCGCGTAGCCGACGGCCGCGAGTTCCTCGTGCACGGCGGAGCGGATCGCCTCCGTCACGTCCTCGCGCAGGACGGCGGCCCCCGCGGGGGCCCGGCGGCGCGGCGGCTGCTGTGGCTCGTCGGGCTTCGTCGTCATGCGGACAGCATAGGGCGTCACGACGAAACGGTTGCGTTCCGACGTCGGCCGGACGTACGCTCCCGTCACGACGAAACGGTCCCGTCCCGACGTAGGACGTCGGGAAGAGACCGGTAAGAAGGTCCCCTCCCCCTCCACACGAAGGCAGCGGATGTGAGCCAGGTCCTCCACACCCCGCCCCCGGCGCCGGCCCCCGCCCCGGCCGACGACGACCTCGCCGCGCTCGCCGCGCGGCACGGCCTCGCGGTCAGCGGCGCACGCCCCTCCCTGCCCGCGTACGTCCGGCAGCTGTGGGCCCGCCGGCACTTCATCACCGCGTTCGCCACCGCCAAGCTCACCGCCCAGTACAGCCAGGCGAAGCTCGGCCAGGTCTGGCAGGTGATGACCCCGCTGCTCAACGCGGCGGTCTACTACTTCATCTTCGGCGTCCTGCTCGGCACCAAGCACGGCGTGCCGGACTACGTCCCGTTCCTGGTCACGGGCGTGTTCGTGTGGACGTTCACGCAGAGCTCGATCATGGCGGGCACCCGCGCCATCTCCGGCAACCTCGGTCTGGTGCGGGCCCTGCACTTCCCGCGCGCTGCGCTGCCGCTGTCGTTCTGCCTCCAGCAGTTGCAGCAGCTGCTGTTCTCGATGGCCGCCCTGGTGGTCATCCTGCTCTGCTTCGGCGTGCCGGTCGGCATGTCCTGGCTGCTGGCGGTGCCGGCGCTGTTCCTTCAGTTCACGTTCAACGCGGGCGTCTCCATGGTCGTGGCCCGGATGGGGGCCAAGACCCCCGACATCGCCCAGCTGATGCCGTTCGTGCTGCGCACCTGGATGTACGTCTCGGGCGTCATGTGGAGCATCGACCAGCTGGCGGACAAGGACAGCCTGCCGCGGGTGGTGACCGTCCTGCTGGAGGCCAACCCGGCCGCGGTCTACATCGACCTGATGCGCTTCGCCCTGATCGACAGCTTCCACGCGGACCGGCTGCCCGCCCACGTGTGGGCGATCGCCGCGGGCTGGGCGCTGGTCGCGGGCGTCGGTGGCTTCATCTACTTCTGGAAGGCTGAGGAGACGTACGGCCGTGGCTGAGCACCCGAGCGAGAAGATCCCCACCGTCGTCGCCGACGGCGTCGACATCGTCTACCGCGTCAACGGCACCGGCGCCGGACGCGGCAGCGCGACCGCCGCCCTCAACCGCATCGTGCGCCGCAGGCAGACCGAGAAGGCCTCGGGCGTGCGCCGCGTTCACGCCGTGCGGAACGTGTCCTTCGTCGCGTACCGGGGCGAGGCCATCGGCCTGATCGGCACCAACGGCTCGGGCAAGTCGACCCTGCTGAAGGCAATCGCCGGGCTGCTGCCGGTGGAGAACGGCCGCATCCACACCGACGGCCAGCCCTCCCTGCTCGGCGTCAACGCGGCCCTGATGAACGACCTGACGGGCGAGCGCAACGTGCACCTCGGCGGGCTGGCCATGGGCATGTCCCGCGAGCAGATCAGGGAGCGCTACCAGGAGATCGTCGACTTCTCCGGCATCAACGACAAGGGCGACTTCATCACGCTGCCGATGCGGACGTACTCCTCCGGCATGGCCGCCCGGCTGCGGTTCTCCATCGCCGCCGCCAAGGACCACGACGTGCTGCTGATCGACGAGGCGCTGGCCACCGGCGACCGGTCCTTCCAGAAGCGCTCCGAGCAGCGCATCCGCGAGCTGCGCCGGCACGCGGGCACGGTGTTCCTGGTCAGCCACAACAACAAGTCCATCCGCGACACCTGCGACCGCGTGCTGTGGCTGGAGCGCGGCGAGCTGCGCATGGACGGACCCACGGAGGACGTGCTCAAGGAGTACGAGGCGTTCACCGGGGAGAAGCCCGCCAAGCCCCGGCCCAAGGCCAAGCCCAAGCCCGGGCCCGAACCGGCAGCCGGACCCGGGGCCGGGGCCGCCGTTCCCTCGTGAGGCGCAACCCGCTCGGTCATTTTGTCGCATTGATGACACCATGACCGAGTACGGCGTGTCTGTGAGAAGGGGGTCCGGTGATGGCCGAGCTCAGCGTCGTCGTGCACGGACCGAACGTGCAGGGCCATCTGACGGAGCTGCTCGACTCGCTGGCCGCCCACCCCCTGCCCGACGCCGAGCTGATCGTGGCCGCGGTGGGCGACTGGGCCCGGGAGACGGCCGAGCGGCACGCCCCGGACATCCAGGTGGTGCCGCTGCCGGCCGGCACCGGCGACGCGGCGGCCCGGGCGGCCGGCGCGGCCCGGGCGTCGGGACGCTGGCTGCACTTCGTGCACGCCAAGGACGGCCTGCCCGCCGGCACCCCGCGCACCGTCGCCGAGCGGGTCGCCGAACTCCCCGGCGAGGTCGACGTCCTGCTCCTGGACCATCTGCGCAGCACCTGGCACACCTCCGGACTGCCCTCCCCGGACGGCCCGCTGCTGGCCCGGGCGGGCCGCGCCGACGTGGCCCTCGACGACTGCGCGCCCCTGCTGCGGCTGACCCCGCTGCTCGGCACCCGGGTGCTGCGCGCGGAGTTCTACCGGGAGCACGAGCAGCGGTTCGCCACCGACGACGAGCCGTACGCCGCCCTGGCCGCCCTGCTGCTGGCCGGCCGCGTCGCCTGCCTGCCGCACGTCGCCTACGAGGACCGCAGACTGCGTCCGGCGAGCCTCCCCCCGGTCACACCCGAACAGCGCTACGGCCTCGTCGCCCGCTACGAGTCCCTCCTCGGCCTCACCCGGGGCCGCCGCGCCGCGCACACCGTCCTGTACGACGTCATGGTCCGCGACTGCCTGCGCACCTTCGCCCGCGGCGGCATGGCGGAGGAGGTCGCCCGGGAGTTCTTCCACCGCGCGTCCCTGGCCGCCGTGCGCCACCGCCCCGAGAACCACCGCCGCCCGGGCGGCCTGGAGGGCGTGCGCCGCTCCCTGCTGGAGGAGGACGCGTACACCAGGTACCGGGCCTTCCAGACCGTCAACCGCACCCGGCGCACGGCCCGGTCCGCCGTGCGCACCCGCAAGCGCCAGGTCGGCGCCCGGCTCCGCAACCACCAGTACCGCCGGGCGCTCGGCCGCCCCGTCGATCCCGGCCTGGCGGTGTTCGCGGCCTACTGGAACCGCGGCGTGGCCTGCAACCCCGCCGCGATCGCCGCCAAGCTCGCCGAACTCGCCCCGCAGATCCACCCGGTGTGGGTGGTGACCGCCGAGAACGCGGCCCTCCTCCCGCCCGGCACCGACCACGTCGTGCCCGGCACCCGCCGCTACTGGGAGGTGCTGGCGAGCGCCGGATACCTGGTCAACAACGTCAACTTCCCCAACGCGGTGGTCAAGCGCCCGGACGCGATCCACCTCCAGACCCACCACGGCACCCCGCTGAAGCGCATGGGCCTGGATCAGATGGCGTTCCCGGCCGCCGCCCAGGGCCTGGACTTCAAGGCGCTGCTGGAGCGCATCGACAAGTGGGACTACAGCCTCTCCGCCAACAGCCACACCACCCGCATGTGGGAGCGCGCCTACCCCTCGCGCTACGTCTCCCTGGACCACGGCTATCCGCGCAACGACGTGTACTACACCGCGGGCGCCGCCGAGATCCGCGCGGTCCGTGACCGCCTGGGCATCACCCCGGGCCGCCGGGCAGTGCTCTACGCGCCCACCCACCGCGACTACGAGGCCGGCTGGACACCCCGGCTGGACCTCGCCGCCCTCGCGGACCGCCTCGGCGAGGACACGGTCCTGCTGGTGCGCGGCCACTACTTCTACGGCGGCGCCGCCTCCCCGCTGACCAACCTGCGCCGCACGGGCCGCATCATCGACGTCTCCTCCTACGACCCGGTCGAGGACCTGTGCCTGGCGGCGGACGCCCTCGTCACGGACTACTCGTCGATCATGTTCGACTACGCCAACCTCGACCGGCCGATCGTCGTGTACGCCGACGACTGGGAGACCTACCGCACCACCCGCGGCGTCTACTTCGACCTCATGGCCGAGGCGCCCGGCCCGGTGGCGCGCACCCAGCGCGAGCTGGCGGACGTCCTGGCCGGCGACGCCTGGCACGACGAGAACGCGGCGAAGACCCGGGCCGTCTTCCGCCGCCGGTTCTGCGAGTACGACGACGGACGCGCCGCCGAACGCGTCGTGCGCCGGGTCTTCCTCGGCCAGGACGAGCGGGACCTGCCCCCGGTCCTGCCCGTCGAGGAACGCACCCCGGCCCCGAGCCCGCAGGAGGCGACCGCATGAGCACCCCCGACGTCACCGTGACGGTCATCGTCTACAACGACGCCGAACGCCTCACCCGGGCCGTCGACTCGGTGCGCCGGCAGACCCACGCGAACGTCGAGATCGTCATCAGCGACGACCACTCGACCGACGGCACCCCGTTCGTGGCACGACAGCTCCAGGCCCGCGACCCCCGGGTCCGCTACCTGCGCCTGGAGCGCAACAGCGGAGGGTGCAGCGCCCCCCGCAACCGCGCCCTGGACATCGCGCGCGCCCCCTACGTGATGTTCCTGGACAGCGACGACGAACTGCCCCCCGACGCCGTCGCCCTGCTGCTCGCGGCGCACCGCGAACGCGAGATCGACTTCGCCATGGGCGCGGTGGAACGGATCCGCGTGGACAGCGGCCGCCGCTCGACCTGGATGCCCCATCTGGTCGCCGAGCGGCGCACCCTGGACGGCATCGAGTCCGACCCGCGCCTGTTCTTCGAGCACCTGTCGACCAGCAAGATGTACGCCCGGGCCTTCCTCGACCGGCACGGCCTGCGCTTCCCCGAGGGCATCCACTACGAGGACCAGCTGTTCTCGGCGCAGGCGTACTGCCTGGCCAAGAGCTTCACCGTCGTCCCGGAGCCGGTCTACCGCTGGTACGTGGCGCCCTTCGCGGCGTCGGAGGCGGCCTCGATATCCAACCAGCGGCACAAGCTCGCCAACGTCCGCGACCGCATCCACGTCCAGCACCTCATCGACGCGTTCCTGGCCGAGAGCGGGCACGAGTCGCTGCGGGAGGCCAAGGACCACAAGTTCCTCAAGCACGACTTCCGCATGTACGCCGGTGACCTGCCCTACCGGGACGACGACTGGCTCGCGTCCTTCGCCGGTCTCGTCACGACGTACCTCGACACGCTCGCCCCCGGCGCGTACGCGCGCCTTCCGCGCGCCGAGCGGGTGGTCGTCCAGCTCATCCGGGACGGACGGCTGGCCGACGCCCGGCTGGCGTCCCGGGGCCTGGGCCACGGTGTCGCCCCCCGGCACATCGCGACGGACGCCGAGGGCCGCACCTACTGGGGCGAGGAGGTGCCGGCGACGGAGTGGGCACGCCGCGAACTGGACCTCGGCGACCTGGAGCTGGAGACCCGGCCGTTCACCGGCGCCCAGTTCCGCCACGAGATCACGGAGATCACCCGGGGCCCGGGCGCCTCGATCGACCTGGCGGTCCGCACCTACGACCCGGCGCTGCGCCTGCCGGTCGGGCCGCAGCGCGCGACCCTGCTCATCGCCCCGGGCGGCCGACGCCTCAGCGTCCCCTTCCGGCTGTCCCCCGTCAGGCCCGGCGTCTTCGAGGGGCACGTCCACCTCGACCTGGCGGCGGCCGTCCTGCCCCTCCAGGGCTTCGCGGGTGTGCGCCATCCCCTGCTCCGCCTGCACCACCAGGGCCTGGCCAACACCGGCCTGCTCCTCGCCCCGCTCGACTTCCCGACGCTGACGACCCGCGTGCCCTCCCACGTGCTGACCGTCGAGCCGGAGGGCCACGGCCCGGGCCGCCTGCAGGTGCGCTGGGAGCCGACGGGTGTCACGGCGAGGCTGATCGGGCCGGCCGTGCGCAAGGTGGCCCGGCCGCGGGTGAAGCGGGCGGCGCGCCTGATCGCGAGCGCGCTGAAGTAGCCGCACGCCCCGCGCGCTCCGGGGCCGTGCCGCTCACCGCAGCACCCGGTAGAGGACCTGCCCCTCCGGCCCCCGGGTCACCTCCCTCAGCCCGGGCTGCCCCGCGCCCGCCCCCGCCACGACCCACCGCACCCCGTACATGCGCAGGATCCGCGCGCGCTCCTCGCCGGGCGTCCCCGGGGCGAACCAGCGCCGTACCGCCCGCTCCCGCGCCGCCTCGTCGGGCAGGAAGACGTCGGGGTACCCGGGTGCGACCGTGTACGCCCCGTACGCCGGGATCTGCCGGGCCGGGCGTCCCGGGTGGGCCATCACCACGTCCCCGTAGCGCACCCACGGCGTCAGCCAGTGGTAGCCCGCCCAGGGCCGCCGGTACTTCTCGGCGACGGCGGCCGGCAGGTCGTGCGGGTCGACGACATGGCCGAGCGCCCCGGCCTGCGTCCACGCGCCGAGCACCAGCGCCGCGCCCAGCACGCACGCCCACCCGGCCCGCAGTGCGCGCCGCCCGGCCTCCAGCACCTCCAGCGCCGCGGCGAGCTGAGCCGGGATCAGCACCGCCGGCAGAGCCCGCCCCCAGGAGTAGTGCCCACTCAGCCCGCCCGCCGCCACGACGGCCGTCCCCAGGACGAAGAACAGCACCAGCGCGTCCCACCGGTCCCGCCGCCACCGCGCCCCGAGCGCCACCACCCCGAGCAGCACCAGCCAGTAGCGCCCCGGCAGGTCGTCGTACAGCGGCCGGTGCACCGCCTCCAGCCCGCCGCCCGACCCGAGCAGCGCGAGGACGTCGTAGTACGGCCACACCAGCAGCACCCCGAGCCCGGTCACGGCTCCCGCACCGAGCCGCGGCCACACCCGGCGCCCGGGCCGGGCGGCCACCACCGTGGCGATCGCCCCCAGCGACGCCACCACGCCCATGAACTGATGGCACAGCAGGATCACCGCCCCCAGCGCCCCGAGCCCGAGCCACGTCCCCGTCCCCGCGTCACCGCGCACCGCCCGCCCCAGCCACGCCCACAGGTGGAAGGCCAGCCCCAGGGTGAACACGCTCGGGTACGACACCGTCAGCGCCAGCGAGTCGAGCCCGTGGAAGCCGCTCCAGGTGAACACCGACGTGCCCCACAGGAGCAGCAGGCTCAGCAGGGCCAGGGCGGGTGCGGCGGGACGGCCGCTCAGCGTGCGCACGTACCGCCACACCCCGGTCAGCAGCAGCCCGAGCGCGGTGAACGCCGCCAGCCGCAGCACCACGAAGACTGACAGGCCGCTCACCCGGGCCAGGCAGCCGAGGACGACCGTCCACGGCGAGTAGTACGGGCTCGGCACGTCCGCGTCGACCAGCGGATCGCCCGGGGCGACCAGGCTGTGCCGCAGGCGCTGGACCGTCGCCGCGTGCATGCCGAGGTCGCCCGCCCAGGGCAGCCGGAGGATCACCAGGACCAGCAGCACGACCACCAGGGCGGCGGCGGCCCGGACGGCGAGGACGGCCGGTCCGGACGCGGCGCGCGGGGCCGGCGTGGCGGGAGCGGAGGCCCGCCCCGGGGACGCGTTCACGGTCACGCACCCAGCCTCGGCCGGATCCGGCCGGTCCTCCACTCGAACCGCCCGGGCGCAGCGAGAACGAAGCGCCCCGGGCCGGTCGCGGCCCGGGGCGCTTCGTCACGCCGTGTGCGCTAGGAGTGCGTGCGCAGCAGCGTCCTCATCGTGCGCATCGCCACCGACAGGTTGGCGAGGTCGAACGCGTCGGAGCTCTGGATCTCCTCCAGCGTGCTGCGGGCACGTCCGAGGATCGCCGCGTTCTTCTGCTCCCACGCCTTGTAGCGCTGCTCCGGCGTCGAGGTGCCGTCGCCGACGGCCAGGACGTCGGCGGTCAGCGCCGCGTGCGCCGCGTACAGGTCCTCGCGGATCGCCGCGCGGGCCATGGACTGCCAGCGGTCGGCGCGGGGCAGCTCGATGATGCGGTCCATGAGCTGGGTGATGCGCAGCCGGTCGGCCAGGTCGTAGTAGACCTCGGCGACGTCCATCGGCTCCCGGCCCATGCGGTCCGCGACCGAGACGATGTCCAGCGTCGGGAAGGCGGAGGAGAAGCCCGCCACGCGCGTGGCCAGCTCGTCCGGCACGCCCGCGCCGGACAGCTCGTCGTAGATCTTCTGGTACCACTCCAGGTCGGCGCCGCGCAGCAGCTTCGGCAGCTGCCCCCAGACCTGCTCGACGCGGTCCGCGAAGAAGTCGACCGTGTCGGCCAGCTGGAGCGGCTGCGGGCGGTTGTTGAGCAGCCAGCGGGTGCCGCGCTCCACCAGACGCCGCGAGTGCAGCCGGATGCGGGTCTGGACCTCGGCCTCGACCTTGTTGTCGAGGGACTCGACCGCGTCCCACACCGGGTACTGGCGGAAGATCGCCCGCGCCGCGGTCTGCGCCCGCACGATCTCCTCCAGCGACGCGCCCGTCTCCTCGCGCAGCCGGTGCAGGTAGGTCGTGCCGCCCGTGTTGACCGTGTCGTTCACCAGGACCGTCGTGGTGATCTCACGGCGCAGCGGGTGGCCGACCAGGTGCTCGGGGAACTGCTCGCGCAGCTTCGTCGGGAAGTAGGCGTGCAGCAGCGTGCTGAGGTACGGGTCGTCCGGCAGCGAGGTGTGCAGCAGCTCCTCGGCGACCGTGATCTTCGTGTACGCCATCAGCACGGCCGTCTCCGGCCCCGTCAGACCCTGGCCCTGGGCGAGCCGCTCGCGGATCTGCCGGTCGGTGGGCAGGAACTCCAGCGCCCGGTCGAGGTGCCCCTCGCGCACCAGGTGCTTCATGAAGCGCTGCTGGGCGTGGAGCATGGCGCCGGACTGGGCGAGGGCGTTGGCGATCGCGGTGTTCTGCGCGTAGTTGTTGCGCAGCACCAGGCGGCCGACCTCGTCGGTCATCTCGGCGAGCAGCTTGTTGCGCTGCTTGACGGTCATGTCGCCGTCCCGGACCAGGCCGTTGAGCAGGATCTTGATGTTCACCTCGTGGTCGGAGGTGTCCACGCCCGCGCTGTTGTCGATGGCGTCGGTGTTGATCCGGCCGCCCTGCAGCGCGAACTCGATCCGGCCGAGCTGGGTCAGGCCCAGGTTGCCGCCCTCGCCGACGACCTTGACGCGCAGGTCCTGGCCGTCGACGCGGATGGCGTCGTTGGCCTTGTCCCCGACGTCGGCGTTGGACTCGGTCGAGGACTTGACGTACGTGCCGATGCCGCCGTTCCACAGCAGGTCGACCGGGGCCTGGAGGATCGCCTTCATCAGGTCGGCCGGGGTCAGCTTGGTGACCTTGGCCTCGATGCCGAGAGCCTCGCGGATCTGCGCGTTGACCGGGATCGCCTTGGCCGTGCGCGGGAAGATGCCGCCGCCGGGCGACAGCAGCTCGGTGTTGTAGTCCTCCCAGCTGGAGCGGGGCAGCTCGAACAGGCGGCGGCGCTCGGCGTAGGAGGTGGCGGCGTCCGGGCTGGGGTCGATGAAGATGTGCCGGTGGTCGAAGGCGGCCACCAGCCGGATGTGCTCGGAGAGCAGCATGCCGTTGCCGAACACGTCACCGGACATGTCGCCGATGCCGACGACCGTGAAGTCCTGGCTCTGGGTGTCCACGCCCAGCTCCCGGAAGTGCCGCTTGACGGACTCCCAGGCGCCGCGGGCGGTGATGCCCATGCCCTTGTGGTCGTAGCCGGCGGAGCCGCCGGAGGCGAAGGCGTCGCCGAGCCAGAAGTTGTACTTCTCGGCGACCTCGTTGGCGATGTCGGAGAAGGTCGCGGTGCCCTTGTCGGCGGCGACGACGAGGTAGGTGTCGTCCTCGTCGTGCCGGACGACGTCGGCGGGCGGGACGACGTCGCCGGCCACCATGTTGTCGGTGATGTCGAGCAGGGCCGAGATGAACGTCCTGTAGCTGGCGATGCCCTCGGCCATCCACGCGTCGCGGTCCACGCTCGGGTCGGGCAGCTGCTTGGCGACGAAGCCGCCCTTGGCGCCGACCGGCACGATGACCGTGTTCTTGACCATCTGCGCCTTGACCAGGCCGAGGATCTCCGTGCGGAAGTCCTCCCGCCGGTCGGACCAGCGCAGGCCACCGCGGGCGACCTTGCCGAAGCGCAGGTGCACGCCCTCCACGCGCGGCGAGTACACCCAGATCTCGAACGCGGGGCGCGGCGCCGGCAGGTCGGGGATGGCCTGCGGGTCGAACTTCATGGAGACGTAGTCGTGCGGGTGCCCGCCCGCGGCCTCCTGGAAGAAGTTGGTCCGCAGGGTCGCCTTGATGACCGTGAGGAAGGACCTGAGGATCCGGTCCTCGTCGAGGCTCGCGACCTGGTCGAGCGCCGCGTCGACCTCCTCCAGCAGCGCGTCCACGATCTCGTGGCCCGCCCGCTGCCGGTCCGGCGACATCCGCGCCTCGAACAGGGAGACGAGCAGCCGGGTGGTGTGGACGTTGTTGCGGAGGGTGTCCTCCATGTAGTCCTGGCTGAACGTCGACGCGGCCTGGCGCAGGTACTTGGCGTACGCGCGCAGCACCACGGCCTGGCGCCAGGTCAGCCCGGCGCTCAGCACGAGCGCGTTGAAGCCGTCGTTCTCGGCCTTGCCGGTCCAGGTGGCGGCGAAGGCGTCCTGGAACCGCTCGCGGGCGTCGTCCCCGAGGTAGTCCCCGCCGCCGTTCTGTGCGCGGGGCATGCGCAGGCCGAAGTCGTAGATCCAGGCGACGCTGCGGTCCGAGCAGCGCAGCTCGTAGGGCCGCTCGTCGACGACCTCGACGCCGAGCCGGTTGAGGACCGGCAGCACGGCCGACAGGGAGATCGCGTCGCCCGTGCGGTAGATCTTGAAGCGCCGCTCCTCGGGCGCGGCGCCCACCGGCTCGTACAGGCTGAGCGCGAAGTCCTCGCCCGCCTCGGTGTTCAGCTGCTCCAGGTGGACCAGGTCGGCGACCGCGGCACGCGGGTTGTGGTCGGCCTTGTAGCCCTCGGGGAAGGCGTGCGCGTAGCGGCGCATGGCCTCGGCCGCGTGCTCCTCGCCCAGCTCGGCGTTGAGCGCCTCGGCGAAGGCGTCCTCCCAGGAGCGGGCGGCCTCCATCAGCCGGGCCTCGATGCGCTCCTTGTCGGAGTCGGACAGCTGCGGCAGTTCGGTGCCCTGCGGCACCCGTACCACGAAGTGCAGCCGGGACAGGATCGACTCGGTGTTCCACGCCGTGAAGTCGACGCTGATGCCGCCGAGCTCCTCCTTAAGGATCTCGATGATCCGCAGGCGCACGGCCGTGGTGTAGCGGTCGCGCGGGAGGTAGACGAGGGCGGAGTAGTAGCGCCCGTACTCGTCCTGACGCAGGTAGAGCCGCAGCCGGCGGCGCTCCTGGAGGTACAGCACGGAGGTGACGATGGCGCGCAGCTCGTCGACCGGCGTCTGGAACAGCTCGTCGCGCGGGTAGGTCTCCAGGATCTGCAGCAGGTCGCGCCCGTCGTGGCTGTTGGGCGAGAACCCGGCCTGCTTGAGGACCTCCTCGACCTTGCGCCGGATGACCGGCACGCGGCGCACGGACTCGGTGTAGGCCGCGGAGGAGAACAGTCCGAGGAACCGGCGCTCACCGACGACGTTGCCCTCGGCGTCGAACTTCTTGACGCCGATGTAGTCCAGGTACGACGGCCGGTGCACGGTCGAGCGGCTGTTCGCCTTGGTCAGCACGAGCAGCTTGTGCTCGCGTGCCTTGGCCCGGGCGTCGGCGGGCAGCCGCTCGAAGGACGGGCTGACCGGGTGGCTCTCCTCGGCGGCGTGCTGCGGGTCCGCGCGCAGTATGCCGAGCCCGGTGCCGGGGACGGCGGCCAGGGAGTCGTCGTCGCGCAGCTGGTACTCGCGGTAGCCGAGGAACGTGAAGTGGTCGTCGGCCAGCCAGCGCAGCAGCTCGCGGGCCTCCTCCACCTGCGGGCCGGGCAGGTCGCCGGGGATGGGCTCGTCCGGCAGCCCCTCCGCCAGCCGGATGGCCGCGTCCCGCATCTTGCCCCAGTCCTCGACGGCCTCGCGGGCGTCGGACAGCACGCGCAGCAGGTCCGCGGTGATCTGCTTCAGATCGGCGCGGTCGGTCTCGCGGTCGATCTCGACGTGGATCCAGGACTCGACGTGCGCGTCGTGCGGGAGGTCGAAGGCGCCGGTGGCGGGCGTGGGCAGGACCTCGATCAGCTTGCCGGTGACATCGCGCCGCACCACGAACTGGGGGTGGATGACGACGTGGATCCCGCGTCCCTGCCGGGTCAGCTCGTTGGTGACGGAGTCGACGAGGAAGGGCATGTCGTCGGTGACGACCTCCACGACCGAGTGGCTGCAGGTCCACCCGTTCTCCTCGACGGTGGGCGTGTGCACCCGCACGTTGGCCGTGCCCTGGGGGCGGTTCTCCGCCAGACGGTAGTGCGACACGGCCGCGCCGAAGACGTCGACCGGGTCGCGGTCGGTGAGGTCCTCCGGGGCCGTGTGCAGGTAGTAACGCTGGAGGAACGTGAGCAGGGACTCGCGGTCCGGGGCGTGCGGGGCGTCTGGAGTCTCCTCGCCCGTCGACCCGGTCGGTAGGTGCCCCCCGACCGGGCTGTTCTCAGCTACCCGGGTGGCCCTCTCGAGCAACTCGGCCTTGGCTTCGTCCAGCTTGGTCTGCATTGTCCTCTGGCTCCTGTCGCGCGCCGTTGCGTGACGTAGAAGGAAGTACGGCCTCTGCGCTTACGACCTCACGTCGTGACACGGGGTATCCGGTCTGATCCGACGGTATGCCGCAAGATGAGATGAGCGGGGGTGTCTGAGCCATTCTTGAGCTGCTCCACCGGTGTGACGCCGCTCGGTGCGACGCCCGGACCCGGGAGGTGCTCGGCGTCCCGGGCGTCCTCGACGCCCCGTCCCGCCCGCAAAGACCAGCGACCGCCGCCCGGACACGGATGTCGTCCGTGCTCTCCGGGCGCAGGGCAGGGACGACGATGTCCCCGCGAGCTATCGCGCTGATCACGCCACCAAGGCTATCGCTCTCCACAGGGCCCCCGTCATGAGCCGTATGTGTACAAAAGCAGGCCGTGAACTTTGACGTTCTGCACAGTCGGGGCGCTTTCCCGCAGGCCGCCGGCCCGTGCCGGGCCTTCCGCTAGGCCGCCAGCCGCTCCGCCTCGGCGACGGCCTCCTCCAAGGTGTCCACCACAGGCACCCCTACGGATTCCAGACTCGCCCGGCTGTGCGAACCCCCCGTGTACAGCACCGCTCTCGCCCCGACGTGCAGCGCGGCCACCGCGTCGTCCGCGGCGTCGCCGATCACCACCGTGCGCTCGGGGTCCACGCCGCCGAGCGACCTCAGGTGGCGCACCATGTGCTCGGCCTTGCTGCCCCCGGACGGCCCGGTGCGGCCGTCCACCCGTATGAAGTGCGGCTCGATGCCGAATCCGCGCACCAGCGGCACGAGCTCCTCGTGCACATACATGCTCAGGATCGACTGGCTGCGCCCGGCCGACCGCCATCCGGCCAGCAGCTCCACCGCCCCCACGGTCAGCTCGCACGCCACCCGGTGCTCCGCGTAGTACCGGTGGAAGATGTCGTCCATGACCAGCCACTCGGCATCGGTCGGCAGCCGCCCCATCAGCCGCTCGTAGAACTTCGGCACCGGGACGCAGTACAGCTCCCGGTACTTCTCCAGCGTCAGCGGCTCCAGCCCCAGCTCGGCGAAGGCCGCGTTCGTCGCCCCGATGATCGCGTCGATGTCGTGGAACAGCGTGCCGTTCCAGTCCCAGACGATGTGCCCGCCCGTCTTCGTCCCCATGCCCAAAACGTACCCGGCCCCACTGACAAACAGGAGATCGGGCCGCGAAGCGCCCCCGGCGGACGGGAGCCCGGTCGGCTCAGTCCCCGCGCCCCACCAGGTTCGGGATCTCCTGGGTGGCGAACCAGAGCAGCTCGTGGTCCTCCGCCCCGTCCACGACGAACTGGGCGTCGTCGTCCCCGCCGTCCGCCGCCGGCAGGGCGTCGGCCGCCGCCGCCACGCCCGCTTCCGCGTCCGCCGCGTCGACGTGCACCGCCGCCGCCTTCGCCAGCGGGACCGCCCCCGCGACCCGCACCTCGCCGAGTGCCGCGGGGTCGAGCCCCCGGCCGGGGTGGGTGGTCGCGGCCCGGTCGGCGACGTCCACGGCGACCACGACCCGGCGCCGCGGCGCCTGCGGGTCGGCGGCCAGCAGGCGCAGCGAGGCCAGGGCGGCCCGGCTCAGCGCGGCGTACTCCAGCTCCTCGATGTCGTCGGAGAGGTACCACTCGCGCAGTGCGGGCGTCACGGCGTAGGCGACGAACGGCCCGCCTCCCAGCTCGCCCGTCGTGTGCGCCTCGGCGAGGGCGGGGAGGGTCAGGGGCACGTAGACACGCATGGCTGGCCGCTTTCCTGGTGGGGGTCGGAGGGTCGGTCGGTGGTGGGGTCTGCGGGGGGGCGGGTCGGCCCTGGACGGGCCGTGCGGGCCGGCTTCGGTGCCAGGTACCCGCCGCGGGTGCCGGGGAGACCTGGACGGCCCTCAGGATACGTGCGCGGTGTCCCCTTTCGAGTCCCGCCCCGTGACGCCGGCGGCGTCCACCCCGCTCCCGGGATTCACCCCCGTCGGCCCCATGGCGGCGGGCTCCACACCTCGGACACCACCCGGATAAGTGAACCCGCCGGGGTCCTCGACACGTGTACCGGTCGCCTTGCCGTGGGCTTCGCACAGCCCGTACAAGATCACCGACCACGAAGTTACTCCCCGGTACCCACCGGGCCCGCGAACGGGGACCCCCATGTACAAGGTCATGACCAGGGCCTGGCGCCCGGCCGTCACACCACCCACCGCAGGACCCGCCACACCCCCTCCGGGCAACCGGGAAGCCGGCCTCCGAACCCGCACCTCCGACACCACCACCCCACCCCGCAGCCCCGGCGGCGGCACCATCCGCACGCCCCCTGCCCGCACCGACCAGCAGCCCCGCACCTCCGCCGGCACCGCCCCGCCCCGCAGCCCCGGCGGCGGCGCCACCCGGACGACCGCTGCCGGGGGCCGGCCCCCTGCCTCCGCGCGCGGCAAGCGTCCGCACACGCGCCCCGGCGACACCCGCCCGCCCACTCCCTCCGGCACCCGCCGCACCCCCTCGCGTGCCGTCGCCGGGGCGCAGCGGGGCACCGCGCCCGTTCCGACGGGGACGCACACGCCCTTCGCGGAGGCGTCCCCGGGAGGAGCCACCCAGACCCCGGTCCCGCTGCCCGCCACACCCCGTGTGCCGTCCCGGACGCCTCGTCGGCCGGTCCCCCACCCGCTTCCCACCGACCGCTTCGCCGACCTGCTCCTCGCCGTGCTGAGCGGCCACCGCCCCGTCCACTCGATGCTCCGCCACACCCGTGGCCGCGCCTACGACGAACTGGCCTGGCTGGCCGAGCGCGGCCCGCTGCGCACCCGCGGCGCCCGGCCGGTCGTGCGGGACATCGGCTACTGCGAGCCCCGCCCGGGGGCCATCGAGGCCTTCGCCCGCATCGGCGCCGGCGACCGGCTGCGCGCGATGGCCTTCCGCCTCGAACTCGGCCAGGACCTGCGCTGGCGCTGCACGGCGGTCGAACTCGGCGGCCCCCGCCCGCCCCGCACCGCCACGGACTGACGGGCCCCTGGGTCCGCTCCGGCCCGGGCATGGCGACGGGCCGGACACCCAGGGGTGTCCGGCCCGTCGGACCGTCACGGCGCTGCCGTGTCGGTCACTTCTTGCGGCGGCCCCGGCCCTTCGCCTGCTTGCGCCGCTCCGCACGGGTGAGACCGTCGGCGGCGGAGCGCACCGGCTCGCCGTCCTCGGTGAAGTCGCCCTCGATCGTGCCGCCCTCGCCGTCGACCGTCGGCGCGGAGAAGTGGAGGTTGCGCCGCTGCGGGACGTCGAGCCCCTTGGCGCGGATCTCCGGCCGCGAACCGGCCTGCGCCGGCACCGCGTCCTGCTTCTCCAGGTCGGCCACCGGCTTGGCGTCCTCGACCGGGACCTCCTCGACCTGCTGCTCGACCTGGACCTCCAGGTTGAACAGGTAGCCGATGGACTCCTCCTTGATGCCCTCCATCATCGCGGTGAACATGTCGAAGCCCTCGCGCTGGTACTCCACCAGCGGGTCCTTCTGCGCCATCGCGCGCAGGCCGATGCCCTCCTGGAGGTAGTCCATCTCGTAGAGGTGCTCGCGCCACTTGCGGTCGAGGACCGACAGCACGACCCGGCGCTCCAGCTCGCGCATGATCTCGGAGCCGAGCTGCGTCTCCCGCGCCTGGTACTGCTCGTGGATGTCGTCCTTGATGGAGTCGCCGATGAACTCGGCCGTCAGCCCGGCGCGGTCGCCGGCCGCCTCCTCCAGCTCCTCCACCGTGACGCTGCACGGGTAGAGCTGCTTGAACGCGCCCCACAGCCGGTCCAGGTCCCAGTCCTCCGGGAAGCCCTCGGCGGTCTCGGCCTGGACGTAGGCGTCGATGGTGTCGTCCATGAAGTGCTGGACCTGCTCGTGCAGATCCTCGCCCTCCAGGACGCGGCGCCGCTCGCCGTAGATGACCTCGCGCTGACGGTTGAGGACCTCGTCGTACTTCAGGACGTTCTTGCGGGTCTCGAAGTTCTGCTGCTCGACCTGCGACTGCGCGGAGGCGATCGCGCGCGTGACCATCTTGTTCTCGATCGGCACGTCGTCCGGGACGTTCGCCATCGACATCACGCGCTCGACCATCTGCGCCTTGAACAGCCGCATCAGGTCGTCACCGAGGGAGAGGTAGAACCGGGACTCGCCGGGGTCGCCCTGACGGCCGGAACGACCGCGCAGCTGGTTGTCGATGCGCCGCGACTCGTGCCGCTCGGTGCCGAGCACGTAGAGGCCGCCGAGCTTCTCGACCTCGTCCTTCTCGGCCTTGACGGCCTTCTCGGCCCGCTCGAGCGCCTCGGGCAGGGCCTGCGCCCACTCCTCGATGTGCTCCTCGGGGTCCAGACCGCGCTGGCGCAGCTCGGCCTCGGCGAGGTCCTCGGGGTTGCCGCCGAGCTTGATGTCCGTACCGCGGCCGGCCATGTTCGTGGCCACCGTGACCGCGCCCTTGCGGCCGGCCTGGGCGACGATCGTCGCCTCCCGGTCGTGCTGCTTGGCGTTGAGCACCTCGTGCTGGATGCCGCGCTTGCTGAGCTGCTGCGAGAGGTACTCGGACTTCTCGACGGAGGTGGTGCCGACGAGGATCGGCTGGCCCTTGCGGTGCTTCTCCTCGATGTCGTCGACGACCGCCTCGAACTTGGCGACCTCGGTCCGGTAGATCAGGTCCGACTGGTCCTTGCGGACCATCGGCCGGTTGGTCGGGATCGGCACCACGCCGAGCTTGTAGATCTGGTGGAACTCGGCGGCCTCCGTCATGGCCGTACCGGTCATGCCGCACAGACCCGGCTGCTCCTTGCCGCTGTGGTCGTGGCGCTTGTAGAGGCGGAAGAAGTTCTGGAGCGTGATCGTGGCGAGCGTCTGGTTCTCGTCCTTGATCGGCACCCCTTCCTTCGCCTCGATCGCCTGGTGCATGCCCTCGTTGTAGCGGCGGCCGGCGAGGATACGTCCGGTGTGCTCGTCGACGATCATGACCTCGTCGTCGATGATGACGTAGTCCTTGTCCTTCTTGAACAGTTCCTTCGCCTTGATGGCGTTGTTCAAGTAGCCGACCAGCGGGGTGTTCACCGACTCGTAGAGGTTGTCGATGCCCAGCCAGTCCTCGACCTTGGCGACGCCGGACTCGTGGATGGCGACCGTGCGCTTCTTCTCGTCGACGTCGTAGTCGCCGGTCTCCTCGATGCCCTTGAGGGGCTGGCCGGCCTCGCCGCGCTTGAGGCGCTTGACCAGCTTGGCGAAGTCGCCGTACCACTTCGTGGCCTGGTCGGCCGGGCCGGAGATGATCAGCGGCGTCCGGGCCTCGTCGATGAGGATGGAGTCAACCTCGTCGACGATGGCGAAGTTGTGGCCGCGCTGGACGAGCTCGTCCTGGGACCACGCCATGTTGTCGCGCAGGTAGTCGAAGCCGAACTCGTTGTTCGTGCCGTAGGTGATGTCGCAGGCGTACTGCTCGCGGCGCTGGGCCGGCGTCATGTTGGCGAGGATGCAGCCGACACTCAGACCCAGGAAGCGGTGGACGCGGCCCATCATCTCGGAGTCGCGCTCGGCCAGGTAGTCGTTGACCGTGATGATGTGGACGCCCTCGCCGGACAGCGCGTTCAGGTACGCCGGCAGCGTGCCGACGAGGGTCTTGCCCTCACCGGTCTTCATCTCGGCCACGTACCCCATGTGCAGGGCCGCGCCGCCCATCATCTGCACGTCGTAGTGACGCTGGCCGAGGACGCGCTTGGCGGCCTCGCGGACGGTGGCGAAGGCCTCGGGCAGCAGGTCGTCCAGGCTCTCACCGTCGGCGTACCGCTGCTTGTACTCATCGGTGAGGGCCCTCAGCTCGGCGTCGGAGAGGTCGACGAAGTCCTCTTCGATGGAGTTGACCTGGTCCGCGATGCGGTGCAGCTTGCGCAGGATCTTGCCTTCGCCTGCACGCATGATCTTCGAGAGGACGGACACGGGGGTTGGTCTCCTTGCCGGTCGGGCCTGGGACGGTTGGTTACCACTTGACGTACTGAGCAACGGCCATCGTATGCGAGGACCCCGCCGCGCCGGGAGGGCCTGCCGTGACGGCTACCGTCCGCTGCTTCCAATCTGATTCACGTGTGTTCCATCAAGGACAACGCCCGGGGCCCTCGGATGGTGCCGCATCCCCCCGCGGACTTGCACGAAGCGTGATCGACACGTCACCACGGGCAAAGGGATGGCCCCCACGGACCCACTCCGAGCAGAATCGGCCGATGGACCCCGTCACCCTCTCCACGGACCGCCTCCTGCTGCGCACGGTCGGCCCTCCCGACGCCGACGCGGTGTACGAGGCCTGCCAGGACCCCGACATCCGGCGCTGGACCACGATCCCCTCTCCCTACCTGCGCGAACACGCCGTCAGCTTCACGGAGCAGATGGCCCCGGACGGCTGGGCGGGCGGTTCCATGTTCACCTTCGGCGTCTTCCTGCGCTCCGGAGAGCTGGCGGGCATGCTCGGCCTCACGATGCGCGGCCTCGGCACGGCCGAGATCGGCTTCTGGGGAACGCGGCGGCACCGCTCCCGCGGCTACATCACCGAGGCCACCCTCGCGGTGTGCCGCTGGGCCTTCACGGAGCTCGCGCTCGACCGCGTCGAGTGGCGCGCCGAGGTGGGCAACCGGGCCTCCCGCGCGGTGGCGGAACGCGCCGGTTTCACGATCGAGGGCACGCTGCGCGCCGCCACGAACAACAAGGGAGTACGCCGCGACACCTGGGTGGGCTCCCTGCTCCCCTGCGACCTGGGTCTGCCGTCCACGGCCCCGTACCTGCCCGCGGAACGGACGCAGCCGTGAGGCCGCCGGTTTCTCCGCAGGTCACCGCGGACTGTCAGTCCCACCCCCTATCGTGCGGAGCATGACCACCCCGCGCCCCCTCGCAGACCTCTCGGCGGACGAGGCCCGCAGAATCGCGTTGCGCGCCCAGGGCTTCCTCGGCGCCCCCGACCGCCGCGCCGGTGTCCGCGGCGTCCTGCGCCACCTGGGCGCGATACAGCTCGACACCATCTCGGTCCTGGCCCGCTCCCACGAGCTGGTCCCCTACGCCCGGCTGGGCGCGGTCGGCCGCAGGACCGTCGAGGACGCCTTCTGGCGGGACACGCACGCCTTCGAGTACTGGTCGCACGCCGCCTGCATCCTGCCCATCGAGGAGTGGCCGCACTTCGCGTTCCGCCGCCGCGCCTACCGCAACCGGCCGCACTGGAACCACCAGCTGCCGGACGGCGCCTACGACCAGGTCATCAAGCAGCTCCGCTCCGAAGGCCCCTTGACGGCGACGGAGTTGGGCGGCGCCAAGAAGACGAACGACTGGTGGGACTGGTCGGGCTCGAAGGTCGCCGTGGAGCGCGCCCTGATGCACGGCGAGGTGGTGTGCGTGGAGCGCCGCGGCTGGAAGCGCGTCTACGACCTCGCCGAGCGCGCGATCCCGGAGCCGCTGCTGCACGACGAGCTGGACGACGCGGAGTGCCTGCGCCGCCTGGTGGCTCTGGCGGGCCGGTCCCTGGGGGTGGGCACGCGGGCGGACATCGCCGACTACCACCGCCTCAAGGGCGAGCAGGTCGACGCGGTGATCGCCGACTCCGGGCTCGTCCCGGTCACGGTCGAGGGCTGGTCGAAGCCGGCCTGGGCCGATCCGGCGGCGCTGGCGTCTCCCCCGCGCGGCCGTCACCGCACGACCCTGCTGTCCCCCTTCGACTCCCTCATCTGGGAACGGGCGCGCACGGAGCGGATCTTCGGCTTCACCCACCGCCTGGAGGCCTACGTGCCCCGGCAGAAGCGGATCCACGGCTACTTCGCGATGCCGGTCCTGGCGGGCGGCCGGCTGGTCGGCCGCGTGGACCCGGCCCGCGCGGGCAGCACGCTCGTGGCGAAGCAGGTCACGCTCGACGGTCCCAAGGCGGTTCCCGCCGTCGCCCAGGCCCTGGCCGAGGCGGCGACCTGGGTGGACTGCACGGACGTCCGCGTGGAGCGGGTCGACGCCCCGGACCTGCGCGCCGCCCTCGTGACGGAGCTGGCCCGACTGACCGCGTGATCGCGGAACCGCCGTCGCCGTCGCGGGACGGCCGTTGCGCGACGGCCGTCAGTCCGCGCCCGTCCGGCGTCAGCGGATCTCGAGGATCTTCTCGCGCATCGCGTACACCACCGCTTCCATCCTGGAGTGCAGCTGCAGCTTCTCCAGGATGTTGCGCACATGGTTCTTCACGGTGTTCTCGGAGATGAACAACTCCTTGGCGATGTCCCGGTTGTTCATACCCGTCGCGACGAGTTTGAGGACTTCGAGTTCACGGTCCGTCAGACGCGGCGCGGGCACCAGCCGGCGCTCGTCCGTGCGCTGGATCATCGACTTGAACTCGGTGAGCAGTTTCGACGCCATGGACGGGCTGATCTGCGACTGCCCGTCGGCCACCGCGCGAATGGCGGTGGCCACCTCGTCCGTGGAGATCTCCTTGAGGAGATAACCGGTCGCGCCCGCCTTGATGGCGTCGTAGAGGTCGGCTTCCTCGTCGCTGATCGTCAGCATGATGATCTTCGCGCTGGGAGCCACTTCCTTGATGGAGGTGCAGGCCTCGATCCCCCCGCGCTTGGGCATCCGCACGTCCATCAGAACGATGTCCGGCAGCAGATCGGCGGCCTTCTCGACGGCCTCGGCGCCGTCACCCGCCTCCCCGACGACCTGGATGTCCTCCTCGGCCGCGAGCACGATCTCCAGACCCCGGCGGAACAGCGCGTGGTCGTCCACCACGAGGACTCTGATCGGTTCCTTGCGTGGAGTCCCCGTGTCCGGGCCCATGCCGACGACGCCGCCGGCATCACCGTCACGCATCGGTCCGAAGCTGTCCGCCATCGTTCCTCCCCCTGAGGCTGTGGCCTGTGGTCCTGAGCCATCGCCAACCCAGAGCAACGACCCACCGGTTGGGCCGTGGCCCTCATGATTCCATGCCCGGGCGGCACCGGGGTGACGGAGCGGGGCGCGAAGTGGTCGCACAGGGGTGCCCCTGGGGGCGCACACGCGCTCCAGGGGCACCTGCTCCGCTGTCACCCGGCGTGGTCAGCCGCCGAGCGCACCGCCCGCCTCGGGAGAGTGCGACTGGGTGACCATCGTGTCCGTCCTGAGGTGGATCACGCCGTAGTCGTAGGCGTGCCGACGGTAGACGACACTCGGTTCCTTGGTCTCGGAGTCGACGAACAGGTAGAAGTCGTGCCCGACCAGCTCCATCTCGTAGAGAGCCTGGTCGAGGGTCATGGGTGCTGCGACGTGGGTCTTCTCGCGGACCACGATGGGGCCGTCACCCTGTACTTCCAGCGAGCCGATCTTCTTCGTCGGGACGGCCGACTCGGATTCCTCCTGGTCGGCGGAGGTCGCCAGGCCGTTGCCGTTGAGCGTCGCCACACCCGGGACGTGGTCGGCGACCTCGGCGGCCGGGATCCGGCGCGCGCCACGACGCGAGAAGCGCTTGTCGTGCTGCCGGCGCAGCCGGGCCTCCAGCTTTTCCGCCGCCAGGTCGAGCGCCGCGTACGGATCGCTCGCCGCTGCCTCCGCCCGGATCACCGGACCGCGGGAGCGGAGAGTGATCTCCACCCGGTCGCAGCGGTCGGCCTGCCTGGGGTTGGGCTCCTTGGACACCTCGACGTCGAGGCTGATCACCTTGCCATCGAGCTTCTGGATCTTCTCCAGCTTCAGCTTCTCGGCCACGTGCTTCCGGAACCGCTCGGGCACCTCGGTCTTGCGGCCCTTGACGACGATGTCCACGCAGAACTCCGTTCCCGGATCGCTCCGCTTCTCTGCGAAGCGTCTCCCTTTTGCACCAGGTTCCGGTGAGTCCCGGAACCTCGGACTCGGTGACTTCCACCTCCTCCCCCATGAGCGAGATCTCCACTCCACCGGTGCGGGTGATGAACACAGAACCCGCAGCACGGCATTCGGATTCGAAGAGGTGTGGCCTGCGGCTTTCCCTCTCAACCGAACATATCTCGCCCGGACGGATGTCGTCACCCTCTACTGCGGCGTACCTCCGTTCAGGTGAATAGGTCTTCTCATTACCTGCAACGACACAAGATCTCAGTCAGTTCCGGTTTATTTCGAAAGAGTCCGGTGGCGCCGCGACCACTGCCGCGCACACCACATCGACGCCCCGGCAGACGCCGTTCACGCTCGCGTTTTCCTGCCGCCCGGACCGTCGACCCGTCCTCTCCCCTCTTGATCCGACGTTCTGTTCTTCTCTGCCTTCCCAGGTCTTCCCCCCGTACACGGACGAGCTGCCCGTGGCGTTCGGAATCGGCCCCGCCGCCGGCCCGGGCGAGGCCGCGCGCAGGGCACGAGCGGCCTCCGCGAGGGACGCCCCCGTGGTCATCAGGTCGTCGACGAGGACGACCCGCCCGCCGGAGAGCAGCCCGGCACCCGCAGGGACCACCGCCAGCGCGCCGGCGAGATTCTCCGTCCGCTGCCGGGAGTTGAGCACCGACTGGTCCGCGACGGCCCGCCGCTGTCGCAGCACCGCGAGCACCCGGGCCGCCACCCGGCACCTGCGCAGTTCGCCCGCCGCCGCGAGGGCGATGCGCCGGGCCGGATCATGCCCCCGGGCCCGGACCGCCCGCCGCCCGGACGGCACCGGCACGAGCAGCACCGGAGCCCCGCTGCCCACGCCTCTTCCCGCCGTCGGCAGAGGCCGGGCTGCCGCACCGTCCGAGAGGCCGCCCAAGCCCGCCCGCACGGCCCCGGCCAAGGCCACACCGAGCGGTCCGGCCAGCGCCAGCGCACCCCGCTCCTTGTGGGCCAGCAGCGCGGCCCTCACCTCGTCCTCGTACGGTGCCGCCGCGTGCACCTCCGGCAGCCCGGGCGGCTCCGGGTCCGGCCGTACCCGGCACGCCCCCGTCCGGCCGAGCACCGCACGGCACGGCCCGCACAGCACCGCACGGGGCGCCCCACAGCCCCCGCACTCCCCCGGCAGCACCAGCTCCGACAGCTCCCGCCACCAGTCCCGCATCGCCATCGCCATGGCCATCACCCCCGCACGGCCACCACTCTGCCGACCGGGCCACGACCCTTCCACCCCTGTGGAAAACGGCCTGTGGACAAGCCGGGGCGGACCGACAAGCCCGTCACTCACACGAGTGAGGCACACAGCCCGGGTCGGGCCGGCCCCCGGCCCAGGGCACGCATCTCACGGCCCGCAGCCGACGGCGGGCAGCCACGACAGGCAACCCAGCGGCGGGCAGCCACGGCAGGCAGCGGCGGCGAGCAGCGGCCACGGCGAGCAACCGCGGCGAGCAGCCGCGGCGGGCCGCCCCGCAAGGACCCGCCCCCGGGAAGTCACAGGCCGCCGGACCGGCAGGCGGGCAATCGGGCAGGCGGAACCGCCTCACCCCGGATAAACCGGCGCCGTCCCCTCCGTCACCTTCTGCCACTGCGCCCCCGACGGCAGCCGCACGATGCCGTCCACCGAGTTCGCCACCAGCGGCAACTGGTCGTCCTCGGAGGCCGTGACCTCCTTGACGCCCGACAGTGCCGCGGGCGCCGGCACGTCCGGTGTGGAACCGTCGACCTGCACGTACCGCATCTGCTCCACGCCGCCGTGCTCGCGGCCGACCACCACGAGCCGGCTGTCGCCGGCCCACGACACGGTGGTCACCTTCTCCAGCTCGGGCGTCGGGGAGCGGAGTTCGACGACCCGCACCTCGGGCTGCCCGTCGGCCCTCTCGTCCCGCTCGATCAGCCCGATGAGCAGCGTCTTCTTGCCGCCCTTGTCCACGACCAGCGCGATCCGCACCCCGTCCGCGGCGACCCGGACGGACTGGATCCGCCCGTCCAGCTCCGGGGTGCGCACCTCGACCGGCTCGCCCTTCCCCTCCTCCAGCAGGAGCAGCCGGGGGTCGTCCGGATCCCGGTCGGCGATCCACAGGCCGTCGTCGGCGTCCCAGCTCGGCGTCGTCAGCCGGTCCGTCTCGCTCGGGCCCGCGCTGCGCAGCACGGGCTCGCCCAGCGACCCGCCCGACACCAGCGACCCCACGTACAGCGACTTGCCGTCGAGACCGACGCCGGCCGCCCTGTGCTCGTCGCGTGAGACCGCGGCCGACCGCAGGGCCGTCTCTCCGTCGCCGAGCGCCCCGGGCGCCGGGTCGGTGTCGGTGCCGTTGCCGACCGAGGTCCGGACGAGCCGGTGCTTGCCGTCGAGGAAGTACAGGAAGTTCGGGGGGCGTGCCGTGGTGCGGAAGGCGGCCGCGTCGGCTCCCTCCCGCGCGAGGGTGCACAGCTCCGCCCCGCCGGCCCGCAGCTCGACCGATTCCACGGTGGGGCTGAAGTTCCGCAGCGTGAACAGCAGCTGGGCCGCCATCTCCTCACACCGGTTGGTGCCGACGCCCGCGGCCTTGTCATTGAGGGGGACGGTCAGCCGGTTGCGGTCGTCGGGAGTCAGCGCGCCCGCGTTCTTCGCCAGTGCCGTGCCCGTCGGGAAACTCGAGCGGACCACCGGCCCGAGCCACCGGTTCGGCCCGTTGAGCAGGGAGTTCACCATCTGCTTCACGGGCTCGACGCGCCTGCGCACGTACACGGGGTCGGCGACGGCCGTGGGCTGGCTGTCCGCGGCCGCTTCGGCGGTGTTCGAGGCGAAGTAGTACTTGCTGGCGGACATGTAGTTGCGCTGAAAGTCCGACTGCCCCATGACGACCCCCTGCGGCAGTGCGTCGATCCGCCACTGCCGCTTGCGGTCCTGCGTCAGGTGCACCGTCCTGCCGTACGCCCCGGTCGCCGGCGCGTAGGACTGCTGCGCGTCCACGGTGGCCACCTTGGTGCCGGTCAGCATGTACGACATCTCGCCGGTGTCCTCCCGGCCGTCCGCGCCCACGGCCTTCGCACCGGGCCCGTCCGTCAGCACGGTGGTGGACACCTCGGGACGCCACGTCTTCGCGGCGTCGCCCGTGAGGTACTGCCGTGCCGTCTTGTAGTCGGGATCGTCACTGGTCAGCGCCTCGAGGAAGCCCTGCACGATGTCCTGGGGCCTGGCGTCCTCGCCCGGCGGCACGGCGAACACCCGCACCTGGGTCTCCTGGCGCGGCGTGGACTCCACGTCCCTCAGATCGCCGCTGTCCGGCATCGAGGCACACCCCGCCAGCACCAGGACACCCCCGGTGGCGAACGCCGTCACGCGCGCGTGCCTGCGCCGGCCGCGCCCCTCGCGGTCAGCGCCCACGAGATGCCTCCCCCTGCCTGTGCGCATCCGCCGGCCGGGTCTCCCCGCCGGAGGCTGCGGCTGCCTCGTCCCTGTCCGCGGTCCCCGATCCGTTCGCGCCCGGGTCCCGGTCGGCGCCCGTCGAGCCCCCGGTCGGGTCACCCCCGGCGGCTCCCCCGGCGCCCGGGTCCCGGTCCTGGGCCGGACGCCCGGTGCCCGAGGCCGGTCGGGGCACCACGCGCGAGCCGTTGCCGGGCAGGGCCGTCGGGTCCGCCGTGGGCGGCACCGCGGCCGCACGCGGCGGTATCGGATCGCGGGTCGCGCCCGTCGCGGATCCGCCCGCCGGCTGCGCCGGTACGGTGGCCCGCTTCTCGCCGTCCCCGCCGCCGCAGGGCAGCCCGGCATCGTCGAGCCCCCGGTTGCGCCGCGAGTCCTTCGGCTCCAGCGGTATCGGCGATCCCCGCAGCGGCTCGTCCGCCGTCCTGGGCAGTGTCAGCCGGAACTGCGAGCCGCCACCCGGCTCACCCCACGCCTGGAGCCAGCCGCCGTGCAGCCGCGCGTCCTCCAGGGCGATGGACAGCCCCAGGCCGGTACCGCCCGTGGTACGCGCGCGTGCCGGGTCGGCCCGCCAGAAGCGGCTGAACACCCGGGTCGCCTCCCCCGGCTTCAGCCCGACCCCGTAGTCCCGCACCGCGACGGCGACCGCACCGCCGGCCGCGGCGAGCCGGACGACGACGTCCTTGCCCTCACCGTGCTCGACGGCGTTCACCACGAGGTTGCGCAGCACGCGCTCCACGCGCCGCGCGTCCGCCTCGGCGACGACGGGCTGCTGGTCGCCCAGCACCCGTATCCGGGTGCCCTTGCGCTCGGCGAGCGGCTCGGCCCCGCTGACGACCCGCCGGACGACGTTCCTGAGGTCGATCGGCTCCGCCTCCAGTGCCGCCGCTCCCGCGTCGAACCGGCTGATCTCCAGCAGGTCCGCGAGCAGCGACTCGAACCGGTCCAGCTGGTCGGCCAGGAGCTCCGCCGACCGCGCGGTCACCGGGTCGAAGTCCTCGCGCGCCTCGTGGATGACGTCCGCGGCCATCCGCACGGTCGTCAGCGGCGTCCGCAGCTCGTGCGACACGTCCGACACGAACCGCCGCTGCATCCGCGACAGGTCCTCCAGCTGGCTGATCTTGAGCTGGAGGTTCTGCGCCATCTTGTTGAAGGCCTCACCGAGCCGCGCGATGTCGTCCTCGCCGGTGACCTTCATCCGCTCCTGGAGCCGCCCGGCCGACAGCCTTTCGGCGATCCCCGCGGCCATCCGGACCGGCGTGACGACCTGCCGCACGACGAGCCAGGCGATGGCCCCGAGCAGCACGACCACGAACAGCCCGGCCGTCGCCAGCGTGCCCTTCACCAGGCTCAGGGACTTCTCCTCCTGGGTGAGCGGGAAGAGGTAGTACAGCTGGTACGGGTCGCCGTTGGGGTCGTTGACCTGCTTGCCGATGGCCAGGCCGGGCTGGGAGTCCTTCGTCTCGTTGTTGTACGTGATGCGGGTGTAGCTCTGGGCGGCGGCGGTGCCGCGTCCGACCCGTTCGCGCAGGGCGGCGGGCACGCTCTCGCTCCAGTTCACCTCGCCCGAGGCGCGCTGGCCGCGGCCGTCCGCACCGGCCGCGTCGGAGGCGGGGAGCGTCACCACGTCGAAGGCGCCCTGGCCACCGCTGGACAGCGACGAGACGAGGTCGCTCATCCACTGGGTGACGTTCTGCGCGGAGCGGCCGTCACCGGCCGGGACGTCGTCGCCGGTGCTGCTCGCGGGCTCGTCGGCGCGCTGCTTGGCCACCGCGAACCCGCCGGTCGCCTGGCTCTGGGACGCCTTCACCTTGGCGTCCAGCAGGCCGTTGCGCACCTGGCCGATGACGACGAAACCGAGCAGCAGGACCACGCCCAGCGACATCAGCAGCGTCGTGACGACGACCTTGAGCTGGATGTTGCGCCGCCACAGCCGCATGACGGGCAGCAGCGGCCTGCGCACCCACCGCATGAACAGGCGGATGACCGGGCTGCCCTGCACCCCGCCCTGGAGCAGTCCGCCGTCCAGGAGGCGTGCCCAGCGCGAACGGGTCTTCCTCCGCCCGACAGGCCGCCCCGGGCGGGCCCCGGACCGGCCGGGCGCCGAAGCGGCACTGTCACCGGACATGTCAGCTCGGTCCTGCCTTGTACCCGACACCACGGACCGTCACCACGATCTCCGGCTTCTCCGGGTCCTTCTCGACCTTGGAGCGCAGCCGCTGCACGTGCACGTTGACCAGCCGCGTGTCCGCCGCGTGCCGGTAGCCCCACACCTGCTCCAGCAGCACCTCGCGCGTGAACACCTGCCACGGCTTGCGCGCCAGCGCGACCAGCAGGTCGAACTCCAGCGGCGTGAGCGCGATCGACTGCCCGTCCCGCTTCACGGAGTGCCCGGCCACGTCGATGACCAGGTCACCGATGGCGAGCTGCTCCGGAGCCGGCTCCTCGGACCTCCTGAGCCGCGCCCGGATCCGGGCCACCAGCTCCTTCGGCTTGAACGGCTTCACGATGTAGTCGTCCGCGCCCGACTCCAGGCCCACGACGACATCGACCGTGTCGCTCTTGGCCGTGAGCATCACGATCGGCACACCCGACTCCGCCCTGATCAGGCGGCACACCTCGATGCCGTCCCGGCCGGGAAGCATCAGATCGAGCAGCACCAGATCGGGCTTGGACTCGCGGAAGGCGGCCAGCGCCTTGTCGCCGTCGGCCACGAACGACGGCTCGAAACCTTCACCACGCAGCACGATGCCGAGCATCTCGGCAAGTGCGCTGTCGTCGTCGACGACAAGGACTCGTCCCTTCATAAACGACATCATCCCATTCTCATAACAGTGGCGAAGGCAGTGGTGAGGTAGGTCACCGGCCAGTGACCATAGTCGCAGCAAGCGCCACTGTCTGCCCTGGCCCGCCCGCCCATGATCCCTGGCCGGGACGCCGCCCCGGCCGGCACCCCGCCCGGCGGCCGCCCCGGGGCAGGACTCCTACGTGGAGAGGGGCACGGGGTAGGACGGCCCTACGGACCGCGATGGGAAGCCCCGGGGGGCTCGGCCGGGAACCCATGACTCCCCCGCGCCCGGCACCCCGGCGCAACGATCACCACGCCGCCACCAGTCCCGGGCAAAGGACGGGCACCACACCACCACCAGCCCCCGGGCAAGGACGGGCACGGGCCCCGAACACACCGAAGGGGCGAGACGCCACACAGGCCGCCCCGCCCCGGGTGTGTCCGCCCCGCCCTCTCGGTGGGCCGCCGCTCAGCCCGTCGCGGCCCTGGGCGACCGCGCGCACACCTCGGCGAGCGCCTCCGCGGTCACCGGCGAGACGACGCCCTCCTCCGTCACGATCGCCGTCACCAGCTCGGGCGGCGTCACGTCGAACGCCGGGTTGTACGCCTGCGTGCCCAGCGGCGCGATCGGGATACCGCCGCCCGCCTCCACACCGGCCACCGGCACCTGCGGCGCCACCACCTCCGTCACCTCGTGCCCGGCCCGCTGCTCGACCTCGATCGACGCCCCGTCCGGCGTGTCCAGGTCCACCGTCGTCACCGGAGCCACCACGATCAACGGCACGTGGTGGTACCGCGCCAGCACCGCCAGCGGATAACTCCCCACCTTGTTCGCCACCGAGCCGTCCGCCGTGATGCGGTCCGCCCCGATCAGCACCGCGTCCACCTCGCCGGCGGCGAACAGCGACCCCGCCGCGTTGTCGGTGAGCAGCGTGTACGCCATCCCGCTGCGAGCCGCCTCGTAGGCCGTGAGCCGCGCCCCCTGGAGCAGCGGACGCGTCTCGTCCACCCAGAGCCTCCGCAGCCGCCCCTGGCGGTGCGCGGCGAGCGCCACCGCGAACGCCGTCCCCTCACCGCCCGACACCAGCGAACCGGTGTTGCAGTGGGTGAGCACCCGGTGTCCGCCACCGGGCAGCAGCTCGTCCAGGAGCGCCAGGCCGTGCTCGGCCATCCGCTCACTGGCCTGGGCGTCCTCCCGGTGCAGCTGCCGCGCCGCGGCCAGGGCCGCCGCGGCCGCCTGCCGGAGGTCACCGCCCTCGGCGAGCGCCGCCTCGTGCGCCGCGCGGGCCCGCCGGACCCCGACGGCCAGGTTCACCGCCGTCGGCCGGGCACTCGCCAGGGCCTCCGCGGCCTCGTCCACGTCGAAACCCCGCACGGCGGCGAGCGCGACGCCGTACGCGCCCGCGATGCCGAGCAGCGGTGCCCCGCGCACGGACAACGAGCGGATCGCCTCCACCAGGGCGGACGCATCCGTGCAGACCAGTTCGACCTCCTCGGCCGGCAACCTGGTCTGGTCGAGCAGGACCAGAACCGGCCCTTCCGGTGGCTCTTCCCAGCGGATCGCCGGGATCTCGGTCGGCCGCTTGTCATCGCCGCTGTGCGCGTACTGATCAGCCATGCCGTCAGTCTGCCCCCTTTCGCGCGGACAATTGAAGGTACGCAGCCCCTACCGCGGCCGGTCACTCCAAGACCACCCCATGGCACGATGGCTGCCAACCTGCCGCCGCGACCGCGGACGGGCACCGTGAAGGAGCGACGATGAACGACACTCCGGGCTGGGCCTCGCCCGGATCCGCCCCGTCCGAGGGGCAGAAGCCGGATGCGTCCGGCCCTGCCGATCCCGCCGACCGCCCCGGTCCCGCACAGCCCGCACAGCCCGCGCAGCCCGCGCAGCCCGCGCAGCCCGCGCAGCCCGCGGACCAGCCTGGACAGCAGGGTCAGGCCCCGCAGGGCCCCGGCCAGCAGTGGTCGAAGGAACAGCCGCCACCGGCCCAGTGGTCCGCGCCCGGAGGCTCCTCCGGCCCCGGCCAGGCCCCTCCGCCCCCGCCGCCCGGCCCGGGCTGGGGCCCCCAGCCTCCCGGCGGTTACGGCGGCCACGGTCCCGCAGGCCCGGGCCACGGTGGCTACGGACACCCCGGCGGCTGGGGAGGCGGCTGGGGCGGCCCGCCGCCCGCCGCCAAACCCGGTGTCATCCCGCTCCGCCCGCTCGGCGTGGGCGAGATCCTCGACGGTGCCGTCTCCACCATGCGCACCTACTGGCGGACCGTCCTGGGCATCTCGCTGACCGTCGCGGTCCTGACCGAGATCATCGTCGTGCTGTTCCGGGGACTGGTCCTCGACGACTCCAGCACCGAGGCCCTGAACGACCCGAGCGCCACCCTCGACGAGCTGAGCCGCGCCATGGGCGACGCCATGCTCGACTCGACGGTCATCTTCGTGATCTCCCTGGTCGGCACCGTCGTCGCCACCGCCCTGCTCACCACCGTCACCAGCCGCGCCGTACTCGGCAAGTCCGTGAGCATCGGCGAGGCCTGGCGCGACGCGCGCCCCCAGGTCCTCAAACTCTTCGGCCTGATCTGCCTGTTGCTGCTCATCACCGCCGGCATCGTCTTCGTCGGCACCCTGCCGGGCATCCTCGTCTCGGTCGCCGGCAGCACCGGCGCGGGCATCGCCCTGGCCGTCCTCGGCATCATCGGCGCCACCATCGTCGCCCTGTGGCTGATGATCCGCTTCTCCCTGGCCTCGCCCGCCCTGATGCTGGAGAAGCAGGGCATCAAGAAGGCCATGGCCCGCTCCGCGAAGCTGGTCCAGGGCACCTGGTGGCGCATCTTCGGCATCCAGCTGCTCGCCACGATCATCGCGAACGTCGTCGCCTCGATCATCGTCATCCCGTTCACCTTCCTCGCCGGCGCACTCAGCGGGGACGGCATCACGGGCTGGCTCGAATCCGGCGGGGGCGGCCTCGGCTGGACGTTCCTCATCGTCAGCGGCATCGGCTCGGTGATCGGCTCGATGATCACCTTCCCGATCACGGCCGGTGTCACCGTGCTCCTCTACATCGACCAGCGCATCCGCCGCGAGGCCCTCGACCTCGAACTGGCCCGCGCCGCCGGCGTCCAGGGCTACGGCTCCACCCCCGGCGCCACCCCGCGGAGCTGATGCGGTGAGCCGGGCGGGGGAACTTCTCACCACGGCGCTGCCCCGCGCCACCATACGGACGCTGCAACGGGCCGGCGACATCTCCACGCTGTCGCCGGCCCGCTCCGCCGACGATCCACCGGTCACCATCCCGCGCGACCCGGCGCGGGAGGCGGCCCGGCGCGAGCTGTCCAAGCGGATGTACCACGAGAACGACCCGAGCCTCTTCCAGCGCGCCCTCGACGCCTTCTGGGAGTGGGTCGACGACCTCTTCCGCACCGCCTCGTCCGCCACCCCAGGCGGCCCGCTCGGCCTGGTCGTCGTCGTCCTGGCCGTCGTCGCCGTGCTGGCCGCCCTGTGGTGGCGGCTCGGCACCCCGCGCCGCCACCCCGCTGCCTCGGCCGCCCTGTTCGACGACCGCCCCCGCAGCGCCGCCGACCACCGCGCCGCCGCCGAGGCACACGCCGCCCAGGGCCACTGGACCCAGGCCGTCCAGGAACGCACCCGCGCCCTCGTCCGCGCCCTCGAAGAACGCGCCCTGCTCGACGTCCGCCCCGGCCGCACCGCCGACGAGGCAGCCGCCGAAGCCGGCCGGGCCCTGCCCGCCCACACCGACCGACTCCGCTCGGCCGCCCGCGACTTCGACGACGTCACGTACGGCGGCCGCACCGGGACCGAAGAGGCGTACCGCCGCGTCGCCGGACTCGACCGCGACCTGGAGCACACCAAGCCCCACCTCGCGACGAGCGGCGCGGGCACCGCGCCCGACGCACGCCGGGGAGCCGCCGAATGACCACCGAGGCCACGCTCCCCGCCACCTCGGCCTCGCCCACCGCACGCCAGGTCTGGACCCGCACGCGCGGCATCGCGCTCGCCCTCGTCCTGCTCCTCGCGGGGGCCGTCGTCATCGCCCTGCTCCGCTCCGACGCCCGGCACGGCGAACTCGACCCGCGCTCCGCCGACCCCGGCGGCAGCCGCGCGGTCGCCGAACTCCTCGCCGACCGGGGCGTGGACACCCGCGTCGTCACCACCCTGGACGAGGCGGCCGCCGCGACCCGCGAGGACACCACCCTCCTGGTCGCCGTCCCCGACCTGCTGACCCGCAGTCAGCAGACCCGGCTGCACGGCTCCTTCGAGGACTCCGGCGGCCGCACCGTCCTGGTCGCCCCCGGCAGCGCCTCCGTCGAACGACTCGCCCCCGGTGTCACCGCCGACCCCGCCACCAGCCTCGACTCGGCGCTCTCCCCCGACTGCGCCCTGCCGGCCGCCCGCCGCGCCGGCACCGCCGAAACGGGCGGCATCCGCTACACCACCACCCACCTCGGCGCCGACGCCTGCTACCCCAGCGAGCGCCTGGCCACCCTGCTGCGCCTCCCCGCCGACCAGGGCGACGGCGACACCGTCGTCCTCGGCGCGCCCGACATCCTGCTCAACGACCGCCTCGACGAGCAGGGCAACGCCTCGCTCGCCCTGCAACTCCTCGGCTCGCGCCCCCATCTGGTCTGGTACCTCCCCTCGCTCTCCGACACGTCGGCCACCGGCGACGACGACGAACGCGGCTTCTTCGACCTGCTCCCCTCGGGCTGGCTCTGGGGCACCCTTCAGCTCTTCATCGCCGCGGCCCTCGCCGCCCTGTGGCGGGCACGCCGACTCGGCCCCCTCGTACCCGAACAACTGCCCGTCGCGATCCGCGCCTCCGAGACCGCCGAAGGCCGCGCCCGCCTCTACCGCAAGGCCGACGCCCGCGACCGCGCCGCCGACGCTCTCCGCTCCACCACCCGCACCCGCCTCGCCCCCCTCGTAGGCGTCCCCGTCACCCAGGCGCAGACGCCCGAGGCCCTGCTGCCCGCCCTGTCCTCCCACCTCCACGGCGACGGACAGGACCTGCACACCCTCCTCTTCGGACCACCGCCCAGCGACGACGCAGCACTCATCGCACTCGCCGACCGACTCGACGCCCTCGAAAGAGAGGTACGCCGTCCATGATGGACCCGACCACTGACAACGCCGGGCAGAGCGGGAAGCCGGGCGACGCCCGGGCCTCCCTGGAGGCCCTGCGCGCCGAGATCGCCAAGGCCGTGGTCGGCCAGGACCCCGCCGTGACCGGTCTCGTCGTCGCCCTGCTCTGCCGCGGCCACGTCCTCCTCGAAGGCGTCCCCGGCGTCGCCAAGACCCTCCTGGTCCGCGCCCTCGCCTCCGCCCTCGAACTCGACACCAAGCGCGTCCAGTTCACCCCCGACCTCATGCCCAGCGACATCACCGGCTCCCTGGTCTACGACGCCCGCACCGCCGAGTTCTCCTTCCAGCCCGGCCCGGTCTTCACCAACCTCCTGCTCGCCGACGAGATCAACCGCACGCCCCCCAAGACCCAGTCGTCCCTCCTCGAAGCCATGGAGGAACGCCAGGTCACCGTCGACGGAACCCCCCGCCCCCTCCCCGAGCCGTTCCTGGTGGCGGCGACGCAGAACCCGGTCGAGTACGAGGGCACCTACCCCCTGCCCGAGGCCCAGCTGGACCGCTTCCTGCTCAAGCTCACCATCCCGCTGCCCTCCCGCCAGGACGAGATCGACGTCCTCACCCGCCACGCCGAGGGCTTCAACCCCCGCGACCTCCAAGCCGCCGGCGTACGCCCCGTGGCCGGCCCGGCCGACCTGGAAGCGGCCCGCGCAGCCGTCGCCAAGACGACGGTCTCCCCGGAGATCACCGCCTACGTCGTCGACATCTGCCGTGCCACCCGCGAGTCGCCGTCCCTCACCCTCGGCGTCTCCCCCCGCGGTGCCACGGCCCTCCTGGCCACCGCCCGCGCCTGGGCCTGGCTGACCGGCCGCGACTACGTCATCCCCGACGACGTGAAGGCCCTCGCCCTGCCGACCCTCCGCCACCGCGTACAACTGCGCCCCGAGGCCGAGATGGAAGGCGTCACGGCCGACTCGGTCGTCACCGCGATCCTCGCCCACGTCCCCGTTCCCCGCTGATGGCGCTCACCGGACGCGCCGCCCTCCTCGCGGCCCTGGGCTCCCTCCCCGTCGGGATCTGGGAGCCCAGCTGGACGGGCGTTCTCGCGGTCAACGCACCCCTGGCCGTCGCATACGCCTGCGACTACGCCCTGGCCGCCCCCGTACGCCGTCTGAGCCTCACGCGCTCCGGTGACACCTCCGTGCGCCTGGGCGACACCGCGGACGTCACCCTCACGATCACCAACCCGTCCCGCCGCCCGCTGCGGGCCCGTCTCCGCGACGCCTGGCCCCCGAGCAGCTGGCACCAGGGCACCGAGACCGACGCCTCCCGCCACCGGCTCACGATCCCCCCGGGCGAACGCCGCCGGGTCACCACCCGCCTACGCCCCACCCGCCGCGGCGACCGCCGGGCCGACCGCGTCACCATCCGCTCCTACGGGCCGCTCGGCCTCTTCGCGCGTCAGGGCACCCACAAGGCCCCCTGGACGGTCCGCGTCCTGCCCCCGTTCACCAGCCGCAAGCACCTGCCCTCGAAGCTCGCCCGACTGCGCGAGCTCGACGGCCGCACCAGCGTCCTCACCCGCGGCGAGGGCACGGAGTTCGACAGCCTGCGCGAGTACGTGCCCGGCGACGACACCCGCTCCATCGACTGGCGCGCCACAGCCCGCCAGACCACGGTCGCCGTCCGCACCTGGCGCCCCGAACGGGACCGCCACATCCTCCTGGTCCTGGACACCGGCCGCACCTCGGCCGGCCGCGTCGGCGACGCCCCGCGCCTCGACGCCTCCCTGGACGCGGCCCTGCTCCTCGCCGCGCTCGCCTCCCGCGCCGGGGACCGCGTCGACCTCCTGGCCTACGACCGCAAGGTCCGCGCCCTCGTCCAGGGCCGCACGGCAGGCGACCTCCTCCCGGCGCTGGTCAGCGCCATGTCC
This sequence comes from Streptomyces sp. NPDC017943, assembly GCF_044328425.1. Classification (NCBI taxonomy): domain Bacteria; kingdom Bacillati; phylum Actinomycetota; class Actinomycetes; order Kitasatosporales; family Streptomycetaceae; genus Streptomyces; species Streptomyces sp. NPDC017943. The sequence continues at coordinate 2,716 of NZ_JBIRHH010000006.1, read as the reverse complement.
ACACTCGAGCCCGAACTGGTCGAGACGGACGCCCGAGGCCTGGCGGCCACCGCCCTGCGCACCTCCCCCCGCCGGTCCCTGATCGTCCTCCTCACCACCCTGGACGCCACCCCGATCGAGGAGGGCCTGCTGCCGGTCCTGGGCCAGCTCACCCAGCGGCACACGGTCCTCCTGGCCTCCGTGGCGGACCCGCACATCTCGACGATGTCCCAGTCCCGCGGAGACATCGACGCCGTGTACGAGGCGGCAGCAGCGGCCCAGGCCCAGACGGAACGCCTCCGCACAGCAGAACAACTCCGCCGCCACGGCGTCACCGTCGTGGACGCCACCCCCGAAGACCTGCCCCCCGCCCTGGCAGACGCCTACTTGTCCCTAAAATCCGCCGGCCGCCTCTGACACCGAGTCATAGGGGTGGACCGAACAGCGGTCAGTCAGTACTGCGCGGCCCTTGTGAAACTGCGAGGGGCGCGGATCGTCGGCTGGTGGGCAGGGCTCTGAACGCCCGCCGGTACGCCTGGGGGGTCGTGCCGAGGTGCCGGGCGAAGTGGTGGCGGAGGTTGTCGACGGTACCGAAGCCCGTGCGGTGGGCGATAGCGGTCACCGGGTCGTCCGTGGTCTCCAGGTGGTGCTGCGCGAGCAGGACCCTCTGTCCGGTCAGCCACTGCAACGGCGTGGTCCCGGTCTCCTGCCGAAAGCGTCGGGCGAAGGTCCGTGGGGAGAGGTGGGCACGGTAGGCCATGGCGTCGACGGTCAGATCCTGGTCGAGGTTGGCTTCCACCCAGGCCAGGACCGGGGCGAGGGACCCGGTCCCCTCCCGGGGGAGGGGGCGTTGGCGGTACTGGTGCTGGCCGCCGTCCCGGTGCGGGGGCGTGACCATGCGGCGGGCGACTGCGTTGGCGACGGCGCTGCCGTGCTCCTTGCGGATGAGGTGGAGGCAGGTGTCGACGCCGGCGGCGGTGCCGGCGCCGGTGATGACCGGGTCCTCGTCGACGTAAAGCACGTCCGACTCGACCCGGGCACGCGGGTAGCGGCGGGCGAGTTCGTCGGAGTAGCGCCAGTGCGTGGTACAGCGTCGTTCGTCGAGCAGCCCGGCCTCGCCCAGGAGGAAGGCCCCGGTGCAGATGCTCAGGACCCGAGCGCCACGCTTCACAGCAGCCCGCAGTTCCTCGGTCAGGTGGTCCGGCTGGCGCACGTTGAGGTCATAGGCCGGAACGCAGATGAGGTCCGCCGAGGCCAGCCGCTCCAAGTCGTGCCGGGCCCGCACCTCGAAGCCGTGGCGGGTCGGCACGCTGTCGCCGGTGGCCGAGACAAGAGCGAAGTCGTACGAGGGCAGCGCGTCGTCGCTGCGGTCGATCCCGAAGACCTCGCAGAACACGCCCAGCTCGAACGCGTGGGCACCCGGGAGGGCCAGGACGGCGACATCGTGAAGCACAGGCTCCCGATCTCCTCTTACGACGCTGGCAGGAATTTCAGCCTACCTGACGTTTCTGCCACTCTCAGGTCGGAGTATCGGCCTGGAAGGCTCGCAGGCGTTCATCCATCCCGCCGACAGCTAGGCACAGCGCATGACCACGCAGACCCCCGCCACCAACGCCGCCCTCTCGTCACAGGTTGCCCAAGTCCTGCGCGGGCTTGCGCTCGACGAGGAGCTGAAGTGGCACGTCCCAGACGACCCGGTCCTCGGCCCTCTGACCCGCAAAGTTGCCCGGCGGTACGTCGCCGGTGAAACCCTGCCCGACGCTCTGGAACGGGCGCAGCAGGTCCTGGCCGCCGGCCACCGCGTGAACGTGGAGTACATGGGCGAGAGCTGCCGCGACCCGCAGCGAGCCACGGAAGAGACCGACACGTTCCTCTCCGCGGCCCGTCTGCTGCCACCCGGGTGCTCGATCTCCCTCGACCTGTCCCACATCGGCCTCGCCGTCGATGCGGAGCTCGCCCTTGCCAACGCCTCCCGCATCGCCCAGGCCACCGCCGACACCGGGCGGGAGATGGTGATCTCGGCTGAAGGGTCCGACCGGACCGACGAGGTTCTTGCCCTGCATCGAAAGCTGTGCGAGCGGTTCGACCATGTGGGCATCACCCTCCAAACACGCCTGTATCGCACCGCAGACGACCTGCCGGAACTGCTTTCCCGCCCCGGCCGCATCCGACTGGTCAAGGGCGCCTTCCTCGAACCTGAGGCCATCGCCCACCGGCGCGAGGCGCCGGCCCTGACCGCCGCCTACCTTGCGTACGCACAACAGTTGGCCGACTCGGGCCATCTGTGCTCCTTCGCCACCCACGACTGGGATCTGATCAACCGCATTGACCAGCACCTCGAAAGGAAGGGTGCCGATTCCACTCCTTGGGAGTTCGAGACTCTCCTCGGCCTCGGGCCCGACCGCCTCCAAGCGATGGCCGAGCGCGGCCACCCCACCCGGGAGTACATCGTCTTCGGCACGGAATGGTGGCTCTACGTCTGCAACCGCATCGCCGAAGACCCCCAGCGCCTGCTCCAAGCCCTCGTCGACGCGGCCGCATGACCACCACCTGATCCGGCCAACTCGACCCGACAGGCACGAGAGGGCAGTGCCTTAAACGCAGAAAACCCCCGCATCTTTCGATGCGGGGGTTTCCCCAACAATTGTTCGGCGGCGTCCTACTCTCCCACAGGGTCCCCCCTGCAGTACCATCGGCGCTGTAAGGCTTAGCTTCCGGGTTCGGAATGTAACCGGGC